>NZ_CANLZU010000016.1 GCF_947495715.1 uncultured Oceanisphaera sp.
TTAGAATACCGGCCTGTCACGCCGGGGGTCGCGGGTTCGAGTCCCGTCCACTCCGCCATTATTCAAAAGCCCTGCTCTAACGAGCAGGGCTTTTTGCTGTCTGTCGTTCGGTAAATTCATCCTTTCCCATGCCGTCAAATCCCTTCTCGTGACCAAACCGTGACCATTTTGTAGCAATCTGGAAAACTAACTGATCTGTTTGGCTGCCCCGATAAAGGTCGAACGAAGGGGCGAGTCCACCGACACGCTGCAATTGAATGACACTCACCGTTTCAGCCAGCTACAAGCATTCACTGGATACGCGGTCAGGCTGAAACGATTCGTCACGGCGAGGCACGCTCGCCCCATGTACGCTCAAACACATGACGTCCGACCGCCGAAGGCTGGCGGGAGTGCCAGCATTGCAGGAGCCTTTGTTGACCTGTTATGTGATGGTCGCTGGAGTGGATCCCCCTTAATCCGCCCCTCTGCTGCGGCGTCGCCTGTGGGAGCTGACTCTGTTGCCTCTCGTGTCCAGTTCTAAACAAATCATATTTTTACTTACGTTGGTCTAAAAACCTGGTTGTTTAAAGTGATGGCAATCGGATTTGTATCAAGGCTCCGTATGGGTATAATCCGAAGGTTGCGTCAGATTTTGACGCTTATGTAGTGGTAAACACACAAGGGGGCACGTATTGGCAAGGGAGCTGCTCAAACTGACCAATTGGATTCGGCGTCTGTTTCATGCGTTTCTGCTGACATTATTGATGTGGGCAGTTCTGGTTGTTTCGCCTTTCGGTTTCGGTGAGCACCTGGACAAGTATGTCCAGGATCTTATCAATACCCAGGCGGGGCACTGGATTTATCCTGATACCCGGCAGGATGAAGTTGTGGTATTGCTTCTGACGGATGAGATAGTCGATGCCGTTCTGCGGGGACAATGGCCCGCGCCTTACTCTTTTCATGCTTCAATTCTGGATGATCTGCTGGTTCATCAACCACGGGCTCTGTTTATCGATTTTTATTGGATGAACCAGCTCAAGCCCGGCGCTGGAGAGCTGGTTCATGTGCTGAAAAACTACCGGGCAGCCGGAATTGAAGTATACCTTTCGGCACCGTCGCAGGAATGGCTGAATAATTTCTGGCCGGAGCTGGCCGGGTTGGTAATTCCCGTATCACCTCAAATCGTTATGGATCCCATGGACTTCGTTGCACGGGCCTATACGCAGGGTAATAACGAGCTGCCATCGGCGGCTTTCGCGATCGTCAACAACTTGAATCATGGGCTCGAGAATACAGAATCTCGTGGAGACATGGATATCTTCTGGGGCACGAAAAATAATATTCGTAATCAGGCCTGGATGACATCAGATACGGCACAGGATGATTGTTTTCTCGACAGCTTGTTACGAGGTTTCACACAAGTCGAAACGCCGGTACCTTATTCAACAACCGTTTTTGTCCGGGATCTTATCAACCCGGTCGGCCGTACCGAAGATGAAGCCCTTGCCGAGCTGGATGATCATCTGAAAGACAGAGTTGTCGTTTACGGTGCCAGCCTGACCGGTATTCAGGATGTGGTATTTACTCCGACCCGGGAAATTCTTCCGGGCGCCTATTATCACGCCATGGCGCTGGACAACCTGCTGACGTGGGGAGAGCAGTTCAAGGCGGCTACTCCACGCTGGCCTGACGGTATGGAAGGGTTATCGCTGCCATGGTTGCAGTTTTTTTTGCTGCTGCCGATTGCCTGTTTCGTGTGTTTTCGCAAAACAAACAACGAAGACTCCCAGCATGAAGATAACGATTACCTCTGTTATCCGACTTTCTTCGGGCGGCTGTGTGGCTTTGCAGTCAGCCGAGTCCGCCAGTCTTACCCGACTCTTCGTTTTTGGCTGGCCATTTTATTCTATGTCACCCTGGTGTGCTGGATACAATTCAGCCTGCTTGATTTATCGGTGGCGACCTGGGCGGGCTTCATCGAAATTTTTGGTGCGGGTATCGTGCTGGAGCGTCTCAGCCTGGTCGAACGCATCACCTCATTTCCAAAACGTCTATACCGATTTTATCAACCACAGGAAGGAGTGCGCAGTGCGGAGAATAACCATATTTCTGATGCTTTCACTGACAATGCTGGCCGCACAGGCGAGTGATGTCATCAAGATTACGGAATTCAGACGGGCACAAATAAATCTGTTTGACCCTGTCAGCCTTGAGCGAGTGAAGAAGGTGGATACCGGAACGCTTGAATTACCGTTGAATATACTCGAAGTAAAACCGAGTGGGCACTATGTTGTGGAGATTGAAAATGAGCGCTATTCAATAAAAAAAAGAATGGTTCGTACAGATCGAACCTATGAATTGAACAGTTCCTGTAAAAATGTGCTGGCTGCCAATCTTGATGCTGCGACACGCGGACTCGGCAATGGAGAATGCAAATGAGGCGGTCAACTTCAGCTCTTGTTGTCATTACCATGTTGCTGGCGGGATGTAGCTCTAGCGTACTGCCCAGTCGCCTGAATGCGGATAAAACGCTGCTGTCTCAAACCGGCAAGCAATATTCCAGCGGTCTTCTCGGCATTGGGGAAGAGCAGGATCGCTATCGTAATCAAAGTCTCGGGCTGGGACTGATTAGTCACCCTGCAGCAGAGACCTATATTAACGAGCAGTTGGAGAAACTGAAACAGGCCTCTGGTATTAGTGATCTTCCCGGCCGAGTCTATTTGTTCGCGGATACGGCTCTGGGTGCTCGAGCCAGTGCCGACGGCAATATTTATATTCCCTATGCCATGTTAAAGGATCTGGACACCACCGATGAGCTGGCCGCACTACTGGCTCACGAATTGGCCCACACCATACGTAATCATAACAGCAGCGATGTTTTCGTAAAATTCCAGAAAAAAGCGGTGGTGGCGGCGACGCTGTTTGCCAATCTTAAAAGTAATGATGCGGGAGTCATCCGCAGTGAAGATGAGCGTCGAATAGAGAATGCATTTACGGCCTTGATGGTCTCGGATGGTTTTATTAATCCAGGGTGGACGCGGAGGCAGGAAGAAGAAGCCGACAAGTTGGGGCTGGATTTGATGATGGCAGCCGGTTACAACAGTGAGGCCATGTTTACCCTGCTGGACAAGTTGACCTCCTGGGAGGAAATGAACAAGCAGCGGCAGTCCAGTGATAACGAACTTGTTAAAAATGCCTTGGAATCCGTCAATTTGAATGCCGAAAGCATTCCCTTCGGCGAGACGGTGAGCGGGGTGCTTGAAAAATCCGCCGGTAAGATGGATTCCTTGCTGAGTCGTTTCAACAAGGATCATGACTCGGCCGAGGATCGTTATAACATGCTGCTCGACTACGCCGATAAACACTATCCCGATGCTTCCAGTCCCGGTCAGGAACGTCGTCAATGGCAACAAATCAGCAAAAGTCGACAAACAGACAATATATGGCGTGGTTTGCAGCATATCGTCGATGCTAGAGAATCCATGACCAGGGGAGAGCTGGCATCTGGCGAACGCAGTATTCGGGACGCCGTCAATGTGCACACCCGGCACCAGAACTTTGTCAGACAATCCTACTATGAGTTACGTTCTGCTCAGGGGAAAACATCCAGCATGGAGCAAAACCTGCAGCTTGGTTTGAAGGGGGAATATCCCTCCTTGATGATGCATATCGAAAAGACTCGATTGTTGACGGAGAAGAGAGACAGTAACAATCAGCGACAGGTGTTGCCACTGCTCGACATATTTGACGACTATGGTCGGCCGCCCGGTTATTACCATCAGGTTATTGCTCTGGCTGAAGACGCAGGCCTGAGCGCCAAGGTGACGACACTCCTGGCCGACTGCTTTGCACGCTATGCAGGAGAAGGAATAAACTGCACCGTTGAAAGCGAGGAAAAAGAGGAAAGTACTGACCTGTCATACGGTAACTTTATAAGCGGACTCTTCAAGAAGGAATAACGTAAATTCATCTTCCGGGTGACCTTAACTCATCGCTGCTGATTGTGAGACAGAGTTCGGACCGAGAGCAGGCTCCCGTGTACCAAGGTCATTTGGCCGCACGGGTGCAGGGAGTCTGCTATGGCCTTTGTCACGAATGACCTTGTCTGGAGACCGGTTATTTAACTTTCTTGCCGGTGAATGTGCGAAAGGTGCGTCATTCCATTTAACCCGGCCGTTTCGGCGCTTAGTAGCTGCAAAGTCTCAGTGAAATTCCGTACAATGCTCGCCTTATTACAAAGGGGGCGCTATGCCGATTCAATACAATAAACTGGTGTTCTGGAATCTGGTGGCAATCGCCGTGCTGGGCAGCTGGTTCTGGTTACCGAATCATGGCTTCTGGTTCGATATCGACAAGGCCATTTTTTATTATTTTAACGACAAGATCGGCGTCAGTGACGGTTGGGTGACGGCTGTTGCCATTGCCAACAACCGAGCCTTCGATGGGGTGGCCTTGCTGGCAATGGGCGTGCTGTACTACAGCTATTATCGAGGAGCCGGCCCGGAGCAAAAGCGCCAGCTGTTGATTATCGGTTTGATGATGCTGCTGACGGCGGTCGGGCTTAACCAGCTGGGTCGTGCCGTTCCGGTGGAAAGACCGAGCCCCACCCTGACCTTCGAGAACGTTTTCCGCCTGACCGAGCTGGCAGGCTTCAAGACCAAAGACGCCTCCGGTGACAGCTTTCCCGGCGATCACGGCCTGATGTTGATGATCTTTACCGCCTTTGTCTGGCGTTTTCTATCGTGGAAGGCGGGACTCTGGGGCTGTGTATTTGTGGTGGTTTTCTCTGCGCCCCGGGTAATGGGAGGTGCACATTGGTGGAGCGATATTTATGTAGGCGCTTTTTCGGTAGCCTGCTTTGGCATGGCCTGGCTGATGCACACCGGTGTGTTTGATGCGGTGCTTGCCTGGTTGGGCCGTTATTTGCCCCGTTTAAACCGAGGCTGAGCCGCTATTTACTCTGATGGAACAGGGTCGGGATCTGGCGAATCAACCAGCTCTTGGCCTTGCCCATAGCATCTCTTCGCCAGGCCAGTACCACGTCGGTCGTCTCTCTGCTGCTTCCCGCTACTTCCTTTAACTCTCCTCGTTCCAGCATGTCTCCCAGCCAGGATTGCGGCACCGATGAAATACCGAGTCCGGCTTTCAGGGCAATGATCTTGTCCTGCATGGTACCGACGGTCAGTCGCGATTGTTTGTCGAATAACCTGAAGGTCAGCGGCGGCTTGAAGCGGGCACTGTCTGCCACGGCGATGGCGCGGTAACGGCTGAATACCTCTTCGGTCAGCGGTCCTGTTTCCCGATGAATGGGATGCTGTGGATGAGCCACGTAGATGAAGGTTTCCCGGTACAGAAACTGAGTCTTGATGCCGGGGCTGACGATGGCATCGTTGCGCAGGGGGGTAATGGCCATATCGGCCCGCTCGGTTTCCAGCGCTTCCCAGGTACCGGCCAGCACTTCGTGGGCCAGTTTGATATCGGTATCTGTCTGTTGCGACAAGGCGTCCAGCACGGGGAACAGCAGCTGGCTGGGCATGATGGCGTCGATGGCCAGAGTGAGTTGGGTTTCCCAGCCCAGTTCGAGTGCGCGGGCATCTTCCACCAGGCGGCTGGCCGCCTGCAGCAGCTGTCGTCCCCGCTCCAGCACGAGCCGGCCAACCGGGGTAAACTGGGTTTTGTGGCCGGATCGATCGAATAGCGCCAGATCGAGCTCGTCTTCCAGTTTCTGCATGGTATAGCTGAGTGCAGAGGGCACCTTGCCCAATTCATCGGCGGCGGCGGCAAAACTGCCTCGGCGCTCGATGGCGTCGAGCACGCGCAATGCCTCCAGCGTCAGGGCTTTTTCTCTCGACATGATATTTGGCTCTACTTGTGTGCATTACGGCAACCATAACCCAGCCGGAATCGGGTTGCATACGGTCGTGTTTAAAACCAGCCCATCCCCTTCAGCAGGGCGGCGCCGAGACTGGTGCTCAGCAGGGAGCCCAGGGTGGTGACCGCGATGATATTGGCGGCCAGCACCGCATTGCCGCCCATGGCGCGCACCATGACGTAGCTGGCGGCGGCGGTGGGCGAGGCGTTGATCAAAAACAGGATGGCCAGTTCAACATCACGAAAACCGACCAGATAACCGCCCAGGGTAATCAGGGCGGGAATCGCCAGTAACCGCAGCAGGGTAACGCCAGGCAGCAGTCTGTTCTCTGCGCTGCCACCCTTCAGACTCAAACTGGCGCCGGTGCACAGTAATGCCAGCGGCAGCGTCATCTGTGCCAGGTACTGGCCGGTCTTCATCAGCGTTTCCGGCACCGTCCAGTCGCTGGCGGCAAAGGGCAGGGCGGCGACAATACCGATAATCAGCGGATTTTTGATGATCCCCAGGAGTATCTTTCTTATCGGCGGGCTTCCGCCCTGATTCAGGCTGCGATTCAAGGTGATCACCGCCAGAATATTGAACAGTATGGTCAGGCAGGCCACGTACATGGCGGCGGCGGCCACCCCCTGGCTGCCATAGGCATTGTTAACGTAGGCCAGACCCACGATGCCCATATTGGCGCGAAAGGCGCCCTGTACCAGAATGCCGCGTACGCGCTTGTCCGGCGTCATGCGAATGGCCAGCCACTCCAGCAATACAAAGGCCAGCAGCGTTGCCGCCATGCCATAAAGAATGAGCGAAGGACTGGCCATTTGGCTGAAGTCGGTTTGCGCTATGCTGGTAAACAGCAGCATCGGCAGGGCGATATTGAAGACCAGCTTGCTGGCTCCGTCGATAAAGCCTTCATTCATCATTTGGCTGCGGCGCAGGCCAATACCCAGCAACAACAGCAGGCAGATAGGGCCGGTAATGGAAATGGAAAACAGGACGCTGTTAATAAGCTGGTTCATTCAGTCTGGAATTAGGGCCCGGGGAGAGTCAGCATGCCTCGGGCAGCCATGGCGAGCAAGAGTGGTATTGCTTTTGGTTGCCTGTAAATAGAAAAAGGCGCATCAACGGCGCCTTTTTCTATTTATGACTGGTAATCGCCAGCACGCTCCGGCTGGTAGTCGATGGCCGTAATGGTCACCTGCAGCGTCTTGCCGTTAGGTCCGGGCCATTCGATGCACTGGCCAATCGCCAGGCCGAGCAGAGCCGCGCCGATGGGCGCCAGTACCGAAATTTTTTCTTTGGCACCATCCATGTCCCGTGGGTAGCACAGCGTCTTGGTAAAGGAGTCTTTGCTGCCGGCCATGGTAAAGGTAATGATGGAATTCATGGTCACTATATTGTCCGGCACCTCGGCGGGTGCGACTACCTTGGCCCGATCAAGTTCATTCTCCAACCGTCTGACAGCCTCCGAGTCGGGCTGCTTTTCAAGCAAGGCCTCGAGCCGGGCCAGATCTAAAGTAGATACAGTAATAGGTGGCAACTGGGCCATATAAACCTCCATAAAAAAGCAGGCAACGCCAAAAGCGCTGCCTGAACCCGATCACTAAGATATACCCCAATACAACTGCTTTAGCCAGCGGCGGTGCGGGCTATTTTCAGCGAATATGAAAAAGTTCCCGGCTTTGTTAAAAACCGACCTTAGTTTGCGTTAAATCAAAAAAGTTCCGCACCAAATACGGCAGACTGGCCCCAGTTGAAACTTCCCAGCATAAATATTTAAGGACCGAATATGAAAAAAGTCGCTTTACTGGTTGCCGCCGCCCTGATGGCCCCTTCCGCCTTTGCTCACCAGGCCGGTGATATTCTGGTTCGTGGCGGAGCCATGACAGTTGCTCCTACTACAGACTCAGAAGACACTTTTGACGTTGATTCAAACACTCAACTGGGCCTGACTTTTTCCTATATGGTTACCGACAACTGGGGCGTGGAATTGCTGGCTGCGACGCCGTTTTCACATGGTGTAAGCCTTAAAGGCTCAGGCGAAGTGGCGAATGTCAAGCACCTGCCGCCGACCCTGATGGCCCAGTACTACTTCGGCAACGCCCAGAGCAAGGTGCGTCCCTATATTGGCGCCGGCATCAACTACACCTTCTTCTTCGATGAGGAGTCTCGTGGTGATCTGCAAGCTATTGATGCGAATGTAGAAGCCGATGACTCCTGGGGGCTGGCGGCTCAAGCCGGTGTGGATATGGACGTGACCGATAACCTGTTTGTAAACGGCTCCATCTGGTACATGGACATCGACACCGACGTGTCTGTTAACGGCAACTATGTTGATACCGCCAACATCGATCCCATCGGCCTGATGGTTGGCCTGGGTTACCGCTTCTAAGTAATTTGCAATGTGGGTTGAGAGGCATTGAGCCTCGGCAGTGTTTTGGGCAGACCCTTTGGTCTGCCTTTTTTTTCCTTATCGATCCCTATCCCCTCCAGTAGACCTCGCCATCGTATCGACTTCCTCCGCTCTCAATATGCTTTTTTCATACTAATAAATCAGTGGTTATCACTTTTTACGAAGAAAACCTTGCCTCTGAATGTCTGGCCGTGTAAATATGAAGCCATGTAGACGTCTAAGTGTCTCTAGGGTCGCGAAGAGCGCGGAGAGAATAGGCCGTTTTCTACGCTACAAAGTACCACCGAGAGTTTTGTCATTTCTGGCCGCTGATGCGCTCAAACTCAGGGGTGGCGCGGCTCATATGAGGGGATTGGCAAGGCAGCGGACAGTACCCAGATCCACACACACATGTGTTATTCTGGGTTCAACGAAATCATCGAGTCCATTGCTCGTCTGCCCAGTGAGCGTATCTGGGTTAACCCCGACTGCGGTCTCAAGACTCGTAACCGGGAAGAAACCCGTGCAGCCCTGGCTAACATGGTGGCGGTCACGCAGGAATTGCGCAAGGCCTATGCCGAAGCCTGGGCATAAAGGAATGGTTTTAATTTAAGTTGTCAGGAGATAAACATGGGTTTTCACAGCGCGCGTCATGTAGAAGCGCTTAATCAGTCAATGTCCGAGCTGAATGGCGATATTAACGTCTCATTTGAATTTTTTCCGCCAAACAGCGAGAAGATGGAGCAAACCTTGTGGAGCTCCATCGAACGACTGAAAACGCTGGCGCCCAAGTTTGTCTCCGTCACCTACGGCGCCAACTCCGGCACCCGGGACAGAACGCACAAGGTGATCAAGGACATTCAGGATAAAACCGGCCTGATTGCCGCTCCGCACCTGACCTGTATCGATGCAAGCCGCGACGAGCTGCGCGGCATCGCCCGGGACTACTGGAACAACGGCATCCGGCAGATCGTGGCCTTGCGTGGCGATCTGCCCAAGGGCATCGAAAAGCCGGATATGTATGCCGCCGATCTGGTGAGCCTGCTGAAGGAAGAAGCCGACTTCGATATTTCGGTCGCGGCGTATCCCGAGGTGCACCCGGAAGCGAAAAGCGCCCAGGCCGATCTGCTCAGCCTGAAGCGTAAAATAGACGCCGGGGCCAACCGGGCCATTACCCAGTTCTTCTTCGATGTGGAGTCCTACCTGCGGTTTCGCGATCGCTGCGTGACCATCGGTATCGACACCGAAATTGTGCCGGGCATATTGCCGGTGTCCAACTACCAGACCCTGATCAAGTTTGCCGGTTTTTCCAACGTCCGCATTCCGAACTGGATGCACCAACGTTATGAAGGGCTGGAAGATGATCAGAACACCCGTAATCTGGTGGGTGCCAGCATCGCCATGGATCAGGTTCGGGTACTGAGCCGGGAAGGGGTGAAGGACTTCCACTTCTACACCCTGAACCGTTCCGAGCTGACCTACGCTATCTGCCACAGCCTGGGTGTGCGTCCGCCGGTGGCTGTCGCTCAATAAGCATTTTCTTATGAACACCGAAAGCCCCGCAACACCGTTGCGGGGCTTTTTTCATTCGTTAGTGGTGCAGGTGAGAAGCGGCGGTTAGGCTTCTAACCCGGATTGATGATTGACTTGCTTACCGTCTTCATTTCACTATTGCCTCCGTTTGTTCTCAGTTGGATCTACTTTCTGGCTGAATGGATCCCTCATCATCAAAAGGACTTCTTATGCGTATCAAACCGCTGACGTTTGCTTTGACTGCCGCCCTCGGCATGACCCTTGCGACTCCTTCTTTTGCCCAGGAAACCCGCGAGTTTTCCGTTTCCACCGTATTGTCTGACGCCTTCCCCTGGGGACAGGCGGCGGAAAAATGGGCCGAGCTGGTCAATGAGCGTTCCGACGGGCGCCTCACCCTCAAGGTGTATCCCAATGCGCAGCTGGTATCCGGCGACCAGACCCGTGAATTTTCTGCCATGCGCAGTGGCCTCATCGATATGGCGGTCGCCTCCACCATCAACTGGTCACCCCAGGTACCCGAGCTGAACCTGTTCTCGCTGCCTTTCCTGATGCCGGACGAGGCGGCCATCGACGCCATTACCCAGGGCAGCTCCGGTGAAAAGATCTTTACCGCCATCGACAAGAAAGGCGTCATGCCGCTGGCCTGGGGTGAAAACGGCTTTCGCGAGCTGTCCAATTCCAAGCACACCATCGACGGCCCGGAAGACGTGCAGGGTCTCAAGGTACGGGTAGTAGGCTCGCCGCTGTTTCTGGATACCTTCAGCACCCTGGGTGCCAACCCGACCCAGATGAGCTGGGCCGATGCCAAACCGGCACTGACCACCGGTGCCATCGACGGTCAGGAAAATCCGTTGTCGGTGTTCGATGTGGCACGAGTGGATCAGGTAGGCCAGAGCTATCTGACCCTGTGGCATTACATGGCAGACCCGCTGGTGTTCGGCGTGAACAAGAAGGTGTGGAAGTCGCTGTCCGAAGAGGACCAGACGCTGTTGCAGCAGGCGGCCGTCGATGCCGGTGCCTGGGAAATAGAAAAGTCCCGTAACGAGCTGAGCGATACCCTGGCCGCCATCAAGGAGCGAGGTGTCGAAGTCACCGAGCTGACTCCCGAGCAGCATCAGGCTTTCGTCGATGCCACCGCCGAGGTATATCAGAAGTGGATCCCGCGTATTGGTGCCGAACTGGTTGCCGAAGCCCAGGCGGCCATCGCCGCACGTTAACACTCTTTTATCTGGCCCGGCGGCAACGCCGGGCCGAATTCGTTACGTTGAACCTCCTGTCAAGAGTTGTACCCATGTCAAAATCTGCCCCCGATGCCCGGCCCGAGCGCTGGCTGGCGGCCCTTGCCCTGCTGGCTGTTTGTGTAATCAGCCTGGGCAATGTGGTGGTGCGCTACACCACCGATGCGTCCTTTGCCTTTACCGAAGAGTTTTCCGTGTTTCTGCTGGTGGTGCTGACCTTTGCCGGCGCCGCCGTGGCTGCCCGCCGCCATGTTCATATCCGTATCGAACTGGTGGAGGAGTGGCTGCCCGTTCGCCTGCGCCCGGTGCTGTATGTGTTGCAGTGGGCGGCCAGCGTGCTGTTGCTGGGCCTGGTGGTCTGGTACGGCGCCTTGCTGACCTGGGAGGAATATAGCTGGGAGTCGCTGTCCCCCGGCCTAGGCTATCCCACCTGGATTTACTTGATCTGGCTGCCGCTGCTGTGCCTGGCCATTATCTGGCGTCTGACTCAGAGCATGATGGAACGCTGCCGAGTCTGCCTGCAAGCAGGAGGTACTCATGAGTCCTGATCTCCTGATGTTGCTGGTGTTTGGCGGTGCCATGCTGCTGGGTGTACCGGTGGCGTTCGCACTAGGGTTGGGTGGTGCCGCCGGCATTGTGGTCGGCCTGTCGCCGGACATGCTGGCGACCCTGGGTACCAATACCTACAACAGCATCGCCAAGTACCCGTTGATCGCGATACCGCTGTTTATTCTTACCGGACTTATTTTCGAGCGCGCCGGGGTAGCGGCCAGCCTGGTGCGCTTTGCCCAGGCGCTGATTGGCCCGCGTCACGGCGGCCTGGGGCTGGTGGTGGTGCTGGTTTGTCTGATCATGGGTGGCATGAGCGGCTCGGGCCCGGCGGACGCCGCCGCCGTGGCCATGGTGATGCTGCCCAGCATGACCAGGGCCGGTTATCCCAGGCCGTTTTCGGCGGCGCTGATCGCCTCGGCATCGTCTACCGCCATCCTGATCCCGCCGTCGATCGCCCTGATCCTCTATTCGATTGTGGTACCGGGGGTGGATTTGCGGGCACTGTTCGCCGCCGGTCTGTTTCCTGGTCTGCTGGCGGGAATGTCGTTGCTGCTGCCGGTGTGGTGGTTGGCCAAACGCAACGGCTGGGAAGATCCGAGCCAGGGTGAACGACCGAACCTGAAAGAGAGTTTTATCAAGGCATTGCCGGCGCTGTTTGCGCCTGTGTTGATCCTGGGTGGCCTAAGGTCCGGTCTGTTCACGCCGACCGAAGCCGCGGTAGTGGCGGTGACCTACGGTCTGATCGTGGGTATTTTCGTCTATCGCCAGCTCAGCCTGAAGGATGTCTGGGGCATGCTCGGCGAGGCAGGCATGGTTTCGGGCGTGGTGATGATCATCATTTCGCTGGCGGGCATCTTCGCCTGGGCCGGTACTACCCTCGGCACCTTCACCCATCTGGCCGAGTCGATGCTGTCGTTGTCGGATCAGGGCTGGGTGCTGATGATACTGATCATGGTGCTGGTACTGCTGGCGGGCATGCTGCTGGATGCCATTTCCATTTACCTGATCATCACGCCGATACTGATCCCCCTGATGCAACATTTTGGCTGGAACCCGGTATGGTTCGGCATCCTGCTGGCGATGAATATTGCCGTCGGCCAGTTTACCCCGCCGGTGGCCATCAACCTGATGGTGACGACCCAGATTGCCGGTATCCGATTGGAGAAAACCTTCGGCTGGGCGCTGTTCTTCATGTTCACTATGCTGTCGGCACTGGTGCTGGTGATGCTGTTCCCGGGCATTGCATTGTGGCTGCCGGAACGGCTGGGTTATGTCGTCGGCCCCTGGTAACGTCATCAGCATATCCCCATGAGTCAAAGCCCCCGCAACCCAGGTTGCGGGGGCTTTTTTCATCCGTGAGGAGTCAGTAGTAAAGGGTTAGGGGTTATATCAAACAGATTATACCAATCTAAGTAAAAATATGATCTAGTTTAAAACTGAATACTCGAGGCAACAGAGTCACCTCCCGCGACACGCCACCGGGCTAGCCATCTTTGTTGGGTAACGGCTGCGAATATTCACTGGATATTCGGTCCATTACCCAGCAAAGATATACGGCAGCAAGCTGCCCCATGGGGGCTCGAAAAATACCATCTGACCGCCAGGGATGGCGGGAATGCCGGAACGGCAGGAGCATTTTCCGGCCCTGGCATTTCACGGTCGTGGGAGCCGATCTCTGTCCCCTCTCCTTAAGCACCGAGTTGTCTGCAGGGCACTCCCACAGGCGACGCCGCAGCAGAGGGGCGGATGAAGGGTTCAACTTTACCGACCATCACATGACAGGACGTCATGTGCTGAGCGTCGCAGGGATGCGGTTCAGCGTGTCGGTGGAGTCGACCCTTCGTTCGACCTTTTCGGGGCAGCCAAACAGATCAGTTAGTTTTACAGATTGGTATTAATCATTTGATCAGACGGTCATCCTGACGAAAGTCAGGATCTTCGTGCAGAAAGATACCGGGTCAAGCCCGGTATGACAGAGTTTTAAACACGGCATTATTGTCAGAAATTGATCACTCTTCACTACCTGTAAATCTCAGCAACCGAAGGGCGTTGAGGGTCACCAGAGCCGTGGCGCCGGTGTCGGCCAGTACCGCCAGCCACAGGCCGGTAATACCGAGGATACTGGTGACCAGGAAAATAGCCTTCAGCCCCAGCGCCAGGCCGATATTCTGGCGAATAATGCCGTGAGTGGCGCGAGACAGGCGCACCGCCTCGGCCAGCCCCGAGAGCCGGCTGTGGGTGAGGGCGGCATCGGCGCTGTCCAGCGCCACATCGGTGCCCTGACCCATGGCGATACCCACGCTGGCCTGCTTGAGGGCCGGGGCATCGTTGATGCCGTCGCCGACCATGGCCAGTTGGCGGGTCCGACCCAGGCTTATCAGTTGATCCAGCTTGTCCCGGGGGCTCAGTTCGGCGTGATAGTCGATATTGAGGTCGTGGGCAATACGTGCGGCGGCGGCCCGGTGATCGCCGGTCAGCATCAGGCAGCGGATGTTCAGCGCCTGCAAGGCGGCGATACCGGCTTGGGCATCCTCGCGCAACGGGTCATTCAGGGCGAACAGGGCGGCGATCCGGTTGCCGACCACCAACACCACCAGGGTATGAGCCTCGGCCCGCAGCCGGTCGATATGTGTTTGCTGCTCGACGGTGAGTATTCCGGTCGTCAGGTGTGTCGGGGTGCAGATCAACAACGGCTGCCCCTGCCACTCGCTTTCGATGCCGGCGCCGGGCAGGGTGCGACGATAAGGCAGAGGTTCAGGCGCAACACCTTCGGCACCGGCGGCGGCCACCAGCGCCTTGGCCAGCGGATGATGCGAGCCGGCCTCCAGTCCGGCGGCCAGGGTCAGCACCCGCTCTCGATCGAAGGGTGGATAGATGATCAGCTCTTGCAGTTGGGGCTCCCCCCGGGTCAGGGTGCCGGTCTTGTCGAAGGCCAGGGCGTCTATCTTGCCCAGCTGCTCGAGTGCCGCCCCGCCCTTGATCAGGATGCCCATGCGGCTGGCGCTGGTCAGGGCCGAGGTCACCGCCGCCGGGGTGGAGATGACCAGAGCGCAGGGGCAACCGATCAACAAGAGCACCAGGCCCCGGTAAATCCAGGTGTCCCAGTCGGCAGCCAGCCACAGCGGTGGTGCCAGCGCGACCAGAGCTGCCGCCAGTATCATCAGCGGGGTGTACCAGCGGCTGAAGCGTTCGATAAAGCGGGCTATGGGGGCCCGGTTGGACTCGGCCTGTTCCATCAGATGCAGGATGCGATCTATGGTGTTGTTGCCCGGGGCCGAAGTCACCCGAATTCGCACTGCCACGTCGACCAGCAGGCTGCCGGCGGCCAGCGACTCGCCCCGACTCCGGTCGACCGGCAGTGACTCGCCGGTGACGGCACTTTCATCAAATGCCGCCAGCTCGTTGAGCAGGATGCCGTCCACCGGCAGTCGGCCACCGGGGTGTACCTCAATTTCATCGTCCGGTTGCAGGCTGGCGGCAGTGACTTCTTCAATACCGGTGGCGCTAACACGCAGTGCCTTATCGGGGACCAGCGCCATCAGCGCCTTCACGCCCCGGCGGGCTTTATTGGCGGCCAGGCTTTCCAGCTTTTCTCCCACCAGGAACAGCAGCAGCACCATGGCGGCTTCGGCGGTTTCGCCAAGCAGCAGGGCACCTAAGGCGGCGACCGTCATCAGGGTCTCGATGGAAAAAGGCGAGCCGCTGCGCGCCAGTTGCAGCGCCTTGCGACCGATGGGCCACAGACCCCAGAGGGTGGCCAGAGTAAACAGCGGCTGGGCCGCGCCGGGGGTTAACAGGCTGGCGGCAGCGGCGGCCAGCATCAGGGCCAGCAGGGTCAGTATCGATGCGTACTGCTGCCACCAGGGAGCCGGGGTCTGCTCGGTGTCTTGCCCGGCCGAATGTTCGTCAAGGGGCGTAAAACCGGCGGCACGGATGCTCTGCTCTACGGTATGGGTGGTTGTGTCGGGCGTCAGCTGTACCTGCAATCGCTCGGTGGCAAAGCGCACCTCGGCACTCAGCACGCCGGGCAGACGGCGCACCGCGGTTTCGATCTTGCCCGCGCAACTTGGGCAGTCCATGCCGCCGATGCGCCAGTAGCGGGTCTGGCTCTGGTCGTTGTCATCGTCGGGGAGGCTGTCATCGCCTGTCGTTGCGGGCTGTTCGGCGCCGGGCTCTGCACGGGGTGCACACCGGTGATCATGCTGGTGTGCTGTATGTTCGCTTGTTGAACGGTTGTGATGGCAGCGCTGTCCCATGAGGCACTCCTTGTCTGAAAGGGGTGATCAGAGTTTAAACCCTGGATGTATCTCCAGAGTCAAGGGGCGGTAGCACCTGTCGGGCATAGTCGATCAGGCGATGGGACAGATGCTTGTGAATGCCCCGTTCCAGCAACCAGCGATGCCAGTACAGTGGCTCGGTGAGCCTTCCCTGCGGATACAGTTCGATCAGTCGTCCGGTCTGCAAGTCTTCTTCGATCATCAGCCGGGGGATCAGGCAATAGGCCGCCCCGGAGCGCGCGATGGCGACGAAGGCTTCGGCAGAGCGTACCGCATGGCAGGGATAGTCCCCGGGGGGCAGTCCGAAATGTTGTTCTATATAGCGGGCGTGCATGTCGTCGCGCTGGTCGAACGCGACCGCCGGTGCCTGCTGCAGGGCGGTCAGGTTCAGACCTTCGGTAAAGTAACGCTGCCGAAATGCCGGAGTGGCCACCAGTAGGTAGTCCATTTTGCCGAGGGCGTCGCAGCGACAGCCGGGCGGCGGCTCGCCATGCAGGCTGATGGCCCCGAAGGCCTCGCCGCGCTTCAGCCGCTCCAGGCTGCGGGATTCATCCTCTATCAGCAGGTTGAGCTCTATCGGGTGGCTGTGCAGCAGAGGCGTGAGCGCCGGGATCAGCCAGGTGGCCAGGCTGTCGGCGTTGGTGACGATAGTGACGGTGAGCGGTTTTTGCGGCGCGTCCGGCAACAGATCGGCCATGACGGCACTTTCCAGCTGGCTGACCTGACGATAATGGGCCAGCAGCCGTCGGCCCGCTTCGGTGGGCTGGGGTGGCTGGCCGCGCACCAGCAACGGCTGGGCCAGTCGCAATTCCAGCTGCTTGATGCGTTGCGACACCGCCGACTGGGTCAGGTGCAGCAGCCGGGCGGCCCGCTCGAAGCTTTGCTCGCCGACCACCTTGTCCAGGGCGGCCAGCAGCTTGTAGTCCAGTTCGCTCATACAGGCTCCCGCCATTAATTATTCTTATGATGATGAAGTTTTATTAGTTTTACTTAACTCTAACCGCTCTTTAGTCTGGTCGCCATTCGAGTCGACAAGGCGAGCATACGGAATGATGTACTGGTTACCCTGGGTGCAGGGATTTACGTTGGGGGCGGGGCTGATTATTCCCATCGGGGCGCAGAACGCCTTCGTGCTCAATCAGGGCATACGGCGGCAATATCATCTGCTGGTGGCGGCCATCTGCAGCCTGTTCGATGTGCTGTTGATAAGCCTGGGCGTGTTCGGTGGTGGCGCGGCGCTGCAGTCCCATGGCGTGCTGTACTGGGGCATCAGCCTGGCGGGCATGGCGTTCTTGCTGCTGTACGGTGCGCACTGCTGGCGCCGGGTATTCCAGCAGGGGCAGGCGGTGGCGCTGAACGGGCGTGAACGGGGGCTGAAGGCGGTGATCATCGGGGTGCTGGCGGTCACGCTGCTCAACCCGCAGGTGTATATCGAGACCGTGATGATACTGGGCTCGGTGGGCGGTGGCTTCGCCGAGCAGGACAAGTGGGCCTTCGCCATCGGGTGTTTCAGTGCGTCATTGATCTGGTTCTTTACCCTGGCGCTGGCGGCGGCGCGCATGAGCCACTGGCTCAACAAGCCGCTGGTGCAGAAGGGAATGGATGCCATCATAGGTACTTTGATGTGGCTGCTGGCGGCCAAGCTGGCGCTGGGGTTGACGGGGTAAATGACGATGCGGTGAACCTTGGCGCATCCAGGCAAAAAAGAGCCCCGTCGAACCTGGTTCGACGGGGCCATTTTATTTACTGCTGGTTATTCGAAACCGGTTTTCTTTCCGGATCAGGCCTTCAGCGCCTGCTCAAGGTCGGCAATGATGTCGTCGCTGTGCTCGATGCCGATGGACAAACGAATCATCTCCGGCTTCACGCCAGCCTGGGCCTGCTCGGCTTCGCTCATCTGGCGATGAGTGGTGGAGGCCGGGTGACAGGCCAGTGACTTGGCGTCACCGATGTTCACCAGCCGCTTGATGAGCTGGAGCGCATCATAGAAACGCACGCCGGCTTCATAGCCGTCCTTGAGCCCGAACGACAGAATGGCCGAGGGTTTGCCTTTCATGAAACGCTGGGCACGCTCGAAGTCCGGGTGATCCGGCAGACCGGCATAGTTGACCCAGGCCACCTGCGAATGATTTTTCAGGAAGTTGGCCACCTTGAAGGTGTTGTCGACATGGCGCTCCATGCGCAGCGGCAGGGTTTCCAGCCCCTGCAGCAGCAGGAAGGCATTGAGCGGCGCCAGGGCGCTGCCGGTGTTGCGCAGCGGCACGGTGCGGGCGCGGGCGATAAAGGCGGCGGGACCGAAGGCCTCGGTATAGACCACACCGTGGTAGGCGGGCTCGGGTTGGTTGAACTGGGGGAAACGCTCTTTGTGCTCGGCCCAGGGGAAGGTGCCGCTGTCGACGATGATGCCACCGAGCGAGTTACCGTGACCGCCGATGTATTTGGTGAGCGAGTGCACCACTATGTCGGCACCGAAGTCGATGGGCTTGCACAGCAGCGGCGTGGCGACCGTGTTGTCGACCACCAGCGGCACGCCCTGGGCATGAGCCACGTCGGCCAGCCCCTGAATATCGGCCACGTTGCCGGCCGGGTTGCCGATGCTTTCGCAGAATACCGCCTTGGTGTTGGCGTCGATCAGTCTGCCGATGGCGTCCGGGCTGGCGTCTTCGGCAAAACGGACCTCAATACCCAGGCTCGGCAGCATGTGGGCGAACAGGGTGTAGGTGCCGCCGTACAGCTGCGGCGTGGTGATGATGTTGTCGCCATTCTGGGCCAGGGTCAGAATGGCGTAATGAATGGCGGCACTGCCGGCCGACACCACCAACCCGGCGATGCCGCCTTCCAGCGCGGCTACCCGCTGTTCCAGCACGTCGTTGGTCGGGTTCATGATGCGGGTGTAGATGTTGCCCGGCACTTCCAGATTGAACAGGTCGGCGCCGTGCTGGGCGCTGTCAAACTCGTAGGCCACGGTCTGATAGATAGGCACGGCCACGGATTTGGTGGTGGGGTCCGTGGTATAGCCGTGGTGGACCGCCAGGGTTTCGTCTTTCATCGAAAACTTTCCTTGTTATTAGGGAGGTCGTCCAATGTAGAAACTTTCATCCTGGCTGTAAAGCGGCGTCAGTGCGGTAACCGCACCTGCACCAGCAAGCCGCCCTGGGAATGATTGTCCAGAGTCAGTTCGCCACCGTGCTGATGAATGAGGGTGCGGGCAATGGCCAGCCCCAGGCCGATGCTGCCGTCGGTCAGATCGCGGGCCGAATCGAGCCGGGTAAAGGGTTTGAATACTTCTTCCAGCTGATCCGGCGGTATGCCGGGGCCAAAGTCACGGATAAGTATTCGTATCTGGCCCGGTTCGTCGAGCAGCCTGACTTTCACCTTGTCACCGTATTTGACGCCGTTTTCCAGCAGGTTCTGCAGGGCGCGGCGCAGGGCGGTGGAGCGACCCCGGTAGAGAATGGCGTCTCTTTCTTCCAGGCTGACATCGTGGCCGTTGTCCTGCAGATCGTCGCACAGGCTCTGCACCAGGCTGGACAGATCCAGACTCCGTACCGGCTCGGCCATGCCGTCTTCCCGGGCAAACTGCAGGGTGGCGCTCAGCATCTGCTCCATGCGTTTCAGACCTTGTTGCAGTTTTTGCTTGTCTTCGCCGTCGGGCAAAAACTCGCAGCGCAACTGCAGGGTGGTGATGGGGGTGCGCAGATCGTGCGAAATGGCGGCCAGCATGCGGGTGCGATCGGACACGAAGCGATCGAGCCGGTCCTGCATGCGGTTGAAGGCAGACAGGGTTTCACGAATTTCACTGGGGCCGCTTTCTTTGAGTGGCTCGGCGCTGTCACCGCGACCCAGCCGCTCGGCCTGCCGGGCCAGCTCTTTCAACGGCCGAGTGGTCCGTTGCAGCAGCCAGATCATCAGCCCGGCCAGCAGGGCGGCGAGCAGAATAAAGGACAGGGTGGCCTTGATGGACCAGCCGGGTACTTCCCTGTCGGTCAAGGAGGTAAAGCTCAGCCAGCGGCCGTCAGCGAGTTCGATGGCCCCGCGCAGGCGAATATCGGCGCGCCGTGGCGGATGCCGATGCCGATGATGATCCGGCGGTGACCAGTCGGTCAGACCATGTCTGGATTCGGCACTGATATAAATGTTGAGCCGAGCGGGATAGTCGAGCTTGCTTCGCACGATGCGCTCGAAGTTGCTGCTGCGCTCGTCGGGCAGGAGGGCCTCGTCATTCAGCTGCAGGCGCAGGGTTTCGCTGCGGCTGGCGCGCAGAATTTCGCTGTGCAGGGCGGGAGGCGACTGATTGAGCAGGCTGGTAACGGCAATCAGCCGTTGCAGGGTAAAGCGGCTGTTGACCAGGCCCAGGGTCGCCTCGCGTTCCAGGCGGTAGATTTGCACCCCGGCCAGCTGGATCAGCAGCAGGGCAAACAGCGCAACCAGAATGATCTGGCCGGTCAGGCTGCCCAGCCAGTAGCGCAGGCGTTCACTCTTCATGATGTACATCGGCAGCCAGCATGTAGCCGCCGCCCCAGATGGTTTTGATCAGAGTGGGGTGACGGGAGTCCGGCTCCAGCTTGCGGCGCAACCGGCTGACCAGGGTATCGATGGCACGGTCGAAGGCCTGGGCTTCCCGTCCACGGGCCAGATCCAGCAGTTGATCTCGGCTCAGAACCCGGTTGGGGTGCCGGGTGAACACCCGCAGCAGATCGAATTCGGCGGTACTCAGGCTGATGGTGACGCCCTGGCTGTCGATGAGCTCGCGGCGGGCCGTGTCCAGCGTCCAGTGCGCGAAGCGCAGTTGTTTCGGTGAATCGATGACGGCAGGCTGCTCGGCCTGAGACTGGCGGCGCAACACCGCCTTGATGCGGGCCAGCAGTTCGCGCGGATTGAAGGGTTTGGGCAGGTAGTCGTCGGCGCCCATTTCCAGCCCGACGATGCGGTCGGTTTCCTCGCCCATGGCGGTGAGCATGATGATGGGCACCTGATTGCCCTGGCCGCGTAACTCGCGGCACAGGGTCAGGCCGTCGTCGCCGGGCAGCATCAGATCCAGAATAATCAGATCGGGCAACTGACGGCTCAGGTACTGGCGCATTTCCTGGCCGTCGCGCACGCCCTGTACCCGGTAGCCGTGTTGCTCCAGAAAACGTTTCAACAGATCACGGATTTCTCCGTGATCGTCGACTACCAGTAAGTGTTTGCCCTTGTTCATGTATTGCCCTCTCGTGGTTACTGCACCAGTATAAGCGCCTTGATTAGGGAAATAATGTCAAAGTATGGCAGCAGGCAAAGGCGTCACACTTTGTGACAAAAAAGCCGGTCGCCGACACAGTTGGCTGACAAGGAGCTGCTTTAATTGATAGCGAAACCACCACACAGCTTGAGGTCATATTATGAAAATCAAACACAGTGCTCTGCTACTTGCCGCTACCCTGCTGACGGCCCCCGTCCTGGTCAATGCCGCCTCTCACGGGGCGGAAGGTGCCGGACGCTCCGCCATGATGGAAGACTGTGAGCGCGGTGATCACAGAGGCATGCATGGCCGTGATCATCATGGCAAACGAGGCCATGGCATGATGGGCGGCAAGATGATGAATGCCGAGCGGTTTGAGCAACACCTGAGCAAGCGGCTGGAACAGCTGGATACTCCCGAGCTGAAGGCCCAGTTCTTTGCCACCCAGCGTGCCCGTCTGGCTGCCAGTGAGCAGCAACAGTTGATGCATCGTATGATGGCAGAGAGCAAGGCGGCCGGCATCGAGGATGCGGATCTGAAAGCCGCGACGCTGGAGAAAATTGCCGCCGACAGCAAACTGAAGCAGCTGCGGCTCAAACAGATGCAAGAGACTCTGAACAAGATGAAGTGAGCATCACTGAGCATAGGGTTAACAGGGTTGGGGGGTCCCCCAACCTACGATGCTTGTTTACCCGCGGCCAAGAGTGAGGGGGACTCACCCCTCACCTCAGGGAGTCACATCCCTGTCTATCGGCTGCTGCAGCGAGATCAGGGTTTCGGTGGACTGAATTTCGTCGATGGGCTGTAGCCGGTGGATCAATACCTGCTGCAGCTCGTCGATGGAGCGGGTCATCACCTTGATGAAGATATTGTAGTGGCCGGTGGTGTAATAGGCCTCGACTACTTCTTCCAGCTGTTCCAGCCTGGCCAGCGCCTGGGGGTAGTCCCGGGCGCTTTTCAGAATAATGCCGATAAAACAGCAGACATCGTAGCCCAGCTTCTTGGGGTTCACCTGTACCCGGGTGCCTTCGATGATCCCCGCCTGCTTCATCTTCTCTACCCGCACATGAATGGTGCCGGGGCTGACCGAGAATCGTTTGGCCAGTTCGGCATAGGGCACGCGGGCATTTTCCATCAGCGCCATCAGAATGGATTTATCCAGATTATCGATTCGATAATGAAGATCGCTTTTTTCCATCATATTTTGAATATCCTGCAAAAATAAGGCGGTATTTTGATGAATTTAAATTAAGTTTCGAGTTTTTACCATTCAATGTTGAATTTAAAATGATATTCCCTGAGTATTCATCAAAACCAATCAGCAACCTCAGGTGAATGAGATGAAGCAGTCCTATATTGAACGCCAACGCCAGATCCGTTTTGTGAAGGAGTATTTCTCCGGTCAGTTGGCACAGCAGCTCAATCTGCTGGAAGTACAGGCGCCCATTCTCAGCCGTCTGGGTGACGGCATGCAGGACAACCTGTCCGGTTCCGAAAAAGCGGTACAGGTGAAGGTCAAGGCCATTCCTGCCGCTTCCTTTGAAGTGGTGCATTCCCTGGCCAAGTGGAAGCGCCATACTCTGGGTCGGTTCGGCTTCGAAGCGGGTGAAGGCCTCTACACCCACATGAAGGCGCTGCGTCCGGATGAAGATCGTCTGAGCCCCATTCACTCCGTTTATGTGGATCAGTGGGACTGGGAGCAGGTGATGTCAGCGCAGGATCGGGATGTGGATTTTCTGATCGGTACCGTTAACCGCATCTATGGCGCTATCAAGCGTACCGAGCAGGCGGCTGCCGCCGAATTCGGTCTGACGCCCTTCCTGCCCGAGCAGATTCAGGTGTTGCATGCGGAAGAGCTGCTGACCCGTTATCCGGATCTGGATGCCAAGGGCCGTGAACGTGCCATCGCCAAAGAGCTGGGTGCGGTATTCCTGGTCGGCATCGGTGGCAAACTCAGCCACGGCGACATTCACGATGTACGCGCCCCGGACTACGACGACTGGTCGAGTGCAGGCAAAGACGGTCTGGCCGGCCTGAACGGCGATATTCTGGTGTGGAACCCGGTACTGGAAGACGCCTTCGAGATTTCCTCCATGGGGATTCGAGTCGATCAGGAAGCATTGCGCCGCCAACTGGCGCTGACCGGTCATGAAGACCGCGCCGGCCAGGAATGGCACCAGGCCCTGCTGGCCGGTGAACTGCCCCAGACCATCGGTGGCGGTATCGGTCAGTCGCGTCTTGCCATGCTGCTGCTGCAACTGTCGCACATCGGTCAGGTGCAGTGTGGTGTGTGGCCCGCCGAGCTGAGCGAGTCGGTTGAGGGCCTGCTGTAATCGGCGGTCAAATCACACAGCAAAAAGGGAACCCTCGGGTTCCCTTTTTTCGTATTCGACCATCCGGTCTTCAGTAACTGATGGAGCAGTTCTGCAACTGTTTGTTGAGAAACTGCATGACCTGGTGGCGGGTAACGATACCGGTGACCTTGCCATCTTCGACCACCGGATAGAGCTTGGGCTTGGCGCCGCCCATGATGCGGGCCAGCTCGAATACGTCGGCATCGGGGGTAACGGTCAAGGGGTCCTTACGCATCAGATCATTGACCGTGACTCTGTTGTCACAGTGATAGCTGGCGTTGATCAGCTTGGGAATGCAGTCCTGCTCGGAAAGAAACCCGACAATCTGCCGTTGCGAGTCGACCACCGGCAGGCCGCTCAGCTCGGACTCCAGCAATCGGTCCAAGGCTTCCGTGATCGACATCTCGGCTCTCAGTAACGGCAGGCTGTGCCGCATTATTTCGCTTACTGTTGCCATCGCCATTCTCCTTTTATTGCGCATAAGCTGAGTGTGGCATTGTTATGCTCGGTAAGCCAATAGGTGCAGCCTGAACCATTGATAGGCGGGGCCCTGCCAACACAGTGCCCAGGTGTTGGTGCGAGCAATACGCCTCGGGGAGCTTTGTTGTTTCTGTAGTCTGCGTTTGTGGACATTTTTGTTATCCTGCGTTGCTTAAGACCAACAGACCCTAATAACCGAGTGAGTGTATGGATAATGTCTAACGGGGTCAGGGGATTCGCCCCCCGCTCTTTACTACAACTGGTACTGATTGCCTTTTCGCTGGTGTTGCTGCCGCTGATCCTGCTGGTTATTCAGAATGGCCGCAGCTTGGACCGGGTGAATCTGCTGGCGCAGGACGGGATTGAAAGCGCGGTTATCGATACCCGGCGCGCCTCGGACATGAACGACCTGACCCTGGAAATGGAGCGCGCCATTCGTCGTTATGCGGTATTGGGCAACCCGGAATTGCGTCACTCCTATCTGCGCCTGCTGGAGCGCTACCGGCTGGAGCTGGATCAACTGCTGCTGGGTATCGATGGCGGCCCCCTGGGGGCCTCGTTACAACATCAGCTGATCGATTTGGTGGATCTGGCCCAGGCCAGCGGCGAACAAATTCGTGAACGGGTTGAACTGTTCAGTGCCTTCAACCGCGATACCCTGGCGCTGGACCAGCTGACCCGGGCGCAGATTGACGGGCGCATCGAGCAGCTGCGCGAGCATGTGACGCAGGTGCGCCGGCAGCTGTGGATGCTGAGTGCGGCCCTGGGCGGTGCCAGTCTGTTGTTGGTGCTGTTGTTTACCTACCTGATTATTCGCCCGGTGCGACAATTGGAGCGGCGTATTCTCAATCTGGGGGCCGGGGTCGAGCCGGAAGAAAAACCGGTTCGGGGGCCGGCGGAGCTGGTGGCGCTGGGCGACAAGCTGCAGTGGTTGCATCAGCGCCTGCGCGAGCTGGAAGCGCAGAAGCTGCAGTTTCTGCGCCATCTGTCCCATGAACTGAAAACGCCGCTGGCCAGTCTCAGAGAGGGCGCCGACCTCTTGCTGGAGCGAGTAACAGGGCCGCTGACCGACGAGCAGGATGAAATCTGCGAGCTGTTGGTTCATAACAGTTTTCGTCTGCAGGGGCTGATCGAGCAGTTGCTCGATTACAACCGTATTCAGCAGGTGCAGGTCTATCAGGAGTCGGTGATGGTGCAGCCACTGCTGGAGCAAAGCCTGGAAGCCCATCGGTTGACCATCGAGAACAAGCGCTTGCAGGTTAGCCTGGCGCTGGATGAAGCCAGCCCGCTGGCAGACCGGCATCGGCTCAAGCTGGTACTGGATAATCTGATCTCCAATGCGGTCAATTACGCCGATGTGGCGGGGATGCTGCGGATCGAATCCCGGTTCGACGCCGAAGACTATGTGCTGACGGTCGCCAACACCGGGCAGCCAATACCGGAGCGGGACAGAGAGCGCATTTTCGAACCCTTCGTGCAGGGCAGCCAGGTGCGAAAAGGGGTGCTTAAAGGCTCCGGCATCGGGTTGAGTATTGCGCGGGAGGCCGCCGTCAGCATGGGCGGGCGGCTGATATTGAATACCACCATGGCAGAGCTGGTTTGTTTTGAACTGAGTCTGCCCACAAGCCAAGAGCAAGGAACAAGAGATGAGTAGAATCTGGTGTTGCGGTGTGCTGGCATTGATGTTGTCCGGCTGTTCACTGCCTTTTTCGCTGCCTTATCAACAGCAAATCGATGCCACCTGGAGTACGGGATCCGACACTCGGGAGCTGCATGACTGGCTGCAACTGTCGGCCGAGATGATGGACAGCAGTGAAAAAGCGCGTCAACAAGAAGTACTGCAGCTGCAGAAAACGCCTGTCGACCATCAGTCCGCTAACAGGGAATTGAAGCTGGCCCTGTGGCTGAGTCATCCCCGGGCTAGTATCGGTCAGCGACAGCAGGCGCAGCAGCTGTTCAAGCAGCATCTGCCGGCGGTGAACACCCGGCTGCAGCAATTTTTTGGCGCCTATCAGCGCTATAATCAGGAGTTGTTGACCCTTAATCGGCAACTGGCGGAACGCCAGCAACAGATCAACAGCCTGACCCGAAAACTGAAAGAGCTGGCCAGCATCGATCTGCAAATCAACGAACGTAAATTTCGAGAAGCGCCATGAAGCGTAAAGCCAGAATACTGCTGGTAGACGATGATGTCAGCCTGTTGAAACTGTTGGGACTGCGGCTGAAGAGTGAAGGCTTTGAAGTCAGCACGGCGGCCAGCGGCGCCGAGGCGCTGGAATGGCTGGAGCAGGAGCGCCCCGATCTGGTGCTGAGCGATCTGCGTATGGATGGCATGGATGGTCTGGCGCTGTTCGACCGCATTCAGCGTCAGCATGTGGGGCTGCCGGTGGTGATCATGACGGCGCATGGCTCCATTACCGACGCGGTGACCGCCACCCGTTCCGGGGTGTTCGGGTTTCTGACCAAGCCCATCGACAAGGAGGCGTTGCGCAGAACCATCAACGAAGCGCTGTCGGTATCCTTGCCGGCGATGGAAGACGACTGGCAGCAAAGCATCATGACCCGCAGTCCGACCATGGTGGCCTTGCTGGAACAGGCCCGGCGCATGGCCCCGCTGGACATCAGCGTCATGCTGACCGGGCCTTCCGGCTCGGGAAAGGCCTTGATGGCCGAGGTGTTGCACTATGCCAGCCCACGGCGGGATTACCCTTTTATTGCCCTGAACTGCGGCGCCATGACCGAGCAATTGCTGGAGTCCGAACTGTTCGGCCATGTCAAAGGCGCCTTCGATGGCGCCGTATCCGATCATCCGGGCGTTTTTCTCGCCGCGCAGGGCGGAACCCTGTTGCTGGAAGAGGTGGGTGAGTTGTCGTCGACGCTGCAGATAAAACTGTTGCGGGCACTGGAGCAGCAGCAGGTGCGGCCACTGGGGGCCACCAGCAGTATCAAGACCGATGTGCGGGTGCTGTCTTCCACCAACCGGGACCTGGTTAGTGCCATGGAGCAGGGCGCCTTTCGGGAAGACTTGTTTTACCGACTCAATGTGGTGAACCTGAACCTGCCGGCGTTACAGCAACGACCCGAAGATATTCCGCTGCTGGCGCGTCACGCGCTGGACCAGCTCAGGCAGCGCCAGTCCACCCAGGTGACCGGTTTTGCGCCCGAGGCACTGTCGATGCTGGCGGCGGCAAACTGGCCGGGTAATGTGCGGCAATTGCTGAATGTGGTAGAGCAGGCGGTGGCGCTGGCGTCGGCCCCGGTCATAGGCCCGCAGCTGCTTGAGGGCATACTGGCGGGCAGCAGCGAACCCTTTCCGACCTTCAACGAGGCCAGGGCAGAGTTTGAACGCTTGTATCTGCACAAGATACTGCGCATGACCGAGGGCAATGTCAGCCAGGCGGCCGCACTGGCCGGACGCAACCGGACCGACTTCTACAAGCTGCTCAGCCGACACGGTATCGAGGCCGGCACTTACAAAGAAAAAAACAGGGAATGAAAGATTTATACACTTTACTCGCTCTTTGTACCCAATAAGCCAGTCACCACGGATTTCACATGCGGATACACCTCAAGAAAAAATCACAACTGAGCGAAAACCAGGTTACCCCGGAATCGGTTTATCGCCAGCGCCGACAGATATTGCAGGGGCTCGGACTGGGGCTCGGCGCCGCGGCATTGAGCGGCCCGGCCAGTGCCGGCCTGTTCGGTTCCCTGTTGGGGGATGAAAAAGCCACCCCCAGCAAGGGGGCCGCCATCACCACGCCGCTGACCTTCAATCGTCCCGACGCCTATCAAATAGCGGTGCCGCCCACGGCCGAGCGGGTGGCCACCAGCTATAACAACTTCTATGAATTTGGCGCCGACAAATCGGATCCGGCGCGTAATGCTCAAGGCTTCAAAACCAAGCCCTGGACGCTGACCATTTCCGGTGAAGTGGATAATCCCCAGACCATTGACGTCTGGTCGTGGATGGAAAAACAGCAGCTGGAAGAGCGTATTTATCGCCATCGCTGTGTGGAAGCCTGGTCGATGGTGATTCCCTGGCTGGGGGTGCCGTTGGCAGACATCATCAAGGCGGCGGGGCCGACCTCCAAAGCCAAGTATGTGGCCTTTGAAACCCTTTATGATCCCGAACAGATGCCCGGTCAGGCCTCGCGTTTTCTCGGTGGCGGCATCGATTATCCCTATGTGGAAGGGTTGCGTCTGGACGAGGCCATGAACCCGCTGGCGATGCTGGCGGTGGGCATGTACGGCAAGACGCTGCCGCCCCAGAACGGGGCGCCGATAAGGCTGGTCGTGCCCTGGAAGTACGGCTTCAAGGGCATCAAGTCCATCGTGCGCATTCACCTGACCGACAAGCAGCCGCCCACCACCTGGAATCAGCTGGCGTCTTACGAATATGGCTTTTATGCCAACGTGAATCCCGAGGTGGATCATCCCCGCTGGAGTCAGGCCAGCGAGCGGGTGATCGCCGAAGGCGGCCTGTTCGGCAGCGAACGCCAGCCGACGCTGATGTTCAACGGTTATGAAGAAGAAGTCGCCAGCCTCTATCGGGGGATGGATTTGAGGAAGTTCTACTGATGAAACTGACCCCGAAAGGGTTGTTGTGGCTGAAGGTCTGTTTGCATGCAGCGGCGGTGTTACCGCTGCTGTGGCTGCCCTGGGCGTTTGAGGTGGGGCGCTTCAGCGCCGACCCCATTCCGGAGCTGATGCAGTTTCTGGGCGACTGGTCGCTGCGGCTGTTGCTGCTGACGCTCTGCATCTCGCCCCTGGCCAAAAAACTGAAAAACGGCGGCCTGATCAAGGTGCGCCGGCTGTTGGGGCTCTGGTGCTTTACTTATGCCAGCCTGCATCTGCTGGTGTGGCTGCTGCTCGACCTGCAGCTGGCCTGGGGCCAGATTGGCGAAGAGATCGTCAAGCGCGGTTTTATTACCTTAGGCATGGTGTCCTGGGTGGTATTGCTGTTGCTGGCGGTGACTTCTACCCGGGGCTGGCAGCGTCGGCTTGGCCCCCGCTGGCAGCGGCTGCATAACTGGGTGTATCTGCCGGCGCTGCTGATACCGATTCATTTCTGGTGGGGCGTCAAGTCCGGCTGGATAGAGCCGGCCTTCTATCTGGCGCTCAGCCTGGGCCTGTTGTGGTGGCGGCGCGACAAGCTGAGCCGCTGGTGGCGAACCCGGCTGAAAGCGAAGAGGGTGGGGTGATATCCATCATATTATACCAATCTGTAAAACTAACTGATCTACTTGGCTTCACGGTAAAGGTCGAACGAAGGGTTCACTCCACCGACACGCTGAACCGCATCCCTGCGACGCTCAGCACATGACGTCCTGTCATGTGATGGTCGCTGGAGTAGAACCCTTCATCCTCCCTAATGCTGCGGAGTCGCCTGTGGAGCGATCTGCAGACAGCTCGGTGCTAAGGAGAGGCAACAGAGATCGGCTCCCACGACCGTGAAATGCCAGGGACGGCATTTCCGAGCCCCACGGATGGGTTCATGGCGTGTCGTGGGAGGCGGCTGTGTTGCCTCTGGTCTGCGGCTTCAATATGACCAGATCATTACTGGGGTTGGTATTATCAGTCGACTCAGCAGCCGGAGGAGGGTTCCTTTTCACATCTTTGCCGGCTATCGGTTAAACTGGCGGCTTTTGGGCAAGCAGCGGAGTAGTGAATGGATAACCGGTTATGGGGATTGTGTTTTCTGGACGAGGGCGTGGCGTTGTCGGTGATCAGCCGCAAGGAGACCCGCTGCCAGTGGCTGAGCGACGAGGATCAGGCCCGCGAGTATTTGCTCAGTGATTATCTGGCCCATGTGGCCGAACTGGGCGAGTTGGACGAGCAGCAAACCACGGTGGCGCGGGAGCGGTTCGAGCTGCTGATGGAGCAATATCCGGAGCCGGAAACCCTGGTGGAATACCTCAACGATCTCACCAGTGGCCTGACTCGCATTCTCTGGTTTGGCCCGCTGTCTGCCCTGGCCGAAGACTACGGCGATTTTCCGCTGGCGCTGCGCGCCTATTACTGGGAAGAGTATGGCGAAGGTGACGAAGATCCGGTAACGCCGGTGGTGGAAGACGACTGGATTTACCTGGTGGAAGCCATGGACGACTTTCTGCTGCAGGACGATTATTGAAGTCGATCCCGCCCTGCTGCTAACCTGTATCCATATACAGTAGCCTACAGGCAGCAACAAGCCCCCCTATGATCCTCTATATTGCCGAAAAACCCAGTCTCGGCCGCGCCCTGGCCGAGGTGTTGCCCAAACCCCATCAGAAGGGCGATGGCTTTATTCGCCTGGGCAATGGCGACGTGGTCAGCTGGTGTATCGGCCACCTGCTGGAGCAGTCCCAGCCCGACGCCTATGATCCGGCCTTCAAGCAATGGCGGCTGGAACACCTGCCGATTATTCCCCGCGAGTGGAAGCTCGAAGCCAAGCCCAAGACCCGCAGCCAGCTGACGGTGTTGAAGAAGCTGCTGAAGCAGGCCGACGACATCGTGCATGTGGGCGACCCGGACCGCGAGGGCCAGTTGTTGGTGGACGAGGTGATCAGTTTCTGCGGGGTGTCTGCTGCCCGGCGGGAACGGGTGCAACGCTGCCTGATCAGCGACCTCAACCCGGCGGCGGTCAAGAAGGCGCTGGCGGCGCTGCGGCCCAACCGGGACTTTGTGCCGCTGTCGGTGTCGGCGCTGGCGCGGTCCCGGGCCGACTGGCTCTATGGCATCAACATGAGTCGACTGTGCACCATTCAGGGCCGGAAAATGGGCTATCAGGGGGTGCTGTCGGTCGGACGGGTGCAGACCCCGCTGCTGGGGCTGGTGGTGCGCCGGGATCAGGAAATCGGCTCCTTTACCGCCAAACCCTATTACGAGGTGTTGGCCTTGTTGCAGACCGAGGCCGGCGAGCGATTCAAGGCCAAATGGCAGCCCAGCGACGCCTGTCGGCCCTGGCAGGATGAAGAAGGGCGGGTGCTTTCCCGCGCCCTGGCGGAAAACGTCATCAAACGCATTCAGGGCCAACCGGGGCGAGTGGCCGGGGCCGAACGCAAGCAGCGCCGGCAGGCGCCGCCGCTGCCTTACAACCTGTCGACGCTGCAGATTGACGCGGCCCGTCGTTTCGGCCTCAGCGCCAAGCAGGTGCTGGATGTGTGCCAGACCCTGTATGAGCGGCACAAGCTGATCACCTATCCCCGCTCCGATTGCCGTTACCTGCCGGAAGATCATTATCATCAGGCCGGGTCGGTTACCGGGGCTTTGGCGCGCACCTGCCCCGAGCTGGCAACGGCGGTGGCCGAGGCGAATTTAAGCCTGCGCAGCAAGGCCTGGAACGACAAGAAAGTCGAGGCGCACCACGCCATTATTCCCACCGCCCGGGCGATGGACGGCGGCAAGCTGTCCGGCGCCGAGCAAAACGTCTATCAGCTGATTGCCCGCCAGTATCTGGCCCAGTTCTATCCGCACTGGGAATATGCCGACAATCAGCTGGAAGTCGATATCGCCGGCGGCCGCTTTGTCGCCCGCGCCCGCCAGCAAATAAAGCCGGGCTGGAAAGCCCTGTTTGCCCGGCCGGACAAGAAAGAAGAGGAAGATCCCGAATTACAGCCAACGCTGCCTGCGCTGGCGGTGGGGGATGCGTTGCTGTGTCTCGAAGGCGAACTGCTCGACAAGCTGACCCAGCCGCCCAAGCATTTCAGTGACGCCACCTTGCTGGCGGCCATGACCAATATCGCCCGTTATGTCACCGATGCCGAGCTCAGGAAAATACTGCGCGATACCGATGGTCTGGGCACAGAGGCGACCCGGGCCGGCATTATCGAGTTGCTGTTCAATCGCGGCTTCCTCGCCCGCGAGGGCAAGCAGATTCGGGCTACCGAAGCGGGAACCAAGCTGATCGCCAGCCTGCCCGAGTCGGCGACCACCCCGGACATGACCGCCCGCTGGGAGGCGGTGCTCGATGCCATCAGTCGCAAGCAGGCCGCTTATCAGGGCTTTATGGCCGAGCTGGAAGCCTCGCTGCCGGTATTGATAAGCCAGGTTGACCCGGCGGCGTTCAGCGGCCTGCAGGGCGGCGGCAAGCCAAAGCAGTTTCGCAAGCGCAAGCCGCGCAAGGCGGCAACCGGTGCTTCGGCCAGGGCGAAAAAGCGCTAGGCAAGCCGTGCGATATTCGGCCGAATGCGGCGCTGTCGGCCTGCTATGCTTAGGCTTTCAACTCGCCGGCGCCGTGGTTGTTGCGCCACAGACGGAAGCCCATCATGGACAAGACACCCCTGTTGTTCGCCCTCGGCGCCCTGTTGCTCGCCGGCTGCGGCCTGAATGGCGATGCCGGGTATCAGGCCGGTTACGCGGCCCGGCTCGCCGGAGACGACGACAAGGCCTTTGCGTATTACCTGAATGCGGCCCGCAGCGATGATTATCCCGAGGCGCGGCTTGAAGTCGCCGACATGTATCTGCAGGGCAGGGGAACCCGGCAGGACACCGGCCAGGCAATCAGCTGGTTCAGGCAACTGGCGAATGCCGATGATCCGCAGTGGAGCCGCCAGGCGCATCGACAACTGGGCCTCATTTACCGGGGCGATTATGGCGCCGAGTATCGGAATCGGCGCAAGGCGGCAGATCATTTTCGTCGTTGTGCCGATCAGGGCGATGCCGACTGTGGCCGCTTGCTGGCGCTGCTGACCCCGCCTTCTCTGCGAGTGGTGGCCGCCGGTAGCCAGAGCGTGGCTTCCGGTCTGCCGGCGGTGGATATCTATGCCCGTCATGCTGCCAGCGTGTACAAGATAGTGGTGTACGAGCAACTGGGCGCCGACTTCGAGCCCCTCAGCGTCGGCTCGGCCATTGCCATCGACTCGTACCGCGCCATCACCAGTTATCATCTGCTGCAGGCTGGCGGCGTGCCGGTCAGCATAGACAGCAGCCCTGACGGTGGCACCGTGCAGGAGTCGGATGTGCAGGTATGGCAGGTGGCCCGGGTGGATCCCCGGCGGGATCTGGCCCTGCTGACCCTGGCCGAGCCGGTGCGGCCGTTGAACTTCACCGATACCATGGCGTCGTTCGATCGGGTTCGGGTGGGCGAAAAGGTGTTCGCCATCGGCGCCCCGGCCGGACTGGATAAAACCCTGACCGAGGGCATCGTCTCCGCCCGGAGAACCGAGAACGGGGTGCGGCTGATCCAGACCACGGCCCCCGTCACCTATGGCTCCTCGGGCGGCGCCCTGTTTAATACCGAAGGCAACCTGATTGGCATGACCGTGAAGGGCGTGCAGGCCGGGGGCAATTTCAACTTCGCCCTGGCCATGGACGAGGTACAGGCCTTTCTGGCGGAGTAGACGGCCTCCACCCTGTAAACCGTTATACCCTGTTTATCGGACAAAGGGCCCGCTCCGCCAACCCGCTATGATACCAATCCCAGTAATGATCTGGTCATATTGAGGTCCCAGACCAGAGGCAACAGAGCCGACTCCCACGACACGCCTCAAGTACATCCATGTAAGCTCGGATATGCCATCCCTGGCATATCACGGTCGGGGAGCATTCTCTGTTGCCTCTTCTGGAGTACCGAGTTGCCCGCAGACAGACCAACAGGCGACTCTGTAGCATCAAGGAGGACAAAGGGATCTGCTCCAGCGACCATCACATGACAGGGCCAACAAAAGCTCCTGCAATGCTGGCACTCCCGCCCTCCATGGCGGTCGGATGTCATGTGCTGAGCGTCACAGGGATGTGCTTGAAGCGAGTCGGTGGAGCAGACCTTTTGTCCTCCCAGCTGCCTCTGGAGCTGCAGCCCACAGAATACTCAGATACTTGATTGGATTGCTATATAGGGAGCGTCAAAACCGCATCTGACCGTCCCAGTCTCTGTGGTTGAATACCTGCCCCTGGGTTCGGACCTTGGCCAGGGCGGCCAGATCCAGCTCGGCCACTACCCATTGAGCCTGCTCCGGCTCGCCCATCACCAGCACGCCGTCGTCGGGATAGCCGTAGTCTACCGGGGTATAGATGGCGGCCCGGCCGGTGTTGATGTCCACCGCCTCCGACCAGGGCGCCGTGCCTATGGTGGGGGACTGGGCGACGAAGCACTGATTTTCCAGCGCCCGGGCCTGACAGCCGATGCGTACCCGGTTGAAGCCGGCTTCGGTGTCGGTACAGCTGGGCACCAGTATCAGGTTGGCACCGGCCTCGACCTGACGGCGAGCCAGCAGCGGGAATTCGCTGTCGTAACAGATGGCTACGCCGATTTTGCCGAACACGGTGTCCAGTACCTTGAGCTCGGTGCCGGACTGGATCTGCCACTGCTCGTTTTCGAAGCGGGTCATCTGCAGCTTGTCCTGCCAGTCGATACGACCATCGGGATAAAACAGAAAGGCACGGTTGCAATAACTGCCGTCGGCCTGACGCACCGGAAAGGTGCCGGCCAGAATATGCAGCCCATGTTGCCGTGCCAGTTCTCCGAACAGAGCCTTGAAGTCCGTCAGCAGGCGTTGCATGGCGTCGAGCTGGCCATGGAGCGAACGGTAGACGCTTTCTTCGAACAGGGACGCCAGCTCCATGCTGAAATATTCCGGAAACAGCAGGAAGTTGGCGTTTCGATCGACCGCATCCTGCACCAGGTACCGGATCTTGTGCTCATAGGCGGCCCAGTCCGGCAGAAAATCGATTTGATACTGAGCGCAGGCCAGTCGCAGAGCGGGCGTCATAGAGGTGCCTCCAGTGGCTTGAGGTAAAACTGCATCGGCTTGTCGGTCTCGTTCGGCTGGTCGATATCCTTCCAGCCGAAGTGGGCCAGCAGACCCGGCGCGGCCTGGTAACCGAAATGGTGCCAAGCCGGCTCCAGCGACCGATAGCCGTCGGGCCGCAGCGGGTGCTCGGCGGGCCGCACCACGGCGCAGAAGGCCGCCAGCTCGAAGCCGCCCAGGTGCCGGGCATGGGCCTCGCGGCCATTGAAGAAGGCCTTGTAGAGCCCTTGTCCGCGATATTCTGGCAACAGCACCGACTCGGCGCAGTAGAAGATGCGGTCGGTGTTCAGGCCTTGCTCGACGAAGGGGCGGCGAAAGGCCTCGGTTTCATGACTCAGGGGCAGGCCGGTGGAGGCGCCCACCAGCCGATCACCGTCCAGTGCCAGCACGCAGACGCTGCTGTCGGTGTCCAGATAGGTGCTCAGGTAGTCGGCCTCGTAACCCGGGTCTCCGTCATAGAGATAGGGAAAGTCGCGAAATACCCGAATACGCAGTTCGGCCAGCCGGTTCAGCCAGGGTGCCAGCCCGGGGCCGGTGACCGTCAGTAGTCGGACCGCGCCACTCATCAGGCGCCGACCTGGGCTATCCAGTCGTTGAGGTTGTAGTAGTTGCTGATGCGCGCCACCTTGTTGTCGCGCAGCTCGAAGAAGGCGCCGGCCGGCAGTCGGTAGCGTTGGCCGCGGGCTTCGGGCAGGCCCTCGTCGGTCACCAGATATTCGCCCAGCACCACAAATTCGGCGGCGGCACGGCTGCCATCGGCACTGCTCATGATCTGAATGTCGACCAGCTGTTCCCGGTAGTTGCGGTTCATGCGGTCCATGAAGGCGCCGAATGCCTCGCGGCCGGTTTCGCGCTCGCCCTGATTGATGTCGTGCTGCACATCGTCGGTCAGCAGGCCGAGAAAGGTATCCATGTCACCGGCGTTAAAGGCCCGGTAATAGTCGGCGATCAATTGTTCGGCATTGGCTCTGGGCATCATGATGTTCCTGGTTCTGACTGATGAGCAGGTTAATCTCGGCGAAAGCGCCGTACCGGTCAAGACCGGTGGGCTTGAGCGGCCGGCAAATGACTTTTACCACCCGGAAAAAGTGACGACAGATATGTGCCGGTGCCGTTGCGGCGCGGCTTAACCCGCTTCGGTACTTGGGGTACACTGACGCGGCATTTATTCAGGAACCGCGACCATGCAGCCCATCCAGGCATCCCTTGCCCCCTATAACACCTTCGCCCTTGCCCAGACCGCCGATCGTTTGACGGTGCTGGAGCAAAGGGAACAATTGCTCGCCTTGTGGCAAACCCGCCGGGATGAACCCCTGCTGATCGTGGGAGAAGGGTCCAACCTGCTGTTTACCGCGCCCTTTCATGGCCTGGTACTGGTGAACCGACTCAAGGGTATCAATGTTACCGACACCGACGATGCCTGGCTGTTGAAGGTGGAAGGTGGCGAAAACTGGCATCAATTGGTGTGCCGGACCCTGGAGCAGCGAATGCCGGGGCTGGAAAATCTGGCGTTGATCCCGGGTACCGTCGGCGCCTCGCCCATTCAGAATATCGGCGCCTACGGGGTGGAGCTGGCGCAATTCTGCGAGCAGGTGGAAAGCTTTGACTGGCACACGGGTGAGATCCATCACTGGTCGGCGGCCGAGTGCGCCTTCGGTTACCGGGACAGCGTGTTCAAGCATGAGGCGCGTCATCACCTGATCCTGAGTGTGACCCTGCGGCTGCCCAAGCGCTGGCAGCCGGTGCTGGGCTATGGCCCGTTGGCGGAGCTGGGCGAGGCGGCCACGGCGCAGCAGATTTTCGACCGGGTCTGTGCCACTCGCCAGGCCAAGCTGCCGGATCCGGCGGTGCTGGGCAATGCCGGCAGCTTCTTCAAGAACCCCAAGGTGGTCACGGCCCAGGCCGAGGCACTCAAGCTTGCCTGGCCGGCGCTGCCGGTGTTTGCGGCAGAAGCCGGGCGGAGCAAGCTGGCGGCCGGCTGGCTTATCGACAAGGCGGGCCTCAAGGGAACCCGGATCGGTGGTGCCGGAGTGCATACCGAACAGGCGCTGGTGCTGGTTAACCACGGCGGCGCCACCGCCGAAGATGTATTGCGGCTGGCGGCACTGGTGCGGGAACGGGTAGAGCAGCTGTTTGGTGTGCGGCTCGAACCCGAGGTGCGGATGATCGGGCCCAACGGCGAAACCCACCTGGACGAGGCGCTGGCATGTCTGAACTGACTCCCCTGCGCGAACAATTGCTGCGCTGCCTGGCCGATGGCCAGTTTCATTCCGGCGAGCAGTTGGGTGAGCAGTTGTCCGTCAGCCGGGCGGCAGTCGGCAAGCATGTGCAGGCGCTCAGGGCGCTGGGGCTGGAGGTCTACAGCGTCAGCGGCAAGGGCTACCGGCTGGCGGTGCCGCTGCAACTGCTGGATCAGGCACGGCTGAGCGAGGCGCTGGCGCCGAACCGGGCCGAACTGGTGCCGGTGATCGGCTCGACCAATCAGCATTGGTTTGATGCGCTGTCCCGGCTGGAGAAGGGCGATATCTGTGTGGCCGAATGCCAGACCGCCGGTCGTGGACGCCGAGGACGCCAGTGGATTTCTCCCTTTGGCGGTCAGCTGATCATGAGCATGTACTGGCGACTTGAGCAGGGCATGGCGGCGGCCATGGGCCTGAGTCTGGTGGTGGGTATTGCCGTGGTCGAGGCGCTGGAGGCGCAAGGCTTTGCCGGCGTAGAGCTGAAATGGCCCAACGACCTCTACCTGAACGGCCGCAAGCTGGCGGGCATTCTGGTCGAAATGTCTGGCACCGCCGGTGGCCCCTGTCAGCTGGTGATTGGCATGGGGCTGAACCTGCTGTTACCCAGATCCGAGCAGGAGCGTATCGATCAGCCCTGGGCCGAATTGGCCGAGCTTGGCAATATCGAGGATCGCAATGGCTTGGTGATTGCGGTGGCGAATCATATGCAGCGCAGCCTGGTGTTGTTCGAACGGGAGGGCATTTCTGCCTTTCGCGAGCAGTGGAACCGGCTGGATTACTTCAATGGCAAGGCGGTACGGGTACTGATGGGCGAGCAGCAAATACACGGCATCGCCCGGGGTATCGATGCACAGGGTGCCTTGTTGCTGGAGCTGGAAAGCGGCGAAATCAAGCGCTTTTTAGGTGGTGAAATCTCCCTGCGCGGCAACCTCGGGGATTTGTGACTCGGGATTACTTTTTCAACCACACCTGATCGATGCCGTGCTCTCTGCCTTTGGTCAGCACCAGCTCGGCCCTGTCCTTGGTCGGCAGTATGTTCTGTTTCAGGTTCTTGTAGTTGATTTCCTGCCAGATGCGGCCTGCGGTGGCTACCGCCTCTTCTTCCGATAGCTGGGCGTAGTGGTGAAAGTAAGACGCCGGATTGCTGAAGGCGCCGTCGCGCAGCTTGAGAAAACGCTCCACATACCAGGTTTTCAGCAGTCGCTCGTCTGCATCCACGAAGATGGAAAAATCCACAAAGTCCGACACAAATACCCGGTGCGGCTCGTGGGGATAATCCATGCCGCTCTGCAGCACGTTCAGCCCCTCGATGATCACGATATCCGGCTGCTCCACCACTTCTTGCTGCCCCGGCACCACATCGTAGATCAGGTGCGAATAGACCGGCGCCGTGACCCTGGGCTTGCCGGATTTGATATCGGAAACAAACTGCACCAGCCGGCGAATATCATAAGACTGGGGGAAGCCTTTCTTGCGCATCAGGCCTCGCTCTTCCAGCACCGCATTGGGGTACAGAAAACCGTCGGTGGTCACCAGTGCCACCTTGGGGTGCTGGGGCCAGCGTTCCAGCAGCGCTTCAAGAATGCGTGCCGTGGTGCTTTTGCCCACCGCCACCGAGCCGGCGATGCTGATCACATAAGGTACATGGCGGGGTTCTTTACCGAGAAACTGATCCAGCACGCGATTGCGACGCTGCTTGGCCTTGATGTAGAGGTTGAGCAGACGGGACAGGGGCAGGTAGATGTCTCTGACTTCCGCCAGGGATACCTTGTCATTGATGCCTTGCAGGCGTGTGAGTTCCGCCTCGCTCAGGGGCTGATGCACCGCGTCGCGCAGTTCTGACCAGGTTTCGCGAGAAAAGGCCAGATAGGGAGAGTAGTTATCTATCGTCATGGGCGTGTCCTGTGGGTCGCTGGAGGACGATACACCATGGTCTGGGGATGAACAAGGCGACAAAAGGCTATAGCCGAAGCCGTACAGCACGCTGTTACGAGGGAAACAGGCTAATAGTCGAGCGATCGTGGACGGTGCGGACGTCAAAGTAACGTCTGTGTGGTGTTTTTTTGTCCGTTTGAACCCGCAATTGAAAAAACTTGCGGTAAAGGTGTTGCATCGAGTCATGGCCTTGCCCTAGAATTCCGCTCGCTCAAGTGCCGGCATAGCTCAGTTGGTAGAGCAACTGACTTGTAATCAGTAGGTCCCGAGTTCGACTCTTGGTGCCGGCACCATTAAAATTTGGAGGGGTTCCCGAGTGGCCAAAGGGATCAGACTGTAAATCTGACGGCTCAGCCTTCGCTGGTTCGAATCCAGCTCCCTCCACCATTTTTGCAGACCGGTTTATCGTAACGGGTCTGAAATAAAACAGCGCAGGCGCTGTTAAACACAACGTGTTTTGCGGGCATCGTATAATGGCTATTACCTCAGCCTTCCAAGCTGATGATGCGGGTTCGATTCCCGCTGCCCGCTCCAGTTTTGCTGATATAGCTCAGTTGGTAGAGCGCACCCTTGGTAAGGGTGAGGTCCCCAGTTCGAATCCGGGTATCAGCACCACTTCTTTATTCCAGTACTCACTTCAGTAGCTCCCAAAACGCCAAGTCTGATTTTGCTATATACTTTCTAATTGCGATTCGCGTGGTTTATTTCCCACACAACCAGTTAGAGGCATGAGCATGTCTAAAGAAAAGTTCGAACGTAACAAACCGCATGTAAACGTCGGCACCATCGGCCATGTTGACCACGGTAAAACGACCCTGACCGCTGCCATCACCAACGTCCTTGCCAAACAATTTGGCGGTGCTGCCCGCGCCTTCGATCAAATCGACAATGCCCCGGAAGAAAAAGCTCGCGGCATCACCATCGCGGCTTCTCACGTCGAGTACGATACCGAAACCCGTCATTACGCTCACGTTGACTGCCCCGGTCACGCCGATTATGTAAAAAACATGATCACCGGTGCGGCGCAGATGGATGGTGCCATCCTGGTGGTGGCCGCCACCGACGGCCCCATGCCGCAAACCCGAGAGCACATACTGCTGGCCCGTCAGGTCGGTGTGCCTTATATCGTGGTATTCATGAACAAGTGTGACATGGTCGACGACGACGAGCTGCTCGAGCTGGTAGAAATGGAAGTGCGTGAACTGCTGTCCGAGTACGACTTTCCGGGCGACGAGATTCCGGTTATTCAGGGCTCTGCGCTGAAAGGGCTGGAAGGCGACCCGCAGTGGGAACCGAAGATTCTGGAACTGGCTGCCGCGCTGGACTCCTACATCCCCGAGCCCGAGCGTGCCGTTGATGGTGCCTTTTTGCTGCCAATCGAGGACGTGTTCTCTATCCAGGGCCGCGGCACCGTGGTGACCGGTCGTGTCGAGCGCGGTATCATCAAGGTGGGTGAAGAAGTGGAAATTGTCGGTATCAAGGACACCATCAAGACCACCTGTACCGGCGTGGAAATGTTCCGCAAGCTGCTGGACGAAGGTCGCGCCGGCGAAAACGTCGGTGTGTTGCTGCGGGGGACCAAGCGGGAAGATGTCGAGCGTGGACAGGTGCTGGCCAAACCGGGGTCCATCAATCCGCACACCGGCTTCGAGTCCGAGGTCTATGTATTGTCCAAGGAGGAAGGCGGCCGTCATACTCCGTTCTTCAAGGGCTATCGTCCCCAGTTCTACTTTCGTACCACCGACGTGACCGGCACCATAGAGTTGCCGGAAGGCGTCGAGATGGTCATGCCCGGTGACAACATTCAGATGGTGGTCAACCTGATTGCTCCCATCGCGATGGAAGAGGGGTTGCGCTTCGCGATTCGTGAAGGTGGCCGTACCGTGGGGGCTGGTGTCGTCGCCAAAATCATCGAGTAATTGCGCTTACAATCGCATCGGAATGCCCCTATAATGGGGGCTTTCTTGTATAGGGGCGTAGTTCCAATTGGTAGAACGGCGGTCTCCAAAACCGACGGTTGGGGGTTCGAGTCCCTCCGCCCCTGCCACTTACCTCGCCGACAGCGGGGTTTTCGCGTCTGTGACAGACTAAAGTTTTTAGACAGGTAGCTTATGAGTGCAAACATTGAGAGCCAGGGCGGGGCTAAAGACACCCTGTTATGGGGGCTGGTTTTCATTATTTTGATCGCGGCCGTGGTCGCAAATTATCTCTATAGTGATCTGGCGGTGGTTATTCGTGCAGCCGGTGTCGTCGTGGCGGTGGGCATTGCCGGTTTGCTGGCCTATCAGACCCAGAAAGGCAAGAACAGCTTTGCCTTTGCCAAAGAATCCCGTCTGGAAATGCGTAAAGTTGTCTGGCCGAGTCGCCAGGAAGCTATCCAGACCACCCTGATCGTATTGGCCGTCACCGCTCTGGTTGGCCTTTTTCTGTTTTTGCTGGATGGCCTGCTGGTATGGCTGGTCAATCTGGTCACCGGAGTATAAGGATTAACCATGTCAGAACCAGAACAAAGAATGCGTTGGTATGTGGTCCAGGCGTTTTCCGGGTATGAAGGTCGTGTCTCCAAGTCGCTGCGTGAATATATCAAGATGCACGGCATGGAAGAACAGTTTGGCGAAGTGCTGGTGCCTACCGAAGAAGTGGTAGAAATGCGCGCCGGCCAGAAGCGCAAAAGCGAACGCAAATTCTTCCCCGGCTATGTGCTGGTGCAGATGCAGATGAACGATGCCACCTGGCACCTGGTGCGCAGCATCCCCCGGGTGATGGGCTTTATCGGCGGCACGCCGGAGCGTCCGGCGCCGATTTCCGACAAGGAAGCGGACGCCATTCTCAATCGTCTGCAGGATGCGATCGACAAGCCGAAACCAAAGACGCTGTTCGAGCCGGGCGAAGTGGTCCGTGTCTCCGATGGTCCTTTCGCCGACTTCAACGGCGTGGTGGAATCGGTCGACTACGAGAAGAGCCGGGTCAAGGTATCGGTACTTATCTTCGGTCGTTCTACACCGGTAGAGCTGGAGTTCGGTCAGGTAGAAAAATCCTGAGCGAAATTCAGCCATAAAACTTGCGAGGGGCGGCAAATAAAACTACAATTTGCCGCCCTTTTAACACTGGGGAGCCGATTCAGGAGCTTGACTCCGAGGCGCTAACACCCATTCACGAGGTATTAATACATGGCTAAGAAAGTACAAGCCTACATCAAGCTGCAGGTTGCAGCCGGTGCAGCTAACCCGAGTCCGCCCGTTGGTCCTGCTCTGGGTCAGCACGGCGTTAACATCATGGAATTCTGTAAGGCCTTCAACGCCCGTACAGAAAGCCTGGAAAAAGGCTCGCCGATCCCGGTTATCATTACCGTGTACAGCGACCGTTCCTTCACCTTCGAAACCAAGACTCCGCCCGCAGCTTACCTGCTGCTGAAAGCGGCTGGTCTCAAGTCCGGTTCCGGCAAGCCCAACACCGATAAGGTGGGTACCGTTACCCGTGCTCAGCTGGAAGAAATTGCCGGCGTGAAGCAGAAAGACATGACCGGCGCCGATGAGGATGCTCGTGTTCGTTGTATCGAAGGTACTGCCCGGTCCATGGGCCTGGTAGTGGAGGGCTAAGACGATGGCTAAACTGACTAAGCGTATGCGTACTATCCGTGAGCGTGTAAACGCGTCACAAGAGTACCAAATCAACGAAGCCGTTGCCCTGCTGCAAGAGCTGGCCACCGCCAAATTCGTAGAAAGCATCGATGTTGCCGTTAACCTCGGTATCGACGCGCGTAAATCCGACCAGAACGTACGTGGTGCTACCGTACTGCCCAACGGCACCGGTCGTGACGTTCGCGTTGCCGTATTCGCCCAGGGTGCCAACGCCGAAGCCGCCAAGGCTGCCGGTGCCGAACTGGTTGGTATGGACGACCTGGCCGATCTGGTCAAGAAAGGCGAGATGGACTTCGACGTGGTTATCGCCTCTCCCGATGCCATGCGCGTTGTGGGTCAGCTGGGCCAGATCCTGGGCCCGCGCGGCCTGATGCCTAACCCGAAAGTGGGCACCGTAACCCCGAACGTAGCCGAAGCCGTTAAAAACGCCAAGGCCGGTCAGGTACGCTACCGCAACGACAAGAACGGTATCATCCACACCACTATCGGTAAGGTTGATTTCGACGCTGAAAGCCTGAAAGGCAACCTGGAAGCCCTGCTGGGTGCGCTGAAGCGTGCCAAGCCTGCTTCCGCCAAAGGCGTGTTCATCAAGAAAGTGACGCTGTCCACCACCATGGGTGCCGGCGTGACGATCGAACAGGCTAGCCTGGACGCTTAATAAGCATTTACAAGGCGCACCGATTCCCGTAGAATTTTGCGCCTTGTGATTTGGTTGGGGGCTTCGACTCCCGTCCAAGACCGCTGGAGACTTTAACGTCTTAATTTTCCAGCGTAGATGGTGCCGGGACCCAGTTAGAAAGCATTCCTTTCTTCTGGTATCTGCCACCTTGGTGCCCCTTGTGAATAAGGGGCGTGTGTTTAATCTGGGTATATCCCAGGTGGATCCAGGAGTTTAGCCAATGGCATTAAGACTCGACGACAAAAAAGCAATTGTTGCTGAAGTCAACGAAGCTGCCAAGGGCGCCCTGTCTGCGGTAGTTGCCGATTCTCGTGGCGTTACCGTGGCTGCCATGACCACACTGCGCAAGCAAGCCCGTGAAAACGGAATCTACCTCAAGGTAGTCCGTAACACGCTGGCTCGCCTGGCCGTGCAAGAGACCAGCTATGAATGCCTGAACGAGGTATTTGTTGGTCCTACCCTGATTGCGTTTTCCAACGAACACCCGGGCGCTGCCGCTCGTCTGTTCAAGGATTTTGCCAAAGAGCAAAACGCTTTCGAGGTAAAGGGTCTGGCATATGAGGGCGAGTTCATCCCCGCAGCCGACATTGACCGTCTCGCAAAACTGCCGACTTACGACGAAGCAATTGCGAAGCTGATGGCGACTATGAAAGAAGCCTCCGCTGGCAAGCTGGTTCGTACCATCGCTGCTCTGCGCGACCAAAAAGAAGCCGAAGCCGCCTAAGCTGTTTCTGGCTGCTTGATTACCGAAAACTTCAGAACATTAGGAATTTGAGTCATGTCTATCACTAAAGACCAAATCATCGAAGCCGTTGCAGAAATGTCTGTAATGCAAGTTGTTGAACTGATCGAAGCTATGGAAGAGAAGTTCGGCGTTTCTGCCGCTGCTGCCGTTGCCGTTGCCGGCGAAGCTGCTGTTGTAGAAGAGCAGACCGAATTTGACGTTATGCTGACTGCAGCTGGCGCCAACAAGGTTTCTGTTATCAAAGCCGTACGTTCTGCTACCGGTCTGGGCCTGAAAGAAGCCAAGGGCCTGGTTGAAGCCGCTCCGTGTGCCGTTAAAGAAGCACTGAGCAAAGGCGAAGCCGAAGCACTGAAAACTGAACTCGAAGAAGCCGGTGCTTCTGTTGAGCTCAAATAAGCTATTCTATAGCTTAGCGGCCTGAGCAATCAGGCTAGGGCTGGTGAATCTTTATTCACCGGCCCTTTTGCGCTGTAGGATGAGGGGAATTTTCACATCGTTTCTGCCTCTTGTTGTACCAGCCACCCGGGTGTTGTCGAGACATTCGGTCTGAAAAAAAACGATGTTTTAGAGCTGTCCCATTTGGACAGAGTGGGTCACTTATCAGCGAGCTGAGGAACCCTATGGTTTACTCTTACACAGAGAAAAAGCGCATTCGTAAGGACTTCGGTAAACGTGACCAGGTCTTGGACACGCCTTACCTGCTATCAATCCAGCTTGACTCCTTCAAACAGTTTATTGAAGCAGATCCGCAAGGCGAGTACGGACTGGAAGCGGCTTTCCGCAGCGTTTTCCCTATCACCAGCTATTCCGGCACTGCCGAATTGCAGTATGTCAGTTTCCGCTTGGGCGAGCCCGTGTTTGACGTGCAGGAATGTCAAATTCGTGGTGTTACCTATTCGGCACCGCTGCGTGTGAAGTTGCGGATGGTCCTGTATGACAGAGAGGCTGCGGCCGGTACTGTCAAGGACATCAAAGAGCAAGAAGTCTACATGGGCGAAATCCCGCTCATGACTGAAAACGGTACCTTCGTTATCAACGGGACCGAGCGGGTAATTGTCTCCCAGCTGCATCGCAGCCCGGGTGTGTTTTTCGATCACGATCGTGGCAAGACCCACTCTTCCGGTAAGGTCCTGTATAACGCACGCGTGATCCCCTACCGTGGTTCCTGGCTCGATTTTGAGTTTGATGCGAAAGACAACCTGTTCGTTCGTATCGACCGTCGTCGCAAGCTACCCGCGTCTATCATACTGCGCGCGCTGGAGTACACCACCGAAGAGATCCTGGAGCTCTTCTTCGAAACCACTCGTTTCGAGGTGACCGACGGCAAATTGATGATGGAGCTCAAGCCCGATCGTCTGCGTGGTGATACCGCCTCCTTCGACATCATGGTAGATGGCGAAGTTCTGGTGGAAACCGGACGCCGCATTACTGCCCGCCATATCCGTCAACTGGAAAAGGCCGGCATCGATAAAATTGAAGTACCGGTGGAATATGCCGTCGGTAAAGTGTCTGCCAAGGACTATATCAACGCCGATACCGGCGAAGTGATGATTGCTGCCAACAGCGAGCTGAGCCTGGAAAACCTGGCCAACCTGTCTGTGGCCGGCATCAAACAGTTCGAGACCCTGTTCACCAATGAACTGGATCACGGCGCCTACATGTCCGAGACCATGCGTATCGACTCTTCCAACAGCCGCCTCGAAGCGCTGGTGGAAATCTATCGCATGATGCGTCCGGGCGAGCCGCCGACGCGTGAAGCAGCCGACACCCTGTTTGAAAACCTGTTCTTCTCCGAAGACCGTTATGATCTCTCCACCGTAGGCCGGATGAAATTCAACCGTCGCCTGTTCCGTGATGAGTCTACCGGTGCCGGTACCCTGACCAAGTCCGATATCGTCGACGTGATGAAGCGTTTGATCGACATCCGTAACGGTAACGACGAAGTGGACGATATCGACCACCTGGGTAACCGTCGTATTCGTTCCGTGGGCGAAATGGCAGAGAACCAGTTCCGCGTCGGCCTGGTCCGCGTTGAGCGGGCGGTGAAAGAGCGTCTGTCTCTGGGCGATCTGGACACCCTGATGCCGCAGGATCTGATTAACGCCAAGCCGATTTCGGCGGCCGTTAAGGAGTTCTTCGGTTCCAGCCAGCTGTCCCAGTTCATGGATCAGAACAACCCGCTGTCGGAAGTCACCCACAAGCGCCGTATTTCGGCCCTGGGCCCGGGCGGTCTGACCCGTGAGCGTGCCGGCTTTGAAGTGCGAGATGTACACCCGACCCACTATGGTCGTCTGTGTCCCATCGAAACGCCTGAAGGTCCGAACATCGGTCTGATCAACTCATTGGCCTGCTACTCGCGCACCAACGAATACGGTTTCCTCGAGACCCCGTATCGTAAAGTGATCGACAGCAAGATTACCGATGACGTGGATTACCTGTCTGCCATCGAGGAAGGTCACTTCGTGATCGCCCAGGCCAACGCGGCCATCGATGAAGAAGGCCGTCTGATGGACGAACTGGTACCGTCGCGTCACAAGGGTGAAGCCACCTACATGAACGCGGATCAGGTCCAGTACATGGACGTGAGCCCGCAGCAGATTGTTTCTGTGGCGGCCTCCCTGATCCCCTTCCTCGAGCACGATGATGCTAACCGAGCCCTGATGGGGTCGAACATGCAACGTCAGGCCGTACCGACTCTGCGCGCCGACAAGCCGCTGGTAGGTACCGGTATCGAGCGCGCGGTCGCGGTAGACTCCGGTGTGACCTCGGTTGCCAAGCGTGGCGGTATCGTCGACTACGCCGATGCCTCGCGCATCGTGGTCAAGGTGAATGAAGAAGAGATGCTGCCGGGCGAAGCCGGTATCGACATCTATAACCTGACCAAATACACCCGTTCCAACCAGAACACCTGTATCAACCAGCGTCCCTGCGTGATGCCGGGCGAGCGGGTACTGGCCGGTGACGTACTGGCCGATGGCCCGTCTACCGATCTGGGTGAACTGGCGCTGGGTCAGAACCTGCGCGTGGCATTCATGCCCTGGAATGGTTACAACTTCGAAGATTCCATCTTGCTGAACGAGCGGCTGGTAGAAGAAGATCGTCTGACCACCATTCACATTCAGGAACTGACCTGTATCTCCCGTGACACCAAACTGGGTCCGGAAGAAATCACCGCCGACATCCCCAACGTGGGTGAAGCGGCGCTGAGCAAGCTGGATGAGTCCGGTATCGTCTACGTGGGTGCAGAAATGCAGCCCGGCGATATTCTGGTCGGCAAGGTGACGCCGAAAGGCGAAAGCCAGCTGACTCCCGAGGAGAAGCTGCTGCGAGCCATCTTCGGTGAGAAGGCGTCCGACGTGAAGGATTCTTCACTGCGGGTTCCCAACTCCGTATTCGGTACTGTTATCGACGTGCAGGTCTTTACCCGCGATGGCGTGGAAAAAGACAAGCGTGCTCAGGACATCGAGCACATGCAGCTCAAGCAGGCCAAGAAAGATCTGACCGAAGAGTTCAGCATCCTCGAAGACGGCGTTTACGCTCGTGCTCGTAATGTGCTGATTGCCTCCGGTGTCAGTGCGGCCCAGGTCGACAAAATTCCTCGTAACCAGTTGCTGGAACAGGCGATTGACGACGAAGCCAAGCAAATCGAGCTGGAACAGCTCGCCGAGCAGCAGGCCGAGCTGAAAGCTGACTTCGACAAGAAGTTCGAGAACAAGCGTCGCAAAATCACCCAGGGCGATGATCTGGCCCCGGGCGTACTGAAAATCGTCAAGGTTTACCTGGCGGTCAAGCGTCGCATTCAGCCGGGTGACAAGATGGCGGGTCGTCACGGTAACAAGGGTGTTATCTCCACCATAGTGCCGGTAGAAGACATGCCGCACGATGAGCACGGTACCCCGGTCGATATCGTACTGAACCCGCTGGGTGTACCGTCGCGGATGAACATCGGTCAGATCCTCGAAACGCACATGGGCCTTGCGGCCAAGGGCGTGGGCGAGAAAATCGATCGCATGATCAAGGAACAGCAAGAGCTGGCCCGTCTGCGCGAATTCATCCAGGAAGTTTATAATCTGGGTGACAAGGTGCAGCAGAAAGTGGACCTGTCCACCTTCAGCGACGAAGAAGTCCGTGTGCTGGCCAACAACCTGCGCAAGGGTGTGCCGATTGCCACGCCTGCCTTTGACGGTGCCAGCGAGCACGAGATCAAGCGCATGCTGAAGCTGGCCGATCTGCCGGAGTCCGGTCAGATCACCCTGTTCGACGGTCGTACCGGTAACACCTTCGAGCGTCCGGTCACCGTGGGCTATATGTACATGCTGAAGTTGAACCACCTGGTGGACGACAAGATGCATGCCCGTTCTACTGGCTCCTACAGTCTGGTTACCCAGCAGCCGCTGGGTGGTAAAGCCCAGTTCGGTGGTCAGCGTTTCGGTGAGATGGAAGTGTGGGCACTGGAAGCATACGGTGCCGCCTATACTCTGCAGGAAATGCTGACCGTCAAGTCGGACGATGTTAACGGCCGGACCAAGATGTACAAGAACATCGTGGACGGCGATCACCGCATGGAGCCGGGCATGCCCGAGTCCTTCAACGTATTGTTGAAGGAAATTCGCTCCCTCGGTATCAACATCGAGCTGGACGAAAGTTAAGGCGACAGACTGCCTCGGAAATAACGGCGCCCCTTCTTCCTTTGGGAAGGGGGGGCGCCCAGGTAGAACTCCTCACAGGAGACTAACGTGAAAGACTTGCTTAAGTTTTTGAAAGCGCAGAATAAGACCGAAGAGTTTGACGGTATCAAAATCGGTCTGGCTTCGCCGGACATGATCCGCTCTTGGTCCTATGGCGAAGTCAAGAAGCCAGAGACCATTAACTACCGTACCTTCAAGCCGGAGCGTGACGGCCTTTTCTGTGCCCGGATTTTCGGTCCGGTCAAGGACTATGAGTGTCTGTGCGGTAAGTACAAGCGCCTCAAGCACCGCGGTGTTATCTGCGAGAAGTGTGGCGTTGAAGTTACCCAGACCAAGGTGCGCCGCGAGCGTATGGGTCACATCGAGCTGGCCAGCCCGGTTGCCCATATCTGGTTTTTGAAGTCCCTGCCCAGCCGTATCGGCCTGTTGCTGGACATGACCCTGCGTGACATCGAGCGGGTACTGTACTTCGAATCCTTCGTCGTTATCGAACCGGGTATGACCAACCTGGAGCGAAGCCAGATGCTGTCTGAAGAACAGTACCTGGATGCGCTGGAAGAATGGGGTGATGAATTCGACGCCAAGATGGGTGCCGAAGCCGTACTGGCTTTGCTGCGCGACATCGATCTGGAAAGCGAAATCAACACCATGCGCGAAGAGCTGGGTCAGACCAACTCCGAAACCAAGCGCAAAAAAATTACCAAACGCTTCAAGCTGATGGAAGCCTTCTTCGGCTCGGGCAACAAGCCCGAGTGGATGGTGATGACAGTGCTGCCGGTACTGCCGCCGGATCTGCGTCCGCTGGTACCCCTGGACGGTGGTCGCTTCGCGACTTCGGATCTGAACGATCTGTACCGTCGGGTGATCAACCGTAACAACCGTCTGAAGCGCCTGCTGGATCTGGCCGCGCCCGATATTATCGTGCGTAACGAAAAGCGGATGCTGCAGGAATCCGTGGATGCGCTGCTGGACAACGGTCGTCGTGGCCGTGCCATCACCGGCTCCAACAAGCGCCCGCTGAAGTCCCTGGCCGACATGATCAAGGGTAAGCAGGGTCGTTTCCGTCAGAACCTGCTGGGTAAGCGCGTGGACTACTCCGGTCGTTCCGTTATTACCGTGGGTCCGACCCTGCGTCTGCATCAGTGCGGTCTGCCCAAGAAGATGGCGCTGGAGCTGTTCAAGCCCTTCATCTACGGCAAACTGGAAGCGCGTGGCCTGGCTACCACCATCAAGGCGGCCAAGAAAATGGTCGAGCGCGAGGAAGCCGTGGTCTGGGATATCCTGGACGAGGTGATCCGCGAGCATCCGGTACTGCTGAACCGGGCACCGACCCTGCACCGTCTGGGTATCCAGGCGTTCGAGCCGGTGCTGATCGAAGGCAAGGCCATCCAGCTGCACCCGCTGGTGTGTGCGGCCTATAACGCCGACTTCGATGGTGACCAGATGGCGGTACACGTACCGCTGACCATTGAAGCGCAGCTTGAAGCCCGTGCGCTGATGATGTCGACCAACAACATACTGTCACCGGCCAACGGCGAACCCATCATAGTTCCTTCACAGGACGTGGTACTGGGTCTGTATTACATGACCCGCGACAAGATCAACGCCAAGGGCGAAGGCATGTTGCTGACCAGCGCGAAAGAGGCCGAAAAGGTCTATCGTGCCGGCCACGCCGAACTGCACGCCCGGGTCAAGGTACGGATCACCGACTTCGAAAAAATGGAAGGCGGTGAAGTGGTTGAGCGTACTGCCATTCGTGACACTACCGTTGGTCGTGCCATCCTGTCGCTGATCGTGCCCAAGGGTCTGCCCTTCGAGATGATCGATCAGGCGATGGGCAAGAAGCAGATCTCCAAGCTGCTGAACGGTTGTTACCGTCGTCTGGGTCTGAAAGACTCGGTCGTGTTCGCCGATCAGCTGATGTATACCGGTTTCCATTACGCCACCCTGTCCGGCGTATCGGTCGGTATCAACGACATGGTGATCCCGGATGCCAAGAAAGACATTATTGACGAAGCGGAAGCGGAAGTAACCGAAATCCAGGAGCAGTTCCAGTCTGGTCTGGTTACCGCCGGCGAGCGTTACAACAAGGTTATCGATATCTGGGCCAGCGCCAACGAGCGTGTGTCCAAGGCGATGATGGAAAACCTGTCGAAAGACGTGGTGGTCAACCGTGACGGTGAAGAAGAGCTGCAGGATTCGTTCAACAGCATCTTCATGATGGCCGACTCCGGCGCTCGTGGTAGTGCCGCCCAGATCCGTCAGCTGGCGGGTATGCGTGGCCTGATGGCCAAGCCGGATGGCTCCATCATCGAAACGCCGATTATCGCGAACTTCCGTGAAGGTCTGAACGTACTGCAGTACTTCATCTCGACCCACGGTGCTCGTAAGGGTCTGGCGGATACCGCACTGAAGACCGCGAACTCCGGTTACCTGACTCGTCGTCTGGTAGACGTTGCCCAGGATCTGGTGATTACCACCGATGACTGTGGCACCTATAACGGTCTGTGGATTACCTCCCTGATCGAAGGCGGTGACGTGGTTGAGCCCCTGCGTGAGCGGGTGCTGGGTCGTGTGGTTGCGGAAGACGTGATCAAGCCGGGTACCGAAGACGAAATCATGGTTGCCCGTAACACCCTGCTCGACGAGAAGTGGTGTGACGAGCTGGAAGAGAACTCCGTTGACCGGGTCAAGGTACGCTCCGTTATCACCTGTGATAACGACCATGGCGTTTGTGCCCACTGTTACGGTCGTGACCTGGCTCGTGGCCACCTGGTGAACCAGGGCGAAGCGGTCGGTGTTATCGCCGCTCAGTCCATCGGTGAACCCGGTACCCAGCTGACCATGCGTACCTTCCACATCGGTGGTGCGGCGTCGCGGGCAGCAGCAGAAAACAGCATCCAGGTGAAGAACGCCGGTACCGTCAAGCTGCAGAACGCCAAGTTCGTTACCAATGCCGACGGCAAGACCGTCATCGTGTCCCGCTCTTCCGAGCTGAACATCATCGATGACATGGGTCAGACCCGGGAAAACCACAAGCTGCCTTACGGTGCGCTGCTGGACAAAGCCGACGGTGAAACCGTGCAGGTTGGCCAGGTAGTGGCAACCTGGGATCCGCACACCCACCCGATCGTTACCGAGGTGGCGGGTCAGATCAAGTTCATCGACATGATCGACGGCGTGACCATCAGCCGTCAGACCGACGAACTGACCGGTCTGTCCAGCATAGTGGTGATGGATGTCAACGAGCGTCCGAGCTCCGGTAAAGAGCTGCGTCCGACCGTGAAACTGGTCGACGATGCCGGCAAGGATGTGTTCATCCCCGGTACCGATCTGTCTGCTCTGTACTTCCTGCCCGGCCGTGCCATCGTCAGCCTGGAAGATGGTGCAGTGGTGAACGTGGGTGACGCGGTTGCGCGTATTCCGCAGGAATCCAGTGGTACCAAGGACATCACCGGTGGTCTGCCGCGGGTTGCCGACTTGTTCGAAGCCCGTCAGCCGAAAGAACCGGCCATTCTGGCCGAAGTATCCGGCACCATTTCCTTCGGTAAAGAGACCAAAGGCAAGCGCCGTCTGGTCATTACCCCGCTGGAAGGTGGCGATGCCTACGAAGAGATGATTCCGAAATGGCGTCACCTCAACGTGTTCGAAGGTGAAAAGGTCGAAAAAGGCGAAGTACTGGCCGACGGTCCCGAATCTCCGCACGATATCCTGCGTCTGCGTGGTATCAGCCCGGTGGCGAACTATATCGTCAACGAGGTGCAGGAGGTTTACCGTCTGCAGGGCGTTAAGATCAACGACAAGCACATCGAGACCATAGTGCGTCAGATGCTGCGTCGTGCCGAGATCATGAGCGCCGGTGACTCCGACTTCATCACCAATGAACAGGCCGAAGTGGTGCGTATCCGTCAGGCCAACCGTGCGCTGGAAGCAGAAGGCAAACAGCCGGTTGCTTACCGCCACGTGCTGATGGGTATCACCAAGGCATCTCTGAGCACCGAATCCTTCATCTCGGCGGCGTCCTTCCAGGAAACCACCCGAGTGCTGACCGAAGCAGCCGTCTCCGGCAAGGTAGACGATCTGCGCGGCCTGAAGGAAAACGTGATCGTGGGCCGCCTGGTACCTGCCGGTACCGGTTTCGCCTACCATCAGGGCCGTCATGCCAACCGTAATCCGGAACAGCCGGTGATCGTATCGGCAGACGAAGCCGAGCAGAACCTGGCTAACCTGCTGAACGCGGCCGGCGGCAACGAAGAATAAAGTTATCTCGACTCGCTGATAAGACAAGGGCTCCCGCAAGGGGGCCTTTTTTTTTAACGATGTGAGGGGGGGAGGGGTAAAGGGTGAGAGGTAAAACAATCCCGTGCCAGCCCACTTGCCACCCCGCCCTCACACCTCACTCTTTACCCCTCACATACCCTTTATATTCCTTATAAGTATAAAAAATCATCTTTTATTCTTTATTGTTTTCCCTTGCCCTGGCTTAAGCTATATCCAATCTGGAAAAGTGGAAGTTAATGTCATGCTTTTAAAGGAACTCGCGGCGTCTGCCAGCCCGCTCAACGAACAGCAAGTCCATAAGCTTACTCAGGTGGCAGCCGAGTTGAGCGCGACTCAGCTGGCCTGGGTCAGCGGTTATTTTTACGGCATCAGCCAGCAGCCGGGCGGCATTGCCGCTCCTGCGGCGGCGGCTCAGCCTGCCGGCAAGCTGACCATTATCTATGCCTCTCAAACCGGTAATGCCAAGGGCCTTGCCGAGAGCCTCAAGGCCCAGGCGCAAGCCGCCGGCGTGGCGGTCGAGTTGTTTAATGCGGCCGACTACAAGGTCAAGCAGCTCAAGAAAGAGACTCACGTATTGATCGTCGCCAGCACCAATGGCGAAGGCGAAGCCCCCGATGATGCCATCGAGTTCCACAAGCAGCTGAAGGCCGGCAAGGCCGGCAAGCTCGATGGCCTGCATTACGGCGTGCTGGGGCTGGGGGATTCGTCTTACGAATTCTTCTGCCAGACCGGCAAGGACTTCGACGAATACCTGAGCAAGGCCGGTGCAACCTCCTTGCTGGGCAGACTCGACTGCGATGTCGACTACGATGCCGCCGCCGAAAGCTGGAGTCAGTCGGTTGTCGCACTGGTGCAAGACGCGTTGCAGGCGGATGCCGCCAATGACGTGGCGCCCGTGGTGCCCCTCACTCAGGGCGCGGTCAGCCTGTACAACAAAAAGAACCCCTTTGCCGCCGAGCTGGTAACCAACCAGAAGATCACCGGCCGGGATTCCGACAAGGATATCCGTCACTTCGAGATTTCGCTCGATGGCTCCGACCTGAGCTATCAGCCAGGCGATGCGCTGGGTGTCTGGTTCAGTAATGACGAGAAGCTGGTCGATACCCTGCTGGCTCTGGTTGAACTGGCCCCCGAGACTTCGGTCAAGGTAGACAATGAGCCGGTCGGTATCCGCGAGGCGCTGATCAACCACTATGAACTGACCCTGGGTTACGCCGGCTTTGTGCAGGCCTATGCCGAGCTGTCCGGTTCCGACAAGCTGAAGGCGCTGGTGGAAGACAAGGCGGCCCTGCGTGAATATTGCGCCAGCCATCAGATCCTGGACATCGTTCGGGAGCAGCCAGCCGGCCTGACCGCCGAGCAATTGCAGGGTGCGCTGCGCCGTCTGACGCCGCGCCTCTATTCCATCGCTTCTGCCCAGGCGGAAGTGGAAGACGAAGTTCATCTGACCGTGGGCGTGGTGCGCTTCGAGCAGGACGGCGAGCCGCGCAGCGGCGGTGCTTCCTCTTTCTTGTCTGATCGGTTGCAAGAGGGTGGTCAGGTACGGGTGTTCGTTGAGCACAACGACAACTTCCGCCTGCCGGCCAACGACGAGACCCCGGTGATCATGGTGGGTCCCGGTACCGGCATAGCGCCGTTCCGCGCCTTCATGCAGCAGCGTGAAGCGCAGGATGCCACTGGCCAGAACTGGTTGTTCTTCGGTAACCCGCATTTCACCCAGGACTTCCTCTATCAGACCGAATGGCAGCGCTACGTCAAATCCGGCTTGTTGAACAAGATTTCTCTGGCCTTCAGCCGCGATCAGGCCGAGAAGGTTTACGTGCAGCACAAGCTGCGCGAGCAGGGGGGCGAGGTCTATGCCTGGCTGGAGCAGGGCGCCCACTTCTATGTGTGTGGCGATGCCAACAAGATGGCCAAAGACGTACACGAAGCCCTGATTGAGCTGGTGGCCGAGCACGGTGGCAGAAGCCGCGAACAGGCCGAAGAATATGTAGATGCGCTGCGCAGCGCCAAGCGTTACCAAAGGGATGTTTACTGATGAGCGAACAAAAACTGTCCGACAACGAGCGCCTCAAGCGCGAGAGCAACTTTCTGCGCGGCACCATAGAGCAGGATCTGCAGGACGAACTGACCGGCGGCTTCAACGGCGACAATTTTCAGCTGATCCGTTTTCACGGCATGTATCAGCAGGACGACCGCGATATTCGCAACGAGCGGACTGCACAGAAGCTGGAGCCGTTGCACAATGTCATGCTGCGCGCCCGCCTGCCCGGCGGCATCATCAACCCGGACCAGTGGCTGGCTATCGACCAGTTTGCCGAAGAGAGCAGCATCTACGGCAGCATTCGCCTGACCACCCGCCAGACGTTCCAGTTTCACGGTGTGCTCAAGCGGGACATCAAGCACATGCACCAGGTGCTGAACAGCACCGGCATCGACTCCATCGCCACCGCCGGTGACGTGAACCGTAACGTGCTCTGTACCAGTAATCCGGTCGAGTCCGAGCTGCATCAGGAAGCCTACGAGTGGGCCAAGAAGATCTCCGAGCACCTGTTGCCCAAGACCCGCGCCTATACCGAAATCTGGCTGGACGGCGAGCGACTGGACACCCCGGATGAAGAGCCTATCCTCGGCTCCACCTATCTGCCGCGCAAGTTCAAGACCACGGTCGTGATCCCGCCGCAGAACGACGTGGACGTGCACGCCAACGACCTGAACTTTATCGCCATTGCCGACAACGGCAAGCTGGTGGGCTTCAACGTGCTGGTGGGCGGTGGCCTGGCCATGACCCATGGCGATAACGCCACCTATCCGCGCAAGGCCACCGACTTCGGCTTTCTTCCGCTGTCGCACACCCTGGAAGTGGCGGCGGCCGTGGTAACCACCCAGCGCGACATGGGTAACCGCAGCAACCGCAAGAACGCCAAGACCAAGTACACCCTGGAGCGGGTTGGGGTTGAGGTGTTCAAGGCGGAAGTGGAAAAACGGGCCGGCATCAAGTTTGCCGACACGCGCCCCTATGAATTTACCGAACGTGGCGATCGCTTCGGCTGGGTAGCTGGCATCGATGGCAAACACCATCTGACGCTGTTTATCGAAAACGGTCGCCTGCTGGATTATCCGGGCAAGGCGCTGAAGAGCGGCATGCGCGAGATTGCCAAGGTGCACCAGGGCGACTTCCGCCTGACCGCCAACCAGAACCTGATCATCGCCGGCGTGGCCGCCGAAGACAAGGCGCTCATCGAGCAGCTGGCACGGGAACACGGCCTGCTGGAAGACGGTGTCTCGGAGCAGCGCAAGAACTCGATGGCCTGTGTGGCGCTGCCGACCTGTCCGCTGGCGATGGCCGAAGCCGAGCGCATGCTGCCGGCCTATGTCACCGACATCGAAGGCCTGCTGGCCAAACACGGCCTGAATGATGAGAACATCATCTTTCGGGTCACCGGCTGCCCCAACGGCTGTGGCCGCGCCATGCTGGCCGAGATTGGTCTGGTGGGCAAGGCGCCGGGACGCTACAACCTGCACCTGGGCGGTAACCGGGAAGGCACCCGTATTCCGCGTATGTACAAGGAAAACATCACCGACGCCCAGATTCTGGAAGAGATGGACGGGCTTATCGGCCGCTGGGCAACCGAACGGGAAGCGGGTGAAGGTTTCGGTGACTTTGTTATCCGGGCCGGCATCATAGCGCCGGTGATCGACTCAGCGAGGGATTTTTATGACAGCAACAATGTCCTCTAGTCTGTTGCCCGGCCTGGATGAGCTGAACCGGCTGTCCCGGGCGGAACAGGAGGAGTCAATGGCTCCTCTTAACCGGCAACTGGCGGCCATGAGCGCACCCGAGCGGGTGCGCTGGGCGCTGGAGAACCTGGAAGGGGAGCCGGTGCTCTCCTCCAGTTTCGGCATTCAGGCGGCGGTGATGCTGCATCTGGTGACGCAAGAAAAAGCCAATGTACCGGTGATCCTCACCGATACCGGTTACCTGTTTCCGGAAACCTATCGTTTTATCGATGAGCTGACCGAGCGACTGGGGCTCAACCTCAAGGTCTATCGGGCCGCCGGCTCGGCGGCCTGGCAGGAGGCCCGTTACGGCAAGCTGTGGGAGCAGGGAGTAGAGGGCATCAGCCGTTACAACCAGCTCAACAAGGTGGAGCCGATGCAGCGCGCCCTGCGCGACCTGCAGGCGGGCACCTGGTTTTCCGGCCTGCGCCGCAGCCAGTCCGATACCCGCGGAAAGCTCGAAGTGCTGGGGCTGCAGAACGGTCTGTTCAAGTTTCTGCCGATCATCGACTGGAGCAACAAGGACGTTCACTACTATCTCAAGGAGTTCGATCTGCCCTACCATCCGCTGTGGGAGCAGGGTTACGTCTCGGTTGGCGATGTGCACACCACCACCAAGTGGGAGCCGGGCATGAGCGAGGCCGATACCCGTTTCAATGGCCTGAAGCGAGAGTGTGGCCTGCATGAAATCCCCGAGTCAGACGGCAGCGGTATCTGACCGAACAGCACAGGCCGGCACCGGTCGGCCGTGCTTCTTTATTTTCTCTTCCTGACCTCTCGCCTCCTTATACCGAGCACATTAAACAAGTGGTCTATTTAATTTCTGTATCAATGTCGGACAAAAGCTCTGCTCCACCGACCCGCTTCAAGCACATCCATGTGACGCTCAGCACATGACGTCCCTGTCATGTGATGGTCGGTAGAGCAGATCCCTTTGTCCTCCTTGATGCTACAGAGTCGCCTGTTGGCCTGTCTGCGGGCAACTCGGTATTCCAGAAGAGGCGACTCTGTTGCCTCTGGTCTGGGGCCTCAATATGACCAGATCATTACTGGAATTGGTGTTAATGCAATTTTGGAATAAAAAGTCTTTTTATATTCTTTTGTGCGCTAGTCATTTCTGTTTATAGTCGGTCTATCTCAATACATCAGTGGAACCGGCCATGGAACATCTGCCTCTCTTTATCAAAATCAAGCATCGACCTTGCCTGGTGGTGGGTGGTGGTGCCGTGGCGGCCCGCAAGGTACGGGTCCTGCTGGCGCGGGGCGCCCGGGTCACGGTCGTGGCGCCCGAGCTTTCCCCCGAGCTGCAGCAACTGCAGGACCGGTTTGTCTGGCAGAATGATGTGTTTGCCGAAGGCTATCTCGACGACCAGTTTCTGGTGGTGGCGGCGACCGACAACACCGAGGTCAATGCCCGCGTCTATCAGCTCGCCAATCTGCGCGGTCAGCTGGTCAACAAGGCCGACGACAGCAAGCGCTCGGCGGTGATCTTTCCTTCCATCGTCGAACGTCTGCCGATTCAGGTGGCGTTCAGCACCGGTGGCGATGCGCCCTGGCTGGCACGTCTGTTGCGCGCCCGGCTGGATGCGCTGTTGCCGAAACACTGGGGGCAGCTCAGTCAGGTGGCGGGAAAACTGCGCCAAAGGGTCAAGCGAACGCTGAGCAGCAGCGAGGCGCGGCGTCGGTTCTGGGCTCGCACCCAGGACGATACCACCCTGCACGCCTTTTTGAAGCAGGGCAACCTGGCCGCCGCCGAGCGCTGGCTGCAGCAGGAAGTACAGAAGCCCCAGACCGGTGAAGTGATTCTGGTGGGCGCCGGCCCCGGCGATCCGGATTTGCTGACCATCAAGGCGCTCAACGAATTGCAGAAAGCCGAGGTGGTACTGTTCGATCAACTGGTGTCGGAAGAAATTCTGGCGCTGATCCGCCCCGAAGCCGAGCTGATGTCGGTGGGCAAGAAAGCCGGTCATCACAGCGTGCCCCAGGATCAAATCAATCAGTTGCTGGTAGAGCAGGCCCAGGCCGGCAAACGGGTGGTGCGGCTGAAAGGCGGCGATCCCTTCATGTTCGGCCGCGGTGCCGAAGAATTGCAGACCCTGAAGGCCGCCGGTATTCGCTATCAGGTGGTGCCGGGCATCACCGCCGCGGCCGGTGCCACCGCCTATGCGGGGATTCCTCTCACCCATAGAGATCATGCCCAGAGCGCGGTCTTTATCACCGGCCACAGCAAGCAGGACGGCAAGGAGCCGGACTGGGCCTCGCTGGCCCGGGGTCGCCAGACGCTGGTGATCTATATGGGGCTGATGCGCTCGGCGCATATTCAGCAGCGGCTGGTTGAGAATGGTCTGGACGAAGCCACCCCGGTGGCGCTGATTGAACGCGGCACCACGGCACAGCAGCGCGTGGTACGTGGTCAGCTCAAAGAGCTGGCTACGCTGGCGGAGCAGGTAGTCAGTCCTTCCCTGATGGTCATTGGCGAGGTGGCGGCGCTGGCCGACTCGCTGGCCTGGTTCAACCCCCAGCCCGAAATTGAACTCGAGCAAGAACAGTACGCCTGAAGACATCCTCCCGTGAGGTAAAAGGTGCGGCGGCAGCGTCGCACCTTTTACCTTGTTCGCCTCAGACCCACTCTCCCGTCATTTCTGACTCAGTTGCCCCAGCGGCGACAGCAGCTCCTGCAATTCACGCCGGTAATCGGCCGGGGTGGCTTCGGTCATCAGCCCGGCCAGCTCGTTCCCTATGGTGGTGAAGCGGTAATACAGCAGACGAATGCCTTTCTTTTGTGGTTGCAGTGTCATCTGCTGCGGGTTGAATTCCAGCCGTAGCGGTGTGGTGACCGACAGCTCGCCGGACTCCAGCTCAGCCTGATGCAAGAGTCCCAGTTCAAACAGCTGCATCAAGCCCGCATAAGGCAGGCGATAGCGGCCCAGATTCAACTTTTGCTGGCGCTGGCCCTGCAACAGGGTGCGGTACTGGTAGCCAAACAGCAGCCGCAGGTTGTCGTCACCAAAATGGCAGCTGAGGGCGCTGGCTTTTTGCAGCAGCAGGGCATCCTTCTGGGTCATCTGTCGCAGGCGGCTCAGGGCTTGAATGGAGCAATGGCCGGGCTGGTTGATCTCTTGCGCCAGTATGTTGGCCCAGAATTGTTGCATGGCGGGATGACGAATATTCTCGGCCAGCTCCAGATAACAACTCAGCCAATCCGGATCCGGATCGCTGCCGACGTCGTCGGAGCAGGCATTACTTGCCAGGCTGACGATGGTCTCCAGGTTTTTCTGACGGGCGGCCTGATCCAGCTGGCGCCGAATCTCGAATCGCTCGCCAAAGCTCAGCGGTGAGTCACCGTGCAGCAACCCCGCCAATCCCCGTTGCTCGGCCAGGCCGAGCAGCAGCGCCCTGCTGTTCCTGATTTTATGATCCTGTACGGCGGTTTTCGTCTTCATAGACTTCTGTTGTTAACCAGGTTGCAGTCATGTTAAAATTAAGGTCTTATCTTAATTTCCAAGAGGAGCGCCGGATGCACATGCAACAAATCCAGAAAGGTAAATCCAGCATCGGCAAGTTGCTTCTGTTGGTCGCCTATTTTTCAAGCCTGGGCATACTGGCGACCCTCATCGCCATCATAGAGTAACCCTCGCTAAAAAATAAGGTCCGCAATGAGGCCTTTTTACCGCGCCGGCTCGGTAGATATTCGGTGCCGGCACGCCAACAGGCGAATGCGCTGCCATCGCCAAACCGAACAGCCAATAAAAAAGAGCACCGAAGTGCTCTTTTTTACGTCTGGTTGCCGGCAGGCTATCAGGCCTTGTTGTAACGCTCGGCAGAGCTGAGGATTTCGGCTTCGGCCGCGGCCTTGTCGCCCCATCCTTCCAGTTTGACCCACTTGCCTGCTTCCAGCTCTTTGTAACGCTCGAAGAAGTGCTTGATCTGGGCTTTGAGCAATTCGGGAACATCCTTGATGTCCTGAATATGATCGTATTCCTTGCTCAGCTTGCTGTGCGGAACGGCTACGATTTTGGCATCTTCGCCAGACTCGTCGGTCATGTTCAGTACGCCAACCGGGCGGCAGCGGATCACGGAGCCGGGTACCAGCGGATGCGGAGTGGGTACCAGTACGTCAACCGGATCGCCGTCCAGAGACAGGGTGTTGTTTACGTAGCCGTAGTTGCAGGGATAGAACATGGGGGTAGACATGAAACGGTCCACGAAGATGGCGCCGGTGTCCTTGTCGACTTCATATTTGATGGGATCGGCATTCTGCGGGATCTCGATCACTACGTAGATATCTTCGGGCAGGCTCTTTCCGGCCGGTACCTGGTTCAGGCTCATGACGTTTCCTTTAGTGTTGTCTGTGACGGGTTTGATAACCGAGTTTATCACCCTTACCGGGAGACATCTGTTATACAAATGGGTAACGGTTATCAGGGCGCATATTATAACCACTGTCGCACAGATCACCATACAAGTGCCCAAAGCGGCGGCGGATTGTTAGAATGCAGCCAATACAGCAGCCAAGGGCATTTTATGCACATTCATATTCTGGGTATTTGCGGCACCTTCATGGGCGGACTGGCGGTGCTGGCCAAACAGCTGGGCTACCGGGTTACCGGCAGCGACGCCAACGTCTATCCGCCGATGAGTACCCAGCTCGAGCAGCAGGGCATCGAGTTGATTGAAGGTTATGATCCAAGCCAACTCGATTCAGGCCCGGATCTGGTGGTGGTGGGCAACGCCATGAGCCGGGGCAACCCCTGCGTGGAGGCGATGCTCAATCGTCGCATTCCCTATACCTCCGGCCCCCAATGGCTGTTGGAACATGTGCTGCAGGATCGCTGGGTACTGGCGGTAGCCGGCACCCACGGTAAAACCACCACTGCCGGCATGCTGGCCTGGATTCTGGAAGACTGCGGCCTGGCGCCCGGTTTTCTGATCGGCGGCGTGCCCGGTAACTTCGAGGTATCCGCCCGGCTGGGCGAGGCGCCTTTTTTCGTGATCGAAGCCGACGAATACGACAGCGCCTTCTTCGACAAGCGATCCAAATTTGTTCATTACCGTCCCAGCACCCTGATCCTCAATAACCTCGAATTCGATCATGCGGATATCTTCGACGATCTGGCGGCCATTCAGCGACAGTTTCATCATCTGCTGCGCATGGTGCCCGGCCACGGCCGGGTACTGGTACCGACGCACACACCGGCGGTGGAGAAGGTACTGGCCATGGGCTGCTGGAGTGAAGTGGAATACGCGGGCGAAGACGGCCTGTGGCAGGCCGAACCGCGGCAAGCCGATGGCAGCCATTTCACCGTGCTGCTCGACGGCAAGGCGGTGGGCGAGGTGCGCTGGGGCTGTATCGGCCTGCACAACGTGCACAACGGCCTGATGGCACTGGCAGCGGCCCGCCATGCAGGCGTGCCGGTGGCGGAAGCCATCAAGGCGCTGTGCCTGTTCGTGTCGCCCAAGCGACGCATGGAGCTGAAAGGCGAGGTAGCGGGCATTCGGGTCTGGGACGACTTTGCCCATCATCCCACCGCCATCGAATGGACCCTGGCCGGGCTCAAGGCGCGGGTGAAGGCTCAAGAAGGTGGTCGGGTGCTGGCGGTGCTGGAGCCGCGCTCCAATACCATGAAAATGGGCGTGCATCAGCAGCCGCTGGCGGACTCCCTGCAACTGGCGGATCAGACCTATCTATTCCGGCCGGCGGATCTGAACTGGGATCTGGCCGCAGTCGCCGGTGCCTGTCCGCAGGGGCGGGTATTTGAGGATCTGGACGGACTGATCGCGGCCCTCACCGAGGCGGCACAGCCGGGGGATCAGATACTGGTGATGAGTAACGGCGGCTTCGGCGGCATTCACGGCCGCCTGCTGCAGGCACTGGAGGCGACCCATGTCTGCGCCTAAATACCCGCGTCATCGTCAGGTCACCCTGGCCCTGTCCGGTGCGTCCGGTGCTCCCTATGCGTTGGCGTTGCTGGGGCGGCTGCTGGCCGCCGGTATGCAGGTGCACCTGCTGGTATCCAGTGCCGCCCGGGTGGTGCTGGCGACCGAAGAGGGCGAGCAGTGGCCGGGCAAGCCGGATGCCCTGGCAGCCCTGCTGAGCGAGCGTTATCAGGCGGCGCCGGAGCAACTGCAGGTCTATGGCAAGGAAGAATGGTTTTCGCCGGTGGCCTCCGGCTCCGGCGCCCCCCGGCGCATGGTGATTTGTCCCTGCTCCATGGGCACGGTGGCGTCCATCGCCAGTGGCGCGTCGGACAATCTGATCGAGCGGGCCGCCGATGTGGTGATCAAGGAGAAGGGTCAGCTGATCCTGGTGCCGCGCGAGTCACCGTTCTCGGCGCTGCATCTGGAAAATCTGCTCAAGCTGGCCAACCTGGGCGTGACCATCATGCCGGCGTCACCGGGGTTTTATCATCAGCCGCGCACCATCGCGGATCTGGTCGACTTCATGGTGGCGCGTATTCTGGATCACCTCGAGGTGGATCAGGAGCTGGTGCCGCGCTGGGGCTATGGCGGTGCGGAAAGCTGACCCGATATGCAGATAAGAGAGAATTCCGTTAGAATACCGCTTTAATCACAGTCGGGCATTTCAGGCCCAACGGAGCTAAAAATGAAACACAGAGTGGATATCCTGATCGGTACCGATGAGGTAAACGCGCGGATTCAGGCCCTGGGCGATCAAATCAACGCCCATTATCAGGGGGTGGACGAGCTGGTGATGGTCGGTTTGCTGCGCGGCTCCTGTGTATTTATGGCCGACTTGTGTCGCAAGCTTACCCTGCCGGTGCGGCTCGATTTCATGACCGCTTCCAGCTACGGCAGCAGCATGGAAAGTAACCGTGATGTGAGAATCCTCAAGGATCTGGACGACGAGATCCACGGCAAGCACGTGTTGATTGTCGAAGACATTATCGACACCGGTTATACCCTGAGCAAGGTGAAGGAAATACTGTCGCTGCGCAATCCGGCCTCGCTGACCATTTGCTCGCTGCTCGACAAGCCCGATCGGCGTGAAGTACAGGTGCCGGTGGACTGGATAGGCTTTACCATTCCCGACGAGTTCGTGGTCGGCTACGGTATCGATTATGCCCAGCTTTATCGCAATCTGCCCTATATCGGCAAGGTGATACCGCTCGATTAAGTTTTTTGCTTATACCAATTGGAATAAACATCTGATCATGTTAACCCCCGGGATCAGAGGCAACACAGTCGCCTCCCACGACACGCCATGAACTCATCCCTGAGGGCTCGGGAAATGCCTTCCATGGCATTTCACGGTCGTGGGAGTCAATCTCTGTTGCCTCTTCTCGAGCATCGAGTTGTCTGCAGACGGCGCTAACAGGCAACTCCGGTGTATCAAGGAGGACAAAGGGATCTGCTCAGCCGACCATCCGCGCCATGGATGGCGCGGCTGAGCCTCCAGGGAGGGATTCATGGCGAGTCGGGGGAGCGGGCCCTTTGTTCGAATTTTATACAAAAATGAAATAGATCATTTGTTTAGTGGGATTGGTATTACTCACAAATCTGCCTGGGGATGGGGCAACGGGCTTATGTCCGCCACCTGCCCCGGGTATTTTTTATTCTATGGAGCCAATAATGACCAAAGCACTGGAGATTGATGGCCTGCGCAAGACCTACGCCGGTGGTGTAGAAGCATTGAAAGGCATAGATCTGACAGTCAACAAGGGCGATTTCTATGCCTTGCTCGGCCCTAACGGAGCAGGTAAATCCACCACCATCGGTATTATTTCCTCGCTGGTGAACAAGAGTGCCGGCACGGTCAAGGTATTCGGTTTCGATATCGATACCCACCTGAATCAGGCCAAGACCCAGATCGGCCTGGTGCCGCAGGAATTCAACTTCAACCCGTTCGAAAAAGTGCAGCAAATCGTGGTCAACCAGGCCGGCTTGTATGGCATTGAGCGCAAAGAGGCCAAGATCCGCGCCGAACGTTACCTGAAACAGCTGGATCTGTGGGAAAAGCGCGATGTTCCCGCCCGCACCCTGTCCGGCGGCATGAAGCGACGACTGATGATTGCCCGGGCGCTGATGCACGAACCCAAGCTGTTGATTCTGGATGAACCGACCGCCGGGGTGGATATCGAAATTCGCCGGGCCATGTGGGATTTTCTCAAGGCTATCAACGAGCAGGGCATTACCATTATCCTGACCACCCACTACCTGGAAGAAGCGGAGATGCTGTGCCGGAATATCGGCATCATCGACAAGGGGCGCCTGGTCGAGAACACCAGCATGAAAGGCCTGCTGGGCAAGCTCAACGTGGAAACCTTCATTCTGGATTTGGCTACCGATTGCCGCGAACCCTTTTTGTCCGGTTTTAACTGGCAGTTGCTGGACGATCACACCCTGGAAGTTGAAGTGAAGAAAGATCAGGGGGTGAACGGCGTCTTTGCCCAGCTTAACGAGCAGGGTATTCGCGTGCTGAGCATGCGCAATAAGGCCAACCGGTTGGAGGAATTATTCGTTACGCTGGTGGAGCAGGGGAGAACGACAGCATGAGCGGAAAACACTATTACATCGCCTTTCGCAGTATTTTACACCGGGAAATCGTGCGTTTTACCCGCATCTGGGTGCAGACCCTGGTGCCGCCGGCCATCACCATGACCCTGTATTTCGTGATTTTCGGCAACCTGATTGGCAGCCGTATCGGCGAGATGGGTGGTTATTCCTACATGGCCTTTATCGTACCGGGCCTGATCATGATGTCGGTGATCACCAACTCCTACTCCAATGTGGCCTCGTCGTTTTTCAGCAGCAAGTTCCAGCATAACGTGGAAGAGCTGCTGGTGGCGCCGGTGCCCACTTACGTGATCATCGCCGGTTATGTCGGTGGCGGTGTGGTACGGGGCCTGTTGGTGGGGCTGACTGTCAGTATGGTGTCGCTGTTCTTTGTCGATCTGCAAATCAGTCATCTGTTCAGCGTTATCTTCACCGTGTTTCTGACCTCGGTGCTGTTTTCGCTGGCGGGGCTGCTCAACGCCATTTTTGCCCGTACCTTCGACGATATCAGCATCATTCCGACCTTTATCCTGACGCCGCTGACCTATCTGGGCGGGGTCTTCTACTCCATCGACCTGCTGCCCGAGATATGGCAAACCATTTCGCACGGCAATCCTGTGCTGTATATGGTGAACGCCTTCCGCTACGGTTTTCTGGGTATCAGCGATGTACCGCTGACCGTGGCCTACGGCATCATCATCGGCTTTATCGCGCTGTTCTATGGCCTGGCCTGGTATCTGATTCACACCGGGCGTGGATTACGCAGTTGAGTTTAAAAAAGGCAGCCGGTTGGCTGCCTTTTTGTTTGTTGTCCCGGCTGTTTTCTATTTTGCTAAAGTCAGCCAAAGGGCCAGCTCCTCCTACCCGCTCGAGCACCTCCATGTGACGCTCAGCACATGACATCCCTGTCATGTGATGCTCGGCGGAGCAGATCCCTTTGACCTCCTTGGTACTACGGAGTCGCCTGTTGGCACCGCTTGCGGGCAACTCGGTGTTCAGAAGAGGCAACAGAGATCTCCTCCCACGACCGTGAAATACCAGGGATGGTATTTCCGAGCCCCCAAGGATGGGTTTATGGCGTGTCGTGGGAGGTGGCTGTGTTGCCTCTGGAGCCAAGATCCTGAAGATAATGTGTAGCGTTTATGAAGCAATAAACAAAAAAGGCAGCCAATGGGCCGCCTTTTGTCTGTTACCTGCGGGTTATGGTGGCGATCAGGCCAGTTGCAGGGGGATGTTCTTGCTGGTGCGTACTATGTTGTTGTCCGCATCCAGATACACCAGATTGGGATCGTAGCTTTCGATTTGCTGCTCGCTCATCGGCGCATAGGCACAGATGATGATACGGTCGCCCACGGCGGCCTTGCGGGCGGCGGCGCCGTTCAATGAGATCATCCTGGAGCCACGTTCGCCGGAAATGGCGTAGGTGTGAAAACGCTCGCCGTTTTCGATGTTGTAGATATCGATCTGCTCGTATTCTCGGATATTGACCGCGTCCAGCAGGTCCTGATCGATAGCGCAGGAGCCTTCGTAGTTCAGCTCGGCGTGGGTGACCCGGGCCTGGTGCAGCTTGCCTCTGAGCATAATGCGTTGCATGTCCATCTTTACCTTGTCTCCATTGGTTACTGCCTTCACGGCGAGTCGGCGTGAGCTAATCCCCATCCGGCTGTACTGTCGAAAAGCGAGGGGTAGTGTTCTACAGGGGCACTACCCGGTTGTCTATCAGTCGGGCCTTGCCGAGAAAGGCGGCCATCAGGATGACCACGGCCCGGCTCTGTGCCGTTAACGGCAGCAGGGTGTCGGCATCGACGATATCGATACCGTCGGTACGAAAACCGGCATCGTTCAGGCGAGCACTGCCGTCTGTGGCCAGCCGTTCAATATCCCGCTCGCCGTCGGCGAGGCGAACGGCCAGCCAGTTCATGGTGGCGGCAAGCTCGGGGGCCAGCGTGCGTTCGGCGTCGGTCAGATAACCGTTGCGGGAACTCAGCGCTAGGCCGTCTTCGGCACGTACCGTAGGCACCCCCAGGATCTCGACCGGCATATTCAATTCGGCGGTCATTTTACGGATCAGCGCCAGCTGCTGGTAGTCTTTTTCACCGAAACAGGCCAGATCCGGCTGCACCAGGTTGAACAGCTTGCACACGACCGTGCTGACGCCGTCGAAGTGACCCGGACGCAGGGCGCCTTCCAGTACCTCGGAAACGCCGGGCACCACAACCCGGGTTTGCTGTTGCTGGCCATTGGGGTACATCAGCGCCGGCGTGGGGGTGAAGACGATATCCGCCTGTTCACCCAGCCGCTCGCAGTCCTGCTCCAGGGTGCGGGGATAGGCGTCGAGATCGGCGGCCCGGTCAAACTGCAGCGGGTTGACGAAGATGCTGACCACCACGCGATCGCAACGGCTTCCGGCCTGCTTGACCAGCTCCATATGTCCCTGATGCAAATTGCCCATGGTGGGCACAAAACCGATACGCTCGCCGTGACGGCGCCAGCCGTTGATGACGGCTCTTAATTCGTCGAGGGTGCTGACCAGCTGCATCTTCTGTCCTCAGTTAAAACTGTGTTCCGGGCCGGGGAAACGGCCCTCGGCCACGTCGGCCACATAGGCTTCGATGGCGGCTTTGACGTTGCCGTTGTCGGCCAGAAAGTTCTTGGTGAACTTGGGCACATAGCCGGTGGTGAGCCCCAGGGCATCCTGCATCACCAGTACCTGACCGTCGGTCTGGGCACCGGCACCGATGCCGATCACCGGTATGCTCAGCATCTGGCTGATGTCGGTGGCAAGCCGGCTTGGCACGCACTCCAGCACCAGCAACTGAATGCCGGCGGCTTCCAGTGCTCTGGCATGACGTTTGATTTGTTCGGCCTGCTCGGTTTCGCGCCCCTGCAGCTTGAAGCCGCCGAACACGTGCACCGACTGCGGCGTCAGCCCCAGATGGCCGCACACCGGAATACCCTGGCGGGTCAGCTGGGTCACGGTGTCGGCCAGCCAGTCGCCGCCTTCCAGCTTGACCATGTGGGCACCGGCGCGCATCAGGGTGGCGGCACCGGCACAGGCCTGCTCCGGATTGCTGTAACTCATAAACGGCATGTCGGCGACGATAAGCGATTTTGAGCAACCATTGGCCACCGATCTGGTGTGATAGGCGATATCGTCGACTGTCACCTTGAGGGTGCTGTCTTCGCCTTGCAATACCATGCCGAGGGAGTCGCCGATCAGGATGGCATGCACGCCGGCCTGTTCGAACAGCTGGGCAAAGGTGGCATCGTAGGCGGTGATCATGGCAATTTTCTGCCGAGCCTGTTTCATCGCCAGCAGGCGTGCCGTGGTGATTTTAGTCATGAGAGATTCCTTTACTGCGGGGGCAGTCGGGTCATGCTGTTGGCCGGGCACTGTTGCAACAGCTGGGCCAGGGAAGTACCGCAGGGCAGTATCAGGCCCGGGACCAGGTCCGCCAGCGGGTAAAGCACGAATTCCCGTTGCTTCATGCCATAGTGGGGGACCGTCAGCCGTTCATCGTCGATGTGGCGTTCGCCATAGAGCAGCATGTCCAGATCCAGGGTGCGGGGCCCCCAGCGTTCTTCCTTGCGTACCCGGCCATGCGCCTGCTCTATGCGCTGCAACGCATCCAGCAGGGCGTGTGGCGCGAGCGAGGTATCAAACATCGATACCCCATTGATATAGCGCGGCTGATCCGCCGGCCCCATGGGCAGGCTCTGATACAGCGGCGAATGCTGCAGGCTGCCCGGGGTGGCCAGACTCGCCAAGGCCAGCTGCGCCGCCTTTATTTGTGCAAGCGGCTCGCCAAGGTTGGCGCCGAGGGCAACAAATACCCGGGTCACGCGTCTTTTTTCCGACGCGGGCGGCGGCGTGGCCGCTTGCGTGGTTTACGCGGTTCGGCATCGCTGGCCGTATTGGCCTGACCTTGCTGCGCTCCACGAGCCTGAGGCTGACGGTGTTGCGTTTGTCGGTCGACCGGATTGGAAACTTGAAACTCGGTCCACCATTCGGCCAGCTCTTTCAGGCGCGGGTCCAGTTCGGCCCGCAGCAGCAAGAAGTCGTAGCCGGCGCGGAACTTGGGATGCTCGAGCAGGCGGTGCGGCCGTTTGCCGTTGCGCTTGGTGAGACGATCCTGCAGTTGCCAGATATCGCGGACTACCGAGCTGAAACGGCGCGGAATGGCGACGGCTTTCACCTGGCGACCCAGCACATCATCGGTGGCCAGCATGAAGGCGTCGTAATGATTCAGGCCGCCTTCATTCATGAAGGCCTGGGTGCGGGTTTCTACCGGTCCCCACAGCAGGGCGGCATACAGGAAGGCCGGAGTCACCCGCATATCCTGGGCGATACGTTCGTCGGTGTTGGTCAGCGCCAGCTCGATAAAGCGACCGTAGCGATTGTTGCCCTTGCCCATGACCTCGGCCGCTTCCGGAAACAGCGGCGCAAAGAGGCCGTATTGCTGCAGCTGGCGATAGGTTTCCAGACCGTGGCCGGCAAGAAACAGCTTGAGGGTTTCTTCAAACAGGCGGGCCGGAGGAATATCGCTCAGCAAGGGCGCCAGTTCCTGAATCGGCGCTTCGGTGCGGGGGCTGATGGTCAGACCCAGCTTGGCGGAGAAACGGACCGCCCGAATCATGCGCACCGGATCTTCCCGATAGCGGGTTTCCGGGTCGCCGATCAGTTCGAGGCGGCGCGCTTCCAGATCCTTGATGCCATTGGCAAAGCCAACCACGCTGAAGTCGGCAATGTTGTAATAGAGGGCGTTAACGGTAAAGTCGCGGCGCTCGGCGTCTTCTTCTATGGTGCCGTAGACGTTGTCGCGCAGCAGCATGCCTTCGGAAGACTGGGAAGAGACGTTTTTGTTGGTATTAACCTGATGGTGATGACCACGGAAAGTAGCCACTTCGATGACATCGCGACCAAACAGCACATGGGCCAGGCGAAAACGGCGACCAACCAGACGGCAGTTGCTGAAAAGCTGCTTTATCTGTTCAGGCGTGGCGTTGGTGGAGACATCGAAGTCTTTGGGCTGACGGCCCAGCAGCAAGTCACGCACCCCACCACCGACCAGGTAGGCTTCAAAGCCCGCCTTGTTCAGGCGATACAGTACTTTGAGGGCGTTTTCGCTGATTTGTCGGCGCGAAATACCATGTTGGTCGCGTGTCAGCACCACGGGTTGCAACGGCAACGCCTCCTGTTGTCGGGTAAGCAGCTTTCTACAAAAGCCAGCAATCTGGGAAAAAATAGGACACCTCGCAAGGCCTTAAGCTAAAAAAATCGGCGCACTATAATAGCGCAGGGCGCTGAAAATGCGAACTGTCTGCGCACTTCAGCTCGATATTTGGTCTGCCGGGCACTCGATCCAGGCGCCAGTGACGGCAGGCCCAGTGCAGTAGTTCGGCAGCACCGGCTCCAAACAGCGCCGGTGGGGGTTCTTGTCCGAGAAAATCCAGCGCGTGCCAGAGCGCCTCGCCCGGTTGCCGGTCATCCAGTGCCGGGGCATGATTCTGCTTGGACAGCTTGTTGCCCGCATACAGCGCCAGCGGCAGGTGCAGCCAGCCGGGCTCCGGCGCCTTCAGCATGCGATAAAGGGCAATCTGGCGCACCGTGGGGTCGAGCAGGTCGGCCCCACGCACCACTTCGGTAATGCCCGCCTCGGCATCGTCGACTACCACCGCCAGGTTATAGGCGTAGAGCCCGTCGCGACGACGCACGATAAAGTCTTCTTCGGCCAGCGCTCCCGGTACGGAAATGTCCCCCTGCAGCCGGTCGTGGAAGCGGTAAACCGGCCGATCCATCACCAGCCTGGTAGCCGCGTTTTCGGCCGGCAGTGCAAGATCACGACAATGGCCGTTATAAAAGCCGCCGGCGGCACTGATCATCTTGCGGGTACAATGGCAATGATAGGTCAGCCCGTGTCGTGCCAGCTTGTCCAGCACGGCACGGTAGGCATGGTGTCGTTGACTCTGGTACACGACGGGGCCGTCCCAGTGCAGGCCAAAGGCGTCCAGGGTGCGCAAGATGGCATCGGCCGCACCGGGAACTTCCCGCGGCGGATCCAGGTCTTCAATCCGCAGTAACCATAGTCCCTGATGACTTCGGGCTTGCAGATAGCTGCCGAGGGCGGCTATCAGAGAGCCGAAATGAAGGGGGCCGCTGGGCGAGGGGGCAAAGCGCCCAATGTAGCGGTTGGACGCTGTTCTATTCATGGTATCAGGGACGGCTTAGTAACCGGCCATCTGTTTTTCCTTTATTTCGGCCAGGGTCTTGCAGTCGATGCACAGATCGGCGGTGGGGCGAGCTTCCAGACGACGGATGCCGATTTCCACGCCGCAGTGTTCGCAATAGCCGAAGTCGTCTTCTTCTATTTTCTGCAGGGTTTTCTCGATCTTCTTGATCAGCTTGCGTTCACGATCCCGGGCACGCAATTCAAGCGCGAATTCTTCTTCCTGAGCGGCTCTGTCTACCGGGTCGGGGAAGTTGGCTGCCTCGTCTTTCATGTAGCCCATGGTGCGATCCACTTCTTCGCGCAACTGATTGCGCCAGGCACCCAGAATTTTGCGAAAATGCGTCTTTTGCGCATCGTTCATGTATTCTTCGTCGGGCTTCGCCTGGTAAGGCTCAACACCGGCAATGGCCAGAATACCGAGAGATTTTTTGGTTTCGACTGCTGGCATTCCGTATCTCCTAAAAAGCAATATTGCGTCAACCAAGGTTAAGAAGCGGCTATCTATAGCAGAAACCATAATGACAAGGCAATTTTGCATTGCTGTTTCTGCGAAAATCAGCCCTTAAATACGACCATGACCACTTTTTTCTGAAATGACTCTGGTTGAGTGGGCCGGATGATAAAGAGCGGCAGCTTCTCGATGAGCCCTCCATATGGGGACGGGGAATGGCATTTTCAAGAGTAGAGTCGCAGTGGTGATACAGATTACCATCGAACTCTATTCATGAACTATAGGTACAATCGTGCAGTTTTCCTCTTCTTTGTGCCGTGGTCAGCTGATTCGGCGTTACAAGCGCTTTCTGGCCGACGTCATTCATCCGGGCTCTTCGCCAGAGGCTCCGCTGACCATACATTGCCCCAATACCGGCAAGATGACCGGTTGCGCCGAGCCGGGCTGGACTGTGTATTTCTCTACATCAGACAACCAGAAACGCAAATATGCTCACACCTGGGAGCTGGTCGAAAACCGGCGCGGCGACCTCATCTGTGTCAATACCGGGCGGGCCAACCCCTTGGTGGCCGAGGCACTGGCGCAAAAACGCATTCCCTCGCTGGCGCAATATGACGATATAAAAGCCGAAGTTCGCTACGGCAACGAGGGCAGCCGCATCGACTTTCTGCTGAGTGGCGGCGATGAGCCCGACTGTTATGTGGAGGTCAAGAGCGTGACCCTGCTGGATGAAACCGCGGGGGAGCCGGGCGGGCAGGGTTATTTTCCGGATACCGAGAGTGTCAGGGCTCAGAAGCACGTGCGGGAGCTGATCGACTGCGTTCATCACGGCCACAGGGCGGTGCTGCTGTTCTGTGTGCTGCATACCGGCATCGATCGGGTCAGCCCGGCGCAGCACCTGGACCCGGTCTATGCCGGTCTGGTGCTCGAGGCCCTGACCGCCGGCGTGGAATGCCAGGCCTGGAAGGCGGATATCTCCCCCGAGGGCATGACCCTGATTGAACAGCTACCGTTTGCGGTGTGAGTTTTCTCCTCGCGCCTCACTTCCTTTCACTTCGGCCAGCGGCCAGCGTTGCAGACAGTGATAAACCGGCCCTTGCTCGGTGAGGGTGGAGCGGTACAGGCACAGCGCCGTTGGTTGGTAATGAAAGGGTCTGATGGTGGGCAGCTCGTCGGTGTTGCTGTGGCGAAACAGGGTCACGTGAGGACGGTAGGCCTTGTGCGGCTTGTCCAGACCCAGGGCGCGGCATTTCAGCTCCACGGCCTCGGCCAGTGCCATCAGCGCCGGCGGCGGTGCGCTCGGCCCCAGCCAGACCACGCCGGCCCGGGAAAAGCAGCCCAGCTGGTCCAGCACCAGTGCAAAGCCGGGCAGGGGCAGCTTGTCCAGCTGGTGCAGTAACGAGGCCTGTTGCTTCGGGTTGCACTGGCCGAGAAAGTGCAGGGTCAGGTGCAGTTGCTCCGGCGGCACGCATCGGCCGGGCAGGGCCAGCCGGCGTTGCAGCCGGGTCAGTTCGGGCGCCAGCGCCTCGGCGGGAAAAGCCAGGAACAGCCGGTTATCCTTGCCTGCCATCTTTACCCTCCTGATCTGCTGACTCGCTTTAGGTCGAGCTATTTGTCAGCGGGCCGTCGCCATGAGAAGCCTGTCAGCATCAGGTGCCTTCTCGCTCGTCGCCAAACCGGCATAGCCGGTGTATTGCAGTGCCTGCTCGGGTGGCAGGGGCCTGGCAAACAGGAAACCCTGGGCATAGTCACAGCCTATCTTGTTGAGAAACTGCATTTGCTCAACGGTTTCAATGCCTTCGGCAATCACTTTAAGTCCCAGCTTGTGCACCATGGCGGTAATGGCCTCCACCATCTGGCGGTCGATGGGGCTGTTTTCCAGATCCATCACAAAGGAACGGTCGATTTTCAGAATATCGACGGGAAAGTGGCGTAATTGCGATAACGAAGAATAGCCGGTGCCAAAGTCATCAATCGAAATACGGATGCCCAAGCCTTTTAGTTTTCCAATCAACACCATGGCCAGCTCGACATTTTCCATCAGCATGGATTCGGTAATTTCAAGCACCAGCAAGGCGGGTGGAATATTCAGGCGTAGCAACAGGCTTTCTACCCGGTCTGCAAATTCCGCCTCGCGCAACTGGCAGACACTCAGGTTGACCGCCACCGGCTTCACGCTTCGATCTGCCTGCATTTGTTGCCGAATAAAATGACAGGCCGCCTCGATGACCCAATAACCAATAGGTACAATCAGCCCGGTCTGCTCTGCCACCGCAATAAAAGTGCCCGGACTTTGCATTCCCCGCTCCGGCTGCTTCCAGCGCAGCAAGGCTTCGAATTTAGCTATCTTGCCAGATGAAAAGGAAATGATCGGCTGGAATACCAGGACAAATTCCTGCCGACAGAGGGCCCGACGCAACTCTTCCTCCAGTCGTATCGAGGCAAGCGCCTGTTCCTGCATTTCCTTGTTATAAAACGAAAGCTGGTTTTTACCCGCTCGTTTCGAGCTATACATGGCAAGATCGGCATTGCGTAATAACTCGCCACCGCTGGACCCGTCTTCCGGTGCCAGGGTGATGCCAATACTGGTGCCAATAACGGTCTCGTTCTGCGCCAACTGAACCGGCATGCCGATATTGGCGATTATTTTTTCGGCGACGATTCGTGCGTTGTCGGCGTCGTTTATATTGACCAGTATAATTGCAAACTCATCACCCCCGAGGCGACCGACGATATCGGTTTCTCTTACCGTGGCCTTGAGTCGTCGCGCCACTTCAGTCAATAACCGGTCGCCGTCTTCGTGTCCGGTTGAATCATTGATGCGTTTAAAATCATCGAGATCCAGATACATCAGCGCCAGGCTGCCACCTTCGCGCCGAATATTCAAAAGTGCCTGCTCCAGCTGCTCGGTCAGAAAGCGCCGGTTGGCCAGACCGGTGAGTTCATCATTAAATGCCAGCTGCTCCAGTTGAAAGGTTTGTTTTTTGACCAACTCTCGCAGTCGCTCCGGCTCCAGCAGGATGCGGCGTATCAGCAGCGCGAATACGCTCGCCGTGATCAGGCTGAGGGTGAGGCCGACGATAATCTGAAAGGTGAAGTCGATTGGCCGGCTCATCGCTATGGTCCATTCGCCATTGGGAACCTTGACTCTTTTTCTGACCTGCTGCCGATCCAGCTCGTTACTGGAGCGGGCAAAGATATCCACCTTGCCGGTGTCGGGGTGTAAGCGCGACAGTTGAAAGGCATAGCCTTTTTGTTTCAGTTGATCGAGCTCGGTAAACGACAGCAGATCATCCAGGTAAATCAAGGCTGTCGCAAAGCCCCAAAACTGTTGCTCGCCGTCGTTCTCAAGGAACACCGGGTTTCGTCCCACCATGCCCAGGCGTCCCTGCACCAGCATAAAGGGGCCAGCCAGCGTCAGGGCCTTGCTTTCGATGGCTTCCCAGGCTTCCTTTTTCCGTTTATCACTCACCAACAGGTTATGACCAATGCCCTTTTCATTACCCGCCAGCGGGTATATTTGCCGAGTTATGCCATCGGGGGCAAGCTGGAGACTGGAAACACCGCCCAGGGTCTGGATGACTTCTGCGGCAAAGTTGTCGAAATCCCTGAACTGACCGTTACTGCGCCGCACTTCCTGGGCAAGAATATAGGTCGATGATAACGAACGGGTCAGGCGCCGCTCTATGGACGCGGCCTGAACACTGACCACCTCTTCCATCAGCAGCTGCTGATCCTTGCGATCGGCCACAATACTCAGGTGAATGTAATACCCTCCCGCTGCAAAAACACATACAAACGCCATCAGGGTATAAAGGCTGCTGAGCCTGAATGTAAGCATTTATTTCTCTTACCTGGTTTGCCAGGAACATTTGAGTTTGGTGGTGTTGCAGCACCAGGCATGAGAACTCAGCAATACCTGTATCAGCACAACAAACCTCGTTCGGTTACTTGTGAACCACTATACATGGGTTCCGATGATGAGCATCATGTGGATCCGATTTGTGGCGGTGAAGCCAACCGCATGGCTCCCGGTCGGGGCTTTTGGCACAATATAGTGGTTTTCGATCAATCAGGTAATCATGTGAATCAGCTCCCTATCGTCGACGCGCTGCCGCAACTGCAACCGGCGCTGGCGGCGTCCCAGATCATCATTGAAGCGCCACCCGGCGCCGGTAAATCCACCTGGCTGCCGTTGTGGCTGCTGAAGCAACCCGAAATCCAGGGCCGCATCATCATGCTGGAACCCCGGCGGCTGGCGGCACGCACCATAGCCCAGTATCTGGCGACGCAACTGGGCGAAACGCCGGGTGGCCGCATCGGTTATCGCATGCGTGGCGAAAGCCGGGTGGGCAAAGACACCCGGCTGGAAGTGGTTACCGAGGGGGTGCTGACCCGCATGCTGCAGGCCGATCCGGAGCTGGACGGCGTCGGGCTGTTGATCTTCGATGAATTTCACGAACGCAGCCTGCAGGCGGATTTGGCGCTGGCCTTTGCCCTGGAATGCCAGGCGCTGCGTGAAGACCTCAACATCATGGTGATGTCCGCCACCCTGGAGGGGCTGGCACTCGATAGCCTGCTGCCCGAGGCCGCCGTGGTGCAGAGCGCCGGGCGCAGCTTTCCGGTGACGGTGGAATATCAGCCCCGCAATCAGCACAGCCGGCTGGATGAAGCCATGGGCCGAGCCATTCTTACGGCACTGGATCGTTTCGATGGCAGTGTGCTGGCCTTTCTGCCCGGAGAGCGGGAAATCCGTGGCACTCAGGACTGGCTGAGCGGCAAAACCGGCTCGGAGACCGAACTCAGGCCGCTCTATGGTCGGCTGACGCTGGCCGAGCAGCAGGCTGCCATCGCTCCGGCGAAGGCGGGGCGGCGCAAGATAGTGCTGGCCACCAATGTGGCGGAAACCTCGCTGACCATCGACGGCATCAGCATAGTGGTGGACTCGGGGCTGGAACGACAGGCGCAGTTCGAACCCCAGTCCGGCATCACCCGGCTGCACAGCCGCCAGATTGGCCAGGCCTCGGCTACTCAGCGGGCCGGCCGGGCCGGGCGCCTGCAGCCCGGTACCTGTGTGCGGCTGTGGGGCCAAGAGCAACAGGAACGGCTGGCGCCCCGGCGACCGGCAGAAATCGAACAGAGTGACCTGGCCGGTTTTGTGCTGGAATGTGCCGCCTGGGGCGCCGAGCCCGAGCAATTGCCGCTGTTGACGCCGCCCCCCACCACGCTGTTGGCGGCGGCTCGCAGCCAGCTCTCAAGCCTGGGCCTGTTGAGTGGCTCCCAGTTGACTGCGCTCGGGCGACGAGTCTGGCAACTGGGCACAGAGCCCTGGCTCGGGCAGCTGTTGCTGACGGCGCAGGACTGGCAGCTGCAGGGCCGGGCCGGAGCCCTGGCCGATGCCGTCTATCTGGTGGCGCTGCTGGAAGAGGGCCGCTGGGATAATGGCCCCCTGTCGGGCCAGCTACTGGCGCGGCAGGGACGGCTGATACCGGCGGCCCGGCGCTGGTTCAAACGCCTGCAGCAGAACGAAAGTGCGCCGTCGGGCCAGTATCTGGGGCCTCTGCTGGCCAACGCGAGACCCGAATGGGTTGGCCTGTTGCGCCAGCAGGGGCGTTACGGCCTGGCCGGCGGCCTGAGTGCGGATCTGCCTCAGGGCAGCCCCTTGCTCGGCAAGCCCATGCTGGCGATGGCGGCGCTGGGGCGGGGCGAACGGGGCATCTTTATTCAGGCGGCAGAGCCGGTCAGCCTGGAGCAATTGCAGCAGTTTGTGCCCGAGCGTTTCGGCGAGCGGGAGCATCTGGAGTGGGATAACGATGCCAACCGGGTGCGGGCCGAACGCCAGTGGTGCTTTGGCGGCCTGATATTACAGCGTTCACCGTTAAGCAAGGTCAGCCCCGAACAGCGGGCTCGTTGCCTGCTGGAAGAAGTGGTGCGGCGCGGTTGGTCGGCCTTGCCGCTGAATGAGGCAAGCCGGCAATATTGGCTCAGATTGAAGCTGGCCGGACAAAAACTGGCCGATAGCGGCTTCGAACCTTGTGACGAAAGCGACTGGCTGGCCGAGGCAGAACACTGGCTGTTGCCCTATCTGACGGGGCTGGGGCGGTGGGAGGAGCTGGCCCGGCTCGACTGGACCGGTATTTTCAAGAGTCGGCTGGACTGGTCACAACGGCAATTGCTGGATACCCTGCTACCGTCGGCTATCGAGCTGGCCACCGGTACCAGGGCCGGTATTCGCTATCGGGAAAACGAGGATCCGGTATTGCCGGTACGGCTGCAGGAAATGTTTGGCCAATCCGACACCCCGGAGCTGGCGAGAGGACGGGTGGCACTGGTGCTGGAGCTGTTGTCGCCGGCTCGTCGTCCGTTACAGATTACCCGGGATCTGGCCGCCTTCTGGGCCGGATCCTATCTGGATGTAAAAAAAGAGATGAAGGGGCGTTACCCCAAGCATGTGTGGCCCGATGATCCCGCCAATACGGCGCCGACCCGGCACACCAAGAGGCATAGTAAGCACTGATTATGGCAAAACAGACTCGTAAATCGAAAAAGAAGCCCGTGAAGTCCCGCCGTTCATGGTGGGGCCTGCTGTTCAAGCTGGCGCTGGTGGGTACCGTGTTGATGGGCATCTTCGGCATTTATCTGGACAGTCAGGTAAAGGAGCGCTTCGAGGGCCAGAAATGGGCGCTGCCGGCACTGGTTTATAGCCGGCCGCTGGAGTTGTTTCCGGGACAGAAGCTGTCTCATGCCCAGATGCTGCGCGAATTGCAGCTGCTCAACTACCGCAAGGTGGCCAATCCCGGTCGGCCGGGTGAATATGCGGTGGCCAACAATCGCATCGAGATTCATCGCCGGGCCTTTAATTTCTCCGACGGCGCCGAGGCGGCCCGCTCGATTCTGCTGACCTTCGAGGGACAGCGGCTGAAGCGGATGCAGAATCCGGACAACGGCCGTGAGCTGGGTTATGCCCGCATGGATCCGGTGTTGCTCGACCGGCTCAACGTGGAAAAGCGGGAAGATCGCCTGCTGGTGCGGCTGGATCAGGTGCCCCCCTTGCTGGTGACCGCCCTGCTGACGGTCGAGGATCGGGACTTTTATCAGCATGACGGCGTGTCGCCGCTGGCGATACTGCGCGCGCTGGTGGTCAACATCAAGGCCGGGCGCACGGTACAGGGCGGCAGTACCCTGACCCAGCAGCTGGCCAAGAACTTCTTCCTGAGTCAGGACCGCAGCCTGTGGCGCAAGATCCAGGAAGCCTACATGGCGTTGATCATCGACTTTCGCTATGAAAAGGACGAGATCCTCGAGGCCTACCTCAACGAAGTCTACCTCGGACAGAACGGCGCTCAGGGGGTTTACGGCTTTGGTCTGGCCAGTTATTTCTATTTCGGTCTGCCGCTGAACGAGCTGAATCCGGATCAGATAGCGCTGATGGTGGCGCTGGTGAAGGGGCCGTCCTATTACGATCCCTGGCGTAATACCGAGCGGGCGCAGAAACGGCGCGATCTGGTACTGCGGTTACTGGCCAACGAAGGTCATATCGACCGCCAGACTTACGAACGGGCCAGCAGCACGCCGCTGCAGTTGATCGAGCGGGGCCGCATGGGATATGGCCGCACTCCGGGCTTTATGGGGCTGTTGCGCCAGGAGCTGAAAGAGCGGTTCGGCGCCGATTTTCTGCGTCAGAACGGGCTCAAGATCTTCAGTAGCCTGGATCCGATTGCCCAGCACAGCGCCGAGCAGGCGGTGATCGAACAGCTAAAGCAACTGCGTGCCAACACCAGAAAATCGGATCTGGAAGCGGCCATGGTGGTCAGCAACTGGCGCAAGGGGGAAGTCAGCGCCGTGGTTGGCGGTGCCGATCCCAGCTTTGCCGGTTTCAACCGGGCGCTGGCGGCGCGGCGGCCCATCGGTTCGCTGATCAAGCCACCTGTGTATGCCGAGGCCCTGGCCAACGGTTATACCCTGGGCAGTGCAATAAAGGATGAACCCATCAGCCTGCGCAGCGACTCGGGACAGGTGTGGCGGCCCAACAACTATGATCGCCGGTTCCGGGGCCAGGTGATGCTGGTTGATGCCCTGGCCAAGTCGCTGAACGTGCCGACGGTGAACCTGGGCATGGCCATCGGACTGGACAAGGTAATCGAAGGCCTCAAGCGAATGGGGGTGGAACAGCCGATTCCGGCCTATCCGTCCTTGATGCTGGGTACTCTGGAGCTGACACCACTGGAGGTCAATCAGCTGTATCTGACTCTGGCCAATCAGGGACTCTATCAGCAGTTGACCTCGATTCGGGCCATTCAGGACGATCAGGGTGAGCTGCTGTACCAGCATAACGCCAAGGCGGTGCGGGTGCTGGAGCCGGAAGCGGGTTATCTGGCGCTTTATGGCATGACCAGGGTGGTGGGCGGTGGTACGGCCGCTCATCTGGCGGCGCGATTCCCCAACCGGGTAATGGCGGGCAAGACCGGCACCACCAACGATCTGCGGGATACCTGGTATGCGGGGCTGGATAACGAAGAGCTGGTCAGTGTCTGGGTGGGCCGGGATGACAACAGCGTAACCGGTCTGACCGGCTCCAGCGGCGCGTTGCGAGTATACAGTCGTTATCTGGACGGACGGGGGGTCGACTCGCTGGATCTGACGGCACCGGCCGGTATCGATCAGGTCAACTTCGCGCTCAGCGATGGCATGCCCGCCGACCCGCGCTGCGAGCCGACCCGACTCTTGCCGGCCAAGGCCGCCGGTTTGCCGGCGATTCGGGATTGTCGACCCAGTATGCCGACGCGGCCTGAAGCCGGTGAGCAGATTGGCGACTGGCTGAAGGATATCTTCAACTTCGCCCGCTGATATTTTTGTAAAGCGTGAGGGGTGAGGTGTCAGGTGGCCTCACCCCTCACCCCTCACCCCTCACGGGTTTGGGTTTATCCCTCACTTCGCTCATAGAAAGGTGAAAGCGGCCATCTCCGTATATGCTCAATAGTATGTAGATGGAGGAGCTGCTCATGTTTTCTTTTCATCATGTCACCCTGAGTGTGCATGACCTGTCTGTTTCTGAACGCTTCTACAAGGGGTTGGGATTCGAGTCGGTTTATCGTTGGCAGGATGATGCAGGCCAGCTGCAGATTTGCCATCTACGACTGGGTCAGGCTTTGCTGGAGCTTTACTGCTTTCGCCCCGATGATGAGACTGAAGTGTCTTCTTTTCCGCCCTGGGCCAGCGGCTACCGGCTGGGGCTGCGTCACTTTGCCTTGCAGGTCGATGATCTTGACCAGGCCTTGAGTGCCCTGCACGGTGCGGGTGTACTGGCGGACAAGCCGTCGCCGGTGACCGGGCAGACCTGTTTGCGCTATGTCTTTATTGTGGATCCGGATGGTAACAGCGTGGAGTTGCTGGAAGGGCCGCTGGTCGAGATCCAGCGGCCGGAGTAGGCTGTTTAGCCTTTCATGATGGCGAAGGCCTTGTCGGCGGCCGCCAGGGTATGCGCAATTTCCTGCTCGCCGTGGGCCAGTGACATGAAGCCGGCTTCAAAGGCGCTGGGCGCCAGGTAAACGCCTTCTTCCAGCATCAGGTGGAAGAAACGCTTGAAGGCCTCCAGGTCACAGCGAGTCACCTGCTCGTAGCTGCTGATGTTCTTCTCTTCACTGAAGAAGAAACCGAACATGGCACCCACCTGCGTGGTGGTAAAGGGAATGCCGTGCCTGTCGGCGGCGGCCTGCAGGCCGTCTACCAGGGCCTTGGTGGTCTGTTCCAGCTGTTCGTAAACACCCGGCGCACTGATGGCATTCAGGGTGGCCAGGCCGGCCGCCATGGCCACCGGGTTACCGGACAGGGTGCCGGCCTGATAAACCGGGCCGGTCGGGGCCAGGTACTCCATGACCTCGCGGCGACCGCCGAAGGCACCCACCGGCATGCCGCCACCGATGATTTTACCGAGGGTGGTGAGATCCGGCTTGACGCCGAAACGCTGCTGGGCACCGCCGAGGGCCGCGCGGAAACCGCACATCACTTCATCGAAAATCAACAGGGCGCCAAATTGGTCACAAATGGCGCGCAGGCCTTCGAGGAAGCCGGGAGCGGGCGGAATGCAGTTCATGTTGCCGGCGATGGGCTCGACGATGATGCAGGCGATGTCGGCGGGCGCCGCTTCAAAGGCTTCCTTGACCGAGTCCAGATCGTTGAAGGTGGCGGTCAGGGTGTGCTTGGCAAAGTCGGCAGGTACGCCCGGCGAGTTGGGCTGGCCCAGGGTGAGGGCGCCGGAGCCGGCCTTGACCAGCAGGCAGTCGGCGTGGCCATGGTAGCAGCCTTCAAACTTCAGAATCTTGTCGCGGCCGGTAAAGCCACGGGCCAGGCGAATGGCGCTCATGGTGGCTTCGGTACCGGAGTTGACCATGCGTACCTGCTCCATGGACGGTACCAGCTGGTAGACTTTCTCCGCCATGGTCACTTCCACTCCGGTAGGCGCGCCGAAACTCAGGCCGCGTTCTACCGCTTCCAGTACGGCTTCGCGTACCGCAGGGGCGTTGTGCCCCAGGATCATCGGGCCCCAGGAGCCGATGTAATCCACATAGGAATGGCCGTCCACATCGAAGATATAGGCACCGTCGGCGCGTTCGATAAAGCGCGGCGTGCCGCCGACGCCGTTAAAGGCACGTACCGGAGAGTTCACGCCACCGGGAATAAAGCGGCGGGCCTGGGCAAATAAATCGTCAGACTTGGACATGTCAGCATCCTTTGAATTGGGTCGGAGTTGGCGCTTGCGGCCAGGGTGCTTGGACTATAACAAAAAGCAGTCGAGCCGAGAATGGCCGCCTTTGTCGCTGGCGCCGAGGTGGCGGCTTTGGCACAATTCGCCGCTATCGTAATCGGGAGTGTTTTATGCACCAGCCGTTCGGGCGTCGTGTAATGGTGGTATCCTTGGTCATCAATCTGTTGCTGCTGGCCGTTGCCGGTTACTTTGTGCCTCGTTATCAGCAACAGAGCCGCCAGCTTGAACAGCATCGGCTGCAGGCCGAGCGTCACCGGCAGGAACTGCTGGCGCTGCGGGTCGATCTGCAGACGCTGTTAAGCGCCGAGAGCAGTCAGCTGGCCCAGCTGGCACGGCAGTCGCAACAACTGACGGAGCAGGCGCAGCAGCTGGCGTTGTATCGGCAGGTGCTGGCGCCGGATGGCGGCGTCGAGCTGCTGCTGGCGCAGGAAGATATTACCAGGCTGGCAGAGCCGGGGCTCTTCGCGTACCGGCTGGTCCTGCTGCAACCCACCAATACCGGCAACCGCGTTACCGGTCAGGCGCGGTTGAAAATCCGCGCCCTGCGGCAGGGGCAGCCGGTGGTATTGAATGAAGAAGCCCTGGGCGTGGCGCCGGTAACCCTGGATTTTCGCCATTTTCAGGTGCTGACCGGCCAGTTGCGGTTGCCGGTCGGCAGCCTGGCGCAGACCCTGGAACTCCAGCTGGAGCTGGATCGCCGACCTGTGCGTACCCTTAGTCTCAACTGGCCCACTCCGGACAATACTTGAACTGTTTACTCGGGTATTAGATAATTTCGGCTGATAACTAATCCAAGAGGTAGTGATGAGCGATGCAATTCCTTTGCCGATCCAGATGAGCGATGCGGCAGCCAACAAAATTCAGGCCCTGATCAGCGAAGAGGAAAATCCCGATCTGCGCCTGCGAGTCTATATCACCGGTGGTGGTTGCTCCGGCTTTCAGTACGGCTTTACCTTCGATGAAAAAACCAACGAAGGCGATACCGTCATCGAAAAGAACGGCGTCATCATGGTGGTGGACGGCATGAGCCTGCAGTACCTGATTGGCGGTACCGTCGATTATATCGACGGTCTGGAAGGCTCCCGCTTTCTGGTGACCAATCCCAACGCCACCAGTACCTGTGGCTGTGGCTCCTCTTTCAGCGTTTAACGGATAATAAGGCGACCCAATGTCCCTGTTTGACTGGCTCAATGGAGCCGAAAACGAGCAAGAACCGGCACCCATGGTCGATGCCGTCGACAAACTGGCCCTGTATCAGCGAGCCTGGTGCCCCTATTGCGAGCGGGTCAAGATGGTGGTGGGCGAGCTGGGCCTCGATATTACCGAGTGCGACACAACCGAGCCGGAGCACCTGCAGGCGCTGATGGCCGGTGGTGGCCAGCGCATGGTGCCCTGTCTGCGTATCGAGCCGGAGCCGGGTCGGTATGTCTGGCTGTACGAGTCGGCGGATATTATCGCCTACCTGCGTCGTTATGCCGGTGCGAACAAGTGAGTGAATTTGAACTGCATCCTCGACTGGCGGCGGACACCATCATACTGGGTGACCTGCCGCTGTGCCGGGTATTGCTGGCCAAAGACAGCCGGTATCCCTGGCTGATACTGGTGCCCAAGCGAGCCGACATTCGTGAAATACACCGGTTGAACGAAGAAGAACAGTTGCAGCTGATACGTGAGTCCTGCGCGGTGGCGCGCTTGATGGAAACCGAGCTGGCGGCGGATAAAATCAATGTGGCTGCGTTGGGCAACATGGTGCCCCAGTTGCACCTGCATCATGTGGCCCGTTTTACCCGGGATGCCGCCTGGCCGGATCCCGTCTGGGGTAAACACCCGGCCCTGGCTTATGGTCAGCCAGGGGTTGAAGCTACCTTGTGGCAGCAGCGCCTGAGCGCCATTGACGGTTTTAAAGTGGTTGGTGTTCATCGGTGACAGGGAAATGATGAAGTGCCAAACACCGACGTTTTGGATTAGTGGCGTACTCCTCACTCCTCACGATTTACCCTTCACCGTTTCCTGTCTTAATTGTTGGCCAGCATCACTTCACTGACCTTGCTCAGCTGCGCCATCAGCTTGTCTGCCCTGGGGCGAAACTTGGCCAGCTCGCCTCGTGACAGAAAGGCGGCCTGGGGCAAATCCACGCTCTTGGGATCCTTGTGTACCCCGTTGACCAGAAACTCGTAATGCAGGTGCGGACCGGTCACTCGACCGGTGGCACCGACGGTGCCGATTTGCTGCTCCTGCTTGACCTTCTCCCCTTTTTTCACCATCCGCTTGTTGAGATGCAGGTACTTGGTGAGATAGGTACGGTCGTGGCGGATCACCACATAATTGCCATTGAAGCGGCTGTAACCGGACTCCACCACCACGCCACTACCGGCGGCCACCACCGGAGTGCCGGTGCGGGCCGCATAGTCGATGCCGCGGTGTGGCTTGACCTGGCCGGTAACCGGATGCAGCCGGCGCGGATTGAAGTTGGAGCTGATATGGGAGAAGTTGACCGGTGCACGCAGAAAACTTTTGCGCATGGCCCGGCCTTCGGGCGAATAGTAATTGCCGTCATCGTGGCGTATGGCTCGGTATACATTACCCTGATTGATAAATTCGGCGGCCAGAATATGGCCGGTGTCGACCAGAATGCCGTCCTTGTAGCGCTGATCGTACAGCACGGCGAAGCGATCGCCGGCACGGATGTCGAGACCAAAGTCCAGATCCCAGGCGAACATGGCGGCCAGACTCATGATCTGGCCCGCACTCAGACCGGCAGTAACACCGGCATTCCAGAAGTTGGAGTTGACCGAGGCCTGGGCGTACTGGGTGCGGTGCTCCAGCTGGACGCTGATGATGCGGCTGCGCAGCCCGGATTCGCTCTGGCGAATGTCGAGGGTGCGTGCCGCATCCAGCGGATAGCTTAGACCGAAAAACTGTCCTTTTTTGTCGAAGGAAAAGGTCAGTTTATCGCCGGGATGAATTTTTTGCAGCGATCTGGCATCGGCGCCGAGCCGGTTGATATCGTGCAACAGGACGGAAGGCAGCCCCTGGCGGGCAAAGATCGAAGACAGGGTATCACCGCGACTGACCTTGACCATCAGCTCGCGCGCAGGCAGGTGCTCGTCAACCAGGGGCAGGTCTTGCACCTCTATCTCGAGTGGTTGGCGTGCGTCCTGAAACTTCGCAGGGACGGCAAGGTCGGCGTGAACGCGGCTGGCCACGGCCGGCTCTGTGGGCATCATGATCAGCGCCACCATGGCGGTGCTCAGCAGTCCGAGGGCGATTTTATGCACACGGGGCAATGTCTTGAGTCTGTAAATAACGGGCATGTGATACTCTTCCCTGAATCAAGCCCGGATTTTACAGCCTTTCCAATTTATCCGCCATTCCAGTAATATGCTTGCCTTATTTTGTTTGGATCGTCTAAATCGCCGTTCCGAATAACAGACCGTATTCAGAACAGCCATTCAGGTGCATAGCACAGGAGTAGAGTCGTCATGTCCCAGCTGGAAGCGGCATTAGCGGAAATCAAGCGTGGTGCCGAAGAGATACTGGTTGAAGAAGAGCTGGTTGCCAAATTAAAGGAAGGGCGTCCCCTGCGGGTGAAACTGGGCATGGATCCCACCGCGCCCGATATTCATCTGGGACACACGGTGATCCTCAACAAGCTGCGCCAGTTTCAGGATCTGGGCCATGAGGTGCTGCTGCTGATCGGTGATTTTACCGCTCAGGTCGGTGATCCCAGCGGCAAGAACAGCACCCGGCCACCGCTGACGCCGGAACAGGTGGCCGACAACGCCAAAACCTACGCCGAACAGGCGTTCAAGGTGCTGGACGCGGAAAAAACCCGAATCGTCTACAACTCGAGCTGGCTCGGCGAGCTGGGCGCAACCGGCATGATCAAGCTGGCGTCCAAACTGACCGTGGCCCGCATGCTGGAACGGGACGACTTCAAGAAGCGTTATGGTTCCGGTCAGTCCATCGCCATCCATGAATTCATGTATCCGCTGCTGCAGGGTTACGACTCGGTGGCACTCAAGGCCGATGTCGAGCTGGGCGGCACCGATCAGAAGTTCAACCTGTTGATGGGCCGTGAGCTGCAGAAAGAGGCCGGTCAGTCGCCGCAGGTAGTGCTGACCATGCCGTTGCTGGAAGGCCTGGACGGCATCAAGAAAATGTCCAAGTCGGCCGGTAACTACATCGGTGTAGACGAGGCGCCGGGCGAGATGTTCGGCAAGATCATGTCGCTGTCCGACGAATTGATGTGGCGTTACTTCGAGCTGCTGTCTCGTCGCAGCCTGGACGAGCTGGCTGCACTCAAGCAGGAGGTGCTGGATGGCGCCAATCCGCGGGATATCAAAATCCTGCTGGCCAAGGAAATCATCAGCCGTTATCACAACGAGGCGGCGGCCGAGCAGGCGCATCAGGATTTTGTGCAGCGTTTCCAGAAAAACGCCATTCCCGACGACCTGCCGGAAGTCACCCTTAACGCCGGTGCCGAAGGTATCGCCATCGCCAATCTGCTGAAAGAGGCGGGTCTGGTGGGCTCTACCTCCGAAGCGCTGCGCATGATCAAGCAGGGCGCAGTCAAGGTAGACGGCGACAAGCTGGAAGACGGCAAGCAGGTGGTCCAGGCCGGCGAAGCAGTCTACCAGGTCGGCAAGCGCAAGTTTGCCAAGGTCACCGTAGCCTGAAGCTGACGGTTATCGACATGTAAAAAGGCCTCGTCAGAGGCCTTTTTTGCATCAACCCCATTAGCAGATGGGGCTAATACCAATCCCTGTAATGAGCTGGTCATATTAAGGCCTCAGAGCAGAGGCAACACAGCCGCCTCCCACGACACGCCATTGGGCTAGCCATCTTTGCTGGATAACGGCTGCGAATATTCACTGGATATTCGGTCCATTACCCAACAAAGATATACGGCAGCAAGCTGCCTCATGGGGGCTCGGAAATGCTGTCTGACCGCCAGGGAGGGCGGGAATGCCGGAACGGCAGGAGCATTTTTCGGCCCTGGCATTTCACGGTCGTGGCAGGCGTTCTCTGTTGCCTCTTCTTGGGCACCGAGTTGCCCGCAGGCGGCACCTACAGGCCATGCCGGAGCTTCAAGGAGGACGAAGGGATCTGCTTCACCGACCATCACATGACAGGGAGGTCATGTGTTGAGCGTCACAGGGAGGTGCTTGAGCGAGTCGGCGAAGCGGGCCCTTTGTCCGATTGTACAGGCCCGAGTCAGCGGTTCAGCGAAAAGGCCGGTAGTGACAGATGCCAGCGAATGGCGGCGACGCGCAGGATGAAGGTGCCCAGCATGCCGAGCAGGGTAGCCAGTAATGGCGTTATGCCAATAGCCAGCGAGCAGGTATAGAGCACGCCGCCCAGAATGCAGGCGGTGGCGTAGATCTCCCGCTGCAATACCATGGGTACCTCGCGCGCCAGCACGTCGCGGATCATGCCGCCGGCCACCCCGGTGATCACCCCCATTACCACCGCCACCATGCCGGACGTTCCGTAGCTGAGCGCCTTGTCGGCACCGATAATGGTAAAAATGGCCAGACCGAAGGCGTCGGCCAGCGGCAGAATATACCAGGGCAGCCGCCGGGGAAGTTGGGCAATATATTGTCCGAGCAGGGCGGTAACCAGTATCACCCACAGATAGAGGGTATCCGCGGTCCAGAACACCTGCTCGGCACCGATGATAAGATCACGGATGGTGCCACCGCCGATGGCGGTGACCGCCGCCAGCACGATGACGCCAAAGCCGTCCATCCGCAGCCGGCCGGCCACCAGTACGCCGGAAAAGGCGAATACCGCCGTGCCGAACAGATCACTCCAGTAGAACACCGACTCAACCAGGGGCTGCATTGTTTATCTCTTCATGTAAAAAGGGCGCCATTGTATAGAGGCGCCCCGACGAACACAATTACACCTATTGGTAGGCTCTGGCTTTATCCAGTTGCCGGCACAGCTGGCGAATACCGCCGGGCGTGCGCGGTGTAAAACGATGCAGGCGATCGGCGTCTATGGTCAGTAAATGGCCGTGCGCCACCGCCTGCAACGCCGGCCATTGCCGCCAATGCTGCAGATCTTCGTGCTCGTCTGCCAGTATCACTTGCGGATCCTGCGCCAGCACCTGCTCGGCATTCAACGGCGGATAAGGCGCCGGACTGTCGGCCATGATATTGACCCCGCCACACAGTTTTACCGCCTGGCCCATCCAGGTGCTGTCGTTGGCGGACATCAAGGGAGTGCGGGCAATCTGATAAAACACCGTCACCGGGCCGGCATCGCGATACTCCCGTTCAATCTCATTCAGCTGCCGCCGATAGTCGGCAACGACGGTAGCGGCCTGGGGTGAATGGCCGGTCAACTCACCCAGTTGCTGCAGTTCATCACCCAGGGCGGAAAAGGTGTCGGGCGCGGAATAAAACACGGTGATACCCAGTTGTTCCAGTGGCTGCACCATTTGTTGCTGGGCATTGCCCCAGGCCACGATCAAGTCCGGCTGTAGCGCCAATATCTGCTCCATGTTGAGTGAGCGATAGTTGGCGACCTTGGGCAAGACGGTGGCTGCTGGTGGGTAGTCACTGGCGTTATCCACCGCAATCACCTGATCACCGGCGCCGATGGCAAACAGCATTTCGGTGATATGGGGGGCCAGGCTGATGATACGGCGGGCCTCGTCGGCACGGGCCTGTGCCGGACCGAGCAGGGCTCCGAACCACAGGGAAAGTAACAATAAGGCGCCGGGTTTAACCATTGAACACTTAACCATTGAACACTTAACCATTGAGCTTTTAACCATAAAACTCTTAGCCATAAAACAAGGGTACCAATACCAGGGTCCAGGCCAGCGACAGCCAGAACAGCAGGGCGATAACCAGCCGCCACAACAGCGCCCGGGTCGAGTCGGCATTCAGGTAGTTCTTGCTGCCCAGCTTGGGATAATAATCGGTGGCGTCGGTGTAACGGCGCGGGCCACCGAGTCCCGCATCTACGCCGGCCGCCGCGACCGCCAGTAAACGACCACTGGCCGGAAAGGCCCACAGTCGACCCTGGGGCCAGGCCTTGATGGCGCGCAGCGACCCCGGATAGATAAGCAGGGTCAGAGCCAGCACCTGGAACGGTAACCAGGCCATAGCGCGATACAGCACCGACGACAGCAGACCGAAGGCCCGCCAGTGCACCAGCTTGCGCGGCCAGGACTGCACCGCCAGCCGCAGCAAGGCGAACAGCAGGGCGGCATAGATGCCACCGGCCAGATACCAGCATAACAGGGCGAAATCGCCTGCCAGCCGTAATACCGCCACCTCCGCCAGCGTCTTGTGCAGCCCCAGCGACGACAGCGGATCTGTCTGGCGCAGACACAAGGGGGCCAGGGTTAACCGGGCCAGTGGTGTCTGTTCGCTACTCTGCTGCAGGCATAAGGGCAGGGCGCGGCTGAGCCGGCCCAAATCCAGACAACACCACAGCAACAGTGGCTCCAGCAGGGCCGGCCAGGGCGACAGCACCGTCAGCGACCAGTAGGTAGCCATCAGCGGCAGCAGCAGGCAGAGCAGCAGCGCCCCCCCGGCAACATGCAGATAACGCGCCGTATAGCGCTCACCATTGAGGCGACTTCCCAGCTGCATCAGACCCTGGGTCAGGCTCTGTTGCAGGCGAGTGGCCGGCAACAGCAGGCTCAGCAGTATGGCGATGCTGAGCAGAGTTACGGGCTGTTCGAGCAGCGAGAGGGCGATCACCGCATTCAGCTCGGCATGCGCGTGATCATGGCCAGCACCATGGCGCTGGAATGCTTGGCGGCGACCTCGAGAAAGGCTTCAAAAGACTCGGCCTGTTCCTTGCCGGCAATATCGGACAGGGCACGAACCACGACGAATGGCACCTGGAACTGATGGCACACCTGGCCCACGGCACCGGCTTCCATTTCACAGGCCTTCATGGTCGGAAACCGGGTGACGGCTTTCTGCAGCTGATCTTCCCGGTGCATAAACTGATCGCCGGTACAGATAAGGCCGACCGCCGAATTAATCTCATTCTGTTCTGCCAGGCACTCCTGCGCCAGCGCGATCAGCCCGGCATCGGCGATAAAGGCCGCCGGTTGCTGAGCCATCTGCCCCATTTCGTAACCGAAGGCGGTTACGTCCACGTCATGAAAACGGACTTCGCTGGACACTACCACATCACCCACATGCAGCGCCGGATCGAAACCGCCGGCGGAGCCGGTATTGATGACGGTATCGGGTGCGAAGCGCTCCAGCAGCAGGGTGGTGGCGATGCTGGCGGCAACTTTACCGATGCCGGAGCGGGTAATCACCACGTCTTTGCCCGCCAGGGTGCCCTGGTAGAATTCACAGCCCGCGACCGTGATGGTCTGGGCGTTGTCCAGCTGAGCGCGCAGCTCGGCGACTTCCTGCTCCATGGCGCCAATAATACCGATAGTCATAAGGGGTTCTCTCGCAACGAAAATAATGGAGAGTTTATCATCATCAACCCAAAAGGCCGATCGGGGATCCTTGTCTCGAGTCGCGCGCAACGTTTTCTGTTGGAGTCGATTCATACCAATCTAAATAAAAATATGATCTATTTTAAAACTGGATACTCGAGGAAACAGAGCCACCTCCCACGACACGCCATAAACCCATCCCTGGGGGCTCGGAAATGCCTTCCATGGCATTTCACGGTCGTGGGAGGCGATCTCTGCAGCCTCTTTTCGAGCATCGAGTTGTCTGTGGACGGCGCTAACAGGCAACGCCGGTGCATCAAGGAGGACAAAGGGATCTGCTCAGCCGACCATCCGCGCCACGGATGGCGCGGCTGAGCCTCCAGGGAGGGATTCACGGCGAGTCGGAGGAGCGGGCCCTTTGTTCGAATTTTATACAAAAATGAAATAGATCATTTGTTTAGTGGGATTGGTATCAGTCGGGCAAAGGGCCCGCTCTTTGTCCGATGTCTGTGGGATGGGCTTACAAAAAAGGCCGCTCGATGAGCGGCCTTTGCAACGGAGTGAAGCGAGCTTACACCCCGATGTAATCCATGATGCCTTCGGCGGCCTTGCGGCCTTCGGCGATGGCGGTCACCACCAGATCGGAGCCGCGTACGGCGTCGCCGCCGGCAAAGATCTTGGCGTTGCTGGTCTGGTAGGCGAAGTCGGCTTTTTCGGGGGCGATGATGCGGCCCCACTTGTCGGCTTCGATACCGTACTCTTTCAGCCAGGGCTGGTCATGAGGCTGGAAACCAAACGCCATGATCACCACATCGGCCGGCAATACCTGCTCGGAACCGGCAACCGGCTCCGGACGGCGGCGACCGTTGGCGTCGGGCTCGCCCAGCTGGGTAGAGACCACTTCAACGCCGCTGACCTTGCCGTTGCTGTCGGTCTGCACGCCGGTAGGCTGCAGGTTGAACATGAAGTTCACCCCTTCTTCCCGGGCATTCTGCACTTCGCGGCGGGAGCCGGGCATGTTGGCTTCGTCCCGACGATAGGCACAGACTACGTGCTCGGCATTCTGACGAATGGAGGTCCGTACACAGTCCATGGCGGTATCACCACCACCCAGCACCACTACCTTCTTGCCGGCCATGTCGATGTAGTCGGACGCCTGCTTTTCGAAACCCAGCACCCGGTTGGCGTTGGAGATCAGGAAGGGCAGGGCATCAAAGACACCCTCGGCATCTTCGTTGGTCAGGCCGCCACGCAGATACTTGTAGGTACCCACGGCGAGGAAGACCGCATCGTAGTCGTCGAGCAGGGTCTGAAAACCGACATCCTTGCCCACTTCGGTATTCAGGCGAAATTCGATGCCCATGTCGGAGAAAATTTCCCGGCGATTGCTCATCACCGTCTTCTCCAGCTTGAAGGACGGAATACCAAAGGTCAGCAGACCGCCGATTTCCGGATAACGGTCGAAGACCACCGGGGTCACGCCGTTACGTGCCAGCACGTCGGCACAGGCCAGACCGGCAGGGCCGGCGCCGATGACGGCGACCTTGCGATCGGTTCTCACCACGTTGGACATGTCCGGACGCCAGCCCATTTCAAAGGCCTTGTCGGTGATGTACTTCTCGATGTTACCTATGGTCACGGCACCGAATTCGTCGTTGAGGGTACAGGAACCCTCGCACAGACGATCCTGCGGACACACCCGGCCACATACTTCGGGCAGGCTGTTGGTCTCGTGACACAGGTCCGCCGCCTCGAAGATGCGTCCCTCGTTGGCCAGCTTCAGCCAGTTGGGAATGTAGTTGTGTACCGGACACTTCCACTCGCAGTAGGGGTTGCCGCAGTCCAGACAGCGGTCGGCCTGCATTTCGGCCTGGCTGTCGGAAAAGGGTTCGTAGATCTCCACGAACTCGATTTTACGGGTGCCGATCGCCTTCTTGGGCGGATCGACACGTTGTACGTCTATAAACTGAAATACGTTCTGGCTCATCTCACAATCTTCCTTTACTGCGCATGGACCCGCAGTTCTGCGGTGGAACGGCTCTGGTGGCCCAACAAGGATTTAACATCACTGGATTTGGGTTTGACCAGTTTGAATTTGGGCAGGTACTGGTCGAAGTTGGCCAGAATTTCCTGTGCCCGGTTACTGCCGGTTTCCTGCAGATGTTGCGTGATGATACCGCGCAGATGTTCCTGATGGATCATCAGTTCATCCAGACCCAGCAACTCGACCAGCTCAAAGTTGGTCTTGAGTTCGAAATCATCGTCTTCATCCAGCACGTAGGCAAAGCCTCCGGTCATGCCGGCGGCAAAGTTGACCCCGGTACGGCCCAGTACGGTCACGATACCGCTGGTCATGTATTCACAGCCGTTGTCACCCACGCCTTCAACCACGGCGATGGTACCGGAGTTGCGCACCGCGAAACGTTCACCGGCACGGCCGGCGACGTACAGGTGGCCACCGGTGGCACCGTACAGACAGGTGTTGCCGACCAGGGTTGCTTCGTGCGAGGCGAAGGCCACGCCGACATGGGACTTGATGACCAGCTTGCCGCCGGTCATGCCCTTGCCGACGTAGTCGTTGGCGTCGCCGGTCAGGATCATTTCCAGACCGCCGGCGTTCCAGACCCCGAAGCTCTGGCCGGCGGTGCCGTCCAGATGCATGCGAACCGGATCCGCCGCCATGCCCTGATTACCGTGACGCTGGGCGATTTCGCCAGACAGACGCGCACCTACCGAACGGTCGGTGTTGCGGATGTTGTAGTAGAAGTCGCCGCCGGTCTTGCCTTCGATGGCGCCGAGGGCATCTTCGGTCATGCGCAGGTTCAGTACGCCCTTGTCGAAGTTGGGGTTGCCGGTCTGGCAGAACACACCCAGACCCGGCTTGGGCTCGGGCTTGGCAGTGATGCCGGACAGATCCAGCTTCTGCTGCTTGGCGGTCAGGCCAGGCAACACTTCCAGCAAGTCGGTACGGCCGATCAAATCGGTCAGTTGGGTCACGCCCAGTTGCGCCATCAGCTCGCGGGTTTCCTCGGCGATGAACTTGAAGTAGTTCTCTACCATTTCGGGTAGACCGTGGAAGTGTTCCTTGCGCAGCTTCTCGTCCTGGGTGGCCACGCCGGTAGCGCAGTTGTTCAGGTGACAGATACGCAGGTACTTACAACCCAGCGCCACCATGGGGCCGGTACCAAAGCCGAAGCTCTCGGCACCCAGAATGGCCGCCTTGACGATGTCCAGGCCGGTCTTGAGACCGCCGTCCACCTGCAGCCGTACCTTGTGGCGCAGGCCGTTGGCCACCAGCGCCTGCTGGGTTTCGGCCAGGCCCAGTTCCCAGGGGGAGCCGGCGTACTTGACCGAGGTCAGCGGGCTGGCACCGGTGCCGCCATCGTAACCGGAGACGGTGATCAGATCCGCATAGGCCTTGGCCACACCGGTGGCAATGGTACCCACGCCGGGCTCGGACACCAGCTTGACCGACACCATGCAGCTCGGGTTGATCTGCTTGATGTCGAAGATCAGCTGGGCCAGATCCTCGATGGAATAGATGTCGTGGTGCGGCGGCGGTGAAATCAGGGTCACACCCGGTACCGCATAACGCAGCTTGGCGATTTCGGTGGTCACCTTGTGGCCGGGCAGCTGACCGCCCTCACCGGGCTTGGCGCCCTGGGCCACCTTGATTTGAATGACCTCGGCGTTCATCAGGTAGTGCGGGGTCACACCGAAGCGACCGGAAGCCACCTGCTTGATCTTGGAGTTCTTCAGGTTGTTGAAACGACGGGCATCTTCACCGCCCTCGCCGGAGTTGCTCTTGCCGCCGAGGCGGTTCATGGCCACGGCCAGTGCTTCATGGGCCTCGGGGCCGAGGGCACCGATGGACATGGCGGCGCTGTCGAAGCGGGGGAACAATTCGCTGGCCGGCTCGACCTTGTCCAGCGCGATGCCCTGACCATCCTGCTTGAGGGTCAGCAGGTCACGCAGCATGGCAACCGGACGCTCGTTGACCAGTTTGGAATAAACCCGGTAGTCCTCGTAGCTGCCGGAGCGCACCGCGGTTTGCAGGCTTTTGACCACATCCGGGTTGTAGCTGTGGTATTCGCCGTCGTGTACATACTTGAGCAGGCCGCCCTGACTGAGGGGCTTGCGGGCAATCCAGGCCACGCGGCTCAGGTTGAACAGGTCCTGCTGGAAGTCTTCGAAAGAGGCACCCTGCACACGGCTGGAGACGCCCTGGAAGCACATCTCGACCACGTCCTGATGCAGACCTATGGCTTCAAACAGCTGAGAGCAGCGGTAAGAGGCAATGGTGCTGATACCCATCTTGGACATGACCTTGTACAGGCCCTTGTTGATGCTGTTGCGGAAGTTGAGCAGCGCATCGCGCAGGGGCATCTTCAGCACGCCGTCTTCCACCATGCGGCCCAGGGTTTCATAGGCCAGATAGGGGTAGATGGCGGTCACGCCGAAGCCGAGCAGAACCGCAAACTGGTGCGGGTCACGGGTGCTGGCGGTTTCGACGATGATGTTGGAGTCGCAGCGCAGGTTGTGTTCGACCAGGGTGCGCTGAATGGCACCGGCGGCCATGGCAGCCGGAATCGGCAGCTTGTCCTTGCTGATATAACGGTCGGTCAGTACCAGCAGTACGGTGCCGGTCTCTACCGCCGTCTTGGCTTCTTCACACAGGCGTTCGATGGCGGCCTGCAGGCCCTCTTCCGGTGCGAAGTTCAGATCCAGCACGGTATTCTTGTGATGGGTCTGTTCCAGATTCATCAGCTGATGAAAATCGGAGTACAGCAGAATGGGTGATTCAAACTGAACCCGATGGGCGTGGCCGTGGGTCTCGTTGAATACGTTCTGCTCGCGGCCGATCAGCGTGGCCAGCGACATGACGTGGTTTTCGCGCAGTGGATCGATGGGCGGATTGGTTACCTGGGCAAACATCTGGCGGAAGTAGTCATACACGGAACGGGACTTGCTGGACAGCACCGCCATGGGGGCATCGTCACCCATGGAGCCTGTGGCTTCCTGGCCGTTCTCGCCCATGACCCGAATCACCTGATCCAGCTCTTCCATCGAGTAGCCGAACAGCTTCTGATAGGTACGCAGGGAGCCGGCGTCCAGCTCGCACTGACCGGCCTTGTCTTCGGGCAGATCTTCGAAGCGAGTCAGCACACGCTTGTGTTGGGTCATCCATTCCTTGTAGGGATGGCGGCTCTTGAGATCGTCGTCGATCTCGAAGCTGGTCCAGATTTTGCCTTTGGCGGTATCGACCACGAACAGCTCGCCCGGGCCGACCCGGCCCTTTTCGAGCACTTCGTCCGGGGTATAGTCCCAGATGCCGATTTCCGAGGCCAGGGTGATAAAGCCGTCTTTGGTGCGCACGAAACGCGCCGGGCGCAGACCGTTACGGTCGAGGGCGCAGGCGGCGAAGCGACCGTCGGACATGACGATACCGGCGGGGCCATCCCAGGGCTCCATGTGCATGGAGTTGAAGTCGTAGAAGGCGCGCAGATCCTGGTCCATTGCCGGGTTTTTCTGCCAGGCCGGCGGAATCAGCATACGCATGGCACGGAACAGATCCATGCCGCCGGCCAGGAACAGTTCCAGCATGTTGTCCAGGCTGGAGGAGTCGGAGCCGTCGGTGTTGACGTAGGGGGCAGCGTCTTGCAGATCCGGCAGCAATGGCGAGCCAAATTTGTAGGCACGGGCCTGGGCCCAGCGACGGTTACCGCCGATGGTGTTGATCTCGCCGTTGTGGGCCAGAAAACGGAACGGCTGAGCCAGCGGCCAGCGGGGCTGGGTATTGGTGGAGAAGCGCTGGTGAAACACGCAAATCGCCGATTGCAGACGAATATCCGCCAGATCGAGGTAAAACCTGGGCAAATCGGCGGGCATGCACAGGCCCTTGTAGGTCATCACCAGATTGGACAGGCTGACTACATAGAAGTATTCGTCATTGATGCGTTTTTCGATGCGACGACGCACTATGTAAAGGCGGCGCTCAATATCATTTTCGACCCAACCGGCGGGGGCATTGACGAAAACCTGCTCGATGCGAGGCAGAGAAGCCTTGGCGATGTCGCCCAGTACCTGGGTATTCACCGGCACATCGCGCCAGCCAACCAGGCTCAGGGTTTCCTTTTCCAGTTCTTCGTTGACTATCTTGCGGCACTGTTCGGCCAGTACCGGATCCGGATTGAGAAACATCATGCCTACGGCATACTTGCGGCCCAGGTTCCATCCCTTGTCTTGAGCGACAGCGCGAAAGAAACTATCCGGTTTTTGCATTAACAGACCGCAACCGTCACCGGTTTTGCCGTCGGCGGCGATGCCGCCGCGATGTTGCATGCGATCCAACGCCGAAATCGCGAGTCGGACAAGCTTGTGGCTGGCTTCGCCTTCTGTATGGGCGATCAGGCCGAAACCACAGTTATCTTTCTCAAGCGAGGGGTCATAAAGAGACATTGCATTCCTCCATTGCTCAAGCCGTTGGGCCGAGCGACTACTTTTGTCAGCACGACATGCTCTGAAGCGTCCGTTGCCATTGGTGGCTAATTTACCAAAATATAGGGATTTTTTTGTGAGGTCAATTAAAGGAATAAAGAGAGAAGTCGCTGTTTATCCCGAGGTGAAGTAGGATATTCCAATGTAAAACCCAGATGTTTGGCTATAAATCTTAATTTTTATTTTAATGTTAGTTGTTTATTTTGTGATTTAAAACTGAGCAGCATAATGTAAAGTTGAATGTTTTTTGTTGTTTTTTTACTACATAGCAAAGGTAAACTTTGAGGTAGATCTCATTTTGTTCCGCCGGAAAAATGAGCATAACGGCATTTCCTGCAAAACTCCTTTGTTATTATGGGATTATAAATTCACTTTTAGTGCATTAAATTTCAGTTGTGATGTTTTACCCAACGAGACAGAGTCTGTTTGATGTAAAATTACGTGCGGATTAAAGGTTCCGCGTGTCTCTATATTGACGGCAACAAGCTCGTACATCATCGGCATGACAGCCCGCGGCTAAGCCGGTATCCTGCTTTTATGCTGTTGTTGACGGGAATAACCGATGAAACCCATAAAAACATGGGCTCAATACTATGTTGATCTGATGACCAAGCTGGGCATAGTGCGTTTCAGCATGTTGCTGGCCGCCTGCATCATACTGCTGGCCATCTTTATCCAGGTGGGCGTGACGCTGTTTCTCAGGGGAACGGTCGAATCCATCGATATGGTGCGATCCGTCTTCTTCGGCCTGCTGGTCACGCCCTGGGCGGTGTACTTTCTGTCGGTGGTGGTGGATCAGCTGGAGGACTCGCGCCAGCGCCTTAGCCGGCTGGTGCAGCGGCTGCAGCAGATGCGGGAGCGGGATCTGGAGCTCAACAACGAGCTGCAGGAAAAAATAGAGTTGCTTAATCGCCAGATAGAAGAAACCCACAAGGCAGAGACCGCACGCCAGCAGGCCATCGGCGATCTGGAGGCGGAAGTCTACCAGCGGGAGAAGGCACAGCTGGAATCTCAGGAGCGCTCTGCCCTGTTGCGCTCCTTCATCGATACCTCACCGGATCTGGTGTATTACCGCAACGAACTGGAAGAATTCTCCGGCTGTAACCGAGCGATGGAAGATTTGCTTGGCCGTCAGGAAAAAGAGCTGATCGGCCTGACGCCTTACGATGTGTATGCGGAAGATGTGGCCGAGAAGGTGGTAGAAACCGACAAGGAAGTGTTCGCCCGCAACGAGAGTCAGACTTACGAGCAATGGCTGCAATACCCGGATGGGCGCCGAGCCTGTTTCGAGTTGCGCAAGGTGCCCTTCTTCGATCGTAACGACAAGCGCCTGGGATTGTTGGGCTTCGGCCGGGACATTACCGAGCGCAAGCGCTATCAGGAGGTGCTGGAAAAAGCCAGTCGTGACAAGACCACCTTTATCTCCACCATCAGTCATGAGCTGCGTACGCCACTGAACGGCATCGTTGGCCTGAGTCGCATTCTGCTGGCCACCAAGCTGGATCAGGAACAGCGACAGCACCTCAAGACCATTCACTTCAGCGCCGTGACCCTGGGCAATATCTTCAACGATATCATCGATCTGGACAAGGTAGACCGCAGCCGGCTGGAACTGGCGCCGGAGCCGATGGACTTCCCCGGCTTTCTGGATGATCTGGAAAGCCTTGCCCGGCTGCAGGCCGAGCAGAAAGGCTTGTATCTGCACTTCGATCGGGATGGTGATATTCCCGAGTGGATTCTGGCCGACGGTACCCGCTTGCGGCAGGTGTTGTGGAACCTGGTTGGCAACGCGGTCAAGTTCACCGATGACGGTGGCGTGACCATTCGTTGCATGGCCGACGAGCTGACGCCGGGCGAAGTGACCCTGCGCTTCGATATCGAAGATACCGGCATCGGCATTCCGACCGAGCTGCAGCAGAAAATATTTGCGCTCTATTTTCAGATCGAGGGCAACAAGCACGCCACCGGCACCGGCATCGGCCTGGCGGTGTCGCAGCAATTGGTGAATGCCATGCACGGCACCATAGAGCTGGACAGCGAACCCGGCGAAGGCTCCTGCTTCAGCATTACCATCACGGTGCCCAGCACCCAGGCTCCGGTAGACGATCCTGCGGTCGCACACTTGCCGCCGCTGTCGATGTTGCTGGTCGAAGATGTGGAGCTGAACGTGACCGTCGCCTGCGCCCTGCTGGAAAAGCTGGGCCACAAGGTGACCGTCGCCCGCGATGGCGGCGAAGCCTTTGCCTGGTTGGCACAGCGGTCCTTTGATCTGGTGTTCCTCGATATCCAGCTACCGGACATGACCGGCTTCGATATTGCCGCCCGTCTGCGGGAAGAGGCGCGGGAGCAGTCGAAGAGCCTGCCGCCGCTGGTGGCGCTGACCGCCAATCTGATCAGAGACAAAGAGGAATATCTGGCCCGGGGTATGGACGATGCCATCAGCAAGCCGCTGTCGTCCAAGGCCATCAAGGGGGTGCTGGCCCGCTTCTTTGCTCATCGACCCCAGCCACAGCACCAGCCACAGCTCCAATCCAAATCCCGACCGGCGCCGGTAACTGCCATGCCCGCCACGGAAAACGATACCGAGGTCGACGCTCACGCCGAGCAGCAGGAAATACTGGATACGGTGTTTCTGACCGATTATGTGGATACGGTAGGTGCCGGTATTCTGTTATCCAGCGTCGACATGCTCGACCAGATGGCCGGTGATTATCTGAACAGGCTCAATGACTTTATGGCCGAGAAGGATAAAGACGGCATTGTCGACGAAGCGCACAAGATCAAGGGCGCAGCCGGCTCGGTCGGATTGAAGCGGGTGCAGCAGCTGGCGCAGCAAATCCAGAGTCCGGATCTGCCCGACTGGTGGCAACAGCTGGATACCCGGGTGAATGAGCTGAACGCCCTGTTACCGGCGGATCTGGTGATACTGCGCCGGTGGCTGGAGCGCCGGGTATGAGTGATTATCAGGCGCTTATCCTGAGTGAGCGTCAGCTGCCTTCCGCCAGTGAGGAGGCGGAGCCTGCGTCGGCATTGGCCGCCATAGAGGCGGATCGCAGCCGCATCGTGCAGTGTTCGCCGGTGCGACGGCTGCAGCAAAAGACCCAGGTGTTTCCGCTCGACGTCAAGGCCTCGGTACGCAGCCGACTGACCCACTCGCTGGAGGTGAAGGAAACCGGCCGCCAGCTTGCGCTGAAGGTGCTGGCCGAAATTGGTCAGGAGGTCGACAAGGAAGCCTTCGTCAGCCTGGTGGAAATGGCCTGCCTGCTGCACGACGTCGGCAATCCGCCGTTCGGCCACTTCGGCGAGGTGGTGATGATTGACTGGTTGCGCACCCGGCTGCCGCCGCTGTTCCGCCAGGCCATTGGCAAGGGCTCGCGTCAGTGGCCCATGTTGATGACGGATTTGCAGCAGTTTGAAGGCAACGCCCAGAGCCTGCGGCTGCTGCACAGCCTGCAGGGGCTGAACCTGACGTTGAGTCAGCTGGCGGCGCTGCAAAAGTACGTGCGCGGCGCCTACCAGCGCCAGACCGGCGGTCGCTGGCAGCAGAAACCGGGGCATTACTTCAGCGAACGGCCGCTGGTGCAGCAGATAAGGGCACGCTTTCCCATCACCACCCGGGGGCGTTATCCGCTGACCTTTCTGATGGAAGCCGCCGACGACATGGCTTATGGGGTGGCGGATCTGGAAGACGCGGTCGACCGGGGCGTGCTGAGTCTGGCGGAGCTGGAACTGGCCTTGCTGGGGGATGGCAATGAGTATCTGAAAAACTGCTGGCAGCAGGCGAAGGCCGATGAGCCGGGCTTTTTCAGCCGCTTTCGCCAGGCCATCAACGATGACCTGCTGGTGCTGGTCAGCGAGCAGTATCTGCTGCATCAGCAGGCGATTCTCGAGGGCAGCCACGATACTCCCCTGTTGGCGGTAGAGCAGGCGCCGGCCGAGGCGTTGCAGTGGTTGAAGGATTTCGCCCACCGGCAGGTATTCAACCGCCGTGAGGTAGAGGCGCTGGAGTTGTCGGGTTTTGCCGCGCTCAAAGGTGTGCTGGAAGCCTTTGCGCCCTTGCTGGCGCTGCCGGAGCAGGAGTTCACCAGCCTGGACAGCCGACAGGATGCCGAGGGGCTGGTGTTGCGCCGGCTCTATCATCGCCTGCCGCCACGTCATCTGGCCGCCTACCGGCGCGACAGCCGCAGCGCCGCTTTCTTTGAAAGCGAGCGGGAGCGGGAGTGGTACTTTCGGGTTCGGCTGCTGCTGGATTTCGTCAGTGGCATGACCGACACCTATGTGCTGGAAGAATATCGCCTCTTGTGCGGCTTTCAGGGCTGATACCAATCTAAGTAAAAATATGATCTAGTTTAAAACTGAATACTCGAGGAAACAGAGTCACCTCCCGCGACACGCCGTAAACCCATCCATGGGGGCTCGAAAAATGCCATCCCTGGCATTTCACGGTCGTGTGAGCCGATCTCTGTTGCCTCTCCTTAAGCACCGAGTTGTCTGCAGGGCACTCCCACAGGCGACGCCGCAGCAGAGGGGCGGATGAAGGGTTCAACTCTACCGACCATCACATGACAGGATGTCATGTGCTGAGCGTCGCAGGGATGCGGTTCAGCGTGTCGGTGGAGTCGACCCTTCGTTCGACCTTTTCGGGGCAGCCAAACAGATCAGTTAGTTTTACAGATTGGTATGAGAGCTTTGAGCCCGGTTGAAGGCGAATCCTGGTTGAATAAGCAGAGCGTGATCACCATAGTTTAATAATCAGGGTTCGATAGCCCGGGTTTGATATTGTTGCTGTCGCCGCGCGCTTTGGCGCGATAGCCCCTTGCCCGTCAGGTACAGCCGGAGCCTTCTGTGTGCGTTATTTCCTGTTATTGATGTCGCTCTGTTTCAGCGTGCCATCGCCGGCCTCGGGCCCCTTGATGGTGATGCACCAGGTGTTGCCCGGTGAAAGCTGGCGCTCGCTGGCGGCGCGCTTTCAACTGACCGAGCGGCAACTGCGGCTGAACTTCAATCGCGAACGCTTCATGACGCCGTTGACGACGGGGGATTGGATCTGGGTGCCGGATCGGCCACCCTTGCCCCCGGCCCTGACCATTCAACCGCCGGCGCCCCGCCCTCGAATGCCGGTGGCCACGCATCTCCCGAGCCAACTGCCCCGGCTGGGACCACCCGATCCGGCCCGGGCACCCAAAACCGACCGTGTGCTGCTCACCATTGCCACCGCGGCGCGGGCGGCGGCGACTGATCAGCTGGACCAGTTTGTGGAGCAACAGGGGACCACTCTGGCCGACAGTACCTTGTCATTTGGTTCGCGCCAGCTCAGCGAGCTGCCCTGGCTCAACCCCGAGCAGTGGAGCTGGGATTATCAGCTGCCGCTGTTTGATAAGGAGCCATTGCTCAACAGTCGCATGGCCTTGCCGGTCATGGAGGACTGGCAGGGCGAACTGGGGCTGGACTACCGGGATGAACGACTGACCTACCAGGCCGGGTTGCACTTCGAACAGCCGCTGACCAACGAGATTAGCGGCCACCTCGAGCCGGTGATGGATTATCAGGCCGCCTGGGATCATCGCCGTGGTGGCCTGTTGATGTTCTTGAACCACAGAGACTGGACCCTGGGAGCGGGGCAATACCGCGCCCTGTCCGGCTGGCAGCAGCAAGGAGGCCGGCTGGAACGGCCGGCATCCGGACGGCAGTGGTTCGGCGAGGGGCGGCTGGGATTCGTGCCGGGGCTGAGTGTGTCGGGGCGGTATTATCAATGGCAGGGACGGCAACTCAGCCTGTACGGCAGCGGTGACAAATACCAGGCGGCATTATCCCGGCAGTGGTCGCTCAATTATGCGCCCTGGCGGATATTTCGGCTGCAGAGTTCGCTGTTGAGCAACAGCAAGCAAAAATTCGAGTCCCGGTTTCGATTGGGCATAGATTTGCCGCTGGGAATGGCGCCGGGGCAGTGGTGGCAAAGCCTGATGGAAAAACCGCGCTACGACCGTTATCGGCCGCTGCAACATCACAAGGTGATGGTGCTGCAGCACCGGTAATCAAGCTGTGAAGAGTGAGGGGAAAGGGGTGAAGAGTAAGGAGTAAACCCATGTTTGAAGGTCCGGTGTTTGGCTCCTCACCATTCACTTTTTACAGCCGCGAAAACTCGTCGTTGGCGAAGCTGGTCGGGGTTGCCTTTTGCAGCATGGTCAGCAGCAGAATGGCACGGGTCTCGCCGTCGGCTTCCTGGTAAATCGCCTCCAGCCCGGCAAAAGGGCCCTCCGTGATACGCACCTTGTCACCACAACGGGGAATGTCACTCAGTTGCTCTCTCAGCTCATCGCTGTCGCAATGACACATCAGATCATAAACCAGCTCGGCGGGTACCTCGCAGGGGCCGCCGCCAAAGCGCACCAGATTACGCACGCCACGGGTAGAGCCAATAGTGGTGGAGCTGGTGATTTCCAGATCGGCTCGCACGAAGATATAACCGGGAAACAGGGCTTCGGTCAGCACCACGACTTTGCGCCGGCGCAGTTTCTTGACCTCGGCGTAAGGGTAAAAAGCCTCTATATCCTGATTGTTCAGGTTCATCAGCGCCCTTTCTTCTTCCCGGGGGCGGCAATGCGCCAGATACCACTTCTGCATACTAGATCCCTGCGGCTTGGTTTGACCCGTTATTATGACAGCACAAAAAAAAAAGGCCACGGCAAGCCGTGACCTTGAACAGTTTGCAAGCCGGTGTTACCAGCCTTTGACCACGCCGCCTTTAAACAGCTCCAGGGCGGCCTGATAGACTTCTTCGCTCTGGTAGGCCTTGATGAAGGTCTGCACGCGCTCGTCGTTTTGGTTGTCTTTACGCGCGACAATCAGATTCACATAGGGTGATTCCTTGTCTTCCACAAACAGGCTGTCCCGGCCGGGCAGCAGATCGATTTGCGAGGCATAGGTGGTGTTGATCACCGAAAAGGCCACGTCATCCAGCGAACGAGGCAGCTGAGGCGCTTCCAGCTCGATGATGTTCAGCTCTTTCGGGTTGGCGGTGATGTCGAGGGTGGTGGCTTCCAGACCCACGGCATCATCTACCTCGATCAGACCCTGTTGTTCCAGCAACAGCAGGGTACGGCCCAGGTTGGTGGGGTCGTTGGGTACCGCAACCTTGGCGCCGTCTTCCAGCTCGTCCAGTGACTTGATCACCTTGGAGTAGGCGGCAATGGGGTAGACGAAGGTACTGCCCACGGCGACCAGATCGTAACCACGATCGGCAATCTGCTTGTCGAGGTAGGGCTGGTGCTGGAAGGCGTTGAGATCCAGGCTGCCATCGCTCAGGGCCACGTTGGGCGTGACGTAGTCGCTGAATGACACCAGCTCCACATCCAGGTTGTACTGTTCTTTGGCCACCTTGACGGCGACTTCTGCCACCTGCTCTTCGGCACCGGCGATTACGCCCAGACGCAGGGGCTTGGCGGCGGTTTCTTCGGCGGTGTCTTTCGCCTGCTCACCACAGCCGCTCAGGGCCAGGGCCGAGGCCAGTACACTCAGGGTCGCAAACGATTTAAAACCTGACTTCATCGGGTAACTCCTTTTTAATCAACGATGATCTACACGAGCGACCAGGCGTTCGCCGGCGCTTTGAATGATTTGTACCAGTACCACCAGCATCACCACGGTAATCAGCATGATCTGGGGATCGAAGCGCTGATAACCGTAACGAATTCCCACATCACCCAGGCCGCCACCACCGATGGCTCCGGCCATGGCGGAGTAGTTCACCAGCGTTACCAGGGTGATGATAATGCCATTGAGCATGCCGGGCAGGGCCTCGGGCAGCAATACCTTGGTGACTATCTGCAGACGGCGGGCGCCCATGGCCTGAGCCGCTTCTACCAGTCCGGCCGGAATTTCCATCAGGGCGCCTTCCATCAATCGGGCCACAAACGGAATGGCAGCCACGGTCAGCGGCACCACGGCGGCGACGGTGCCGATACTGGTGCCCACTACCAGTCGGGTAAAGGGAATAATGGCCACCAGCAGTATGATAAAGGGAATGGAGCGGCCGATATTGACCACGGTACCCAGTATCTTGTTAAAGGCGGCGTGTTCCCAGATCTGACCGGGTTTGCTGACGTGCAGCGCTATCCCCAGCGGAATACCCAGGGCGCAGGCGATGGCGCCCGAGCCAAAGGTCATGATCATGGTTTCCCACAGGGCTGATAACAGCAGATTAATCATGGCGTCGGACATAACCGAGTAACTCCACCTGAATTTTATGTTCCTGAAGATAGGCTTGTGCGGCCTGAGTCTGTTCCGGTTGACCGTCCAGCTCGGCCAGCATGAAGCCGAATTTGACACCACCGGCGTATTCGATATCGGCGCTGAGAATAGTGACGTCGACGCCCAGATCCCGGCTTAGAATGGAGATCAGCGGGGTATCCACGGTTTCGCCGGTAAAGCCGAGTCGCACCAGTGGCAGGGCGCCGGTGAGCGGTTCAGCCGACAGCCGTTGCTGGTATTCCTGTGGAATGTCCAGATTGATGGTGGAGGAAATGAAGCGCCGAGCCAGCTCGGTCTTGGCGTTGGCGAAGAACCAGGCCACATCGCCCTGCTCGACCAGTTCGCCATCATTGATAATGGCCACCCGGTCGCAGATACTCTTGACCACATGCATCTCGTGGGTGATCAGCAATATGGTCAGCCCAAGAGTGCGGTTGATGTCTTTCAGCAGGCCGAGAATGGACTGGGTGGTCTGCGGATCCAGTGCCGAAGTGGCCTCGTCGCACAGCAGCACCTTGGGCTTGGGCGCCAGGGCGCGGGCGATGGCGACGCGCTGTTTCTGACCGCCGGACAGCTCTTTCGGGTAGGCGTTGGCACGGTGTGACAGGCCCACCAGTTCCAGCAGCTCGTTCACGCGCTGCTTGATGGCGGCCTTGTCCATGCCCGCCAGTTCCAGCGGCAGGGCGATATTGGCGAACACGGTACGTGAGGCCAGCAGGTTGAAATGCTGAAAAATCATGCCGATGTTACGACGGGCGCGGGGCAGTTCGCCGTTGTCGAGTTGGGTCAGATCCTGACCATCGACGAAGACGCCGCCCTCGGTGGGGCGTTCCAGCATGTTGACGCAGCGGATCAGGGTGCTTTTGCCGGCACCGGATTCCCCGATGACGCCCATGATCTGACCGGCGGCAACGTCGAGATCGATGTTTCTGACGGCATGAACGGCGGCGTCACCTTCACCGTAGCGTTTACTGATATTGGTTAGCTTGATCATCGGAGGATGAGCCTTTCCGGTATGGTTATTAACTGCTTTAACAGATGAGTGTAGAGACAAGTCATGCAAGCATGGCTAATGGCAGTGGATGCTAGGCCGTCTGGACGTCCAAGTCAATGTAAATTTCCCCTCGGCCGGCATCGATGCCGGGGATGGGATCCAGCCTTGCTAACTCGCCGGTTCATGGGATAGGGTGAGGGGAAGGACCCGGCCGGACCGTGTTCAGGGAACGAACTTAAGGGAAAACCATGGGCCAGTATTTTCTGCGTCGGTTGTTACTGCTGTTACCTACCTTTCTGGGCATCACCCTGGTGGTGTTTGCCATTACCCGTTTCGTGCCGGGCGGCCCGGTGGAACGCATGCTGATGGAAAGCCAGCTGCAAAGCAGCGAGTTCAGCCAGAGTTCCCGCGGCAGCCAGGTGCTGTCGGCCGAGCAGATTGACGAGCTGAAAGCCTTCTACGGCCTCGACAAGCCGGTGTTCGAAGCCTATTGGGAGTGGCTGGGCAAGCTGGTGCGATTGGATCTGGGCGAGTCGACCCGCTACTACCTGCCGGTGTGGGAGCTGATTCAGGAACGACTCCCCATCTCGGCTTTCTTCGGCATTTGTACCTTTTTACTCAGTTATCTGGTGTCCATTCCGCTCGGTATCCTCAAGGCACTGAAACACAACAGCCGTTTCGACAGCATCAGCTCCATGTTGATCTATGCCGGCTATGCGCTGCCGGCCTATGTGGTGGGCATCTTCCTGCTTACCGTGTTCTCCTTTCAGCTCGGCTGGTTTCCGATGGGCGGCTTCGTCGGTGACGACTTCTATTATCTGGAAGGCTTCTGGCCCAAGACGTTCAACCTGTTTCACCATGCGCTGTTGCCGCTGATCGCCTACGCCATCGGCGATTTTGCGGTGTTGACCATGACCATGAAAAACAGCCTGATGGAAAACCTGTCGGCGGATTATGTGCGTACCGCCGTGGCCAAGGGATTGCCGTTTCACAAGGCGGTGACCGGGCATGCCCTGCGCAACAGCATGATTCCCATTGCCAGCCATTTCGGCAACGTGATTTCGGTGTTTTTTGCCGGATCTTTTCTGATCGAGGTGATTTTCAATATCGACGGCCTGGGGCTGCTGGGCTACGAGGCCATCGTCGAACGGGATTATCCGGTGGTGATGGGCATACTGGCGGTGACCTCACTGCTGATGCTGGTGGGCAATATACTGTCGGATATCTGCGTGGCGATGGTGGATCCGAGGGTGCGTTTCGATGGCTAGACTGTTTTCCGACCTTACCCACAAGAAACTGCGCCGCTTTCGCAGCATTCGCCGCGGCTACTACGCCTTCTGTCTGTTCATGCTGATGGTGGTGCTGGCGCTGGCGGCCGAGCTGTGGGCCAGCAACCGGGCGCTGTTGGTCAAATACGAAGGCCAGCTCTATTTTCCCACCTATGGTGCCGTGATCACCGGCGACACCTTCGGTCTCGGTTATCAGTACGAAACCAATTACCGGGAGCTGAAAACCTTATTTGCCGAACAAGCTGCCGAACAAGCCGGGGCCGGGCAGTCCGGCAACTGGGTGTTGTTGCCTCCGGTGCCCTGGAGTCCTTATGAGCAGGACTACAGCAGCGGCAGTTATCCGCCCACCGCCCCCAGTCTGGAGCAGCGGCACTACCTGGGCACCGATAATTCGGGCCGGGATATTCTGGCCCGGCTGGTGTACGGCTTTCGTACTGCCGTGGGGTTTGCCTTTATCGCACTGACGGCCAGTTATGCCATCGGCGTCTTGCTGGGCTGCGTGATGGGCTTCGTCGGTGGCAAGTTCGACCTGTTGTTTCAGCGTTTTATCGAGATCTGGTCTCAGGTGCCGTTTTTGTACGTCATCATGATACTGGTGTCGCTGACCCAGCCGAACTTCATGCTGTTTGTCGGCATCAACGTGCTGTTCGGCTGGATGGGCATCACCTGGTATATGCGTACCCTGACCTATCGGGAGAAGGTGCGGGATTACGTGCTGGCGGCCCGGGCGCAGGGGGCGGGGTTGGGGCGTATTATCGTGCATCATATTCTGCCCAATACCCTGGTAATGATAGTAACGCTGGCGCCCTTTACCGTGGTGGCCAATATCTCGTTACTGACGGCGCTGGACTATCTTGGCTTCGGCCTGCCGCCACCAACCCCCAGCTGGGGTGAGCTGTTGCGTCAGGGGGTCAATCATCTGGATTCACCCTGGATTGTGTCGTCGGTAGTAACGGCGGTATCGATGGTGTTGATTACGGTGTCTTTTATCGGCGAGGCGATTCGAGAAGCCTTCGACCCCAAACATTTCTCTCGTTATGAATAGGCAGGGAATGCGATGAAAAAATGGATAACGATACTGAGTACCTGGCTGCTGGCCTTTGGCGTAAGCGCCGCCGAGCTACCGGATAAGATGGAATGGCTGACCAACAACGAGGATCCGATCTTCGCCTCGACCGAGGCGACGCGGGGCGGGGAGTTCACCAGCAGTCTGCAGAGCTTTCCGCTGACCTTTCGCACCGTGGGGCCGGACTCCAATACGGCGTTTCGCTCCTTTATTCTGGAAAACCAGCTCGGCCTCTATGCGCTGCATCCACAAACCGAGCGGCCGATACCGGCACTGGCAACCCACTGGTCCTTTGGTGACGACAACAGAACCATGTATTTCAAGCTCAATCCCGCCGCGCGCTGGTCCGATGGCGAGCCGGTCACCGCCGACGACTTTCTGTTTGCGCTGGAAATGATGCGCTCCGAGGTGATTCGCGCCCCCTGGTACAACAACTATTACACCGAGGAAATTGTCGATATCACCCGATATGACGATCACACCATCTCGGTTACCGCCGGCAGCCCCAAGAGCCGGCGCGAACTGCTGAACGCGGTGGGTCTCGCCCCCCAGCCCCAACATTTCTATGAGCTGACCGATGACTGGGTCCGTCGCTATAACTGGGCCCAGGCGCCGGTGACCGGCGCCTATGTATTCGATGAGGTCAAACGGGGTCGTTCCATCACCTTCAAACGCTTGAATGATTGGTGGGGCAATGAGCTCACCTATTACCGGCATCGTTTCAACGTGGACCGGATTCGCCTGAATGTGGTGCGCGACATGAACATCGCCTATCGGCACTTTCTGCGCGGTGACATCGATACCTTCGGCCTGATCCTGCCGGAATGGTGGCACGACAAAACCGATACCCCCGAATACCGCAAGGGGCTGATCAACCGCATCTGGTTCTACAACGATATACCGCGCGGTGCCCAGGGCTTTCATCTCAATACCGCCCACCCGAGGTTGCGGGATGTTCGGGTGCGCCAGGGTATTGCCCATGCCATCAACATGCAGCGCATGCTGGATACCATATTGCGCGGCGACTATGAGCGGATGAACACCTTTGGTTCCGGCTACGGCGACTTCATCGATCCCGATATTCGGGCCCGGGAGTTTGATATCGAGCGGGCGCGTGTCTTGTTTGCCGAAGCGGGTTATGACCGACAGGGGCCGGGCGGCATACTGCGCAATGCCGCCGGCGACAGCCTCAGCCTTGCTGTCACTTACACCACGCAGGAGCATACCTCACGGCTGGCGATTTTGCGGGAAGAAGCGCGCAAGGCGGGGCTCGATTTACAGCTGAACCTGGTGGACGGCGCGACCGGCTTCAAGGTGATGCTGGAGAAAAAGCACGAGGCGGCCTGGCTGGGCTGGGGTGGCAGCGGCCTCTATCCCCAGTACTGGGAGTTCTTTCATTCTCTGAATGCGGATAAACCGCAGACCAATAATCTGTTCAATATCAGCGACGCCAAACTGGATGCATTGATCGAGCAATACCGGGTGACCATGGATCTGGATGCCAAGGCCGGCATCTCCCGCCAGATCCAGCAGCGAGTACACGAGCTGGCGATCTTTATTCCCGGTTATCAGGTGCCTTATACCCGCGAAGCTTACTGGCGTTATGTTCGCTTGCCCGAGGCCAAAGGCACGCGCCATTCACCTTCGTTGTTCTGGCCGATGGAGGGGGCACCGCACAGCACCGGCGGCCTGTTCTGGATCGATCAGCAGCTGAAGGCGGAAATCAAGGCTGACGACCGGACCTTTGAGCCGGTGCTTGAGGTGGTGGAAACCTGGCGGCAGAAGGATCAGTGATGGAGCCGTTGCTGAACGTCGAGAGCCTGGCCGTCAGTTTTACCACCGAAGCCGGTTGTTTTCGGGTGGTGGATGATGTCAGCTTTTCGCTGGCGTCGGGCCAGACCTTAGGGCTGGTAGGAGAGTCGGGTTGTGGCAAGAGTGTCACCGCGCTGAGCCTGCTGGGGCTGCTGCCCAGGCCGGCGGGTGAGGTGGTGGCGGGTCGGGCGTTGTTTCAGGGGCAGGATCTGCTTACCCTGACCGCCGAGCAACGCTATCGGGTACGTGGCAACAAGATTGCGATGATCTTTCAGGAGCCGATGACGGCGCTGAACCCGGTGCATACGGTGGGGCGTCAGCTGATGGAGGTCTATCGGCTCCATAAGCCCGAATTGAGTAAGCGCCAACAGCAGCAGGCCGCCGCCGAGATGCTGCGCCAGGTAGGGATACCGGAAGCCGAAGCACGACTGAAAGCCTATCCCCATCAGTTATCCGGCGGCATGCGACAGCGGGTGATGATCGCCATGGCGCTGGCCTGCGAGCCGGACTTGCTGATTTGTGACGAACCGACCACGGCGCTGGACGTGACCATTCAGGCGCAGATACTGCATCTGATCCGGGAGTTGCAGCAGCGCACCGGCATGGCGGTACTCTTTATTACTCACGATCTGGGGGTGGTGGCTCAAGTCTGCGATCAGGTGCTGGTGATGTATGCGGGCCGCAGCGCCGAGCAGGCCGATGTATTTACCCTGTTCGAACGGCCGGTGCATCCTTATACCCAGGGGCTGCTGTCGGCCATTCCTCGTCTCGATCAACCCGGCAAAACGGAACTGGCGACCATCAGGGGCCAGGTGCCGTCGCTTGAAGAACAGCAGGCCGGCTGCCGTTTCGCCAACCGCTGCCCCTATATGACCGAGCGTTGCCAGCGGCAACCGGCTGTGGAGCGGGTAGAAGAGGCGCATCATGTCTGGTGTCATCACTGGCGGGAGTTACGGCGATGAGTGAACTACCGAAAGCAGTCATGAGCCCGCGATCGAACGCAACTTCGAGCCCGCTGTTAAAAATAGAGCAGCTACAACAGCACTTTACCCTGGGCGGAGGCCTGTTGCGCCGTGGTAAAACCCTGTACGCCGTCGATGGGGTCAGCTTCGAGCTGGAAGCGGGCAAAACCCTGGGGCTGGTGGGAGAATCCGGCTGCGGCAAGTCGACCCTGGCTCGAGCCCTGCTCAAACTGCATGAGCCAAGTGGCGGCCGTATCCTGTTCGAGGGGCAGGACATCACCGATTACAGCCGGTCACAAATGCGGCCTTTGCGCCAACAAATGCAACTGGTGTTTCAGGATCCTCAGGAGTCGCTGAATGGCCGCCATACCATAGGCACCATATTGCAGGAGCCTTTCGTGATCCACGGACTGGGCACGGCGGCGGAACGAAAACAATGGGCGGTCGAGCTGCTGGAGCGGGTAGGCTTGCCGGCTTCGGCGCTGGAGCGGTACCCCCACGAATTTTCCGGCGGTCAGCGGCAACGCATCGGCATCGCCCGGGCCATGGCGCTCAAGCCACGGCTGCTGGTCTGTGATGAGGCGGTATCGGCACTGGATGTATCGGTACAGTCCCAGATCCTGAATCTGTTGCTGTCGCTGCAACAGGAATACCAGCTGGCCATGCTGTTTATCGCCCATGATCTGTCGGTGGTAAAACATATCTCGGATCATATCGCTGTCATGTATCTGGGGCGTATCGTCGAGCTGGCGCCGGCGGAAGAGTTATATCGTCGCCCTCTGCATCCCTATACTCGCGCCCTGCTTGAGGCTATTCCGGAGCCGGATCCCCGCCGGCGCAAGGTACCGACGGTGCTGCATGGCGAGCCACCCTCACCGGCCAGTCCGCCGTCCGGCTGTCACTTTCGTACCCGATGCCCTTATGTGGGAGATCGCTGCATTACCGAAGTGCCGGCGCTTATCGGTGAGGAGCACAGCGTTGCCTGTCATTTTCAGCAGGAGATAGACCGCGGACAACGACTGCCTCAACCGCCCCAAGGCTGTGATATTATTGCCACTGTAACTGCGTCTTAAACCATTGCGTCTTAAACCATAGGAACTTCTAGTGACTACAGCGGCAATATTTCTGGATCGGGACGGTGTCATCAATCAGGACAGCGGCTATGTGTCCCACAGTGACGACTTTATCTTTATAGACGGCGTGATCGACGCCATGAAACAACTGAAGCAGAAAGGCTATCAGTTGGTGGTCGTCACCAATCAGTCGGGCATCGCCCGTGGCCTGTTCAGCGAGAAGGACTTTATCCGCCTGACCGAATGGATGGACTGGTCCCTGGCCGACCGGGGCGTGGATCTGGATGGCATCTATTTCTGTCCGCATCATCCTACCGAAGGCACCGGCTCCGAAACCCAGGTGTGCGATTGTCGCAAGCCGGCGCCGGGCATGTTTCTGGAAGCCGCCAGAGAGTTGAACATCGATATGGCCTCCTCTTATATGGTCGGTGACAAGGTATCGGACATGAAGGCCGCCGAAGCGGCGGGTGTCGGTCACAAGATCCTGGTGCGTACCGGCAAGGAAATTACCGCCGAAGGGGAAGTGCTGGCCGAAGCCGTCTATCCGTCACTGGTCGAATTTGCACGGAATATCGCCGATCTGACGTGATATTTAGCACATCGAATAAAAAGCAACCGGATGATTGGTTTTTATCAAAAAAGCCCTTGCGCAAAATCCGCGGTTCCCTATAATGCGCATCCACTGACACGGGGCAACACGCCAACGGTCACAAGGGTTTGAAGCGAACAAAACAAAGTTTGATTCAACGCTTGACGAACAACACGGAATGCGTAGAATACGCATCCCTGATCTGAATAAGGTCAACGCTCTTTAACAATATATCAAGCAAACTGTGTGGGCACTCGCAGGTAGTTGGGAAACAAAAAAATATTGTTTTTCAATGTCTTGTCGAAGTGCACTAGAAATAGCAAAACTTCAGTAATTCATTGAGCATCAAGTCTTTAATTGAAGAGTTTGATCATGGCTCAGATTGAACGCTGGCGGCAGGCCTAACACATGCAAGTCGAGCGGTAACAGAGGGTAGCTTGCTACTTTGCTGACGAGCGGCGGACGGGTGAGTAAGGCTTGGGTATCTGCCCGGTCGTGGGGGATAACCATTGGAAACGATGGCTAATACCGCATACGCCCTACGGGGGAAAGGAGGGGATCTTCGGACCTTTCGCGATTGGATGAGCCCAAGTGAGATTAGCTAGTTGGTGAGGTAATGGCTCACCAAGGCGACGATCTCTAGCTGGTTTGAGAGGATGACCAGCCACACTGGGACTGAGACACGGCCCAGACTCCTACGGGAGGCAGCAGTGGGGAATATTGCACAATGGGGGAAACCCTGATGCAGCCATGCCGCGTGTGTGAAGAAGGCCTTCGGGTTGTAAAGCACTTTCAGTGGTGAGGAAAGGTGAGCGATTAATACTCGCTGACTGTGACGTTAACCACAGAAGAAGCACCGGCTAACTCCGTGCCAGCAGCCGCGGTAATACGGAGGGTGCAAGCGTTAATCGGAATGACTGGGCGTAAAGCGCACGCAGGCGGTTTGTTAAGCCAGATGTGAAAGCCCCGAGCTCAACTCGGGAACTGCATTTGGAACTGGCAAACTAGAGTCTTGTAGAGGGGGGTAGAATTTCCAGTGTAGCGGTGAAATGCGTAGAGATTGGAAGGAATACCAGTGGCGAAGGCGGCCCCCTGGACAAAGACTGACGCTCAGGTGCGAAAGCGTGGGGAGCAAACAGGATTAGATACCCTGGTAGTCCACGCTGTAAACGATGTCAACTTGAAGTCTGTGCCTTAGAGCGTGGGTTTCGGAGCTAACGCGTTAAGTTGACCGCCTGGGGAGTACGGCCGCAAGGTTAAAACTCAAATGAATTGACGGGGGCCCGCACAAGCGGTGGAGCATGTGGTTTAATTCGATGCAACGCGAAGAACCTTACCTACCCTTGACATA
>NZ_CANLZU010000017.1 GCF_947495715.1 uncultured Oceanisphaera sp.
CTCACGCCTCACGCCTCACGCCTCACGCCTCACGCCTCACGCCTCACGCCTCACGCCTCACGCCTCACGCCTCACGCCGCCATCGTGATGAAAGTATAACAGGTTGATATCTTATGTATTTTCTTCATTTTGTGAACGCTTCTCTGTAGATGTAGATCACATTAAGGTTATTTTTGTATACAAGGAGGATACATTTTAATAACACCTGTGTTTTATTTGCGGTATTATCTAGTTGTCTCCTCACTTAGCCTACGCTTTGCAGTGGAGAATGGAGGGCAGTGCCAAACGTCTGTACAAGGATGTTGGCCAATACAACAGCGGTCAGAGTATGTCTGCACATTGGCAACAATTAACAAAGGGATCTGTTATGACCCAACAAGATGTAAAAACAGCACCGAGCAAGAATCACGACTTGCTGTATTCATTGCATGATAAACCGGGCTTCTGGCCTTCTTCTTTTGCCGCATTGCAGCATGTTCTGGCCAGTCTGGTGGGGGTGATTACCCCCACCCTGATCGTAGGTGGCGTATTGGGACTGGGCGAGCATGTACCCTATCTCATCAGTATGGCGTTGATGGTCTCGGGTGTGGGTACTTTCATTCAGTGCCGTCGTATCGGTCCTGTCGGTGCCGGTATGCTGTGTCTGCAGGGAACCAGCTTTGCCTTCCTGACGGCGGTGTTGTCTGCAGGCATGATCGTCAAGGGCAAGGGTGGCACCCCGGAAGATATTCTGGCGACCATTTTTGGGGTCAGCTTCTGTGCCGCCTTTATCGAAATATTCCTGAGTCGTTTCATTCACAAGCTACAGAAAATAATTACCCCTGTGGTGACGGGTACCATCATCATCCTTATCGGTATTCCGCTGATCAAGGTGGCGATGACCGATATCGGTGGTGGTTTCGGTGCCGAAAATTTCGGTTCCCTCGATAATCTGATGCTGGCCGGGATAGTGCTGGTTAGCGTTGTGTTACTCAACCGTTCAAAGAACCCTATGGTGCGTCTGGCTGCCGTGGTTATTGGTCTGGTGCTGGGCATGCTTGCGGCCTTCTTCATGGGACGCCTTGATTTCTCTCATATTGCCAGCCTGCCGGTGATATCCGTTCCGGTACCGTTCAAGTTCGGTTTCCAGTTTGACCTTGCCGCCTTCATTCCATTGGCCATTCTGTTCTGCGTAAGTGCCATGGAAACCACCGGTGACCTGACTGCCAACTCGACCATTTCTCGTGAACCGGTATCAGGCCCCGTGTATCTGAACCGTATCCGCGGTGGCGTACTGGGCGATGGTATCAACTCCATGATTGCCGCCACCTTCAACAGCATGCCGTCCACTACCTTTAGTCAGAACAACGGTGTTATCGCTCTGACCGGTGTGGCCAGTCGTTTCGTCGGTATCTATGTTGCCGCCATTCTGTTCCTCATGGGTCTGTTCCCCATCATCGGTGGTGTGCTGCAGCAGATGCCCAAGCCGGTACTGGGTGGGGCTACCCTGATCATGTTCGGGACCGTGGCGGTAGCCGGAATTCGTGTGCTGTCCCAGGCTAACCTGGACCGTCGCAACATGATGATAGTAGCCATCTCTGTCGGCATGGGTATCGGTGTTTCTACCGTACCTGCTGTACTACAGGCGCTGCCCGACATGCTGGAAAACATTTTGAAATCACCGGTCGCCATGGGCGCTATTACGGCCATCACTCTGAGCCTGATTCTGCCCGAACACAAGGTTGCCGAAGAAAGCGAAGCCGACGTTACTGTGGCCGCCGAAGCTGATGATGCAAAAAAAAAATTAGGTGAAGTAGGTTAATACTTACTTCCTTCTAGGTGCCTGAAAAGGCTGAACCCCTGGCACACCTTCCCGGATTGTGTGTCAGGGCTTTTTACATCCGGGGGATGCTAACTTTCATGTTTAAAGGGAGTCGAAAGTCTGATGCAAAACCCCAACACACTCTGGATAAAACACCCCCTCGCTACCCTGAGCCCGGCTTATGCCGGTGGTGTGGTGATTACCGAAAACCGGATCACCGAACTGGTGCCTGCGGGGCAAACTCCCCAAACACCGGTAGATGAGGTGTTTGACGCCAGTCAGCATGTGCTGCTGCCAGGCCTGATCAACGCTCATCATCATTTTTATCAAACGCTTACCCGCGCCCACCCGGTGGCACTGAACAAGGCGCTGTTTTCCTGGCTGACGTCACTGTACCCGGTATGGGCTAAACTACGGCCGGAAATGCTGGAAGTCTCGACCCAGATTGCTCTGGCCGAGTTGCTGCTGTCGGGATGCAGTACCGCCAGTGACCATCATTATCTGTTTCCCCGGGGGCTGGAAGATGCCATCGATATTCAGGTAGCGCAGGCGCAGCAGCTGGGCGTTAGGGTGCACCTGACCCGCGGCTCCATGAGTCTTGGCAAGGAACAGGGCGGTTTGCCGCCGCAGTCGACGGTACAAAGTGAAGACGTGATCATGGCCGACAGCGAACGGCTGATTCGGCGTTATCATGACCACACCGACGGGGCCATGATCCGAGTGGCACTGGCGCCTTGTTCGCCGTTTTCGGTCAGTACCGAACTGATGAAAATGTCCGCCGAGCTGGCAGAAAAACACCGGGTTCAGTTGCATACCCATCTGGCGGAAACCCACGATGAAACCGCCTTCTGCCAGAAGATGTTCGGCATGAGGCCGGTGGATTATCTGGAGTCGGTGGGCTGGCTCAGCAATCGGGTCTGGCTGGCTCACGGCATTCATTTCAACGAGCAGGAAATCGGCCGTCTGGGTCAGGCGGGAGTGGGCATTGCCCATTGTCCCTCTTCCAACATGCTGCTGGCTTCGGGGCAATGTCCGACGCTGGATCTGGAGGCCGCCGGCTGCCCCGTCGGTATCGGCGTGGATGGCTCCGCCTCCAATGATGGCTCCAACATGATGACCGAAGTACGGCAGGCGCTGCTGTTGCAACGATTGCGTTACGGCGCCGAAAAAATTACCCATCAGAAGGTACTGGACTGGGCCACTAATGGCTCTGCCCGTTGTCTGGGGCGTGATGATGTCGGTGATATCGCCGTTGGCAAACAGGCGGATCTGGCCTTGTTCCGGCTGGATGATATTCAGTTTGCCGGTGCCGGTGATCCGCTGGCGGCGCTGGTTTTGTGCGGTGCCCAACGAGCCGATCGCATGATGGTGGCCGGGCGCTGGCGGGTGACCGACGGTACCGTCTGTGGTCTGGATATCGAAGCACTGAAGGCCAGACAGCGAGAGCTGGCGGCACAGCTGGTCTGAAAATGACGGTGTGATTGTCAGCGCTGGATAATAGAAAGGGCACCGAATGGTGCCCTTTTGTTTATGCAGGCAGCGTAAACCGCTCGCTGCAGGGCAGAATATCGTAGTCGATCATCACGGCTTCACCGAGCAGGTGACGTCGCAACATATCGAAGGCGGCAAAGGCCAATAGGCGGCGCCGATTCAGGGGCTCCCGAAAGTGCATTTGCAGGGTTTGTACCTGGCAGCCTTGTTCGGTCTTGAGGGCAATAGGAATGCCCTGCGGGCCTTCGGCACCGATGGCCAGGGTCAGCGGGCGGGCCGATCGTGCCAGCCAGAGGGCCAGATCTTCGGCGCTGTCGGGCAGGCCAGCCAGGTAGTGACCTTCGAATTCGGGCGTGATGGTGCTGATGGTATCGGTCAGGCGACCGCCGCTGGCATCCTCGAAAATCATCAAATCCCTGTTCAGTAACAGCGGCCCCAGGCTGGCGGTAAAGTTCATCTCGTCCCGCGCCACCAGGTGAGTGCCCACTTCGGCCAGCAGCAGTGCTTCGGCGGTGGCAATGGCGGCGGCGTCTTCGGTTTCGATAATCAGCTTGAGCTCTATGGTCGGCGAATTGGCCCGGTAGCCGAGGGTAATGCCAGCCGGCCATGGCAGATGATCAAGCCGGTCGCTCAGGCCGGATTCGGACAACCCGAATGAAAAGAAACGACGTACCTGGCTATGACCATTCTGGCCCAGCTGCCGACGTAATCGCGGCAGAATCTCGTCGGTCATCATTTTTTTCAGCTCGGATGGCACGCCCGGGGTAAAGAAAAAGGTGGCGCGGTTGAGTTTGACCGCAAAACCGCAGGCGGTGCCCACCGGATTGTCCACCAGCTCGGCACCCTGTGGCAGCATGGCCTGCTTGCTGTTGCTCTGGGGCATGGCGCGATTGCGGCTGGCGTATTTTTGCTGCATTACCTCGAGCCAGTGCTGGTTAAGCTCAAGGGGCACACCGGCGGCTTCGGCCATGGCTTCGGCGCTGATGTCGTCCGAGGTGGGGCCAAGGCCACCGTTGACGATCACCAGATCGGCCTGGTGACTGCGTTGTACGAACAGCTCGACCAGGTCGGCCTTGTCGTCGCCCACGGTAAAGCGGCGGCGTACCTGCCAGCCTTGTTCCAGCAGCAGCTGCGACAACCAGCCGGCGTTGGTGTCGGTTATCAGTCCGGTCAGCACTTCATCACCGGTGCTCACCAGTTCAATCACGGGTTTCATATGCTTATCCTTGAAGGGCGTTGCCGGGATTTTAACGTATCTTGGGCGAATGGCACACGCCGAGGATGACAAGAGCCGCTGCTTTGTTGTAGATTTCTAGATGTCTAGACTTTCTTACCGATGCTGTACATGGAGTGAGCAAATGCCCATCAGAATTCCGGATCGCCTGCCAGCGGCCAATGTCCTGACTCAGGAAAATATCTTCGTGATGACGGAAACCCGGGCGGTCAATCAGGAAATCCGCCCGATGCGGGTGCTGCTGCTTAATCTGATGCCGAAGAAAATTGAAACCGAAAACCAGTTGTTACGCATGCTGTCCAACTCGCCGTTGCAGATTGGTGTGGACCTGCTGCGTATCGACGACCGGCCTTCGAAGAATACGCCGCAATCGCACCTGGAACACTTCTACCACGACTTCGAACAGGTGCAGGATCAGTTCTACGACGGACTTATCATCACCGGCGCGCCGCTCGGGCTGACCGATTTCTGCGATGTGATCTACTGGGACAAGATAGAGCAGATAGTGGCGTGGGCCAAAAGCCATGTTACCTCCACGCTGTTTTTGTGCTGGGCCGCCCAGGCCGGTCTGAAGATTCTGTACGGGCTGGACAAGCGTACCCGCCTGGAAAAACTGTCCGGTGTCTACGAGCACCAGAACCTGGCCCAGTACGAGCCTCTGGTGCGCGGCTTTGACGACGTGTTTCTGGCGCCTCATTCCCGTTATGCGGATTTTCCGGTGGAGCTGTTACGGCAAAAGACAGATCTGAAAATACTGGCCGCGTCGGACAAGGCCGGCGTCTATCTGGCGGCCAGCCCGGACGGACGCCAGGTATTCGTGACCGGGCACCCGGAATACAATGCCGATACCCTGCATGCCGAATACCTGCGGGATCTGGAGGTAGGGATAGAGCCCCGAATGCCGGAAAATTATTATCCCGACAATAATGCCGATAATCCCCCCAGGGCCACCTGGCGCAGCCATGGTCATCTGTTGTTTGCCAACTGGCTGAATTATCACGTTTACCAGCTGACCCCGTATGATCTGCGTACCCTGAGTGCCACCGGCGAGTCGCTTACGCGAGACTAAAATCCCGTGAGGGGTAAATGGTGAGGAGTGAGGGAGTAAAGCCTCACACTCAACCTTTCCCCCTCACGCTTTGCGCCTCACCCCTCACGGAACTATTTACTCGATAGGAAAGCCGGCTTTTTCCGCTGCCTTGGCCTTGTTGATCATCGGGGTGATACTCATGCCCTGCACTATGATGGAAAACAGCACTATGGCGTAGGTCATCATCAGCACCAGATCCCGCAGTTCCACCTGACCGTCGCTACCGAGTTTGATGCCGGTGGGAATGGACAAGGCCATCGCCAGTGACAGGCCGCCGCGCAGTCCGCCCCAGGTGAGGATGCGTATCGAGTATTTGTTGTAGCTGCGAAAGCGGCGAAAGGCGACATAGGGCAGGGCGACGCTGACGAAGCGGCCGGCCAGCACCAGCGGAATACCGCACAGCACCAGAATCCAGGCTTGCCAATGGAATTGCACCAGCAACATGGCCAGGCCAATCAGCAGGAACAGCAGGGCGTTCAGAAACTCGTCCAGCAGATGCCAGAACTGATCCAGGTATTTCGAGCTCTGTTCCGAAAAGCCGGTGTAGCGGGTCCAGTTGCCGATCATGATACCGGAAACCACCATGGCCAGGGCGCCGGACACGCCCAGCACGTTGGCCAGCGCAAAACCGGCGGTGGGAATGCACAGCGTCATCAACAGCTCCATGGAGCCATCGTCGGTGGCGCTGATCATCAGGTGAGACATCAGGCCCAGCAGGGCGCCGAATACGATGCCGCCAACGGCTTCGTGGGTGAACAGCGTCATGACCGAGCCGAAGGTCGCCTCGGTGCCGTTGAAGGCGACCGCAAAAATGGTCAGGAAGATCACCAGGCCGATGCCATCGTTGAACAGCGACTCGCCTTCGATCTGAATCGCAATCTGCTCGGGGGCGCCCAGCTTCTTGACGATGGCCAGCACGGCGATGGGGTCGGTGGGCGAGATCAGCGCCCCGAACAGCAGGCAGTAGATAAAAGGCAGTGGGATGGCGGCAATATAAGCCAGCAGCCACAGGCCGGTAGCGACCACCAGGGTTGAAATCAGCACGCCCACGATGACCAAGACCGAAATCTCCCATTTCTGGCTTTTCATGGCCGGCAGGTTAATGCCCAGGCCACCGGCAAACAGCAGAAAGCCGAGAATACCCTGCAGCAGAAATTCGCCGAAATCGACGGTCTCCAGGGTGGCAATGGCATGTAGCTGTAGTTCGGGCCAGGTGGTTTTTCCCAGTATTAACATCAAGATGGAAATAAGCAGGGCGCCAAAGGTAATGGCAATGGTGGTCTGGATTTTCATGATGTATTGATTGACGAAGGCGATGGTGATCGCCATGGCCGCCAATAAACACAGAGTGTAATAGACGCTCATAAAGGCACTTCCGTAGAGTTTTTATTTTATTTGCAAGCTTGGTTGGCCGGTCTTTGCCGGTGGTGCATAGTGTGCCTTAACAGCACACATTTTCACTAGCTAAAATGCGGTTAATTTACGCATTTTACGTGCCAATATGACCCCTTGCCATTCATCAGCCTTGTAGATGGCTGGATTTCCAGCTTGGTATTTTGTGATAGCATGGTTGCTGCTTTCAGGAATCTAGTTGTAACAGGAGTTATCAGTGTCCAGATCCCCCGTTTTTTCCCAGCTCGAACAGGCGCTCGCCGAACGTATTTTGATTATCGATGGGGGCATGGGCACCATGATCCAGTCACATCGACTGGACGAGGCCGCCTATCGAGGCGAACGCTTCGCCGACTGGCCATCCGACTTGAAAGGTAACAACGACCTGCTGGTATTGAGCCAGCCCGAAATCATCGCCCGGATCCACAGCGACTATTTTGCCGCCGGCGCCGATATCATCGAAACCAATACCTTCAACGCCACCAGTATCGCCATGGCGGATTACGACATGGAATCGCTGGCGGTGGAAATCAATCGTGAAGCGGCGCGACTGGCCCGCCAGGTAGCCGATGAGTGGACCGCGAAAGAGCCCCACAAGCCGCGCTTCGTGGCCGGGGTGCTGGGGCCGACCAACAGAACCGCCTCCATTTCGCCGGATGTGAACGATGCCGGTTACCGCAATATCACCTTCGATCAACTGGTCGAGGCTTATACCGAGTCGACCCAGGCATTGATCGACGGCGGCGCCGATCTGCTGATGATCGAAACCATTTTCGACACCCTCAACGCCAAGGCGGCGGTGTTTGCCATCGAAGGCCTGTTCGAGCGGCAGAATATTCGACTGCCGGTGATGATCTCCGGCACCATTACCGACGCCTCCGGTCGTACCCTGACCGGCCAGACCACCGAAGCCTTCTATCATTCCCTGCGTCATGCCAAGCCTATTTCCTTCGGCCTGAACTGCGCCCTGGGGCCGGACGAGTTGCGCCAGTACGTGGCCGAACTGTCCCGTATCAGCGAAACCTATGTATCCGCTCACCCCAATGCCGGTCTGCCCAACGCCTTCGGTGAATATGATCTGGAAGCCTTTGAGATGGCCGAGCATATTCGCGAGTGGGCCGAAAGCGGCTTCCTCAACCTGGTAGGCGGTTGCTGTGGCTCTACTCCCGAGCATATTCGGGCCATGGCCGAGGCGGTAGCGGGTATCAAGCCGCGCGTGCTGCCGGAGCTGCCGGTAGCCTGCCGGCTGTCCGGCCTGGAGCCGGTGCAGATTACGGCCGACAGCATGTTCGTCAACGTCGGTGAGCGCACCAACGTCACCGGCTCGGCCCGTTTCAAGCGGCTGATCAAGGAAGAGAAATACGACGAGGCGCTGGAAGTGGCGCTGCAGCAGGTAGAAAGCGGCGCCCAGATCATCGACATCAACATGGATGAAGGCATGCTGGATGCGGTGGCCTGCATGACCCGCTTCCTCAACCTGATTGCCGGCGAGCCGGATATTTCCCGGGTGCCGATCATGATCGACTCCTCCAAGTGGGAGGTGATCGAGGCCGGCCTGAAATGCATTCAAGGCAAGGGCATCGTCAACTCCATTTCCATGAAGGAAGGGGAAGAGAAGTTTATCGAGCAGGCCAGGCTGGTGCGCCGCTATGGGGCGGCGGTGATCGTGATGGCGTTCGACGAAGTCGGCCAGGCCGATACCCGCGAGCGCAAGTTCGAGATCTGCGAGCGCGCCTACCGCATTCTGGTGGATCAGGTGGGCTTTCCGCCGGAAGACATCATCTTCGACCCCAATATTTTTGCCGTGGCCACCGGCATTGAAGAACACAACAACTATGCTGTCGACTTCATCGAGGCGGTGAAGGACATCAAGGATAATCTGCCGCACGCCATGATTTCCGGCGGCGTGTCCAACGTCTCGTTTTCGTTTCGCGGCAACGATGTGGTGCGCGAGGCCATACATGCGGTGTTCCTCTACCATGCGATCAAGAACGGCATGGACATGGGCATCGTCAACGCCGGTCAGCTGGCGATTTACGAAGACATAGAGCCCGAGCTGAAGGAAAAGGTCATCGCCGTGGTGCTTAACGAAAACGACGGTGCCACCGAGGCGCTGCTCGAGATCGCCGAGCGTTATCGTGGCAGTGGCGCCCAGGCGGCGGATCCGCGCGATCTGGAATGGCGCAGCTGGCCGGTCAACGAGCGGTTGGCCCATTCCCTGGTCAAGGGGCTGACCGACTTTATCGAAGAGGATACCGAAGAATCCCGGGCGCAGGCGGTACGGCCGCTGGACGTGATTGAAGGCCCGCTGATGGACGGCATGAACGTGGTCGGCGATCTGTTCGGCGAGGGCAAGATGTTCCTGCCCCAGGTGGTCAAGTCGGCCCGGGTAATGAAGCGGGCGGTCGCCTATCTGAACCCCTTTATCGAGGCCAGCAAGGAAGTCGGCCAGACCAATGGCAAGGTCGTCATGGCCACGGTCAAGGGCGATGTGCACGACATCGGCAAGAATATCGTCGGCGTGGTATTGCAGTGCAACAACTTCGAGGTGGTGGATCTGGGGGTCATGGTGTCCTGCGAGCAGATCCTGAAGACGGCGCGGGAAACCAATGCCGACATGATAGGTCTGTCCGGTCTGATCACCCCCTCGCTGGATGAAATGGTGAATGTGGCCAAGGAAATGCAGCGTCAGGGCTTCACCATACCGCTGCTGATCGGCGGTGCCACCACCTCCAAGGCGCATACGGCGGTCAAGATCGAGCAGAACTACGACGAGCCGGTGGTCTATGTGTCCAATGCCTCCCGCGCGGTGGGCGTGGTGCAAACCCTGCTGAGTCGCGAGCACAAGCCGGCCTTCGTCGACCGGCTGAACAAGGAATACGAGGTGGTGCGCGATCAGCATGCGCGCAAGAAGCCGCGCACCAAGCCGGTGACCCTGGCCGAGGCTCGCGCCAACAAGGTGGCCATCGACTGGCAGGCCTACACGCCGCCGGTACCGGCCAAACCGGGAATTCACGAGTTGCATGAAGTACCCATCTCGGTACTGCGCGAGTACATCGACTGGACCCCCTTCTTCCTGACCTGGTCGCTGGCGGGCAAGTATCCGCGTATTCTGGAAGACGAGGTGGTGGGCGAAGAGGCCAAGAAGCTGTTTCGTGATGCCAACGACCTGCTGGACAAGCTGGAAGCCGAGGGGGAGCTGCGCTGTTCCGGTGTGCTGGGACTGTTCCCGGCCAACAGCGTGGAAGATGATGTGGAAATCTACACCGATGAGTCCCGTACCGAAGTGCTGCACACGCTGCGTTTCCTGCGCCAGCAGACCGAGAAGAAAGACGGATTTCCCAACTACTGTCTGGCCGACTATGTGGCGCCCAAGGGCACCAAGCCGGACTATGTGGGCGGCTTTGCGGTAACCGGCGGCATCGGTGAGGATGACATCGTCCGTCGCTATAAAGAGGCGGAAGACGATTACAACGCCATCATGGCCAGCGCCGTGGCCGATCGCCTGGCGGAAGCCTTTGCCGAATACATGCACCTGCTGGTACGCCGTGAATACTGGGGCTATGCCGCCGACGAGAATCTCGGCAACGACGAGCTGATTCGGGAAAAATACAGCGGCATTCGGCCGGCTCCGGGTTACCCGGCCTGTCCCGAGCACACCGAAAAGGGCACACTCTGGCAGCTGCTGGATGTGGAGTCGCGCATTGGCATGCAGTTGACCGAATCCTACGCCATGTGGCCGGGAGCGGCGGTCTCGGGCTTTTATTTCTCCTACCCCGATACCCGCTACTTTGCGATAGCGCAGATCCAGGAGGATCAACTGCTGGACTACGCTGCGCGCAAGGGCATGACGCGGATCGATGCCGAAAAATGGCTGGCACCCAATCTGAGTGCCTGATTTCAGCCACGTAACTAGGGGGTAAAGACGCGTTATGCAGTGTCTTTCCCCAAAACAAGAAGGCGCCAAGGGCGCCTTTTTATTTAAGCATTGGGGGCGTCAGCTGGCGTGCGGGGTGTATGCTGGTAGTAACAGGGAGAGCAATGCCGGCGATCACCATGCGTTTTTGGTTGTGGCCCCGCTGGAAAGGCTGGACAGTCTTCGGGCGATGACGTAGCTTCTGCCGACTTTATTTCACCACTGGGAGGAGCCTTCCATGTTTGTTGTAAGACACACCGGAAAAACAGGATGCTTGCTCCTGGCGGTCATGCTGTTGCTGGCCTCCTTGAGTCAGGCGCAGGCCAACCCGCGCTATGCCGCCATCGTGCTGGATGCGGACAGCGGCGAGGTACTGCATGCCTCCAGCGCCGATGCGGCTCGCTATCCGGCCTCGCTGACCAAGATGATGACGCTGTATCTGCTGTTCGAAGCCATGGACAAGGGGCTGATGCGGCTCGATACCGCCATGCCGGTATCGGCTCACGCCGCCTCCATGCCGCAGACCAATATTTCGCTGAAAAAAGGAGAGCGGCTGCGGGTACGAGACGCCATTCCGGCGCTGGTGGTACGTTCCGCCAATGACGCGGCTGTGGTGGTAGCGGAAGCCCTGGGCGGCACCGAAAGCGAGTTTGCCCGCATCATGACCGCCAAGGCCAGGTCGATGAAGATGACCGCCACCCGTTTTCGTAATGCCTCCGGTCTGCCGGACAATGCCCAGGCCTCTACCGCCCGGGATCTGGCCATACTCTCGCTGCGGTTGATGAAGGACTTTCCCCAGCACTATCATTATTTTTCCACGCCCTCTTTCAGCTACCGGGGCAAGACCTATCACAGCCACAACCGCATGGTAAAAAACTATGCGGGAGTCGATGGCATGAAAACCGGGTATATTCGGGCATCGGGCTTTAATGTGGCCACCTCTGCCGTGCGGGGCGAACGGCGCCTGATTGGCGTGGTGATGGGCGGAAATACCGCCCAGTCCCGAGACGCCCAGATGGCGAAACTGCTGGATAGTGGCTTCGAGCAGGCCACTCGGTTTGCCAAGGCATCGGGTAAGGCGGCCCCGGCCGGCAGCAAGCTGCTGGTCAGCACCGAACCCGTGCGTCAGGTGGTCAGGAAAGAGCCCGCCACACGCCCGCCGGCGGTATTGCAACGGGCAACCCTGCCGGTAAAGCAGACCTTGTCGGTACAACAGGCCTTGCCTGTCGGTGACCTGGGCTGGGCGGTGCAGATTGGTTCTTTCCGGGTACCGGAGCAGGCGAGGGATAGAGCATCCGATGCGGCCCGTCGGCTGGACAATATCGATGTTATCCAGGTGGCGGTCAACGAGGTGAACATCAGCAATCGCACCCTGTTCAGAGCCCGGCTGGTGGGCATGCACAAGGATCAGGCGAAGAGTGCCTGCCAGCGGCTCTCGCGTCAGGGCATGGACTGTCTGGTAGTGAAGACGACGGGGAGTTAACCGCATGAAGAGTGAAGGGGAGAGGAAAAAAGTAACGCCTCATACCAATTTGAATAAACAAATGATCTATTTCATTTCTGTGTAAACGTCGGACAAAGGGTCCGCTCCGGCGACCCGCTTCGAGCACATCCCTGTGACGCTCAGCACATGACGTCCCTGTCATGTGATGGTCGGCGGAGCAGATCCCTTTGTCCTCCTGATGCTGCAGAGTCTCCTGTTGGCGCCGTCTGCGGGCAACTCGGTGTTCAGAAAGAGGCCACAGAGAACGCCTCTCACGACCGTGAAATGCCAGGGATGGCATTTCCGAGCTTACATGGATGTACTCGTAGCGTGTCGTGGGAGTCGGCTCTGTCGCCTCTGACGCTTCGACTGAATATTTGATCAGATATTTAATCTGATTGGTATCACTTCTCTTCATTGTATTTTTGACATAGGAAAAAGGGGCAACATCATGTTGCCCCTTTTTGGGTCGTCTTGTTGGCTTGTCCGTAAACCGGTTTGCTCCCTGCAATCCCTGACGTGCCTTATCCTTTATGGCGTTCCCTTTCCCGATCCATCGGGCTGTCCTTTGTCTTCCTGACCGCAAATCATCCTGATCTGACGCTCGTCTCCATCCTGGAGGTATCCATCGCCGCATCCTGCGGGGTTCCTTGCCTGTCCTGGCAGCCTGTCTTCCTGACCGGCTCTGCGCTTCCTGCTGTAAACATAGTAGCCCGATTCGCTCTCTGCTCAATTCAAAAAACTGAAGGCATCTTGACTGTCGAATTCTCGATCATTTTTAACTAAATGATAAATAGGGGAAAATATTTAATAGTCGGCCAATGGCGTGATCATAAAGCGCTTCTGCCTGCGTGGCTTTGAGAGATCTCGCACACGGTGGCTGGTGTTTTTCGCTAGTCGTTGCCTGAAGCCGCTTCGTGTTGCAGCAGCCAGGACTTGCGTGCGAGTCCTCCGGCATAACCGACCAGCTTGCCGCTGGCGCCGATGACCCGGTGACAGGGAATGATAATGGCAATGGGATTGCGACCATTGGCCAGCCCGACGGCCCGCATCGCATTGGGGTTGCCGATCAGCAGGGCCATGTCTTTGTAGCTGCGGTGTTCGCCGTGGGGAATGGTTTGCAAGGCTTGCCAGACGGCCTGCTGAAATGGTGTGCCTTTGGGCGCCAGTGGCAGTTCGAAGTGGTGACGCTGGCCGTCGAAATATTCCGTCAATTGTCGGCAGGCGGATTGCAGCAAGGGGGTGGCGGGCGCCATGTTCTGCTCGGTGTTACCGGTCTCGTCGCTGAAGCGCAGCTCTGTGATGGCATCGGGGGTGGCGCAGATGAAGAGCAAGCCCAGTGGGCTTGGCAGGGTGCAGTGGTTCGACATGGCAGACTCCGAAGTGACGAGGGGATACCCTGATTGTATCCCTCTTGTCGTCGGCGGTGGCGTTAAAATTCGCTCAGTGGCCAGGCGTCGAAGGCGGGCTCTTCATAAGGGTGAGCCTGGCGCAGGGCCGTTACGGCGGCGCGGATCAGCTGATCCTCGCACACCAGCTCGACCCGCACCTCTGCTACCCGCTCCAGGGCGCCGGTCTCGCCGATGAAGGGGTTGGCGCCGGTCTGGGGCCGAAACTGGCCGTTGCCGCGGGTTTCGAAGCAGCACCGGTCGTAGTCGCCTATTTTGCCGGCACCGGTGGCGAACACCGCCGCCTTGACCGGTTCAAGATGAGATTCGGGTACGAAAAATACCAGCTTGTACATGGATGACTCCTCGGAGACTCAGGGGTGGGATTTCTTCAGGAATCGGGCGGCCAGCACGATATGCAGGCCGTTGACCTTGCCTTCGATATGCTCGGTGGCACCGCACAGCTCACAACGGCTGCCGCTGCGTTGCTGTCATTGTTGTTCTATGGTCATGATGAGGACTCCGGCACGAAGATAAATATCGCGCGATCCTGAAATCCTAGCATAAAGCCGGGTACTTGTTGTGGTGATGGGGGCAATGGCAGACAATGGTAGGCTCATATGAGTTTATTGTCGAACGGGGCCGAACAGCATGAGCGGAACGAGCGCAGCACTGACCGTGACCACCGGCGACCAGCCCTGTGCCTGCCTGCAGGGATCCTGGATCCTGGCGCAGTATGCACAACTGGTGCGTACTGTGGCGTCGCCGGCAGTGCCGGTGGTGTGTCTGGACGCCTCGGGCCTTACCGAGCTGGACACCGCCGGTGCTGCCCTGCTGGTGAAGTTGCTGGGTGCGGACGCCCTGTGCCGCATGTTGCCGGATGCCACAGGGCTGTCTGCCGAGCGCCGGGCACTGTTGCTTGCGGTGGCGAGTGCCATGGCCGGCCAGGAAGCTTTGCCGCCCACCGTCTCTCGCTGGAGCGACGGCCTGGCCCGGCTGGGTGAGCGGATGCTGAGTGGCTGGCAGCAGCTGATCATGTTGCTTGGTTTCATGGGCCTGACTCTGAGTACCCTGGTGGTGTCGATAGTCCGTCCGCGGCGCTGGCGGCTCACCGCCCTGGTGGCGCAAATGCATCAGTGCGGCCTCAATGCGGTGCCCATCGTCGCCTTGCTCACCTTTCTGGTGGGCGCCGTGGTGGCGTTTCTCGGCGCCACCGTGCTGGCGAACTTCGGCGCCACCATCTATACGGTCGATCTGGTGGCCTATTCTTTTCTGCGCGAATTCGGGGTGCTGCTGACCGCTATTCTGCTGGCCGGCCGTACCGCCAGTGCCTTTACCGCCCAGCTCGGTTCGATGAAGGTGAATGAAGAGCTGGACGCATTGCGCACCCAGGGACTGGATCCCATCGAGCTGCTGGTGCTGCCGCGGCTGCTGGCGCTGGTGCTGACCTTGCCGTTGCTGACCTTTATCGCCATGCTCTCGGGCATGGTCGGCGGCGCCATGGTGTCGTTGCTGTCACTCGATATTTCTCTGGCCCAGTATCTGGCGATAGTGCAACAGGTGCCGGTGCGGCATTTTCTGGTAGGCATGGGCAAGGCGCCGCTGTTTGCCCTGCTGATTGCACTGATTGGCTGCCTGGAAGGATTCAAGGTCGGCGGCAGCGCCCAGTCGGTGGGCGAGCACACTACCTCCAGCGTGGTGCAGTCGATCTTCGTGGTGATATTGCTGGATGCGATTGCCGCACTTTTTTTGATGGAGATGGACTGGTGAGGCAAACCGGCGACGTGGTGATTCAGGTGCGGGGGCTCGACAATCGATTCGGCACGCATGCGGTGCACCAAGGGCTGGATCTGGACGTTTACCGGGGCGAGATCCTCGGGGTGGTCGGTGGATCCGGCACCGGCAAGTCGGTACTGCTGCGATCCATTGTGGGTCTGCGCCGGCCCAGTGGTGGTGAGGTGCGGTTACTGGGCCAGAATCTGCTGGCCTTGCCGGAGCAGGAGCGGGTGCGGCTGGAGCGACGCATGGGGGTGCTGTTTCAAAAGGGCGCCTTGTTTTCTTCGCTGACGGTCGCCGAGAATATCGCACTGGCGTTGATCGAGCAGACGGGGTTGTCGCGCGCCGATGCGGCTTATCTGGCGTCGGTCAAGCTGGCGCTGGTGGGCTTGCCGGCCAAGGCGGCGGCCCTGTATCCGTCCGAATTGTCCGGCGGCATGATCAAGCGGGCGGCGCTGGCCCGGGCGCTGGCGCTGGATCCGGATGTGTTGTTTCTCGACGAGCCCACCGCCGGCCTGGATCCCATCGCGGCGGCGGCCTTCGATCGGTTACTGTTGACGCTGCGCGATGCGCTCAATCTGACGGTGTTTCTGGTCACGCACGATCTGGATACCCTTTATGCCTGTTGTGATCGGGTAGCGGTGTTGTCACGCAAGCGAGTTCTGGTCGCTGACCGGCTGGCGGTGGTGGCCGCCACCGATGATGCCTGGATACAGGATTACTTTCATGGCCCCCGCGGCCGGGCCGCGAGTCAGGCGGTCGACGCCGCCTTCAAGGAGTAAGCAATGGAAACCCGTGCACATCATGTGCTGATTGGCTTTTTTACCCTGATGGTCGCCGCCGGTGTGCTGTTGTTCGCGCTCTGGCTGGCCAGAGCCGGCAGCCAGCAGGACTTCCGGCTGTACGATATCGTGTTTCGGGAGCCGGTCAGCGGGCTGACGGTGGGCAGTGCGGTGGAGTACAGCGGCATTCGAGTGGGAGAGGTAGAAAATCTGTCTCTGGATCCCCAGGATCCGCGTCGGGTTCTGGCCCGGGTACGCATCGCCCGGCAGACGCCGGTCAAATCCGACACCCGAGCCCGGCTGGCGCTGGCCAATATTACCGGCGCCGCCAACATTCAGCTGAGTGAAGGCTCTCCCGCCAGTCCGGCGTTGCAGGCAGAAGGCGATGCCATACCGGTGATCCTGGCCGATCCTTCCCCCATCGCTCGCCTGCGGGTGAACAGCGAAGAGCTGCTGGTCGGCATCAAGTCGCTGATCGATAACGCCAATCAGTTGTTCTCGGCGGAAAACAGCCGGCATCTCGGCCGCGTGCTGGCCAATCTGGATCAAGCCACCGGCGTGATTGCCGAGCGGAAAGACGAACTTGGCCAGGGAGTGGCGGATCTGGCCGAGGCCAGCCGGCAGATGAAGATCACCATGAGCCAGGCTTCCCGCCTGCTCGGCCAGCTTGAGGATCGGCTCGAAGGAAGGGGCGATCGTCTGCTCGCCAATGCGGATCGCAGCCTGGCGTCTCTCGATCGATTCAGTCGTAACCTCGATCGCCTGCTGGCCGATAACCAGCAGGCGCTGGGCTCGGGGTTGCAGAGTATGGCCGAGCTGGAACCGACCCTGAAGGAGTTGCGCCGCACACTGGCAACTCTGGGCGAGGTAGCCCGCAAGCTGGAGCAGAATCCGGCCGATTTTCTGCTGGGTGGTGAAGACATTAAGGAGTTTCAACCATGATGGCGATACGACGCTGGTCTTTCCTGTTGCCGGTCATGCTGCTGCTGAGTGGCTGCAGCCTGCTGCCGGCATCCCCGCCGGTCACCTTCTATCGTCTGCCGCCCCCCGTTCCGGTACCGAGCCCGGCGGAGAAGGTGGATCTGACGCTACGCATCACCCGGCCCGAGGCCAGCGGCCTGCTGGCCGGTAACCGTATCCTGGTGGTGCCTCAAGGCAATCAGCTCGGCGCTTATCAGGGCGTGCGCTGGATGTCGCCGGTGCCGGTATTGTGGCGGGATCAGTTGATCGAGGCGTTTCAGCAGGATGGCCGTCTTCGTCACGTGGGCAGCGACGATGACAACTTGCCAGCCGATATGGAGCTGGGGGGCGTGTTGCGCGCCTTTCAAAGCGAATACCGTCAGGGTAGTCCCGTGGTGGTTATACGCTTCGATGCCCGGCTGCTGGCCTCGAACCGGCGCACCCTGCTGGCCAGCCGACGCTTCGAGGCCAGTGTCATAGCGCAGGATGCAGAGGTCTCGGCGGTAGTGGCGGCGTTTGGGGTGGCCCATGAACGGCTGGCGCGGGAGTTGCTCGACTGGCTGCTGGTCACAGGGCGGCAATAACCGATGAAGCCGACAACCAGCCGATTTCACCGGTTTTTTGCCGGCCCCTCGCACAGCCTGCTGCCGCTGGTGCTGATGGGCGGGGTAATCGGGGTCGCTGCCGGTCTGGTGATGTTCGGTTTTCTGAGTCTGCTGAATCTGACTCTGGGCTGGCTGAACGGTGCCAACCTGGAAGATTTCGAATCTCTGTCGCCCTGGTGGCGGTTGGGGCTGCCGGTGCTGGGCAGTCTGTTGCTGATCCTGCTTTACCGCCTGACCCCGGTGTCGGGCCAGACAGTCGGACTGGCCTATGTGCTGGAGCGGCTGCAGTTTGGTCGCGGCCAGCTGCCGGCGGCCAATACCGCCTTTCAGTTCATGGCGGCGCTGATCGCACTCGGTACCGGTCACAGCGTCGGCCGCGAAGGGCCGGCGGTGCACATGGGCGCCGGTATCGGCAGCCTGCTGGGGCAATATACGAGCCGGCCCCCGAGTCAGCAGCGGTTGCTGATTGGCTGCGGTACGGCGGCGGCCATTTCCGCCGCCTTCAATACACCCCTGGCCGGGGTGCTGTTCGCGATGGAAGTGGTGTTGATGGAGTACAGCCTGCTGGGGTTTGCTCCCATTATCGCCGCCGCCATCAGCGCCTCGGCCTTTAGCGGCGTGCTGATCGGGTCTCACTCGGTGTTGCAGCCGGTCCGATTGTCACTGGCGGGCTATGGTGATATTCCCGGCCTGCTGCTCACCGGACTCTGGATAGGATTGGTGGCGGTGCTGTTTCATTATCTGGTTCGGCTGTTTCTTCGTTTTCCGCTCAAGAGCCGGGCGCTCAGGTTGTTGCTGGCCGGCGTAATCACCGGCGGGCTGGCGCTGTTTGTTCCGCAGATTCTCGGCTCGGGCTATGACACCATCAATGCCACCCTGAGCCATCAGTTGCCCTGGCTGCTCTTGTTGTTGATTCTGGGTGCCAAGTTGATTGCCACGGCCGCCGCCATCGGTCTGGGGGTGCCGGGTGGTCAGATAGCCCCCATGCTGATGCTGGGGGTCTGTGCCGGTGGCGTGGCGGGCGCCCTGGTGCCGGGCACTTCCGAGCCGGGCCTCTATGCCCTGCTGGGCATGGCGGCCATGATGGGGGCCGTACTGCATGCGCCCCTGGCGGCGCTAGCCACGGTACTGGAGCTGTCGCTCAGCGCCGAGGCCATGTTTCCGGCGATGACGGTGGTGCTTACAGCCAATCTGGTCTGCCAGCATGGCTTTCGGCAGCCGTCGCTGCTGCTGACCCTGCTCAAGGAGCGGGGCCGCCTGCTGCAAACTCATCCGCTGCGCACCGCCCTGGCCCAGCGTTATCTGTCCGAGCTGGCTCGTTTTGATTTTTCCGGGTTTGATACCGAGCAGGATGCCCATCATCTGGATGCGGTGCTCGAACAGAAGCTGCCCTGGGTCGTGGTTCGCCAGGGAGAGTATCGCTACCTGATTGAGGGAGAAGCATTTGCGAAAGTCGGTCTAATCTGGCGGGAGCAAAAGCAAGAGCAGCCCCTGCACCAGGCACTGGCACCCTTGCTGAGTGATCGTTTACGGCTGATTGAGTTGACCGAAGATGCCTCGCTGCTGACGGCGCTCAAGACGCTGCAGCAGGAAGAAACCGCCGGCTTTTTGCTGCCGGTTGGCCGTCGGGGGCTGGGGCTGGTGACACGCCGCCGGCTGGTGACGATGCTGACCACGGATGATCCCATTCAGTAATGTAAAAACCGTGAAGGGTAAGGTGTGATACCAATCCCACTAAACAAATGATCTATTTCATTTTTGTATAAAAGTCGAACAAAGGGCCCGCTCCGCCGACTCGCCGTGAATCCTTCCCTGGAGGCTCAGCCGCGCCATCCGTGGCGCAGATGGTCGGCTGAGCAGATCCCTTTGTCCTCCTTGATGCACCGGCGTTGCCTGTTAGCGCCGTCCACAGACAACTCGGTGCTCGAGAAGAGGCAGCAGAGATCGCCTCCCATGACCGTGAAATGCCATGGATGGCATTTCCGAGCCCCCAGGGATGGGTTTATGGCGTGTCTAGGGAGGCGGCTGTGTTGCCTCTGAGCTCGGGTTTAAAAATGATCAGATCTTTATTCAAATTGATATGAGGCTGTCTCTTGGTCACAAATCTGCTGGCTGAGTAATCCCTGCTGCCTCTGCTTGAGCACTGAGCCATTTTTTGGTGGGGTTAGTATCACATTTCTGCCAACGCTTTTTCAGCCTGGGCCTGCCATTGGCCTGGGAGGGCTGCCGCCTGTTGCAGGCTGGCGATCGCCTGCTGTTGTTGGCCCAGGCCTTGTTGAGTCAGCCCGAGATTGAGCCAGGCGACCGCCAGTGCGGGGTCCTGTTCGGTGGCCTTCACGAAGGCATCGGCCGCGGCCTGTGGTTCATCGCTGGCATGCAGCGCATTGCCCAGGGCGAACCAGCCCATGGCGTAGCCGGGCCAGCGTGCGATCAGTGCCTGCCAGGCGGGCAGGGCGGCCTCGGCTCCGGCGGTGGCTTCAAAGTCGGCGATGCTGTCGGTGGCCTGCTGCGAGGTGATGCTATGTGGCAACTGCCCCGGCGGTAGTGCCACCATGGCCCAGCGGCCACTGCGCGCCCAGGTAGCATCGAAGCGGCTCATGTCGGTCACCTGGCGCGATTGTTCGCCGCTGTGCAGTATCAGCTGCTCCCGCTCCCGGTCGTAACCGATGACAACCGCGTAATGCCACATGGGTAACAGCGGCAGCGACAGATTCTGCAACACCACCACCGGGTGCCCGGCGTTCACTTCCGACAGAAGAGCATCGAAGCTGCCGTCCAATGGATAGCTGATGCGCCGGTGACGGCGCACCGTGGCCATCATTTCCGGCTGTACACTGCCTTCGCGTCCGGGCACGAATACCTGGGGAATGAGTTGATCCACACTCACCTTTATACCGCTGGCATTAAGCGCCATGGCCAGCGAGGCCGGGCCGCACTGGTAGTCTCGCTGACTGTGAAAGGGCACGCCGCTGACATAGGCCTTATCCGGCAGTCGGCTTCCGGCGTTCGATGACAGTTGGGGCGTGGCGGCACAGCCGCTAAGCAGCGCCGTCAATATCGCCGTCAACATCAGCATCAATAATGGCAAAACGCCCGCCAGGCGGACGTTTTGCAAGCGGCGAGGGAGCGCCTGCGGCTGCGCTAACAAAGACATCAGCGGGTGAAGGGGAAGACGTGGGTCAGGCCCAGCAGATCGGTGACCAGCAGTATGATAAAGACGGTGAGCAGGGCGCCGACCACCCCGTTGGCCCCGGCGGGCATGTTATCCAGCTGTTCGGCCATCTGCTGCACTTCCCGATCCGACAGGGCGGCGACCCGGGCCTCGACCTCGTTTAGCTCAACACCGTGGTTGACCAGCTGTTCGCGCACGTCTGCACGGGCCAGCAGGTGACCGATACGCTCGCGTTCGGCGTCGACCTGTACCGCATTCAGCGCGCTCTGGGTCGATACCAGCTGACTTGGCTGGGCCTGAACCGCCAGCGGCATGGTGCCCATCATCAGAGAGAGGATCAGTAAGGGATTAAGTATCCGGAAGAGTCTTTTCATTGTTGTGCTCCTGCAAGTGTGTGGGTAACAATATGGATTCGTTCCGGGCGCTAATACACCATATCAGGCGCCGAACCATGTTATCTTCCGCCACAAGTATAGACCGAGTGTTGGCCCTGAATTTCCATTTAAATCACGGTAATAGCAAGGGCGTTTCTCTCTTGTCCGGTTGCATTATTGAATGCTTTTCAGCGGATCCCTTGCCCGGCAAGGGTCTGGTTCCCTTTGAGCCGAATTCGGATTGCGACAACAACAGACATGAACACGGTTTCAGAAGGGCTCTCGCAACCGACAAGGATTCGAAGGCGTTACGCCTTCGCGAGCAATCGAGGTGGCAAGGAGGCGTTATTTTCGGTGATATAAAGTGGGCCCGGGGACTCTTGTTTCTCTGTGGATGCTGGCTGCCTGTTGAGGCGAAAGAGACCGTCGTGGAACGCTGGGCGCTGAAGGTGGTGGCAACCCTGCCCCATGAGCCCGATGCCTTTACCCAGGGGCTCTTGCTGCATGATGGTTACCTGTATGAAAGTACCGGTCTCTATGGTCGATCCAGTCTGCGCAAGGTGGATCCGGAAAGCGGCGAGGTGGTGCAACGGCTGGCGCTGGATCCCGGTTATTTCGGCGAAGGGCTGGAGCGGGTCGGTAACCGCTTGATTCAGCTGACCTGGAAAGAAGGGCTGGCGCTGGTATATGACCTGGATACGCTGACGCTGGTGCAGGCGCATCAATACGGCGGCGAGGGCTGGGGCTTGTGCTTCGATGGCGAGTCGCTGTGGATGAGTGACGGCAGTGCCACCCTGTACCGACGTGATCCGGTGGATTTTTCACACCAGTTCAGCGTGACCGTGATGCAGCAAGACTGGCCTCGGGATCGGCTTAACGATCTGGCCTGTGTCGGTGACTACATTTACGCCAACATCTGGAAGGAGCAGCGCATCGTCAGAATCGACAAGCACAACGGGCGAGTCGATGCCGACATTGACGCCAGCCCCTTGCTGGCCCTGAGCGGCCGCCCGGCGGATCCCGAGGCGGTGCTCAACGGCATCGCTCATGATCCCCAGAGTAACGAGTTTTATCTCACCGGCAAGCACTGGCCCCGCATGTTTCGGGTTCGTTTCGTGCCGACGGCGCGATGAATGTAGCGCAGAATAAGTGAGCGACTGACTTTTAGGTGCAGGCGTTGTATGCAGCCAAAGGGCCCGCTCCGCCGACTCGCTGTGGATACATCCATGTACGCTCTCTGTTTCATCCCTGAAACAGAAGGTCGGCGGGGCAGATCCCTTTGTCCTCCTTGATGCTTCCGAGTCGCCTGCTGGCGCCGCCGACGGGTAACTCGGAGTTCAAGATGAGGCAACAGAGCCGGGCTCAAGGCTCCTCGGGGTGGGTGACCATGGCCGTGTGGTCGGCCTGGCTGCTGCGGCCCTGACTCAGGGTCTGCAGTGCCTGGCTGATATTATCCTGCTGAAGTGAAGCATCACTCGGATAGTAATAGCGGGCCTGCTGCAGTAACTGCTCCGCTTCCTGCGGTCTATCCAGCCGGTTCAGGGCCAGCGCCATGTTGTAGTAAATGTTGGCTCTGGGAGTATGGCGTACAAACTGCCGTCCCCAGTCCACATAGGCCTGCAGCTCTTCGGCATTTTGTTGCGCCGAGCCTACCGCCAACCGCAGCGACATGGCGTTGAATTCCAGCCGGGTCAGCCAGGCCAGGGGATTGCTGGCCGACAGCAACAGCTCGGGCTCCTTGCCACCGCCGCGTTCATACTGGGTGACCACTCGGGCGGTCTGCAGCCCGGTGAGCATGAAGGGCACCACCAGTGCCGGGATCAGCAGGGCGGCAAAGCGGGCCAGTAGCCAGAGGCGATAGGGCTGGCTGCGCTGTGCTTCCAGCCGGGTGTCTATCCAGTACAGCAGCACCAGCAGCGTTACCCAGTGGGCCAGGGAGTGATAGAAGGGGTATTCGGTCTGGCTGTGCAGGGCGATGGGCCAGACCAGGGCGGCCAGCGCCAGCGCCTGCCGCCAGGGCGCTTTGAACAGCAGACGCACAAAGGCCAGTGCCACCGAAACGATGGCCAGTACCGGCAGTAGGCCGCCTTCCACCCCCCAGTAGAGCAGTTCGTTATGGGGGTGATCCAGATTGGGCGGTATCATGGGCAGGTTGGGGATTTGTTCCCGCTGGGCGTGATAGAACTCCATGAACTGACGCTCGAAGTCGCCATAGCCTGCGCCGAACCAGGGGTGCTCGGCAATCAGTGCCAGGCTTTGCAACCAGATCTGTTTGCGAATACCGGGATCGGTATACACTTCGGCGCCGCGCTGTACGCCTTCCACCAGGGCCATCGATATCAGACCGATAGCGATACCCAGCCCGATCAGTCCCAGCCCCCACCGGCAGTATTTCGGGTTTTGTTGCCAGGCCCAGGGCAGCAGCAGCAAGAGGCCCACTAGGCCGCCGAGCAGGCCGACCCGGGATTGCAGCACCGTCAGCAACAGGGAACCGCTAACCAGCACGGCGCCCAGCCAGAACTGCCTCACGGCCGGCAGGCGGCGAGTATCGGCCAGCCCCAGGTAACAGGCCAGCATCAAACCGGTGGCCATGAAGCTGGCCATCACATTGGGCTGCTGAAAGATACCGTAGGGGCGGTTGGTCTCGGTGTTGTAGCCAATCCAGTTGCCGGGCGTCAGCAGATAATATTGCACCAGGCCGAGCAGGGCTTCCAGGCTGACGGCGGCCAGCAGCAGATACAGCAGCCGGTAGCGGGCCGTTTCATTGAGGCGGCACTGCAGCAGGGCAAAATAGAACAGCAAACCGCCGGCCAGTCCCGCCAGCCGGGGCAGGGCATGATCGGCAAAGCCCCGGTTGGGATAGAGCAGCGGCACCAGCAGCAGTAGCAGCACCAGCCAGCACCAGAGGTGAAAGCGGCTGTAACTGACGCTGCGGTTGAGGGTCATCTGCCACAGCCCCAGCCCCGTCATCAGCGAGATGAAGATCCAGCCCACCATGTTGAACGGCAGGTAGAAACCGGAGCCGCCGGGGTTGTGCATGAAGTAATGCATGCCGCCCAGTGCCCAGGCGGCAAAACACCAGAACCAGAGGTAGGGTAATGAAATCCGTGTCATCCTTGCTTCCATGCAGATTTAGCGCCCTTTCAGCATAGGCCGTAAAAAGCGAGCTGTGTGCGACTCTTTGTGTTCCGCCACCTGTTCGGGAGTGCCGGTAACCAGGATCTGGCCACCGCCGCTGCCGCCTTCCGGCCCCATGTCGACGATCCAGTCGGCGGTTTTAACCACGTCCAGGTTGTGCTCGATGATCACCACCGTATTGCCGTGATCACGCAGCCGGTGCAGCACCGTCAGCAACAGCTGAATATCGTGAAAATGCAGGCCTGTGGTGGGCTCGTCCAGAATATAGAGGGTCTGACCGGTGTCGCGCTTGGACAGCTCCTTGGCCAGCTTGACCCGCTGGGCCTCGCCGCCGGACAGGGTGGTGGCCGACTGACCCAGCCGAATGTAGGACAGGCCCACATCCATCAGGGTTTGCAGCTTGCGGGAAATGGCCGGCACCGGGGCGAAGAAGTCACTGGCTTCCTCTACCGTCATGTCCAGCACCTCGTGGATGCTCAGCCCCTTGTATTTAATCTCCAGGGTTTCCCGGTTGTAGCGTTTGCTCTTGCACACATCGCAGGGCACATAGACGTCGGGCAGAAAGTGCATCTCCACCTTGATCAGGCCATCGCCCTGGCAGGCCTCACAGCGGCCGCCCTTGACGTTGAACGAGAAGCGACCCGGCTTGTAACCCCGGGAGCGGGCTTCATGGGTAGCGGCAAACAGCTCGCGAATCGGGGTGAAAATACCGGTATAGGTAGCCGGGTTGGAACGGGGCGTGCGGCCGATGGGGCTCTGATCGATATCCACCACCTTGTCCAGCTTGTCCATGCCCTCGATGCGGTCGTAGGGGGCGGGCTGGCTGACGGTGGCCTTGTTCAGCTCCCGGTGGGCGATGGGAAACAGAGTGTTGTTAACCAGCGTCGACTTGCCCGAGCCGGACACGCCGGTGATACAGGTCATCAGCCCCAACGGCAACTTCAGTTCGACGTTCTGCAGGTTGTTGCCACGGGCGCCGCTCAGCGTTAGCCAGTGTTCACCGACCGGAGTGCGCTGGTCGGGAATGGCAATACTCTCCCGGCCCGACAGGTAGGCACCGGTGAGCGAGTCCGGGTTGGCCATCACCTCGGCCGGGGTGCCCTGGGCCACGATGTCGCCGCCGTGCACGCCGGCGCCGGGGCCTATGTCCAGTACATGGTCGGCGGCGCGAATGGCGTCTTCGTCGTGCTCTACCACGATCACGGTGTTGCCCAGATCCCGCAGGTGGGTCAGGGTCGACAGCAGTCGCTCGTTATCGCGTTGGTGCAGGCCGATGCTGGGCTCATCCAGTACATACATGACCCCCACCAGGCCGGCGCCAATCTGGCTGGCCAGCCGAATACGCTGGGCCTCGCCGCCGGACAGGGTGTCGGCGCTGCGCGACAGGGTCAGGTAGTTGAGGCCGACGTTGACCAGAAAGCCCAGCCGGGCCACGATTTCCTTGAAGATCTTGTCGGCAATTTGCGCCTTCTGTCCGGTCAGCTCCATGCCGGTGAAGAAGGCGTGGGCCTCGCCGATGGCCATGTCGGCGACCTGGGGCAGGGTATGGCCGGCCACAAACACATTGCGCGGGCCTTCTTTCAGGCGGGTGCCGCTGCAACCGGGACAGGCACGGTGGCTCTGATACTTGGCCAGTTCTTCGCGCACCGAATTGGACTCGGTTTCCCGGTAGCGGCGCTCCATGTTGTGCAATATGCCTTCAAACGGATGCTTGCGCACCAGCACATCGCCGCGGTCGTTCATGTACTTGAATTCGATGCTGGTGCGGCCCGAGCCGTACAGTACCGCCTGCTGTATCGACTGCGGCAGCTCCTGATAGGGCACCTCGAGGTCGAAGTCGTAGTGTTCGGCCAGGGACTTGAGCATCTGATAGTAGTAATAGCTGCGTTTGTCCCAGCCACGAATGGCGCCGCCGGACAGGCTCAGCTCCGGATTGCTGATCACCTTGTCGGGATCGACGATCTGCTGCACGCCCAGGCCGTCGCAGCTGTCGCAGGCACCGGCCGGGTTGTTGAACGAGAAGATGCGCGGCTCCAGTTCGGCAATGGAATAGCCACACTCGGGGCAGGCGAAGTTGGCGGAAAACACCAGGCCGGGATCATCGGCGTCGTCCATCGACACCACGGAGGCGATGCCGCCGGACAGCTCCAGCGCCGTCTCGAACGATTCCGCCAGCCGCAGCTGCAGATCCTCGCGTACCTTGAAACGATCCACCACCACTTCGATGCTGTGTTTCTTCTGCAGTTCCAGGGTGGGCGGATCCGACAGATCGCAAACCTCGCCGTCGATCCGGGCACGAATAAAGCCCTGGGCGGACAGGTTGTCGAGCAGCTTGCTGTGCTCGCCCTTGCGGTTGCGGATCACAGGCGCCAGCAGCATCAGCCGTGCCCCCTCCGGTTGCTCCATGACCTTGTCCACCATCTGGCTGATGGTCTGGGCCGCCAGCGGCAGCGAATGGGTCGGGCAGCGGGGCTCGCCGACGCGGGCAAACAGCAACCGCAGATAGTCGTAGATTTCGGTAATGGTGCCGACGGTGGATCGCGGATTGTGGGAGGTCGACTTCTGCTCGATGGAGATGGCCGGTGACAACCCTTCAATATGGTCCACATCCGGTTTTTCCATCAGCGAGAGAAACTGGCGGGCGTAGGCGGAAAGCGACTCCACGTAGCGGCGCTGGCCCTCGGCGTAGAGAGTATCGAAGGCGAGGGACGATTTACCCGAGCCGGACAGACCGGTGATCACGATAAGTTTGTCCCGGGGCAGGTCCAGGCTGATGTTTTTCAGGTTGTGGGTTCTGGCCCCGCGAACTTCGATTTTATCCATCTGCAGCATTACCTTGGTGTAAATTCGACCGGCTAGTATGGCACTGGATGAATAGCCAGCCAAGGGACAATAAGGATTAATCCGCCAGTGTCCCCGTGCTAAACTAGGTCTCTTTTTGATCCTGTTAACGACGGAAGAATATCCATGAGCGACGAGCAAGGCTTCAGCCCCCGCGAACGGCGGGCCTCGTTTACCCTGGCGGGCATTTTCGGCATGCGGATGCTCGGTTTGTTTATGATCATGCCGGTATTTGCCTTGTATGGTAAGGACCTGATTGGCTTTTCGCCCTTGTGGGTCGGCATCGTCATCGGTATCTATGGCCTGACCCAGGCGGTGTTGCAGATTCCCGCCGGCTGGCTGTCGGACCGCATCGGCCGCAAGCCGGTGATCTATGCCGGTTTGGCGCTGTTTGCCCTGGGTTCTGCAGTCGCGGCCTTGTCCGACTCGGTGTACGGCGTGGCCGTCGGCCGGGTATTGCAGGGCTCCGGTGCCATTGCCGGGGCCATTCTGGCGCTGGCCGCCGATATCACCCGGGAAGAAAACCGCACCAGGGCCATGGCCATCATCGGGGTCTGTATCGGCATTTCCTTCGCCATCGCCATGGTGCTGGGGCCGGTACTGGCGTCATTTTTCGGTTTGTCGGGCGTATTCTGGACCACGGCACTGCTGGCGCTGGTGGGTATTCTGATGGTGCGCTTTCTGCTGCCGGAGTCGGCCCATCGCGGCCAGATCCGTGATGTGACCGCCGCGCCCGAGCTGTTCGGCCGCTTGCTGAAAGATCGACAATTGCTGCGGCTGGACTTCGGCATCATGCTGTTGCACCTGACCCTGACCGCGGTGTTCGTGGCCTTTCCGCTGACCCTGCTCGACGCCGGCTTGGCGGCAGAGCATCACTGGTGGCTGTATCTGCCCGCCTTGCTGTTGTCTTTCTTGCTGATAGTGCCTTTTCTGATCCTCGGCGCGCGGCGCAACATGAACAAGCAGCTGTTTCAGGCCTCCATTCTGGTGATGATGGTCGCCCTGTTGCTGATGGCGGTGGGCAAGGGCCAGATCTGGCTGTTGGCGCTGGCGATGGTGCTGTATTTTACCGCCTTCAATTTCATGGAAGCCTCGTTACCGGCGTTTTTGTCGATGCTGGCCCCGGCGGGCGCCAAGGGCACCGCCATGGGCATTTATTCCACCAGCCAGTTCTTTGGTGCCTTTCTCGGCGGTGTGCTGGGTGGTCTGTTGTTTCAACAACTTGGCGGCAGCGGCGTGTTTGTGCTGGTGGCGGCCTGCATGGCGGTGTGGTTCTGGCTGGCGGCGGGCATGACCAATGTCAGCAAGGTTCGGTCTCATATCCTGTCCATCGGTGTTAATATAGAAAGTCATGATCGGCGCGAGCAGCTGTTGCAGCGGCTGATGGCCCTGCCCGGCGTGCATGAAGCCTTGATTATCCCCGAAGAGGGGTCCGCCTACCTGAAGGTAGACGGCAATATTTTTGAACTGGATCAGGCCCGGCGCCTGATCAACCTGTGAGTACGGAGCGAGTTATGGCCAATAGAGGCATCAATAAAGTTATTCTGATCGGCCACCTGGGCCAGGACCCGGAAGTGCGTTACATGCCCAACGGTAACGCCGTGGCCAATATTACCCTGGCCACCAGCGAAACCTGGCGCGACAAGCAGACCGGCGAGCAGAAAGAGCGTACCGAATGGCACCGGGTGGTGTTCTTCGGCAAGCTGGCCGAAATTGCCGGTGAATATCTGCGCAAAGGCTCCCAGGTCTATGTGGAAGGTCGTTTGCAGACGCGCAAGTGGCAGGGGCAGGACGGTCAGGATCGCTACACCACCGAAATCGTGGTCGATATCGGCGGTACCATGCAGATGCTGGGCGGACGTCCTCAGGGCGGTGGTCAGCAAGGTGGCGGCCAGGGCGGCTGGGGTCAGCAACAAGGTGGCCAGCAGCAAGGCGGTCAAACCCAGGGTGGTCAGGGTAACTGGGGTCAGCAGCAGGGCGGCCAGCAGCAGGCGGCGCCGCAGGGGCAACCCCAGTACGGCCAGCAAAACAAGCCGGCGGCCAGCAAGCCTCAGAGCCAGCCGCAGAATCAGGCACCGGTTTACAACGAACCGCCGATGGACTTCGATGACGATATCCCGTTCTAAGGGGTAATTCGTCAAGAATGCCAGATAAGCCCCTGTAATCAGGGGCTTTTTATTAGCAGTTGTTCTGGCGATAATGGCCGAAAAGCCTTATCTTTCAGATTGGGCTACGAGAATGACTCGCATTTTCTGTCTCGAGCTGGACGACAGGCTCACGATAACGGAACACCAGGGAAGGAACGCCGGAATCAGCCGGAGTCAGTCAGGGAACCTTAATGAGATTTACCAATCAGTTTATTGCCACCATCACCATGTGCATTCTGGCGGCCGTGCTGATGGTTCTGGTGGGAGCCGGGATCAGCTTCTATCAGATGGGCGTCGCCTACCAGCAGCGACAAGTCGATTCGGTGGTGCGTCTGGTCGACGAGGGCTGGCAAAGTGGTGCCGAGCAACAGGAAAGCATCGATCGCTGGCTGCCGGCGCTGCTTGATGTCAACGACATCATCGAATTCGCGGTGCAGAAGCAGTCGACCCCCCTGTATCGCTACCAGTCCGATACTCCCTTGTCGGCCAATGAGCTGTCGCTGGAGTACTGGCATGAACTGGGTGCGCATCCGGGCTTGAAGGTGCACCTGGTACTACGGCCCCCTTTTTATGACATCGATCACTCTCTGGCTGCACTGTCCGGGGTGACTGCCGCCATTATTCTGGTCTTTGTCGGCCTGCTGTTCAGCCTGCGCTGGTTTCGACGACAACTTAGGGGGGCCGAGTTGCTCGATTTACGTGGCCAGCTGATCCTCGAAGGCAAACTCGGCATGTTGCAGCATAACCCGCAGGAAGAATGGCCACATCAGGCCAGTCAGGCGCTGGATAAGCTGTTGTGTGAGTTGAAGGAGGCGGGCAAGGAGCGCAGCCGGTTCGATACCTTTATGCGGGCCAATGTGTTTGTGGACAAAACCATCGGTATCGGCAATCGGGTGTTTTTCGATAACCGGCTGGAAGCGGCACTCAATGATCCGTCCAGTCACTCCGGGGCGCTGTTGCTGGTGGAGCTGCAGGATCTGGAACACATCAACTACCGCCTGGGATATGAACGGGGTGACGAATTGCTGACCTCTGCTTCCGTTTATCTGGGCCACCTCATCCGCCGTTATCCCGGTGCCCTGCAGGCGCGTTATACCGGCAATATCTTCGCGTTGCTGTTTCCCAACCTGGTGGAAAGCGAAGCGCAGGAAGCGGCCCGTCAGGTGATGAAACTGCTGCGCCGCCTGCACTGGCCGGATGCGGTACGAGAGCCAGCGCTGTTTATCGGCGGCGTCTGTTTTCGCTGTGGTGAAGTGCTGTCGCAGGTGGAAGAAGAAGCCGAGCTGGCGCTGCGCAGCGCCGGCTTGCAGGGCGGTGATGGTTACTTCATGTATTACAAGGGCGTGACCGAAGAGAGCAGCGGCAAGGGAACGGTACGCTGGCGCACTCTGCTGGGGCGTCAGCTGGAGCAGGACAGGGTGCGGCTTGACCGGCAGGGTATCTATGCCGGGCCGGAGCAGGAGCCCATCATGTATGAGCTGCTGGCCCGCATTCATGACGAGCAGGGGAGAGAGCTGTCGGCCGGGCATTTTTTGCCGATGGCGGAAAAATGCGGCCTGTTGAAGGATCTGGATTGTGCCATGGTGTTGCGCACCCTGACCCTGTTGCAGGAAAGCGATCGCCGTGCGCCTCTGGCGCTCAATGTTTCCGCGGCCAGCCTGCTGAATAGCGGCTTTCATCGCTGGTTGATATTTGAACTGATTCAACTGCCCAAGGTGCAACTCAACGGGCTGGTGATCGAGCTGTCGGAAGCCCAGGTGAGCCGGCATTTTCAGGTGTTGGGCAAGCCGCTGCGTGCGCTCAAGGCGCTGGGCTGTAGTCTGGCGGTGGATCATGCGGGGCAGGATGTGGTGAGTGCGCAATATATCAAGGATTACGCCCTGGACTATCTCAAGCTGCACCCCAGCCTGGTGCGGGACATCAACCGCAAACCGGTCAACCAGATGGCGGTCAGAAGCCTGGTCGGCAACAGCGTCGGCAGTCGAACCCGAGTGATTGCGGTGGGCGTTGAAACCGAAGCCGAATGGGAATGCCTGCATCAGCTGGGAGTGTATGCCGGTCAGGGATACTTCTTCTCCCGCCCGGAACGATTTCAACTGCTATAAGGTACCGCGTGCGCCCTGCATGCCACCGGTATGCACAAACAACAGCCGGCTGCCGGCGGCATAGCGGCCGGCTTCGATATCCCGAAACAGCCCCAGCATCGCCTTGCCGCTGTAGATAGGCTCCAGCGGCACCCTGAGCCGCTCTGCCAGCGCGGCGATGGCCGTTTTGTCGGTGGCCGGGCTCTTGGCATAGCCGCCACCGTGGTGGCCCAGTTCGAGTTGCCAACCATTATCCTGCGCCGCCGGCGGATACAGCCGGCATACCTCTTCGGCCAGCCAGCCGGCCCCCTTCAATACCGCATAACCGTGCACTCGAATGTTGGCCGGGCGAGCCGACAGCAGGCCCGCCAGGGTACCGCCGCTGGCCACCGGCAATATCAGTTCATCCAGCCCGGGCAGTTCCGGCCCCAGTTCGTGCCATAATTCGGCCACTCCGGGCAAGGCCCGGGGGCAACTGCCGCCTTCGGGAACGATGAGATAACCGGGATGGCGCCGGGCCAGCTCGGCCAGCCAGTCGGCGTCCTGACGGCAGCGGTATTGCTGCCGGTCGACAAATTCCAGTGTCATGCCCCAGCGGCGGGCGTCCTCAAGGGTAGGGTTGCTGCTGTTAGGCTCGCCGCGCACCACGCCGATGGTGGGCAGGCCCAGCCGGTGGCCGGCGGCGGCCAGGGCGTGCAGATGATTGGAATAGGCGCCGCCAAAACTCAGTATTCCGGAGGCCTGCTCCGACAATGCCTGGCGCAGTATGTACTTCAGTTTGCGCCACTTGTTGCCCGAGATTAACGGGTGCAACAGGTCATCGCGCTTGATCCACAGGATCAGCCTATGATGCTCCAGCAGGGGGTGGTGAAGGCGTTGTAGTGGCGAGGGAGGCTGCCGTTGGTACAGCTGTTGCCAGCAGAAAGGATCGGACACGAAAATGATTACCACAGGAATGAGAATGCAAGTGTAAGGAACTTATCCCTTTATTCAAGCTAACCCCATTGGTGGGGCGGCTTTAGCTGTGCGTGCTCCTTGCCTGTAACCGGTTGCGTTGATAAAGTTAGCCGCACTTTCCGGTTTTTCAATTCCAGGATCCCCTTCAGCATATGTTTAAAAAGCTAAGAGGCATGTTTTCCAACGATCTTTCGATCGACCTGGGAACGGCCAACACCCTCATCTACGTGAAAGATCAGGGCATTGTTCTGAACGAGCCTTCTGTCGTGGCCATTCGCCAGGAAAGATCCGGTTCGGCCCAGAGTGTTGCCGCCGTAGGCCATGCCGCCAAACAGATGCTGGGACGGACTCCCGGCAATATCGCCGCCATCCGTCCGATGAAAGACGGTGTGATTGCCGATTTTTATGTCACCGAGAAAATGCTGCAGCATTTTATCAAGCAGGTGCACGACAACAATTTCTTTCGCCCCAGCCCGCGCGTGCTGGTGTGTGTGCCTTGCGGCTCTACCCAGGTAGAACGCCGGGCCATCAAGGAATCGGCGTTGGGTGCCGGCGCTCGCGAGGTTTATCTGATCGACGAACCCATGGCCGCCGCCATCGGTGCCGGCCTGCCGGTCTCCGAAGCCACCGGCTCCATGGTGGTGGACATCGGTGGTGGTACCACCGAAGTGGCCATCATCTCCCTTAACGGCGTGGTGTATTCCCAGTCGGTACGGGTGGGCGGCGATCGTTTCGACGAGTCCATCATCAATTATGTGCGCCGTAACTATGGCTCGCTGATTGGTGAAGCCACCGCCGAACGCATCAAGCATGCGGTGGGCTCGGCCTATCCGGGTGATGAAGTACTGGAAATCGAAGTGCGCGGCCGCAACCTGGCCGAAGGGGTTCCCCGCAGCTTTACCCTGAACTCCAACGAGATTCTGGAAGCGCTGCAAGAGCCGCTTTCCGGCATCGTCAGCGCCGTGATGGTGGCGCTGGAGCAGTCACCGCCCGAACTGGCGTCCGATATTTCCGAACGGGGCATGGTACTGACCGGCGGTGGCGCCCTGCTGCGCGATCTGGACCGCTTGCTGATGGAAGAAACCGGCATTCCCGTAGTGGTGGCCGATGATCCCATGACCTGTGTTGCCCGTGGCGGCGGCAAGGCGCTGGAAATGATCGACATGCACGGCGGAGATCTGTTCCATTACGATTGATAACGGGGCCGGAATAACCGGCCTGTCCATTCTCTTATGAAACCGATTTTCGGTCGTGGCCCCTCCCTCCCTATCCGCCTGGCACTGGCGGTGGTGGCCTCTTTGGTCCTGATCATCGCCGACAGCCGCTACCACAGCTTTACCGAGGCCAAGGTCTATCTCAACTCGCTGGTCAGCCCGCTGCAGTATGTGGCCAACAGCCCGCGATTGCTGCTCGACTCCGCCTCCAGTCAGCTGATGTCGCGCCAGTCTCTGCTGGCCCAGTCCCAGCGCATGGAGCAGGAACTGTTTTTGCTGCGTGACGATCTGCTGCGGCTGCGTCACCTGGAGCAGGAAAACCAGCGCCTGCGAGATTTGCTCGGCTCGCCGGTGCGCTTCGATACCCGCCGCATGGTGGCGGAGATCATGGCGGTGGACACGGATCCCTTCTCTCATCAGGTGGTGATCGACAAAGGCAGCCTGGTCGGGGTATTTGAAGGCCAGCCGGTGCTCAATGAACAGGGCGTGGTCGGGCAGGTGATTTCGGTGGGCAAGACCACCAGCCGGGTACTGCTGATCACCGACACCAGCCATGGCATACCGGTGCGGGTGGCGCGTAACGACATCAGGGCCATCGCCAGTGGCAGTGGCCAGCTCGATCGGCTGTTGTTGCACAACATTACCCGTAACACCGATATCCGCGAAGGGGATGTGCTGCTCAGCTCCGGCCTGGCGGGGCGTTTTCCCGAAGGCTATCCGGTCGGGCGGGTCAGCCGGGTCGGCTACGAAGAAGGTCAGCCCTTTGCCGATATTCGGGTAAAACCGTTTGCCGCCCTCGATCGGGTGCGTTACCTGCTGCTGCTGTGGCCGGAGCCCCAGGTCATCGATGTGGATGACGCCGTGGCCTCGTCGGCGGCAGAAGGAGCCCCGCAATGACGTCGATGAGAAGCTTTTCCCTGAAAGGGCGGCTGGTGATTGGTATCAGCCTGCTGCTGGCGCTGATCCTGTCCATTTTGCCGCTGCCGGAGCTGATCGCCCCCTTTCGTCCCGACTGGCTGCTGGTCACGCTGATTTACTGGACCATAGCCCTGCCGCACCGGGCCAACGTGGGTACCGCCTTTTTCTCCGGTCTGATGCTGGATCTGCTGCTCGGCTCCGTGCTGGGCGTGCATGCGCTGGCGCTGGTGATCCCCGTGTATCTGGCCGCGTCCCAGTTTCAGCGTATGCGCAACTATTCGGTCTGGCAGCAGGCCTTCGTGGTTGGCGCCCTGGCGATTTTAAATAAAGTGCTGATTTTCTGGGCCGCCTACGTAAACCGGGATATACAGCTCGATTACCACTATTTCTGGTCCATCGTCAGCAGCATGGTGTTCTGGCCCTGGATTTTTCTGCTGCTGCGCAAATGCCGGCGGCAATTCGCCCTGTCGTGAGTCTTTTCATGTCCCCTCTGCTTTACCTTGCTTCCGCCTCGCCCCGTCGCCGTGAACTGCTGTCTCAGCTGGAGGTGCCGTTCGAGCTGGTCCTGCCTCGGGTCGAAGAGCAGCGTCGGCCCACGGAAACGGCGGTCGACTATGTGCAGCGCCTGGCCCGGGACAAGGCTACCGCCGGCGCCGCCATGGCGGCGCGGCCCCTGCCGGTGCTGGCCGGCGATACCATAGTGGTGCTGGATGGCGATGTGCTGGAAAAGCCGACCGACAAGGCCGGCGGTTACGGTATTCAGGGGCTGGGCGGGCGTTTCGTGTCCCGCATCAACGGCAGTTACAGCGCCGTGGTCGGTTTGCCATTGGTGGAAACCGAAGCCCTGTTGCGCCGGGGTGGGGTTTTGTTGGGCTGATCCCTTATCTGTCCGCCATTCTATGGTAGTTTAGAGGCCATTTTATTCACCTATGGGCGGAGCTCGCATGTCTGCAGAACTGATAATCAATATGACCCCCGCGGAAACCCGGGTGGCACTGGTGGAAAACGGTATTCTGCAGGAAGTGCATGTGGAGCGTCAGGCCCGACGGGGCATCGTCGGCAATATCTACAAAGGCAAGGTCAGTCGGGTACTGCCCGGTATGCAGGCGGCCTTTGTCGATATTGGCGGCGAGCGGGCGGCGTTTCTGCATGCTTCCGATATAGTGCCCCATACCGAATGCGTAGACACCAGGGAGCAGGCGCATTTTCAGGCCGGCAACATCGCCGAGCTGGTTCGTCAGGGCCAGGACATCATGGTGCAGGTGGTCAAGGATCCCCTGGGTACCAAGGGCGCGCGCCTGACCACCGATATCACGCTACCCTCCCGCTATCTGGTGTTCATGCCGGGCAGCGCCTATGTGGGGGTGTCCCAGCGTATCGACTCGGAGCAGGAGCGGGAGCGGCTCAAGCAGATAGTGGGCGGTTACGTCGACGAACAGGGTGGCTACATTATCCGCACCGCCGCCGAAGGCATCGGCGAGAATGAACTGGCGCAGGATGCCGCCTTTCTCAAGCGGTTGTGGCGCAAGATTCTGGAGCGACGTGGCAAATACCGGTCCTGCTCCATGCTGTATGAAGATCTGGGGCTGGCCTGTCGCATCGTGCGGGACTTCGTCGGTGCCGAGCTGGATCGGATTCGGGTCGACTCGCGCGCCACCTACGAGACACTGTGCACCTTTGTCGAGGAATTCGTACCCGAACTGTCCGGTAAAATCGAGTATTATCACGGCAGTTCGCCGATTTTCGACCTTTATGACGTGGAAAATGAAATTCAGCGCGCGCTGGATCGCAAGGTCGAACTCAAGTCCGGCGGTTACCTGATCATCGATCAGACCGAGGCCATGACCACGGTCGACATCAACACCGGGGCCTTCGTCGGCCACCGCAATCTCGAAGAAACCATTTTCAATACCAATACCGAAGCCACCCAGGCCATTGCCCGCCAGCTGCGGCTGCGCAATCTGGGCGGTATCATCATCATCGACTTCATCGATATGTACGATGAGGATCACAAACGGCGGGTGCTGCACAGCCTGGGACTGGCGCTGTCGAGGGACAGGGCCAAGACCAACGTCAACGGTTTTTCCCAGCTCGGGCTGGTGGAGATGACCCGCAAGCGCACCCGCGAAAGCCTGGAGCACGTGCTCTGCGGCGCCTGTCCCGAGTGTAATGGCCGGGCCAGAGTCAAAACGGTGGAAACCGTCAGCTACGAAATACTGCGCGAGATAACCCGGGTCAACAAGGCATATGACGCCGACAAGTTTGTGGTCTATGCCTCATTGGCGGTGGCGTCCGCCCTGCAGGAAGACGAGTCCCACATGCTGGCCGAGCTGGAAGTGTTTATCGGCAAACAGGTCAAGGTGAGCAGCGAACCCCTGTATAACCAGGAGCAGTTCGACGTGGTGATGATGTAGTGTCTGTGCTGTTCAGGCGGGGCTTGAGCTGGGCCTGGCTGGGGCTGGCGGCAACGGCGGTCCTGCTGGCGGTGCTGGTGACCCTGTTGCGCTTTGGCTCACCCTGGCTGGCCGGCTGGCAGCAACAATGGCTGGACCGGCTGTCGAGTGAGCAGCATTTGACGCTGGAAGTGGGCCGCCTGGGGTTGAGCTGGCAGGATTACGGCCCGGTACTGGTGGTGAACGAGGTCAGCCTGCACCCGCAGGATGCGCCGGCCATCACCCTGCGGCGCGCCCTGGTGAGTGTGCAGTTATGGCAAAGTCTGCGTCAGTGGCGGCCGGTACTGAATGAACTGACCCTGGATGGCCTCCGTTTGCCGCTGAATCTGAGCGGCGAGCAGAATGCCGTCCAGCCTCCCGACCTGAGCTGGCTACCGCAGCTGGCGCTCGAGGGAGTGGAACGCTTTTCCCTCAACGATGCCCTGCTGGTGGTGACCACACCGCAGCAGGACCTGTTCGAGCTGCATCTTCCCGCTCTGCACTGGCAGAATGCGCCCGGTTTGCATCAGGGGCGGGGCCGTCTGGGCTTTGGTCCCGACGCCGAGCAACAGGTGCGCCTCAGCAGCCGTTTCACCGGACCGGTTGACCGACTCGACGGCGGTATTTATCTGCATGCCGATGACGTCGATGCCTCCGTCGTCCTTTCCCGTATTCGCCCCGCCGATTCATCGGTGAGCGCCGATCTCGACTTCGAATTATGGCTGGAATGGCAGCAGGGCCGGCTCAGCGCCGGGGTGCTGGAACTGGGTGAAAACCGGTTGCGCTGGGGCGATGATCATCAGGTGTTGGTGGATGGCGGCCGGTTGCAGTGGCAACCGACCGATGCCGGCTGGCAGCTCGCCAGCAGCGATGTCGATATCAGCGTCGACGGCGATGCCTGGCCGAGCTGGTCTCTTCAGCTGGACCGGCAGCAGGATCGATTGCACGGTTATCTGGATCGACTGACCTTTACCGACCTGGCCCTGCTGGCCCAGTGGGGCGAAAGCTTCTGGCCGACCAGTGCCCGTCAGCTGGCCGGCATTGCCCCCCGCGGCCATCTTGCCAATCTCTATTTTTCCTCCGCCGCCTCCGGTGACGACTGGCGCTGGCAGGGCGAGCTGGAAGACGTCAGCACCAGTGCCTTCGAGTGGACACCGCAAACCCGGGGTCTCAACGGTGATTTTTTGCTGGCCGCCGATCATGGCCAGTTGAGCCTGAACCAGCAAGCGGCGGCCGACTGGGTCTACGATGGTGCCTTTCGCGAGCCCTGGCCGATGCAGCGTTTGTCGACCGGGTTGCGCTGGCAAAAGCAGCCGGACGGCTGGCTGCTGTGGAGCGATGAACTGGAAGTGAATACCGCCGACCTGGCGCTGCAGGGCTGGTTCAGCCTGCAGTTGCCGAGCCGGGGCGCACCTCTGCTCAGTACCTCGGCGCGGGTGAATGTCTTGCGAGCCGAACGGGCCTTCAGTTATTTTCCCGAACCATTGATGGGCTCACGCCTGGTGAACTATCTGCAGGGGGCCATTCGTGGCGGCCAGGCCGAGGGTGCCGAAGTGCTCTGGTACGGGCGACTCACCGGGTTTCCCTATCACGATGACAGCGGTATTTTTCAGGCCCGGGTGCCGCTGCGCCAGGCCGAATTTCGCTTCGATCCCCACTGGCAACCGCTGACCGATCTCAGCCTGGATTTGCTGTTTGAAAATGATGGCCTCTACATGCGGGGGCCGGAAGGGCGCCTGGGCGCGGTAAATGCCCGCGCCATCGATGCGCGCATAGTGCCGCTGAACAAGGCGGCCAAACTGGAACTCAGTGCCGACATTGCAGGCGCCGGTGAGGCGGTCACCGCCTATCTGCAGGATTCAGCTCTGGCGGCCTCGGTCGGGACCACTCTGGAGCAGGTGCAGGTGACGGGCCCGCTGACGGGGCGGCTGGCGCTGGCCATTCCCTTGCACGGCGGCCCGGTGGCGGTAGCGGGCCAGGTCGACTTTGCACGCAATCGGGTACGGGTCAAACCGCTGGATCTGCCGCTCGATCAGGTGAGTGGCCGCCTGCTGTTCGATGAGCGGCAGACCCGTTTCGAGGGCATGGAGGCCAACTGGAACGGACAACCGCTGCAGCTGGATTACCGCGGGCAGCAGACTGCCGCCGGCTACGAGGTAGGTATCGACATGCGGGGGCGGCTGCAGGCCGCCGCGCTGGCGCGAGCTTACCCGCCGCTGCAGGCGCTGGACGGCGCGGCCGACTGGCGCGGCAAACTCAAGCTGACGCTGGCGGAGGGAGGCAAGCTGGATTATCGCTTTCAGGCCGACTCGGCGCTGCAAGGGCTGACCAGCCGCCTGCCGTCGCCGTTGAACAAGGCCGGCAACCAAGCCTGGCCCAGTCAGCTCGAGCTGACGGGGGATGGTCAGCAGGCGCGGATTGAGCTGACCCTGGGTGAGCAGATTAGAGGGCTGGCCGGGGTGGGGTTCGGGCCGAACGGTGCCAGGGTGCAGCGGCTGTGGTTGTCGGCCGGGGCCGGCGTTCAGCCCACTCTGCCTCGGGCACCACTGGATATCGCGGTGCGGGTAGCGGACTTACCGCTGGATGACTGGCTGGTGCTGTTAAGGGATGCACAACCGGCGTCTTCCCGCTCCAATGCTTCCTTGCCGCCGGGTGCCAGCCCCCGAATTACCTGGCCGACCTCTTACCGGGTGTCGGTGCAGGCCAGTCGGGCCCGGCTCTGGCAGTATCCCCTTAACCAGCTTAGGTTGTCGATTGGCCCGGCGGAGAGGCAGCGACAGCAGCTGAATGTGACCGCCGAGCAGGCGGATGGCACCCTGAGCTGGGGTGATAATCAGCCGGTGCAGGCGCAGTTCAGGCGACTCTGGCTGACGCCGAATGCGAGTGCGCCAAGCGCTGTATCAACAGTAAAATCCGCTGCTGTGCCAGACGGGGTAACCCCCGGCCGGCTGCCGGCCGTGCAGTTTCGCTGTGACGACTGCCGCTGGCAGCAGCTGGCGTTGGGCAAGGTGGCTTTTGAATTACGCCCCCAGCCGGAACAGAATGGGATGCAGCTGACCGAACTGAGTCTTGACGGCCCGCTGCTGCAGGCCCGGGCTCATGGCCAGTGGTTGCAGCATCAGAGCGGCAACCTGAGCCGACTGGAGTGGCAAAGCAGCACCTCATCGTTGCAGCGGCTGTGGCAGGCATTGGGTAAAGAGTCGCCGTTCAGCGAAACGCCGGCCCGACTCGAAGGGCAACTGCGCTGGCTGGATGTACCCTGGCGACCGGATCTGGCCAGTCTTAACGGTCAACTGAAAGCCGACACCGATGCCGGTGTATTGCGCGAAGTGAACGACAGGGGCGCCGGTCTGTTGTCGGTACTGAGCATGGAGTCGGTATTGCGTCGGCTAAGGCTGGACTTTCGTGACGTGTTCGAGCAGGGTTTCTATTTTGATCGTATCAGCGCCAGCGGCGCGCTGCACAACGGGGTATTACAGAACGACGATTTGGCCCTTGATGGGGCAGCCGGTAACCTGCGCGGCGGCGGACGGGTGGATCTGGCGGCGGAGCTGCTCGATTATCGTCTGGAGTTTACACCCAATCTCACCGGCAACCTGCCGGTGCTGGCGGCCTTTGCGGTCACCCCGGTGACCGGGCTTTACGTGCTGGCGCTGTCCAAGGTGCTGGGCCCGGTGGTGGATGTGTTTACCCGCATTCGCTACCGAGTAGAGGGCCCTTTGGAACGGCCCAGGGTGACCGAGCTGGGACGGGAGCGAAAACGGGTCGCCGTGCCCGGTAACGAATAAGGAGTACGCCATGGAACTGGTTGCGATACAGATAACGGCCGGGCCCGACTGGCCGGAAAACCGGGCCAGGCTGGAAAGCTGGCTGGAGCAATTACCGTCGACGCGTCCCTTGCTGGTGCAACTGCCGGAAAATGCCGTGGTGTTTGGCAGCAAGGCGGCGGCGCGGCAGCTGGCCGAGCCGCTGGGCGAAGGCCCGATACAGGCCCGGTTCAGTCAATGGGCCCGCGAACTGGGCATCTGGCTGGTAGTCGGCTCCATGCCGACCCGTATCGAGGGCAGCGAACGGCTGCACGCCACCAGTCTGGTCTATAACGATCGGGGCGAGCGAATGGGTCATTATCACAAGCTGCACCTGTTCGATGTGGATGTGGCCGATGATCAGGGGAGCTATCGGGAGTCGGCCACCTATGCGCCCGGCGACGAACTGTGTGTGATCGACAGTCCCTTCGGGCGTCTGGGGTTGTCTATCTGTTATGATTTACGTTTTCCCGAGTTATACCGGGCGTTGCGTGAACGGGGCGCCGAGATCCTGATGGTGCCGGCGGCCTTTACCCGGGTCACCGGTCAGGCGCACTGGCTGCCCTTGTTACAGGCCCGCGCCATCGAAAACCAGTGTTATGTGCTGGCGGCGGGCCTCTATGGCGAACAGGGCCAACGACAGACCTGGGGCCATTCGGTGATTCTCGATCCCTGGGGCGAGGTTCAGGCCTGCCTGCCCAAGGGCGAGGGGCTGGTGGTCGCCCCGCTGGATCCGGAACGACTGTCACGCATTCGCCGTCAGATGCCGGTTGCACAACATGCCCGCCTGAGCGCGGTTTGGAGAGACAAGCATGAGTATTGAACAGATTAATCGCAGCCTGCTGATCCCGAACGAACTGGATATGGCGCTGCTGGACGCCCAGCTGGCCCGACTGAGCCGGCATCAGATCGATTTTGCCGATCTCTATTTTCAGAACAGCGTGCACGAGTCCTGGGTGCTGGAAGACGGCATCGTCAAGGATGGCAGCTACAACATAGAGCAGGGGGTAGGCGTGCGGGCGGTCAGCGGTGAAAAGACCGGTTTCGCCTACTCCGACGAACTAACGGCAACGGCGCTCGATCAGGCGGTGAGCGCCGCCCGGGGCATTGCCGAGCAGGGCGGCGATGGTCGCTTCCAGATTGGCCGCGAGCGCGCCATTGCGCCGCGTTATTTTGGTCTCAACCCGCTCGATACCCTGACCCGGGAGCAGAAGATTGCCCTGTTGCAGCAGATGGATGCCTTCGCCCGCAGCCTGGATCCGGCGGTCACTCAGGTGATTGCCTCCATTTCCGGTGTGTATGAAGAGATACTGGTGATGGCGACCGACGGCACCCTGGCCACCGATTTACGCCCTCTGGTGCGGCTGAACTGTTCGGTGCTGGTGGAGCGCAAAGGGCGGCGCGAACGGGGTGGCAGCGGTGGCGGCGGCCGGGTCGGCTACGACTATTTTCTGGAAGAGCTGGACGGCCAGCCCAGGGCCATGAGCTATGTGAAAGAAGCGGTGCGGCAGGCGCTGGTCAATCTGGAAGCGATAGACGCTCCGGCCGGCACCATGCCGGTGGTGCTGGGCGCCGGCTGGCCCGGTGTCTTGCTGCACGAGGCGGTGGGACACGGACTGGAAGGCGACTTCAACCGCAAGGGCTCGTCTGCCTATGCCGGTCGTATCGGCGAGCAGGTTGCCTCCAGCCTGTGCACCATAGTGGATGACGGCACCCTGGCCAACCGCCGCGGCTCGCTGACCATCGACGATGAAGGTACCGAAAGCGCTTATAACGTATTGATCGAAAACGGCACGCTCAAGGGCTACATGCAGGACAAGCTCAATGCCCGGCTGATGGGCGTGGCGCCCACCGGCAACGGCCGGCGGGAGTCTTATGCTCACCTGCCCATGCCGCGCATGACCAACACCTATATGTTGCCGGGCGAGACACCGCCGGAAGAGATCATCCGCAGCGTGAAGAAGGGCATCTATGCGCCCAACTTCGGCGGTGGTCAGGTGGATATTACCTCCGGGCGCTTCGTGTTTTCCGCCTCCGAGGCCTATCTCATCGAAGACGGCAAGCTGACCGCGCCAATCAAGGGCGCCACCCTGATCGGCAATGGTCCCGAGGCCATGAGCCAGGTGTCCATGGTCGGTAACGATCTGGCGCTGGATGCCGGTGTAGGTGTGTGTGGCAAGGAAGGCCAGAGCGTACCGGTGGGCGTCGGTCAGCCGACCCTCAAGCTGGATCGAATGACGGTGGGTGGTACTCAGTAAGCTCTCTGATTGATTATTGACCTGATTATTAACTACAGGTTAACGGTTTTTTTCTGTGCGATTCGGGGGCGATGCGGTGTCTAATGTTTGCTGAGTCACGTGAATGCGTGGAAGCAAACTGGAGGCGATAATGATGAAAACATTGCTATCGATAGCCTTTGCCTCTGTTCTAGGGTTGATGTTGATGCCGGCTCAGGCCGGTTCGGTGCTAAATGTGCAGCAGCCTGTAGTGCAGGAAATGGCAAGCAGGGGCGACGGTGTTGATGCCCGTGAATGTGCCAAGTTACGTAAAATGGGTAAAAAACCGGCGGGTATGTGTTTTTAACCGCTGAATGAGCCTATTAATAACAACGGGAGCCCAGGCTCCCGTTGTGCTGTCTGTATCTTCGTCCCGGTGTGGCAGAATTACGAAGGGTCTGAGCCCAGGGTCTGTTTCAGATACTGGAACAGCTCGCGGTAGGCCTGGGGGGGCAGACCGGCGGCCAGTTCCTTGCGGCCCTGACGCGCGAGCTGGCGCAGCTTTTGCCGATCCAGGTTGCGGTGCTCCGCCAGCAACGCGTTCACACCCTTGTCGCCTTCCTTGATCAGCCGGTCACGCCATAACTCCAGCTTATGGAAATGGGCATTGGCGACGGCACTTTTGTGCTCGAAGCCTGCCAATGCTTTCTGGATATCGGTGACGTCCCGGGTGCGCATCAGCTTGCCGATATACGACATGTGGCGGCGCAGACCTTCCCGCTTGTTGTGAAGCTTGTGTGCCAGCTCTATGGCTTCCAGCAAATCTTCATCCAGTGGCACCTTGGCCAGTTCGTGAGGCTGAAGCTTGACCAGCGACTCCCCCAGTTTTTGCAGGGCGCGGCTTTCCCGCTTCATCTCGCTTTTACTGACCCATTCGATTTCATCATCGTGGCCGTTGGGGGCGTCGTGCTGGCTCATAGTTTTTCCGTCTCGATTAACATATACATATATATTACCAGCTTCTCCCAAGGCGCGCAGGGGTCTGTTATGCTAACTCCAAACTGAGCCAGCGATGTGAATCATGACCCCAGCAGAAATTCAAACCGAACAGCGCCAGCTAGAGCTGGCCGTAGAGCAGGCCCTGGACAGCGCCAAACGACTGGGCGCCGACAGCGCCGAAGTGTCCATCAGCAAGCAGACCGGGCTTTCGGTCAACACCCGTAACGGTGAACTGGAAAATATCGAGTTCAACAAGGACGGGGCCTTAGGGATCGCCGTCTACCGGGATGGCCGCAAGGGCTCGGCCTCCACGTCCGATTTGCGCCCCGATGCCATTGCCCGCACAGTGGCGGCAGCGCTGGATATTTCCCGTTATACCACCGCCGATCCCTTCGCCGGCATCGCCGATGCCGATACCCTGGCCTGGGATGCGCCGGAGCTTGAATTGTGTTTTCCTCGTCAGCTTGAGCCTGCCGACGGTATCGAACTGGCACTGCGCTGCGAACAGCAGGCGCTGGGCCGGGACCCCCGTATCAAGCAGTCGGACGGCGCCAGCTTTTCCAGTAATCTGGGCATCAAGGTTTACGGTAACAGTCACGGCTTCATCAAGGGTTACGCCGGTAGCCGCTTCGGCATGAGCTGCGTGCTGATCGGCGAGCAGGATGGCGATATGCAGCGGGAGTACGGCTATACCTCGGCGCGCAGCTTCGAGGATCTCTGGACTCCCGAACAGGTGGCGGACGAAGCGGTCAGCCGTACCCTGGGCCGCTTGGGCGGTCGCAAAATCGACACCACCCGGGCGCCGGTGCTGTTTCATCCGGATGTGGCCGCCAGCCTGTTCGGCCATCTGGTGATGGGGATCAGCGGCGGTAACCTGTATCGCCAGTCTTCCTTTCTGCTCGATGCGCTGGGCGAGCGGATTTTCCCCGACTGGTTCGATATTCACGAGCAGCCGCACCTGCACAAGGGGCTGGCCAGCTCGCCGTTTGATAACGAAGGGGTGCGTACTCAAGAGCGCCACATCATCGAAAAGGGTGAGCTTAAAACCTATCTGTTGACCAGCTATTCGGCCCGCAAGCTCGGCATGGCGCTGACCGGACACGCCGGCGGTATTCACAACTGGACGGTGGCAAACAGCGGCCAGAGCCTGGAGCAGTTGTTGAAGATGATGGGTACCGGCCTGCTGGTGACCGAGATGATGGGCCAGGGCGTGAATATTGTCACCGGTGACTATTCCCGCGGCGCGGCCGGCTTCTGGGTGGAAAACGGCGAAATCGCCTATCCGGTGGAAGAGATCACCATCGCCGGCAATCTGAAACAGATGTTTGCGGGTATTCAAGCCATCGGCACCGACGTGGAAACCCGTTCCAGCCTGCAGACCGGCTCTGTACTGATCGACGAGATGAAAATCGCAGGGCAGTAACTGCAGGGAATTGGGATTAGGGACTGGGGACTGGAAGTTCGGGATCGAGTCCCTAATCACCAGTCCCTGCTCCCTCTTTGTAATCAGGAGCTTGGGTTGGGATTTACTGCGCTTATCCCAATCTACTGCTATTCCCTATTCCCCCGGTCAGTGCAGCAATATCAGGGTCGAGAGACCCAGGAAGGAGAACAGACCGACGATGTCGGTGACGGTGGTCAGGGCCATGGAGCCGGCCAGCGCCGGGTCGATGTTGAGCTTGCGCATCACCAGCGGAATGGCGGCGCCGGCCAGCCCCGCGACCGACAGATTGATGAACATGGCCGAGGCCAGCACCAGGCCTATCTCCCAGCTGCCTTTCCACAGACTCACCACTACCGCCACCATCACCGCCCACAGCAGGCCGTTGAACAGCCCCACCAGCGCCTCCTTGGTCAGCAGCCAGCGGGCGTTGCTGTCGCCGATATGGCCGACCGCCATGCCGCGGATCACCAATGCCAGGGTCTGATTGCCGGCGATACCGCCCATGGAGGGCACTATGGTCATCAGAATCGCCAGAGTAGCCAGCTGTGACAGGGTTTCCTCGAACATGTTGGAGACGCTGGCGGCGAGCAGGGCCGAGCCCAGGTTGACGGTGAGCCAGATGGAGCGGCGACGGGCACTGGTCAGTACCGGCGCGAAGGTATCTTCGTCATCATCCATCTTGGCCATGCCCATCATCGAGTGTTCGCCTTCCTCTCGAATGATGTCCACCACGTCATCGATGGTGATACGGCCCAGCAACTGATAGTCCTCATCGACCACCGGCGCCGACAGCCAGTCGTGACGCTCGAACAGGTTGGCCACGTCGGTGTCGGTCATGGTCAGCGGTATGGCTTCCACCTGGGTATCCATGGCCTCGGCAACCGTGGTGGCCGGATCCTGCACCACCAGGCTGGCGAGGGAAATATCGCCCAGCAGCCGGTTATTCTGGTCGACCACATACAGCGTATCGGTGCCCTCCGGCAGTTCGGTATGCAGGCGCAGGTAGCGCAGTACCACCTCGATGCTGACATCGGCCCGCAGGGTGATGAACTCGGTATTCATGATGGAGCCTGCGGTGTCTTCCGGATACGACAGCGCCTGCTGGGCTCGCTGCCGATCCTGCTCATCCATCTGGGTAAGTACCTGATTGAACAGCTGCTCGGGCAGATCCCGCAGTACATAGGCCAGATCGTCCGACTCCATGTCTTCCAGTGCGGCGGCCAGTTTGCCCGGATCCATCAGCCGGATAATGCCGTCTCTGACTTCCTCCGACAGCTCTTCCAGGATTTCGCCGTATTCATCCGGGTCGATCAGCTGCCACAATACCTTGCGACTGGGAGAGGGAGATGATTCCAGCAGCCAGGCGACGTCGCCGGGGCGCATCTGTTGCAGCATGCGGCGAACGTGCACGAACATGCCGCCGTTCAGCGCCTGGGTAATGGTGTCCAGATGATCCTGCGTTCTTGGCTTTTCTAATGATTCTGTCATCCGGACTCCAGCCTTCTGCGGGGGGAAGGCGATAGGGGAATTATTCCGATTCGTTGAAGCGGTCGGCGACCAGGCGGGAGACGGCGTTCATGGCGGCTTCTGCATCCGGCCCTTCGGCAACGACGCGAATGGCGTGCCCCTGGGCGGTTTCCAGCATCAGCAAGCCCATGACGCTGTTGGCCGGGGCCTGTTTTTCCTGGTTGCAAACGGTCACGGTGGCATCGAATTGCTGGGTTAACTGTACCAGCTGAATGGCGGCCCGGGCATGGAGCCCGAGCTTGTTGACGATTTGCAGATCCCGCTCGATTCTAGTCATGTTGCTTTTCCAGGGTCCGGTGGCGCAGTTGTACGCTTTTGCCCATTTGCCGGAATATCTGTGCGAGCTGCTCGACGATATACACGGATCTGTGCTTGCCACCGGTACAACCGATGGCGACGGTCACGTAACTGCGGTTGTTGCGTTCCAGGTGCGGCATCCAGGTGACCAGCAGGTTTTCAATCTGCCACAGGTATTTGGTGACCTCGGGCTGGCTGCTCAGGTAGCTGGCGACCGGCTCGTCCTGGCCGCTGAAAGGGCGCAACTCGGCTATCCAGTGGGGGTTGGGCAGAAAGCGGGCATCGAACACGAAATCCGCATCCTGAGAAATACCGTATTTGTAGCCGAAAGACTCGAATACCCAGTTCAGTTCCCGTTCCTTCTTGCCGAGAATACGGGCACGGATAATTTCGCTCAGATCGTGAATACTGAGATCGGAAGTGTCGATGCGCAGATCGGCGGTGGAAGACAGGGGTGCCAGCAGGTGGGTTTCCTGACGGATGGCTTCGTCCAGGGTCAGGCTGTGACGAGACAAGGGGTGCAGCCGGCGAGTGTCGCCGAAGCGACGGATCAGGGCGGCATTGTCCGCGTCGATAAAAATACTGGACAGGCTGACCCCTTCCATGGCGCCGATGTCGGCCAGACAGGCTTCCAGTTTGTCGGCACTGTCGGGTAGGTTGCGCACATCGATGCTGACCGCCACCTCACCGGGTTCGCGCCGACGCATCTGTACCAGCTCGGGCAGCAGCTCGACGGGCAGGTTGTCGACACAGTAATAACCCAGATCCTCGAGCACACGCAGGGCCACGGTTTTACCCGAGCCCGAACGACCACTGACGATCACCAGCTGCATATTGTTCTCCTCAGGAAGACACCATGATGTGATAGAGCTCGTCATCGCTGCCGGCCTGGCGCAACTGCTTGCAGACCTGTTTGTTGCTGAGCTTTTCGGCAATCAATGACAGCGTCTTCAGGTGCTGCTTACATTCTTGTTCCGGTACCAGCAGGGCGAATACCAGGCCTACGGGCTGATTGTCGATGGCATCAAACTCCACCGGCTCGGCAAAGGTGAGTAGCACCGCCGTCGCCTGGTTGTCATTGCTGATACGGCCATGGGGAATGGCGATACCGTTGCCGATGCCGGTGCTGCCCATTTTTTCCCGGGCCAGCAGGCAGTCGAACAGCTGCTGGCTGCTGATATCGAGATGCAGGGCGGCCAGCTCGCTGATGATTTCCAGCGCTCGTTTTTTGCTCGTGCAGGAGACTGCACTGCGGGTGCAGTCCCTGCTCAGTATGTCGGCGACTTCCATGGTTACTTTTGCTTGAGCTTCTCTTTGTGTTTGATGATCTGGCGATCGAGCTTGTCGATCAAGCCATCGATGGCGGCGTACATGTCGTCATGCTGGGCGTTGGCAAAAATTTCACCGCCGCTGAGATGCATTTTGGCTTCGGCCACCTGCTGCAATTTTTCCAGGGTGAGGACGACGTGTACATTGGTGATGTTGTCGAAGTGACGCTCCAGTCGGGCAAACTTGCTGTTCACATAGTCACGCAGGGAATCGGTGATTTCTACATGGTGTCCAGTCAGATTTATTTGCATATCGTCTTCCTTCTAGATCTGCCTTTACATCAGGCGCTTACGCTGATTGGAAGGGGGGATGGCCAGCGACTCCCGGTACTTGGCGATGGTCCGCCTGGCCACCTGTATCCCCTGTTCGGCCAGCAACTGGGCAATTTTACTGTCGCTCAGTGGCTTGGCCGGGTTTTCCGCACCGACCAGTTTCCTGATCAGGGCGCGAATTGCCGTCGACGAACATTCTCCGCCACTGTCGGTACCCACATGGCTGGAGAAAAAATACTTCAGCTCGAACACCCCTCTGGGGGTATGCATGAATTTCTGCGTGGTCACCCGGGAGATGGTGGATTCGTGCATTTCCACCGCTTCGGCCACATCATTCAGCACCATCGGCTTCATGGCCTCGGGCCCGTACTCAAAGAATGCCTGTTGTTGTTCAACAATACAATTGGCAACCTTGAGCAAGGTCTCATTTCGGCTTTCCAGGCTCTTGATAAACCATTTGGCATCCTGCAAATGGTTACGAATAAACTGGCCGTCTTCACTGTTTCTGGGCTGGCGCGCCATGGCGGCGTAGGTCTGATTCAGCCGTACCCTGGGCATGGCGTCATGATTGAGTTCGGCAACCCAGACGTCCTGGCGTTTGGTCACCACCACATCCGGGATCACGTACTCGGAACTGCTCTGAATCACGCTGTTGCCGGGCCTGGGCTCCAGCTGCTGGATCAGGGCCAGCACATCCCTGAGTTCTTCTTCCTTCAGCCTGGTTTTACGTTGCAGGGTGCGATAGTCCCGGTTGCCGAGCAGATCCATGTGTTGCTCAAGCACCAGGCGGGCCTCGTTCAGCCAGGGAGTGTCGGCGGGAAAGTGCTCGAGTTGAATGCGCAGGCATTCCTGCACGCTGCGGGCGGCGACGCCGACAGGGTCGAAGTGCTGAATGCGCTTCAACACCGCTTCCACCTCGTCTGCCTCGATTTCCTGGTCGCCACCGGAGACGGCGGCGAGGATATCTTCCAGATCCTGGGTCAGATAACCGGCGTCATCGATGGCGTCGATAATGGCCAGGGCGATGGCCTGATCGGTTTCACTGAAGGGGGTCAGCTGCATCTGCCACAGCAGGTAATCCTGCAGCGTTTCGGTGGTTTCTCCCTGATAGACGGTATCTTCCATTCCTTCGGGCAGGCCGCCGTTACCACTGCTGCCGGAGGAGGCGGTATAGATATCATCCCAATGAGTGTCCATCGGCAGTTCGTCGGACAGCTGGCTTTGCTCCATGGAGGTATCGGCAGCCATTTGCTCGTCGCTGCCACCGTCGGCCACTTCTATGCTGTCCGGCTCTTCCTGCTCCAGCAGGGGATTGTTTTCCAGGGCCAGCTGAATTTCCTGCTGCAGCTCCAGGCTCGACAGCTGCAGCAGGCGAATGGCCTGTTGCAGCTGGGGGGTCATGGTCAGTTGCTGTCCCAGACGTAACTGAAGAGTTGGCTTCATTGTAGAAAAGTCCTTCTATGTCAACCGCATGGGTCTTCAGCGGGCCAGCTCAGAGGCTGAATTGTTCACCAAGATAGACTTTCTTGACCTGCTCGTTCGCGAGTATTTCGGTCGGTGTGCCGGCGGCGATACGATGACCGTGGCTGACAATGTAGGCCCGTTCGCAGACATCGAGGGTCTCACGCACGTTATGGTCGGTAATCAGCACGCCCAGGCCGCGATCACGCAGGTGCAGGATGATTTTCTTGATATCGATCACCGAGATGGGATCGACCCCGGCGAAGGGCTCATCCAGCAGAATGAAACGCGGATCGGCCGCCAGCGCCCGGGCTATTTCCACCCGGCGGCGCTCGCCACCGGACAGGCTCATGCCGGCGCTGTCGCGGATATGAGTGATATTGAACTCTTCCAGCAACTGCTCCATTTTTTCGTCGCGGCCGGCGGCATCCAGATCCTGGCGGGTTTCGAGCACCGCCATCAGGTTGTCGGCCACGCTCAGGCGCCGAAAAATGGACGCTTCCTGGGGCAGGTAACCGATACCGGCCCGGGCTCGCACATGCATGGGCTCATGGCTGATGTCCTGTTCGTCGATGGTGATGCTGCCGGCATCGCGCTGTACCAGGCCCACTATCATGTAGAAGGAGGTGGTCTTGCCGGCGCCGTTGGGACCGAGCAGGCCGACGATCTGACCGGTGTTGACGGTCAGGCTGACATCGGCCACCACCTGGCGGCCCTTGTAACTCTTCTGCAGCCCGCGGGCTTTCAGTGTTGCCATGATCAGTTCTGCGTCTCTTTTTTATTTATGTCCTGCAGTTGTTCGGGCAGAAAAATGGTGGTGACGCGGTCTTTTCCGCCCTGGCTTTCGGCTTCCATCTGCTCCTTGTCGATATGGTAGCGGATTCGGTAGCCGGTCACGATATTGTCGTTTTGCGTAAGCTTCGCTTCCTTCAGCAGGGTAATGGTGCGTGCCTTCATATCGTAGTGGATTTCCCGGGCCTCGGCCTTGACCGGCTGGCCGCTGTCGAGCACCTGATAGTAGGTGGCCGGTGCGCCGTGGGCGGTCATCGATTGCAGGCCCTGGTCGTTGCGGATCACCACCAGTTTGTCGGCCCGCACATCCATGGTGCCCTGTTTGACCACGACCCTATCGCTGAAGGTGACCTTGTTGTCGACCAGCTCCACCAGCTGACGACCGGCATCGATGGTCACCGGCTGGTTGAAGTCTGCCTCTTTGGCCTCGGCCAGACTCAGGCCGAGGGCCAGCAGGCCACCGATGCTAAGGAGTAAAGTAGGTTGCCCGGGTTTCATGCAGTAATTCCACCGTTTGTTGATCAAGCTTGCCCAGCAGCCCCTGGCCCTGGGCCTGATAAGTGGGGCTGTTCAGTTGTACGTTCCGGTTGGATCGCAGCTGATTCTTAATAAAATCCAGTTCCAGATATTCGGTGGTCAGGGTTCTCACCAGAGCATCCGGTTGCAGCCCCCGGCCGACCACGGTGCCGTTCAGTACCGCGTTATCATTGGTGTTGAGCATGCCCTCGTCACCGCTCAGCCGCCATTGTGGCTGGCCATCGGGCGAATAGAGCAAGATAACAGGTTTTTCCATCAGGGTCATGGCCAGCGGTTGGTAGTACTCCGCATATTCCGCATCCAGTCCGCGGTAGGGCAGACCCAGCTGGTTGTATTGCACGCTGCGCAGGTTTTTGGCAATAAAATCCGGCTGATAATCCTGCTGATTGACCGGGGCATCGGTGACCGGCCGAAACCACTGCCAGCAGACCAGCGCGACCAGAAACAGGCCACCAAACCACCAGGTCTGGCGGCTCACAGGCTCATGCCCCTGGCCTGTTCCAGCTCGCCCCGCGCCTCAAGCAGCAGGTCGCATACTTCGCGCACCGCGCCTCGGCCGCCGTCGATGCGGGTAACATAGTCGGCCTGTCGCAGCACCAGCGGGTGAGCATCGGCCACCGCCACGCCCAGGCCACAGTCCAGCATCACCGTCAAATCGACCACGTCATCGCCAATATAGGCGACATGCTCCGGTCCGAGCTTGAGGGTATCCAGCAGGGCACGATAGCTGTGTATCTTGTCGCTCTGACCCTGATAAACATGGGTGACCCCGAGGGAGGCCATGCGCTCGCTGACGATGCGGGAGTCCCGCCCGGTGATTACCGCCACCTGAATACCGGCGTTGAGCAGCGCCTTGATGCCGAAACCGTCCTTGGTGCAGAAGCTCTTGTATTCTTCACCCTGATTACCGAGATAGATCATGCCGTCGGACAGCACGCCGTCCACATCGCAGATCAGCAGTTTTATCCCGGCCATCCGCTGCCAGACGTCGCCGGCCACCGGGCCGTAAAGGCTTGGTTGTTGCATCAGATCACTCCTGCGCGTAACAGATCGTGCATGTTGAAGGCGCCCACCGGATGCTGTTGTTCATCCAGCACCAGCAGACCGCTTATTTTCTTTTCTTCCATCAGATTGACCGCTTCTGCCACCAGCATGGCGGCGTGTACCGTGGTACAGCTGCGGGTCATCACCTGTGCGATGCAAGTGTGATGCAGATCGATTTTATGATCCAGGGTGCGGCGCAGGTCGCCATCGGTGTAGATACCCACCAGTTTTTGCCGGTCATCGACCACGGCGGTAAAGCCCAGACCGGTGCGGCCGATTTCCAGTAGTGCGTCGATAATCAGTGTGTCCAGTCCGACTTTCGGTACCTGATCGTCTTTGTGCATCACATCGCCCACCCGCAGCAGCAGGCGCTTGCCGAGGGCGCCGCCGGGGTGACTGAGGGCGAAGTCATCGGCGGTAAAGCCGCGGGCTTCCAGCAGGGAAACGGCAAGGGCGTCGCCCATCACCAGGGCGGCGGTGGTGCTGGCGGTCGGAGCCAGGCCAAGCGGGCAGGCTTCCTGCTCCACCCGGGTGCACAGATGCACGTTGGCTTCTCGTGCCATGGTGGAGGCGGGGTTGCCGGTCAGACAGATCAACGGCAGCCCGCGGCGCTTGAGCACCGGCAGCAGAGAAATGATTTCGCTGCTCTCACCCGAGTTGGACAGGGCCAGCACCACATCGTCCTTGCCGATCATGCCGAGATCCCCATGGCTGGCCTCGCCCGGATGCACGAAAAAGGCGGGCGTGCCGGTACTGGCCAGGGTAGCGGCGATTTTATTGGCGATATGCCCGGATTTACCCATGCCGGTGACGATGATTTTCCCCGGGCACTGGAACATCAGCCGGCAGGCATGATTGAACGCCTGGTCCAGATATTGATAAAGGCCATCGATGGCCGCCTTTTCAATATCCAGTACCTGCTTGGCGGTTTTTCGATAATCAAATTCTGCAGTCATAGCTTTCTCCACACCTTAGGCGGCGCCATTATAGAAAAGCTTGTGCCGATAAGCGACTGATGTAATAAAAACGGTAGAGCGGAGCGAGCTTCACCTGCCGATAGGCAGTAATACCAATTATATTAAACCGGAGCGTCAGAGGTAACACAGCCACCTCCCACTACACGCCATGAACCCATCCATGGGGGCTCGGAAATGCCGTCCTTGGCATTTCACGGCAGTGGGAGCCGTTCTCTGTTGCCTCTTCAGGAACACCGAGTTGCCCGCAGATGGTATCTACAGGCAACGCCGGAGCATCTGGGAGGGCAAGGGGATCTGCTTCGCCGACCATCACATGACAGGGCCAACAAAAGCTCCTGCAATGCTGGCACTCCCGCCGTCCATGGCGGTCGGATGTCATGTGCTGAGCGTCACATGGATGGTGCTTGAGCGAGTCGGCAAAGCGGGCCCTTTGTCCGGGATTGATATCGCAGTCAAAAAGATCGAATTCTTAATGTGAAGGGTATAAGCGGGCAGGGAATGGCGCATCGGCAAAGGAAAAGCAGTCGGCTTGGTTGCCCATCCTGCGGGGAACTCATACAATTCCTTCTTTTCATTGGGGAATCAGTTTGAGCCAGAGCCTCGTCGAAATAAGGGATCTTTGCTTCAGCCATGGCGACCGGACCCTGTATGACCGGATTAATCTGCAGATCCCGAAAGGCAAAATCACCGCCATCATGGGCCCGAGCGGTATCGGTAAAACCACCCTGTTGCGCCTGATCGGTGGCCAGATCAAGCCGAGCAGCGGTGATGTGCTGTTTGATGGCGAATCGATTCCCGCTATGGGCCGCTCCCGTCTCTATCAGGTGCGCCAGCGCATGGGCATGCTGTTTCAGAGCGGCGCCCTGTTCACCGGCATGTCGGTATTCGACAACGTGGCGTTTCCGCTGCGCGAGCACAGCGGCCTGCCGGAAGCCATGATTCGTACCCTGGTAATGATGAAGCTGGAAGCGGTGGGTCTGCGTGGCGCGGCCAGGCTGATGCCGTCCGAACTGTCCGGCGGTATGGGGCGGCGGGCGGCGTTGGCGCGGGCGATTGCACAGGATCCCGAGCTGATCATGTATGATGAACCCTTTGCCGGTCAGGATCCCATCAGCATGGCGGTGCTGGTCAAGCTGATCGCCGAGCTGAACCGGGCCCAGGGGCTGACCTCCATCGTGGTGACCCATGACGTGGATGAGGTGATGAATATTGCCGATTACGCCTATATCATCGCCAATAAGAAGGTGATTGCCGCCGGCACACCGGATGAGCTGCGTGAGCATACCGATGCGCAGGTGATTCAGTTTTTGCAGGGGCAGGCGGATGGTCCGGTGGCGTTTCATTACCCGGCGCCTTCTTTCAGGGAGTCGTTAACCAATGTTGATTGATATGATAGGGCGGCTGGGACGACAGGGAATGGTGGGCATAGCCGCCAGCGGACGCGCCGGCATCATGCTGATGCATGCGCTGGTAGGGCGGCCACAACCCGGAAAACACTTTCCATTACTGGTACAGCAATTACAGATAGTGGGCGTGCAGTCGGTGGCCATTATCCTGGTGTCGGGCATTTTTATCGGCATGGTATTGGCGCTGCAGGGCTACAACGTGCTGGTCGACTTCGGTGCCGAAGGCAGCCTGGGCCCGCTGGTGTCCTTGTCGCTGCTGCGGGAACTGGGTCCTGTGGTGACCGGGCTGCTGTTTGCCGGGCGGGCCGGGTCGGCACTGACCGCCGAGCTTGGACTGATGAAGGCGACCGAGCAGCTCTCCAGCCTGGAGATGATGGGCATAGATCCCCTGCGCCGAGTGGTGGCGCCGCGTTTCTGGGCCGGTGTGATCAGCATGCCCTTGCTGGCGCTGATGTTCAGCCTGATCGGCATCTGGGGCGCCAAGCTGGTAGGTGTGGATTGGCTGGGGGTTGACGAAGGTGGTTTCTGGTCGACGATGCAGGCGGCGGTCGACTGGCAGCAGGACATCATGCAGGGGGTGATCAAGAGTCTGGTGTTTGCCCTGGTGGTGACCTGGATTGCCCTGTTTAACGGTTTCGATGCACAGCCGACGGCGGCCGGGATCAGTCAGGCCACGACGCGTACCGTGGTTCATTCTTCTCTGGCGGTACTGGGGCTCGATTTCGCCCTTACCGCCGTCATGTTCGGGTAAATAACAATGAAATACAGCAAACTGGAATTCAGCGTCGGCTGCTTTATGCTGGCCGGTATCGGCGCCTTGCTGCTGCTGGCGTTCAAGGTCGCCGGTGTCAGCGTCAATGGTCAGGGAGAAAGCTATACCCTCTATGCCAAGTTCGATAATATCGGAGGCCTCAAGGTGCGTTCTCCGGTCAAGGTAGGCGGCGTGGTGGTGGGACGAGTCACGCAGATAAGCCTGGACGCAAAGGATCAGGTGCCGGTGGTGACGCTGACGGTCGGCCGCAGCGCCGGTGAATTTTCCGAAAGCAGCACGGCGGCCATTCAGACCTCGGGTCTGCTTGGTGAGCAGTATCTGGGGCTGACCCCCGGTTTTGCCGATGAGGACATGGGCATCGGCATGCTCAAGGACGGCGACACCATAACGGATACCCAATCGGCGCTGGTCTTGGAAGAGCTGATTGGCAAGTTCATTTATTCCATCGGCGACAACTGAGCCGAAGCCCACTCCCTAGGAGCCAATAATGAAAAAATTACTGATATCGGGGCTGTTGATGCTGGCCGGGCTCTGGGCCCCGCTGGCCAGTGCCATCTCGCTGGACAATCCTTATGTGCTGGTGAACGAAGTCGCCCAGAGTACCTTTGACCGACTGAGTCGACAGCAGGCACAAATCAAGGCCAACCCGGAATACCTGCGCACCATAGTGCGGGAAGAAATGCTGCCGGCGGTGGATGTGCGTTTTTCCGCCTACCGGGTGATCGGTAATCAGCTCAACAACACCACGCCCGAACAACGGGATCGTTTTGTTGCCGCCTTCAGCGACTACCTGGTGGTGACCTATGCCGATGCCCTGGCGGCCTACAAGGAGCAGCAGCTGGACATAGGTACCGGTAGCGTCGCCAAGGGCGAAAAGCTGGTCTCGGTGCCGGTGTCGGTGCTGGAGACGAACCAGCCGGCCATCAAACTGGAGTTCAAACTGCGCCAGAACGGCCGCACCGGTGAGTGGCGGGTGTTCGACATGGTGGCCGAGGGCATCAGCCTGCTGTCTGCCAAGCAGGCCGAGCTGAGCGGCCTTATCCGTCAGAACGGCATCGACAAGGTCACTCTTCAGCTGCAGGCGCACACCGATAAGCCGGTGACGCCGCTGGAAAGAACCCAATGAAACTCGAACGGGAACTGACACGGGATATGCTGCCGGCCTACTGGGCCGAACGTAATACCCTGTTCGGTGCCGAGCGGGCAGACCTGAGCAAATTGAAGCAGATCGATTCGGTCGGCCTGGCTTTTCTGGTGCAATGGAGTCAGGCGCTGGCCGCCGGCAACAAGGCGCTGACCCTGATATCCCCCCCGACCAGTTTTTATCCACTGGCCGATTTATACGGTGTCAGTTCGCTGTTTGAACTGACCGACAATACAGCCGAGAGCTAACATGAGCGGGAGCCAACATGGATCTGAATAACGAAGTCGAACGTTTACTGCGGCAGGCCCTGCCCCTGGACGAACTCTATATCAAAAGCGAAGGCAGTCATTTCGAGGTGATTGCGGTATCGGCCGATTTTTCCGACATGAGCCGGGTCAAGCGGCAGCAGGCGATCAATGGTCCTCTGATGGAACTGATCGCCCAGAACACCATCCATGCGTTGACCGTGAAGACCTTTACTCCCGAGCAATGGGCGCGGGAACGAAAATTTATAATGCCTTCCTGAGCAGGAACCGAAATGGATAAATTTGAAATTCAGGGACCTTGCCGGCTTGCCGGCGAAGTGACCATCTCCGGCGCCAAGAATGCCGCGCTGCCGATACTCTTTGGTACCCTGCTGTGTGATGAAGCGGTGCACCTGTCCAACGTGCCCAAGCTGAAAGACGTGGACACCACGCTGCAGCTGCTGGCCTCCATGGGCCTCAAGGTCGGCGAGCAGGATGGCGTTATCGTTATTTCCGGGGCGGTGAACAGCCACATAGCGCCTTACGAGCTGGTGCGCACCATGCGTGCCTCCATCCTGGCACTGGGTCCCCTGGTGGCCCGCTTTGGCCAGGCCGACGTCTCTCTACCCGGTGGCTGCGCCATCGGTGCCCGGCCGGTGAACCTGCATATTCACGGTCTGGAGCAGATGGGGGCCGAGATCCGGGTGGAAGACGGTTACATCAAGGCGCGGGTCGACGGCCGCCTGCAGGGCGCGCATATCCTGATGGACATGGTCAGCGTGACCGGTACCGAAAACCTGATGATGGCGGCGGTGCTGGCCGAAGGCCGTACCATCATCGAAAATGCCGCCCGCGAGCCGGAAGTGGTCGATCTGGCCAACTTCCTCAATGCGCTGGGCGCCAGAATTCAGGGCATTGGCCAGGACACGCTGATCATCGATGGTGTCGAGGCGTTGCACGGCGGCGAGTATCGGGTTCAGCCCGACCGCATTGAAACCGGCACCTTTCTGGTCGGCGCGGCGGTTACCGGCGGTGATGTCACCTGTCGCAATACCGACCCGCACCTGCTGGAAGCGGTACTGGTCAAGCTCAAGGATGCGGGTGCGCTGGTGGAAACCGGCGAAGACTGGATTCGCCTGGATATGACCGGTCGCACACTGAAGCCGGTCGATATCAAGACGGCGCCGTATCCGGCCTTTCCGACCGACATGCAGGCCCAGTTCACCGTGCTCAACGCGGTGGCCAAGGGGGTGGGCAGGGTGACCGAGACCATCTTCGAAAACCGCTTCATGCACGTACCCGAGCTGAATCGCATGGGCGCTCATATCGAGCTGAACGGCAACCTGGCGATCTGTGACGACACCGAACAGCTGACCGGCGCCACCGTGATGGCCACCGATCTGCGGGCGTCTGCCAGCCTGGTACTGGCCGGTTTCGTGGCCGAGGGCACCACAACAGTGGATCGCATCTATCATATCGACCGGGGTTACGAGTTTATCGAAGACAAGCTGTCCGCCCTGGGCGGCAAGATAGCGCGTATCAAGGCGTAACTGATTGTGAGGGGTGAGGTGTAAGGAGAGAGGTGTCAACCATCCTTGCCTCACCCTTCACCCCTCACCCCTCACTTTCTCTTACCGCAAGCGCTGAAAGCGGCTATCTTCTTCAATCATCACCGGTAGCGTCAGTATCTTGCCGTCTCGCAGCAGGGTTATCTGTATTTCGCTGCCGGGACGGGTTTCGGCAATCATGTCCATGGCATGGCGCATATTGCGAATGGCCTTGCCATCGATATTCATCAGTACATCTTCCTGGGTAATGCCGGCCTTGGCCGCGGGCCCCTGCTCGTTGACCGCTTCCACATAGATACCGCTGCGATCTTCCAGTTTCAGCAGTTGTGCCATCATCGGCGGAATATCGGCGCCACTGATGCCGAGATAGCCGCGGATCACCCGGCCGTTGATAATCAGCTCCTGCATGATGCGGTGGGCCAGGGCATAGGGAATGGCGAAGTTGATGCCGTAGCTTTCTTGGTGGGCAAGGCTCTGAAAAGACGCGGTATTGATGCCGACCATCTCGCCATAGACGTTGACCAGAGCACCGCCGGAGTTACCGGCGTTGATGGCGGCGTCGGTCTGCAGCAAATCCTGGCGGCCGTTGCTGTCCGGCCCCATGCTGGATAAACCGGTGCGGCCGGTGGCACTGATAATGCCCTGAGTAATGGTCTGGCCCACGTTATACGGATTACCGATGGCCAGCACTATGTCGCCGACCTGAGGCGAGAGTTCATTATCCTGAGGGATCTCCGGCAACTGGCCGGCGGTAATTTTCAGTACCGCCAGATCCGTGGGTACATCAAAACCGGTGACGTCACCGGCGAGAATGCGGCCATCCTGCAGGGCAACGATGACCTGATCCGCATCGGCAATCACATGGTAATTGGTGAGTACATAGCCTTTATCCGACATGATGACGCCGGATCCCAGGCCGGTGGCGCTGAGTTCGGGTGACTCGCTGCCCCGTTGAAAGCTGCGGGTATAAATATTGACCACGGCGGGGCCCGCCCGGCTGGCGGCATAGGAAAAGCTGGACACACCCACCTGCTGGTTACGCCACCAGTGCTCGAAAGGCTGGGTCTTGAGTTGCGGAAACAGCAATAGCAGGATCAGAGCCATCAGGACGCCGAAGGCCCCGGCCTGAAGCAGAAACTTGAGAGAAGAGGCTAGCCGCATGGAATGTCGTGATTGTTGTCGAATGACTACAGCATAACATACAGGGTCATGAGGAGTGAGAGGTGAGGCGTGAGGGGTAAAGACCCCTCACGCCTTGCCGAGTTATCTGAGTACCAGATAAATTGAGGAGTTGCCGCGCTGTATATTCAGCGCCAAGACTTCCGGCTTGTTCTGCACTATCTGGCGTAAATCATTCAGGTCTTTTACCCGCTGGCGATTGACGCCGATAATGATGTCACCTTTTTCCAGGCCGGACATGGCGGCGGGAGAGCGGGGGGTCACCTCGGTTACCTTGACGCCCTGTATCTTGTCTTCACCGCCGGTCTGGGCCAGCTCGGCACCTTCCAGCGATTCATTCAGGGTATTGGCCTGAATGTTCTCTTCGTCGGCCCGGGACAGGGTCACTTCGACCTGCTGTTCCTTGCCATCGCGAAACAGCCCCAGGGTGACGGTTTTATCGGCACCCATGGTGGCCACCTTGGCGCGCAATTCGCCGAAGGAGCGAATGGGCTTGTCATCCAGACTGATGATGATATCACCGGCTTTCAGCCCGGCTTTGTCGGCCGAGGAGTTTTCCAGTACCTGACTGACAAAGGCGCCGTGCTGGCTGCGATAGCCGAAGGTACGCGCCAGCTCCGAGGTCAGTTCTCCCCCCATCACTCCCAGCACCCCGCGGCGGACCTCGCCGTATTCCAGGATTTGCTCGGCCAGGTTCTTGACCATGTTGGCGGGAATGGCGAAGCCGATGCCGATGTTACCGCCGCCCGGGCCGAGGATGGCGGTATTGATGCCGACCAGCTTGCCGTCCAGATCCAGCAGGGCACCGCCGGAGTTACCGGAGTTGATGGCGGCATCGGTCTGAATGAAGTTTTCAAGATTCTCCACGTTCAGGCCGGAACGACCCAGGGCGCTGATGATACCGGAAGTGACGGTCTGCCCCAGGCCGAAGGGATTGCCGATGGCGATGGCAAAGTCTCCGACCCTGAGCTGGTCGGAGTCGGCAAATTCGACTTCGACCAAATTTTTGGCCTCGACTTTCAGCAGCGCGATGTCGCTCTGTTTATCGGTGCCGATTAACTCGGCTTCGTATTCCTGGCCGTCAATCAGGGTGATGATGATTTTATCGGCGTCGTCGATCACGTGGTTATTGGTGATCACATAGCCTTTCTTCGCATCGATGATCACGCCCGAGCCCAGCGCCTGAAAGGGCCTTTCCTGCAATTGTTCGCCGGGAATATTGGGGCCGAAGAAAAAGCGAAAGGGCTCGGGCAGCGCCTGACGGCTGACCTTGCTGCCGGACACCGAAATATTGACCACGCCGGGGGTGACTTTTTCCAGCACCGGAGCCAGGCTGCGAATGTCGCTACCGGCACCGAATGGCAGGGCGGCGTGAGCCTGGGGCAGCATAGCCAGACCCAGGCTCAGAGCCAGGGCGGAGACCAGGGGGAGTCGACGTTTCATGCGGATGCTCCTAAATCGATGGATTCTTGAAGAAAAGAAAGAGTTCATTCTGACCCTCGTCGGGGAAAAAGAGTTCCGATACGGCCTGCATTATTTATTGTGGTTTTTGCTGGCGAGATCAAGTCCCGGTAACCGGCAGCGCTTGCCCGGGCAGTGAAGAGGCATTTACACTGGCGGTCATCATTCGTGTTTAGCCAAGTTGTTATATACCCTAATGACCCCGAGTAAAAAATACCAGGCTGATCTCAGCCGTCACGACTTTGTCCACGATCCGGCTCAGGCCCTGGCGGTATCGCACCTGCAACGGCTGTTTGACGAGCTGATGGCACCCCCTACGGCCCAGCCGCGACTCAGCCTTTGGCAGAAGCTGACCGGTAACAAGCCGGAGCCGGTGAAGTCGATTCAGGGGCTTTACTTCTGGGGGGGAGTCGGTCGAGGCAAGACCTATCTGGTGGACACCTTCTACGACTGTCTGCCGTTCGATAACAAGCTCAGGGTCCATTTTCACCGCTTCATGGTGCGGGTGCATGACGAGCTGCAGAGCCTGAAGGGGCAGGCGGATCCGCTCAAGCTGGTGGCCGAGCGCCTGGCCGGTGAGGCCCGGGTGATCTGTTTCGACGAGTTTTTCGTGTCCGATATCACCGACGCCATGATACTGGGTACCCTGTTCCAGTACCTGTTCGGCCACGGGGTGATTCTGGTGGCGACCTCCAACATTCCTCCCGATGAGCTGTATCGCAACGGGCTGCAGCGGGCTCGTTTTCTGCCGGCCATCGCGCTTATCAAGCAGCATTGCGAGGTGGTCAACGTCGACTCGGGGGTGGATTACCGACTGCGTACTCTGGAGCAGGCCGAAATCTATCATTCACCGCTCGATGCCGAGGCTAAAACCAACCTCGAACGGTATTTCGACAGCCTGACCAGTGTGCCCGGTACCCGGGGAGCCGAGATTGAAATCAACCATCGCCGGCTCAAGACCCTGGCCGAAGGCGATGGTGTGCTCCATATCGACTTTCAGCAGTTGTGTTGCACGGCGCGCTCCCAGCTCGATTATATCGAGCTGGCACGGTGCTATCATTCGGTGCTGCTGGCCAACGTGGTGCCCATGGGGCAGGACAGCGACGATGCGGCCCGCCGTTTTATCGCCATGGTGGATGAATTCTACGAGCGACACGTCAAGTTGATCATCTCGGCGGCGGTGCCGATGACCCAACTCTACGGTCGGGGGCGGCTCGATTTCGAGTTCAAGCGCTGCCTGTCGCGACTGACTGAAATGCAATCCCACGAATATCTTGCCAGAGAGCACCTTCCTTAGTCACAATACCCGCCCCGGTATTCGGGCATGATGCCGGGAAGGGGCGGGCGGACCGATTAATTTTAATGGGCATTAAAATTAGCAGGTGATTTTTAAGGCAACTTTACCTATAATCGCTCGGCCCACGTTACACAGCTGTCGATAAGACAGCATCACTGTAAACAGACTGGTGCTCGAAGGGGTACAGGTCTTGTCGTGTTTTGCGCATGTGCGCAAGTGTATAATTCATTTTAAGTAATTTGGGTTTATCCATGAAAACTTTTGTTGCTAAGCCAGAAACCGTAAAGCGTGACTGGTATGTTGTTGATGCAGAGGGCAAAACTCTGGGTCGTTTGGCCACCGAGATTGCTCATCGCCTGCGCGGTAAGCACAAGCCGGAATTTACTCCGCACGTTGACTGTGGCGATTACATCGTCGTGATCAACGCCGAGAAAATTCAGGTAACCGGCAATAAAGCCGAAGGCAAAATCTACTACTCTCACTCCGGTTTTCCGGGTGGCATCAAGTCCATCAGCTTCGAGAAGCTGATTGTACGCAAGCCCGAGATGGTAATTGAGTCTGCCGTTCGCGGCATGCTGCCCCGTGGCCCCCTGGGTCGTGCTATGTTCCGCAAGATGAAAGTCTTTGTCGGCGGCCAGCACAACCACGCTGCGCAACAACCTCAAGTACTGGACATCTAAGGCGGGATTAGGCAAATGGCAGAAACTCAATACTACGGTACCGGTCGTCGCAAAAGCTCTACTGCACGTGTATTCGTGAAGCAGGGCAGCGGTAACATCGTTATCAACAAGCGCTCACTGGAACAGTACTTTGGCCGCGAGACCGCCCGCATGGTGGTACGTCAGCCGCTGGAACTGGTCGAGATGACCGAAAACTTCGATCTGTACATCACCGTTTCCGGTGGTGGCATTTCCGGTCAGGCCGGCGCTATTCGTCACGGCATTACTCGTGCCCTGATGCAATACGACGAAACCCTGCGCGGTTCGCTGCGCAAGGCTGGCTTCGTTACTCGTGACGCTCGTCGCGTTGAACGTAAGAAAGTCGGTCTGCATAAAGCACGTAAGCGCCCTCAGTTCTCCAAGCGTTAATTGGGATTGCGTTTTACATCAAAGCCCGGGTTTACCCGGGCTTTTTTTATCTTTAAAGGAAATAGAACAGTTTCTCAGGCAATTCTTTGTTTTAAAACAGGTTTTGCTGCGAAATAATGTTTGTTGATATTTTACCCGTCCTTGTAAACGACCGCGATTTTCTTTAGAATTTCGGGGTTTTTGTGACAATTGAAACCATAATATCCGCCGCAGTTGTCACAGCCGTCTCGATGCATGGAACGAACAATAACGCGCGGAGACCAAAATGGGAGAGTTTTTGGATGAGCAATGCGCCAGTTGATACCGGTCGCCGCAGATTTCTGACCTGGTCAACCACAGCAGTGGGTGGGGTTGGAGCTGCGTTTGCCGCTGTGCCTTTTATTACTTCATGGAATCCCAGCGCAAAAGCGAAAGCGGCAGGGGCCCCGGTGGAAGTAGATGTCAGTAAAATCGAACCCGGTCAGTTGATCCGGGTAGAGTGGCGGGGGAAACCCGTCTGGATAGTTCGCCGCCCCCAGGAAATCCTGGATGCCCTGCCGAAGCATGATGACCAGTTGCGTGATCCTGCTTCCGAGCAGCCGCAACAACCCGGCTATGCCCAGAATGGCTACCGCTCGATTAAACCCGAACTGTTTGTGGCGGTGGGGCTCTGCACCCATCTGGGCTGTTCACCTACCTACCTGCCGGATTCTTTCGGCGAACAGGTTCAGGGTGTCAGTTCCGGTTTCTTCTGCCCCTGTCATGGCTCCAAGTTCGATATGGCCGGCCGCGTTTTTCAAAGCGTACCCGCTCCGCTGAACCTGGTGATCCCCCCTTATTACTATGTCAATGACGCCACCATTCTGGTTGGTGCCGACAAGGAAGGAGCCTAATCATGCTGGGTAAACTCGTAGCCTGGATCGATGAACGGATTCCGATGACGGCGACCTACAACAAGCACGTAGGTCAGTATCCGGCACCGAAAAACTTCAACTTCTGGTACTTCTTTGGCTCTCTGGCCATGCTGGTACTGGTCAACCAGATCCTGACCGGTATCTGGCTGACCATGAACTACAACCCGTCCGGCGAGGGCGCCTTCGCCTCTGTCGAATACATCATGCGTGATGTGGATTACGGCTGGTTGCTGCGCTACATGCACTCCACCGGGGCGTCCGCCTTCTTCGTGGTGGTGTATCTGCACATGTTCCGTGGTTTGATCTACGGCTCTTATCAGAAGCCTCGTGAGCTGCTGTGGCTGTTCGGCATGCTGATTTTCCTGGTGCTGATGGCCGAGGCCTTCATGGGTTATCTGCTGCCCTGGGGTCAGATGTCCTACTGGGGTGCTCAGGTTATCATCTCGTTGTTCGGTGCCATTCCGGTCATCGGTGACGATCTGACCCTGTGGATTCGGGGTGATTACGTCATTTCCGGTGCCACCCTGAACCGCTTCTTTGCGCTGCACGTGATTGCCTTGCCGCTGGTACTGGTGATTCTGGTGTTCCTGCACATCGTTGCGCTGCACGAAGTGGGTTCCAACAACCCCGACGGCATCGACATCAAGAAAAACAAAGACGAAAACGGCTGGCCGAAAGACGCTATTCCGTTCCACCCGTACTACACCGTCAAGGATGTGGTGGGCGTGGCAGGCTTCCTGTTCCTGTTTGCCTTCGTGATTTTCTTCATGCCTGAAGGTGGCGGTTACTTCCTGGAAGCGCCTAACTTCGAAGCGGCCAACGGTCTGAAGACCCCGGAGCATATTGCACCGGTATGGTACTTCACTCCCTTCTACGCCATTTTGCGCGCCGTACCCGACAAGTTGATCGGCGTTATCCTGATGGGTCTGTCGATTGCCGTGCTGTTCGTACTGCCCTGGCTGGATCGCTGCAAGGTGCGTTCATTCCGCTACCGCAGCAAGCTGCACCTGCTGAACATCATTCAGTTCGTGATCTGCTTCATCGTTCTGGGTGTGTTGGGGGCTCTGCCGTCTACCACGCTGCTGACGCTGCTGGCCCAGATTTGTTCGTTTGGCTATTTCGCCTTCTTTGTACTGCTGTTCTTCTACAGCAAAAACGAGAAAACCAAGCCGCTGCCAGAGAGGGTCACATTCAAATGAAGAAGTTAATCATTGCTGTATTTGCCTTTTTGCCGGCACTGGCCATGGCCGCGGGTGGAAATGTTCATCTGGACAAGGCCGACTATGATCTGAGCGACAAGGCATCACTGCAAAACGGTGCCAAGTTGTTCATGAACTATTGCTCCGGCTGTCACAGCACCCAGTATCAGCGTTATAACCGGGTGGCCGAGGATCTGGGTATTCCGGAAGAGATCATGCAGGCCAACCTGAATTTCACCGGTGTCGGTATCGGTGAACTGATGGAAAATGCCATACCCGAGAAAGACGCGGCCAACTGGTTTGGCGCACCGCCGCCCGACCTGACTCTGGTCGCCCGGGTTCGTGGTGCCGACTGGCTGTATACCTATCTGCGTTCCTTCTACAAGGACGACAGCCGTCCGTTCGGGGTGAACAACCTGGTGTTCCCGTCCGTGGGCATGCCCCATGTTCTGGAGCCGCTGCAGGGTAGTGCCAATCTGAAAACCGAAATGCACACAGTGGACGGCCATGAGGTGGCAACACCCGTGGGTATCGAAAGTGAAGGTAACGGTGAGCTGACCCCCGGCGAGTACGACAATGCGGTACTGGATATTGTCAACTTCCTGGTCTATTCCGGTGAGCCGATGAAGCTGGAACGTCAGCGCCTGGGCTACTGGGTGCTGGGTTTCCTGGTTATCTTCTTCATCTTTGCCTACATGCTGAAGAAAGAATACTGGCGTGACGTACACTGATTAAGCGTCGTCTAAGCTAGGCAGGGGAACGGCAATGGGGCAATATGTTCCATTGCCGTTCCTATTTATGATTTGCGGAGGATTCAATGGCAGTTGCAGCTAATAAGCGTTCCATCATGACGCTGTTTTCAGGGGCTGAAGATATTTACAGCCACCAAGTACGTATCGTCCTGGCAGAAAAAGGGGTGAGTGTCGAGATCAGCCATGTTGAACCTGACAACCTGCCCGAGGATATGCTGGAGCTGAACCCTTACGGCACTCTGCCGACCCTGGTCGACCGGGAGTTGGTGCTTTACGAATCTCATATCATCATGGAATATCTGGATGAGCGTTTTCCTCATCCGCCCCTGATGCCGGTATATCCGGTTGCTCGTGGCACCAGCCGCCTGATGATGCATCGTATACAGCAAGACTGGTACTCGCTGGTCAAGCGCATTCAGCGTAATGAAAAGGCGGACGATGCCCGTAAGGAACTGCGTGAAGCCCTGTTGGCCATCGCGCCGGTATTTGCCGAGTATCCCTACTTCATGAGCGAGGAGTTCAGCCTGGTAGATTGCTACATGGCTCCCCTGCTGTGGCGTTTGCCGTCTCTGGGTATCGAGCTGTCCGGTCGTGGCGCCAAAGAGCTGAAGGGTTACATGATCCGTCTGTTCGAGCGTGATTCCTTCCAGGCTTCGCTGACCGAAGACGAACGTGATATCGGCGGTAAGGTCTGAGTATGGATGAGATGACGCCCAGCCGGCCCTATTTGCTGCGCGCTTTCTATGACTGGCTGCTGGATAACGAACTGACGCCGCATCTGCTGGTCAATGCCGAAGTGGCTCACACCACGGTGCCGCACCAGTATGTGCAGGACGGACAGATAGTGTTGAGTATCGCCCCTCAGGCGGTGGTCGGCCTGCACATGGACAACGACGCGGTCACCTTCAGTGCCCGTTTCGGCGGCTCGCCGTTCCAGGTATATGTGCCGATGGCGGCCGTGATGTCGATTCAGGCGCGGGAAAACGGTGCCGGCACCTTTTTCCCGCCGGAGCCGGCCTATGAAGCCTGGTTGGCTGCTGCCGACGAGGTAACGGCAGATGAAGCCGATACGCCACCGGCACCGGAGCCTGGTGCTTCTGCACCGAAGAAAGGCAAGCCCACCCTTCGGGTGATTAAATAAAAAAACGCAGCCAATTGGCTGCGTTTTTTTATGTCTGCGTGACAGGAAGAGGAGGCATCCTCTTCACTCCTCAGGTGGTCTAAGGCGCCGCCTGCACAAATTCGAACACGGTAATCACCCGTTTCACGCCGCTGATATTGCGGGTCAGCTGCACCGAGATGTCGGCTTCCTTCTGGGTAACCAGGCCGATCAGAAACACCTCGCCATTTTCGGTCACTACCTTGATTTTGGTACCGTCGATATTTTTTTCGGCCAGCAGGGTGCTTTTGACCTTGGAGGTCAGCCAGGTGTCCTGACTGCGGCCCGCCAGCTCGACCGGCTTGCCGATACGCACCTCGTTGAATACTTCGGCAACCCCGGGGACGCCCCGGACGATTTCTTCCGCCTGTTGACGATAAGCTTCGGTTGGCGTCTGGCCGATCAGCAGTGCCTTGCCGTTGGTGGTGATCAGCGCGAGCCGGCTGTCATCCCACAAGGGTTTGGTGGCGCCGAGCCGGTGCAGGGCACGCATATCGATGGTCTGATCGCTGAGCTGCGTGCCCAGGGTTCGACGGTCGGTGGCGGAATTGACGCCGGTGCCGGCGCCGGCCAGCATGACGCCGGCACAGCCTTGCAGCAGCAGCGTTGAAGCCAGTATCAGCGTATATCCTCGTTTCATCATTCATCTTCCTGTTGAGGGAACAGCGTGCGATCGATCAGATCGCACAGGCAATGCAGGGTCAGCAGGTTAACCTCGTGAATGCGCGGTGCCCGCAGCGCCGGTACCCGGATTTCCACGTCGTTGGGGCCCAGCAGGCCGGCGAGCTCGCCGCCGTCACCGCCGCTCAATGCCACTATGGTCATGTCCCGGCTGAGCGCGGCTTCGGCGGCCTTGATCAGGTTACGGCTGTTGCCACTGGTGGAGATCACCACCAAGACGTCGCCGGTCTGGCCCAGGGCGCGGATCTGGCGGGCATAGGCCTCGTCGAAATGCTGATCGACCGCAATGGCGCTGATGCTGCTGGTATCCAGGGTCAGGCAAAGGGCGGGCAAGGCCGGGCGCTCGGTTTCGTAGCGGTTCATCAGCTCGCTGACAAACAGCTGCGCCAGGGCATTGGAGCCCCCGTTGCCACAGGCCAGTAGCTTGTTGCCGTTGAGCAGGCACATCACCATCATCTGGGCGGCGGCCAGAATATCGTCCGGCAGCGCCTCGGCGGCGGCGATTTTGGTTTGAATGCTTTCGGTAAAACTGGCTTTGATTTCTTCCTGCATGGGATTCCTTAAAAGGCGTTGGGTATCCAGTGAACATGGCTTCCTTCACAGGCGACCAAATCGAATCGACAGGACTGTTGTGATTCATTCAGTCCTTTTGATTGCATGTAACTGTGGGCGGCCCGGCGCAGGCGCTGCTGCTTGGTCGGGGTCACCGAGGCGGCGGCACCGCCGAAGAGGCTGTTTTTGCGATAACGCACCTCGACAAAAACCAGGGTGGGACCCTGGCTCATGACCAGATCGATTTCACCGAGTTTGCACTGATAGTTGCGCTCGAGCAGGCGAAGCCCCTGCTCGAGTAAATACCGTTCGGCCCGGCGTTCGAACTCATTCCCCCGGGACCGGCTGTTCGTTTCCTGACTGCCATTCGCCATCACGATACTCCATCCATTGCAGTCGGCGCTGTACCACGCCGTCTTCACCCAGACTCAGCAGGCCACTCAGAGCCGGTACCGGGGGCGCACCCTCTCTCAGCTGGGTCAGTTGCGGAATCAGAGTCAGGGCATCATAACCAAAGGCGAACAGCCGCAACCAGCTTGAGCCAACGGTGGGCCACAGGGTCTCTACTTCTTCCATCAACTGCGGCGCGCCGCCGAACAGCCAGGGCATGTCGGCCAGTTGCAGGCCGTTCAGTTCACTCATCGGCGGCTCGCCGCCGGGCACATAGCTGCGCGAGGTGACATAGGTCGGCAAGCGGGCGGCGCGGCTGTCTCGAACGAAATCGAAATAGGGCAGAATAAAGCGGGTTTCGGTGGTATTGCTCACCATGAATACCGAATCGATGGGGCCTGCCGGTAGCGCGACCTCGCTGCTGCCTCTGATCACGCCGACACCGGCCACGGCCGGGTTGCCGCTATTCAGGGCACGGCGTACGTCGGACTCGATGGACTGCTGGTTATTGAAATAGGCCAACCGGGCCTGCTGGCCGCTCAGCCGTTGCCATTGGTTATTGAACTCGGCCGCGACTCGCCGACCCAGTTCGTTACCGGGAGCGAAGACCAGCGGCTGATGGTGGCCCTGTTCCCACATGTGATAAGCCGCTTCGGCCGCTTCCGCTTCCGGTGACAGCGAGAAATAATAGCGATGCGGCAGCACCGGCTGATGAGCGGGCCGGTTGAGGGCGAACACCGGCAGGGCAGGATCCAGGCTGGTCAGGGCATCGATATTTTCTTTCAGCAGCGGACCCAGAATAAAGTCGACGCCGGCCTGCTGAATGTCCTGATACAAACGGGCCATGTCCCGGCCATTGGTGTCGAAGAAGCTGAGGCGTGATGCCTGGCCCTGATGGGCGCTGAGCATACCGTTACGAATGGCGTCGGCCTGCTCTGCCAGCTGGCCGCCAAGCGGCAATAACACGGCAATATGAGCCGGCTGGTAGGCGTCGAGGCGAGCGGCGGGTTCGGCGCTGTCGGACAGATAACGGTGTCCGGGGTGATTCGGGTAGGCCTTGCGCCAGGACTGCAACTGCCAGCGACGCTGGCCGGGTTGGGCATGGGTGTCGTTCAGAATCGCCATCAGTCGCAGCCAGCCATTGACCGCCTCACTGTTGTCGTCATTCTGAGCCTGGCGCAGGGCCAGTGGCGACGCTTGCGTCAGCAACTGATAAATACGCTCCAGGCCGGCGTTTTGCTCCTGGCCGGCCAGGGTGTCATGGCGTTCAATCAGCATTTTGGCGGCGTCGATCGGCTGCTGCTGTTCAAACCGATTGGCTTGCAGCAACAGGTAATAGCCGGCCGCGTCGGGCGCCAGTGCCTTGGTATCCACGGCGGCCAGTCGCTGACCGGCCAGGCCGGTATTACCGGCTGCCAGGGCGGTGGCACCCTCGAGCAGGGTGAGCAACGGCAGCTGTGCCAGCGTGGCTTGCTGTCGCAGGCGCTCCAGTTGGGGCTCGGCGGCGGCTACATTGCCCTGTTGCAGCCAGGCGCGAATGGCCAGCACCCGCCAGGAAAAGGCATCCGGCTCGGGAGCTTGCTCGGCCCGGGCCAGATATTGCTCGGCACTACGGTCTGTGATGCCGAACATGTCCGGCGCCGGCTCCAACGGCGCCTTTTGCAGAGGACCGATACCACAGGCCATCAGGACCGATGAAAGCACCAGGGTGCACAACAGTCGTGTTAGACTATTACGTTGAATTTGTGTCGCCAATCCCTTTATCCCAAGCTGTGTCATTCTGGCCCTAAGTGTAATAGGGCCATGACGGTGAAACAATTGCTTACACAGGAGTCCCTATGAGCCAAGCGGCTGCACTTTATATTGTGCCTACCCCTATCGGCAACCTGAATGATATCAGCCAGCGTGCACTGGACACATTACAACAGGTTGATTTAATTGCCTGTGAAGATACCCGTCATACAGCGAAACTGCTATCTCATTACCAGATTAGTACCTCAACCTGGGCGCTACATGACCATAATGAGCAATATAAGTCCGAGCAGCTGGTCACACGCCTGCTGAACGGTCAGTCGGTGGCACTGGTATCGGATGCCGGTACTCCCCTGATCAGCGATCCGGGTTATCATCTGGTCAACAGCTGTCGTGACGCGGGTGTACCGGTCATTGCTCTGCCCGGCCCCTGTGCGGCGGTAACGGCATTGTCTGCTGCCGGCCTGCCCACGGATCGCTTTGCATTCGAAGGTTTTTTACCGGCGAAGGAAAAGGCGCGGCTGGACAAGATTGAAAGCCTGAAGGACGAACCCCGTACTCTGGTGTTCTACGAGTCTCCCCGCCGCCTGCTCGACAGCGTGGCCGCACTGGTGGCGGTGCTGGGCGACGATCGTCGTATTGTGGTGGCGCGGGAGCTGACCAAGACCTTTGAAACCATTCACAGCCTGCCCGCCGCCGAGATGCTGGTCTGGCTGCAGCAGGACAGCAATCGCAGCCGGGGGGAAATCGTACTCATGGTGGCCGGATATCGCCCCGCCGGCGATGATGAGCTGTCGGCCGAGGTGCTGCGCACCCTGACCCTGCTGCGCGGCGAGCTGCCGTTGAAGAAGGCGGCGGCGCTCACCGCCGAGATCCACGGGGTCAAGAAAAACGCCCTCTATAAATACGGACTCGAGAATGGGCTTTAAGGGCTATTGGCTCTAAGAGGCTAAGGTAGGCATTGTGCATCAGATCCAGCGTTGCTGGATTTCGCGGCTAAAGCGCGCGACTACATTCGTGCACCATGCGAGTATCGGTGGGGCTGGTGTCACGTCGGTGACTGGTGTACACTCCGCCGCGGAGTTGGCCGGGTAATCGCTGCTTCGTCGTTGTGTCTTCGGGCATACGGGCGGAGGGGAGGAAAGTCCGGGCTCCACAGGGCAGGGTGCCAGGTAACGCCTGGGGGGCGCGAGCCCACGACCAGTGCAGCAGAGAGTAAACCGCCGATGGCCTTCGGGCACAGGTAAGGGTGAAAGGGTGCGGTAAGAGCGCACCGCGCGACTGGCAACAGTTCGTGGCATGGTAAACTCCACCCGGAGCAAGACCAAATAGGCCTCCTACAGGCGCGGCCCGCGCTGGAGGCGGGTAGGTTGCTGGAGCCAGTGAGCGATTGCTGGCCTAGAGGAATGATTACTAATCGAGCTTGCTCGATACAGAACCCGGCTTACAGGCCAACTCCCACTATTCTTTAAAACGCAGCTTCGGCTGCGTTTTTTGTTTAGGCTGTTCGCCTACAGGGCGCACCGCGTTATTTATTCCCCTTCTTTTGACTTTATCTCCGTTTAGACCGCCATTTATAACGCGCTTAATATTCGGTACCGGCCCGAACATCAACTTTCTCTTCTTTGCTCGCTTGAAAAGCTTGTGTCCGCTCCTTACACTTGGGCGGGGTGGGAAAAAGTGGTTTTTTGTGGAATAAAGTAGATCTTGAGGGCTTGGCATGCTGCGTGGTGCTCACGCCATCAGCCTGGACAGCAAGGGCCGGTTGGCAATACCGACACGATTTCGCGATGCGTTACGTGAAGAATGTGACGGACTACTGATCTGCACCATAGATATCGGCAATCCCTGTCTGCTGCTTTACCCCCTCGCCGAATGGGAATTGATCGAGAAAAAATTGCAGGCCCTGTCGAGCACCAATCCGGTGGAGCGGCGCCTGCAACGAGTATTACTGGGACATGCTGCGGAGTGTGAGCTGGATGCTCAGGGCCGATGTTTAATACCCGGTCCACTCAGGCAACATGCGGGACTCGAAAAAAAAATCATGCTGGTGGGGCAACTCAACAAATTCGAATTATGGGATGACACCCGCTGGCAACAACAAATCAGCGATGACTTGCTGGCGCTTCCTCGGGAAGGCTGGGAGTCATCGGAACGACTGCGGGACTTCGCGCTATAACATGAGTCAACAACAGACACATATCACAGTACTGCTGCACGAAGCCGTGGACGGCTTGAAGATCAAGCCGAATGGCATCTACGTGGACGGTACCTTCGGCCGCGGCGGACATTCCCGTCATATTCTTTCCCAATTGGGTCCCGAGGGGCGCCTACTGGCGATCGACAGGGATCCTCAGGCCATCGCCGAAGCGGGCAAGATTGACGACCCGCGTTTTCAGATACTGCACGGTCCTTTCTCCCGCCTGGCCGAGATGGTGGAAGAGCTTGGATTGACGGGGCGCATCGATGGCGTCCTGCTCGATCTGGGTGTCTCTTCGCCCCAGCTGGATCAGGCCGAACGCGGCTTCAGTTTTCAGAAAGACGGCCCGCTTGATATGCGCATGGATCCCACCAGTGGCCAGAGTGCCGCCGAGTGGCTGGCCCGTGCCGATGTGGATGATATCGCCTGGGTACTGAAGACCTTCGGTGAAGAAAAATTTGCCAAGAAAATAGCCCGCGCCATCGTGCATGACAGAGTCACCGAACCCTATACCCGTACCCGGCCTCTGGCGGAAATGATTGCCCGGGTCAGCCCCAGCCGGGAAAAAAACAAGCACGCGGCCACCCGCAGCTTTCAGGCCATTCGTATCTATATCAACAGCGAGCTGGAAGAAATCGAGCAGGCGTTGAACGGTTCCTTGAAGGTGCTGGCCACGGGTGGGCGCTTATCGGTGATCAGCTTCCATTCGCTGGAAGACCGGCTGGTCAAGCACTTCATCCGTAAACAGGAAAAGGGCCCCGAAGTTCCGCCCGGTCTGCCGTTGACCGAGGCCCAGCTGTCCGGTGGCCGCCTGTTGAAGAGTGTTGGCAAGGCGCAAAAGCCGTCGGCCGCCGAGGTGGAAGCCAATCCGCGTTCACGCAGCTCGGTGTTGCGCGTCGCCGAGCGGCTGGATACACCGGCGTGATAGCCGGGCGCATCAACCTGGCCAAAGAAATTGGCCAGGATCTGCTGCGGCACAAGTGGCAATTGCTGCTGACGCTGGTGACCCTGAGTTCGGCCCTGCTGGTGATCGTCATCACCCAGGGCACTCGCCAGCTGACCAGTGAATACAACGAATTGATGGCAGAGCAGGACCGGCTGGACATCGAGTGGCGGCATTTGCTGCTGGAGCAAAGCACCCTGATGGAGCACAGCCGTATCGAGGCGCTGGCCCGCGACAAGCTGGGCATGCAACGGCCGGCCCCGGCTCAGGAAAAACTGGTGACGCAACGATGAGACGGCGCAGGCAGAATAAAAAAGAACCCATGCTGACCGGTTGGCGTTTTCTGACCGTCTGCGGGGTGATCCTGTTTGCCTTTGTTGCCCTGTTTGCCCGGGCGGCCTGGATTCAGGTGGTATCTCCGGATCGGCTGCGGCTGGAAGGCGACATGCGCTCGCTGCGCACCACAGTCACCAGTACCACCCGTGGCATGATCATGGATCGTAACGGTGAAGAGCTGGCGGTGTCGGTGCCGGTACAGGCGGTATGGGCCGATCCCAAACAGGTGCACACCGAGCTGAGCCTGGAAAAAGGCCAGGCCTGGCAGGCGCTGGCCGATGTGCTGGGCGTTCCGCATCAAACCTTGATGAAACGGGTCGAAAACCCTCAACGTCGCTTCGTCTATCTGCAGCGTCAGGTCACTCCTGCGGTGGCGGAGTATATTCGCAAGCTGCGCCTGCCCGGGGTGCACCTGCGCCCGGAAGAGCGCCGTTTCTATCCTACCGGTGAAATCAACGCCCATCTGGTGGGGTTGACCAACATCGATGGCAACGGCATCGAAGGCATAGAGCGGGGCTTCAACGAGTGGCTGACCGCTCAGGCCGGCGAGCGCCGGGTGCGCAAGGACAGAAACGGGCGGGTGATCGAGGATCTGGGCGTGGTGTCGGAAGCGCGGCAGGCCAACAATATCCAGTTGACCATCGATCAGCGTATTCAGGCGCTGGCCTACCGTTCACTCAAGCGGGCCACCGAATATTATCGTGCCACTTCTGCGTCGCTGGTGATGATCGACGTGAAAGCCGGCGAAGTGCTGGCCATCGTCAACAGCCCCTCCTTCAATCCCAACAATCGCAGTCAGTATCAAAGCTTTCGGGCGCGCAACCGGGCGGTCACCGATACCTATGAACCCGGCTCTACCATCAAGCCGTTGATCGTGGTCAGCGCGCTGGAAAACGGCGTAGTCAACGCCGACTCCATCGTCGATACCAGCCCCGGCTGGATGCGTCTCGGCGGCAAGCGGGTAGCCGACCATCGCAACCTGGGTCCCATCAGCGTGCAAACCATACTGCAGCGCTCGTCCAATATGGGCATGGCGCGCATGGCACTGCAGGAAACGCCGGAACAGCTGCTCGATACCCTGTATCGCTTCGGGCTGGGTATCGACTCCGGCATGGGGCTGGTGGGTGAGAGCACCGGCCTGGTGCCCCAGCGTCGGCGCTGGTCCGATATTGAACGGGCCACGCTGTCGTTCGGTTACGGCCTGACCGTGACCCCGCTGCAGCTGGCCCAGTCTTATGCGGTGCTGGCCAATGGCGGCGTACGCTATCCGCTCAGTATTATCAAACGCAGCAAGCCTCCGGTAGGCGAACAGGTGGTGCCGAAACAACATGCGGATGCGGTACTACATATGCTGGAAAGTGTCATAGGTCCCGGCGGCACCGCGCGCAAGGCCGCTATTCCCGGTTACCGGGTGGCCGGCAAGACCGGCACCTCGCGCAAGGCCATTGCCGGCGGCTACGGCAGCGACTACGTGGGACTGTTCGCCGGCATGGCGCCGGCCAGCAATCCGCGTCTGGCCATGGTGGTGGTGATGAACGAACCTCAGGGTGACAAATACTACGGCGGCGACGTGGCGGCCCCGGTGTTTGCCGAGGTCATGAGCGGAGCCCTGCAATTATTGAATATTCGTCCGGATGGCGCGACAGAGGAACAGTTCCAGCTGGCCGGACAGGAGGAAAAACGTGTCCCTCACACTTAGAGATCTGGCGGTACCACTGGGCCTGTCAGCCCCGGCTATCGCCATTGATGCCATGACCCTCGACAGCCGGGCCGTGACGCCCGGCGCTTTGTTTGTTGCCGTTAAAGGTCATAGTGTCGACGGTCGTCAGTATATTGAATCCGCGCTGAACAAGGGCGCGGCGGCGGTGCTGTTCGAGGTGGACAGCCCGGAGCAGTCCGGCCTGGATCATCGGGATCACCGCAGGCTTGGGGTGTACCGTCTGCCCGAGAGTCTGTCGCTGCTGGCCGGGCTGTTTTACGGCGAGCCGTCTACCGAACTGCAACTGATAGGCGTGACCGGCACCAATGGCAAGAGCACAGTGACCCAGCTTGTTGCCAACTGGAGCTGCCTGCTGGGCACTCGGGCCGGCATCATGGGCACCCTGGGTAATGGCCTTTATGGCCAGCTGCAGGAGGCGATCAATACCACAGGCTCGGCACTGGAGGTTCAGCATCAGCTGGCCGAGCAACGCCGGGCCGGTGCCCGGCGGCTGGCGATGGAAGTCTCTTCCCATGGCCTGAGTCAGCATAGAGTGGCTGCGTTGAATTTTGACGTGGCGGTGTTCACCAATCTCAGCCGGGATCACCTGGATTATCACGGCACCATGGCCGCCTACGGCGAGGCCAAACGGCAGCTGTTCGAGCAGGGTCGCCAGGCGCGCATCATCAATGCCGACGACCCGCTCGGGCGGCGTTGGCTCAATCAGTATCCCGATGCCATCGCCTATGGCCTGCATGGTCGACTGGGTGATTTCAGCGGCCGCCAGCTGGTGGCGGAAACCGTTCATTTTTATGGCGACGGGTTGAAAGTGACCATTAACTCCGACTGGGGGAATGGTGTATTATCCGCCCCCCTGATGGGCCGCTTCAATGTGTCCAACCTGCTGGCGGCCATGGCCGCCCTGCTGGCGCTGGGTGAACCCTTTGAACGGCTGCTGGCCACGGCGCCGCAGCTGGCTGGCGTAATCGGACGCATGGAACCCTTTTCCGCCCCCGGCCAGCCGCTGGTGGTGGTGGATTATGCCCATACCCCCGATGCGCTCGAGCAGGCATTGCAGGCCTTGCGCCAGCACTGCAAGGGCCGCCTGTGGTGCCTGACCGGATGCGGCGGCGACCGTGACAAGGGCAAGCGACCGCTGATGGCGGCGGCGGCAGAGGCCGGTGCCGACCGGGTGATACTGACCGACGACAACCCGCGCACCGAGTCGGCCGAGGCCATAGTGGCAGACATGAAGCGGGGCTTGAACGAGCCCGATGCCGTGCAGGTGATCCACCGGCGAGCGAAGGCCATTGCTCATGCCATCGAGCAGGCGGCGGCGGAAGATATTATTTTGGTGGCCGGCAAGGGCCATGAGGATTATCAGATAGTGGGTACTGACAAAATGCATTACAGCGACCGCGAAACCGTGTCCGGCCTGTTGGGGCTGAATACATGATACCGCTCAGTCTCGAGCAGCTGGCTCAGGCCTCCGGCGGTGAACTGCGCGGTGCCGATGGCCTCATCATGGCGGTCACCACCGACAGCCGACAGCCGCTGCCCGACGGCGGCCTGTTCGTGGCCCTGAGTGGCGAACGCTTCAATGGCCATGACTTCGCCGCCGCGGCACAGCAGCAGGGCGCGACCGCCCTGCTGGTAGAGCGCTGGCTGGAACTGGATGTGCCCCAGATCAGGGTGGCGGACTCCCGTTTGGCACTGGGGGTGCTCGGTGGTCTGGTGCGGGAACTGAGTCCGGCCCGGGTGCTGGCCATTACCGGCAGCTGTGGCAAGACCACGGTCAAGGAAATGGCGGCGTCGATTCTGCGTCAAAAAGGCAAGGTGCTGGCCACCCGTGGCAACCTCAACAACGAAATCGGGGTGCCGCTGACCCTGTGCGAACTGACAGCCGATACCGAATACGCGGTGGTCGAGCTGGGTGCCAATCACATCGGCGAGATAGCCTGGACCAGCTCGCTGGTAAGGCCCCATGCGGCCCTGATCAACAACGTGGCAGCTTCTCACTTGGAAGGCTTCGGCTCACTCGACGGTGTGGCCCGGGCCAAGGGCGAAATATATGACGGCCTGGCTGACGGCGGCGTGGCCATCGCCAATGGGGACAGCGCCTTCTGCAGCCTGTGGCGCCAGCAGCATGAGCTGGTGTATTTCGGTGAGCAGCGGGAGTATCAGGCCCGGCAAGTCAGCCTCGACAAGTCCGGCTGCGCTCACTTTCGCCTGCTGACCCCTTTGGGAGAAGTCGACGTTCGTTTGCCGATACCCGGTAAACATAATGTGGCCAATGCGCTGGCCGCCGCCGCCGGTACCGAGGTGCTGGGCGCGACGCTGGAAGAGATTGCCGCCGGCCTGAGTCAGTTCGGGTCGCCTGCAGGACGACTGCAGGTCTGGACGCGACCCGGTCTGACGGTACTGGATGATACATATAACGCCAGCGTCGCCTCGGTACTGGCGGGGCTGGATACCCTGGCCAGTCTGCCCGGTTACCGGATCTTCGTGTTCGGTGACATGGCCGAGCTGGGTGACTACAGCAAAGAGATGCATACACAGGTTGGTGAACATGCCCGCAAGCTGGGCATAGATCGAGTCTTGACCGTGGGTCGAGACAGCAAACATACGGCGAGTGCGGCCCAGGGCCGGCACTTTGAACAGAAACAACAATTGCAGCCCGTTCTTTTCGAGGCGCTGTCACAACACAATAAGGTAGTCGTTTTGATCAAGGGCGCGCGCAGTGCCCGGATGGAAGAGATCGTCCGGGCGATTCAGGAGAGTGAGGCATGCTAGTCTGGCTGGCGGAGTGGCTGACGCCTCATTTCAGCTTTCTTAACGTTTTCTCCTATCTGACCTTCAGGGCGGTTATTTCCATACTTACCGGCCTGGTGGTCAGCCTGTGGATAGGCCCGCGCCTGATCCGCCGGTTACAGGCGTTGCAAATCGGCCAGGTGGTACGCAACGACGGCCCCGAGTCCCATTTCAGCAAGGCCGGCACGCCTACCATGGGCGGCCTGATGATACTGATCGCCATCTTCGTTTCGGTGTTGCTGTGGGCGCGGCTGGACAACCCCTATGTGTGGGTGGTGCTGTTCGTGCTGGGCGCCTTTGGTGCCATCGGCTTTGTCGATGATTATCGCAAGGTGGTGCGCAAGAACACCGACGGCCTGGTGGCGCGCTGGAAGTATTTCTGGCAATCGGCGGCGGCATTGGCGGCGGCGGTTTTTGTGTACTGGATCGCCAAGGATCCGGCCCAGACCCAGCTGGTGGTGCCTTTTTTCAAGGACGTCATGCCCCAGCTCGGCCTGTTGTTCATTGTGCTCAGTTACTTCGTCATCGTCGGCTCCAGCAATGCGGTCAACCTGACCGACGGTCTGGACGGTCTGGCGATCATGCCCACCGTCATGGTGGCGGCGGGCTTTGCACTGGTGGCCTGGGCGACCGGTAACGTCAACTTTGCCGCTTACCTTCACATTCCCTATGTGGCGCATGCGGGTGAGCTGACCGTGGTGTGTACCGCCATGGTGGGCGCGGGGCTGGGCTTTCTCTGGTTCAATACCTTTCCGGCCCAGGTGTTCATGGGCGATGTGGGCTCCCTGGCACTGGGGGCGGCGCTGGGCGCCATCGCCGTGCTGGTGCGGCAGGAATTTCTGCTGGTGATCATGGGCGGCATCTTCGTGATCGAAACCCTGTCGGTGATCCTGCAGGTGGGCTCCTACAAGTTGCGTGGCCAGCGGATTTTCCGCATGGCCCCCATTCACCATCATTACGAGCTGAAGGGCTGGCCCGAGCCGCGGGTGATAGTGCGTTTCTGGATCATTACCCTGATGCTGGTGCTGATTGGCCTGGCCACCCTGAAGGTGAGATAAGCGCATGTTACCCGAGCGTATCCTGATTATTGGCCTGGGGCAGACCGGACTTTCCTGTCTGCGTTACTGCCTGCAACGAGGCGTCAGCCCCGTGGTGATGGATACCCGTGCCCGGCCGCCGGGCGCAGAGCAGCTGCCCGCGCAGATTGAGCGTCATTTCGGTGGCCTTGCGCTGGCGCCGATACTGGCGGCCGAGCTGATTATCGCCAGCCCCGGCGTGGCGCTGGCCACCCCCGAATTGCAGCAGGCGCTGGCCGCCGGCATCGAGGTTATCGGTGATGTCGAGCTGTTCGTGCGCGAGTGCAGCGCCCCCATCGTCGCCATTACCGGCTCCAACGGCAAGAGCACCGTCACCACCCTGGTGGGCGAGATGGCGGCACAGGCGGGCATGACGGTTGGCGTGGGCGGCAATATCGGTACCCCGGCGCTGGACCTGTTGTCGCAGGATAGCGCGGAACCGCCGCTGGAGCTGGCGGTACTGGAGCTGTCGAGCTTTCAGCTGGAAACCACGCCCGGCCTGCGGGCGGTTGCTGCCACCGTGCTCAACATCAGTGAAGATCATCTGGATCGCTACGACTCGCTGGCCCATTACCGGGATACCAAGCTGGGAATTTATAACGGTGCCGCGCTTGCGGTATACAACCGGGAAGACGGCGAGACCCGGCCGCAGCAGGAACAGGCGTCAGTCAGCTTCGGTCTCGATGACATCGAGTATGGCCGCATGAAGCATGACGGCGAACTCTGGCTCAGTCGTTTTGGCGAGCCGCTGTTGCCGGTATCGGCACTGAAGATACTCGGCGCGCATAATCAGCTCAACGCCCTGGCGGCGATGGCGCTGGCGGACCAGGCAGGCATTGCCCCGGACGCTCAGCTCAGGGTGTTGCGTCGCTTCGGTGGACTGGCGCATCGTTGTCAATTTGTGGCCGAGAAAAACGGTGTGCGTTGGGTTAACGACACCAAGGCCACCAATGTCGGCGCCACCCTGGCGGCCATTGCCGGTATTGGCGAGGCGGTGACCGGGCGGCTGTGGCTGATTGCCGGCGGCCAGGGCAAGGGGCAGGACTTCGGCCCCCTGGTACCCTTGCTGAACGGTACCGTGGCTGGCATGGTCTGCTTTGGTCAGGACAGCAAGCAGTTGCTTGCGCTGGCAGACAACACCCATGAGGTGGCGACGCTGGACGAGGCGGTGACCTGGTGCAGTGAGCAGACTCAACCGGGTGACTGGGTATTGCTGGCCCCGGCCTGTGCCAGCCTGGATATGTATCCCAGCTATCAGAAGCGGGGCGAGCATTTTATCGCCCTGGTGGAGGCGCTATGACGTGGTGGCCTTCTTTTGGTAGCGGTTGGTTGCTACGGCCCTCTCAGGGGCTGATCTACGATCGGCAACTGGTGATATTGTCGCTGTCGCTGATGGCCATCGGCCTGGTGATGGTGTCGTCGGCCTCCATTGCCGAGGGCATCAATCTGGGCGATGATCCCTTCTATTTCGTCAAGCGCCACGGCGCTTTTCTGCTGATTTGCCTGATGCTGTCCAGCCTGATGCTGCAGGTGCCCATGGCGCGCTGGCAGCAATTCAACACCGGTTTTCTGGTGCTGGCGATCGTGCTGCTGGTGGTGGTGCTGATTATTGGTCGCGAAATCAATGGCAGTCAGCGCTGGTTGCCACTGGGGCCGCTGAACGTGCAGCCGGCGGAAATCGCCAAGCTGGCGCTGTTTACCTTTCTGGCCGGTTATCTGGTGCGCCGTCAGGACGAGGTGCGCGGCCAGTGGAAGGGTTTTCTCAAGCCGCTGGCGGTGATGGGCCTGATGTCGCTGTTGTTGCTGAAACAGCCGGATCTGGGATCTGTGGTGGTCTTGTTTGTCACCACCCTGGGCATGCTGTTTCTGGCCGGCGCCCGGCTCAGCCAGTTCTTGAGTCTGGTTGCGCTGGGAGCCGGCCTGCTGGTATTTCTGATCATCAGCGCCCCCTACCGTGTTCGGCGGGTGACCTCCTTTCTCAATCCCTGGGAAGATCCGTTCGGCAGCGGCTATCAGCTGACCCAGTCGCTGATGGCCTTCGGCCGGGGCGGCTGGTTTGGCGAGGGGCTGGGCAATTCCATTCAGAAGCTGGAATACCTGCCCGAGGCCCATACCGACTTCGTGTTCGCCATTCTCGGCGAAGAGCTGGGCTTTACCGGCGTGCTGCTGGTACTGCTGCTGCAGGCCTGGCTGGCGTTCAAGGCGTTGCATATCGGCCAGAAGGTGCTGCTGGGCGGTCGTCAGTATGAGGGTTATCTGGCCATGGGGATCGGCATCTGGTTCAGCTTTCAGACGGTGGTCAACGTGGGCGCGGCCTCGGGCATGTTGCCCACCAAAGGCCTGACCCTGCCGCTGGTCAGTTACGGCGGTTCCAGTTTGCTGGTGATCACTACCGCCGTGTGCATTCTGGTGCGCATCGACTTCGAGTGGCGGCGGGACCATATGCAGGCACGACAGCGGGAGGTAACATGAGCGAGTCCAAAACCCTGCTGGTGATGGCCGGTGGCACCGGGGGCCATGTTTTTCCCGGTCTGGCGGTAGCGGACCGGCTGCGGGAGCAGGGCTGGAATATTCACTGGCTGGGCACCGCCGAGCGAATGGAAGCTCAGTTGGTACCGAAGCACGGCTACCCGCTGCATACCATCAATATCGCCGGTGTGCGCGGTAACGGCCTCAAACGAAAGCTGCTGGCACCGGTTCAGATCCTGAAGGCGGTATGGCAGGCGCGGCGGGTGTTGCGTCAGGTGCAGCCGCAGGTGGTGCTGGGCATGGGCGGCTTTGCCGCCGGCCCCGGTGGCGTGGCGGCCAGACTAGCGGGCATTCCGCTGGTGCTGCACGAGCAGAATGCCGCCGCCGGCATGACCAACCGACTGCTGGCCCGCATCGCCAGCAGAGTGTTGATGGCCTTTCCCGGTGCCTTTGCCGAGGGTGAGAACACCGCCGTGGTGGGCAACCCGGTGCGGGCCGACGTGCTGGCGCTGCCGGTGCCTGCCGAGCGCATTGCGACCGAGCCTCAGCCGCTGCGGCTGCTGGTGGTGGGCGGCAGCCTGGGCGCCAGAATACTGAACCAAACCGTGCCCGAGGCGGTGGCGCTGGCCGGCAACATCAAGGTGCGCCATCAAACCGGCAAGGGCAACGCCGAGGCGGTGCGCCAGGCCTATCTTGCGCTGGGTATCGAGGCCGAGGTGAGCGATTTTATCGACGACATGGCGGCAGCCTACGGCGCGGCGGATCTGGTGGTCTGTCGCGCCGGCGCGCTGACGGTGTCCGAAGTGGCCGCCGCCGGTGTGGGTGCGCTGTTTGTGCCGCTGCCCCATGCGGTGGATGACCACCAGACCAAAAATGCCCGCACCCTGTCCGACAGCGGTGCGGCGGTGTTGCTGCCCCAGTCCGAACTGACGCCTCAGGGGTTGGCGGCGCAATTGAAACAACTTGGCGATAACCGGGCGCAATTGCTGGCCATGGCCAGCCGGGCCCGGTCGCTGGCGATTACCGATGCCGCAGAGCGGGTGGCCGAGTGCCTCTGCGCCGTGGCGAAATAAAACGAGAGAATGGCATGACCAAGGTTGAACTGGCAAAACTCAGAAGCATGGTACCCGAGATGAGACGGGTACGACGCATCCACTTTATCGGCATCGGCGGTGCCGGTATGGGCGGTATTGCCGAGGTGCTGGCCAACGAGGGCTATGCCATTTCCGGCTCCGATATCGCCTATAACCCGGTCACCGACCGGCTGGCGGCGATGGGCGCCACCATTTACCTGGGCCATGCGCCGGAACAGGTTGCCGACGTCAGTGTGGTGGTGGTGTCTACCGCCATCAAGGCCGACAACCCCGAGCTGATCGCGGCCCGCGATCTGCGTATTCCGGTGGTGCGCCGGGCCGAAATGCTGGCCGAGTTGATGCGTTTTCGCCACGGTGTGGCGGTAGCCGGTACTCATGGCAAGACCACCACCACCAGCCTGGTCGCCAGCATCTATGGTGAAGCGGGCATGGATCCGACCTTTGTTATCGGCGGCCTGCTCAACGGTGCCGGCTGTAACGCCCGCCTGGGATCCAGCCGTTACCTGATCGCCGAGGCCGACGAAAGCGACGCCTCCTTCCTGCACCTGCAGCCGATGGTGTCCATTGTCACCAATATCGAAGCGGATCACATGGACACCTACGGCGGCGACTTCAGCAAGCTGGAAGGCACTTTCGTCGATTTTCTGCACAATTTGCCGTTTTATGGCCTGGCGGTGCTCTGTGTCGACGACGAGGTGGTGCGCGAGCTGATACCGCGTATCGGGCGCCAGTTTGTTACCTACGGTTTTGCCGAAGATGCGGACTACCGGATCGAGGCATTCAGCCAGCAGCGGGATCACAGCCACTTCAAGGTGTGCCGTCCCGACGGCAGCTGCCTGGACGTGCAGCTCAATCTGCCCGGTCGGCATAATGCCCAGAATGCCGCCGCCGCCATTGCCGTGGCCTGTGAAGACGGCGTGGCCGACGACGCCATACGGACGGCGCTGATGAAATTCGAGGGTGTCGGCCGTCGTTTTCAGCAATATGGCGAATTCGAGACCGGTCGCGGCCTGGCCAAGCTGGTGGATGACTACGGCCACCACCCGAGTGAAGTGCGTGCCACCCTGAATGCGGTACGCGCCGGCTGGCCCGAACGTCGCCTGGTGACCATCTATCAGCCCCATCGTTACAGCCGCACCCGGGATCTGTATGAAGATTTTGTCGACGTGCTGTCGAAAACCGATGTACTGATCCTGCTCGAGGTGTACAGTGCCGGCGAAGCAGCCATCCCCGGTGCCGACAGTCGTGCTCTGTGCCGCTCCATTCGCAGTCGAGGTCATATGGAGCCTATTTATGTGGCCACCCCCGACGAGGTGCCGCAGGTATTGGCCGAGCTGCTGCAGGATGGCGATCTGGTACTGACCCAGGGCGCCGGCAACGTGGGGGGACTGGCCCGCAAGCTGGGCCAGCTACAGCTATCGATTGAAGCGATGAAGCAACAGGGAGAGCAGGCATGACACAGTTCGGTAAAGTCGCGGTATTGTTCGGCGGTCACTCCGCCGAGCGGGAAGTGTCGCTGCGTTCCGGTGCGGCGGTTCTGTCCGGCCTGCAGCGGGCCGGGGTGGACGCCCACGGCATAGATACCCGCGATTATCCCCTGGCGCGGCTGAAGGAAGACGCCTTCGAGCGGGCCTTTATCGTGGTTCACGGCCGTGGTGGTGAAGACGGTACTCTGCAGGGCGCGCTGGAACACCTGGGGCTGCCCTATACCGGCTCCCGCGTGCTGGGCGCGGCACTGGCGATGGACAAGGTTCGCACCAAGCAGGTGTGGCAGGCGATGGGCCTGCCCACCGCCGATTTTCGTGTGGTGCATAAAAGCAGCTTCAAGGCCGAAGACGCGGCGGCGCTGCTGGCACAGTTTGACGGCCCCGTGTTCGTCAAACCCTCGCACGAAGGCTCCAGCATCGGCATGACCAAGGCGGCGGATGCCGAGACCCTGGCCCGGGCGGTGGTTGAGGCGTTCACCTTCGACGACGAGGTGCTGGTCGAGCGCTTCATCGAAGGTGACGAATATACGGTCAGCATCCTGGGGGAGCAGGCACTGCCGGCCATTCGGTTGCGTACGACCCATGATTTTTATGACTATTCGGCCAAGTATCAGTCCGGCGATACCGAATACCTGTGCCCCTGTGGTCTGAACGAGGCCGATGAGCAGGCGCTGGGTGCCTTGAGCCTGGCCGCCTTCAAGGCGGTGGCCGCCACCGGCTGGGGCCGGGTCGATCTGATGCTGGACCGGCAGGGCCGCTGGTGGCTGCTGGAGGTGAATACGGTGCCGGGCATGACAGAAACCAGTCTGGTGCCCAAGTCGGCACGGGTCGCCGGCCTGTCATTTGACGAATTGGTGGTCGCGGTACTGGAGATGGCGCGCTGATATGAGCGCTGTCGCGATCCGTACCCGGCTGGCCTTTATCGGCGGACTGAGCTTTTTTTTGGTGGTGTTGTCGGCGCTGCTGTGGGGGCTGTGGTCCTTGATGATATGGATGACGACGGCCAATCAGGTACCGGTCAACAGCCTGATGATTCAGGGCGAACATCATTACCTCAGCCGGGACCAGGTGCGCGAGTCGGTGCTGGCGTTACCGGAAGTCGGCAACTTCTTCACCCTGGAGGTGGACCGGGTGCAGCGGCAACTGCAGTCGTTGCCCTGGGTCTATCAGGCGTCGGTGCGCAAGCAATGGCCCGATATTCTGCGGGTTTACATTGTGGAGCAGCCGGTGGCGGCGCGCTGGAATCAGGACGCCATGGTGAACACCCATGGCGAGATTTTCCGGGTTCGTCACGACGACCCCGAACTGGTCTCGCTGTCGGGGCCGGATGAAGAGTCGAAGCGGGTACTGGAAGAATATCGCAGTGTACGAACATTGTTACAGCCCAGGGGCTATCGAATAGAGCGGGTTCATCTGACCCCTCGACGTTCCTGGGAACTGACCCTGTCGGACGGGGTTACGCTGTTGCTGGGGCGCGAGGATCTTGAGGCGCGCCTGCAACGATTTATTGATGTCTATCCGGGCATTGCGGAGCGGGAGCGAGTGGCTTATCTCGATTTGCGCTACGATACCGGGCTGGCAGTGGGATGGAAGCAGGACGAAGAGACAGATAATGACAAAAAGCGCGGAACGAAATCTGATCGTCGGGCTTGATATCGGCACGGCTAAGGTCACGGCCCTGGTAGGGGAAGTGTTACCGGATGGCGATCTGAATATCATCGGGCTTGGCAGCCATTCCTCGAAGGGAATGGACAAGGGCGGCGTCAACGACCTCGAGTCGGTGGTCAAGTCGCTGAAGCGGGCGGTGGACGAAGCCGAGATGATGGCGGATTGCCAGATCACCTCCGTCTACCTGGGCTTGTCGGGCAAGCATATCGAATGCCGCAACGAAACCGGCATGGTGCCGATTTCGGACGAGGAAGTCAGCCAGGAAGACGTGGACAGCGTGATCCATACCGCCAAGTCGGTACGACTGTCCGATGAGCACCGGGTGCTGCATGTGTTGCCGCAGGAATACTCCATCGATTTTCAGGAGGGGATCAAGAATCCCATCGGGCTGTCCGGGGTGCGCATGCACGCCAAGGTACACCTGATCACCTGCCACAACGACATGGCACGCAACATCGAAAAATGCGTCGAACGTCTGGGATTACGGGTCGATCAGTTGATTTTCAGCGCTCTGGCATCGAGTTATGCGGTGTTGACCGATGATGAGAAAGAACTGGGTGTCTGCGTCGTGGATATCGGCGGTGGCACCATGGACATGGCGGTGTTTACCGGTGGCGCCCTGCGTCACACCAAGGTGATTCCCTATGCGGGCAGCACGGTCACCAGCGACATCGCCTATGCTTTTGGCACGCCTCCGCTCGATGCGGAAGCGATCAAGGTGCGCCACGGTGGCGCCTTCAGCCGGCTGGTCAGCAAGGAAGACACCATAGAAGTGCCCAGCGTGGGGGGGCGCCCGGCGCGCAGTTTGCAGCGTCAGACCCTGGCCGAGGTGATAGAGCCGCGCTACAGCGAGCTGCTTGGCATGATCAATCAGGAGCTGAGCAAGGTTCAGGGCGAATTGAAGAAAGCCGGGGTCAAGCATCAGCTGGCGGCGGGTCTGGTACTGACCGGCGGTGCCGCGCAGATAGAAGGCCTGGTGGAATGTGCCGAACAGATTTTCCAGTGTCAGGTGCGTATCGGCCAGCCGGACGGAGTAAAAGGTTTGTCGGATTACGTTGAAACACCGGTGTACTCCACCGCCGTCGGCTTGTTGCATTACGGCAAGGAGCATCAATCGATGCCTCAACAGGACTATAACAACAAATCCAGTGTCACCGGACTGCTGAAACGGATCGGTAACTGGTTGCGTGGCGAATTTTAAGCTTGGCACCCATAACCAAGAGCAAAGTGGAGAGACTCTTATGAGTAATATATTTGAATTGATGAATGATCACGAGCAGGAAGCCGTCATTAAAGTGGTGGGTGTTGGCGGCGGCGGCGGTAATGCCGTCGAGCACATGGTGCGTGAAAACCTGGAAGGGGTCGAGTTTCTGGCCATCAATACCGATGCCCAGGCGCTGCGCAACTCCAGCGCTTCCCGTACTCTGCAGGTGGGTGGCGATATCACCAAGGGACTGGGCGCCGGCGCCAACCCGGAAGTGGGCCGCGACGCGGCGCTGGAAGACAGAGACGCGATCCGTGACCTGCTGGATGGTGCCGACATGGTGTTTATCGCGGCCGGCATGGGCGGCGGCACCGGTACCGGTGCGGCTCCCGTGGTTGCGGAAGTGGCCAAGGAGCTGGGTATTCTGACGGTGGCCGTGGTCACCAAGCCGTTTGCCTTCGAAGGCAAGAAGCGGATGAACTACGCCCAGCAGGGCATCAACGAGCTGGCCAAGCACGTCGACTCCCTGATCACCATTCCCAACGACAAGCTGTTGAAAGTGCTGGGCCGGGGTATTTCCCTGCTCGACGCCTTCAAGGCCGCCAACGACGTGCTGCTGGGTGCGGTACAGGGTATCGCCGAGCTGATCACCCGTCCGGGTCTGATCAACGTCGATTTCGCCGATGTGCGTACCGTGATGCGTGAAATGGGCACCGCCATGATGGGGACCGGCCACGCCACCGGTGAAGACAGAGCCGAAGAAGCCGCCGAAAAAGCGATTTCCAGCCCGCTGCTGGAAGACGTGGATCTGGCCGGTGCCCGCGGCATCCTGGTCAACATCACCGCCGGTCTGGACATGACCATCGAAGAGTTTGAAACCGTGGGTAATGCGGTCAAGGCCTTCGCTTCCGAAAACGCCACCGTGGTGGTGGGTACGGTACTGGATCCGGACATCAGCGACGAACTGCGGGTGACCGTGGTGGCCACCGGTATCGGTGCCGAGCGCAAGCCGGACATCACCCTGGTCAAGTCCGGCTCCAGCAACCGGGACGACAACGGCATGCGTCAGGTGGAAACCCAGCGCGAAGAGCAGCCCGGCAAGCTGGCGGTCAATGGCGACGCCACCCAGGCCAAGTCCGATATGGATTACCTGGATATTCCGGCATTTTTGCGTAAGCAGGCAGACTGAGAAAGGCTCTCAATTGGCGACGGTGGATTATTGTGCTAACATATCGGACCATTTGAATTCGGTTCGAATCGGGCCTTTTTACTTGCGGGTAACCTTATGATTAGACAGCGAACGTTGAAAAATACAGTACAGGCCACCGGAATCGGCCTGCACTCCGGCCACAAGGTGCAAATGACATTTGTACCGGCGCCGGCTAACACAGGTATTGTGTTTCGTCGTACCGATCTGGACCCGCAGGTCGACATTCGGGCCGATGCCGCCCTGGTCAAGGACACCATGCTCTGCACTGCGCTGGTCAACGAGCAGGGCGTGCGGGTGTCGACCATAGAGCACCTGTCCGCCGCGTTGGCGGGGTTGGGCATCGATAACCTCGTTATCGAGGTCGATGCTCCCGAGGTGCCGGTAATGGACGGCAGTTCACACCCCTTTATCTATCTGCTGCAATCCGGTGGCATTCGCGAGCTGAACGCACTCAAGCGCTTCATTCGCATCAAACAGCCGGTACGGGTAGAAGACGGCGACAAGTGGGCGGAATTCCGGCCTTATCGCGGTGGCTTCAAGATGGATCTGACCATCGACTTCAAACATCCGGTGTTTGAAGGCCAGAGTCAGCATCTGGTGCTGGACTTTTCCGGTGCCGCCTTCGTCAAGGAGCTGAGCCGGGCCAGGACCTTCGGGTTTATGCGCGATATCGAATATCTGCATTCCCAGAACCTGGCACTGGGCGGCAGCCTGGAAAACGCCGTGGTACTGGATGACTACAAGGTACTGAACGACGACGGGCTGCGTTACCCCAACGAGTTCGTCAAGCACAAGATGCTGGATGCCATCGGTGATCTCTACATGTGCAACCACAGCATTCTGGGCGAGTTTTGTGCCTATAAAACCGGTCATGCCCTGAACAACACCCTGCTGCGCGCCATGCTGGCCAATACCGAAGCCTGGGAAATCGTCACCTTCGGTGAACAGGGTGCCGAGTCGCCGATTCGTTACTACGATACCGCGTTCAGCCCCGCCTGAACCCATTGAAAACACGCCGGTATCCTCTCCGCGCCGGCGTGTTTTATTTTCTTTTCCATAGCGTGCCCCATGACCCGTCCCGCATCCCTTGCCGGCGCCAACGCCAGGTTTCATCTGTTCGATTACCGACTGCTGTTGCTGTTGCTGCTGGTTGTACTGCAGTTGCCGGTGATACTGTATCTGTACAGTCAATGGCAAGATGCCGAGCAACAACAATGGCAGCTCGGCCGTCAACTGGAGCAGCAACAGCGCAGTCAGCAGCGTCAGCTGAGCCGTATTGGCCAGCGTCTGGGCCAGCTGCAGGCCGAGCTGGGGCAATTGAGTGCCGTGGGGCAGCGGCTGGTCAGAGATTACGATCTGGTTGATGAATTGCCGGTGCAGCGGCTCGACGCCAACCTGCTGCAGCGGCCCTTCAACGGTTTTGCCGATCTGCATCTTGCCCTGACGCAGGTGTCGGAGCAGACCCGGGCCTATGGCATGACGCTGGCGGCTCTTGAATCTTTATTGCTTAGTCTCCATATCAATGAAATTACCCAGATTCAGGGATCTCCGGTTCCGGGGCACAGCCGAATAAACTCCAGCTTTGGCCAGCGTCGTGATCCCTTTACCGGTCGCACGCGCTGGCACCGGGGGCTGGATTTCACCGGCAAGCAGGGCCAGCCCATAGTGGCGACGGCGGCCGGGGTGGTCAGTGTGGTTGAACAGCATCCGGATTTTGGCGGCCTGGTCGAGATTAATCATGGCCGGGGCTGGACAACCCGGTATGCTCATCTGAATACGCAACTGGTTCAGGTTGGTGAGCGAGTCGACAAGGGGCAGTATATTGCCCTGATGGGGCGAACCGGTCGGGCGACCGGCGTCCATTTGCATTACGAAGTATTAAAAGGGAATAAACAGCTGGATCCGGCCCGTTTTTTGCCTAATTAGAGTTCGGCCCCACACGGGGTTTTATCTTCCATCATCATTATTGGCCAAACATGATTACTAAACTTTTTACCATGATAATCGGTAGCCGTAACGACAGAACGCTCAAGCGGCTACGTAAAGTTGTAAATGAAATCAATGCGATGGAGCCGAAGTTCGAGGCGCTGTCCGATGCCGAACTGCAGGCCAAGACCGTCGAGTTTCGCAGTCGGCTGGAGCAGGGCGAAACTCTGGATCAGCTGTTGCCGGAAGCCTTCGCCACGGTACGCGAAGCCTCCCGCCGGGTGTTCGAGATGCGTCACTTCGACGTGCAGCTGATTGGCGGCATGGTGCTGCACAATAATCAGATCGCCGAGATGAAGACAGGTGAGGGCAAGACCCTGACCGGTACCCTGCCGGTGTACCTGAATGCCCTGACCGGACGCGGCGTGCACGTGGTGACGGTGAATGATTATCTGGCCCGTCGTGATGCGGAAGCCAACCGGCCCCTGTTCGAGTTTCTGGGGCTGACCGTCGACTGCAACCTGCCGGGCATGGATTCGGCACAAAAGCACGCCGCCTATGCCGCCGATATCACCTACGGCACCAACAATGAATTCGGTTTCGACTATCTGCGCGACAACATGGCGTTCTCGCCCCAGCAACGGGTACAGCGGCCGCTGTACTATGCGCTGGTGGATGAAGTGGATTCGGTGCTGATCGATGAAGCCCGTACTCCGCTGATTATCTCGGGTCCGGCAGAAGACAGCTCCGAGCTCTACACCCGCATCAATACCCTGATCCCCAAGCTGGTCAAGCAGGATCAGGAAGACACCGAAGAGTACACCGGTGACGGCCATTACACGGTAGACGAGAAAAACAAGCAGGCGCTGCTGACCGAAAACGGCCAGATCTTCGTGGAAGAAGAGCTGAAGCGCATGGGGCTGTTGCAACAGGAAGACTCGCTGTTCTCTGCCGGCAATATCACCCTGCTGGCGCACGTCAACGCCGGCCTGCGGGCGCATACCCTGTTCGAGCGCAATGTCGACTACATAGTGCAGGACAACGAGGTAATCATCGTCGACGAGCACACCGGCCGTACCATGCCGGGCCGTCGCTGGTCCGAAGGCCTGCATCAGGCGGTGGAGGCCAAGGAAGGGGCAAAAATCCAGAACGAAAACCAGACCCTGGCTTCCATTACCTTCCAGAACTTCTTCCGGCTGTACGACAAGCTGGCGGGCATGACCGGCACCGCCGATACCGAAGCCTTCGAATTCCAGCACATCTACGGCCTGGATACGGTGGTGATCCCCACCAACAAGCCGATGGTGCGCAAGGACATGGGCGATCTGGTCTACCTGACCGCCGCCGAGAAATACCAGGCCATAGTGGCGGATATCAAGGATTGCGTGGAGCGGGGCCAGCCGGTACTGGTCGGCACCGTCTCCATCGAAAACTCCGAGTTGCTGTCGGGTATCCTCGATAAAGAAGGCATAGCGCATCGCGTACTGAACGCCAAGTTCCACGCCAGCGAGGCGGAAATCATCGCTCAGGCGGGCCAGTCCGGCGTGATAACCATTGCCACCAACATGGCCGGTCGCGGTACCGACATCGTGCTCGGTGGCAACTGGCAGGCCGAAATCGAAGCGCTGGACAACCCGAGTGCGGAGCAGATTGCCGCCATCAAGGCCGCGTGGAAGCTGCGTCACGACGAGGTGATTGCCGCCGGTGGTCTGCATATCATAGGTACCGAACGCCACGAATCCCGCCGTATCGATAACCAGCTGCGCGGTCGCTCCGGCCGTCAGGGCGATCCGGGCTCCAGCCGTTTCTATCTGTCGATGGAAGATGCGCTGATGCGTATTTTCGCCTCGGATCGGGTCACCGGCATGATGAAGAAGCTGGGCATGGAAGAAGGCGAGGCCATCGAGCATCCCTGGGTGAGCCGGGCCATTGAAAACGCCCAGCGCAAGGTGGAAACCCGCAACTTCGATATTCGTAAGAACCTGCTGGAATTCGATGACGTCGCCAACGATCAGCGCAAGGTGGTATACGAGCAGCGCAACGAGCTGCTCGACTCCGGCGATATCAGCGACACCATCACGGTGATCCGCGAAGATGTGCTGAACGGCATTATCGACGAGTACATTCCGCCCCAGTCGCTGGAAGAGATGTGGGATGTGCCCGGGCTGGAGCAACGGTTGCAGGCCGACTTTGGTCTGGATGTGCCGGTCGGCGCCTGGCTGAAAGAGAACGAAAAACTGCACGACGAACAGTTGCGCGAGCAGATACTGGAAGCCGCCGCCAACGCCTATGCCGAGAAAGAAGCGGTGGTCGGCGCCGAGGTGCTGCGCCAGTTCGAGACCTCCGTGATGCTGCAGACGCTGGATACCCTGTGGAAAGAGCATCTGGCGGCCATGGATCATCTGCGTCAGGGCATTCATCTGCGCGGTTATGCCCAGAAAAACCCCAAGCAGGAGTACAAGCGCGAGTCTTACGAGCTGTTTACCCAGCTGCTGGACAACCTCAAGCGGGAAGTGGTCAGCATACTGAGCCGGGTACGGGTACAGAGCCAGGAAGAAGTGGAAGCGGCGGAAGAAAAACGGCGTGAAGCGGCAGAAAGTCTGCCCCAGAGCTACAGCCATGCGGTGGCGGACAGCCTGCTGGAAGAAGAAGGCGCGGCGGCGGCTACCGGCGATGCCGCCCCCTTCGTGCGCGAAGGCCAGAAGGTGGGGCGTAACGATCCCTGTCCCTGTGGTTCGGGCAAGAAGTACAAGCAATGCCACGGCAAGTTGAGCTGAACATTTTTATTTTCTGAAGCCAAAACCGCCCTATCGGGGCGGTTTTTTTATGTTGGATCAACAGGAAGAAAGGCTCTCTTTTTTCCTGTCTTTGAATGATGATTTAAATTTCGCTTACTCAGTCATTTATTTCATTCTTGTGACATACATCATATACAATGGCGTCTTGTTTTTATGCGATACGATTTTGGCAACGGGAGTGCCCTATGTTTGAAAACCTGACCTTAAAGGCGGTAATACGCCTGGTGTTTCTGGTGGTGCTGGCGCTCGCGCTGACGCTGGGTGGGGCACTGTATCTGTTGCTGCAGTCCCAGCAGGGGGTAAGCCAGGCGCATGAAGAGCGCTACCAATACTTCAATGCCAGCAATATGCTGCGCATGTATTCGACCGAGTTGTCGACCCATATTCGTAATTATGTGGTGACCGGTAACCGGGAAAAGCTGGATGCCTATCATAAAGTGATGGATATTACTCAGGGCAAGGCACCCAGAGCCAACGGTCGCAGCATTTCCGACGAAGACATGATCGCGGCAATGCAATTGATGCCGAATGAAGTGGCATTGCTGGAGCAGGCCCACCAGAACACCTTGAGCATGACCAGGCTGGAACAAGAGGGGCTTGAGCTGGTAAGGCAGGGAAGACTGGACGAAGCCCAGCAGCGGGTGATGGGGGCTGAATACGACAGAGCTCGAATGGCGTTGAACAGCTCGGTTGAAAAATTCGTTTCTCTGTTGCTTGCCCGCGAATCCGAGCAACTGCAAGCCGAAGAACAACAAAACCAGCAGATGGTGGTATTGATGGTGTCGCTGGTGCTGCTGCTGGTGGGACTCAGCCTGTTGCTGGGCTGGGCGCTCAAACGCATGGTGTTGCAGCCGCTGGGGGCCGAGCCGAGCGAGATGGAGCAGGTAGCCTCCCGCATTGCCGATGGGGATCTGAGCCTGAGTTTCGGCGCCAATACCCAGGGGGTCTATGGCAAGTTGCACAATATGACCGACAAGCTGCGTGAGCTTATCGGGCATATTCATCAGTCCAGTACCAGTCTGTCGGCGGCGGCGGAAGAAACCTCGGCAGTATCGTTGCAGACCAGTGCCAACCTGAGTCGCCAGCAGCAGGATACCGATCAGGTGGCGGCCGCCATCAACGAAATGTCGGCCACGGTGCAGGAAGTATCCCAGAATACCAGCCTGGCGGCCGCGTCAGCCCGCTCTGCCAACGAGGCGGCGGAGCAGGGCAAGAAGGTGGTACAGCAGACGGTCTCTTCCATTACGCGACTGGCGGATGATGTGGCCTCTACCGGCCTGGTGGTGCAGTCACTGGCCGACAGCAGCACCCGGATAAGCTCGGTGGTGCAGGTGATTCAGGAAATCGCCGACAGAACCAATCTGCTGGCGTTGAATGCGGCCATCGAGGCGGCGCGGGCCGGCGAGCAGGGGCGGGGCTTTGCGGTGGTGGCCTCCGAGGTGCGCAACCTGGCGGAGCAGACCCAGCATTCTTCCCAGGAGATTGTTTCTACCATTACCAAGCTGCAGGCCGATGCGGAGCAGGCGATGGCCGCCATGAACGGCGGTCGCCAGCAGGCGGAGCTGACCGTGACCCAGGCGCGTGAAGCCGAACAGGCGCTGGAGCTGATCAGCGCGGCGGTACAGACCATTCACGATATGAACACCCAGATTGCGACCGCGGTGGAAGAGCAGGCGACGGTCACCGAAGACATCAGTCGTAATCTCACCGGTATTCACGAAATGGGCGGTGAAACCGCCGCCGGCGCCGAACAGACCGCCAGCGCCAGCCGTGAGCTGTCGGAACTGGCCGCCGGGCTGCAACAGCTGGTACAGGGCTTCAGGCTGGAGTCGGATGCGCCTGGCTATCGGCGTTGATATCGATGTGAAGAGTACGATGAAAATGGCAAGGTGCTGATGTTTTAGCTTCAATCATTTCGAGCACAAGCACCCAGGGCCCGGCCGCTGTCGATCAGCGACCGGGCCTTGTTCCTTGTGGGTCTGCTCAGTATACTGCCGTCTCTCAAAACGCGAGGTTTGTTCATGTTAAAGCTGTTGCGGCTGTTCTTGCTGGCCCTGGCCATGGTGATGGTCTTTGTACTCGGTACCCTGATGTGCCTGCTGCGCCCCCGTCACCCCAATAACGTCCATCTGCTGGGGCGTCTGTTCAACAAGGCCTGCCCGCTGGTGGGGCTCAAGGTGACTTTTCGGGGCTATGAGCATGTCAAGGATTTGCACTCGGCGGTGTATATCGCCAACCACCAGAGCAACTGGGATATTATCGCCCTGCCCGGTGCCGTAATGCCGCGCACCGTGGCCATCGGCAAAAACAGTCTGTTCTGGATACCGCTGTTCGGGCAATTGTTCTGGCTGAGTGGCAACCTGCTGATCAACCGCGAGAACAAGGCCAAGGCTGCCAGCACCATCGGCAAGGTGGTGGACAAGATTCGCCAGCGCAACATGTCGATCTGGATGTTTCCCGAAGGCACTCGCAGCAAGGGCAAGGGGCTGTTGCCGTTCAAGACCGGGGCCTTTCATATTGCCCTGCAGGCCGGCGTTCCCATCGTGCCCATCGCCTGCTCCAGCTATTTCGGTCAGGTGGATCTGAACCGCTGGGACAACGGTGAGCTGATCGTCGAGATCATGCCGCCGATTTCGATTGAGGGTTATGCACCCAATCAGATTCGGGATCTGCTCAAGCACAGTCGTCAGTTGATTGCCGAGCGCATTGCCGAACTGGACAGCGAAGCCCGCCGTCCCTGAACCCATACCGTTATCCGGCCAAGGAGCCACTCATGACTGAACAGCAAAACTGGCGGGAAGAGACCCGTGAAATTATTACCTCTCTGCTGGAAGATGGCAGTAACCCGGATGCGGAATACACCATAGAACATCACTTTTCCGGCCAGGACTTCAACCGGCTCGAAAAGGCCGCGGTTGACTGTTTCAAGGCGGAATTCGAGGTGACCGATGCGGAAGAGCTGACCCTGGAGCGAGGCCAGACCATTTTGTGTTTTGATGCCATCAAGGAAGGGCCCCTGGCCGAAGAGGCCATCATGGCGCAGATTGAACAACTGCTGCCGATAGCCCGGAAATACGGTATCGAGTACGACGGCTGGGGCACCTACTTCGAAGAGTAATGGCTAGCCGAGGGGCAGCATCAGGGTGATTTCACAGTCATGATGCCCGGTGTTGCCCCGTCGTTCGCAGGGCAGGAACCCCAGCTTTCGATAAAGCGCCAGTGCCTCGGGCAGGACAGCCGTGGTTTCCAGATAGCAGTGTCGGTAACCCAAGATACGGGCCTGTTGCAACACATACAGTGCCAGCTCTCTGCCCAGCCCCTTGCCTCTGGCTGTTGAGTCCAGATACATTTTCTGCAGTTCGCATACGGCGTTATCTTTCGGCATCGGGCCCAGACCCGCACCGCCCAGTAGGCGCCCCTCACCATCTTCCACTACCCAGTATCCGGCGCCGTGCTGCCGATACACCTGACTCAGACGGTCGAGATCGGGATCGGCCACGCTGAAGCCCTTATCGGCGGTCAGGCCATACTCTGCCAATACCGTCCGAATTAGTGCTGCCAGCCCGCCATCATGCCGGGATTCCAGCGGCATTATTCTGCCGAGAGTCGGGGGCCATCTGTAGGCGCTTGCTCCGTTTTTCGATGTTTCAATCATCAATCCTCTCCTTCTCATCGGCGTGACCATAACCGCTTTAATGAGAGATGCAACGCTTTTTCTCTCCGCTATGCTTAGCTCAGAGGTGACGCGATATGAACATAAAAAGCAGACGTTGGTGGTGGTTGTTGCCACTGGTGGTGGTGTTGTTGGGGCTGCTGGCGAGCTGGCCGCAGTTACAGGCGAGGCTGGGACGTCATCTGTTATCGGATCCTCCCGAGCTGGTGGTGGAGGCGCTGCCACCCGGTTATGATCCTGCCGCGCCGAGACCCGTCTATCAGGGCCCCCATGCCTCCCGGGTGCCGCTGGACCTGTCCGTTTTCGACTTTCCTGTCGGTCTCGGTCAAACGGGCCCGGTGGATACCTCTCTCGGCCCGCTGCAATACCCCTTCGCCTGTAATACCGAAGAAGTCGGGCTGGGCCAGCCGCTGGTGGATAACCGCCTGGGCATCGGCACCCCTGTGTATGCGGAGCTCGATGGCGTGAAAGACAAGACCCGGCTGCTTGGCCACAGTCAGGACTGTCTGCTACCGACGCGGGTCGACTATTTCTACAAGGTAGAAGGGCGGGACGACTATCACCTCTGGCCCGAGAATGGCGAGCCGGCCGACCTGGCCTGGCTTGACTGGCAGGGCAGGTCGATTCCCTTCGTGCTGCGAGTGGAGCGCGGCACCATCAACCGCTTTATCTATGTGATCGCCATGCTGGTCGATCCCGCGGCGCCGGTGACCGAAACCCGCAGTCCTTACTGGAACCAAAAGCTTATCTATCACTTCAAGGGTGGCGTGGGCATCGGCAAGCGCCAGGGCAAGATGAGTCTGGGGCGCATTGCCTCCCGTCTGACCGAACAGCTGGCACAGGGCTACGCCCTGGCCGGGTCCAGCGGCAACATGACCAGCAATCACTATAACGTGTGGCTGGCGGCCAACACCGCCGAGATGGTCAAGGCGCAGTTTGTGGCCCGCTACGGCAAGCCGGACTATACGGTCGGCATCGGTGGCTCCGGCGGGGCGGTACAGCAGTATCTGATTGCCCAGAACAAACCCGGTCTGCTCGACGCCATCATTCCCCAATACAGTTATCCGGACATGATTACCCAGAGCATCTGGGCACTGGATTGCGAGCTGCTGGAATACTATTTCGACGTCACCGCACGGGATAATCCACGCTGGCGGGTGCAGGAAAACCGGGGCCAGGTGATGGGCGTCGCAGCCAGCAGTGATGTGGAGCACGAGTTCAAGAAATATTATCGCTGGGCCCGGGTTGCCGGCCTGGGGCTGACCTTGCCGGCCCTGCCGCCGGGAGCCAACGAATGCTCCAAGAGTTGGCGCGGGCTGGCGCCGCTGACCAACAATCCCCGTTATTTTCATCGGGCCAATCATTATGCACCGGCCGTGGCCGGCACCGACCGCTTCAGCCACTGGCACGATCTGGCCGCTTTCTATGGCGTCGGTGAAGACGGTTTTGCTCATCGTACCCATGATAACGTCGGGGTGCAGTATGGGCTGGAAGCCCTGAGGTTGGGGCAGATCAGCATGGCCGAGTTTCTGCACCTCAACGCCAATATCGGCAGCTGGAAGGCACCAAAAGACATGGCGCAGGAAAAACTGTGGGTGTTGAGCGGAGACGACAGCCTGGCGGAGGTGTCCATCTGGAGTGACCATAACATGCAGAAGACGCCGGGCAGTCCGGTGCCGTTGCGAGTGTTCGAACGCAATCAGGTCGAGCTTATCAAGACGGCGCCCCGCAGTCAGGGGCATATCGGCGCCATGGCGGCAACCTACTATTCCGGCCATGTTTTCCTCGGCAACACCGATATTCCGGTGATCGATCTGCGCCACTATCTGGATAACCAGCTCGACATGCACCACTCCTACGCCACCCTGTCATCCTGGCTGCGTATCCGTCAGGCTCGGGGTAATACGGATAACATGATTATCTGGCAAAGTGGCAAACCCTATGATCCCAGTGATCGCGCCTTCGTGCTGCTCGACGAGTGGCTGACCACGGGCCAACGGCCGGCGGCGGCGAAAGACGCCTGCTGGACCGATCAGGGCGACTTGATTGCCGAAGGAAGCAACGTCTGGAACGGCACCTGGAGAGGAGATGTAGATATTGGCGCCTGCCTTAACCGTTATCCGGCCTACCGCTCTCCGCGCAATGCCGCCGGCAGTCCGCTGACCGGCGATCTGTTCAAATGCGCGCGGGTGCCGGTGGCCGAGGCGGTGGCGTTGGGCTTTTATCAGCCCCAGGAAGTGGAACCCTATACCGCCATGCTGGAGGCGGTGTTCCCCGATGGCGTTTGCGATTATCGGCAGGGAGACATGGCCCGGCCCGAGGATGCAGAGCTGGGCCTGAGTCCCATGCTATAGTGGCGCAAACTGGAGATCAGGAGCTCTCGGATGTGTCACCCGTACGACCCGCATGCGCAGCTGTGGGATGAATACAAATATCGCCACGATCACATCTGGCAAAAACTGTTTCAGATCACCATCGCCGTGGTGCTGCTGGGGGCTGTGCCCTATCTGAAGCCCGAGATTACCCAGGTGCTGAAAGGCTGGATCCTGATAGCGCCGCTGCTCGGTACCGTGCTGACGCTGATCAGCCTGGTGCTGATGCACTTCGAGCTGGCGCTGTTTGCCAAGATAGCCGTGTCTCACCGTGCGCATCAGGAAAAACTGGGGCTGATCAGGCACAGCCGGCACAACTATTTTCGTTACCTGGTCATGACCTATGTCGGTTTTCTGCTGCTGGTCAGCATCGCCAACGTGGCGGTGGTGCGCTTGTTATGGCTTGGGACGGGTGCCTGATGTGTCCGGTCCGGCGGGCGACAGCATCAGACACAGACCCGCTTCGACGACGCGCCGCCGGTGAGTAAAGGGATTACACTAATAAGTGTGTATACATGTGGCGAGTATTTATTCAGTCGAGGCAATCATGAAAACGAACAATGGCAAAATAGGGGCTGTGGGCGTGACCGCCGTTCTGCTGCTGGGCTTGTCGGCCTGTAGCAACATGTCGGACCGGGATCGCAACACCGCCATCGGCGCCGGCGCCGGCGGTGTTGCCGGCTCGGTGCTTACCGGTGGCAGCACCATGGGCACCATTGGCGGTGCCGTGGTCGGTGGCGTCATCGGCAACCAGGTAGACAAAGACAAGAAATAATAACGCCATGCCCCAAAACGGAAGGCGCGGTCGAGCCTTCCGTTTTAATAGGCCGACTCACCCAGATAGTTACCCGGCGGATAATAGTTGCACACCAGTATCAGGTTGTTGTTGCAGACCGAGGTGGCACAGCCCAGCTCGCGGGTCTGAGGCCAGATCATCTGGGTATAATGACCGACGCTGGGAACCAGGCTGCGGCTCAGTGGCTGCCCGTTATAATTCCGCTTTTCCTCCTCCCAGGCCTTGATGCCATCCAGTTCGTCATAATACCCGAGCGTGCCCATAAACAGGTTCTCGCCGAAGTCTGAGCCCTGGCTGTGTTCTATGTCGCAGCGCCGGGCCAGCTCACGGGCCCAGCGCCGTGCCTGCGCTTCGGCGAGATCAGACCAAACGAGCGGAGGTGCCCGCACCTCGGCGCGAATTTGATTGTGGGCCTGCAATAGCTGCGCTGAAAGCGTGTTGTCGTCCATCACCGATGGCAGGCCGAGCAGCAGAGAAACGAGCAAGGCGTGAGGATTCATGGCTTTTCCCTTCAGGTTGTATGGTAATAATGCTGACCGGCTCTCATTGAGTACAACTTTTTATTGCATTCCTTTCCTATCGGCGTAGAAGTCGGATCCAATCCGATGGCGCAGTTATCGGCTCTCATGACCGCATCAGATGAAAATAAAACCTCTGTTCTCGGGTCACTACTCCGCAATGCCCCTTTTTATTTAATATGATAGATGTCAGGAGATTGAAACATCATGCTCGGTAGCAGAAAACTGAAGCAGCAGGCCGCTCATTATCAAGATCTGTACGAGCAAGTACTGGCACAGCAGAGTGCAATTAAAAATCATATGGCGGTGATCGAATTCACCCCCAATGGCGACATTCTGGATGCCAACCCGGCGTTTCTGTCTGTTGTCGGTTATTCGCTGGCGGAGCTGCAAAGAGAAAATCATCGCCTGTTCTGCGATCCGGTCCTGGTTCAGTCGGCCGAGTATCGCCGTTTCTGGCAGCAACTGCAGCAGGGACGGGGGCAGAGCGGAACCTTCTCCCGTCGTAACCGCCAGGGAGACCCCATCTGGCTGGAAGCCAATTATTTTCCGGTGTGCGATCAAAACGGTACCGTCATCAAGGTGCTGAAGCTGGCGAGTGATATCACGGTCAAACAGCGACAACTGGAATCCCAACAGGCGGTACTGGACTCGCTGCACAAGTCCATGGCGGTGATCGAGTTCATGCCCGATGGCACCATTATCAGTGCCAACGAGAATTTTCTGACCACCATGAGTTACCGACTCGAGCAATTGACCGGCAAACACCACCGACTCTTTTGTGAAGACAATTTTCATCGTGATAATCCCGGTTTCTGGCAAGAGTTGGCGGGGGGAGAGCACAAGTCGGGGCGTTTCAAGCGGTTTGATGCGGCCGGGCGCGAGCTTTGGCTGGAAGCCACCTATAACCCGATTCTGGATGCGCGGGGCAAGGTGGCGCGGGTCGTCAAGTTTGCCTCCGATATTACCACTCGGGTACAACAGGCCCAGCAAGCCCGGGAAGCGTCGGAACTGGCCAGCGTAACGGCGATACAAACCTCACATATCGCCGAACGAGGTGCCGGCTCCTTGCTGGCATCGGTAAATACCTCATCCCGTATCGCCGGTGATCTCGCGCAGGCGATGCAGCTGATCGAACGTCTCAACGAACGGGCACGTAATATCGAAGATATAGTCGCGACCATCAGCAGTGTGGCGGATCAGACCAATTTGCTGGCCTTGAATGCGGCCATTGAGGCGGCCCGAGCCGGTGAGCAGGGGCGTGGCTTTGCGGTGGTTGCCGATGAAGTCAGACAGTTGGCCGGGCGTACCAGCCGGGCGACGGCAGAAATAGGTCAGGTGGTGCAGCAGAACCGGGAGCTGACGGCACAGGTTTCGACCGCGATCACCGACGTTTCCGGGGTGGCTGAACAGGGAAAACTGCAGGTACAGGAAGTGGAGGCCATCATGGATGAAATCCATCAGGGAGCCTTGGCGGTACAACGGGCGGTGGCCGGCCTGGCTTAATTTCCGTTACGTTTTTCACCGATAAAAAAGCCGGCTCTCGAGCCGGCTTCTTACTCCATGTCGGGCGTCTGGTACCCGATGAAGTATTACAGATTGGCTATCTGCTCCTGCTGCTGCTGCAGCTTGACCAGGGTGGCCTGGTAGTCGGCCAGCTTTTCCTGCTCTTTTTCCACCACCTCGGCGGGCGCCTTGGCGACGAAGCCGGCGTTGTTCAGCTTGCCTTCCAGCCGCTTGATCTCACCGCCTACCTTGCCCAGTTCCTTCTGCAGCCGGGCCAGCTCGGCATCCTTGTCGATGATGCCCGCCATCGGCAGCAGCAGTTCGGTATCACCGATCAGCTGCTTGCTGGAGGTGGGCGCTTCTTCGTCTGCCGCCAGCTGGGTAATGGTGTCCAGCTTGGCCATGGCCTTGAGGAAGGCGTCGTTGTCGGTAGCGCGACGGCTGTCGTCACCGGCCGGGCGCAACAGCACATTCAATGCCTGGCTGGGCGGAATGTTCATTTCGGCCCGCAGGTTGCGGATAGACACGATAAAGCGTTTCACCCATTCCAGATCGGCCATGGCGGCATCGTCTTCCAGCGCGGCATCGACCTCCGGATAAGCGGCCAGCATGATGCTGTCGCCACCACGACCGGCCAGCGGAGCCACGCGCTGCCAGATCTCTTCGGTGATGAAGGGCATGATGGGGTGAGCCAGACGCAGCAGGGTTTCCAGCACCTCGATCAGGGTCTTGCGGGTAGCGCGCTGCTCGGCTTCGGTGCCGTGCCACAGCACCGGCTTGGTCAGCTCCAGATACCAGTCGCAGAACTGGTTCCAGATAAACTCGTACAGCGCATTGGCGGCCCGGTCGAAGCGATAGCTGTCCAGTGCGTCGCGTACGTCCTTGATGGTGACCTGCAGTTGCGCCTGAATCCAGCGGTCTGCCAGCGAGTACTTGAGCTCGCCGCCCTTCAGGCCGCAATCCTGCTCTTCGGTGCTCATCAGCACATAGCGGGAAGCGTTCCACAGCTTGTTGCAGAAATTGCGGTAGCCGTCGAGACGCTTCATGTCCCAGTTGATGTCACGACCGGTCGAGGCCATGGCCGCCAGGGTAAAGCGCAGGGCATCGGTACCGTGCGCTTCAATACCGTCGGCAAATTCCTTGCGGGTGGCCTTTTCGATTTTGGCCGCCAGCTGGGGTTGCATCATGTTGCCGGTACGCTTGGTCACCAGCGATTCCAGGTCGATGCCGTCGATCATGTCCAGCGGATCCAGCACGTTGCCCTTGGACTTGGACATCTTGTCGCCGTTTTCGTCACGGATCAGACCGGTGACGTAAACGGTTTTGAACGGAACCTGTGGCTTGCCGTTTTCGTCCTTGATGAAGTGCATGGTCATCATGATCATGCGCGCCACCCAGAAGAAGATGATGTCGAAGCCGGTGACCAGCACGCTGGTCGGATGGAAGGTGGCCAGCTCCGGGGTCTTTTCCGGCCAGCCCAGGGTGGAGAAGGTCCACAGCGCCGAGCTGAACCAGGTATCGAGCACATCGTTGTCCTGGCTCAGTACCACCTCGTCGCCAAGCTGGTTGGCGGCGCGCACTTCGGCTTCGTCACGACCCACATACACCTTGCCTTCGGTGTCGTACCAGGCCGGAATACGGTGGCCCCACCACAGCTGGCGCGAGATACACCAGTCCTGAATGTCGCGCATCCAGGAAAAATACATGTTTTCGTACTGCTTGGGCACAAACTGGATTTCGCCGTCTTCCACCGCCTGGGTGGCGACCTTGGCCAGCGGGGCCGCACGTACATACCACTGGTCGGTCAGCATGGGTTCGATGACCACACCGCCACGATCGCCGTAAGGCACGGTCAGATCGTGATCCTTGACGCCGTCGAGCAGACCCAGTTCGTCCAGTGCACTCACGATGGCCTTGCGGGCCTCGTAACGCGCCAGTCCCTGGAACTGCGCCGGCAGCTCGGCGGAATAAACGGTGCTGGGCTCGCCCTTGCTGGTAAAGACTTCGGCTTGGTCCCGAATGTCGGCATTCAGGGTCAGCACGTTGATCTGCGGCAACTGGTGGCGCTTGCCGACCTCGGCATCGTTGAAGTCGTGGGCCGGGGTGATCTTCACGCAACCGGTGCCTTTTTCCATGTCGGCATGCTCGTCGCCAACGATGGGAATACGGCGATTGACCAGCGGCAGCATGATGAACTTGCCGATCAGATCCTTATAACGCGGATCTTCCGGGTTTACCGCCACGGCGGTATCGCCGAGCATGGTTTCCGGACGGGTGGTGGCCACCACCAGGTAGTCTTTGCCGTCGGCGGTGTTGACGCCGTCGGCCAGCGGGTAGCGGAATTGCCACATGTGGCCTTTTACATCCCGGTTTTCCACTTCCAGATCGGAGATGGCGGTGTGCAGCTTGGGATCCCAGTTCACCAGGCGTTTGCCACGGTAGATGAGATCGTCTTCATACAGCTGTACGAACACTTCCTTCACCGCATTGGACAAGCCTTCGTCCATGGTAAAGCGCTCGCGCTCCCAGTCGACCGAGGCGCCCAGACGGCGCAACTGCTTGGTGATGGTACCGCCGGATTCTTTTTTCCAGTCCCAGATCTTGTTGATGAAGGCTTCGCGACCGTAATCGTGACGGTTCTTGCCTTCTTCGGCGGCGATCTTGCGTTCCACCACCATCTGGGTGGCGATACCGGCGTGATCGGTTCCTACCTGCCACAGGGTGTTTTTATCCTGCATGCGCTGGTAACGGATCAGGGTATCCATGATGGAGTCCTGGAAAGCATGGCCCATGTGCAGGCTACCGGTCACGTTGGGTGGCGGTATCATGATGCTGTAGGGGTCTTTGCTGGTGTCGCCGTGGGCCTTGAAGTAACCCCTGCTTTCCCATTGCTGGTACAGGGCCTGCTCGATGGCGTTGGGATTAAAGGTTTTTTCCATGATGTTATTCGTCTTGAGTTTGGGGTGGTACAGGGGCGGTAGTGAGTTCAAAACCGGCCTGACGATAGGCTTTAAAGCGTTCCCGAGCCTGTTGCTTGCCCTCCTCATCGGAGGGCACGAAGTCAATCAGCTGCTTGAAACGCCGGGCGAAGGCGGGAGCCTCGGGCGCCAGATTAATCAGCACGGCGCGGCCGCTGTGCGGCGCCTGATGGCTGATCACCACCGGGGCGCCCTGGCGGGGGCCTTCGCCCTGAAGATTGTGCGCCACAAAGCCGTCGGCGGGCTGTTGCCACAGCCGTTCATCCAGCGCTTCGGCCTGAGCCTGGTCGCGGGTATGAATGAAGACACCCAGCCCCTGGCGGTAACAGTCGGTGGTAAGCCGACAGACCAGCTGCTCGAGCAGCTCGGGGCCGGAAGCGTCCGGCAGCAGATAAAAACAACCCTGGCTCATGCTCACTCTTCGATGTTGTTAACGCCGGCCCGGTTCAGCAGAAACTGGGTCAACAGCGGTACCGGACGACCGGTGGCACCCTTGTTTTTGCCGCTGTTCCAGGCGGTACCGGCCACATCCAGGTGAGCCCAGTTGTACTTCTTGGTGAAGCGGCTGAGGAAGCAGGCGGCGGTAATGGCACCGGCCGCGCGGCCACCGATGTTGCCCATGTCGGCAAACGGGCTTTCCAGCTGTTCCTGATACTCGTCGCCCATCGGCAGGCGCCAGGCGCGATCGCCGGCCTGTTCCGAGGCATTGAGCAGCTCATGGGCCAGCGGATTGTGGTTGGCCAGCAGCGCGGAGGTATGATGACCCAGTGCTACGATGCAGGCGCCGGTCAGGGTGGCGACATCGACCACCACTTCCGGTTCGAACCGCTCGACAAAGGTCAGCGCATCGCACAGTACCAGTCGGCCTTCGGCATCGGTATTGAGCACCTCTATGGTCTGGCCGGACATGCTGGTCAGAATGTCACCGGGACGATAGGCATTGCCGTCGGGCATGTTTTCACAGCCGGCGAGAATGGCGACCACGTTCACCGGCAACTGCAGCTCGGCCAGCGCCTGCATGGTGCCCAGCACCGAGGCGGCGCCTCCCATGTCGTATTTCATTTCATCCATGCCTTCGGCGGGCTTGAGTGAAATACCGCCGGCATCGAAGGTCAGGCCCTTGCCGACCAGCGCGATGGGACGCGCCTCGGGATCCGGGTGCCCCTTGTACTCGATGACCGACATCATGGCTTCGTTATGGGAGCCACGGGCGACGGCCAGATAGGCATTCATGCCCAGCTCGGCCATTTCTTCCTCGCCGATCACCCGGGTGCTGATGTTGTCCCAGGCGTCGGCCAGCTGGCGTGCCTGAGACGCCAGGTAGGCGGGGTTGCATACGTTGGGCGGCATGTTGGCCACATCCCGGCACACCTTGACGCCCCTGGCCACGGCCAGACCATGGGTAATGGCGCGTTCACCGATGGTCAGCTCCCGGCGGGTGGGCACGTTGAACACCAGCTTGCGCAGCGGGCGACGGGGTTCGGCCTTGTTGGTCTTGAACTGATCGAAGGTATAGAGGCTGGCCTTGGTGGTTTCTACCGCCTGGCGTACCTTCCAGTAGGTGTCGCGGCCCTTGACGTGCAGCTCGGTCAGAAAGCAGACGGCTTCCATCGAGCCGGTGTCGTTCAGGGTGCTGATGGTATTGCGGATGATCTGTTTATACTGGCGCTCGTCGAGCTCTCGTTCCTTGCCGCAACCGACGAGCAGTACGCGTTCGCTCAGCACGCCGGGCACATGGTGCAGCAACAGCATCTGGCCGGCCTTGCCTTCCAGATCGCCGCGGCGCAACAGTGAACTCAGGTAACCGTCGCTGATTTTATCCAGCTGTTCGGCGACCGGAGACAAACGGCGGGGTTCGAATACGCCAACCACGATGCAGGCGCTGCGCTGTTTTTCGGGGCTACCACTTTTAACACTGAACTCCATGGATTCTCCTACAGCTTGAAGACAATGAGCGTCAGATCAACGATAATGGTGGCCATCGCTAAAAGACGCCGAACTTCGCGTACTTAATATGCGAAAATCGTAATTTTACGCTTATTCTTAAGCGTTTCCATTAAAAAGACAAGTTTACACTGGGATTAACGGTGATTGCATTCCGCTATTTGTTTTGGGAAACCCTGAAGACTCAGCTGGCCGTGTTGTTCGTGCTGCTGCTGATCTTTGTCAGCCAGAATTTTATCGAGGTTTTGGGGAACGCCGCCAACGGCGAGATACCCGGCGCTCTGGTCGGTAAACTGCTGCTGCTTAACCTGCCTGACATGGCCACGCTGATGCTGCCGATCAGCCTCTTTATCGGCATTCTGTTTGCACACGGCCGCCTGTACGCCGAAAGCGAGATGACGGTGATGCGGGCGGTGGGCATTGGCCCCGGTAAAATCATGCGCGCCACCATGATTCTGGCCTTGTTCTGGACCGGCGTTGCGCTGTTTAACTCGCTCTGGCTCACGCCCTGGTCCAAGGCGCAAGTCTATCAGTTACTGGAAGAGGTGAAGGCCGACCCGGGCTTTGCCGTGTTGCGTGAAGCACGCTTCATGAGCCTGGACGGCGGTCGTATCGTGGCCTATGTGGAAGAGCTGGAGCCCGAAGAGGAGGGAAACCGCCTTAATCGCCTGTTTGTGGTGCAACGGGGCCAGGCCCAGCAGGATCCCAGCATAGTGGTGGCCGACGGCGGCCGTTTGCACGAGCGCAGTGGCGGTCAGTGGCTGACGCTCGAAGATGGTCGTCGCTACAGCGGAACTCCCGGTAACCGGGAGTTTGATGTGGCTGAGTTCGACGAATACAGCGCCTATATTCGTGCATCCGAGGTCGGAGAAGCGGAGCGCAAAGAAGCGTCGATAGACAGCTCCTCTCTCTGGCAGTCGGACGCATTGCTGGACAGGGTCGAGTTACAGTGGCGACTGGTGTTGCCGCTGTCGATGCTGGTGCTGACCCTGGCGGTCGTGCCGTTGGCGGTGGTGAATCCGCGCCAGGGCCGTTATGCCAAGTTGCTGCCGGCCATACTGCTGTATCTGGCTTATTTTCTGTTGCAGAGTGCCTCCCGCTCGGCGGTGGAGGGAGGGGAGCTGCCGGTGTTGCCCGGTCTCTATACGGTGCCACTGCTGTTCTTGCTGCTGGTGACGGTGCCGCTTAATTTGCTGGAAACGGCCTGGTGGAACCGAACCCGGGAAAAATTAAAACGAAACAAGGCGGCCTGATGCTGACTATTCTCGATCGTTACATCGGCCGTACCGTGCTGATGTCCATGCTGTTGTGCGAACTGACGCTGGTGGGGCTGTCCGCCATTATTCGTTATGTGGAGCAGTTGCGCAGCGTGGGCGAGGGCAGCTATACCCTGCTGACGGCGTTTTATTATGTGCTGCTGTCGATGCCCAAGGAAATCGTGCTGTTCTTTCCCATCGCGGCTTTGCTGGGTGGCCTGATCGGACTGGGTCAGCTGGCCAGCAGCAGCGAGCTGGTGGTGATGCAGGCTTCCGGCAGCTCCCGTTTCAATATCGTCACCAGCGCCCTTAAAACGGCCTTGCCGCTGATGCTGATCATCATGTTGATTGGCGAATATGCGGTGCCGACCACCAAGCTGGCGGCGGACGATCTGCGAACCCAGTCCCGCTCCAACGGGCAGGTGGTGCTGTCGGTCAACGGCGTCTGGGCCAAGGACAACGAATCCTATATCAATATCGGCCAGGCCCGGCGTGACGGCACCCTGAGTAATATCACTCTCTATTACTTCAACGATGACATGCAACTCAGCCGTATCACTCAGGCGGCCAGTGCGACTTATCAGGATCAGCAATGGCAGCTGAACGGCGTGACCGACACCCTGTTCACCCCCGGCGTGTCCGTCGAGACCGAACAAGAGGCCGGCCGGGTCTGGCATTCCAGCCTGACGCCGGAAAAACTGGGGGTGGTGGCCATCGATCCGGGCGAATTGTCGATGCGCGGCCTGTGGGAGTACCGAGGCTATCTGGAAGACAACGGTCAGGACAGCAGCCTCTATGAACTGGAATTCTGGCGCAAGGCACTGCAGCCGGTGATGGTGATTGCCATGATGTTGCTGGCCTCTTCCTTCGTGTTCGGCGCCTTGCGCAGCGTGACCATGGGGGCGCGACTGTTGATGGGGATTCTGTTCGGGTTCGGTTTCTATGTGGCCAACGAAGTGTTTGGCCCCATCAGCCTGGTCTATGAGGTGCCGCCGGTGATCGGGGCCCTGGGTCCCAGCCTGCTGTTTATCGGCGTGGCGCTGTTTTTGCTGAACCGCCGGGCGTAACAGATATTGTGAGGAGTAAGGCGTGAGGGGGAAGGGCAATGAGTGTCTTCGCTGATTGTTAACCTCTCACTCCTCACTCCTCACATGTTTTTATTTATCCAGCAGCTGCTTGTTCAGCTCCTTGCTCATCACCACCATTTCGCAGTCGGCGATTTTATCCTGCAGCGCCAGTCTGGTGCGCGGGTTCAGCCAGATCCAGAAGTTACCCAGCCCCAGTAGCGCAGTGACGGCGCGGATAATACATTGTGCCAGCCGCAGGCGACTGCCATCGGTATTCTGCACCCGCAGGCGCCAGGCGCGCATGCCGATGGTCTGACCGCTGGTACGCCAGAACCAGCAATAAAAGCCCAGCGCCACAGTCAGCAGGCACAATTGGTACAGCCGGTTGGCGCCGAGCAGCTCGGCGGTATCCTGATAGGACCCCAGTGTTATCCAACCCTGACTCAGGGCCAGCGCAGTCAGGCCGAAGAAGATAAATCCCGCCACCATCAGCAGCGATATCACCACCAGTAAATCATAAAGCCAGGCACCCAGTCGCCGCATGACACCTGCCCTGGGCAGCCCCGTATAAGAATTCACTACCATTATCCGCCGTTTGCTGAAAAGTGGCCGTATTCTAGCAAATGCAGTGTCCGGGAGTAATCGATACTCGATTGCATAATTTATATGCATTCATGACGTTTGTTGTCATAATCTGCTTGCGGGCAGCCGGCGGATACGTATAATGCAAACCGCTCACCTAGGTGAGTTATCAAGAGGCGGTGTGGTGAAATTGGTATACACGACGGATTCAAAATCCGTTGCCTTCGGGCGTGGCGGTTCAAGTCCGCCCACCGCTACCACTTGATAATCAAAACCACCCGCGAGGTGGTTTTTTGCTTTCTGGTCTTCACCTTCCCGCTCGATACCGTGTAAAACACCCGTTTCCAGCCTATTGCCGGCGCTAATCCTGTCCTGTCCACCTATCCCTGATGACCGGTGACATGCGACCTTTCAAGGTCCATTCCCGCCAGCGGCGGGATCACGTAGAATGAGCTGTTTTTTGCATCTTACCTAGAGTGTATTGCCATGTTAAAGCCCGGCCTGTTGGTTAGCGTCTCCGTTCACAGCCTTACCGAGAAAGGAGATGGCATCGCCACTCTGGAAGGGCGGCCCTTGTATATCGAAGGCGCGCTGCCCGACGAACAGGTTGAGGTGCAGCTGAATCTGGTCAAGCCCAACTTCTGTCAGGGAAGCCTGGTACGGGTACTGCAGCCTGCGGCGGCGCGGCGTGAGGACTTTTGCCGCTACACCGCCTGTGGCGGCTGCCAGCTGCGAGTGATGAACGATGAGGCTCAGCTCGAGCTGAAGCGCCGGCTGCTGGTCGATGTGTTGCAGGCCAAAGGCCTGGACTGCCCGGTGGCAAATACCCTGGGCATGAGCGAGCCCTTTCATTATCGCAACAAGGCCCAATATGCGGTAAAGCCCGGACCCGAAGTCGGCTTCTATGCCAAACACAGCCATCAGCTGGTGGAAGTCGATGAATGTCGGGTACAGGCGCCGGTAACCACCGAGGTGGTGCAACGAACAAGAGCCTGGATGCGCCGCTGTGCCGTATCGGCCTATAACGAAGCCACTCACAGCGGCAGCGTTCGCCATATCATGGTGCGTGACGGCATTCACAGCGGTGAGCTGATGGTGGTACTGGTGGTGGCCGAAGCCCCTTCGAATGAGGCCTTGGCCCAGCTGGTAACCGAGCTTGAGTCCGTTACCGGGCTGGCCAGCCTGATGCTGAATATCAATGCGGCTGTCGGCAATCGGGTGCTGGGGCCGGAAAACCGACTACTGTGGGGTAAAGAGCTGATCGTCGATAGCCTGGATGGACTGGAATTTGCCATTTCTCCGCTGTCTTTCTATCAGGTCAATCCACGCCAGACCGAGGTGCTGTACCGGGAGGCGATGCGACTGGCCAAGCTGCAGGGCAATGAAGTGGTGTTCGACCTTTACTGCGGCATCGGTACCATCAGCCTGTTTATGGCCCGTCATGCCAGACAGGTGATCGGCATCGAGCTGGTGCCCGAGGCCATTGCCGACGCTCGTGCCAATGCCGAATTGAACGGTATCACCAATATCGAGTTCCATCAGGGGGCGGCAGAGCAGCTGGTGCCCCGGCTGTATGCCGAGGGCGTGACCGCCGATGTAGTGGTGGTGGATCCGCCGCGCAAGGGCTGTGATGCGGCGCTGCTGGCGACCCTGGCCGAGATGCAGCCCGAACGGCTGGTGTACGTGTCCTGCAATCCCAAGACCCTGGCCCGGGATCTGGCCTGGTTGTGTGAGCATGGCTTCAAGCTGGAACAGGCCACACCGGTGGATATGTTCCCTCATACCATGCATGTGGAAACGGTAGCGCTGCTGACGCGGGTAAAGGACGAGTAAGAGATTGCAATAAAAGTTAATGATAATTATTATCGATAGCAACTCGGGAGGGAGGAAGCCCTATGGTGGCGCTATTGGTATCGGGTTGGTTATTGCTGTTGTGGTGGGTGCCGCATTCGGCACTTATCCTGTGGCTTAGCACAGGCTTCGCCCTGTTTGCGTTGCTGCTGTTGATGCCCTCGGTCAGCCGTCACTGGTACTGGCTGCCTGTCGGCGGGCTGGCCGGTCTGGCGGGGGTGCTGTTACCGGCTTTCGACTGGTGAATATAGCCGGTCACGCCTGGCGGGACCGGCTATATGGTGTCAGGACGACAGAGAATCGAAGATATTCAGAAATGTGGGAGCCTTGTTGATATTCAACGGTATATGCAATCGTTCGGCGATATCCTCGGCCGAGATCACTCCCCGGATCTGATGACTATGCCGTTCGACAATCAGACAATAAGACTCACCACTGTGCTGCAGGGTGGCGACCACGTCGGCGATAGTGCAACTCTGTAACTGTTGATACGCCAGGGCCTTAAGCTGCTCACGAGGGCGCATTAGATCGGACACCAGAATTTCGTGGCGCAGATCGCCATTGGCTACCCGGCGCATGATGGTTTGACCGGATAACTGCTCAAGCCCGATTAATCCCACCAGCTTTCCTTTGCTATCCACGACCAGTTTCAGCCGACTGTGTTCGTGTTGCATCATGGCCAGCGTATCGGATGCCGGCGTGTCGGCATCTATGATGTCGGGCGCGCTGTGTTTGAAGTCATTCACCAGCTCAAGGGCCGGTGTATTCAAATCGGCGCCATCGAAGTCGCTTGGCAGTACCAGATGATCGGTATTTTCAACCGCGTAGAGTGGCAGTGTTTTCATTTTTTCTTCCTCGCTTTCATACAGGCTGCGTTATGGGCCTTATGAATTTCAATAGGTTACTTAATCAGACGGTGCGGCAACAGCCGGCGCCGGAATGGTTTAGGCGAAGAAGGCATGAGGCGGTGCACGAGGCTGGAACGCTCGGGTGACACTGAGGTTGGGAATGTCGTTTTTGCTGTTGAGCCTTTGCTCCCGGGCCGGTGCAGGATGGCTGAAGGCGGGCAAGGGCAGCCCGGAGTCGGGATCATCCTCAAGGGAAAGCGGTGGTGGCAGTCCTGTGTCGTCGCTATGGGAAGCGAGCACTGTCAAGGTCTTGCCTGCGGCGCTGATATCGGCAGCAAAAGCAGGTTGCATCAGCAGCAGCAGATATACCACACAGCACAGTTTACGCATGGATCACCAGAAACAATTCATTAACATCTTTTACAATAATGTCGCCAGCAGAGCTGTATTGCAATAGTATTGATGTTAATTTTGCGATCGGCCGCAGAGTGCGAAGAAATAAACTGGATAGGGAAATGCAGAAGAGAAGTTTCGGAGAAATATTAACAATCGTGGTGCGAAGGGGGGGACTTGAACCCCCACGTCCATAGGACACTAACACCTGAAGCTAGCGCGTCTACCAATTCCGCCACCCTCGCATACCTGATTGTTCGGCTATTTGAGATGAGCCACCATCTTTTTATCTGAGTATATTAACAGACCCTGGGAGTCTGGTGCGAAGGGGGGGACTTGAACCCCCACATCCATAGGACACTAACACCTGAAGCTAGCGCGTCTACCAATTCCGC
>NZ_CANLZU010000018.1 GCF_947495715.1 uncultured Oceanisphaera sp.
GATCCCATGCCGAACTCAGAAGTGAAACGCACCCGCGCCGATGATAGTGTGGCAGCTGCCATGTGAAAGTAGGTCACAGTCAAACGCCTATTACCAAGCCCCGCTCAAAGAGCGGGGCTTTTTGCGTTCCTGTTTTTTGTTCCGCCTTGTCTGCTGGTTGCGGTATTGATGGCGACCAGCATCCTTCGCTGTTTCACGGCATTTGCTGATCACTGTCATGGTTTATGAGACTCATAATGCTCTATCATGACGGACTGGACGGTAGGAGCTGGCTTCGGCATGAAAAGAGTGATCAAGATCACCTTTTTGACGGGTGTTTTGCTGCAGAATGCGGCATAACTCGTATTTTATCTGCAAGTTAAGATCTTTTTCCGAGCAGATAATTTAATCGCGGTCAGTCAGAATAACCATGTGAGCATAATGAACGATAAACATAAGCAGATAGACATCAAGGATGTCACCGAGGCGGTGCGTTCTCACAGGCCTACCGATGAAGGCCATATTTACGTACGAGCACAAAAGGGAAAATGGCAGCAACTGCGCAAGCTGATGGGCTGGTTTTTCATGCTGTTGTTTGCGGTAGGGCCCTGGATCAGCTGGAACGGACACCAGGCCATACTGATCGATGTTGAGCAGCAGCGCTTTCAGATATTTTCGACCACCATCTGGCCACAGGATCTGACTCTGCTGGCTTTGTTGCTGATGGTCGCGGCCTTCGCTCTGTTCTTTATCACCACCTTCCTCGGGCGGGTATGGTGCGGCTATCTGTGCCCACAGACCGTATGGACCTTTCTGTTTATCTGGTTCGAGGAAAAGCTGGAAGGCAGTGCCAACAAACGCCGCCAGTTGGACAAGTCACCCTGGAACGTCAACAAGATATGGCGCAAGAGTGCCAAGCACCTTTCCTGGCTGGCGGTATCGCTCTTTACCGGCTTTACCTTCATCGCCTATTTCGTTCCGGCAAGGGAGCTGGCGGTCGATCTGCTGACGTTCTCGACCAGCTTCTGGATTGGATTCTGGGTACTGTTCTTTGCGTTCTGTACCTATGGCAATGCGGGCTGGATGCGTACCATCATGTGTACCCACATCTGTCCCTATTCCCGCTTCCAGTCGGCAATGTTCGACAAAGATACCTATACGGTCAGCTATGATGTCGAACGGGGCGAGAGCCGTGGTCCGCGTCCGCGCAAGGCCGATCCCGAAAAACTGGGTCTGGGAGACTGTATCGACTGCAACCTCTGTGTTCAGGTCTGTCCGGCAGGCATCGATATTCGTGATGGTCTGCAATATGAGTGCATCAACTGTGGTGCCTGCGTGGACGCCTGTGACCAGACCATGGATAGGATGGGCTACGAAAGAGGCCTTATCAGCTACACCACAGAACACAAGCTGCGACACAGAGAGACCCATGTCGCTCGTCCCAAGCTGATTGGTTACGGTGTTGTCATGGTGTTGATGCTGGCCGCCTTTGCCTATATGGCATCGAACATCATGCCGATGGGCATCGAGATCATTCGGGATCGTAACCAGCTGTATCGTGAAACCGTCGAAGGGTTGGTGGAGAATACCTACACCCTGAAAATCATGAACAAGACGCTAAGCACCGAAACCTACCGGCTCAATGTAGAAGGGATGGATGACGTGGACTGGATTGGCCCCGAAGAAGTGGTGGTTCGCGGTGGCGAGGTGTTGAGTTTGCCGATTAGCCTGGCGGCCGACCCTTATCTGCTGTCAACGCCGGTCAAGGACATCACCTTCGTGATGACGCATACCGGGCTGGATGAAAACGACAGCAAGGCCACATTACGCAGCGAGAGTAAGTTCTTCAGTTCGATTAACTGATACTCTTTAGTAACGCATACTTCAGACCGCAGCCCTTGCTGCGGTCTTTTTTTGGAGCGGTATGAACTACTACCAACTTACCCCCGACGTGATAGCCGATGCGCTGGTCAGTGTCGGTATTTATATTGATTCGGGACTCATGGCCCTGAACAGCTATGAAAACCGGGTCTACCGATTCAAGAGTGACAGCGATGGCATTCTGGTGGCCAAATTTTATCGGCCCCAGCGCTGGAGCCGGCAGCAAATCCAGGAGGAGCATGATTTTCTGTTCGCGCTGGATGACGCCGGCGTGCGAGTGGCGGTCCCGCTGGTACGCGATCAGAACAGTGTGTTCGAGTTTGGCAACATGCTGTTTGCGGTCTGGCCCTCGGTCTCCGGTCGTCAGTTCGAGGCCGATAACCTCGACCAGCTGGAGGCGCTGGGAGAGCAACTGGGGCGGCTACACAGGGTCGGAGAGCGGTTTGTCTTGCGCCATCGACCACAGTTGAGTAGCGATGACTATCTGCTGCGGGCTCGAGGTGTGCTTGAGCAAGAGGCGATAATACCGAAGCGGCTGCGGGGCGAATTTTTTGCCCGGCTGAATGAAGTGGTAGATAAAGCGACCGCATTGTACCGGCCCAAACAGCAGCTGACCCTGCATTGTGACTGCCATGTCAGCAATATACTGTGGCGTGACGGACTCTGGCTGCTCGACTTCGATGATTGTCGCACCGGGCCGGCGGTACAGGACTTGTGGATGATGCTCAGCGGCACGCGGCAGGAGCAGCTGCTGCAGCTGGATACCTTGCTGGCCGGTTACGAGACGGTACGGGAATTCAATGCGGCAGAGCTGTCGTTGATTGAACCGCTCAGAGCCATGCGTATGGTCAACTACATGGCCTGGCTGGCGGCGCGCTGGTCCGACCCTGCCTTTCCGGCCAATTTTCCCTGGTTTAACACCGAAGACTACTGGCAACAGCAGATTAGTGTGTTATCCGATCAATTGCAGAGTCTGGATGCGCTACCATTATCCTTGACCTCCTGGAACTGATTACTTAACGTGAGTCAGCCTCTACTGAACGAGATCCCGTATGAAAAAATATATTGTTGTTTTGTTTACCCTGCTGCTGGCTCCACTGGTCAGTGCCGCTCCCGAATTCAAGGAGGGTGTTGAATACAAGGTGGTGAATGACGTTGCCAGCAGCAAACCGGAAGTGACCGAATTTTTTTCTTATGTCTGCTCGCATTGCTACAGCTTTGAACCCTTGATGCAAAAACTGCAAGAGCGGGTGCCACAAGTACAGCTGAAGAAAGTACCGGTGCCTTTTCTCGGCCGGGAACTGGGCCCTGTGCTGCAGCGTGCCTACGGGGCAGCGGTATTGCTCAAGGTGGAAGACAAGCTGACGCCGGCCATCTTCGACCGAATTCATCGGCAGAAAAAAATGCCCGGCGACCTCGATGATATCAAGTCGATCTTCGTCGCCAATGATGTGGCAGCAAAGGACTTCGATGGCGTGATCAACAGCTTCGCGCTCAATGGCATGATCGCCCAGTACGACAAGGCCACCGAACGCTTCAATGTGCGCGGCACGCCTACCATAGTGGTCAGAGACAAGTATGAACTGAACATGAGTGAAATTGGCTCGGAAGAGCGGTTTTACCGGGTAGTGGAATATCTGCTGTCTGCGGGCTGATGCATAACCCCATGATGCGGTTTATTGCATCATGGGGGCTGTCAGTTATGGCGCTTGCTCGGGGTGATGGTACGCACGTTGGACTGGCTGTCTTCCTGATAGCCTTCTCCCTGAGTTTGCCAATAGGTGGTTGGCAGGTGAAACAGATAATATTTTTCCCGATGAGTATCGGTGACAAATCCCATGCCTTGTAAAGCCAGTTCATAATGAATATCGGTAATGAACTCGTGAGTAAAGCGTTGTCGACCTGAGAGCAAGGCGATATCCGATTTGGTCAGATAAACTCCGGTCTGCACTTCCTTGAAACGCTCATGCAGCCAAATGGCAAATTCCTTCGCACTTTTCATCCATTACTCCTTTAGATCGAGGCTGTCTGTTTAGGTATAGCAGTTATTGCCGAATCAGTTCTGTAACTGCTGCAGCAGCCTGTCCATGGCCCGATAGCCCAATGCTTCGATTAAGTGATGACGGCCTATCTTTTCCTCATGCTCCAGATCGGCGATGGTTCTGGCGACCCGGATCAATTTATGCCAGGCGCGAATGGAAAGCTTCATTCGGTGCAGCGCCTGCTCCAGAAACTCGGCATCTTCCTGCTCCAGTGGACAAAATCTGTCCAGCTCGGCGGCACTGAGCCGGGCATTGGTCTTGCCGGCACGTTTCAGTTGTCGCTCTCTGGCTGCCAGTACTCTTTGGCGGATCTGGGCAGAGCGTTCGGCCTTGGGGCGGGCACGGCTCAGCTCACCCGGTGGTAATAACGGTATTTCTACCGACAAATCGAAACGATCCAGAAAAGGCCCGGATATTTTACTCAGGTAACGCAGTATCTGCTCGGAAGAGCTGCGGCGGTAGCCGTCGGCGTAGTGGCCGCAAGGGCTGGGATTCATGGCGCCAATTAACTGGAAGCGGGCGGGAAAGGTGACCCGGTGCGCCGCCCGGGCGATAGAGATACGGCAGGTTTCGAGCGGCTCGCGCAGGGCATCCAGTACCCGGCGTTCAAACTCGGTCATTTCATCGAGAAACAATACCCCGTTATGGGCCAGAGAGATTTCCCCGGGGCGGGGATAGCTGCCACCGCCGACCAGCGCCACGGCAGAGGACGAATGATGAGGCTGACGGAAGGCGCGCAGGCACCAGTTTTCGGGATCCAGACTCAGACCGCTGATGGATTTGATGGCCGCGGCCTCGAGGGCTTCTTCTTCGCTCATCGGTGGCAACAGCCCCGGCAAACGGCTGGCCAGCATGCTCTTGCCGGTTCCCGGAGGACCAAGCAGCAGCAGGTTGTGCTCACCGGCAGCGGCAATTTCCAATGCCCGCTTACCGCCCTCCTGACCGATAACATCGCAAAGATCGGTGGAGTAATCGCGCTCTTTCGACATAACTCGTTCAGGCGTCGCCAATTCGCCTTCTTGCTGCAGCCAGGCGGTAATGGCCAGCAGGTGGGGAGCCAGTCTGGCCGGACAGGGATGGATTACGCCGGCCTCGATGCCGTTTCCGGCGGGCAGTACCAGTATTCGCTCACTGTCGCGGGCGGCCAGTACCGCCGGCAGGGCCCCTTTAATCGATCGCAGTGCTCCGGTCAGGGCCAGCTCGCCCAAAAACTCCAGCTGCTCCAGGCTGGTGGTGGGGATCTGGCCGGAGGCGGCAAGAATGGCCATGGCGATAGGCAAGTCGAAACGACCACCGTCTTTGGGCAGATCGGCGGGGGCCAGGTTGACGGTGATACGCCGGGCAGGAAATTCAAAACCGGCATTCAGCAGGGCACTGCGTACCCGGTCCCGGGCTTCCTTGACCGTGGTTTCCGGCAGGCCGACGATATTGAAGGCGGGCAGGCCATTGGCAAGATGAGCTTCAACGGTAACCAGTGGTGCAACAACGCCCAGACTGGCGCGGGCAAAAACAACGGCGAGTGACATCCGGTCTCCCTGGTGTTTTGTTTTTTAAAAATAACTGTTTTTAGATTTTTTAACTGCGTTTATGGGGCCCTATTCGGTCGCTTTTTTTATTTTGTAAACAATAAAGTCTTGTCTAGTCTAGTTCATCATGCTAGTTCTATAGGCCAGCTGAGTCGGAGGTTCCGGCTCGTAATCCTATTGAGTGGTCGGTGACATGAATTCGTTTGTACGTTTCGTCAGCATTATCGTGGTCCTAGTGGTGATTATTAAATCTCCACTCGGGGTACTGTGGTCTGACGAAACGTAAAACAACCGGCAGACACAACACAAAACCCCCGAGTCACCCACTCGGGGGTTTTTTTTTAAACCGGCTTTGGCAGCAACACATGGATAGTAATAAAATGAATGGCGCACAGTACATCGTTCAGACCCTGAAACAACAGGGAGTCACCCAGATCTTCGGCTACCCCGGCGGCGCCATCATGCCGCTCTATGACGCCCTCTACGACGGTGGGGTGGAACATCTGCTGTGTCGTCACGAGCAGGCGGCCGCATTGGCTGCCGTGGGCTATGCCAGAGCCAGTGGTCAGGTGGGCGTGTGTATGGCCACTTCCGGCCCCGGCGCAACCAACCTGATCACCGGTCTGGCCGATGCCATGCTCGACTCCATTCCGCTGGTGGCCATCACCGGTCAGGTACCCATGGCCGCCATCGGTACCGATGCCTTTCAGGAAGTGGACGTACTGGGTATGTCGCTGTCCTGCACCAAACACTCCTATCTGGTCGAGAACGTCGAGGATCTGGGCGCAGTGATCGCCGAAGCCTTTGAAGTGGCCCGCTCCGGCCGGCCCGGCCCCGTGTTGATCGACGTGCCCAAGAATATTCAGGTTGCCCCGGTCGAGCCCAAGCCAACCCCGACCTTCAGCACCGCAGCCAATGCTCTGGATGAAGACGCCCTGGCTCAGGCTCAGGCCATGCTGACCTCGGCGAAGAAGCCGGTGTTGTATGTTGGTGGCGGCGTCGGCATGGCCAACGCCGAAGCAGAATTACGCGCTTTTGCCCGGAAGAGTGGCATTCCTGCCGTGACCACCCTCAAGGGAATCGGCACCCTGAATCCGGATGACGAGCTGTTTTTGGGCATGCTCGGCATGCACGGTACAAAAGCCGCCAACCTGGCGGTTCAGCAGAGTGATCTGCTGATTGTGGTTGGGGCGCGTTTCGACGATCGGGTGACCGGCAAGCTGGACGCCTTTGCGGTCAACGCCAAGGTGATTCACCTGGACAAGGACGCTTCCGAGTTTGGCAAGGTACGCGACGCTCAGGTGAGCATGGATGCAGATCTGGCAACGGTATTGCCGCTGTTGGTAAGTGATAAGTTGGTAAGTGATAAGTTGGGTAATGACGGACTGGCCATCGACGACTGGCGCCGGCACTGCAAGGCGCTCATAGCCGATCACGGCTGGCGTTACGATCACCCGGGCGAGGCCATCTACGCCCCGCTGGCACTCAAGCAGTTGAGCGAGGCCCTGCAGGATACCGCCATGGTGAGCTGTGATGTGGGTCAGCATCAAATGTGGGTGGCGCAGCACATGCGCTTTACCAGTCCGCGCAATCACCTGAGCAGCTCAGGCCTGGGTACCATGGGCTTTGGTCTGCCGGCGGCCATCGGTGCCAAGCTGGCTCGGCCCGAACACGAGTCGGTACTGGTGTCCGGCGATGGCTCCTTCATGATGAACGTGCAGGAACTGGGCACCCTCAAGCGGGCCCAGCTGCCGGTAAAAATGGTGCTGCTCGACAACCAGCGTCTGGGCATGGTGCGCCAGTGGCAGGAACTGTTCTTCGACGGTCGCTACAGCGAAACCATTCTGACCGACAACCCCGATTTTGTGGCCATGGCCGCCGCCTTCAATATTCCCGGTGAAACCATCACCCGCAAAGAGGAAGTGGAGCCCGCCATTCAGCGCATGCTGGCGTCCGAGACCGCCTATCTGTTGCATGTGCGTATTTCAGAACAGGAAAACGTCTGGCCCCTGGTGCCACCCGGCGTTGCCAACGACCAGATGATGGAGAAAAAAGCATGAACCAGCATAACTTGCAGATAGAAACCCAGTTTCGTCCCGAAGTTCTCGAACGAGTGCTCCGTTTGATCCGTCATCGCGGCTTTCGAGTGGATGACATGGAAATGTCCACCTCGGTTGATTGTAAACACCTTAATATTAGGGTTACTGTCAGCAGTGACAGGGCCATTCAGCTGTTGAGTCGTCAACTGGAAAAGCTGATGGATATAACCCGTGTCGATGCGCAGCTTGTGGAGCAACGATTCAGAAAAACGGCGTGAGGGAGCAACCAATGTCGACTGCCAAATACATCTGGTTCAATGGTGATATGGTGCCCTGGGAAAAAGCCCAGGTGCATGTAATGAGTCATGCGCTGCACTACGGCTCTTCGGTGTTTGAAGGCATTCGTGCCTATGAGACCCCCAAGGGCCCGATGATTTTTCGGCTGGAAGAGCACGTACAGCGCCTGTTCGATTCCGCCAAAATCTATCGAATGCAGATCCCCTATACCCATGCAGAATTGATGGACGCCTGCAGAAAAGCGGTCAGCGAGAACGAGCTGAACAGCGCCTACCTGCGGCCGCTGGTGTTTATCGGCAATGTCGGCATGGGTCTCAACGCGCCCAAAGACGTGCCGTGCGACGTGATTGTTGCCGCCATTCCCTGGGGTGCCTATCTGGGCGAAGAAGGGCTGGAGCGGGGCGTAGACGTTTGTGTGACCTCCTGGAACCGGCTGGCGCCCAATACCATGCCTACCGGTGCCAAGGCCGGCGGTAACTATCTGTCTTCCCAGCTGATCTCCGGTGAAGCCAAGCGCCACGGTTATGACGAGGGTATTTCACTGGACGTGCACGGCCACCTGAGTGAAGGGGCGGGCGAGAATCTGTTCCTGATCAAGAACAAGGTGCTCTATACCCCGCCGGTTACCGCCTGTATCCTGCCCGGTATCACCCGAGATACCCTGATGACCCTGGCGCGTGAAGCCGGTTATCAGGTGAGGGAAGAAGCCATCTCTCGCGAGGCGCTGTATCTGGCCGATGAAATGTTCATGACCGGTACCGCCGCCGAAGTGACCCCGGTACGCAGCGTAGACGGCATCGAGCTCGGGGCCGGTAAACGAGGCCCGATCACCACCGAATTGCAGAAAGCCTTCTTCGGGCTGTTCGACGGCAGCACCAGGGACAAATGGGGTTGGTTGACCCCGGTGAAAGATTGATTTTCAAATAAGAGAGAGGGGCGCGCGGCGCCCCTGCTTTACTCAATTGTTGTTACAGGAGTTTAAAGAATGCCAAGGTATCGTTCCGCCACCACCACTCACGGCCGCAACATGGCCGGCGCCCGCGCCCTGTGGCGCGCCACCGGCATGACCGAAGGCGACTTCGGCAAGCCGATCATCGCGGTGGTCAACTCCTTTACCCAGTTTGTGCCGGGCCATGTGCACCTGAAAGACATGGGCCAGCTGGTGGCGCGTGAAATCGAGGCCGCCGGTGGTGTCGCCAAGGAATTCAACACCATCGCCGTGGATGACGGCATCGCCATGGGCCACGGCGGCATGCTCTACAGCCTGCCCAGCCGGGATCTGATCGCCGACTCGGTCGAATACATGGTCAATGCCCACTGTGCCGATGCCATGGTGTGTATCTCCAACTGCGACAAGATCACCCCCGGTATGCTGATGGCCGCCTTGCGGGTCAATATTCCGGTTATCTTCGTTTCCGGTGGCCCCATGGAAGCCGGCAAGACCAAGCTGTCCGAGCAGATCATCAAGCTGGATCTGGTGGATGCCATGGTACAGGGCGCCGATCCTACCGTGTCCGACGCTCAGAGTGAGCAGGTCGAGCGCAGCGCCTGCCCGACCTGCGGCTCCTGCTCCGGTATGTTTACCGCCAACTCCATGAACTGCCTGACCGAAGCGCTGGGCCTGTCTCAACCGGCCAACGGCTCTTTGCTGGCGACCCACGCGGATCGGGAGCAGCTGTTCAAGTCTGCCGGTCATCGTATCGTCGAGCTGACCAAGCGTTATTACGAGCAGGACGACGACTCGGCCCTGCCGCGCAATATCGCCACCAAGGCGGCGTTTGAAAACGCCATGGTGCTGGACGTAGCCATGGGCGGCTCCACCAATACGGTGCTGCACCTGCTGGCTGCCGCTCACGAGGCCGGTGTCGACTTCACCATGGCCGACATCGATGCCCTGTCGCGCAAGGTACCCCAGTTGTGCAAGGTGGCGCCGTCCACCCCGAAATATCATATGGAAGACGTACACCGTGCCGGTGGTGTCATGGGTATTCTCGGCGAGCTGGACCGTGCCGGTCTGCTGCACACCGAATTGCCGACCGTGCTGGGCATGACCCTGGCCGAGCAGCTGGCCAAGTACGATGTAATGGTGACCGAAGACGAAGCGGTGAAATCCATGTTCCGTGCCGGTCCCGCCGGTATTCGTACCACCAAAGCGTTCAGCCAGGATTGCCGCTGGCCGACCCTGGACGACGACCGTCGTGAGGGCTGTATTCGCAGTCTGGAGCATGCCTACAGTCAGGAAGGCGGTCTGGCCGTATTGTCCGGCAACCTGGCGGTAGACGGTTGTATCGTCAAGACCGCCGGTGTGTCCGACGACAACCTGGTGTTCCGTGGTCCCGCCCGTATCTATGAAAGTCAGGATACGGCGGTAGAAGGCATTCTGGGGGGCGAAGTGAAAGCCGGTGACGTGGTGGTGATCCGCTACGAAGGTCCCAAAGGTGGCCCCGGCATGCAGGAAATGCTCTATCCCACCACCTATCTCAAGTCGATGGGGCTGGGCACCCAGTGCGCACTGATCACCGACGGTCGTTTCTCCGGTGGTACTTCGGGCCTGTCCATCGGTCATGTCTCTCCCGAGGCGGCCAACGGCGGCACCATAGCGCTGGTACAGAACGGCGACATCATCGATATCGACATTCCGGGCCGCAGCATAGTGCTGGACGTGGCCGAGTCGGAACTGGCTGCCCGTCGTGAAATCATGAACGCCAAAGGCGAACAGGGCTGGCGCCCGGTTGATCGCGAGCGGGAAGTGTCCTTTGCCCTGCGCGCCTACGCGTCGCTGGCCACCAGTGCCGACAAGGGCGCGGTACGCGACATCAGCAAGCTGGGAGGATAAGCATGGCACAACCGGCATTGAAAGAGGGCGCCGCCTTGCGGTCGGCGACCGAATACCTGCGTTGCATCCTGCTGTCTCCGGTGTACGAGGCGGCGCGGGTGACCCCGCTGTCGCCGCTCAAGAAGATTTCCGAGCGGCTGGGGCACCACGTTTCGCTGAAACGGGAAGACATGCAACCGGTGCATTCTTTCAAGCTACGGGGTGCCTACAACAAGATAGCCCAGCTCAGCCCCGAGCAGCAGCAGGCCGGAGTGATTGCAGCGTCGGCCGGTAATCATGCCCAGGGTGTGGCCTTGTCGGCTTCCAAGCTGGGCATCGACGCCACCATAGTGATGCCGGTGGTCACCCCCGACATCAAGGTGGAGTCGGTGCGTCGGTTCGGCGGCAAGGTGATATTGCACGGCAATAACTTCGACGAAGCCTACGCCCGTTGTCTGGCACTGGCGCAGGAGCATAGCCTGACCCTGATACCGCCCTTCGATGATGAAGACGTGATCGCCGGTCAGGGCACCATAGGGCGCGAACTGCTGGAGCAGGATACCCGCCTGACCCATGTGTTTGTGCCGGTGGGCGGCGGCGGTCTGGCGGCCGGGGTATCGGTTTACATCAAGCAGTTACTGCCCCAGGTCAAGGTGATCGGCGTCGAGGCCGAGGGCTCGGCCTGTCTCAAGGCCGCGCTCAAGGCCGGTGAAATCGTCACCCTGGATCGGGTCAGTATGTTTGCCGACGGGGTGGCGGTGAAGCGTATGGGCACCGAAACCTTTCGTCTGTGTCAGCAATATCTCGATGGAGTGGTGACCGTCAGCTCCGACGAGATCTGCGCCGCGCTCAAGGATATCTTCGAAGATACCCGCGCCATCGCCGAGCCGTCGGGCGCGCTGTCGCTGGCCGGGCTGAAGAAGTACAGCCAGGCGGGCGATTACCAACATGCCCGCATGGCGGCGGTGCTCAGCGGGGCCAACGTCAACTTCCATTCTCTGCGGTACGTGTCCGAGCGTTGCGAGCTGGGTGAAAAGCGGGAAGGGGTGCTGGCGGTGACCATTCCCGAGCGCAAGGGGGCCTTTATCGAGTTTTGCGAGGTACTCGGCAACCGCATGGTGACTGAGTTCAACTATCGCTACTCGTCGGAAGACAAGGCGGCGCTGCTGGTGTCGGTGCGGCTCAGCGACGGTGATCGTGAACTGGCCCAGATCATGATGGAACTGGAGCAGGCCGGTTATCCGGTGGCCAACATGACCGACAACGATCTGGCCAAATCCCATGTGCGTTACATGGTGGGTGGCCGGCCACCCAAGGCGCTGAACGAACGGCTGTACAGTTTTCGTTTTCCCGAGCAGCCGGGCGCCCTGATGCGCTTTCTGCATACTCTGGGGACCTACTGGAACATCAGCCTGTTTCACTACCGTAACCACGGTGCCGAATTTGGCCGGGTACTCTGTGCCTTTGAACTGCCCGATCGGGATCTGGCCTCGTTCGAACGCCACCTGGCCGAGCTGGGCTACCGCTGGGATGAGGTAACGCAGGATCCCGCCTACCAGTTTTTCCTCGCTCATTAAGCCATGCCGGCAAGGGCCCCTTGTGGCCCTTGCCGGCACTCTATTTAACGCCATCAGTCTCATCTTGAGTTGACAAGCCGTTAACATTGTGTACATTTTTTTGTTGAAAAAAATACCACTTCCTGCTCTAATCCTGCTCGTTTCTTCATTATCTTCAGGGTTCCCACTATGGGTCTGTTGTCTGCTTTACTGGCTTCCATCAGTCAGATCTATTTTGTTAACCGTCCGTTAGCCGGCTTGTTAATTACCTTGGGTGTGTTCTGGGCGTCCCCTTATATGGGACTGGCCATGCTGATCGCGACCCTGAGCGGAGTTCTGACGGCACACTTTCTTAAATACGATCCCGAATTACAGGCCGAAGGCTGTTATGGCTTCAACGCGGCGCTGGTCGGGCTGTCACTGGCGCTGTTTGCTCCGCCCGGTGCCGGCATGCTGGTTGCCGCCGCCGTGGTAGGTGCCGTGTCGTGCCCGCTCTATTATCTACTGCGCCAGGTTGCCAATATTCCCTGCTATACCCTGCCGTTCAACCTGTTGATTTTGCCCTGGTTATACTGGACCGGGCAGCGTCTGGCCGACGAGGTACCGAGCAATTACGAGTTTTCGTTATCGGCCATCGGTCAGGTGATTTTTCTGCCGGACACGGTACCGGCGGTCATGGTCTGTGCCGCTCTGTTGCTGGCCGGCATCGGTAACTTGGGCTGGGCCTTCGTCGGCGCCGTGATCACCAGTGGCACCGCCACCTTCCTGCTGATTAATCCCGACTATATCAACTTCGGCCTGACCGGTTACAACGGCGTACTGGCGGCGGTGGCCATGTTCTGGCATCAGTTCAAGCCGGGCTGGAGCATACTGGCTGCCGTGCTGGCGGGCCTGATGACGGCCGCCATGCTGAAAACCGGGCTGCCGATGCTGACCATGCCGTTTGTGCTGAGTTGCTGGCTGTGTCTGGCGTTACGCCGCGGCTTTTGTTATTACCAGACCAAATACATGACCGACAGGGAGAAGGTGTGATGAAACTGGGTTTTATCGGAATAGGCTTGATGGGCAAGCCGATGACGCAGCGGCTGCTGCAAGCCGGCTTTGAAGTTTCGGTGTGGAACCGCAGTGCGGACAAGCTGGCCGAGGTCAAGGCCGCCGGAGCCACTGTGGCCGGCAGCATCAGCGAGCTGGTAGAGCAGGTGGATCTGGTGCTGTTGTGCCTGGCCAACACCGCAGTAGTGGAAGAAGTGGTATTTGGTGCCGGTGGTGTGGCCGGACACGGCCGGGCGGATCAGCTGCTGGTGGACTTTTCCAGTTCCGATCCGGAAGCGACCCGGGACTTCGCCGCCCGCCTCAAGGTGCAGTGCGGCATGGGGTGGGTCGACTCGCCGGTGTCCGGCGGCGTGGCCGGTGCCGAAGCCGGCACCTTGGCCATCATGTGCGGTGGTGAAGCAGCAGACATAGAACGCATTCGGCCCATGCTGGCGCCCTTGTCGCAACGGTCCACCCACATGGGCCCGGTTGGCGCCGGTCAGGTCACCAAGGTGTGCAACCAGATGATAGTGGGCTGCAACCTGATGGTGCTGGCGGAAATGATGGCACTGGCCAAGGTCAGCGGCGTGTCTGCCGACAAGATTCCCGAAGCGTTGGCCGGCGGTTTTGCCGACTCCAAGCCGATGCAGATTACCGGGCCCCTGATGGCGGCTGAGTCCGATCCGGATCCCAAGTGGCACGTGCGCACCCTGCTCAAGGATCTGGACATGGCAGTAGCCCAGAGCCTGCGCGAAGGCAGCGCCACCCCCATGTCGGGCCTAGCGGCACAGCTGATGCGCCAACACGGCAGCAAGGGCTACCTGGAGCGGGACCCCGCTACCCTGATCAAGCTGTACAAGGATTGATAAAAAAGGAGCCTAAGGCTCCTTTTTTATCGGCTATGCAGATAACTCCGCTTAAATCGGACAAAGGGCCCGCTCCGCCGACTCGCCGTAAACCCATCCATGGGGGCTCCACCGCGCCATCCCTGGCGCAGAGGGTCGGCGGAGCAGATCCCTTCGTCCTCCTTGATGCTACAGAGTCATCTGTTGGCATCGTCTGTAGGCAACTCGGAGCTCAGAAAGAGGCAACAGAGACGAGCTCCCACGACCGTGAAATGCCAGGGATGGCATTTCCGAGCCCTCAGGGATGAGTTTATGGCGTGTCGTGGGAGCCGACTGTGTTGCCTCTGAATTTCGGGCCAGAGGCTTAATCAAGTAAGTGTAAAGCACAAAAAAGGAGCCTCACGGCTCCTTTTTTGTTGTCTTGATCAATACCGGCTCAGGGAGCCAGTGCCAGGCTGTGGCGATAGTAGTCGTTCGCCTTGGCCAGATCCTTACGCTTTTCTGCCAGACCGGCCAGCAGCACATAGTCGCCGGCGTAGGGCTTGAGTGCCACCGCCTGCTGCAAGTGTGTCTCCGCTTCTTCCGGCTTGTCGTCCTTCAGATACAGTTGACCCAGAGTGGAGTGCAGTTCGGGCAGGGTTTCTTTCTTCGCCTGCTTCTCCAGTATGGTCAGCAGCGGATGATAATCGCTCAGCTGCAATCGGGTCATGCAGGCCAGTAGTCGAGGATCGGTCTTCTTGTTCAGGCCTTCCAGCAGCAACTGCTGGGCTTCTTTATGGGCCTTGAGTCCAATCAGTCGATCGCACAGCGGGGCCAGAATCTCGGCCTGGTATTTTTCCTTGCGCGGCAGACCCTGCCACAGGGCAATCAGCCCTTCGCTGCCATCGGCGTTGGCGGTGCTGTCAAACCAGCCGGCATAGGCCTGCTGAGTCAGTTGCTGCTGCTCGTCGACCTCGAGCAGCCCTTTGCCTGCCAGTGCCTCCAGGGTGCCCAGCAAGGATGACCATTCACCGGTGGCGAAATAGACGTCTTTCTGCAGCTTGAGCAGCGCCGGCTGGCTGCCGTATTCTTTCTCCAGCTGGCGCACACCGCTCAGGGCCTGTTCCAGTTGCCCCTGCTGATACTGCAATCGAGCCTGCGTCAGGCCCACGGCCAGGCCGGCACCGGGACTCTGCTCATGAGCCTGGCGCAAATAGTCGTCGCGCTTTTCTTCATGGCCCAGCGCCTGAGCGGCGGTGGCCGCATTCAGATAGTTGAGCAGCGCCTGATCGTTGCCCTTGGTCCCCTTGAGCAGCATCTTTTCGGCGGTGGCGTAGTCTTCCGCCACCAGCGCCTGCATGCCGCTTTGGGTGTAATTCAGGGCCTTGCGACGGCGACGGCCGACAAACCAGTTGCGGGTGCGATGGCTGACGCCAAAGATCCGACCCAGCAGCCACTCGATGAACAGCAGCAACACATAAAACAGCACCACGGCTACCAGAAACACGGTGACGGTGGTTTCGATGGTGTAGTTACCGGCAGCCAGCAGTACATAACCCTGCTGACCGGTGATGTCCGGACCTATGACCAGGCCGGCGACCAGAATGACGACGATAATGGCAAGACGTATCATGGACTTCTCCCTTACAGGCCGGTCAGCAGGCGTTGCAGCCTGTCATCCAGCAGTTGCTGCAGGCGTTCCTGAGCGCTGAACTGCTCGGGATAGTCCACCTTGATCTGCTGGCCCTCAAGCTGAGCGAGCTGCTCCAGCATGAACTGGCGCACACTGTCGTCGGCAAAATAGTCCTGCAGCCATTGCTCGGCCTGGGTCAGGGAGCTGTCGTAGATGTCCTGCTGCTCGCGGTAGACCGCCAGTTGAGCCTGCAGCAGCTTGCCCTTGAGGTTTTCGCTCAGGTACCAGTGTTGCTGTGGTGACAACAGGGCTTCCACGTTGCCGTCGCGACGGCGCACGGTCACGAAGTCGTCGCTGAAGCTGGCCCAGCTTTTCTTCAGATTTTCCTTCCAGTCGCTGACCGACTCGGACAGGGTGAAGTCCGGCGCTTCGGCCCGGGCCATGATGACACCGGCCAGGGTGAGCTTGTCGACCTGATCGTTGATGCTGTTGAGCTTGATCACCAGACCTTCCCGGTCGACTTTTTTTACCGACTTGATGTTGGCGATATCATCAGCCAGCGCGCGGCGTACCGGGGTCAGGCCGGGATCGTTGAGCGCGGCCAGCCGTTCGTCGGCATTGGCCAGCATCATGGCGGCGGAAACGGCGTCCTGCTCCAGCCAGAGCTTGCGACCGGCCATGCGCACCAGATATTCGGCTTCCGCCAGCATCCAGTCGTTGGGGCGCTTACTGTCCAGATCCAGCACCTTGTGCGACAGACCCTCGAGCTGTTCGCTGGTACTGTTCTGGTTGCTTACCACGGCGGCCAGTTTGCTGCTCTGGGCGGCTTCGGCCTGCTCTAAGCGGCTCTGCTGCTGTTGCAGTTCGGTCTGCATCCGGTTCAGTTGCTCGGTCTGGGCCAGCGCCTGGTTGTGACCGTGCCAGTACAGTATTGCCGCCAGCACGATGGCAATGACAATGGCGATAATGGCCAGTATCTTGCCGGATGAAGCGGTCTTCTTCTGTTCAGGCGCTTGTTGTTCCGGTGCTTTTGACTCCGGAGAAGGTGACGTTTCAGGCGATAATGCCTGCTGTTGCTCGGCATCAACCTCGCCGGCAACCGCCGTGTTCTGATGATCCTGTTTATTGTCAGTCTTGTCTGTCATTCCGTTTCCTCTCATCCAGAGCGGCAATCAGTGCCTGGTTGGATGCACCTTCTGCATTAATGACCTGAGTGAAGCCCAGCTCCCTGGCCTCGATGGCAACCCGTATGCTGGGAACAATCAATAAACGGCTTAGCAGCCAGTCCTTTGCGCTGACGGCCGCCAGCTGAACAATATGATGCAGCAGGCCGCCACTGGTGATGATAATACTGTCCACATCCTGGCTCTGCCAGCTTTTAACCAAGGCGCCGCTCGAATCTTTATGATAACGGCGGCGGTAGACTTCGCAGTAATCGACCAGAGCGCCCCTTTGCATCAGGGTGGGGGCGATCAGGTGACGACCGCCATTGCCCCGCAAAATCACCACTCGGCGCCCGGCCAGTTGCTGCAGGGCCGGCAGTGAAATAATGCCCTCGGAGCGAGGATCGTCGGGCACGGCGGCACCGGGAACCCCCACCTCGGCAAAGGCTTTTCCGGTGGCGTCGCCCACGGCAATATAGTTGGCCTTGGGCCAGCCATGCCCCTGTTGTTTCAAGGCATTATCGGCGAAATGGACCGCCTGTACGCTGACCGCTATCACATAATCTCGAGCCGACAGGCCGTCGAGCAGGGCCGACAGCCGGTCAAACTCGGCACCGGCCTCAAAGCTCAGCAGCGGGCTGGTCACCGGTTGGTGACCAGCCGCCAGCAGGGCCTGACTCAGGCTGGCGGCCTGCGGCTCGGCGCGTACCACCAGCGGTGTCATGACCGATAAACCTCGTCCAGTATCTTGTCGGCGCCCCGGGCCAGCAGTCGCTTGGCCATTTCTGCGCCCATGCTCTCACCCTGAGAGGCGGGGCCGGTCATCTCTTCATAGATGATCTGGCTGCCGTCGGGGCGACCAACCAGGCCGCGCAGCCAGAGTTGGTCACCCTGGAGCTCGGCGTAGGAGCCGATAGGCACCTGGCAACCGCCCTGCAGGCCGTGGTTCATGGCGCGTTCCGCCACCACCCGCAGCCGGGTTTCCGGGTGATCGAGAGGAGCCAGCAGTTCGAGCAACTCGGCATCATCCAGTCGGCATTCGATGCCCACGGCGCCCTGGCCATTGGCGGGCAGGCTGTCTTCCGGGCTCATCAGGCCGGCGATACGCTCGTCCAGCTCCAGCCGCTTCAGACCGGCGGCGGCCAGAATGATGGCGTCGTACTGGCCTTCATCCAGCTTGCGCAGTCGGGTCTGTACGTTGCCGCGCAGGGTCTTGACCTCGAGGTGCGGATAACGGGCACGAACCTGGCATTCCCGGCGCAGGCTGGCGGTGCCGACCACGGCGCCGGCCGGCAGCTGTTCGAGATGGGTATAGTGATTGGAAACAAAGGCATCACGCGGGTCTTCCCGCTCGCAGATCACGGTCAGGCCCAGGCCCTCGGGAAATTCCACCGGCACATCTTTCATCGAATGCACCGCAATATCGGCGCGACCGTCCAGCATGGCCTGCTCCAGCTCCTTGATGAAGAGCCCCTTGCCGCCAATCTTGGACAGGGGCGTGTCGAGCAGTACATCACCCTGGGTGGTCATCGGCACCAGTTCGACACCGATATGGGGATGCAGTTGCTCCAGCCGGGCCTTGACATAATGGGCCTGCCATAGCGCCAACAGGCTCTTGCGGGTGGCGATGCGGATGATGCGGTTTGCCATGTGAATCTCTTCTTTGTGTCCATTAATACGCCGATACTATCATTCCTGTCGGCGCTTTACAGGGGGGAGAAGAAGGCGCGGCGGCATGTTATCGAAATGTGTCCTGCCACATATTGTTCATCTACCGGCTAATTGTTACCATGATCACACTTTTGACCTGTTCCGGGTCTGTGTCGGTCCACCAAAGGCCTGAACCCTTGCACGCGAATTTTCACCGGCTCGTCGAGCGATGTGAGCAGTTTAACCAGCAGAAGCAGGACCGAGCCCTGGCGGTGATGAGCCGTTATGGCCAGCAGGTCTTTCAGTTGCTGCCGGTGCTGTTGCACTATCATCATCCCCTGTTGCCGGGCTATGTGCCGGGTGACGTGCCTGCGGGCGTGTGCCATTTCCTGCCCAATTCACGTCAGCAGCAGTTTATCGATGAACTCTGCGAGGCCGCCAATGGTCATCAGGGGCTGGAGCACGGTCAGAACGAAATCTTCGGCATCTATTGCATGGGCAGCACCTCGTCCATCGGCCAGAGCCGTCATTCCGATCTGGATGTCTGGGTCTGTTATTCCCACCTGATGGCGCCGGAGCGGGTTGCCCGGCTGCAGCAGAAATGTCTGCTGATTTCCCAGTGGGCCGAGCAGCGCCAGGTCGAGCTTAATCTGTTTCTGATCCCGGACAATAAATTCCGCACCGACAATCAACAGCTGGTTCAAGGCGAAAGCTGTGGTAGTGCCCAGCACCTGCTGTTGCTGGACGAGTTTTACCGCAGTCATTTGCACATTGCCGGCAAGCGGCTGGTGTGGATGTTTGCGCCCGGCAAGCTGGGCCCGCGCTACGATCGCTTTGTGGCCGAACAGTTTGCCAACGGCACCCTGAATCACGACGAATGGCTGGATCTGGGCGGCTTTGACCGCATTCCGGCAGAAGAGTACTTCGGCTCGGCCCTGTGGCAGTTGTACAAGAGCATCGACTCGCCCTACAAGGCGGTGCTGAAAACGGTGCTGATGGAAGCCTATTCCCACGAATATCCGGACACCCGGTTGCTTTGTCGTGATCTCAAGGGGCATTTTCATACCGCCGACCGACTCGATGAACGCCAGGATCACTACATGCTGATGCTGGAAAAGGTGACCGGCTACCTCAAGTCCATCGGTGATGACAAACGGCTCGATCTGGTGCGGCGCTGTTTTTATCTCAAGGTGTCGGAAGGGCTGGATCTGAGCCCGGACCATGATGACCGGGAGCAGGATAGCTGGCGGCGAACCCGGATTAATCAGCTGGTGTCGGCCTGGGGCTGGCCTGCGGAAAAAGTCGCCTTGCTGAACGACCGGGCCCACTGGAAGGTGGAGCAGGTGAGGTCCGCCTACGGCGAGCTGCTGGAAGCCCTGATGCTGAGCTATCGCAACCTGATCCAGTTTGCCCGGCGCAACAACATCAGCGAGTCGATCAACCCGGAAGACATCGGCATTCTGTCGCGCAAGCTGTATGCGGCCTTTGAAAACCTGTCGGGCAAGGTGCAGCTGATCAACCTGCACATAGCGCCGGACTTGAGCGAGCCGAACATCAGCCTGGTGCAGGTACCCGAAGGCCGAGTCAACAAGGCCGGCTGGTACCTGTACAAGCATGGGCTGACGCCCGCGGACATCCTCGGCCGCAGCGCCCTGGAATACAGCGGCTATGTGGGCAAACTGATCGCCTGGGCCCACTTCAATGGCCTGCTGGTAACGGATACCCGGTTGCACCTGTTCAACCAGGATACCGATGTCAGCCAGCGCCATTTGCAGGAGTACTGCGATGACCTGGCGCGACTCTTCCCGGTACGGACCCCTTCACCCAGTAATTTGGCGCTGAGCCGCCCCTGCGAGGTGCGCCAGCTCGGCATCTTCCTCAATCTGGAACAGGATCCCACCGCCCGCTGGGGCGACCGGCCCATCGAATTCAACGCCAGAACCAGCGATCCCTTCAGCTTCGGCCAGCAACTGGAAAATCTGGTCGGCTCGGTGGACTTGCTCTATCGCAACTCCTGGGACGAAATTCGCACCCTGCACTTCAGCGGGCCTACCGCGGTGGTGGATGCGCTCACCACCATTCTCGGCAAGATGCACCAGGGCGCCAATGCCCCGGAAAGCCTGCAGGTGTTCTGTTACAGCTTTAATTTTCGCAGCCTGATCCGCACCCGTTTCGAACAGCTGATCAATGAATGTATCGGTCTGCGACTGGCGCGGGATCAGGGCAGCACCGTCAAGACCCTGCAACTGGGCACCGAAGAGTACGGTATCTTCTTCGAGCGGCGCGGGGTCAGCGTACAAAAGCGGGAAGCGGCGGTAGACGCTGGCCGGCAGCCAGCCCGGTTGCCGCCGACCCATCGCACCTTGCGGCTGGATCAGCAGGCGGGCAAACCGATACCCGAGATAGTGGATGTCTATGCCAGTGAAGGGCTGATGCAGTTCTTCTTTGAAGACAGCGGTGACGACTACAACCTCTATATTCTCGACGAGGCCAACCGGGTAGAGGTTTACCGCCAGGTGGCGGGCAGCAAGGACGAGTTGGTGCAGAGCATCAATCGTTTCTATACCTCCGACCAGCAGGTGGCCGGCCAGAGTCATTTTGCCCATTTCAACCTGCCGCAATATTACGAAATCGTGGCAGAAGAGGGGCAATATCGGGTGTTGCCCTACCGCACCGTCAAGGAGGACCGGGACGATCACCGGCCCTGCCCGGCCGGTTAGAGTGCCAGCTCGGTGTCACCCTGGCGTTGTGCCTGCAGGCTGAGCCAGCTCAGCAGCTCAACACCCTGGCGGTTATCGATCCACTTATCGCCCTGCAGGGCGAAGTGATGGCCGTTCTCCCGGGTGGCCAGCCAGATCTGATGCAGCGGCTCCTGGCGATTGATCACGAACTTGATGTTGTTCTCGAAGGTCAGCGTCATGACGCCGCCGATGGTTTCGCAGTCGATATCGACGCCGCTGCTATCGATGCACTCTTCAATATGCTGGTAAATGGCATCCGCCAGAGCATGGAACTCACTGTCTTTCATCGCCCGCTTCCTATTGCTTTTGAGAATGTGAATGCGATTATAAGAGCCTGGAAACATATTCACAGTCATCCTATGAACATATTCAAGCTAACCGCACTGGTTGCCCTGTTCCTGAGTCTGGCGGCATGCGGCCTGAAAGGCCCGCTGACCCTGCCGGATACCGAGCAACAGCAACCCCGGGTTGAGCAGTCGTAAAGGAAAATACCTTGGATTATTTTAATTATCAGGACGATGGCCGCCTTTACGGTGAAGCCTGCGATCTTACTCGTCTGGCCGAGCAACACGGCACGCCGCTCTATGTCTATTCCCGCGCCACCCTGGAACGGCACTGGAAAGCCTTCGACGAGGCGGCCGGTGAGGTCAATCATCTGATCTGCTACGCGGTGAAGGCCAACTCCAACCTGGCAGTGCTCAACGTGCTGGCCCGCCTGGGTTCCGGTTTCGATATCGTGTCAAAAGGCGAGCTGAGTCGCGTGCTGGCCGCCGGCGGCGATCCGCGCAAGGTGGTGTTTTCCGGTGTCGGCAAGCGGGTTGATGAAATCCGCTTCGCCCTGGAACAGAACATTTTCTGCTTCAACGTGGAATCGGTCGCCGAGCTTTCGCGTATCAACCAGATTGCGGGTGACATGGGTCGCAAGGCGCCGGTTTCCATTCGGGTGAACCCGGACATCGATGCCGGCACCCATCCCTACATCTCCACCGGGCTGAAAGAAAACAAGTTCGGCATTCCCATCGAACAGGCGCAGGAAATCTACCGCCAGGCGGCGGCGATGGCGCACCTCGATATTCACGGGGTCGACTGTCATATCGGCTCTCAGCTGACCGAGCTGTCACCCTTCCTGGAAGCGGTAGACAAGCTGCTGGCGCTGATTGATGCCCTGGCCGACGACGGCATTCACATTCGCCATCTGGATGTGGGCGGCGGTCTGGGCGTGCGTTACGACAACGAAACGCCGCCCGAGCCCAGCCTGTACGCCGAACAGCTCAAGGCGCGGCTGCAGAATCGCAACCTGACCCTGGTATTTGAACCGGGCCGGGCCATTGCCGCCAATGCCGGTGTGCTGCTGACCCGGGTCGAGCATCTGAAGCCGGGTGAAGCCAAGAACTTCGCCATCGTCGATGCGGCCATGAACGACCTGATCCGTCCGGCGCTGTACAGTGCCTGGCAGGCCATTATTCCGCTGGATAAAACCCTGGAACGCCCGGCCGCCGTCTATGACATCGTGGGCCCGGTGTGTGAAACCGGCGACTTTATCGGCAAGGATCGGGAATTGGCGATCACCGAAGGTGATCTGCTGGCGGTGCGTTCTGCCGGTGCCTATGGCTTTGTGATGGCGTCCAACTACAACAGCCGCCCCCGTGCCGCCGAAGTGATGGTGGACGGCGAACAGGCCCTGGTAGTGCGTGAACGCGAGCAGCTGTCCGATTTGTGGCGGGGCGAAAGCCTGTTGCCCGAATCCTGAGGGGTGAACGTGATCCAGTTTTCCAAGATGCAGGGGCTCGGCAACGACTTTATGGTGGTCGATGGCGTTACCCAGAAGGTATTTTTCAATCCCGAGGTGATTCGGCAACTGGCCGACCGTCATTTTGGTGTCGGCTTCGATCAGCTGTTGTTGGTGGAGCCGCCCTATGATCCGGACCTCGACTTTCACTATCGCATCTTCAATGCCGACGGCTCCGAGGTAGAGCAGTGCGGCAACGGCGCCCGCTGCTTCGCCCGCTTTGTGCGGCTGAAGGGGCTGACCCATAAAGACCGGATCAGCGTCAGTACCCAGAAAGGCAACATAGTGCTGCAGCTGGAGAAAGACAATCAGGTCACGGTCAACATGGGCGTGCCCGAGTTTGATCCGGGAAAGATTCCGTTCAAGGCTCAGAAGGCCGAGAAAACCTATCTGGTGCGGGCCGAGCAGCAGACGGTGCTCTGTGGCGCCGTGTCGATGGGCAACCCGCACTGTGTGCTGGAAGTGGATGACATCAACACCGATCAGGTGGCGATGCTGGGTCCCGAGCTGGAAAATCACGATCGCTTTCCGGCTCGGGTCAACGTTGGTTTCATGCAGATCCTCAATGCCCGCGAGATCAAGCTGCGGGTGCATGAACGCGGTGCAGGGGAAACCCTGGCCTGCGGCACCGGTGCCTGTGCGGCGGCGGTGATGGGCATGAGCTGGGGCAAGCTGGCGGATCGGGTGCAGGTGCAGCTGCCCGGCGGCAACCTCAGCATCGCCTGGAAGGGGCCGGGCAAACCGGTGTACATGACGGGCCCGGCAGAACACGTATTTGACGGACAGATCAACCTATGACCGAAAACGTGACCGATCAGGTAACCAAGAGTCGCCAGTGTGCCGAAACGGGGTTGGACGACAGCCAGATAGCCGACTATCTGGCTGCCAGGCCTCATTTCTTCGACCGCCATCGCACCCTGCTGGAGCAGTTGCGGCTGCCCCACGAGCAGCGTGGCAGCGTGTCGCTGGTAGAGGCGAAGCTGGATCGTCAACGCCAGCGCATTTACGAGCTGGAAGATGAAATCACCGGGCTGATGACGGTGGCCGGAGAAAACGAACGCATCTTTCGCGTCTACATGGACCTGATCCCCCGCCTGTTCGAATGCACCAGTATCAGCGAGCTGGAACGGCTGATGTGCCGCACCCTGCAGGAACAGCTGCGCATCTCGGCGCTGCGGCTGGTGCTGGATCCGCGCACCTATCCGAGTGAGCAGAGTCCGGCCGGTGAGCAGCTGGAACGGATTTATCGCGAGCGAATGGCGAGCCAGGATGTGTATCTGGGGCGGCTCGGCAAGGACGAAAAGTCCCGGCTGTTTCAGGACGCCATGGTGAACTCCTGCGCCCTGATCCGGCTGGGCAAGCAGGGTGAAATGGGCCTGCTGGCCTTTGGCAGTATCGACAGCGGGCATTATCGCTCGGGCATGGATACCCTGCTGATCCGCCAGCTGGCCGACATTCTCGCGCTGCTGCTGCCCAGGCTGGTGTTATCGGCCTCGGAACGACCGGCAGCGGTGGTCGATGACCACCGCTGAGTTGGCCCCGGCCATTACCGAATTTCTCGAATACCTGCGGGTAGAGCGCCAGCTGAGTGTGCATACCCGCGCCGGTTACGGCCGCCACCTCAACGCCATGGCCGGGCAACTGGCCGAGTTGTCGTTGGCCAGCTGGTCGGCACTCACGGTCAGTCATGTGCGGGGCATTGCCACCCGTATGCACAAGAGCGGTCTGTCGCCGCGCTCCATTGCCACCAAGCTCAGCAGCCTGCGCAGTTTTTGCGACTGGCTGACCCTGCAGGGGCAACTGTCTGCCAATCCTGCCCGGGGCGTCAGCGCGCCCAAGCAGGGGCGGCCGCTGCCCAAGAATCTGGACGTGGACGAGCTGCATCAGCTGATGAACATCGACGAGGCCGATCCCCTCGCGGTGCGCGATCGGGCCATCATGGAGCTGATGTATTCATCCGGCCTGCGGCTGGCCGAACTGGTCAACCTGAATCTGGGCGATATTCAGTTTGACGAGCGCCAGGTGCGGGTGATCGGCAAGGGCAACAAGGAGCGCATTCTGCCGGTGGGCCGCATGGCGCTGGAGTGGCTGGACAAGTGGCTCAAGGTACGCGGCGGCTTGGTCGGGCCCGACGAGCCGGCGCTGTTTGTCAGCCAGCGGCAGCGACGCATCAGCCATCGCAGCGTGCAGTTGCGGCTGGCCCAGTGGGGCGGCAAGCAGGCATTGTCGAGCCATATTCACCCGCACAAGCTGCGCCATTCCTTTGCCACCCACATGCTGGAGTCGAGTGGCGACCTGCGGGCGGTACAGGAACTGCTGGGTCATGCGGATCTGGCTACCACCCAGATCTATACCCACCTGGATTTTCAGCATCTGGCCAAGGCCTACGATCAGGCCCACCCCAGAGCCAAACGCAGCAAGGATGAAGACGCCTGACGTCTGGATATTAAGTATCTACTCATATTGAGAAATCAGGCCAGAGGCAACACAGCCGCCTCCCTCGACACGCCACTGGGCTAGCCATCTTTGCTGGGTAATGGCTGCGAATATTCACTGGATATTCGGTCCATTACCCAACAAAGATACACGGCAGCAAGCTGCCCCATGGGGGCTCGGAAATGCCGTCTGACCGCCAGGGAGGGCGGGAATGCCGTAACGGCAGGAGCATTTTCCGGCCCTGGCATTTCACGGTCGTGGGAGTCGTTCTCTGTTGCCTCTTCTTGAACACCGAGTGGTCCGTAGACGGCGCCAACAGGGCACGCCGGTGTATAAAGGAGGACAAAGGGATCTGCTTCTTCGACCATCACATGACAGGGATGTCATGTGCTGAGCGCCACAAGGAGGTGCTTGAGCGGGTCGAAGAAGCGGGCCCTTTGGCCGATGTTTTCGGCAAATTCAACAAGGCTCCGGATGTTGAGCCTGCTTTTTGGTTAGAATCCCTCATCTCCCGTTATCAGGAATCCTCATGCGCTTTTACAAACGACTGACGAAGGTCAAGGTACTCAGCTTCGATCTGGACGATACCTTATACGACAACGTGCCGGTGATCGCGGCGGCGGAAGCCTGGCTGCTGGATGCGCTTAAGCAGCAGCACCCGGAGTCGACCCTGCTTGGCAAAGACAACCTGGCGGCAATCAAGCGTCGGATTTTGCTGGAACAGCCCGAACTGAGCCACGACGTGAGCGCCTGCCGCCTGCGGGTGCTGAGCGAAGGCCTGCGGCAACAGGGGTTGGATGAGGCGCGGGCGGCGGCCATGGCCGAAGAGTTTTATCGGGGCTTTCTGGAGCAGCGCGGTAAAATTACGGTGCCGGAGGCCACTCACCGAGTGCTGTCGGCGCTGGGTCAGAAGTACCGGCTGGCGGTGATCACCAACGGCAATCTGCCGATTGAGCATACCGAGCTGGCGCCTTATTTCGATATTGTGCTGCGGGCCGGCGTTGACGGCCGCATGAAACCGGCACCGGATTTGTTCAACCGGCTGGCCGAGCAAACCGGGGTGAGCCTGTCGGAGATCCTGCACATCGGTGACCATATCAACACCGACGTGGCCGGTGCCGTGCACAGCGGCTGTCAGGCAATATGGCTCAACGACCATGGCCGGACCGAGGCGGATCTGCGTTGTTTGCCCCATGTCGCCCTGGAGCGGTTGGAGCAAATGCTGGAGCTGTTATAATCGCCACCATACTGTAATGTCGATCGTTCAGGCGTTATCGGGATAGAGGGCCGCCACACCAACACGCAGCATTGAATGCCACCTTCGCTTGTTGCCTGCTGCGAACTTTCACCGGAAGTTTGGTCAGGCAACAAGCTTGGTACTCGCGAGCAAGCTCGCCCCTGTATGCTCGGCGATGGCATCCCTGCCATCGACGGTTGGTTTAGGCCATCCCTCTATCCCTCCCGGCTGGATCGGCATTGCGCCAAACTATGAAATTTAAGGGAGCCAAGATGGATGTATCCAGCCTGCTTGACGGCATGAACGACAAGCAACGGGAGGCGGTTGCCGCCCCCGCCCAGAACATGCTGGTGCTGGCCGGTGCCGGCAGTGGCAAGACCCGGGTGCTGGTGCATCGCATCGCCTGGCTGATGCAGGTGGAGCAGGTTCCGGCTTCTGCCATTCTGGCGGTCACCTTTACCAACAAGGCCTCGGCGGAAATGCGTGGCCGGGTCGAGCAGTTGCTCGGCGGCCGGCTGTTCGGGCTCTGGCTCGGTACCTTTCACGGTCTGGCGCACCGGCTGTTGCGGGCGCATCACCTGGATGCCAATTTGCCGCAGGACTTTCAGATCCTGGACTCGGACGATCAGTTACGCCTGCTCAAGCGCATCCTCAAGGGCATGAACCTGGATGAAAAGCAGTGGCCGCCCCGGCAGGCTGCCGGGTTCATCAATGCCCGCAAGGACGAAGGCCTGCGCCCGAAGGACATTCAGGTACTGAATGATCCGATGCAGAAAACCTATCAGCGTATCTATCAGGTGTACCAGGACACCTGTGATCGGGCCGGGCTGGTGGATTTTGCCGAGCTGTTGCTGCGCGCCCACGAGCTGTGGCTGCATAAACCCCACATCCTGGCTCACTATCAGGACCGCTTCCGCCATATTCTGGTGGACGAATTTCAGGATACCAACAGCATTCAGTACGCCTGGTTGCAGATGCTGGCGGGGCAGCAGGCCCGGGTCATGATAGTGGGCGACGACGATCAGTCCATCTACGGCTGGCGTGGCGCCCGGGTCGAGAACATCGCCCGTTTTCTGCGCGACTTTCCCGGCGCCGAGACCATACGCCTGGAGCAGAACTACCGTTCTACCGGCACCATCCTCAAGGCCGCCAACACCCTGATTGCCAACAATGCCGAGCGCATGGGCAAGGAGTTGTGGACCGACGGCGAAGAAGGCGAGTCCATCGCTCTCTATGGTGCCTTCAACGAGGTGGATGAAGCCCGCTTTGTGGTCGAGCGCATCAAGCAGTGGCGTCAGCAGGACGGACTCTTGACTGAGGCAGCCATTCTGTATCGCAACAACGCCCAGTCCCGGGTGCTGGAAGAGGCGCTGATCCAGGCGCGATTGCCCTACCGCATCTATGGTGGCCTGCGCTTCTTCGATCGGCAGGAAATCAAGGATGCGCTGGGCTATCTGCGGTTGATGAACAACAGAGGCGACGAGGCGGCGTTCGAGCGTATCGTCAACACTCCCACCCGGGGTATCGGTGAACGGACCCTGGGTCTGGTACGTCAGGCGGCCCGCGAGCGGCAGGTGACGTTGTGGCAGTCGGCCTGGGCATTGGTAGAAGAAAAAGTACTGACCGGCCGTGCCGCCTCGGCGGTGAGCCGTTTTCTGGCGCTGATCAACCAGCTGGAAGACGAAACCCGCGAGCTGCCGCTGCATGTGCAGACCGACCGGGTGATCGAGCTGTCCGGACTCAAGGCCATGTATCAGGCCGAAAAGGGCGAAAAGGCCCAGGCGCGGGTAGAAAACCTGGAAGAACTGGTCAGCGCCACCCGCCAGTTCTCCCCGTCGGAAGACGACGACATGCCGCTGCTGTCGGCCTTTCTGTCGCATGCGGCGCTGGAGGCGGGCGAGAGTCAGGCCGATCAGTTCGACGATGCGGTGCAGCTGATGACGCTGCACTCGGCCAAGGGCCTGGAATTCCCGCTGGTGTTCATGGTGGGAGTGGAAGAGGGCATGTTCCCCAGTCAGCAGTCGGCGGAAGAAAGCCAACGGCTGGAAGAAGAGCGCCGCCTGGCCTATGTGGGGATGACCCGCGCCATGAGCAAGCTCTATATCAGCCACGCCGAGAGCCGCCGGCTCTACGGCCGGGAAATGTTTCACCGCCCCAGCCGTTTCATCAAGGAACTGCCCGGTGACTGCCTGGAAGAAATCCGGCTCAAGGCCAGTGTCAGCCGTGCCGTGCCCAATGGCCGCTTCAGCCAGGATCGGGTGCAGGAAACCTTCAATGAAACCGGGTTCAGGCTGGGCCAGCGGGTGGCGCATCCCAAATTTGGCGAGGGCATAGTGCTCAACTTCGAAGGCGCCGGTGATCACAGCCGGGTGCAGGTCAACTTCAATGACGGCGGCAGCAAGTGGCTGGTCACCGCCTACGCCCGGCTGGAAGCGCTTTAACATGACGGAGCCCGTCTCGGCGTGGGCCGTCAGGCAAATTCTGCCTTGATGACCAGCCACAGTATGGAGCCGGCTACGCCGCAGAACAACAGGCCGCACAGGCCGTTGATCGACCGGCTCCAGGCCTGCAGTCTCGCCTGCACCCGGGATGAGGACAACCAGTAGGCCAGCAGCACAAACCAGATCAGGCTCAGCAAAAACAGCTCTGCCACCAGGGCGGTGCGGGTCAGCCAGTTGACCTCCGGGCCGACCAGGGCGGCGAGCAGACCGATGAAAAACACCAATGCCTTGGGATTGAACAGGTTGGTATTGAACCCGGACCAGAAGCCATTGCCGGGCAGTCCGCCGGCAGCGGTCGGCATTCCTGGAGCGGCAGCCGGCGTCAGTGCCGCCTGCAACGCCCCCCAACCCAGCCAGCCCATATAAACCGCGCCTGCCAGCCGAACCAGGGTAAACAGCAGCGGATGTCCCTGGATCAGCAGGCTGATGCCGGTGAGGCTCAGTATGCTGTGTACCAGTATGCCGGCGGCAATGCCGAGCGCGGCCCCCATGGCTGCTCGACGCTGGGCAGCAAAACGCAGCATCAGCGCCATATCCGGACCTGGGCTGGCCAGCGCGACGAGATGGATAAGTCCTATGGTAACAAGCAGTGAGAGATTCATGTTCGGCTCCAGCAATGGTGAGACCCCAGCTTAGGGAGCAGGTCAGCGGTCGGCTTGTAAGTTATTGCATCTGGGTGCGAAAGCGGGCCGGCGTCAGCCGGTAGGCGGCCACGAAGGCGCGGTGAAAGTGGGCCTGATCGAAAAAGCCCACAGCTTGGGCTGTGTCGGCGATAGTGGTGCCGGCGGCCAGGTATTTTTTAGCCGCCTCTAGCCGCAGTCGCTTGAGGTAGGCGTGGGGGGTGATACCCATGGCCGCGTTGAACCGGCGCAAGAACTGAAAGCGGGACAGACCGAGTTCGGCGGCGAGCTGTTCCAGGTGATGGGGCGCGTCTAGCTCGGCCAGCAGTTTGTCCCTGATGCGAGTGAGGGCGGGCGGCGCCAGCGGCTGTAGTTCCTGATGGGGGAAGAAGGTGGACAACAGTGCCAGCAGGCGGTTTTCGGCTTCCTGCCGGCTGAGTTGCTCCTGCTCCAGTTGCCGGTGCAGCGTCAGGCTCTGCCGATAGAGCCGGGGCTGGTTGAGCAGGGGTTGTCCGAAGTAGGGCGTGGCCTGCTGCAGCTCCTCGGCCAGGCCTGCCATCAACTCGGGCGCAATGGAAAACACCCGTACCCGAAAGCCCTGCTCGTCGAAGCAACTGCCGTCGTGGGCGATATCCGGGTTGAGCAGCGACAGCTGACCCGGCGCCAGCGGCGACGAGCTACCTTTATGGATAAATTTCTGTGCTCCCAGCTCAACCAAGCCGATATGGTAGTCGAGATGGATATGGCGACCATAGGTGAAGCCGGCATGGTTAGCCAGGCACAACTCCAGGCCGTCCAAGCCAGGGTATTTCCAGTATTTTACGCTGCTCATGGCATTATTTTAGCGTGCCGAGGGCGCCGCTGTTTTGTAAAGAATTGCGTCGCCGCTGCCTGACTCCGTCCAGGGTATAAATCACCAGCGCCACCCAGATCAGGGCGAAGGTGATGATTTTGTCCTGGGTGAAGGGTTCGTCGTACAGCCACACCGCCAGCAGAAACATCAGGCTGGGGCCCAGGTACTGGAAAAAGCCGAGGGTCGACAGCTTGAGCCGCTTGGCGGCGCCGGCAAACAGCAGCAGCGGTGCCGTGGTCACGATGCCGGCGGAGATCAGCCACAGGTTGGTGTTGAGCGAGTTGTTGCTCATCTGGCTGGTGGCGCTGTCGGCAAAGCCCCACAGATAAACGGTGGCGAGGGGCAGCAAAACCAGGGTCTCCATCATCAGACCGGTAAAGGGGTCTACCGGCACTTTCTTGCGAATAAGACCATAGCAGCCAAAAGAAATGGCCAGTACCAGCGCCACCCAGGGCAGGCTGCCGAATACCAGCAGCTGAATCACCACCCCGCTGGCCGCCAGGCCCACCGCCAGCCACTGGGTAGGACGAAAGCGTTCGGCCAGAAACAGCATGGCCAGCACGATATTGAACAGCGGATTGATGTAATAACCCAGGCTGGCGTCCAGTATATGGCCGTTGTTCACCGCCCAGATATAGACCAGCCAGTTCCCCCCGATGATGACCGATGACAGCATCAGCATCAGCAGGTGCTTCGGCTCACGCAATATGGCCCGGACTCGCGGCCAGTAACCGAGAGCGCTTATCAGCACCAGCAGCAGCAGGAACGACCAGATCACCCTATGGGTAAGAATTTCGTAAGCCGGTACGTGCATCAGTTGTTTGAAGTAGATAGGGGCTATGCCCCACAGGAAGTACGCCCCGAGGGCAAAAATGGCACCCTGAGTGGCCTGGTCTTTTTCCATGGTCATAAATCTGGCTGGGGGGAGAAAAGGCCAGTGTAACGACAATATGCCAGGACTGACCAGCAGCAAATGTCACTATGGCAGGGAATCCGAGAGGTTTCGAGTGGATACTTTTTTGCCCAACCAAGAGGCTGGCCATGACCCCGGGACCGGTCCGGTTTATTGTTGTCGGGCTCTGCTTTACAATGTTGCTTCGCTTTTACCCCTGCAGGCCGAGATGAACTCCTTAACCGAAGAACCTGATTCCGTTCCCATTCCCGACACACCGCTGGCGGTGTTGCAGCAGGTGTTCGGCTACCAGAGCTTTCGTGACGGCCAGCAGGAGATCATCGATACCGTGATTGCCGGACGCGACGCTCTGGTGATCAAGCCCACCGGCGGCGGCAAGTCCATCTGTTATCAGATTCCGGCCCTGCTGCGCCCCGGTATGACCATAGTAGTCTCGCCGCTGATTTCCTTGATGAAGGATCAGGTGGATACTCTGGTTGCCAACGGGGTGGCTGCGGTCTATATCAACAGCTCGTTGAGCCGGGAAGAGATGCTGCGCCACTTTGCGGCCATGCGCCGGGGCGAGATCAAACTGGTTTATGTGTCGCCGGAACGGCTGCTGCAGCATGAATTCATGGAGCGGATCGGCGAGCTGGAGCTGGGGCTGTTCGCCATCGACGAGGCCCATTGTATTTCCCAATGGGGGCACGACTTTCGGCCCGAATACGCGGCCCTGGGGCGACTCAAGCAGTGGTTCCCCCATATTCCGGTGATGGCGCTCACCGCCACCGCCGACGAGGCCACGCGGCAGGACATGTTGAGCCGGCTGAGCCTGACCGATCCGCTTATTCATATCTCCAGCTTCGACCGGCCCAATATTCGCTACACCCTGGTGGATAAATTCAAGGGTATCGAGCAGCTGTTGCGCTACGTGGCCGAACAGCCGGGTCACTGCGGCATCGTCTATTGTTCCAGCCGCAAGCGGGTGGAAGAGGTGGCCGAACGGCTGCTGGCCCGGGGCCACAAGGCGGCCAGCTATCATGCGGGCTTGCCGCTGGAACTGCGCCAGTCGGTGCAGGAGCGTTTTATCCGCGACGATCTGGACATAGTGGTGGCCACCGTTGCCTTCGGCATGGGCATCGACAAGCCCAATGTGCGCTATGTGGTGCACTACGACATTCCCAAGAATATCGAGTCCTATTATCAGGAAACCGGCCGTGGCGGCCGGGATGGCCTGCCGGCAGAGGCACTGCTGCTGTACGATCCGGGTGATGTGGGGCGGGTGCGGCGCTTGCTGGAAAACAGCGACAACGAACAGCAGGTACAGGTAGAGTTGTACAAGCTCAACGTGATGGCGGCGTTTGCCGAGTCGCTGACCTGTCGGCGTCAGGTCTTGCTCAACTACTTCGGCGAATACCAGCGCGAGCCCTGTGGCAACTGCGATATCTGCCTGGACCCGCCCAAAAGCTACGATGGCACCGAAGATGCGCGAAAGGCGTTGTCCTGTGTTTATCGGGTGGGTCAGCACTTCGGCGTCATCTATGTGGTGGAGGTGTTGCGTGGTGCAGACACCCAGCGTATTCGCGAACACGGCCACGACAAGCTCTCTACCTATGGGCTGGGCAAAGACAAGAGTCAGGAGCACTGGGTCAGCGTGATTCGTCAGCTGATTCATTCCGGCCTGCTGACCCAGAACATCACCCGCAACATGGTGCTGCAGCTGACCGAGGCGGCACGACCGATATTGCGCGGCGAGGCCGGTTTGCAACTGGCGGAGCCGAGACTGGTGCGGGTAAAGCAGAAAGACAAGGGTGAAGCGGTATTGAGCCGGCCCGAAGACAGAGCCTTGTTCAAGGAGCTGCGGCAACTGCGCAAGCAGCTGGCGGTAGAGGCAGATGTGCCGCCTTATGTGGTATTCAGCGACGCGACCCTGACCGAGCTGGCCCGTTATCGACCCAAAACCGAGCCGGAACTGCTGGGTATCAACGGGGTGGGACAACGCAAGCTGGAGCGCTACGGCGGGGCTTTTCTGGCGCTGCTGCGCCGGCAGGACTAGGGTGTGGAAATAAAAAAGCGGGTCCGCCTGAGCGGACCCTAACCGTTTTACAGGCTGGCGTAGTAGGCAGCCAGATCTTCCATGTCCTGGTCGGACAGCGGCATGGCCATGGGGGCCATGATGGCGTTGTTACGCTCGCCGGCCTTGAATGCTTTCAGCTGGCTGACGATGTAGGCCGCTTTCTGGCCGGCCAGGTTGGGGTAGATCTCCACGGCGGAAATCCCTTCGGCACCATGGCAGGCAGCACAAACGGCAGACTTGGCTTTGCCGGCTTCGGCATCACCGGCGGCGAAGGCCGGAGCGCTGAGCATGGTCAGAGCGGCGGCGGCGGTCATCAATTTTTTCATGATAGAACTCCATTTTTTTTAGTAGAGGTATTGCTTCCGGACGTCGTTAAATGGCGATAGCTGAGGACAAGACCGGATTTGAACTGACTATCTTACGGTTGTTATCCGGCGCCTGCAGGGTGGAGATCAGTAATCGCTATTTATTTCACCAAAGCAGTATAAAGTAAGCCAAGGCCAAAAAGAAAATGCCGTCGATGGCTACAGGACCAAAACATGATATTAAACAATAGATATGCAGAGTTTGACTGGGCCGGTGCCCGGGTCGAGCCGACTCCTCTGTCATCGCCCCGGCTGTTGTTGCTCAATCGAGACCTTGCCGACGAGCTGGGCATGGACCTGTCTGAAGCACAGTGGCGGGATCTGACCGGTGGTAACCGGTTGCTGCCGGAAATGGAGCCCTTTGCCCAGGTGTACGCCGGCCATCAGTTCGGCGGCTTCAGCCCCCAGCTGGGTGATGGCCGTGCCCTGCTGCTGGGCGAGGTGGTGGCGCCGAGCGGTGCGCGTTGGGATCTGCATCTCAAGGGGGCCGGCAAGACACCGTATTCCCGCTTTGGTGACGGCCGGGCCGTATTGCGCTCTTCGCTGCGCGAATATCTGGCCTCCGAGGCCATGCATCATCTGGGTATCGCCACCACGCGGGCGTTAAGCCTGGTCGGCAGTGAAGAGCCGGTATACCGGGAGCGGGTGGAGCCGGGTGCGGCGGTACTGCGGGCGGCCCCCAGTCATCTGCGTTTCGGTCACTTCGAGTATTTCTATTATAGCGGTAAGCCGGAGAGGATCCCGACCCTGCTCGACTACCTGATCGATACCCAGTGGCCCGATCTCGCCAAAGATCAGGCCGGTTATGCTGCGTTGTTCGAACGGGTGGTGGAAAAGACGGCGACCATGATCGCCCGGTGGCAACTGGTCGGCTTCTGTCATGGCGTGATGAACACCGACAACATGTCGATGCTGGGACTGACCCTGGATTATGGCCCCTACGGTTTTCTCGATGCCTACGATCCGGACCATATCTGCAATCATTCTGATCCGGGGGGCCGCTATGCCTACGATCAACAGCCGGCGGTCGGCAACTGGAACCTGCAGCGACTGGCCCAGTCTCTGTCCGGGGTGATCGAGCTGGAGGCATTGCAGCAGGCGCTGGGTAAATACGAGTACCTGTTGCTGTCGGCCTATTCCGAGGGCATGCGCCAGAAGCTGGGGCTGGATGGCTGGGAAGATGAGGATCCGGCGCTGTTCCGGGAGATGTTTGACCTGATGCAGAGCCAGAAGGTGGATTACAGCTGCTGGTTTCGCCGCCTGGCGCAGTTGACATCAAGCGGCGCCGTGCCCGATGCGGTGTTGGCGTTGCTTGCCGATCCCGAAGCCTGGAGTGACTGGTTTGGCCGTTATCAGGCCCGGCTGGCGCGCGAGGGCAAGGCCCAGGCCGATAAGGTCGCACAGATGAATGCGGTCAATCCCAAATACATACTGCGCAACCATCTGGCTCAGCAGGCGATAGAGCAGGCGGAGCAGGGCGACATGAGCGAGGCCGACCGGCTGCTGATGCTGCTGGCCCGTCCCTTCGACGAGCAGCCCGAACTGGATCATTACGCCATGCCGGCGCCGGCATGGGCCGAATCACTCTGTATTTCCTGCAGCTCCTGATGATGGCGACCACGATGCTTAACAGCGATACCCCCCTGACCATGGAAAACTTTCCCGCCTGGGCCGAGGCACTGATCAAGGAGCTGGATCTCGAACTGCTCGAACAGGAGCAGGGCGCCGACTATTACCAGTGGCTGGTCAGCTTTGAAGAAAGCCGGTTATTTCTGTGCTTTCAGCACTATGCGGACTGTGCCTGGCTGCAGCCGTTGAGCGAGCGGGATCGGGATGTGGCCGACTGGCTGACCACCCAGTGGAACCGCCCGCATGGCCCCAAGGACTGATGACCGGGGCTGAATGTGTTTGGCGTGCGGCTCTGGAAACTAATTTCAGGTAAAGACAAAAAAGCGATGACAGGGTAAGATGGCGCCGCACGCATTCCGGTGGTTAAAAAGAAAGCAGTTGTCAATGTCGAGTGGCTGGCTATACTGGGCGCCGTTTCCGGGATGGGTTCCCTAACCCCATTAATCAAAAAGGTAAAAAATGGTTATTTCTCCTGCTCAATACCGCACGGCGCTGATTCGGCTGTCGCTGTTCCATGTTGCCATCATTGCCGCCAGTAACTATCTGGTGCAGCTGCCCTTTACCCTGTTCGGCTTTCATACCACCTGGGGCGCGCTCAGTTTTCCCTTCATCTATCTGGCCACGGATCTGACGGTACGCATCTTCGGGGCCGACATGGCGCGACGCATCATCTTTCTGGTGATGCTGCCGGCACTGGTCACCTCTTATGTGTTGTCGGTGCTGTTTTTCGAGGCGCAATATCAGGGACTGGCCTCCCTGTCCGAGTTCAACCTGTTTGTGGCCCGTATCGCCCTGGCCAGCTTCATGGCTTATGTGCTGGGGCAGATCATGGATGTCTCGGTATTCAACCGGCTGCGGCAGATAAAGACCTGGTGGGTGGCACCCACCTGTTCCACCATCTTCGGTAACCTGGTCGATACTCTGGTGTTCTTCGGCCTGGCGTTTTATCGCTCACCGGATCCCTTCATGGCCCAGCACTGGGTTGAAATTGCCTGGGTGGATTACGGCGTCAAGCTGGTGTTCAGTCTGGTGTTGTTCGTGCCCGCCTATGGTCTGCTGCTCAAATACCTGAGCAGCAAGTTTGTCGGCCACGCCAACACCGGCGTCGAGGTTGGCGTTAAAGCCGGGTGATTGCCGCGATATCGAGGGCCTCGGCATAGGCGTTGAGGTCCTCTTCCGTTACGCTCCGGCCGTTGAGCTGGATCAGGATGCGGTTGGCCACCAGCATCTGCAGCTCCCGGCGACTGCCTTCCTCTTTCATCATGGCGGTTTGTCCCTGAATGCGCTTTATCTTGTAACCTCCCATGGCCGCCATGCTGGGGTTGGTAAAGAGTACTGCCATGGTCTGCAGCAGGGGGGAGTCTTTGGTAATGCTGATTTCCAGGCTGCCGCCGTCTTTACGATAGCGGCGGGATGCGTTGATACCACCGCCGAAAAAGGCCGCCGAACCGGCCTGGGTATTTACCTTTTCGGCCTGCCAGCCGGCAAGTGGCTCCGGAAACAGGGTGCCGAGTTCGCCGGCCTGCAACTGACGGATCAGGGTGGCGACATAATCGAACTGTGCCGCCGCCTGTGACAGCTCGCCGGCGTCAAAGGCCCGGTTACCTTCGGTGATGGCCTGCCTGATGTCGGCGTTGGTTTCGGCTTGAGTATCGGTCTCATCGGCGAACGGTGCACCGGGCAGCAAGAGCCCCGCCCATAACCCAATCCATAAATACGGTTTGTTCATCTGCTTCCCTCCGGCTGTCTTTCACCCATTGTAGTCAAGTTGCCACCGGGGGGAGTCAGGGGCGGGAGCAAGGAAAAGCTGCAGTAATACCACTTACATTAAACACTCGATCTTGTTGACTGTCATACCTATCCCGGACAAAGGGCCCGCTCCACCGACTCGCTCAAGCACCTCCTTGTGACGCTCAGCACATGACGTCCCTGTCATGTGATGGTCGGCGGAGCAGATCCCTTTGCCCTCCTTGATGCTCCGGTGTCGCCTGTTAGCGCTGCCTGGGGACAACTCGGTGTTCCAGAAGAGGCAACAGAGAACGGCTCCCACGACCGTGAAATGCCAGGGACGGCATTTCCGAGCCCCCACGGATGGGTTTATGGCGTGTCGAGGGAGGCGGCTGTGTTGCCTCTGGTCAGGATGACCAGATTATTACCGGGATTGGTATAAGTGTAGAAATTTATTTGCAATTACAAATGATAACGATTATCGTTACTTTGCTTTCGGAACATGACTTCCACTCTCTTCTGCAGTAGGTGAAGCCTCTTTCCAGCGGTAGGTGAAGACAGCTTGCGAAGGCACGACATTGCTCACATTGCTTCCAGAGTTTTAGGCCGGCTTATGCCGGCCTTTTTTTGCTTCTTACATTTCCAGCAGTCGTTTCACCAGCTTGCCGATGCCGGTATCGGCTTCGGTGATGTTTTGGGCCAGCATATAGGCGGGGGTGGATATCACCCGGTAATGGCTGTCTTCCACCACGTCGGTCACCGCGCAGCCTATGTGTTCACCGCCCATGGCGGTAAAGGCCTCGGCCACGGCGGCCTTTGTTCCTATGGTACCCTTGACGCCCGCCGGATAAACGCGAGGGATCATGACCGGCGAGATACAGCAGTAACCGGCGGGTTTACGTGCGGCGGCAAAGCCCTTGCAGACGCGCAGCACCTGCGGATCCAGTTGGGCGTCGGCACCCTTGACGGCAAAATCGCACAGGTTTTTGGCGGCACCGAAGCCGCCGGGCAGCAACAGGGCATCGAAGTCGTCCGCGTTCAGCTCGGTGAGCGGCTTGATGTCGCCACGGGCGATGCGGGCGGCTTCTTCCAGCACATTGCGATTGCCCGGTTCCTCCTCACCGCCGAGATGATTGATCACATGATGCTGGGGCTTGTCGGGGGCAAAACACTGATAGCTGGCCCCTTGCCTGGCCAGGTGCAGCAGACACAACACGGCCTCGTGAATTTCTGCTCCGTCATAGACGCCGCAGCCGCTCAGAATAACGGCAACTTTTTTCATGTCAGTCTCCTTATTGGGCATTAGGGTCTGTTGACCTTTCGAGATGATTTTTGCAGCAGTTTGTGGGGGGCTTGATACAAGGCAGCGCTTATGCCATGTAGTCACTCTACATAAATAAGCGATAACGCAGTAGCAAGCCCCCACAAGCGCTGCCCTGCGGGTTCGGCTAAACGCGTTTTTCTCTTTGTTGAGAGGGCATTGCTTAGAATGACTAGGCTACACCCCTCTCGCCGCGATAAAAACGCGTTTAACTCGAACAAAATTTAACCTCGAAAGGTCAACAGACCCTCAGTTTGGCATTCACAATCTGTGATCCCGCACCGGGCGATCCGTCAGAACTATGCTAGCATTTATTTCGCTCAACAATTGTTCAGAACTTCGTTGCTGTCGATTTTCCACATTTTCAGATCCGCAAGCAAGATCCACATTTAAAATATAAGCTTTTGATATTTAATGGATCTTTTATTTTATCAGGATCTTGCCGCGATCCGCTTTGCACAGAGTTATCCACAGGCTTGTCCGGGGCCATCGTGGTGTCGGCGGCCCGGCTGTGGCATGCTAGCGGCCAACGCATTAACGAGAAAGATGTCATGGTTGCCATTCCTGCCAAACCCCTGATCCTGGTCGATGGATCTTCCTATCTGTACCGTGCCTATTTTGCTTCCCAGCAGGCCGATTTACGCACCAGCGACGGTCGTCCCAGCGGTGCGATCCGAGTGGTCACCAACATGCTGCGCAGCCTGCACAAGCAGTTTCCCGACTCCAGGGTGACGGTAGTATTTGACGCCAAGGGCAAAACCTTTCGCGACGAAATCTACCCGGAATACAAGGCGCAACGACCCTCGATGCCGGACGATCTGCGCAGCCAGGTTCAGCCCATTCATGACATCATTCGAGCCATGGGGCTGCCGTTGTTGATCGAAGATGGAGTTGAGGCGGATGACGTGATCGGCACCCTGGCCCGCCAGGCGACCGAACAGCAGCTGGATGTGGTGATCAGCACCGGCGACAAGGACATGGCCCAGCTGGTGTCGGATCATGTGCTGCTGATGGATACCATGAAGAACAGCTTCATGGATCGCGACGGCGTGGTAGAGAAGTTTGGCGTGCCGCCGGAACTGATCATCGATCTGCTGGCGCTGGTCGGCGACAAAGTCGACAACATTCCCGGCATGCCCGGAGTGGGCGAAAAAACCGCGCTGGCCCTGTTGCAGGGGCTGGGTTCGATCGACGAGATTGCCGCCAATACCGACAAGGTGGCCGCGCTGGGCTTTCGCGGATCCAAGACGTTTGCCGCCAAATTCGTCGAACATCAGGAGATGGTCAGGCTGTCACGCGAGCTGGCGACCATCAAGACCGACGTGGCACTGGAGTGGGGCCCGGCCGATCTGCAGCAAAGCGAGCCCGACACCGAGGCCCTGCGCGCCCTGTATCAGGAATACGAGTTCCGCAACCTGCTGAAAGAGCTGGATCCCGAAGCCGAAGAAGAAGAGCAGCAGGCGGCACCGGCCATGGCCACCGACTATCAGACCCTTCTCACCGAAGCAGAGCTGAACGACTGGGTCGAGCGGCTGGCGCAGGCGCCTTATTTTGCCTTCGACACCGAAACCACCAGCCTCAACTATAGAGATGCCCGGGTGGTGGGCGTGTCTTTTGCCGTCGAGCCGGGTCAGGCCGCCTATGTGCCCTTCGGCCATGATTATCTGGATGCGCCCGAACAGCTGAGCGAAGCCACCGTGCTGGGCGCGCTCAAGCCGCTGCTGGAAGACGAACAAGTCGTCAAGCTGGGCCAGAACCTGAAATACGATGCCAACGTACTGAAAAATCATGGTATCGAGCTGAAAGGCATCGGCCTGGATACCATGCTGGAATCTTATGTACTGAATTCGGTGCAAACCCGGCACGACATGGACAGCATGGCGGCGTTCTATCTCAACCATAACACCATGTCGTTCGAGTCTATTGCCGGCAAGGGCGCCAAACAGCTGACCTTCAACCAGATACCGCTGGAGCAGGCCGGTCCCTATGCGGCGGAAGACGCCGACGTTACCCTGCGGCTGCATCACCATCTGGCACCGAAACTGGCGGTCGAACCCGAGCTGCAGCAGGTATTCAGCGATATCGAAATGCCGCTGGTGCCGATACTGGCGCGAATGGAATATACCGGGGTGCGTATCGACAGCGGCTTGCTGGCCATTCAGAGCGAAGAAATTGCCAAGCGCCTGAAAGAGCTGGAGCTGGAAGCCTTTGAACTGGCCGGTGAACCCTTCAATCTGGGCTCACCCAAGCAGTTGGGCGAAATTCTGTTTACCAGGCTCGAACTGCCGGTGCTGAAGAAAACCCCCAAGGGCGCACCCTCTACCGCCGAAGAAGTGCTGCAGGAACTGGCGCTGGACTATCCGCTTCCCAAGCTGCTGATGGAATACCGTGGCCTGAGCAAGCTCAAGTCGACCTATACCGACAAGTTGCCACAGATGGTCAACGAGCACAGCGGTCGCATTCATACCTCCTACCATCAGGCCAATACCGCCACCGGCCGGCTGTCGTCCTCGGATCCCAACCTGCAGAACATTCCCATCCGTACCGCGGAAGGACGGCGTATTCGCCAGGCCTTCGTGGCGGCGCCCGGTTACCGGGTGGTGGCGGCGGATTACTCCCAGATTGAACTGCGCATCATGGCGCACCTGTCGCGAGACAAGGGCCTGCTGGACGCCTTCGCCCAGGGGCTGGATATTCACAAGGCCACCGCCGCCGAGGTGTTCGGTGTGGCGCTGGATCAGGTGACCACAGAACAGCGCCGCCGAGCCAAGGCCATCAACTTCGGCCTTATTTACGGCATGAGCGCCTTTGGACTGTCGCGCCAGCTTGGCATCGGCCGTAATGAGGCCCAGCAGTACATGGATATCTATTTCGAGCGTTATCCGGGCGTGCTGCGCTACATGGAAGACACCCGTGCCCTGGCCGCCGACAAGGGTTATGTGTCTACCCTGTTCGGTCGCCGACTGTACCTGCCGGAGATCAATGCCAAGAACGGTGCCCGCCGCAAGGGGGCCGAACGGGCCGCAATCAATGCGCCGATGCAGGGCACCGCCGCCGATATCATCAAGAAGGCGATGATTCAGGTTTCGGGCTGGCTGGAGCAGCAACAAATCGATGAGGTACAGATGCTGATGCAGGTGCACGATGAGCTGGTGTTCGAAATTCGCGCAGACAAGGTGGCCGGCTTCAAGGAGCAGATCCGCGAGCTGATGGAGCAGGCCGCCAGCCTGGATGTGCCGCTGCTGGTGGAAGTCGGCGAAGGCGACAACTGGGACGAGGCGCATTAACTATTGCGTGAGGTGTGAGGGGTGAGGGGTAAAATACCTTACGCCTCACCATTTACTCCTCACGGCTTCCGGCTGGCATTTGCCTGCCGGGGTCGTTATTATCGAGTCTTGTTAGTCGGGGAGCCGCGAGGCTGAGACGGTATCAATGCCGGACCCGCCGTACCTGATCCAGTTAATGCTGGCGTAGGAAACTAACGGGCAAGCGTCAGTTTGCCGGTGGTGCCTTCGCCCGGAGGACCATAAGGATATGACCAGTCACACCCCTCAAGATCATCAAGCCGCCAGTCACAAACCGATAGTGCTGACCATTGCCGGATCCGACAGCGGTGGTGGTGCCGGTATTCAGGCCGACATCAAGGCCATTTCTGCCACCGGCGGCTATGCCTGCTCGGTGATCACCGCCCTGACCGCCCAGAACACCCGCGGTGTCAGCGCCGTGCATCCGGTACCGCAGGAGATGATCCGGGCGCAGCTGGAGGCGGTATTCAGCGATTTGCAGGTCACGGCGGTCAAGGTCGGCATGCTGGGCGACAGCGCCACCATTCGTACCGTGGCCGAGGTATTGCGCCGTTATCGTCCGGCCCATCTGGTGGTGGATCCGGTGATGGTCACCGCCAATGGCGACATGCTGCTGGCCGAGGATGCGGTCATCAGCCTGCGGGAAGAACTGCTGCCACTGGCCGATGTGATCACCCCCAATCTGCCGGAGGCGGCGGCGCTGATCGGTAGCCCAGTGCCTGCAACCCTGGCCGATGTCGAGTCTCTGTTTGCCGGACTCGTCAACCTGGACTGTGCTGCGGTGCTGCTCAAGGGCGGTTTTCTGCAGCAGGAGTCGCGCAGTCCGGACTGGTTATTGAAGGATGGCGAAGTACACTGCTTCGATACGCCGCGGGTGATTACCCCCAATACCCACGGCACCGGCTGCACCCTGTCGGCGGCGCTGGCCTGTTATCTGGGGCAGGGCCTGGCGATGGATCTGGCGGTCTCCACCGCCAAGCATTATATCGATCAGGCCATTCTGGCCGGCAGCAGTTTGCGCATCGGGCAGGGGCGAGGGCCGGTGGAGCATTTCTTCTCGCGCTGAAGGAATGGCATAAATAGCGATCGGTATCGCACGCAGAGCCGCCATTACCGGGCTCTGCTTGCGTTTTGATGGGGTGGCTTGTAGTATCGACCGCCATAACAACTTAAAAAAACATTCGATTAACTGCTTGAAAGTTAATTGAAATGCTTCCTAATATAGCCTGCGCCCTGTGCCGTTCTCCCTCTGTTTTTTCGCTAATTCTGTTGCCTGAACAGGCATGGAAATGAGGCCGTTTGCCTATGCTTTTTGCTGTTATTTCGGGTTTTGTGTTAGCGGCGCTGGTGCCCCGCCTGTCGTCTGTTCTGGGGACGAAAATCGGCTGGGTCCTGGCGGTGCTGCCGGCTGCCCTGTTTGGCTACTTTCTGGGTTTCTGGCCACAGGTGACCACGGGTCAGACCGTGCTGCAGAGCCATGAATGGATTCCCAGCCTGGGTATCAACCTCAGCTTCATGGTGGATGGCCTCAGCCTGATGTTCGCGCTGCTGATCACCGGCATAGGTACCTTTATCTTTATTTACGCCGGCCGCTATCTGCAGGGCCATAAAGATATTCACAAGTTGCTGATGTACCTGCTGGCCTTCATGGCCGCCATGCTGGGGCTGGTGCTGTCCAGCAACCTGATTTCGCTGTTTGTGTTCTGGGAGCTGACCAGCTTTACCTCCTATCTGCTGATTGGTTTCAACCACGAGCAGGAAAAAGCCCGCAAGGCGGCGCTGCAGGGGTTCTTTATTACCGTCGGTGGCGGTCTGGCGCTGATGGCGGGTCTGATCCTGCTGGGCAACATCGGTGGCAGTTTCGAGTTGAATGAACTGCTGGCTCAAGATGTGGATATACAGCAACACCCGCTGTTTCTGGCGATGATGGTGTTGATCCTGCTGGGCGCCTTTACCAAGTCGGCTCAGACTCCCTTCCATTTCTGGCTGCCCAATGCCATGGCGGCGCCGACCCCGGTCAGCGCCTATCTGCACTCGGCCACCATGGTCAAGGCGGGTGTTTATCTGATGGCGCGCTTGCAGCCGATGATGGCCGGTAGCGAGGCCTGGATGATGACGCTGTCGCTGTTTGGCGGCGTGACCATGACGGTGGGCGCCCTGATGGCGGTATGCAGCACCGATCTCAAGCGCATTCTCGCCTTTTCCACCATCATGGCGCTGGGCACCCTGACCATGCTGATCGGCATCGGTACCCCCCATGCGCTGGAGGCGGCCATGGTGTTTCTGCTGGCTCATGCGTTGTACAAGGGCGCCCTGTTCATGGCGGCGGGCACCCTGGATCATGCCACCGGCACCAAGGATGTACGCGATCTGGGCGGGCTGCGTAAATACATGCCGCAAACGGCGCTGTTCATCACCCTGGCCGCGCTGTCGCTGGCCGGTATTCCACCGCTGTTCGGTTTTATCGCCAAGGAACTGATGTTCGAGGCGGCACTGGGCGCGCCCTGGTTGTCGAAGCTGTTGATCGTGCTGTCGGTCATCACCGCCATCGGCATAGTGGCGTCGGCCGCGCTGGTGGCGATCAAACCCTTTTACGGGCCATTGAAGCCCACGCCCAAAACGCCCCACGAAGCGCCACTGGCGATGCGGCTGGGCTTTACCCTGCTGGCCATTGTCGGTCTGTTGCTGGGATTGATGCCGAGTCTGGTGACGCCTTTGCTGCAGGCGGCGGTAACCGCCATTGGCGGGGCCCCGGCGGCCGAGCTGAAACTGGCGCTGTGGCACGGTTTCAACCTGCCGCTGCTGCTCAGTGCGCTGGCATTGGCGTGTGGCGGCCTGCTTTATCATCACTGGGATCGCATACGCGATCCGCTGGCCGCCGCCCTTAATCCCCTGGCCTATGGTCCCGAGCGGAGCTATGAGCGAATGATGGATGGCCTTCAGGTGGTGGCGAAGGGCCAGACCCGCATACTGCAGAATGGCTATATGACCCACTATATTCTGACCATATTGCTGACCACCATCGCCCTGCTGGCCTATGCCTTCTGGTCGGAAGACGCCTTTGTCTACTCGCTGTCGTTCGAGGGAGTGCGCTTCTATGAAGTGGTGATCAGCCTGTTGATGCTGGTGGCGGTGGTGTATGCCGGCGCCACCCATCTGCGGTTGGGCGCGGTGGCGGCCATCGGGGTGCTGGGCTTTGCCATGGCGATGATTTATGTGTTCTTCAGCGCGCCGGATCTGGCTATTACCCAGGTATTGGTCGAGACCCTGACCGTGATCATGCTGGTGCTGGTGCTGTTTCGTCTGCCCGGTTTTCAGGACCTGTCGAGCCCGCTGGTACGCTGGCGCGATGCGGCCGTGGCCGGTGCCTTCGGGGTGCTGGTGACCATGATGGTGCTCACCGTGAACCAGTCGACCCTGCCGGGCGAGGGCATTACCGCCTATCTGGTGGAAAACAGCTATGTGGTGGCGCACGGGCGTAACATCGTCAACGTCATACTGGTCGACTTCCGGGCGCTGGATACTTTGGGCGAGATCTTCGTGCTGGCGCTGGCGGCCATCGGCGTCAATGCCATGATTCGCTTTCGTTGGGAGACGCAGAAATGAGATCGGATACCTCCATCATACTGCAGACCGCTACCCGCATGCTGGTGCCGCTGTTGCTGTTGTTCTCCATCTTTTTGCTGTTGCGCGGCCATAACGATCCCGGGGGCGGCTTTATCGCCGGGCTGGTGGCGTCCAGCGCCTTTGCCCTGCATCTGTTCGCCTTTGATGCCAGCAGCACCAAGAAGCTGATGAAGGTGGAAAGTCAGCTGCTGATGGGCGTCGGCCTGTTGCTGGCGTTGCTGAGCGGCATGGTCGGCGTGGTGTGGCGGGGCCAGCCCTTTTTGACCAGCCAGTGGGGCACCCTCTATGTGCCGGGCATCGGCGAGCTGGCGGTGAGTACTCCCCTGCTGTTCGATATCGGTGTTTACCTGGTGGTGATCGGCGTGGTGTCGACCATATTGCTGTCACTGGACAAGGTGGAGGAATAAATGGAAAACCTGTTTGCTTTCGTGATTGGCGGTCTCTACGCCACGGCGCTGTTCATGATGCTCAGACGCAGCATCGTCAAACTGGTGATCGGGCTCATGATTCTGTCCAACGCCGCCAACCTGCTGATCCTGACCGGGGGTGGCCTGGTGCGGGGCGCACCGCCATTGATTCCGGAAGGACTGTCGCAACCGGCCGGCATCATCGCCGACCCACTGCCTCAGGCGCTGATCCTGACCGCCATCGTCATCAGTTTCGGTGTGCTGGCCTTTGCCGTGGTGCTGATCCACCGTGCCTATGAAGTTATCGGGGCCGATGACATGAACGAAATGAAGAGCACAGACTCGTGAATATAGCCGTTATCCTACCCATATTTATCCCCATGCTGGCCGGTGCCCTGACCCTGATCTGCTGGCGCTGGCGTTTGGTTCAGCGCTGGATTTCGGTGCTGTCCGGCAGCAGCCTCTTGCTGGCCGCGCTTTATCTGTTCACCCAGGTACGCCAGGAAGGCATTCTGGTGGCCTACGTCGGCAACTGGTCGGCGCCCTACGGCATTACTCTGGTGGCGGATTTGCTCAGCGCCATCATGGTGCTGGTGACCGGCATCATCGGCCTGGCGGTGGCGGTGTACTCGCTGGCCACCATGAGCCGCAACCACGAAGCCTTCGGCTATTACCCTTTGCTGCATCTGATGCTGGCCGGGGTGGCTGGCGCCTTTCTCACCGGTGACATCTTCAACCTCTATGTGTGGTTCGAGATCATGCTGGTGGCCTCGTTCGGCCTGATGATACTGGGGGGCGAGCGGGCGCAGATGGAAGGGGCGGTCAAGTACGTGACCCTGAACCTGATCTCGTCGGCGCTGTTTCTGACCGCCGTGGGCCTGCTGTACGGTTACGCGGGTACCCTGAACATGGCGGATCTGGCGCTGAAGCTGGGCAACGGCGAGCAGCCGGGGCTGGTGACGGTGATCGCCATGCTGTTTCTGGTGGCGTTCGGCATCAAGGCGGCGGCCTTTCCGCTGTTCTTCTGGCTGCCCGCCTCCTACCACACGCCGCCGGTGGCCATTTCGGCGGTGTTTGCCGGTCTGTTGACCAAGGTGGGGGTCTATGCGCTGTATAGGGTGTTCAGCCTGATCTTCGTGCAGGATGTGGGGCTGACCCACCACAGCATCTTGATGGGCATGGGTATTTTCACCATGCTGACCGGGGTGCTGGGGGCGGCGGCCCAGTTCGAGGTGCGCCGCATTCTGTCTTTCCATATCGTCAGCCAGATTGGTTACATGCTGGTGGGGCTGGCGCTGTTTACGCCGCTGGCCATTGCCGGCGGTGTCTTCTATATCTTTCATCACATCATAGTGAAGACCAACCTGTTCCTGATCAGCGGCATCATGTATCGCTATCACGGCAGCTATGATCTGGCGCGGCTGGGTGGCCTGTATCGCTCCGCGCCCTGGCTGGCGCTGCTGTTTCTGATCCCGGCAATGTCGCTGGCGGGGCTGCCGCCCCTGTCGGGCTTTTTCGCCAAATACACGGTGATCAAGGCCGGTATCGAGGCGCAGTCCTGGCTGATGGTAACCATAGCGCTGATCGTCGGTTTGCTGACCCTGTATTCGATGGTCAAGATCTGGGCCGAGGCGTTCTGGAAGCCGTTGCCGGAAGAGGCCAAGTCGTTGCGTGGCGCCGAGGATCCGAGCCGGTATGTGTTGTATCTGCCGGTATTGAGCCTGGCCCTGCTGACCCTGGCCATCGGCTTTGGTGCCGAATGGTTTGTGCAGCTGGCGCTGGAAACGGCGGAGCAGCTGTTGACGCCGGCCGGTTATATCGAGGCGGTACTGGGAGTAAGCCGATGAGAGCCTTTGGTTGGAATATGCTGCTGGCCCTGCTGTGGGTCATATTGTCCGGCAACTACAGCATCAGCAACCTGGTGGCCGGCATGTTGCTGAGCTATCTGGTGCTGGCCTATGTGGCGCGGGACAAGCCGATGTTTGCCAATTATTTCGGCAAGCTGCCGCAAATCATTCGCTTCATCCTGTTTTTTATCTGGGATCTGATCAAGGCCAATGCCCGGGTCGCCCATGATGTGCTGACGCCGACGCACCTGATGCGACCCGGGGTGATCGCCATACCGCTGGATCTCAAGGATGATGCCGGCATTTCGCTGTTTGCCAACCTGATCACCGTGACCCCGGGTTCACTGGCACTGGATGTGTCCAGCGATCGCAAGGTGTTGTATGTACACATGATGTACCTGGATAGCGAGGCCCGCCAGCTGGCGGAATTGAAGGCCCTGGAGGCCCGTGTACTGGACTTGTTGAGATAAGCCGATGCTTGAGTTTGCTATTACCTTGTCGTTTGTGTTTTTGAGTGTCGGGCTGGTGCTGGCCACGATACGCTTGCTGCGTGGCCCGACCCTGCCGGATCGGGTGGTGGCGCTGGAAGTGATCGCCTCGCTGACGGTGGGTTTTATTCTGCTGTACAGCATCAGCTACCAGGCGCCCCAGTTTATCGACGTGGCCATTGTGCTGGCGCTCACGTCCTTCATGACGGCGGTGGGCTTTGCCCGCTATCTGGAACGGGGAGGCAAGCGCCATGATGACTGAAATCATGACCAGTCTGCTGCTGTTGCTCGGCTCCTTTTTGATGCTGCTGTCCGGCATCGGCATTATTCGCATGCCGGATTTGCTGACCCGCATGCACGCGACCAGCAAGGCGGGGGCCCTGGGCATTGGCCTGATGGCCTGCGGCTTCGCGGTGTTTTATGGCGATAACGTCAGTGTGGTGGTGCGCGCTCTGGCGGTGGTGGTGTTCGTGATTGTCACCGCCCCGGTGGCGGCTCATGTGCTGGCCCGGGCCGGTTACTTTGTGGGCATCAAGCTGTGGGAAGGCACGGTCAAGGACGTAATCAAGGAACGCTACGACCTCAAGACCCACCGGCTGGGCAGCTCGCCCCGCAAGCGGGAAGAAGACTGATGACCGCCAGCGGAGGCTGAGCTGCTTCTGGCGATCAACTGGGTACTTAGGCAGATTGAGCCTGTTGCCAGATGGCCTTGATCTGCACGGGTAACTGTATGGGGTCGAAGGGCTTGGCGATCACGTCCAGCGCCCCCATCGCCTTGTAGGCGGCAATTTCCTGCGGCTGTATCTTGGCGGTCATGAAGGCCACCGGGGTGGTGGCCTGAGCGGGATTCTGCCGCAGCGCCGTCAGGGTAGAGGGACCGTCCATGCCCGGCATCATCACATCCAGCAGTATCATGTCGGGATCAAAATCGGCCACCTGCTCCAGGGCCTGCTCGCCGGAGGCGCACAGCAGTACCGTAAAACCGCCGACGGTCTCCAGCGCCAGCTGGGCGATTTCACGAATGTCGTCGTCGTCTTCCACATACAGAATACGTTGGGGGGCGGTCTTGAGCATGATGTCGTCCTTGTCGTCTGGTGTCAGATTTATTCCGGTGTGTCGGCCAGCCATTTTTCGGGTTCCAGCCCGGCCTGGCGCAACATGCGCAGCGCGTCGCGGCCGTGCAGTTTTGACGCAACCCGCAGCCCCGCCAGGTGCATGATCAGCAGAGCGCGCTGGGTAGCATGGGCCGGGGCAACATGTATGGCACCAATCAGTTCCCTTGTCGGTAGCGGTAGCCCCCATTGCTGCTTGAGCCGGTTGCCGTAGTTCGGCGCCCACTGGGCGAGCAACTGTTCCGGCGGCGCGTCGTCGAGGCTGCCGCCGCGGGTAATGAAATCCTGCAGTACGCGCAATACCGCCAGCTCTCCGCTGCGACTCAGCAAACCGGCGGTATAACAGTTCAAGCCATTCAGACCGATGCTCAGTGCCATGGCCCGGGCGATAGTGGCGACCTGCTCGGCGGTGGTCTGGTAGTGACGGGCCAGCTCGATCAGGCGTTCATCGTGCAGGGAGCCGGTAACGTCGAGCGCCAGTGCCATGGCGGTGCGTAACGACAGATCCACGCCCAGGGTGGCAATGGCCTCGTCCAGCCGGCTCACCGGCTTGCCGCTGCGTTTCAGCGACGCGCCGTTGGCCTGTTTCAGCAAGCGGGCAGTCAATGCCGGCTGGTTTTTCCAGTTTTGGGCCAGGTCGGTCGGTGACAGGCTGTCGCTGTTGGCCAGCAGGGGCAGCACGGCGTTCTGATCGAGCTCGGTTGGCAGGCGCAGCGTATCGGTCAGTGCCTGGTTCAGCCAGTCATCCAGCGACGGCAGCGCAGACGGCTGCTGGCCGGTGGACAGATCGGCATGCAGCAGCGGCATCAGGCGTTGCTGCAGCATGGTCACATCGAACGGCTTGGCGATAAAATCGCTGATACCATAACGGGCGGCGGCCATCACGTGCTGGCGGTCGGAGCTGGCGCTGATCATGACGATGGGGGTGGCCGTGTCGGTGCTGCGAATGAGTTTGACCAGCTCGAGCCCCGAGCCGTCCGGCAGATTCCAGTCGCAGAGCACCAGTTGTGCCGGCTGTCGGCGCCAGGCCATTTTGGCCTGACCGACGCTGGTCGCCTGGGTCACTTGGGCCCCGGCAACCGAATTGGTCAGCACCATTTCCACCAGATCGGCGATGAGCAAATCGTCTTCCAGCAGCAGTATGTTCATGGTTTATCCGTTGTCGACAGGCAAGGTAGGTAAATAATAACAGCTGACTCCGTTTCGGCCCTGATGTTTTCGCTGATACAACGCCTCGTCGGCGGCATTAAGTGCATGTTCTGCCGATATAAATTGATTCAGATCGGCCAGGCCGACACTGACGGTCACCCCGAACTTGTGTTCACTGCCATTGAAGCTCAGGGCGGCAAAATGACGGCAGATCTGCTCGAACATGGTTTTGGCCTGTGACAGATCGCAGTCGGGCAGTATGGCCACAAACTCTTCACCGCCGTAGCGACCCAGATGATCGGTAATGCGCAGCCGCTTGTGCAGCAGATTGGCCAGCGCCTTGATCACCTGATCGCCAATGGCATGGCCGTGATTGTCGTTGATCTGTTTGAAGTGATCCAGATCCAGCATGGCCACCGTAGTGCTGTGGCCGAGCCGCTGCACCCGGGAAAACTCGTGGCTCAGGGCCTGCTTGATGTGCGTGTGATTGAGCAAGCCGGTCAGGCCATCGCAGGACACCAGTTTCGACAGCTGACGGGCCCGGTAATAGAGGATACGCACGGTACGGATCAGCTGTTGATCGGAAATCGGTTTGGTGATGAATTCATCGGCGCCCTGGGCCAGGGCGCTGAGCTGTTGATCCCGATCCTGCTCCGAAGAGAGATAGATAATCGGCAAGCTCAGCCACTGGGGTTCAAAACGGATCATTCGCGCCAGGGTCACGCCGGAATAGGGCGCCATGTTGATGTCCATCAGCACTATGTCCGGTCGAAACTCCGCCAGCGTACTCAGCAGGGCGGCGGGCCGGGTCATGACCCTGACATTCATACCGGCGGTGGTCAGCACCAGGCGATAATGCTCGGCCAGTTCTTCATCGTCGTCCAGTAGCAATACCCTGGCGGCCTGCGTCTGCTGTTGCTCGCGATTCAGTTGCTCGATGCGTTCTGCCAGGCCGGGTATCTCTACCGGCAGGGTGAACAGGCCACTGGCCCCCAGTTCGGCGAGGCGATAGCGGGCGTCAAAGTCGTCATCTGCACCGATGCAGATAATCGGGGCCTTCTTCTGCCGGCAACGGCGGGCCTGGACCGTGTTCCAGGTGGCGGCCGGCTCCAGATGATGGGCACAGGTGACGATGGTGGTGTTGTGATGCCAGTACCGGGCCGGAATATCATCAACGGCAACATGGTGCGCGATGTTGAAACCGTAGCGGCTGAGGGCCGAAACCAGCTCGGTCAGCTCGGCTCCCAGGATCAGCACTTCGGTCGCCTCTGCTGCGGTCGAAGGCGATGTGAGTGGCGTTGCGGCCGAGGGCGAAGTTGATTCATCATCCTGGTGCAGCAGCGAGGTTAATCGTTGCAGTTGCTCAAGAAAATCGGCGTCGATCACGCGCTGAATTCGGGCAGCAGACAGGTCGGGGCATTCCAGCAATGACGTGAGGCGATGCTCCAGGCTGCGGGCCTTCTGCCCCAGTTCGACAAAGCCGAAGGTGCCGGAAGAGCCGGCCAGCCGGTGCAGTAACTGGTAGAGGGCGGTGATATCGCCACAACGGCCGCCTGTTTGTTGCCATTGTTGAACTTCCAGCACCATGGCGTCGAGCTGGGTGGCCGTTCTCTCGGCAAACCGGGTTTTCAACAGGGCAAGCTTGCTCTCCATTACGCTCGGATCAGGCGGCATTTTTACCTCCGGTACTCGGCTTGTGTTTCTGCGGCCATCGGGTAATGACTGCAGGGATGATAGGCTATAAAGCCCCATGCGAAACTTATCATGGGGTTGCCGATTGTGGTATACCCATATTTGACACCGTATCCGTTATGCACTACCACGACAAGGACGAGATAGCACATGCGATTATCGCTGAAGGGACGAATAGCGCTCATTATCATGACCGGTGCCGTGCTGACGGTCGTGGCCGTGCTGTTGACGGTCTATCACTCGCTGGTGGACGACCTCGAGCAGTTGCACCGCCAGCGCCAGGCGGAGGAAACGGTCAGGGCGGCCGAGCAGGTGGAGCAGGTGCTGGCCCTCAGGCTGAATGCGCTGGAAAGCTTCAGCGCCCAGTTGTCTAACGGACTCAACCTCGACCCCATGAGCCAGTTGCTCACCAAGATGGAGCGGCAGCGCCATCTGCGAAGATTCTTTCCGGATGGCCTTATGGTCTTTGACAGCAACGGCACCGCCATCGCCGAAAGCACGCTGGTGCCGGGGCGAGTGGGTACCAATTATGCGGATCGGCCTCATTTCAAGCGGCTCTTTACCACCCGCAAGCCGGTGATCAGTCACCCCATTATCGGACGTACCACAGGAGCGCCGCTGGTGTCCTTTTTGAGTCCGATCCTGTCGGATGACGGCGATTTGCTCGGTATTCTGGGTGGGGTGATCAATCTGGCCCAGACCTCCATTCTGCCGAAGCGGCGACTGGCCGATGCCCTGCGGGAAGGGGTGACTTTCAGGATTCTGGACACCGACAACCTGGTGTATGTCTATAACGGTGCCGATTTGTCGAGTGAACTGCAACCATTGCCTGCCCCCGGGGAGAGTCCGCTGATTGACGCCGCCCTGTCCGGTTTCAATATCGGCATCACCCAGGATGAAAATCGGCAGCAAATGGTCTTTGCCACCACCCATCTGGAGCAATTGCGGTGGGTGTTCGTTCGTGCCGTGCCCTACGACCAGGTGATTGCCCCGGCCCGGGCATTTTTTCTGCGTTTTGCCGGCATCAGTGTGCTGATTGGCGGCGGACTGGCGCTGCTGGCATTCTGGCTGGCCTGGACCGCGATGCGGCCGCTGGAATTCATGACCCGACAAATCCGGCGCATGGCGACCCAGGCCGCGAATAACCAGCAGTTGCCCGAAACCGGCGTAACCGAGGTGGCGGAGCTGGCACGGGCCTTCAACCAGCTGACCGCCGAGCGCAAGGCGTTGAGCGAGGTCAAGGATGACTTCGTGGCGGTGGTCAGTCATGAACTGCGTACTCCGCTGACCTCGATCAACGGGGCGCTGAAGCTGATGCAGTCGGGGGCGGTGGGCGCCCTGCCGGAAAAAGCCGATAACCTGACGTTGCTGGCATTGCGCAACGGCGAGCGTTTGCAGACCATCATCAATGACCTGCTGGACTTCAACAAGCTGAATGCCGGTAAGCTGGAACTGGCACCCAAGCCCTGCTGTATCATGACGCTGGTCAAGGAGGCGATAGCCGGTAACCGACCCATGGCCGATGACTACCGGGTGACCCTGTGCAGCGCCACCGCCCCGGTGCCATCGGCATACCTCGATCCGCTGCGCTTGCGGCAGGTTCTGGATAACCTGATCAGCAATGCCATCAAATTTTCTCCGCCCGGCGGTACCGTCACGGTACGGGTCGAGTGGCATCTCCCCGACTGGCTGCGGATTACCGTCAGCGATCAGGGAGAAGGCATTCCGGAAGCCTTTGGTGGTCGTCTGTTCGAGCGTTTTGCCCAGGCCGAACACGGCACCATGCGTGCCAGCAGAGGAACCGGGCTGGGCCTGGCGATTTGCAAGGAACTGGTGGAATTGATGGAAGGGCGCATCGGTTTTTATAACCGGGACGGTGCCCATCTGTGGGTGGAGCTGCCGGGTGCGGTTTCGAGCGATAGTACCGAGCATCGGATTATTGAGGATATGAGTGATGATCATCCCATCTGTACCGACCGATGAATGGCAGCGATTGCAGGCGCTGATGGCCACCGGTCTGCTGGACAGCCCACCGGAAGCGCGTTTCGATCGACTGACCCGCATTGCCCAGAGCAGTTTTGGTGTCGACATCGCCCTGGTGTCGCTGGTAGACAGCGAACGACAGTGGTTCAAATCGGCTCAGGGGCTGGGGGAGGTGTGCGAAACCGGCCGCGAGATCTCGTTTTGTGGCCACGCCATCCTGGACAGCGGCCTGCTGGTGGTGGAGGACGCCCACCTCGATCCCCGGTTTTTCGATAACCCGCTGGTCTTGCAGCCGCCGCATATTCGTTTTTATGCGGGGGCCCCCCTGCATACCTCGGGTGGTTATCGCATCGGTACCCTCTGTATCATCGACAGCAAGCCACGCACATTTGGCGCGGCGGAGAGCGAGCTGTTACGGATCATGGCCGACACGGTGGAAGAGCAAATCAACCAGTCCCAGCTGACCGAGTTACGTCGCAGCCTGCAGGCGAGCGAATCCCGTGCCCAGTTGGTGATTGAGGGGGCGCACATCGGTATCTGGCAATGCGACATGCAAACCGGTCGCTGTGAATTCAATGAACGCTGGGCCGATATGCTGGGCTATCGGCTGGCGGAGCTGGCGCCCTTGACTTTCGACACCTGGAAAAGCCGGGTTCATCCGGACGATGTGGTGGGCGCTACGGTGGCGATGAAACGGCATCTGGCGGGGAAGGAGCCGGTCTATGAATGCAAGTTTCGCATGAAGCATAAAGCGGGGCACTGGGTCTGGTTACAAAGCCGGGGCCGCTTGTTCAGCCGTGACGACGATGGGAAGCCGCTGATGATGTATGGCACCCATGCGGATATTACTACCGAGCGAGAGACGCTGGCACAGCTGGAGCGCAAGAACCGGGCGCTCCAGCTGCTTAATCGTATCGCCTTTGAACTGGACGGCAGCTTGGACCAACAAATCACCCAGGCATTGTCGTTGGGGTGCGATTATCTGCAGCTGGAGCTGGGTATCGTCAGCGAAATCCTGGGCGAGGTGTACGCGGTACGTTGGGTGGCGGCGCCGCCCGAAGCCGAAATCGCGCCCGGATTGCACTTTGTGCTGGAACAAACCTACTGCCACCTGTTGCTGCAGCAACCCGGTGTGATGGCCATCCAGCATATGGCTCACTCGTCGTTTCAACAGGCCGAGTGCTATCGGCAGTTCGGGCTCGAAAGTTACATCGCCATTCGACTTCTGGTCGATGGCCAGTTGTTCGGTACCCTCAACTTTTCTGCCGTCGCACCGAGGGAATGGCCTTTCGATGACACCGACCGCATGTTCATCGGGCTGCTGGCGCGCTGGCTCGAAGACATGCTGGGAAAACGGGCGCAGCAGGAGCGGCTGGACAAGCTGGTCGAGCAGACTCCGGGCATGCTGTACCAGTACCGGCTGTGGCCGAATGGCCACAGCGCCTTTCCTTACAGCAGCAGCGGCATCGAGCAGATTTACCGGGTTTCGCCCGAGGCGGTGAAAGAGAATGCCGCCGTGGTATTCGAGCGCATTCATGGGCCGGATCTGGAGCAGGTCAGCGCGTCAATTCAGGCATCGGAGCGTCATCTTGCCATCTGGCATACCCAGTACCGGGTCGTGCAGCAAGACGGCTCCCTGCGGTGGGTGGAAGGACGGGCCCGGCCCGAACGGCTGGATGATGGCAGCACCGTCTGGCACGGCTACCTGACCGATATTCAGCATGAAAAACAGGCGGAACTGGCGCTGGCCGACAGCGAGCGGCGGCTGCGAGGGCTGTTTGAGCTGTCTTCCATCGGCATTGCCCTCAATGATTTTTCGACCGGTGCCTTTATCGATGTCAACCGAGCGCTGCTGGATGCGACCGGGTTCGACAAGGAACATCTGCTGGCGCTGGATTATCGCGTGCTTACCCCGGAGGAATACAAGGCGGCAGACCAGCAGGCGTTGGAGCAACTGAAGCTTCATGGCAGTTATCCGCCCTATGAAAAAGAGTACACCCGTTGGGATGGGTCACGCTTTCCGGTTCGCCAGCGGGGGATGTTGGTCCGCGATGCGGCAGGCAAGACGCTGTTGTGGTCTTTTGTCGAGGATATTTCCGCGCTGAAGCAGGTGGAGCAGATGCAAAGGGAATTCGTGGCCACCGTGAGCCACGAACTGCGCACGCCGCTGACCTCCATTACCGGCTCACTCGGGTTGTTGAACCAGGGGGTGCTGGGTGATCTGCCGGCCAAAGCCGGCCAGATGGTACGGGTGGCTCATAACAACAGCAAGCGACTGAATTTGTTGATCAACGACTTGCTCGATATGGAAAAGCTGGTGGCCGGCAAGATGCCGTTTTGTCTGCAAGCCTGTGATTTGGCAGAGCTGATCCATGAGGCGGTGGAAATGAACCGCCCATTGGGCAAGGAGCGAGGTGTCTGCCTCGAGATTGGCACCATGGCGGCGGAGGCGCGAGTGCAGGCAGACAGGGACAGACTGCTGCAGGCCTTGTCCAACCTGCAGTCCAATGCCATCAAGTTTTCGCCGGAGCAGGGCCGGGTGCTGATCTCCACCGAATGGCAAGGCACCGACCGACTACGCATTCTGGTGCGTGATCGGGGAGACGGGATCCCCGATAGTTTTCGTTCGCGCATCTTCCAGAAGTTTGCCCAGGCCGACAGCTCGGATACCCGCAAGAAAGGCGGTACCGGGCTGGGCCTGGCCATTACCCGGGAGCTGCTGGAACGGATGGGGGGCAGCGTCGACTTCGAATCGACGCCGGGCCAGGGCAGTTGTTTCTGGCTGGAGATACCGGCGGCGGAATAAGATAGTAAGGTGTGAATGGTGAGGTGTGAGGTTACGCCTCACTCTGCCCCCCGCACCCTTTACGTCAAATCGAGGCGACTTCGGCGGCGGTGAGATGACGCCACTCGCCCGGAGCCAGGCTGTCATCCAGCACTATGTCCCCGATTTGCAGCCGGTGCAGGCCCATCACATGATTGCCGACGGCGGCAAACATCCGTTTCACCTGGTGATATTTGCCTTCCTGTATGGTCAGCAGTACCCGAGTAGGGGTGATCACTTCCAGGCCGGCCGGCAGGGTCGTCTTGTCTTCGCCGTGCAGCTCCAGCCCTTGAGCGAAGCGCTCGGCGACATCCTCTGCCAGCGGTTCGGCCAGATCGACCCGATACACCTTGTTGCAGGCATTTTTGGGCGAGCGCAGGCGGTGCGACCACTTGCCATCGTCGGTCAGCAGCAGCAGGCCGGTAGTATCCACATCCAGCCGCCCGGCGCACTGCATGCTGCGGCGCAGCTCCGGGGGCAGCAGTTGCAGCACACAGGGGTGGTCTTCATCCTGGGTGGAACTGATATAACCGGCGGGCTTGTGCAACAGCAGATAGCGCGGCCCCGGTGCCATCAGCAGACGACCTTCGAGGCGCACTTCCTGACCGTTGATCTGTTGGTCGCTCTTTTTGACCACGATGCCATCGACGGTCACATCACCCCGGTGCAGGGCCTTTTTGGCCACGGAGCGGGTCAGGCCGGTACTTTCGCTCAGAAAGCGATCGAGGCGCATCAGGCGTTCTCACCGTCGGCGCTTGCTGCCGCCGGCTCATCGTCCTGATCCTGCAGCAGCCATTCGCTGAGGATTTCCTTGGCTCTGTCCAGGCCCAGGCCCTTGAGCGAACTGAACGATTCGACTCGAATGTCGCCACCGAACACGGTCACGGCTTCGCGCACTCGCAGCACTTCGGACTTGCGCGGGCCCGGCTTGAGCTTGTCACACTTGGTCAGCAGTGCCAGTACCGGCAGCTTGCTTTCGCTGGCCCATTGCAGCAACTGCTGATCGATGTCCTTGAGCGGATGCCGAATGTCCATCAGCACCACCAGACCCTTGAGGCTTTCGCGGTGTTGCAGGTAGACCGACAGGGCTCGCTGCCATTTCAACTTCATTTCTTCCGGCACCTTGGCATAGCCGTAGCCGGGCAGATCGATCAGCCGCTTGCCTTCGCTCAGCTCGAACACGTTGATCAGCTGGGTACGGCCCGGGGTTTTACTGGTCCGCGCCAGACTTTTCTGCTGCGTTATGGTGTTAAGTGCGGATGATTTACCGGCGTTTGAGCGTCCGGCAAAAGCTATCTCTATGCCGCTGTCTTCCGGCATTTGATTGATATCGGGCGCGCTGGTAATAAAGCGGGCGGTGTTAAAATTTATCTGCTTGTTATTCAATATGAATTCCCCCGGGTTCTGAACCCGCTTTGCTTACTTTTTCGCAAAATCATTGTAGAATGGTGTCGTTTTTTGAATCGCATTGTAACATGCCCTCGCAGGTATGTGATCTGGAAGCTCTTACAACGAGAAGTCGGAACGTCATGAAAAAAATTATTTTCACGCTAGCCTTAACACTCGGAATGGCCGGTGTTGTCCAGGCACAGGGCGATGTCGAAGCAGGTAAAGCCAAATCTGCCACCTGCGTGGCATGCCACGGTGCCGATGGCAACAGCCCGACCGATATGTATCCCAAACTGGCCGGTCAGCATGCCTCTTACCTGGCCAAGCAACTGGCCGAGTTCAAGGCCGCCGCCACCGGTGGTGAAGGCCGTGCCAACGCCATCATGGGCGGCATGTCCATGCCGCTGAGCGAACAGGACATGGCCGATGTGGCTGCCTATTTCGCCAGCCAGGCCGTTACCCCTGTCGCCACGCCGGAAGAGGTGATCGAGCAGGGTGCCGCCCTGTATCAGGGTGGTGACATCGAGCGCGGTATTACCGCCTGTATCGCCTGTCACGGCCCCCGTGGCGAAGGCCTGGAATCGGCCAAGTTCCCGCGGCTGTCTGGTCAGTACCCTGCCTATATTGCGGCTCAGCTGAAGATGTTCCGCAGTGGCGAGCGTGCCAACGACCACAACGGCATGATGCGCGGCGTTGCTGCCAAGCTGACCGATAACGATATCGACGTACTGTCCCAGTACGTAGCGGGTCTGCGTTAATACTATCACTCCGGGGGCCCGGCGCCCCCTGCTTTCTCTGGTTTCCCCATGTCTGCCCTGCTGCACGACCTGAACTGTCCCCTTTGTGACCATATCGAGACGTCTCTGTTCTGGCAGGATGCGCGGCGGCGTTACCATTGCTGTGAGCGGTGCCGACTGATTTTTGTCGACCCCGACAATCGGCTGGATGCGGCAGCGGAGAAGGCAGAATATGATTTGCATGAGAATCGGCCCGATGACATGGGCTATCGGCGTTTTCTGGCGCGAGTGGCCGATCCGCTGATGACCCGCCTGCCGGCAGGCAGCCGAGGGCTCGATTTCGGTTGTGGCCCCGGCCCGGCGCTGGCGGCCATGCTGAGTGAAGCAGGCTTTGCCACCACCACCTATGATCCTTACTATGCACATTATCCGGACCGGTTGCAGCAGCGTTACGACTTTGTCTGCTGCACCGAGGCGATAGAACATTTTTACCGGCCGGGCAGGGAATGGCAGCAGTTGCTGACCCTGCTTCGACCGGGAGGCTGGCTGGCCATCATGACCAAGCTGGCTCGAGACCAGGCGGCCTTTGCCAACTGGCATTACAAACAGGATCCCACCCATGTCAGCTTTTTCAGCCGGGAAACCTTTCTCTGGCTGGCGGCACGGGACGGGCTCGGTATCGAATTCATCGGTGCCGATGTGATACTTCTGCAAATACCGGAGTCTGTATGACACGCATTAAAAAGACCCGTACTCCGGGTCAAATCGGAGCCCGCAAGGAAAGTCGGGAAACTGCCGAGCAGAGCAAGGATCGCAAGCGCAAGGCCAAACGCAAGGGGCTGGCACCCGGCTCCCGGCATAACACCGGCGAGTCCGGCCAGCAGCACGGCGGCAGCAAGACACCTCGGGATCCGCGTCTGGGTTCGAAAAAACCGATAGCCCTGGTGCAGGGGGAAACCACCAAGGTGGCCGATTCCTCCAAGCCTGCCAAGCCGGCCAAGGCCCCCAAACCGGCCAGGGTAACACCGGTTATCGACACCGATGTCGAGGCGCTGACGCCGGAACAGGAACTGGAGCAGCTGGAAAACAACGAGCGGCTCAATACCCTGCTGGATAAAGTGGATGCGGGCGAGAAGCTGGGCAAAAACGATGCCGGCTGGCTGGACCAGACCCTGGCTCGTCATCAGCAGTTGCTGGAAGAACTCGGCCTGCTGGAAGAAGATGAAGAAGAGCCGGCAGAAGGCGACGATCTCTGGACCCGTTTTATGGATGCGGATCTTGATCCTGCGCAATACGAAGACAAGGAAGATAAGTCATGATCTCACCCTGGTTGATTGCCGCCCTCGTGGGCGGCGTCATCATAGTGGGGCTGGCGGTTTATGCGGGTAGATTGCTGGCTCGACTGAAGCTGCAAACCCAGCGCCAGCAGCAGGCCATTACCCGGCGTAACGAGCGTATTCTGGAGAGCATTCGCACCATCGCCATGGCGGTGCGCGAAGATCAATGCAACCTGTCGGAAGGCGCCATTCGGCTGGCCAACCTGCTCAACGCCCTGCAGTTTGCACAGCCAAAGGAATTTGCCGGCGAATACCCGGGCCTCTACGATCTGTATGAACGGGTCAGAGAAATGCCGACCCACGACGCCCGCAAGCAGTACAAGCGCAACGAAATCATGCGTATGGATCTGCAACGAGCCGGTTTCGAACAGGAACTGGAAGCACAAATCAAAATTGAGGTAACGCGGCTGGCCAGCCTGGAACTGCCCGGTCGCTGACCGGGAGAGGTTATGTCAGCACAGATAGAGTGGGATCAGGCCCTGATCGAAAAGTATAACTATTCGGGGCCGCGTTATACTTCTTACCCCACGGCGCTGGAGTTCAATGACGGCTTTGGCATGGCGGAACTCGAAGCCGCCGCCGGCCGTTATCCCGGACGACCGCTGTCGCTCTATGTGCATATCCCCTTCTGCCACAAGCTGTGTTACTACTGTGGCTGCAACAAGGTCATCACCCGTCACCAGGACAAGGCCGACATCTACCTTGATTATCTGGAGCGGGAAGTTGCGCGTCTGGCACCGCTGTTTGTCGATCGCACCGTAACCCAGTTGCACTGGGGCGGCGGCACCCCCACCTTTTTGACCGAACCCCAGATCCGTCGTCTGAACGGCCTGCTGCGCCGGCACTTTCGCTTTGCCGAACAGGGCGAATTCAGCATCGAGATCGATCCGCGCCGCATCGAGCTGAGCCTGCTGGATGTGCTGAAAGAGGAAGGTTTCAACCGTATCAGCCTGGGCGTGCAGGACTTCAACAAAGACGTGCAGCGGGTGGTCAACCGGGAGCAGGATAACGACTTCATCAAGGCGCTGGTCAGCCGGGCCGCCGAGCTGGGCTTCGGCTCCACCAATCTGGATCTGATCTACGGCCTGCCGCTGCAGACCCCGGAAAGCTTTCACCATACCCTGGAACAGGTGGTGGCGATGAAGCCGGCCCGTCTGTCGGTGTTCAATTATGCTCACCTGCCGAGCCGTTTCTCTGCCCAGCGCAAGCTGAAAGATGAGGATATGCCGGCCCCGGCGAAGAAGCTGGCGATGTTGCAGGACAGCATCGCCTATCTGACCGGCCAGGGTTATCAGTTTATCGGCATGGATCACTTTGCGCTGCCGGACGACAGCCTGGCGGTGGCCCAGCGGGAAGGCGAGCTGCACCGCAATTTTCAGGGTTATACCACCCAGGGTGACTGCGATTTACTGGGGCTGGGGGTGTCGGCCATCAGCATGATTGGTGATGCCTACTCCCAGAATCACAAGGATCTGAAGCTGTATTACGGCCAGCTGGACGAATTGGGCCACGCCCAGACCGTCGGCTATGCCCTGAACGAAGACGACTGTCTGCGCCGGGATCTGATCAAGACGTTGATCTGCAACTTCGAGCTGGAATTCGCGCCGCTGGAGCGGCAGTACGGCATTGGTTTTGCCGACTATTTCGCCGAGGATCTCAAGCTGCTGCAGACCTTCATCGACGATGGTCTGGTGACCTTGAGCGACGACGCCATCAAGGTTGCGGCCAAGGGCCAGCTGCTGATCCGCAATATCTGCATGTGTTTCGACGTGCACCTGCGCCGCCAGGCGCGGATGCAACAGTTCTCGCGGGTTATTTAAGCGAAGCGCTACGACGCAATCGAAGCTGCATGTTCGTTGTCACATATCGGACAAAGGGCCCGCTCCGCCGACACGCCATGAACCCATCCGTGGGAGCTCTCTGTTTCATCCCTGAAACAGAAGGTCGGCGGAGCAGATCCCTTTGTCCTCCTTTGAGCCGCGCGTTGTCAGATGGTACTCCCAACAAACAGCTCCGGTTCATGGAGGAGGCTGCAGGGATTGCCTTAGCCGACCGTCACATGACAGGGATGTCATGTGCTGAGCGCTACATGGACGTACTTGAAGCGTGTCGGAAGAGGCAACCCTGGTGCCTCTTGTTCACAGAGCCACCGAGGGGATGGGTTACTCCCTTGCGGCGCTGGCCAGCAGCAGGGCGGCTTTTTCTTCGGCGCTGATAAAGGCCATGGCCAGGGCGTTTTCCTGACACCGGCGGGTCTGCACCGGCGTCAGGCCGGTGGCCAGCGCGGCATCGGTATATTCATGACGCAGCTCTATGCCCTGTACCGCCGGGTCGTCGGTATTCAGACAAACTGACAGGCCTTTTTCCAGAAAGCGGTGAATGGGATGGCTGCTCAGCTCGGTGACCGTGCTGGTCTGCAGGTTGGAGGTCAGACAGGTTTCGATACCGATGCGTTGCTTGGCCAGATAGTCGAGCAGGGATTCGTCCTGTACCGCTTTTACCCCGTGGCCGATGCGCTCGGCACCCAGCTCCCGAATGGCCTGCCAGACGCTGTTACTGCCCGCCGCTTCACCGGCGTGCACCGTGATATGCAGACCGGCGTCGCGCACCCGTCGAAAGTGCTCTTCGAACAGCCCGCCGGGAAACCCCAACTCGTCACCGGCCAGATCCATGGCGATGAGTTTGTCCTTGTGGGCCAGACAGGCGGCCAGCTCTCGTTCGCAGGCCTGTTGGCCGAAGGTGCGACTCATGATGCCGATCAGCTTGACCGGTACGCCGAAGTCGCGGCTGCCGGCGGCCACCCCGTCGATCACCGCTTCCACCACGCCCTCGGGGTCGAGGTGGTGGCTCATCGCCATGTAGCCGGGGCTGAAGCGCAGCTCGGCATAGTCGATGCCGGCGCGTTGCAGATCCTCGACGTTTTCATAGGCGACCCGACGGCAGGCATCGTAACTGCCCAGCACCCTGACGCCCCAGTCCAGTTTGGCGAGAAACGACATCAGATCCGGTGCATTATCCCTTACCTGCACATGAGGGCGCAGCCCCGCCAGGGTGGTGGCGGGCAGCGCCATGTCAAAGCGCTGGCCCAGTTCCAGTATGGTGGCGGGACGGATATTGCCATCCAGATGACGGTGCAGGTCGAGCAGGGGCAGACTGGGATCTATCATGGCATTTCCTCGTGGTGTGGAGCCGTTAGTCTTTATCCTCGGCCAAATGGTCTTCACCATGCAACTCTTTCAGCTTGCGGGTCAGGGTATTGCGACCCCAGCCGAGCAGACGGGCGGCGTCCTGTTTGTGACCCTGAGTATGGGTCAGGGCACAGTCGAGCAGGATGCGTTCGAAGTCGGGCAGGGCATGAGCCAGCAGATGTTGATGACCCAGGGCCAGTTCTTGCCGGGCCCAGTCCTGCAGCGCCTGACGCCAGTCTTGCGTGGCGCCGCTTTTGTCTTTCTCCCGTTCCTTTTGCATCAGCTCGGGTGGCAGATCGGAGACCAGCACCTCCTGACCCGACGCCATCACCGTCAGCCAGCGGCAGACGTTTTCCAGCTGGCGTACGTTACCGGGCCAGGGTAGTGATTGCAGGCAGGCCTGAGCGTCCGGATGCAGGCCCTTGGCCTCCACACTCAGCTCTTTGGCCGCCCGGGCCAGAAAGTGACGGGCCAGCTTGGGAATGTCTTCCCGTCGGTCTTTCAGCGCCGGCATATGGACGCGAATGACGTTGAGCCGGTGGAACAAGTCTTCGCGAAAGTCGCCATCGTCCACCTTCAGCTCCAGATCCTGATGAGTGGCGGCGATGATGCGTACGTCCACCTTGATCGGCTGATGGCCGCCGACCCGGTAAAACTGGCCGTCGGACAATACCCGCAGCAGCCGGGTCTGAATATCCAGCGGCATGTCGCCGATTTCATCGAGAAAGAGGGTGCCGCCATTGGCCTGTTCGAAGCGGCCCTGGCGAATGCTGTTGGCCCCGGTGAAGGCGCCTTTTTCATGGCCGAACAGCTCCGATTCAATCAGATCCTTGGGAATGGCCGCCATGTTCAGGGCAATAAAGGGGCTGCTGGCGCGAGGGCTGTGCTTGTGCAGCGCGTGCGCCACCAGTTCCTTGCCGGTGCCGCTCTGGCCGTTGATCAGCACCGAAATGGAAGAGCGGGCCAGACGGCCGATGGCGCGAAATACCTCCTGCATGGCCGGGGCTTCGCCGATGATTTCCGGCGCATTGACGCTTTCCTGCTCGGCGACCCGGCCCTTGGACTTGCTCTCCCGCAGGTGGGCCATGGCCCGCTGCACCAGGGTGACCGCCTCGTCGATATCGAAGGGTTTGGGCAGATATTCGAAGGCACCGTGACGATAGGCGCTGACCGCACTGTCCAGATCCGAGTGGGCGGTCATGATGATCACCGGCAGCTGGGGCACCTGTTCGTGAATGGCACCCAGCAGGGTCAGGCCATCCATGCCGCCCATGCGAATGTCGGACACCACCACGCTGGGCTGGCTGCGGGTCAGGGCCGCCAGCACGCTTTCGCCGTCGGCAAAGCTCTGGCAGTCGAAGCCGGCCTGGCTCAGGGCACGTTCCAGCACCCAGCGAATCGAGCTGTCGTCATCGACTATCCATACTTGTTCGGTCATAAGGCTCTCCTAGCGGCGTAATGGCAGATAGATAATAAATTCGGTGCGTCCGGGGCGACTTTGGGTCTCTATGCGGCCCTGGTGCTGGTGGATCAGATCCTGCGCGATAGACAGCCCCAGCCCGGTGCCGCCGTCGCGTCCGGTCACCATGGGGTAGAACAGGGTGTCGCGCAGGGGCTCGGGAATGCCGGGGCCGTCGTCGATAATGCGAATCTCCGCCGCCAGCCGGTAGCGGCGACCTTGCAGCATCACCTGAAAGGCGGTGCGGGTTCTGATCTGAATGTGCCCCTGCTCGCCCAGCGCCTCGGCGGCGTTGCGTACTATGTTGAGCAGGGCCTGCTGCAGTTGCTCCGGATCCATCTCGAAGTCGGGAATGCTGGGATCGTAATCCCGGTCCAGGCTGATGCCGGGCGGTATTTCCATCGCCACCAGCCGGCGCACCTGCTCCAGTACCGAATGCAGATTGGTGATTTGCCGCCGGCCGGGTCGTTGAGGACCCAGCAGTCGGTCCACCAGATTACGCAGCCGGTCCGCCTGGGCGATGATCAGCTGGGTAAATTCTTTCAGCTCTTCCCGGGGCAGCTCTCGCTCCAGCAGCTGGGCCGCCCCGCGCAGGCCACCCAGGGGGTTCTTTATTTCGTGGGCCAGGCCGCGCACCAGCTCCCGCGCCGCCTGTTGCTGGGTGCGCTGCTGCAGCTCCTGGCTGATTTTTTTCTGCTGATCGATCAGCCGAAGTTCGATCAACGCCCGAGTCTGTGTCCGCGGTGATGAGGAGCCGGACCAGGGCAGAGGAGTGACGCTGACTTCAACCCAGCGCGGCACGCCGTCGATCATCAGCTGCACCTCGCTGTCGGTAAAGCCCTGCTCGCGGTCGATGCAGTGCCTGATACGGGCGGTATCCAGCGAAATATCTTCGTCCGCCAGATTGAGCGGCATCGCCTGCAGCCGGCGCTTGCTCAGGGGCAGCAACTGCTCGGCGGCGGTATTGGCAAACAGCACCTGCAGCTCGGCATCCACCACCAGCACCGCCGTGAGCAGGTTATCGATAATCGCTTGTACGTCTGGCTGGGATTCCGGCACCTTGTTGTCCTCTCGTCTGCATTTGCACCACCATGGTGCATGCATTCTAACCCGAATTCGGCGCCCTTGCCGCTCGAGGGCAGGGTGGCTCTGTATGCCCCGTACTGGTGCCGCTACTGGTAGCGTAAGAATGCAAGAAACCTGCCGATTTGCCAGAACGGACCAGGGAGCTGGCTGATGCAGTCCGTGAATTTGAATAATATCGTTAGCAAGAGCATAATTAGCATGCTAACTAACTCGGAGGTGGCGATGAAAACCCTGGGAATGTCTCTGGCCTGTCTGGTTCGGCAGTGGCGCTGGCTCAACGATGAGCGGCTCAAGCCGCTGGGGCTGACCCAAAGCCGCTGGATCACCCTGACACATCTAAAATACGAAGATGGTATTCAACAGCATCAGCTGGCGCGCCGGGTCGGGGTGGAAAGTCCGTCGCTGGTACGCACCCTGGACGGGCTGGAACAGCTGGGGCTGGTGGAGCGTCGGCCCTGTGCCGATGATCGCCGTGGCAAGAGGGTGCATCTGACGCCGGCGGTGCGCCCGCTGATGGATGAGATGGACGCGGTGCTGGATCAGACCCGCCAGCAGGTACTGGCGGGCCTGAGTGAACAGGAAATCAAGGAATTCAATCGCATGGTGGAGCACATCAACCGGAACCTCAACGGTATCTGTGGTCACAAAGAATAACGCAACCGAGGTCATCATGACGCCAGAACAGAGTTTCAGCCGCTGGATAAAAGTGGCCCTGAGCGCCTTTTTTCTGCTTTTTATTTATTTCGTCATCGCCGACAACTACATGCCGATGACACCGGAAGCCCGCATTCAGCGCTATGTGGTGCCGGTCTCGGCCCGGGTGTCCGGCCAGGTCAGCCGGGTGCATGTCACCAACAATCAGCGAGTCGATCCGGGGCAGCTGCTGTTCGAACTGGACGACAGCGATTATCAACTGGCGGTCAGGCGGGCCGAGCTGGCGCAGCGTCAGGCAAAAGTGGCACAAGACAGGGCGCAGTCCGGTCTGGCGGAAGTGAAGGCCGAAACCCACCAGGCCGGGCTGCAGCTGCAGGAACAGGAGCGGGAGGCGGCGCGAATCGCCCGACTGCACCGTCAGGGTCATATGTCGCAGCAACAGCTGGAACAGGCCAACACCGGCACCAGCCTGGCGCGTGATGCCCTCGCCGTGGCCGAGGCCCGCCGGCAGGAAGTCGAGCAGGCGCTGACGGCGGCGGGTCTTGCCGTCGAGCAGGCCGAGGTGGCCCTGCGTCAGGCTCGGCTCGAGCTGGCGCGTACCCGGGTGTATGCGGAAAGTCGCGGCCGCATCGGCAACCTGCAGTTGCGCCAGGGTCAGCATGCGGCGGCCGGCCAGCCGCTGATGGCGCTGATTTCCGATCAGGCCTGGGTGAGTGCGGACTTGCGTGAAAAAAGCCTGCGCCATGTGCAGAGCGGCACCCCGGTCGATGTCATCTTCGATGCCTTGCCGGGGCAAATATTTTCCGGCCACGTTACCAGTATCGACAGCGGCGTCAGGGAAGGTCAGCAGGCGGCCGACGGGCTACTGGCCCAGCCGGTCAATTCCGATCGCTGGGTGCGGGACGCCCAGCGCCTGCGCACCCACATTGCACTGGATGACACCTGGCCGCCGCTGGCCACCGGCGCCAAGGCCACGGTGCAGCTGTATCCGGTCGACAACCCGGTGCTGAACGGCCTGGCCGCCATGCAGGCGCGGCTGGTCAGCCTGCTGCGTTACCTGTACTGAGGAGACAAGCATGGAACTGACCCCGGATCGGCTGCGCGTTTGTCTGCGTATCGCCTTTGGCAGTGCCGCCGGTATGCTGATCGCCAAGATGATGAACTGGAACTTCGGGGTTTTCTTCACCGTCTACCCCATGCTGTTACTGGGCATGGTGCCGGTGCTGAACCGCTTCGTCAGCCTGCAGTTCATCGGCTCGTCGCTGCTGACCTCGCTCGAGATCATGGTGCTGCCCGGCCTGCTGAATCATTGGCCGCCGGCCTTTACGGTGGTGGTATTCTGCCTGTTTCTGGGCCGGTTTCTGTTGATGGCCCGAGGCCCCATGCTGCTGTTTGGCGCCTCGGGTTGCGTTAGCCTCAGCATCATGCTGCACTTTTCCAGCTACCGGCAGTTCGATCTGGCCGACATGGCGATGAGCAATATCACCGCCTCGCTGTTATCGGTGGCACTGGCCTATATCGCCTATGCGCTGCTGCCCAATCGCGAGCCGCCGGTGGCGCGGGCGCTGCCCGCCAAAAGCGATAATATCATCCGTCATCAGGCGCTGCTGGGCGCCATAGTGGCGACCCTCAGTTTCACGGTGTTTCAGACGGTCGATCTGGTGGACTCGCTCTCGGCCCAGGTGGCGACGGTGCTGGTGCTGTTTCCCATGAGTTTTGTCGGGGCGGTGCAGTCGGGTCGTCAGCGTTGCATGGGCACCCTGCTCGGCTGTGCGCTGGGGTTGCTGACCCAGCTGTTTTTATACAGCTATTATCACAACCTGCTGTTGCTGACGCTGTCATTCTGGCTGTGCGCCATGGTATTTGCGCGCTGGCATGTGAAGGAAGGCATGCCGGGGGTGGGCTTTGCCGGCCTCACCACGGTGGGCATTCTGTTCGGCCAGTATGTGTCACCGGAGCATGATCTGGTGTACAGCGCCCTGTATCGGATGAGTTCGATGACCATCGCCATTCTGCTGACCCTGTGCTGTGTGTATCTGGTGCACAAGGTGCTCAACCTGTTTCCTTCTACCCGACATGAGATTCTGGGGTAATCTTGCGTGAGGGGTGAGGAGTGAGGAGTGAGGAGTGAGGAGTACGTCAGAGGCCAGGAGGGCAAAGGGCCCGCTCCGCCGACTCGCCGTAAATCCCTCCCTGGAGGCTCAGCCGCGCCATCCATGGCGGTCAGATGGTCGGCTGAGCAGATCCCTTTGTCCTCCTGGTTGTATCGGAGTCTCCTGTTGCAGCTCCCACAGGCAATTCCGGAGTGTCGATCTTTTGTAGGCGCCAATTTATTCGGCGCAAACCCGCAGGCGAGTAGAAACCTGCAAGCCTAACGCAGATCCCATGCTCGCAATGGTTTGTCTTTGCTCCTCACCCCTAACCCCTCACAATTTATATACAAAAAAAGGCCCGGTTTCCCGGGCCTTTCAATTTCCAGCTTATAGCTGACAGCTTACCGCTTAAAGCTTAAACGGAATAGTACAGGTCGTATTCCAGCGGGTGCGTCGCCATGTTGATGGTTTCGGTTTCAACACGCTTGTACTTGATGTAGGCGTCGATGAACTCGTCGCTGAATACACCACCGCGGGTCAGGAACTCGCGATCCTGGTTCAGGTTGTCCAGTGCGTTGTCCAGAGACACGGCGACAGTCGGGATCTCGGCGGCTTCTTCGGCCGGCAGATCGTACAAGTCCTTGTCCATGGCATCGCCCGGGTGGATCTTGTTCTGAATACCGTCCAGGCCGGCCATCAGCAGCGCGGCGAAGCACAGGTACGGGTTGGCAGCCGGATCCGGGAAGCGGGTCTCGATACGACGAGCCTTGGGCGAGCCAACCAGCGGGATACGGATAGAGGCAGAACGGTTACGAGCCGAGTAGGCCAGCATGACCGGCGCTTCAAAGCCGGGTACCAGACGCTTGTAGGAGTTGGTGGCCGGGTTGGTGATGGCGTTCAGGGCGCGGGCGTGCTTGATGATACCGCCGATGTAGAACAGGGCAGTTTCAGACAGGCCACCGTACAGGTCGCCGGCGAACAGGTTTTCACCGTTCTTGGCCAGAGACTGGTGTACGTGCATACCGGAACCGTTATCACCTACCAGCGGCTTGGGCATGAAGGTAGCGGTCTTGTTGAAGGCATGCGCCACGTTGTGAACCACATACTTGTAGATCTGAATTTCATCGGCCTTCAGGGTCAGGGTGTTGAACTTGCAGGCAATTTCGTTCTGGCCGGCCGTCGCCACCTCGTGGTGGTGAGCTTCAACCACCAGGCCCATCTCTTCCATCACCAGACACATGGCGGAACGGATGTCGTGGGAGGAGTCGATCGGGGCAACCGGGAAGTAGCCGCCCTTAACGCCGGGACGGTGACCCTTGTTGCCTTCGGCATATTCGCTGCCGGAGTTCCACTTGGCTTCTGAATCATCAATCTTGAAGAAGCTGCCGGCCATGTCGGTATGGAAGCGCACGTCGTCAAACATGAAGAATTCGGGCTCGGGACCGATCAGCACGGTGTCGGCGATGCCGGTAGACACCAGGTATTCTTCGGCGCGGCGGGCGATGGAGCGCGGGTCACGGTCATAGCCCTGCATGGTGCCCGGCTCGAGCACGTCACAGCGAATATTCATGGTCGCGTCTTCGGTGAAAGGGTCCATCACCGCAGAAGCCGGATCGGGCATCAGTACCATGTCGGATTCGTGAATGGTCTTCCATGCGGTCATGGAAGAGCCATCGAACATCTTGCCTTCTTCAAAGAAGTCGTCGTTTATCTGATTGACCGGAATGCTGATATGCTGCTCTTTACCCTTGATATCGGTAAAGCGCAGATCGATGAATTTGACATCGTGTTCCTTGATCATGTCCATTACGTTTTCTACTGACATGGATTTCGACCTCCAAAAATAATCATCCTAGGGTTTGATGAACAAATTCATCAATTGCCATCGCTACAGATAAATACAAAGCGAAAACTGTGCCAGTTTGCCAAATGCTTGTCACACTGGTGTTTATCCTGATGTAAGAGAACCAATGGCCGTTTTGATGCACTAAGTTGGTGCATTAGTGGATCCTTTTGGTGCAGTAAGGCGCCGGCGCCGATCATCATGGTGCATTAAAAGCCCCTTGGGAAGTTGTCGAGCAGTAATTTTCAATTCTGCTAGGCAGATCCGAGGTGGGCGAGTAAAATGACGACGATTTTTTATCCACCCCCGGTATTTTGAGGCAGGAATGTTAGATAACTTACGTAATATCGCAATCATCGCGCACGTCGACCATGGTAAAACCACCCTGGTAGACAAGCTTCTGCAGCAGTCCGGCACGCTGGAAAGCCGTGGCGAAGCAGAAGAGCGAGTCATGGACTCCAATGACATAGAGCGGGAGCGCGGCATTACCATTCTTGCCAAGAACACCGCTATTCGCTGGACCGCTCCCGACGAGCAGGCATACCGCATCAACATCGTGGACACCCCGGGACACGCCGATTTCGGTGGTGAAGTGGAACGTGTTATGTCTATGGTTGACTCGGTACTGCTGCTGGTTGATGCGCAGGAAGGTCCCATGCCGCAGACTCGCTTCGTGACCCAGAAGGCATTTGCCCAGGGCCTGAAGCCCATCGTGGTCATCAACAAGGTCGACAAGCCGGGCGCGCGTCCCGACTGGGTACTGGATCAGGTTTTTGACCTGTTCGATAACCTGGGTGCAACCGACGACCAGCTCGACTTCCAGGTCATTTATGCCTCCGGCATCAACGGCTGGGCCTCTCTGGATGTGGATGCGCCAGAACCGGACATGACCGCGCTGTTCCAGACCATCGTCGACCAGGTTCCGGTACCCGATGCCGATCTGGACGGTCCGCTGCAGATGCAGATCTCCCAGCTGGATTACTCCTCCTACGTAGGTGTTATCGGCATCGGCCGCATCAAGCGCGGTACCGTTCGCGTCAACCAGCAGGTCACCGTAATCGGTGCCGATGGTCAGACTCGTAACGGTAAAGTGGGCATGGTCATGGGCTATCTTGGCCTGCTGCGCACCGAAGCCACCGAAGGTAACGCCGGTGACATCGTGGCTGTTACCGGCCTGGGCGAGCTGAAAATCTCCGATACCATCTGTGCGCAAGGTTCAGTCGAAGCACTGCCGCCGCTGTCTGTTGACGAGCCGACCGTGACCATGACCTTCCAGGTCAACAACTCGCCGTTCGCCGGCCTCGATGGCAAGTACGTGACCTCACGTAACATCATGGAGCGTCTGACGTCCGAGCTGGTGCACAACGTGGCACTGCGTGTTGAACAGGGCGCCGATCCGGACAAGTTCCGCGTATCCGGCCGTGGTGAACTGCACCTGGGCATCCTGATCGAAAACATGCGTCGTGAAGGCTACGAGCTGGCGGTATCTCGTCCGGAAGTTATTCTGAAAACAGAAAACGGCGTCAAGATGGAACCTTTCGAGAACCTGACCGTCGACGTGGAAGAAGAGCACCAGGGCTCCATCATGGAGAAGCTGGGTGAGCGTAAAGCCGAAATGACCGACATGGTGCCGGATGGCAAGGGCCGTGTGCGTATCGACTTTATCGTTCCCGCCCGTGGCTTGATCGGTTTCCAGACCGAATTCATGACCCTGACTTCAGGCTCCGGCCTGATGAACCACAGCTTCGACCACTACGGTCCGCATAAAGGCGGCACCATCGGTGCTCGTACCAACGGCGTACTGATTTCCAACGCCAAGGGCAAGGCTTCTGCCTACTCGCTGTTCAATATTCAGGAACGCGGCCGTCTGTTTATCGATCACGCCACCGAAGTATACGAAGGCATGGTCATCGGTATTCACAGCCGTGCCAACGACCTGACCGTTAACTGCATTAAAGGCAAGCAGCTGACCAACGTTCGTGCGTCCGGTACCGATGAAGCGCTGACCCTGGTCACGCCGATCAAGATGACCCTGGAGCAGTCACTGGAATTCATCGGTGACGACGAGCTGGTTGAAGTGACGCCGAACCACCTGCGTATTCGCAAGCGTGCTCTGACCGAGAACGAACGTAAGCGTGCCGGTCGCGATTAATTCCGACTTGCTGAGCTAACGATAAAGGGCGCCTGAGGGCGCCCTTTTTATTGCTGCGCCGGCGAGGTATTTTGGAAAGGGGGATCGCGGTGATGATATCCGACTGGCACTGTGCCTGATTAATTTGCCACAATGGAAATCCATTGGTAGCAAAATGAGGTTGTTATGAGTCAGGTTGTCGCGCAAGTCAGGCATCGACTGCACTTTATTCGAGAACATGGCTCGAGTTTCGGCATCTTTCTGCTGAAACGGATACAACAGGACCGGTTGAAGGTGACCGCCGGTTATCTGGCCTATATCACCCTGCTGTCGCTGGTGCCCATGCTGGCAGTGGTGTTCGCCATGATGTCGGCCTTTCCCATGTTTGCCGAGTTGCGGGATACCATTCAGACCTTCGTGTTCAGCAACTTCGTGCCTGCCGCCGGGGAGGTGGTGCAGGACAGTATTCAGGGCTTTATCGATAACGCGTCCAAAACTACCGCCGTCGGCGTGGCGGCGTTGGCGGTCACCGCCATGCTGCTGATCTCTGCCATCGACGAGAATTTCAACCACATCTGGCGGGTGACCCAGAAGCGACGCTGGTCGGTGGCCTTTGCCACCTACTGGATGATCCTGACTCTGGGCCCGATTCTGGCCGGTGCCAGCCTGGCACTGACCTCCTACATTACCTCGTTGCGGGTGTTCCAGGCCGATACCATTCTGGGGATGGGGGCATTGCTGCTGGGGCTGTTGCCCTTTTTGCTGTCGACCCTGATGTTCGTGGTGTTCTACATGGTGGTGCCCAATATGCGGGTGCGCTTCAGTCATGCCATCTGCGGGGCCCTGGTGGCGGCCTTGCTGTTCGAGCTGGCCAAGCGTGCCTTCGCTTTTTATATCACCGAGTTTCCTTCCTACGAGGCGATTTACGGCGCCCTGGCCGCCATTCCCATTCTCTTTGTCTGGATCTATCTGAGCTGGATGATTGCCCTGCTGGGCGCCGAGTTGACCGCCGGCCTCGGTGACTACGAGCGGCGACAGCGGCTAAGCTTTGAGGATGATGATCCCGATTCGCCCGAGGACCTTGATTGATGAGAACCCTGTACCCGAGCATTGGCGCCTACCGCCAGCAGTGGTTATCGGTGTCGCCGCGACATCGACTCTATGTGGAAGAAAGCGGTAACCCGCTGGGTATTCCGGTGGTGCTGGTGCACGGCGGGCCCGGTGCCGGCACCGGCGGTGAACACCGGCGCTTTTTCGATCCCGAGAGTTATCGCATCATCTTGTTCGACCAGCGGGGTGCGGGTCAGTCCGAGCCTCATGCAGAGCTTGCCGATAATCATACTCAGGCATTGATCGCCGATATGGAGCAGATTCGCGAGGCGCTGAACATTGATGCCTGGCTGGTTTTCGGTGGCTCCTGGGGCTCGACCCTGGCCCTGTGCTACGCCATCGAGTATCCCGGGCGAGTAAAGGGTCTGGTATTGCGCGGTCTCTTTCTGGGCCGGCAGCAGGACTTGCACTGGCTCTATCAACCCGATGGCGGTGCCGCCCAGTTGTTTCCCGATTATTATCGCGATTTTCTGGCGCCGCTCGAAGGAGATACGCGCCACCTGTTACGTCATTACTACCGGCTGCTGACCAGCAACAACGAACTGGCCCGGCTCAATGCAGCCCGGGCCTGGGCCATCTGGGAGGGGCGTATTTCGACCCTGTTGCCGAGGGTGGATGCCGAGACCCATTACGGCGAGGCGCATGCCGCCCTGGCGCTGGCGCGCATTGAATGTCACTATTTTATAAATAACTGTTTTATAGAAGAAAACTACATCATCAAGCACCTCGAACGGGTGCGAAAAATACCCGCCGTACTGATCCATGGCCGTTATGATGCCATCTGCAAGCCGGGTGGCGCCGTCACCCTGACGGAACACTGGCCCGAATTAATACTGCAAATCGTACCGGGAGCCGGACATTCCGCCTTTGAACCGGGTATTATAGATGCCTTGGTGAAAGCCACCGATCAGATGGCGAAGGAGTTGGCGCAGTCATGATAGCCCTGATTCAGAGAGTGAGTTCGGCGTCGGTCAGTATCGCCGATAACCGGGTGGGGGCTATCGGTCCCGGCCTGCTGGTGCTGTTGGGCGTGGAGCGTGACGACGACCGGGCGCGCGCCGACAAGCTGCTGCACAAGGTGCTTGGTTACCGGGTGTTCGGTGACGAGGCCGGCAGAATGAACCTGAATGTGCGGCAAGCCGGCGGCAGCCTGCTGGTGGTGTCGCAGTTTACCCTGGCTGCCGATACCCACAGCGGCCTGCGGCCCGGTTTTTCTCGCGGCGCGGCACCGGCAGACGCCGAGCGCTGGTACGACTATTTCGTGATGGCGGCGCGGGATCAGGGCATCGCTACCGAGTCGGGGCGCTTCGGTGCCGATATGCAGGTCAGCCTGACCAACGACGGCCCCGTCACCTTCTGGCTGCAGGTTTAAAGCCGACACCCTGAAGTAACCACAAATTGTACTCTGCCGTATCTCGCGGCAATATACCCCCAGATAACCCTAACAGGAGCAGACCATGTATCGTGTGGTCACCCCGCAAACGGAAGCGGAACTTGAAGCCTATTACCAGCTGCGCTGGTTGTTGCTGCGTAAACCCTGGCAACAGCCCAGAGGCTCGGAACGGGACGAATTCGACGAATATGCCCACCATCGCATGATGGTGGACAACAACGGCAACCTGGTGGCCGTGGGGCGCCTTTATGTCAGCGGTGACGAGGCCCAGATCCGCTTTATGGCGGTGGTGCCCGACTGCCGCGATCATGGCCTGGGTACCCGCATGGTGCAGGCGCTGGAGCAGGTGGCCCGCCAGCAGGGGGTACGCCGACTGGTGATGAACGCCCGGGAAGAGGCGGTGGCGTTTTACGGTCGCTGCGGCTTTACCGTGGTGGGTGAAGGCCCCATCAGCTTCGGCAAGATTCCCCATCGGCAGATGATCAAGGCGCTGACCTCGATTCATCAGATTCGGCATTGTCCCGAGCTGTGCGACGAGCTGCAGCGCCAGTGGCACCGACGCATTCCCATCACCGAGAAGATGGGTATCAGGATCATTCAGTACACCGGCAGCCGCTTCAAGACCAAGGGCAACCTGACCGCCAACCTCAATATGCACGAATCGATGTTTGCCGGCAGCATTTACAGCCAGTGCGTGCTGACCGGCTGGGGCCTGATCTGGATGCAGATGCAGGAATTCGGCCTGAGCGGCGACATAGTGCAGGGCAGTGGCGACATCAAATATCTGACCCCGGTATGGGACGAGCCCACCGCCGAGGTACAGGGGCGGCTGCGGGAACAGCTGATGCCGCTGCAGTCCGGCGAACGGGTACGCATAGAGCTGAACGTGACCCTGTATAGCGGCGAACAAAAAGCCGCCAGCTTCACCGGCCGCTACGTGATATTGCCGCACTAATCCCTGATCCCCAGTCCCTAATCCCTGTTCTTGAGCTTGCGGACCGCTTCAGTGAGGCGGCCGGGCAGGCCGGCTGCAGGGTAGGGTATGGAACCCTGGTACCAGGGCTGGCAGGGGGTATTCAGCTCCGGCTGGTGCAGTCGCAGCCGCGGAGCGCGCCAGCTGTCTTCGAGCCGAATGGCCAGCTCCCGGCAGCGCTGGGCGTTGACCGCGCCCAGCTCCAGTTGCCAGCGTCCGGCGAAGTCCAGCGCCCCGCGCAGGGCCAGCAGGTGACGTACGCTTTGCACCGCGCTGCCGTCCAGTTGCCAGCGTCCCTGTTTGACCGGGCCTTTCAGCTCGGCCCGGTAGATAAAGCCGTCGCTTTGCTCCAGATCCAGCGCCGCCAATACCGGGTCGACCCGGGTCGGGCGGCCATAGTCTTCGCCCAGCCGGCGTTTCAGCCAGTCGTCCAGCCCCAGTTTTTCGATGAAGATATCGCTGCCATCCAGCGCCAGTGAGCCTTGCCAACTGGCGGGCTCGCGCAGCGTGCCGGCAAGATCGGCGTCGATATTCACTTGACCGGAAAAGGCGCGCTCGGCCTGCAGCCAGTGGCTTAACCGCCGTAGTTCCAGTTCTTTCCCTTCCAGCCGAATTCGGCCCTGATGGGGCGGATAGAGACCTATGCTGCCATCGAGGCTGACACGACCGTCGAGGGCATCGGTGCTCAGTTTGTCCAGCAACAGCCGGGTATCATCGAGCCGGGCATTGAAATGACCATGGCGGGCAATCAGGCTGTCGTAGGCCATTTCGCTCCAGCTACCTTCCAGCCGGGCCTGGGCGGTGAGCGGGCGCCATTGGGCACCAGACCAGGCCAGATCGGCGATAAACAACTCCCCCCCCAGCAGTGACAGCGGCAGTGCGGGATCCAGTGACAGCAGCTCGCCCTGATTAAGGTTGAGCTTGTGAATGCGTACATCCGGAACCGGCCAGTACAGATCCGACTGCCAGTTCAGCTTGTTGCCCTGCAGTTGCAGGTTATCGATGTCCAGTCGGCCCTGCTGCGGATACCAGCGCAGCTCGGAGTCGAAGGCACCCTGATAGGCCTTGCCCCTGAGGGTCAGCCCCAGTCGCTCCCGGCTGCTCGACAGCTGGCCCTGATGCTCGTCCAGCCGCAGCCAGTCCAGCACCGCCTCTTCGGCCTGCCAGCTGCCGCTGGCCTCGGGCAGGTTGCCGCCTTGCCATTCGAGATAGCGAAGCTCACCGTCGATACCGTTGGCGGTCAGGGTCGGGCTGGTGATGCTGACGTTCTCGAGCCGGGCGCGGTTGAGCAGCAGGGTCCAGTCATTATCGAGTTGGGGTAGTTGCTCGAACTGCAGTTTGTTATGGCTGAATTGCGGCTCGTTCAGGGTCAGTTCCCGTGCCGGCAAATTCAGGCTCAGGGCCGAGTCGAACAGGCCGTCGAACAGGCGGCTTTGCACCCGGTCCAGCATCAGTTGTTGCTGGCTGATACGCCCGGACAGGTTGATGCGGGACATGTCCACCGCGGGATGAGTCAACTGACGCAGTTGGCCGCTGATCTCGAGATCAGACCACCATTGCCATGCGCCCTGGCGCCTTGGCTGCCACTGGCTCAGGGTGAGATCGGCGCCACCGGCCTGCCAGTCATTCCAGCTCAGGCTCAGGTTTTTGGTGTTCAATTCGTCGATGGTGATGTTGGCCAGATTGTCCGGCAGCACCAGCTCGGTGGCGTTATCCAGTTGCAGCTTGCCGTCGATAACATCGAGGGTGGCGATGCGGGTCTGACCCGACAACGGTGATAATGTCGCCAATTGTAGATACAGCTGACGGGCGCTGAACCAGTCGCCCAGGCGTACGTCTTCCGCCAGCAGGGTATAGGGATGCAGGGGGTTGAATTCCAGGCGCCCTATGGTGAGATCCAGCTCGGTGTGTTCGTTGAGCCAGCCCAGTACCGGTTTTTTCAGCCGGTTGGCATCAAATACACTCAGCAGCAGCCAGCCGGCCAGTAACAGTACCAGCATTGACACCAGCAGATATTTGGCCAGCTTCTTCATGGTGTATCCCTTTAAAATCCGATACTTGTATCATACATAGCTTGAACAGGGGCGGAAATAGCACAATGGATGGTGAGGCGGGCGTCCCCCTTATACCCATCGCATTAAACACTCGATCTTTTTGATGGTCATACCAATCTCGGACAAAGGGCCCGCTCCGCCGACCCGCTCGAGCACATCCTTGTGGCGCTCAGCACATGACATCCGACCGCCATGGAGGGCGGGAGTGCCAGCATTGCAGGAGCTTTTGCTGGCCTTGTCATGTGATGGTCGGTGGAGCAAATCCCTTCGTCCTTCTTGATGCTACAGAGTCGCCTGTTGGCGCCGTCTTCAGACCACTCGATGTTCGAGAAGAGGCAGCAGAGATCGCCTCCCACGACCGTGAAATGCCATGGCCGGAAAATGCTCCTGCCGTCCCTGGCGGTCAGATGGCATTTTCGCGCCCCCAGGGGGCGAGCTTGTCTCGCCGTGACGAGCGGTTGCAGCCTAACCGAGCATCCAGTGAATGTTCGCAATAGGCTGCAACTGTGAGTGTCATTTACCAGTGGCGTGTCGAGGGAGGCGGCTGTGTTGCCTCTGGTACCGCAAGCCTCAATATGATCAGATACTTAATGGAGTTGGCATTACTCCCTACTCATTACGCCTCATATTTTAAACCTTGCCGTAGTGATCCCTTTGCCCCAGCCAGCGCCGAATCAGCGGCTCTACCACCGTCGGGTGGCGGTCGGCCAGATAGCGCGCCAGGCGCTGTACCTCGGGCAACAAGGCCTGATCGCGTACCAGATCGGCAATTTTAAGATCCGCCAGCCCGGTCTGGCGGGTGCCGAGCAGCTCGCCCGGGCCGCGAATTTCCAGATCCTTCTGGGCGATGATAAAGCCGTCGTTGGTGTCGCGCAGTACGCCCAGACGCTGGCCGGCGGTCTTGGTCAACGGGGCGTGATAAAGCAGCACGCAGTGCGAGGCTACGGCACCCCGGCCGACCCGGCCGCGCAGCTGATGCAACTGGGCCAGGCCCAGGCGTTCCGGGTTTTCGATGATCATCAATGAGGCATTGGGTACGTCTACTCCCACTTCAATCACGGTGGTGGCGACCAAAAGGTCGAGTTTGCCATCCTTGAAGTCGGCCATCACCGCCTGTTTTTCTGCCGCCTTCATGCGACCGTGTACCAGGCCGACCTTCAGCTCCGGCAGTTGCGCGGTCAGCTCGGCGGCGGCATCTTCCGCCGCCTGGCATTCCAGTAACTCGGATTCATCGATCAGGGTGCAGACCCAGTAGGCCTGGCGCCCCTGCTCCCGACACACCTCCCGCACCCGGGCGACGATGTCGTCGCGACGGGTGTCGGGCATGGCGACCGTGGTCACCGGGGTGCGGCCGGGCGGTAATTCGTCGATGATGGAGGTGTCCAGATCCGCATAGGCGGTCATCGCCAGGGTGCGGGGAATGGGGGTGGCGGTCATGATCAGCTGGTGCGGGTAAAACTCACCCTGACTGCCTTTTTCACGCAGAGCCAGCCGCTGGTGCACACCGAAGCGGTGTTGTTCATCGATGATCACCAGCTCCAGGGCGTTGAATTGCACCTGTTCCTGAAACAGCGCATGGGTGCCGACGATCATGCCCAGCTCGCCATTGGCCAGCCGTTCCAGCTGCTCGGTCCGGGCCTTGCCCTTGATCTTGCCAGCCAGCCAGCCAACCTGAATGCCGAGTGGCGCCAGCCAGGCGGCGAAGTTGTTGGCATGCTGCTCGGCCAGCAGCTCGGTGGGGGCCATCAAGGCCACCTGGCCCTGGTTGCCGATCACCTGCAGTGCCGCCAGCGCCGCCACCAGGGTTTTGCCGGAGCCGACGTCGCCCTGTACCAGCCGCATCATGGGCACGTCTTTCTGCAGATCTTCGCCGATTTCGGCCACCACCCGCTGCTGGGCACCGGTGGGCGAGAAGGGCAGCCGGGCCAGAAAGTCGTCAATCAGCCGGCGGGGATAAGACAAGCCCCGGGCCCGATGAGACTGGCTCTGCTCGCGCACCTTGAGCACCGACAGGTTGTGGGCCAGCAGCTCTTCCATCACCAGTCGTTGCTGGGCCGGGTGTGTGCCTTGCTCCAGCTCGAACAGGGCCACGGTGGCGGGTGGCCGGTGCAGCAGGCGCAGGGCATCGTTGAGGCCCAGCTGGTGGTGATAGAGGCCCTCGGGCAGCCATTCCTGCAGCGGTTGCTGATCCAGCAGCGCCAGTGCCTGATCGGTGAGCTGGCGCAGGCTTATCTGGCGCAGCCCTTCGGTGGTGCCGTACACCGGGGTCAGGTTGGCTTCGGCGGCCACCGGCTGCTCGTCCTGCTGCAGGCTGTATTCCGGATGGATAATCTCCAGGCCGTGATGGCCGGGCCTGATTTCGCCGAAGGCGCGCAGCCGGGTACCGGCGGTGAGGTGGTTTTTCTGGGCGGCGGCAAAGTTGAAAAAGCGCAGGGTCAGGGTACCGCTGTGGTCACGCATGCGGCAAACCAGCATGCGTTTGCGGCCGTAACTGATGTTGTTGTCGACGATTTCGCCGATCACGGCCACATGCATGCCGGGCATCAGCCCGGCGATGGGGCAGACCCGAGTGCGGTCTTCGTAGCGCAGCGGCAGGTGAAACAGCAGATCCTGCACCGTTTCCAGACCCAGCCGGTGCAGTTTTTCCAACATCTTGTCGCCCACGCCCTTGAGCTGACTGAGGGACATCTTGTCCAGATTCATAACGGCCCCACCCTGTAAATATATACAGAGAATAGCAAAGCCGGGATTAAAAGGGGACTGGGGACTGGCCAGTCCCGAATCCCTAATCCCGGAGTTTTACAGCAGGCGCTTGAGCAGCACATTGGCGCGGGTACGTTGAACCCGCTTCAGCAGTCTCTGTACCGGGGCGGGATAATCCGCCAGCTCCTCGATTTCCGTGAAGTGCGCCAGGCGTTGGCAATGTTTGAGGATATTGGCTTTTTCTGCCTCGAACTCGGCCTGTAACAGCCGCTGCGGATCCTGCAGCAGCAGGCCGTTTTCCAGATCCAGCCCCCAGGCGCGGGGGTTGAGATTATTGCCGGTAATCATCGCCAGATCATCATCCACGAACAACCCCTTGAGATGATAGGAGTTGCGGTCGTGATGCCACAGCATGATGTTGAGCTTGCCCTGATAGATATAGGTCTGATGGGCGCGGGCAAAACGGCGCAAATTGGTTTCGTACAGATAAGGCAGGCCGCCGATGGTGCGAAACGGCTGATCCGGTGGAATATAAAAATCGTTGGCGGTCTTGTCGCCGATCACCAGGGTGACTTCAATCCCTTTTTTCAGCAGGCCGCGAATGTCCTTGGCCAGGGGCTTGGGCAGGTTGAAGTAGGGGGTGCAGATAAACAGCTTTTCTCGCGGGCTGCGCAGCAGGTTACGAATCGCCCGGTTGAGCCGGTTGCCGAGTTTGCCCAGGCCCGCCAGTGGCGTAACGGCCACCTGGCCCGCCCCGGGGGGCATGGACGTGAATTCGTAGCGGGTGCGCTTCATCTGTGGTTTGAACTGGCGAATGGCATGGCGCAGCTGGCGGGCGTTGGGAATGGGTTCTGCCGTCAGCAAGGGCACCGCCGGGTTATCGGCAAACAACCGGTTCATGTAATCGACCATGGTGTCCGCCAGCCGGGCATCGGTAAACTGGTGATAACGGTCGAAGCGATAGCGATCCTGTTGATGCAGATAAATATCGTTGAGGCTGGCGCCGGAATACAGCAGGGTATCGTCGAACACGAAGCCTTTGAGATGCAGCACGCCCAGGATTTCACGACCCTTGACCGGCACCCCGTAAATGGCGATGGGGTCGGCATAACGGGCGGCAAATTCCTGATACATCCGGTGGTTCCCACCCTGGCCCTGGTGGCCAATCAGGCCACGCTGGGCCCGGTGAAAGTCGACGAACAGGCGAATATCCAGCGCGGGGCGAGCCTGCTTGGCCTCATGGAGGGCGGTCAGAATTTCACGGCCGGCCTCGTCATCCTGCAGATAGAGTGCCGCCAGATAGATGCGGGTATGGGCGGTAGCGATCAGTTCCAGCAACCGCTGCTTGAAGCTGCGAGCGGAGTGCAGTGTCTGCACCTGGTCGGCATTGACCGCCAGCGTAGGCAGTCGTTCCAGCAAGGCGCGATAATCGTTGGCTAGTGGCATAGATGGACCCGGTTAATAAGACTGCGGTGCAAGATCGGTTTCGCACGACAAGATTCGGAGCAGTTTACCGAATTTAGGGGAAAGGCAGCAAATTAGTGCGGCGTATGTCGTACGTTCGTAATACGAAGCATCAGTAGGGTTACCTTCGCCGACACGCTTCAAGCCCATCCATGGGGCGCTCGGCAAATGCCGTCGACTGCCAGGGATGGCAGGAATGCCGAAAATGCAGGAGCAATTTTTCGGCCCTGGCATTTGACGGTCGGCTACGGCAATCCCTGCTGCTACTTCTAGTAGCCCCTAATCCCTAATCCCTAATCCCCAGGCGTCTTACAAGGGTCGGGTGGCCTGCTCCAGCCAGGCCAGATCATCGCCGCTCAGTTGCGGGCTGACTCGCTCCCATACCGTCTTGTGGTAGTGGTTCAGCCACTGCACATGTTTGGCTTCGAGCCAGTTCACATCGAGCAGCCGGGTATCGAAGGGCACCAGGGTCAGGGTTTCGAGCTCGAACACCGGAATGTCGCCGTCGGTGTCGGCGGGCTGCACCACCTGCAGGTTTTCGCAGCGAATGCCAAAACCGTCTTCGCGATAATAACCGGGCTCGTTGGAGACGATCATGCCGGTGGTCAGCGGTACCGTGCTGCCCTTGGGCGAAATGCGCTGCGGCCCTTCGTGCACGCTGAGATAATGGCCCACGCCGTGGCCGGTGCCGTGGTCGAAGTTATAGCCCTGTTGCCACAGCGGCATGCGGGCCAGGGCGTCCAGCTGCAGGCCGCCGGTACCGGCAGGAAAGCGGGCGCAGGCCAGGTCGATATGGCCGCGCAGCACCAGAGTAAACAGTTTGCGCATCTCGTCGGTAGGCTGACCCACGGCGACGGTACGGGTGATGTCGGTGGTGCCGTCCAGATACTGGCCGCCGGAGTCCACCAGGTAGATGGCATCTTGCCCCAGGGCACGCGGGGTGCCGTTGTCGTGGTGGTAATGACACATGGCGGCATTGGGGCCCAGCGCCGAGATGGTGTTGAAGCTCGGCTCTACAAACTCGGGGTTTTGCCGACGAAAGGCCGCCAGCCGGTCGGCCAGGGTGCCTTCGTCTTCCTGCTCGGGATTTGGTTGCTGCAGTCGGCGATCCAGCCAGGCCAGAAAACGGCTGACGGCGGCACCATCGCGCAGGTGGGCGGCGCGGCTGCCGTTCACTTCTACCGGATTCTTGCAGGCCTTGGGCAGCATGCAGGGATCGTCGGCCAGCACCAGCTTGGCACCGGCCTGGCTCAGCACCAGGGCGCTCCAGGCGTTGGCGGTGTGCGGATCGAGTTGTACCCGGGCGCCTTGTTTGCCTAGCGTCTTCAGTGCGGCTTCCAGCTCGCCGACCGGGGCCAGGGCCACGTCCTGACCGCAGTGGCCGGCCAGATCCAGATCTTCGAATTTGGTCGTATCGGCAAACAGTTGTACGGCGCCGTTTCGATGCAACAGGGCAAAGCTCAGCACCACCGGCAAACAGTCGATATCCCGGCCGCGAATGTTCAGCAGCCAGTTGATGGGCTCGGCCTGGGTCAGCAGTTGGGCGTCGATATTGCCGGTAGCCAGGGTGTCGGCGATGCGGCTGCGTTTGGCTTCGCTGTGCTGACCGCTGTATTCCTGACTGAGCAACAAGGCCGGGTGGCTGGCAGGCACCGGTCTGTCGTGCCAGTGCTGATCAATCAGATTTTCCGTGAACGGCACCAGGGTGATGTTGCTGGCGGCCAGCCGGGTTTCGGCCCTCTGGTGCCAGTGATGACTGTGCAGGCGAGGATCGAACCCCACCCTGCTGCCGAGGGGCAATTCTGCGAGCAGCCAGTCCAGATAAGGTTCGCTAATCAGGTGATGATATTCAAACAGCGCCGGGTCGCACTGATGACGCACCTGCACCGTATAACGACCATCCACAAACACCGCCGCCTTGTCGGCCAGCACCACGGCGGCGCCGGCAGAGCCGTTGAAACCGCTGATCCAGTCCAGCCGCTCGGCATAGGGGGGTATGTATTCACCCAGGTGCTCGTCGTCGTGGGGCACGATAAAGGCGTGCAGACCCTGTGATGTCATGCTGTTGCGCACGGCGTTGAGGCGAGAGGCATGGGTCATGGTGTCTCCTTAGCGAGAAGTAAGCCGTTGCTTGATGAGCTGGATTCCCGGTGCGCCTCAAAGCGTACCAGCACCTGGGGCGTCCAGTTGCATCAGCGCCTCGCGCACCGGCCCGGCTGACATTCAGCTCCTGGGCCAGGGTTTTGTAAGGCGTTCGGCTCATCTGGCATCGTATACGGTTTGCGATGAAGTCACTCTACTCTGCCTTGATTCGGTTGGCAAACGGGGCCGTTTGGCCGGGATCAGGATGTTTCTGATCCCTGTTGCCGGTGCCGTTTGGATTTGCTCTTCAATTGCTGAATCAGCAGCGCCGCCACTATCATCGACAGCCCGACCAGAGTGGCGGGGTAGATTTCTTCGCCCACCAGAAAACGCAGCAGCAACAGCGAAGCGAAGGGCGAAATGAAAATCAGGTTGGAGATGCGGGCGGTGTTTTCGGCATAACGCATGGCCAGCAGCCACATCACGAAGGCGAAGCCCATTTCGAACAGCCCCACATAGATGGCACCCACCCAGCCCTGCCAGGCGGTAAGATTAAAATCGGACCACAAGGCCGTGGCCAGCACGATGATCGGCAGCGCCAGCACAAAACTCAGGGTCAGCGCCACCAGGGGATCGTCCTGGTTGCGGGCGCTTAAAATCCAGTAACCGGCCCAGAGCAGGGTGGAAAACAGCGCCAGTGCGACCCCGAGCGGATCTTCGAAGTTGAGGCTGAGCAGGTCGCCCCTGGTGGCGATCACCATGGCGCCGAGGTAGCCAAGCACTATGGCTATCCCGTCCTGTTTGCGAATCTTCTGCCCGAGAAAGGGCACTGCCAGCAGGGTCAGGGTGATAGCCCAGGTGTAATTGAGCGTTTGTGCCTGCTGGGCGGGCAGCCGGTCATAGGCCTGAAACAGCACCAGATAATAGAGCGCCGGATTGATTGCTCCCAGCAGCAGATAATAGCCGGGGCGGGCGCGAAAATAGCGTGCCAGATAGGTCAGCTTGCCCTGCCACGCCAGCATGCCGAGCAGCAGCAGCAAGGAACTGACGGTAGCCACCAGCAATAGCTGGGCCGGAGAAAAGTAACCGAGTGACAGCTTGAAGGCGGTGGCGACGGTAGACCAGCAGGCCACGGCACCCAGCCCGAACAGATAGGCTTTTTTCTGATCTTTCATATTGTTATCAACTGTTTGTTATTCACTGTTACCCACACATGCAGAGAAGGGAACAGGGAACGAGGGCAGAAAGCGGGCCAGTGTAGGAAGCCGGGGGACAAGGAGCAAGGGGCGGGCGTCACGGTTATTCCAATTCCTCGAAGGGACGGCGTTTTTCTTCCTCCAGTGTGAGTTCCTCCAGAATTCGGACCCGTTCGCGCAGTTGCCGGTTTTCCGCTTCCAGCGCCTGTAATCTATCGTCGAGCTCGCTCTGAGTCCGGCCCTGGTTGACCAGCAGCAATACCAGACCGATGGCCAGCCCCAACAACAGTATCCACAGCATGATGCTCTCCCTGTGTTAACGATTAGCTACGTTCCTACAGCATGGCGCAAAAAACCGAAATGACTGATCAAGCGCCGGTGTCTGCGTAATGGATGCCCGCCTTCGCGAGCATGACGGAGGAAACCCGTTCCGCAAAGAAAAAGGGCTGCACGAGGCAGCCCTTTGATTCACTTCATTACTTTGAAACGGGATTAATGATTACCCAGTGCCTTGGGCGCCTGGTCTTCATCAAACTCCGGCAGCGGCTTGTGATGTGATGCGATGAAGGTGTAGATCACCGGCAGCACGAACAGGGTAAACAGGGTACCTATGCTCAGGCCGGAGACGATGACGATACCCATGCCGAAGCGGGAAACGGCACCGGCACCCACCGCAAACAGCAGCGGTATCAAACCGGCGACCATGGCGGCGGTGGTCATCAGAATGGCGCGCAGACGAATGCGGGCGGCCACCCGAATGGCGTCGGTACGGTTCAGTCCCCGGTGCAGCTGTTCTTCCTTGGCCACCTCACACATCAGAATGCCGTGCTTGGTGATGATGCCGACCAGGGTGATCAACCCCACCTGGGTATAGATGTTCATGGTTGCCAGCCCCCAAGCCAGCGCGATCAGGGCGCCGGAAATGGCCAGCGGCACCGAGACCATGATCACCAGCGGATCGCGCACGCTCTCGAACTGGGACGCCAGCACCAGGAAGATGATGAACAGCGCCAGCAGAAAGGTCATGTACAGGGCGTTACCCTCGGTCACGAACTGACGAGCGGCACCCAGGTAGTCATGGTTGTAGCCGTTGGGCAGCTCGGCGCTTACGCTCTGCTCCAGAAAGCCGATGGCATCGCCCATCGACACACCCGGCGTCAGTACGGCACCGATGGTGGCCGAATTCAGCTGGTTGTAGTGGGGCAGGGAGCGAGGCTGAGCTTCCATGGTGATGGACACCAGGTTGGCCAGCGGCACCATGTCACCGTTGTGGGCGCGCACATAGTAGTCCTTGATGGAGTCCGGATTGAGCCGGTTTGAACGGATGACCTGAGGGATCACCTCGTAGCTGCGGCCGTCCAGATCCACCCGGTTGACATAGCCGTCACTCATCATGGTCGACAGGGTCATGGCGATGTCCTGCATGGTGACGCCATAGGCGCCGGCCTTGTCCCGGTTGACCTTGATGTTCATGGTGCCCGAGTCAAACGCCAGATCCAGCTCGCTGTAAACGAACAGCGGGCTCTGGCTGACCTTGCCCAGCGCCTCGGCGGCCACATCATAGAGGCTTTCAAAGCTGTTGGGGGTGGTCAGCACATACTGTACCGGCAGACCGCTGGAAGCACCGGGCAGCTCGGGAAAGCCGAAGGCACTGATGGCGACTGCCGGAATGGCCTGCAGCGGCGGCGTAACCCGCTCGATCACCGTTTTCTGGCTGTCGCGCTGACTCCAGGGTTTGAGTACGGCCACGGCCAGACCCTGGTTGGCATTGGGTACGCCGGCAATGGTCAGGGAGGTGGCGAGGCCGTCTTCCTTGTTGAGCACTTCCACCGCCTTGCGCATGTTGTTCTCGATGTAATCGAGGTTGGCGGAGTTGGGTGCCTTGGCCATCATCAGGAAGGCGCCCTTGTCTTCACTCGGTGCCAGCTCGCTGGGAATAAAGCTGAACAACACCGGCATGGAGCCGAACACCAGTACCGCGAAGGCAATCACCACCGGGCGCCTGGCCAGCACCGCATCCAGCATGCGGGCATAGCCGGCGGTGAGCTTGTCCAGGGTGTTTTCCACCCCGCGCTCGAAGCGGTTGGGGTTGGTGTGGGCTTTAAGCAACTTGGAGCACATCATCGGCGACAGGGTCAGTGCCACTATGCCGGAGATGAACACGGCGCCGGCCAGGGTCAGGGCGAATTCCTTGAACAGGGAGCCGGTAATGCCGCTCATCAGCGCGATGGGTGCATATACCGCCGCCAGGGTGATGGTCATGGTAATGACCGGCACGGCAATTTCCCGGGTACCGATAATGGCGGCCCGGTAGGGTGACTCGCCGGCCTTGATATGCCGGTCGACGTTTTCCACCACTACGATGGCGTCATCCACCACCAGACCGATGGCCAGCACCATGGCCAGCAGCGTCATCAGGTTGATACTGAAGCCGAAAAAGCTCATCAGAATGGCCACCCCGATCAGCGACAGCGGAATCGTGATGATGGGGATCAGCACCGCCCGCAGCGAGCCGAGGAACAGGGTGATCACGATGATAACGATCAGCGAGGCTTCGAGTATGGTCTTGATCACCTCACTGATGGACTCGTTGATGGCGTCGGTGGCGTCGTACAACAGTTTCATCTTGATGGTGTCGGGCATGTTGCGTTCGAGGCTGGGCAGCATCTCACGCACATTGTCCGCCACGCTCAGCGGATTGGCGGACGGGGTCGGATCCACCCCGATAATCACCGCCGACTCGCCGTCGGCCAGGGCGCGTACCACGTCGTGGCTTTTTTCCAGCGATACCTGGGCGATATCGCGCAGTCTTACCACGGCGTCGTCACGGGTGGCGACCACCAGCGTCTCGAGTTCTTCGGCATTCTCGATCTGGGTGTTGATGTCGCTGTTGTACAGCATGAAATAGCCGGTGGCCTGGCCGGCGGCGGCCTGGAAGTTGTTGGCCTGCAGTACCGACAGCACCTCGGGGGCGGTCAGCTGATGGGCGGCCATGCGCAGCGGATCCAGCCAGATGCGCAGCGCGAACTTGGCGCCACCGAACAGGTTGATCTTGGCCACCCCGTCTACCGAATAGAACTGGGGTCGTATCACCCGCTCCAGATAGTCGTTGATCTGGGGCGCGTTCAGCTCCTCACTGCTGAAGGAGATGTACATGATGGAGGTGGAGGCCCCCGTGGTCATCTCCAGGCTGGGATCTTCCGCTTCCCGTGGCAGTTGGGAGCGCACCGAGTTGACCCGCGCCAGTATGTCCGACAATGCGGCGTTGGAGTCGGTGTTCAGCTTCATCTGCACCGTGATTTTGGAGCTGCCGTTGCTGCTGCTGGAGCTCATGAAATCGATGTTGTCGGCCTGGGCGATGGCCTGTTCCAGCGGCTGGGTAATAAAGCCCTGAATCAGATCGGCGCTGGCACCGAAATAGCCGGTGCTGACGGTGATGACGGTGTTGGTCATCTCGGGGTATTCACGCACCTGCATTTTCTGCAGGGCCTGCAGCCCCAGCAGCACGATCAGCAGGCTGATCGAGATGGCCAGTACCGGCCGTTTGATAAAAATATCGGTAAAACGCATCGAATTCTCCGCTTACAGCTGGGGGGCTGATTCAGGCGTGGCCAGCGCATCGTCTTCTACCGGCTTCACATGGCTGCCGTTGGACAGGCGCACCTGACCCGAGGTCACTATGGTCTCGCCGGGTTCCAGGCCTTTGGTCACGCGGGCAAATTCGGCTTCCCGTTCGGCGACTTCCACCACCCGTTGCCGGGCGACCTGCACGGTTTCACCCGCTTCGTTACCTTCGGCCTGCTGTTCTTCCACTACATAGACGGTCTGGCCGTAGAGGGTGAAGTTGATGGCGTGCTGGGGTACCAGGAGCTGATCTTTCAGTGTGGGCAGCCGTACATCCAGCTTGGCAAACATGCCGGAGCGCAGTTTGCCCTCTTTATTGGGAATGCTGGCCTGTACCTGCACCACGCCCGACTCCGGATTAACCTGGGGTTCGATGGCGGTGATTTCGCCTTCGAACGGCGTCTCCGGGTAGGCATCGACAAAGATATTCAGCGCCTGACCCACGGCAATGTCGGCGATGCGAGTCTGGGGAATGGTAAAACGAATACGGAACTGGCTGATGTCTTCCAGCCGGGCAATATCGGTACCGGCATTCAGATACTGCCCCAGAAAGGCATTGCGGATGCCCATGACGCCGTCGAACGGCGCGCGAATGGTGCGCCGTGCTATGACCGCCTTGAGCGAGTCAACCTGACCCTGCAGTTCCCGATAGTTGGCCTCGGCTTCATCCAGCTGACCCTTGGAGACGGAGCCACGGGCAAACAGCTGGCGCATCCGTTCCAGGTTGGCCTTCACCGCGGGCAGGCGCCCCTGGGTACTGCGCAGGTTGGCTTTTTCCACATCGGCGTCCAGTTCCAGCAAAATATCGCCGGTGCTGACCTGCTGGCCGGACTCGAAGTGAATGACGCGCACTATGCCCGCCGCCTCGTTACTGACATTGATGCCCTGAATCGGTTCGATAAAACCGATGGCGGCAATACGAGGGGTCCAGTCGGTGGGGCTGACTTCAGCTACCGTGACCGGAAAGCTGGGTACCGGCATGTTGGCGAAGTATTCCCCCATCATTTTTTGCTTGAACAGATTAAAGCCGATGACGCTGCCGAAAATGACAACCACCAGCAATAACATGGACAGTGTCCATTTTTTCATCAGGTTACTCCCGCAAATTTGTTATTGATTAACGTTTAAGAATGGCATTCCAGCTGGCATCGAGCAGCTGCTGATAAAGATAATCATCGAGCTCGATACAGCCCTTGGTGCATTTCTGCGACAGCAGCATCAGGTTTTCGAGTGCCAGAAAGCCAAGCAGCTCGGCTGGCATATCCCGAAATAACCCGGCATCGCGGCCATGTTCAAAAAATTCGAAAACCGGTTTGAAGTAACGCTCGCTCATCTGACGTTCCTCTTCCCGGTCAAACAGGGGAGAAGCTTCATACTGGATGCGGTAACAGAGACTGTCCGGATTGGCCTGCAGGTAGTGCAGGGTGTTGAGCCACAGCTGCCGAAACTGAGCATGGCTCGGCTCGGTGGTGTTGACGTTGTGCAGAATGGTGGCCGACACCTCGAGCAGTCGCTCTTCATGCACACAGCGCAGCAGGGTTTCTTTATCGGCAAAATAACGATAGATGGTACCGGTAGCGACGTTAGCCTGTTTGGCTACCAGTTGCATCGACATGCCCTGGAAGCCACAGTGAGCAATCAGGGTTTCTGCCGCAGCTAAAATACGTTCACGTTTGTCTGGCATGAGGCGACGGCTCTTTACAGTATGAGATGACTAATGAATGAACGTTCATTCATTTCGTGAATTCTAGGTCTTTTCATCTATAAGTCAATCGCCCACCGGGGCGCATAAGCTCAGCCTAGCCAAAAAAAACAGCACACTGCCGACAAAAGCACCATTCGGTGGCTTATTGTGAAAAAGTGCTGGACAAGAAAGAGGGTGGGTCTTAGTATTCGCGTCGTCCGAATGTAGAGCGCCCGTAGCTCAGCTGGATAGAGCGCTGCCCTCCGGAGGCAGAGGTCACAGGTTCGAATCCTGTCGGGCGCGCCATCTGGTATTGGACGAAGTATTGAAAATGGTGACCGTAGCTCAGTTGGTAGAGTCCCGGATTGTGATTCCGGTTGTCGCGGGTTCGAGCCCCGTCGGTCACCCCAGTTTCAGGCCAAGGTCTGGAAGCAGTAGAAAATGCGAGGGTGGCGGAATTGGTAGACGCGCTAGCTTCAGGTGTTAGTGTCCTATGGATGTGGGGGTTCAAGTCCCCCCCTTCGCACCACTGCTTCAATAGGTTGTAATTGTTCTTAAAATAAGTACAATGCACAGAGTTGAAAAGTAAGACTTCGGCGTTTAGCGCAGCTTGGTAGCGCATCTGGTTTGGGACCAGAGGGTCGCAGGTTCGAATCCTGCAACGCCGACCAATTCGAAAAGCCAGCTCATGTAGCTGGCTTTTTTCTGTCTGAAATTCACGAAGTATCTTAGCGCAGCTTGGTAGCGCATCTCGTGTCTTGGGAATAAGCGGACCAGAGAGTGTGTTTTCGCAGGTTCGAATCCTGCAACGCCGACCAATTCGAAAAGCCAGCTCTTGTAGCTGGCTTTTTTACGTCTGAATATTGTGAGGGGTGAGGAGTAAATCGTGAGGGGTAAACACGCACCTCGCAAACCTGGATGTTTTACTCTCACCCCTCACCCCTCACCCCTCACCCCTCACCCCTCACCCCTCACCCCTCACTGCTTTCAAACACAAACAGGACTTGGCGGCCGAATAACCATACAATGGCAGCCAAGTATCTGTAGATCATGGTTTATTCATGGCCGAAGAAGTAAAAAACAAAAAACCGAAAACCACCAAGTCGGGCAGTGCCACTCAGGTGCAGTCCCTTTCTCGCGCCCTGTTGCTGCTTGAGCGCCTGGCGGCATCCGACATGGGCATGTCGCTGACCGAAGTGGCCGCCAGCCTGGGTCTGGCGCCTTCTACGGCTCACCGCCTGCTCAACAGCCTGCGTAGTCACGACTTTGTCGATGTGGATGAAACCCAGGGCCTGTGGAGCATAGGCGTTAATGCCTTTTCCATCGGCAACGCCTACCTCAAGAAGCGCGATGTGATTGCCCAGTCCCGGCCCTTCATGAAGCGGCTGGTGGCCGAAACCGGCGAAACCTCCAATCTGGCGATACTGGAGCAGGACAGGGTCGTTTATGTTGGGCAGGTGGAATCCCCCCAGACCATGCGCATGGTGGTGTCATTGGGTAGCAGCTCACCGCTGCACGCCTCCGGCGTGGGCAAGGCCCTGCTGTCGGTGATACCGTCGAAAGAAGCGATGGCGCTGATCCGGCAAACCGAGCTGACTGCCTTTACCGAGCATACCATTACCCGTTATGAGCAGTTCGAGCAGGAGCTGGGCCGGATTCATCAACAGGGTTATTCGCTGGATGATGAAGAGCAGTTCGAGGGCCTGCGCTGCATCGCCGCCAATATCTATAACGAATACGGTGAAGCGGTGGCCGCCATCTCCATTTCCGGCCCGGCGGTACGGGTGAAGCGCGAGCGCTTGCCTCAGCTCAGCACCCTGGTGATGGATGCGGCGCGGGAAGTCACTCATGCCATCGGTGGGAAACCGCCCAAAGCCTAGCGGGCGTGTAGCCGGTGCAATTTTTACCGCTTGTTTTACCGAGGCTCTCCGTCGGCCAAAGCGCACGGCTTCTCCGGCACGCCGTAAACCCTCCCTGGGGGCTCCGCTGCGCCATCCATGGCGCAGAGGGCTCGGCGAAGCAGACGCCCTTTGCCCTCCTGCCAGGCTATCGAGTTGGCTGACAGTGTCAGGCAGGCGACACCGAAACTTCACGAAGTAGCATTGGGAATTGCCGTAGCCGACCGTCAAATGCCATGGATGGCATTTGCCGAGCGTCCCATGGATGGGCTTGAAGCGTGTCGGCGGAGCGCAACCGCGCTGCTGCTTCGAGTTGCTAACAAAAAAGGCCAGTCCGGTGGACTGGCCTTTTTGCTCATCAGGCGGCTGGGTTTAGAAGCTCAGCGGGCGATCGCCCTGTTCGTCCTTGATGCGGGTCGGCAGACCCATTTCGTTGAGCAGGTTGATGAAGGGGCGGTGCGGCAGTTCTTCCACGTTGGCCATCTTCTTCACATCCCATTCGCCGGTGGCGATCAGAATGGCGGCTGCTACCGGCGGTACACCGGCGGTGTAGGAAATGCCCTGGCTGCCCACTTCGGCATAGGCGTCGGCGTGGTCGGCCACGTTGTAGATGAACACTTCCTTATCCTTGCCGTCTTTCTTGCCCTTGACCACATCGCCGATGCAGGTCTTGCCGGTGTAATCCGGGGCCAGCGAGGAAGGATCGGGCAGCACGGCCTTGACCACCTTCAGCGGTACCACGTCCAGGCCCTCGGCGGTTTTCACCGGTTGCTCGGACAGCAGGCCCAGATTCTTCAGCACGGTAAAGACATTGATGTAGTGCTCGCCAAAGCCCATCCAGAAACGCACATTGGGTACGCCCAGGTTCTGGGACAGGGAATGCACTTCATCGTGACCGGTCATGTAGCTGGTCTGGCTGCCTACCACCGGCAGATCGTCGGTGCGCTTCACTTCGAACATCTGGTTCTGCACCCACTCGCTGTTCTGCCAGGACCATACTCGGCCGGTGAACTCGCGGAAGTTGATTTCCGGGTCGAAGTTGGTGGCAAAGTAGCGGCCGTGGCTGCCGGCGTTGATGTCGATGATGTCGATGGAATCTACGCTGTCGAAGTACTCGTTGAATGCCGCCGCCGCATAGGCGTTGACCACACCCGGATCGAAACCGGCACCCAGAATGGCGGTAATGCCGTTGTCGGCACACAGCTGCTTGCGCTTCCACTCGTAGTTGGCGTACCAGGGCGGCGTTTCGCAGATCTTGGCCGGATCTTCGTGAATCGCGGTGTCCAGATAGGCGGCGCCGGTCTCGATACAGGCCTGCAGCACCGACATATTGATGAAAGCCGATCCGACATTGATCACCAGTTGCGACTGTGTTTTGTCAATCAACGCCTTGGTGGCTTCGATATCGAGCGCATCCAATGCGTGGGCTTGCAATTCACCGGCAACCTTGAGGCTGCCCTTTTCCCGCACGCTGTCGACGATTTGCTGACATTTCTCGACAGTACGCGAGGCGATATGGATGTTACCCAGAACATCGTTATGCTGCGCACATTTGTGGGCAACAACCTGGGATACACCACCGGCACCAATAATCAGAACGTTTTTCTTCATTTTCTTCCTCTGGAGCCTCCTTGGAAAGGCTTAGTTGGGGTTACTCCATGCCTCAGGAGAGGCTGTTCACAAAGTCGTCGAACGTAAACTCCTTGACCGTGGTCACGGTACCATCGAGTTCACGAACGGCAATGGCGGGCATCTTGACGCCATTGAACCAGTTTTTCTTGACCATGGTATAGCCGGCGGCGTCGATAAAGGACAGACGGTCACCGACCTTGAGCTCGCGCTCGAATTTGAATTCGCCGAAAATATCGCCGGCCAGGCAGGACTTGCCGCACACCATGTATTCTAGCTCACCCTCGTTGGGCGCCATTTTGGCCGACTCGCGATAGATCAGCAGGTCGAGCATGTGGGCTTCGATGGAGCTGTCCACTATGGCCAGTTGCTTGCCGTTATAGAGGGTGTCGAGCACCGTCACCTCGAGCGAGGTACTCATGGTGATGGAGGCTTCGCCGGGCTCCAGGAAAACCTGTACCCCGTAACGCTCGGCAAACGCCTTGAGTCGGGCGCAGAACTGGTCCAGCGGATAGTCGTCACCAGTAAAGTGAATACCGCCGCCCAGGCTGACCCAGTTGATTTGCGGTTGTTCCAGCAGGCTGCCGAACTTGTCTTCGATTTCGCACAGCATTTGGTCGAACAGGGCAAAGTCGCTGTTCTCGCAGTTGTTGTGAATCATGAAGCCGGAGATTCGGTCGATGACGGTGGCGACTTTGTCCGCATCCCATTCGCCCAGACGGCTGAAGGGACGGGAGGGGTCGGCAATCAGAAACTCCGAGCTGGATACGCCGGGGTTGAGGCGCAGGCCGCGCACATGGCGGGCGGAGGCGTCGCTGAAGCGCTCGAGCTGACCGACAGAGTTGAAAATAACCTTGTCGGAGTGAGCCAGTACTTCCTCAATTTCATCATCGGCGTAGGCCACGCTGTAGGCGTGGGTTTCACCGCCAAACTTGAGTTTGCCGAGTTTGACTTCGTTGAGGGAGGACGAGGTGGTGCCGTCCATGTATTGGCTCATCAGATCGAAGACCGACCAGGTGGCAAAACATTTTAGAGCCAGCAGCGCCTTGGCGCCGGAGTGTTCGCGCACATAGGCGATCTTCTCCATGTTGCGCAGCAGCTTGCTTTTGTCGATGAGATAGTACGGCGTCTTGATCACCTGAGTCATACCCTCTTGCTCGGTTTAACCGCCCGGCCGCAGCTCGGGAAATTTAAAGCGCGTGATTATAGTAGAAAGGGGGGGAGGCTTCGAGCAAAAAGTGTGTTTTGTATCGGCAACGTTTGTCGAGTGTGAACCAGCCCGATTCAAAAAGCGAGGCCAGCACGGTGGCTGGCCTCGAATATGAAATGTCTTGCTCGGTGCTGTCGTCTTACTTCGGCAACACCAGAATGGCGCGGAAGTCGTTGACGTTGGTGCGGGTCGGGCCGGTTTCTACCAGCGCATCGAGCTGAGAGAAGAAGGCGTAGCTGTCGTTGTTGGCCAGGTACTCTTCGGCTTTCAGTCCGGCCGCTTCCGCCCGGGCGAACAGCTCGGGCGTGATCATGGCGCCGGCGTTGTCTTCCACACCGTCGATGCCGTCGGTGTCGGCCGCCAGGGCGTAAATGCCGGCCCGACCTTTCAGTTCGTTGAACAGGCTCAGGGTGAATTCGCTGTTGCGTCCGCCGCGGCCGTTACCCTTGATGGTGACCGTGGTTTCACCGCCGGACAAAATCACGCAGGGCGCCGGAATCGGCTGGCCACACTTCTGAATCTGCTTGGCGATGGCGGCATGTACCTTGGCCACCTCGCGTGACTCACCTTCGATGCAGTCACCCAGTACCAGCGGCGTGATGTTCAGCTCGCGGGCCTTGGCGGCCGCGGCGTCCAGTGCATCCTGCGGGGTGGCAATCATGTGGAACTCGGCCTTGCTCAGGCGTACGTCGCCGGGCTTGACGGTTTCGGACTCCGGGTTCTGCAACCAGCTGCGCACATGCTCGCCCACGTCGATGCCGTAGCTGTCGAGAATGGCCTGAGCCTGGGCCGAAGTGGTCGGATCCGCCACGGTGGGGCCGGAGGCAATCACGGTCGGCTCGTCGCCGGGCACGTCGGAGATGCCGAGGGCAATCAGGCGGGCCGGGTAGGTGGCGGCGGCCAGGCGGCCACCCTTGATGCCGGACAGGTGCTTGCGCACGCAGTTCATTTCATCGATGGCGGCACCGGACTTGAGCAGCGCCTTGTTGATGGACTGCTTGTCGGACAGGGTCAGACCCGGTGCCGGCAGACTCAGCAACGAAGAACCGCCGCCGGACAGCAGGCAGATCACCAGATCGTCTTCGCCGAGAGCGGAAACCAGCTCCAGCATGCGACGACCCACGCGCTCACCGGCATCATCCGGTACCGGGTGAGCGGCTTCGATGATTTCGATACGCTCGCACGGCGCACCGTGGTCGTAGCGGGTGACCACCATACCGGACAGTTCACCTTCCCAGATGGCATCCAGTTCGGCGGCCATGGAGGCGGCAGCCTTGCCGGCACCGATGACAACGGCTTTTTGACGAGTATCCTTGGGCAGGTATTCGGCCAGGTTACCCTTGGGCAGGGCGGCCGCAACGGCGCTGTCGAATAACTGCTGTAACAACTCCTTGGGGTGGATATCCATTGCAATACTCCTGAAAAAACGGCTGTCGTTATTTTACGCTGATAAAAGAGGTGGGGCAGCACAATCGGCAATCAAGAACTAACACAAAGCCCCCTGAGTGAAAGTCTGCGCTTGCCGATGCCTGCCCCGATTCAGACCGATTCGCGACCGAAGCCTAAAGGTCGCGAATCGGTAACAGGCTTATTCGCCCCGGATGTTGTGGTTGGCCAGGTGCTCCAGCGCTTTAACCATGCCGGAGTGATCCCAACCAGCACCGCCCAGAGCGTTACAGGTATTGAACAGTTCCTGAGCGCCGGCGGTGTTGGGCAGAGAAACACCCAGTTCGCGAGCACCGGTCAGAGCCAGGTTTAAATCTTTCTGGTGCAGGGCAATACGGAAGCCCGGGTCAAAGGTACCCTTGACCATACGCTCGCCGTGTACTTCCAGGATCTTGGAAGAAGCGAAACCGCCCATCAGTGCTTCACGCACCTTGGCAGGATCGGCACCGGCCTTGGAAGCGAATACCAGCGCTTCGGCAACGGCTTCGATGTTCAGCGCTACGATGATCTGGTTGGCCACCTTGGTGGTTTGACCGTCGCCGTTACCACCGACCAGGGTGATGTTCTTGCCCATGGCGTCGAACAGCGGCTTGACCTTGTCGAACACGGACTGCTCGCCACCAACCATGATGGTCAGCGCGGCGTTGATGGCACCTACTTCACCACCGGATACCGGAGCGTCCAGGTAGTCGGCGCCGGTTTCGTTAACGCGCTTGGCGATTTCTTTGGTGGCGATCGGAGAGATGGAAGACATGTCGATCACGATCTTGCCGGCGGTCAGGCTTTCGGCAACGCCGTTGGCACCGAACAGTACATCTTCAACCTGAGGCGTGTTAGGCACCATGGTGATGATGACTTCTGCTTCCTGAGCAACGGCTGACGGAGTGGCCAGCGCAATGCCGTTTTCACCCAGCAGATCGGCCGGAGCCTTGTTGTAATGCTCGGAGAAATACAGGGTGTGACCCGCTTTTTGCAGGTTCTGAGCCATGGGCTTGCCCATGATACCGGTACCGATAAAACCAATTTTCATGTTCTTTTCCTCTTGTCTTGCGGCGCCGGCACTACCGACGCCAGGAGAAATCAGATGTTCGAGACTCAGACTACGCCGTGGGTCTTCAGCCAGCCCAGACCTTCTTCGGTGGTAGTGGCCGGCTTGTACTCGGCGCCTACCCAACCCTGGTAACCCGCTTTGTCCAGGAATGCGAAGATGTTGTGGTAGTTCAGTTCACCGGTGCCCGGCTCGTGACGGCCCGGGTTATCAGCCAGCTGAATGTGGTTGATGATGCCCAGGTTCTTCTCGATGGTCGGGATGATGTCCCCTTCCATGATCTGCATGTGGTAGATGTCATACTGGAAAGCCAGGTTGTCGGAACCCACTTTCTCGATGATATCCAGCGCCTGCTGCGTGTTGTTCAGGAAGAAACCGGGAATGTCACGGGTGTTGATCGCTTCGGCAATCAGCTTGATGCCCGCGGCTTCCAGCTTGTCGGCAGCAAACTTCAGGTTGGCCACGAAGGTCGCTTCCGCTTCTTCGTAAGACACACCGGCAGGCTGAATACCGGCCAGGCAGTTAATCTGGGTGTTGCCCAGTACCTTGGCGTATGCAATGGCCTTGTCTACGCCAGCCTGGAATTCTTCTACCCGATCCGGGTGACAGGCGATACCGCGCTCACCACCGTTCCAGTCACCGGCAGGCAGGTTGAACAGCACCTGAGTCAGGCTGTTGGCGTCCAGTTTGGCCTTGATCTCTTCGGCAGAGAAGTCATAGGGAAACAGGTATTCAACACCCTGGAAGCCGGCTTTGGCGGCGGCGTCGAAACGATCCAGAAAGTCGACTTCGGTAAACAGCATCGACAGGTTGGCAGCTAATTTCGGCATTGCGATGTCCTTTGTTCAGTTGGGGGCAAGAACAAGCCCGGTCGCGCGACCGGGCTTCATGTCACTATCAGTCGAGCAGAGAGATAGCAGTCGGGGCGTCAAGGCCTTTTTCTGCCAGTGCTTCAAACTCGTTGACGGCGTCGATTTCAACGCCCATAGAGACGTTGGTAACGCGCTCGAGGATAACTTCAACCACTACCGGTACAGAGAACTCGGCCATCAGCTTCTTGGCTTGTTCCAGGGCAGGAGCGATTTCTTCCGGCTTGAATACGCGGATGGCTTTACAGCCCAGGCCTTCAACCACTTTCACGTGGTCAACGCCGTACTCGCCCAGCTCGGGAGAGTTGATGTTTTCGAACGACAGCTGAACACAGAAGTCCATGTCGAAGCCGCGCTGTGCCTGACGGATCAACCCTAAGTAGGAGTTGTTTACCAGTACGTGGATGTACGGCAGTTTGAATTGGGCGCCAACGGCCAGTTCTTCGATCATGAACTGGAAGTCGTAGTCACCGGAAATGGCTACTACGTTGCGAGACTTGTCTGCAGCGCACACACCCAGAGCGGCAGGAATAGTCCAACCCAGAGGGCCGGCCTGACCACAGTTGATCCAGTTACGTGCGCTATACACGTGCAGGAACTGGGCAGCAGCGATTTGAGACAAACCGATGGTGGATACATAGGTAGTATCGCGGCCAAAGACCTTGTTCATTTCCTGGTATACGCGCTGTGGTTTAACCGGCACGTTGTCGAAGTTGGTCTTACGCTGCATGGTGCGCTTGCGTTCCTGACACTCGGCAACCCAGGCAGAGCGATCTTTCAGCTTGCCAGCCGCTTTCCACTCTTTGGCTACTTCGATGAACAGCTCCAGAGCGGCGCCGGCGTCGGATACGATACCCAGATCCGGGCAGAATACGCGACCAATCTGAGTCGGCTCGATGTCTACGTGGACGAACTTGCGGCCCTTGGTGTAAACATCGACAGAACCGGTGTGGCGGTTGGCGAAACGGTTACCCAGACCCAGTACGAAATCGGATGCCAGCATGTTGGCGTTACCGTAGCGGTGTGAAGTCTGCAGACCACACATACCGGCCATCAGCTCGTGATCGTCGGGAATGGTGCCCCAGCCCATCAGAGTCGGGATTACCGGCACGTTAACCAGTTCGGCAAACTCGGTCAGCATGGCATCGGCGTTGGCGTTGATAACACCACCACCGGAAACCAGCAGCGGCTTGTCTGCTTCGTTCAGCATGGTCAGCGCTTTTTCGATCTGAATGCGGTTTGCAGCCGGCTTGTAAGCAGTCATCGACTGGTAGGCTTCGGCATCGAATTCGATTTCGGCCATCTGCACGTCGAACGGCATGTCGATCAGCACGGGACCCGGACGACCGGAGCGCATGATGTGGAACGCCTGCTGGAAAGTACCGATCAGCTGAGCCGGCTCCAGTACGGTGATGGCCCACTTGGTGACCGGCTTGGCGATAGACTCGATGTCTACGGCCTGGAAGTCTTCTTTGTGCATGCGAGCACGCGGCGCCTGGCCGGTGATGCACAGAATGGGAATGGAATCAGCCATGGCCGAGTACAGACCGGTGATCATGTCGGTACCGGCAGGGCCGGAAGTACCGATACACAGACCGATGTTACCCGGGTTGGCACGGGTATAGCCTTCGGCCATGTGAGACGCGCCTTCAACGTGGCGGGCCAGTACGTGCTCGATGGTACCCAGGCCACGCAGTGCTGCGTAGAAGGGGTTGATCGCGGCGCCGGGAACGCCAAAGGCTTTAGTTACACCTTCCAGCTCAAGGATTTTGGCGACTGCCTCGATTGCTTTCATTTTAGCCATAATCGGTATCCATTCATCTGAGGTGCTCTCGGCACCGTTGTTGGTTGTCCTGATATTCGGCACGCAGTTTCGCTTGGTGGGGCGATTAACAACCACGTAACCCTTAGCTTGATGATACAAAAAAAACTGTGACGATCAACATGTTTTTGGAAATCATTTTTACAATACGGAAATTGTTAAAACGAATCAGCCTGTTATCGCACCTGACTATTTTGTCGTTATTTTTTGTTTTTAAAGGAGTTTATTGCTGCACTACCGACGTGGGAACGGATGTTCCGGGTGTGGCTGGGTGAGCGCAGAAGCCGGGAGCGAAGCTACCACCGGCGCACGGATGGTAACAATAATATTACCAAACAAACATTTGGTACAGGTTTGATTACAATTGTGTGAACAATTAACCCGTTTTTTATATAAATGACGCCCCGTAAATCTTGTGCAATGCCGCAAGATACGTTGAGTGCGAGCCTTCTTAGTCTAGTTCGCTTTTGGCTGCTTGTGCGGGTCAGGCGCCGGTAGTTGATGTTGACCTGAGGCTGGGCCGCAACATGACGGGAAGAGGAGAGCCGTGGGAGTAGGGCGATAGCCGAACTACTGTCATGCTGCGGTCATCTGTCACTGCGATGCTTTGCTGCAGGCACTGGACTTGACCGAGTACGAATTTGAATTGTGCGGCGCACAAAAAAGATCTTGTAAACGGCTTTTGTGCAGTGCAGTATTAGTGGTGTGCGCCGAAGCCAAGAAAGTGGAGTGATGATGTTTTTCTTGCTGGCGTACCGGGCCTAGAGCCATTCCATTCTTCAGGAGATAAAAAATGTCATTGTTCGATTTTGATAAACTGCAAAACATCCAGCAAACCAACCTGAACCTGGTACAGGGTCTGACCAACAACCTGTTCGCCAGCGCCACCAAGCTGGGCAAGCTGCAGCAGGATTCACTGACCGAGCTGGGTGCCGCTCAGTTTGACTATGCCGGCAAGCTGCTGGCCGTGCGTGACATCAAGGATTTGTGCGAGCTGCAAAGCGCCTTCTTCAGCCCGACCGCCGTGCTGGATCGTCAACTGTCTTTCAACCGTGAAGTGCTGGCCGTGCTGACCGATACCCAGCAGAAAGTAGGCGAGTTTACCGAGCAGCAAATTGCCGCCGGTAGCGAGCAGCTGAATCAGGCGATTGATCAGCTGGCAGGCCATGCTCCCGCCGGTACCGAATCTGCCGTTACCGCGCTGAAGACCGCGGTAACCAGTGCCAACGAAGCCTATGATCAGGCCCAAAAAGCGGCCAAGAATGCCAGCGACATCGCCGACAAGGCCGTCAAGCAGGCTGCCGAGCAATCGGAGAAAGCGGTTCGTCAGGTTGCTGAAAACGCCGAAAAAGGCATCAGTGCCGCCACCAATGCTGCTGCGCAGCACGCCAGCAACGCTAACAGCAATGCAAAAACCGCACGTGGTTCAGCCAAGGCTAACTGATTAACAATAACGACAAATAACAGCGGTTAGTTCGTTCAGACGATAAGGATTACTCCTTATCGTCTTTTTTTTCGTCTTTATTATCCGCGTTCCCGGTATCGTCGTTCGTGTTGTCGCTTTTGTTATCGGGCTGGTTGAAGCCGCCGAAAAGGCCGAACATGTTCTGGGTGTTGAGGTAGAGGTTGCGTGACTGCTCCACATACTGGCGCATCATGTCCTGCATCATCGGCGCCTGGCTGTGCATGAACTGGGTCCAGGCCTGGGAAGACTGGGCGCCGGTCTGGGTCTGAATGTCGATCACCGACTGAATGCTTTCTTCCAGATAGCTGCCCAGCACCCCCTGAAAAGGGCCGTAGAAACGGATGATGTTCTTCAGCATGTCGCTGGAAAATATCGGGTCGCCGTCGCTTTCCGCTTCCTGAATGATCTGCAGCAGAATGCTGCGGGTAATGTCGTCGCCACTTTTGGCGTCCACTACCTGAAAGGGTTCTTCTTCCTGTACCAGTCGACGAATATCGACCAGGGTGACGTGGCTGCTGGTGTGGCTGTCATACAGGCGGCGGTTGGGGTACTTCTTGATGATGCGGATACTGTCCTGCGATTTTGACATGCGACACTGCTTCTCGGCGGATAGGTTTGACTGGCAGTGTATCCGAATCGCCCACAGCGCTCAATTTGATGGCGGCGCCGGCAGATACACCCGGGCCCGCAAGCCACCGGCGGGCGCCCGATCCAGCTCGATTTTGGCCCGGTGCAATGCCGCCGCCCGCCGCACTATGGCCAGCCCCAGCCCGGCACCGTCACCCTGTTGCGGGTTGCCGCGAAAAAAACGCTCCCACACCCGCGGCAACTGCTGCTCGTCGAGACCGGGCCCGTTATCGCTAATGGTTACCAGATATTGCTCCGGCAGCCGTTCCAGGCTCACTTCAATCACGCCCCCGTTCGGGGTGTAGCGAATGGCGTTGTCGATCAGGTTGCCGAACAGCAAACCCAGCAGCACCGGCTGGCCGTGAAAGGGCGCCTCGATGTCGGCCGACAGACCGAGTTGCTGCTGTTTTTCCAGCGCCAGCGGGGCCAGCTCGGCCAGGGTATCGCGTAACAGGTGCTGCAGGGCCAGCGGCGTTTGTTCGGCGGCCTGCTGGTTGTCGAGCCGGGCCTGGGTCAGCAACTGCTGTATCAGGCGGTCGCTGCGGGCCAGTGCTTTCAGCGCCTTGTGCAGTGAGCCTTGCTGCAGTTGCGGCGAGTCGGCGGCCAGGGCATTTTCGATATGAATGCGCAGCACCGCCAGCGGGGTTTTCAGCTCGTGGGCCGCCTCGCTGGTAAACTGCTTTTCCCGCGCCAGGGTGTCGGCCAGGGCCAGCATCAGCCGGTTCAGCTCGCCGGTCAGCGGGGTCAGCTCCACTACCTTGTCGGCGGTGGTCAACGGGCTCAGGTTGGCCGGGTGGCGCTGGCCGATGGCGCGGGTCAGCTGTTGCAGCGGGCGCAGGCCGCGCGCCACCAGCAGCCACAGCAGCCACAGCAACAGCGGCAGGGTGAGCAGCGGCGGCAAGATGGCGCGCAGCGCCAGCTTGCTGGCCAGCTCGCCGCGCACATCGTCCCGTTCGGCCACAATCAGCCAGCGGTCGGTATCCAGGTCGTGCAGGGTAAAGATACGCCAGTGATGGTCGCCATAGGCAATGGTGGCAAAGCCGGGGGCGGGGCGGGTAATGGGGTTGTTTGGTGCCGACGGCGAGCGCAGCAGCAGATGCCCGCCGGCATCCAGCAACTGAAAGTACAGCTTGCCTTCGTATTCATGGCCGAGGGCGGTGGCTTCCTCGTCCTGCTCTTCTGCGGGAGTGGCGGGTGTCTGACCGTCGTGCCAGTCTTCATAAACGGTGCCGGCCGGCGGCAGCGTTTCGGCATGCAGCAGATAATCACTCAGCAGGCGGTCGGTAATGCGGGCCGACTGGGCCAGGCGGGCATCGAACAGCTCTTCCAGCTCGTGACTGGCATCCAGATAGCCAACCAATGACGCCAGCCCCAGGCTGACGCTCACCACCAGCAGCACCCCGGCGAGCAGAAAACGACGAATGGAGCGCATCAGGTTGCCAGCCGTTCGACGATATAGCCGACGCCGCGAATATTGCGGATCAAATCCGGATAGAATTTTCTGCGCAGATGGTGAATATGCACCTCTACCGCATTGCCGCCGGCGGTTTGCTCCCAGCCGTACAGCCGCTGTTCCAGCTGTTCCTTGCTGAACACCCGGCCGGCATTGAACACCAGCTCCTGCAACAGCTTGTATTCATGGGGGGTGAGCTTGACCGGCTCGCCCCGGTAGCTCGCCTGGTGAGAGTCGGGGCACAGCTCTATGTCACCGTGCTGCACCCGCGCTTGAGCCTGCCCCTGGCTGCGGCGCACCAGGGCGCGCAGCCGGGCATTGAGTTCCTGCAGGGCGAAGGGTTTGACCAGATAATCATCGGCGCCGCCGTCCAGCCCGCGTACCCGGTCGTTAAGGTCGTCGCGGGCGGTGAGGATCAGCACCGGCACCCGGTTCCCGGCCTTGCGCAGGCGCAGCAGCAACTGCTGGCCGTCGATATCGGGCAGGTTGAGATCCAGGATCAGGGCGGCAAACTCCTCGTTCTTGAGCGCGTCCAGCGTCGGCAGGCCACGGGTCAGCCAGTCGACGGTATAGCCGCTGCCGCGCAGGGCATCGACCAGGCCATCGCCCAGCATCAAATCATCTTCTACCAGCAGTACGCGCATCAAGACTCCCTGTCGACCGGTGATGTGGTTTGAGTATCAACCCGGCCAGCTACGTTATAGGCTCTCAAGGCGCTGTTCAATCTCTTTGCGTCGACCCATATCGGCCAGTTCCCGACCGGGGCGCGGAGCGGCTTGCAGCGCCTTGTTCAGGTACGTCTTCGCCTCGCCGGCCTTGCCCTGCTGCAACAGAAAATCGCCGTAGAAAAAGTTGGGGTCTATGCCATCGGGGTTCACCACCAGCGCCTTGCGCAGCAACTGTTCGGCCTGATCGTCGTCACCAAAGCCGACCGGCCAGCCCGGTACCTGATAATAGAGCGAGCCCAGGCTGGTATAGGCCGAGCCGTCCAGCGCCTTGTCATCCTGCTGCAGTGCCCGCTCCAGCCGGCTTTTGGCATCCTTCACCAGCTTGAGTGCGCCCAGCCCGCCCCTGGCGCCGGCCCAGGTGCTTTTGACGATGGCCGACCAAATCAGCAGATCGGTGCGCTGGGGGTTGGCGGAGCTGGCCAGATCCGCCTTGATGCTGAGCGCGGCCAGACAGTCTTCGCGCCGATCGTCCACCAGCTGATACTGACAGTGTGCCCACTGTTGCTGAATGGGCTCGAGCCGGTCGGCGGCCTGCGCCAGAGGGGTAGCCAGCAGCAGACTGAATAAAATGACTTTTTTCATGATTTTGCTTCCTTGTCACAGTGGTGTTCGGCGTAGCGGGCAATCACGGCGGTTTGTTTGGCCAGACCCCGGTCCAGCAGGCCGGGGAACAGGGCGTTCACCCGCACCAGCAGCCATTCGGGCCAGCCCAGCCAGCGTTGCCGCTGTTCTTTTTGCAGTGCCATCATCGCCTGGGCCGCCACCCGCTCGGGGCTGTCGGTGTGGTTACTCAGGGCCTGATTCATGTCGTATACCCGGTTTGAATTGAGGGTGGTGCGGGTCGCGCGAGGGGCAAAGTAGAGCACCTTGATGCGGCTGTCGGCCAGCTCCCGGCCCAGCGCCTCGCTAAAGCCGCGCAGGCCGAATTTGCCGGCGCAGTACACGCTGTAACCGGGATAACCGATACCGCCAAAGGCCGAGCCGATGTTCATCACCAGGCCCGGGCGTCGCAGCCAGGGCAGTAGCTCGCGGGTCAGCAGAATGGGCGCGGTCAGGTTCAGCGCCAGCTGGTCGCTTATCTGCTGCTGGCCCTGATCTTCCAGCCAGGCAAAATGACTGGTGCCGGCGTTGTTGATCAACACATCCAGACCACCGGCCTTCTGCACCGCCTGCAGCAGGGCAGGCCTGTGATCTACCCGCAGCAGGTCGGCGGCCACTATGCGGTGCCGGCCCGGATCGGGCAGGCTGGTCAGCAGCCGGTCGAGACGAGTGCGATCCCGGCCCTGCAGCAACAGCCGGGCACCGGCGGCGGCCAGCTCTTGTGCCAGCGCCGCGCCAATGCCCCCACTGGCACCGGTCAGTAGTACGGTTTTATCACGCAGATCCATCACCGACCTCCAGCGCGCGCAGCATGTCGCCATACAGGCGGTATACGATGCGGGCGGCATGAATGATGGCCGCCTGATCGGCCGGCTCGCTGACCTTGTTCATCAAACTTTCGAAGAAGCGCAGGTGTTCCTGATCCAGGGCGCCGTGCGAGCTGAGGTAGCTCATGGCCTGTTCCGGCAAGTGCAGCCCCCGTTGCAGTTGTTCGGCCACGGTCAGCGCTATGGCCACGCTGGTGCCTTCCAGCACCTGCACCATGCCGAACAGCGCCATGGGGTTGCCGCGATCGATCTGGTGGTAGAGAAAGGCCACCATCAACTCGATATCGGCGCCGGGCCGGCCGTGGCGCACCGCCTCGGCATCGGCACCACAGGCGTTAATGTCGTTGAGTATCCATTCCTGATGGCCAACTTCCTCTGCTATGTATTCCACCAGCGCCTCGCGCACCCATTCGTGGCTGGCGGGCAGGCGGGCACCACAGGCCATTAGCAGCGGCACCGTATGACGAACATGATGGTAGGCCTGGGTAAGAAAGGCGACGTAGCTGTTGAGGGCAATGTCGCCGCGCTGGCAGGCGGCAATGATGGGGGCGCTGAGCAGGTATTCCCGTTCGGTGGCGGTGCTGTGCTGCAGCTGTAGGTAAAAGCTCATGCGGATACTCCCGTGAGGTGTTGAATTTGAGTGGCAAAGGCCTGGCGGATCAGCTCGCGTCGGGGGCGACCATTGGCGGTAAGCAGGCCGGTGGCGGCCAATGACGGCTCCGGCACCAGCCAGTGATGAATGCGGGCGTAATCGGGCAGGCGGTTATTGAGTTCGGCAATTTGTTCGGTCAGCGCCGCTTCCTGCCCGGGTACCGGCTGCACCAGCGCCACGTTGGCGGGCAGGGCGTCACCCATCATCACCAGCCGGGCGATGGCAGAGCAGCCCTGGGCTTCTGACTCGACCCATTCCGGCGAAAAATTGCGGCCAAAGGCGGTGATCTGCACGTTTTTCTTGCGCCCTGTGATGTGCAGAAAGCCGTCGGCGTCGAGCCGGCCGAGATCACCGGTGGCGATCTCCGCGGTGAGGTTGCTGGCGGTCGCCGCGCCGCCAAGATAGCCGAGCATGGTGGCACCGCTGACGCAGATTTCACCGTCGTCGGCGATGCGCACCTTGAGATGAGGCAGCGGGCGACCCACGGTACCCGGCCGGTTGGCGGCGGGAGTGTTAAGCGCCACCACAGAGCCGCATTCCGACAGGCCGTAACCTTCGTGCGCCGGAATACCCATGGCCGATGCCTGTTGCAGCAATGCGGGGGCCACCTTGCCGCCGCCCACCGCCACCAGCCGCAGCGAGTGGGCCAGCTCGGGCTGGTGATGACAGATCGCCAGCAGCAATCGCAGCAGCTCGGGCACCAGCACCAGGCTGTGGGGCTGCCAGCGTGCCAGCGCGGCGGCCAGCCGGGCCGGGTCCAGCTGACTGGAGCCGGTGAACCCTACTTCGGCCAGGCCGGGCAGACAGGCGTTGGCGCCCAGTAACAGCGGCACATACAAACCGGCCAGATTCTCCAGCAGGGTAGCCAGCGGCAGCAGTGTCATGTGCCGTTCAACCCGGCTGGAAGCCACACTCTGCGCCAGCGCCTGAGCGGTAGTGACCTGTTGCTCAAGGCTCAGGCAAACGCCCTTGGGCTGACCGGTGGTGCCCGAGGTATAGGTGATTTTGGCGGTGCCGGCGGGCAGCTGCGGCACCACGGCCGGCTGGTGTTGCCAGCAGGGCAGGCCGGGCAGCAGGGTGCTTAGTTGCCAGCCCTCGACGGCGGGGCCGACCAGGGTATCGGCCCCGCTGCTTTCCAGCAGCCAGCGGCGCTGCTCGGCGCTGAAGAAGCCGGGCACCGGAATCACCACTATGCCGGCCAGGGCGCAGGACAGGTCGAGCAAGGCCCAGTCGATGCCGTTATCCAGTTGCAGTGCCAGCCGTTGTACTCCGGCCTGCGACAAGTGTTGTGCCTGTTGCTGCAGCGCGGGCCAGAGATCGCCGTAATGCAGTTGACGATCGGGTTCGCTCAGGGCCAGGGTGTGCGGATGCGTTTGTGCCAGCTCGGCCAGCCGTTGAAACAGCGAATTCATTGCCAGGCCCTTGCATCGGCGGCGCCGTGCAGTGAAGGCGTGGGCGCGAGCAGCGGCAGCAGCAGGCTGTTGGCCGACAGAATATTGCGCCCTTCGGCCAGCCGGCCGGCCAGCCGGCCGGCCATGACCATGGGCTGATGCTGGTAATAGTCGCCCCAGTGGTCGGCATGATCACCCACCCGTGCCGGCGAGGCCGCCGCCAGGGTGATCGGGTTCAGTTGCAGGCGGCGCAGGCTGTTGCGCAACTTGCGGGTGCCGGTAAACATCACCCACTCCATGTGTTGCTGATACAGCAGCTGGCACATGGCGGCGAACATCAGCCGGCCATTGCCGGGGGCGCTGGTGGCCAGGTTGCCGATTTCGGCGATGCTATCTCGACGGGGGGCTTCATCCTGCATGGCGGCCAGCTGTTGCTCTGCCGGCAGGTCAAGGTACTGTTCCAGATACAGGGGGCCGGTGGCGGCCAGTTGCAGGCCACAGGCGGCCACCAGGGTATCGTCGGCCCGGTACAGGCCAATCAGCAACGGCAGAAAATGTGGAATGCGGGCGCGGAATTCGCGCAGATAAGCGTCGCCGATAAACGCTTGCAGGGCAGTAACCTGATCGGGCGTGGTGGCGATCTGCATGGTATAGGGTGGGCGAATTTCGATACTCATAACGGCCTCCTCTGGACGTTATGAGAAAGCTTAACGGGGCAATCTTAAGCCAGACTTAAGCGCTGCGAAATGCAGCAAAAAAAGGCAGTGCTTGAATGTGTTGGGCCGGTATCTGCTATCATGCGCGCCACTTATTTTTTGATACTGTTTTTTCAACACAGGCGGGATAACCGATGCAAGTTGCAGACAACACCGTAGTACAGTTCAACTACACCCTGAAAAGTGAAGACGGCCAGGTGCTGGACACCAACGTCGGCAACACGCCGCTGGCCTACCTGCATGGCCATAACGGCATGATGGAAGGCCTGGAAAATGCGCTGACCGGTAAAGAAGAAGGCGAAAGCTTCAGCGTTACCCTGACCCCGGAAGAAGGTTACGGCGAGCGCAAAGACGACATGATTCAGCGCGTACCGGTCAAGCATCTGCACGGTGCCAAGAAGTGGAAAGCGGGCATGATGGCCACAGTGCACACCGAGCAGGGCGAGCGCCAGGTAACGGTAGCCAAGGTCGGCAAGTTTATGGCCGACGTGGACATGAACCACCCCTTGGCCGGTTTGACGCTGAATTTTGATCTGGAAGTGGTCAGCGTACGTGCCGCCACCGAAGAAGAGCTGGAGCACGGCCACGCCCACGGTGAAGGTGGTCACCACCACTAAAACCAATCCCACTAAACAAATGATCTATTTCATTTTTGTATAAAAGTCGAGCAAAGGGCCCGCTCCGCCGACTCGCCGTGAATCCCTCCCTGGAGGCTCAGCCGCGCCATCCGTGGCGCGGATGGTCGGCTGAGCAGATCCCTTTGCTCTCCTTGATGCACCGGCGTTGCCTGTTAGCGCCGTCTACAGACAACTCGATGCTCGAGAAGAGGCAACAGAGATCGACTACCACGACCGTGAAATGCCATGGCTGGAAAATGCTCCTGCCATTCCAGCATTCCCGCCCTCCATGGCGGTCAGACAGCATTTCCGAGCCCTCAGGGGGCGAGCTTGTCTCGCCGTGACGAACGGTTGCAGCCTGACCGAACATCCAGTGAATGTTCGCAGTAGGCTGCAACGGTGAGTGTCATTTACCTATGGCGTGTCGTGGGAGGCGACTGTGTTGCCTTTGATCCCGGGGTTAAAATGATCAGATGTTTATTCAAATTGGTATAAAACCAGCTTTAAGCCGTAAGAAAAAGACTCAATAAAAAGGCCGAGCTGTTGCTCGGCCTTTTTATTGAGGCGGTACACGCCTGGGTTAGCCGGTAAACTGTTTGGGTTTAACCAGCCTCAGATAGTCTTTCATGGGCAGGCTGAACAGCTCGCGGTAACTGCCGGCACTGAAGACGATTTCTGCCTGGCGTGCGAGCTCGGTGTCTATATATACCGGAATGGAGTACAGGTTGCCGAAGGGGGGCAGGGCACCGACTTCGCAGTCGGGAAACTTCTCGCGAAAGTCGTTTTCATGCAGAAAGGCGACTTCCTGTGCCGACAGGGATCGGGCCAGGCTGTCGGTATGGACTCTCTTGGGGGCGGGCACCACTATCATGGCCATCTGACCATCCAGCGTCATCATCACCACCTTGGCCATCACCCTGCCCGGCACATGGGCGGCCTCGGCCACATCCTGAGCGGTAAAGGCCGGCGAGTGGGTAATGACCCGGTATTTGACCCCCTCTTGATCCAGGTACTGCTGCAATCGTTGGGCAGGCATAACAAGTCCTCCTCGACAAATACGGAACATCGGTTGAAGTATAGGTTATGGGAGGGCGCCGGAAGTGTGCCGACGGTGAAGGTGCTCACCAGCACTAAGCCTTGAACTCCGTGTATTAAAGAGACAGCAGAGCCGAGCAGAGCCGCCCCCACCGACACGCTACAAGTACATCTTTGTAAGCTCACACATGCCATCTGACCGCCAGGGATGGCGGGAATGCCAACATTGCAGGAGCTTTTGTTAGCCATGGCATGTGATGGTCGGCTGAGGTTATCCCAGTCGCCACTCTCATCCGTAGGGAGTTGTCGGTGAGGTCGAAAAACTAAAGGCCGAGCTAATGCTCGGTCTTTTAGTGGCAACTTGTATCTCTCAATGATGGATGGTTAGCTACCAGATCATCATACTGAAACCAGTGAGCCTGGGTGGCAGCTGAGCATTCAATGCTGCTTTGTAGATGAGGCCCTGGTTTCAACTTCTCAATCAAACTAAATGGTATCCAAGCCCCCTGAACATACGTAGGTGAGGCTGCATGTACAAGGGAAGCAATAGAGATGTACTCGCATATTGGTATTGATGTCAGCAAGGATAAACTCGATATCGGCTGGCTGCGCGATGTGGCCAACAACAAGGTAAAGACCAAAGTCTTCAAGCATCAAAAACAAAGCCTGGAGAAGCTTGCTGCCTGGCTGCTCAAGAACACGCAGACGGAGCCTCAGAACATCCTCATCACTCTGGAAGCCACCGGGGTGTATCACGAGAACCTGGTTTACTTCCTGCATGAGCAGGGCTTTAAGGTGTTCATCGCCAATCCAGGTAAGGCCAAAAAGTACGCCGACGCCATTGGCTTGGTACATAAAACCGATAAATCAGACGCCATCATGCTGGCCCATTATGGCATGGCTCAGACGTACTCCGGCAGCCTCACCTTATGGCAGCCAGAATCGCCTGAAGCCCGTCAACTCAAAGGATTGTTGCGGCGTCTGGATGCATTGGAAAAAGACCACCAGCGCGAACTGAACCGCCTGGAGGCCTGTGAGCAGGTCGATACCTCGCCTCGGGTACTCAGATCCATCCATGACATGCTGGCGACACTTCAACAGGAAATCGCCGCGCTGGAGCAGGAAATCGACGACCACATCGATCGCCATCCACCTTTGCGTAAGAACCGCAAACTGCTCAACAGCATCAAGGGCGTGGGACCAGTGGTCTCACGGGAAATGACCTGCCTGTTCGCAGCCAAAGTATTTCGCAATGCCAAGCAAGTGGCGGCCTATCTCGGGCTGATCCCGAAACAGGTAGAGTCCGGCAACTTCAGGGGACACACCAAGCTGAGCAAAACGGGGCCAGCGAGGATCAGGGCGAAGCTGTACATGGCAACCGTGGCGGCGGGCACTCATAATCCGGACATCAAGAATCAAAAACGTCGCTTGCTGGGCAACGGCAAAAACAAGATGCAGGCACTGGGCGCCGCGATGCGCAAGCTGGTGCAGGTTTGTTACGGTGTCATCAAACATCAACAAGAATATCAGCCTCAAGTTGCTATCTAAATAACGACTTGAGGCCGGTTGTGAGAGATGGTATCTACAACCTGCTTACTGTCAGATACTCCTGATTGCGCAACTTTCCTCAGTGGAGGTGAATGCTTGCCTTCGGTAAAAAACGCTTGAGTCGGGAGATATGGGCAAAAAGCAAGAATTGCCCTTTAGAAATCCCAAAGTGATTATAAAACGTTCGTGATCTTGCCCTGGCTTACAGCCTCTTGCCGCTGGCTGTATGCCTTTTTGCTGTATCATTTATGTAACTGGCTCACGAATAATTTACTCAATAAAATGAACAATTTAAGTTTTCAATGAAAAGTGGCGTTAACCAGAAGTTACAACCTGCGCTTCCTTTCCCTTCCCGCCAATAAAACTACACAATACAAATCAACACGATATGACTTATGGCATGGATTCTGCTCCAATTTAAACAGCCATCCGAAAAGTAGCTTATCAACTCGCGGAGGGGTTGATTTTTTCTTGGATAAGGAGGAAGCATCATGTACTTATGACATGACTGTAAACTGAGTAAAATTAGGGTGACTCAGCTATCTCTTTCAATCGTCGACGCTTGCAACCCGGTTATGACATTTAGGATGCCTGCTTCGGGGGGGGGGGGGGGGAGGCAGGGCTAACGCATGAGTTTTGTTATATCTTTTTAAATCAATGCCTTGTAAAAATATTTTCGCGCTGCATTATTTTTTAAGTATTTGATTATAAAGAAGGTTATAACCTTCATGCGTTTGCCCTGGGGGGGGAGGTAACCTAGAGCCTGTAGTCCCCGAAAACAATGCCTCAAACTACAAGTGCGTATGTATAAGATGCGGTCACCCTGTTTGTTATAAAACCGCGTTTCGGCTCTGATTTTATCAGTAATGCGATTTAAACTAAACGATGCTTAATGGTAGCAAGGCTTAATTTTTATTACGTTTATAATCTTGTTCCATAATAAATAAACTTGGTTGGGAGTAGTCTAAAGTTTAAATGAGTTTTTAGCTTTTAGGTTTAGGTGTTATTTAAAATCCGTAGTTAAGAGTTAACAAGGAGTGCTGGAGTATGAGAAAACTAAAAATTAATAGTGTTAGCCTGTTAGGTGTGATGTTGATCATTTTATTTTCAACCAACACATACTCTGCAAAAACTAGCACTGGAGATAAAGCATCAAAAAACTTAGGTGACTTAACTTGTACTTTATCCCAAATACCCAGGTATAATGGGAGTGATTGGGACTGTGATTCAGGTTTAAGTGTAATAGAGGAGAAAAACCTTGATTTTCGGGTTTCTGGTTTGGAAGGTAATGTGGTCAACCAAGGTGCTGATATAGCCGATAATATTATTCGTATCGATACATTAGAAAATCCACCAGTTGTACTCCGGCCTGGCGTAAACCTAGCTGGAACCACATTCCATTTGAATAATGAGGACTGGAATCTTAGAGATCCCCTCATTTTAATTACTTAAATAATCCCGAAGATCCGCTTGTATAAACGATGTTGTGACAGGTAGTA
>NZ_CANLZU010000019.1 GCF_947495715.1 uncultured Oceanisphaera sp.
CATCGAGTTTGGTTCAAAGGCGGGTAGTCTACCCGCCAGGCCGCGCCAGCTCTAGTTCATATGAGGGGATGGCTAAGGACTGGAATAGTAAAAATTTAAGTGGTTCTAACTTCTCATCTGGGGTGTGGCTTCCTAATTCTACCACATTTCATAATGTTAGATTCACTGGTTCCAATTTGACAAAGTTGTTTGTTAACAGCGGGATATTAAAGTTTGAAGCATCTGATTTTAAAAGTACTGATTTCTCAGGAGCCGATATTACATCCGTTTTTTTCTATTGCTCTGATTTGAGAGGAGCTAATTTCACTGGTGCTATTATGTTTGCCACTCACTTTGATCATAAGAGTGATGGAGTATGTAGCTCTATTCCTCCAACGGATCTTACTGGAGCAATATTTGTCGGTTCGGAATTTAAAAATACCAGGTTTAATGGTTCGGCCAGAGCTGCTGACTTTAGTTACTCAACTCATATACAAACAGGTGGATCAGGCATAGTAAGTCAAGCTGATCTTTCATTCAGTAAGTTCATAGGTGCGGATTATAGCAACGAAGGACGAGGTTTTCGCTGGCAGTTTGTGAGTTTGGACTTTGCTGATATGCGGAGTGCTAACTTTGCAAATAATGACTTTGCTGCGACGAATGGAACCGTCACTATGGTTGGCGCTGACTTGCGTGAAACCAATTTAACCAACACCATCTGGACAGGTGTCAATCTTCGCAATGCCAATTTGCTCGGATCCAATTTAACTGGAGCAGATCTTTTACAGGTGATTTGGGATAATACTACTTGCCCAGATGGAACAAATAGCAATGATAATAGTAATACCTGTGAATTTAATCTTTAAATAAATTAGGGAGCGATCTCAAATCCGAGGAAGTCATCAATGGATGTGAGTGCCGAAAGCGGACACCGGTTTAATGGTTTGAACCAAACAAAAAAGCCGAGCAATCGCTCGGCTTTTAATTAACAAATACTTACCGCATGGTAACGAATTCTTCAGCCCCGGTGGGATGTATCGCCACGCAGGAATCGAAGTCGGCCTTGGTGGCGCCCATTTTCACCGCCACGGCGAAGCCTTGCAGGATCTCGTCCATGCCGAAGCCGATGCCGTGAATGCCCACCACTTTCTCGTTGTCACCTACACACACCAGCTTCATCTTGCAGGGCTGGCGGTGGCTGGTTACGGCGGTGTACATGGCGGTAAAGGACGAGGTGTATACCTTCACCTGGTCGTCGCCGTGCAGTTCCCGGGCCTGAGGCTCGGTCATGCCCAGAGTGCCGATGGGCGGATGGCTGAACACCACGGTGGGGATCAGGTCATAGTCCATTTTGGCGTCGGGCTTGTTGTTGAACAACCGTTCCGACAGCTGGCGACCGGCCTTTACCGCCACCGGGGTCAGCTCTACATAGCCGATGTTGTCACCCACCGCATACACGCCGTTGGCGGTGGTGTTCTGATATTCGTCTACCTTGATGTAGCCATGCTGATCAACCGAGATACCGGCGGCTTCCAGATTCAGGCTCTGGGTCAGCGGGCGACGGCCGATGGCCCAGATCAGGCAATCCACGTTGAGCTGCTCGCCGTTGTCCAGATGCAGGGTCAGGCTGCCGTCACTCTGTTTTTCCACGCTCTTGGGCACGGAATGAGTGTGCAGGTGCGGGCCTTCGGTGGCCATTACTTCCATCAGGGTGTCGGTGAGCAGCGGGTCGAAGTTGCGCAGCGGGGCGTGTTTGCGCACCAGCAGGTGGGTTTCGGAACCCAGGGCGTTCATTACTCCGGCCAGCTCTACCGCTATGTAGCCGGCTCCGACTACCGCTACCCGCTTGGGCTGTTCGTTCAGCTCGAAGAAACCGTTGGAGTCGATACCGTATTCGGCACCGGGAATGTGCGGAATGATGGGCTCGCCACCGGTAGCGATAAGAATGTGATCGGCGGTGACTTCTTCGCCGTTCACCTCAAGGGTGTGGGCATCCTTGAAGCGGCCGAAGCCCTTGATGACGGTGATGTTGTTGTTGCCCAGCACTCGGTCGTAAGACTGGTGAATACGGCCAATATAGGCCTGGCGGCTTTCAACCAGCTTGGACCAGTCGTGGCCCTTCAGTTCGACATCAAAGCCGTAATCGGCGGCATAAAGCTTGACCGCATCGGCAATCTGGGCGCCGTGCCACATGACTTTTTTGGGTACGCAGCCGACGTTGACGCAGGTGCCGCCCAGGTCTTTGGCTTCAATCAAGGCTACTTTTTTGCCGTGCATGGCGGCGCGGTTGGCGGAGGCGATACCACCGCTGCCGCCACCGATGGCGATATAGTCGAAATGCTGTGCCATATGTCTGCTCCCTGTAATAAGTGGGGGTCAATTAATGCTGTCGGGCGATTGTACACCAAGTTTTAGTGAATAAGGCGGTCAGTAAATAGCCACTCCGATGCTCTACAGGGCGCTTGGCGCATGAAAAGCTTGAACATTGTCGCCATTATCACCATGTTAGGGGTATTCACACACTTGCCTGCGGGCAAGGCGGTGGCCAAAACAATAAGAGGTACAGCACATGACCAACCCGCTACTGACCATGGACGGCCTGCCGCCGTTCAGCCAGATCAAACCGGAACAGGTAAAGCCGGCATTAGAGCACGCCATTGCGGACTGCAAGAAGCGGGTCGAAACCGTGCTGGCCTGCGATGAGGCCTTCACCTGGGACAACCTGGTTGCGCCGCTGGAAGAGGTGAACGATCGCCTCGGCCGCATCTGGTCACCGGTCAGCCACCTCAACAGCGTGCTGAACAGCGATGAGCTGCGTCAGGCCTATGAGTCCTGCTTGCCGCTGTTGTCTGAATACCACACCTGGATGGGCCAGCACGAGGGGCTGTTTGAGGCGTATCAAAGCCTGGCAGAGCGCGACAGTTTCAAGAAACTGAGCCTGGCCCAGCAGAAGGAAGTCGATAACACCCTGCGTGACTTCCGTCTGTCCGGTATTGCGCTGGAAGCGTCGCAAAAGCAACGCTTTGGCGCCATCCAAACCCGGCTGTCGGATCTGGCGTCCGGTTTCTCCAATCAGGTGCTGGACGCTACCCAGGCCTGGATCAAACAGATTACCGACAAAAACCAACTGGCCGGCCTGCCCGAATCGGCACTGGCTGCCGCCAAGGCCCAGGCCGAGGCCCGCGAGCTGGACGGCTGGGTCTTTACCCTGGACATTCCGTCTTATCTGCCGGTGATGATGTACGCCGACGATGCCGCCCTGCGCGAAGAGCTGTACCGCGCCTACTGCACTCGGGCCTCGGATCAGGGCCCCAATGCCGGCGAGTTCGACAACACCGCCACCATTGAAGAAATTCTGGCGCTTAAGCAGGAGCTGGCCGAGCTGCTGGGTTATGAAAACTACGCCCAGCTGTCGCTGACCACCAAGATGGCCGAGAACGAACAGCAGGTGCTGGACTTCCTCAACCAGCTGGCCGAGCGCAGCTACCCCCAGGGGCAGGCCGATCTGGCCGAGCTGACCGAGTTTGCCCGCGAGCACCATGGCATAGAGCAGCTTAACGCCTGGGATGTCACCTATTACGGTGAAAAGCTCAAGCAGCACAAATACACCATTTCCGATGAAGAACTGCGCCCCTACTTTCCCGAACACAAGGTGGTTCACGGTCTGTTCGAGACCGTTAAGCGCCTGTTCGGGGTCAAGGTGGTCGAGCGCTTCGGGGTGGAAGTGTGGCACCCGGATGTACGCTTCTTCGACATCTATGATGAAGAAGGCGAGCTGCGCGGCAGCTTCTATCTGGACCTGTACGCCCGTGCCAACAAGCGCGGCGGTGCCTGGATGGACGACTGCATCGGTCGCCGCTACCGGGAAGACGGCAGCCTGCAACGGCCGGTGGCCTATCTCACCTGCAACTTTAACGGCCCGGTGGGCGATACTCCCGCACTCTTTACCCACAACGAAGTCGAGACTCTGTTCCACGAATTTGGTCACGGCATTCATCACATGCTGACCAAGGTGGACGTGGCCGGCGTGGCGGGCATCAACGGCGTGGCCTGGGATGCAGTCGAGCTGCCCAGCCAGTTCCTGGAAAACTGGTGCTGGCAGCCCGAGGCGCTGGCGTTTATTTCCGGCCATCATGAAACCGGCGAACCGCTGCCGGCCGATTTGCTGGAGCGCATGCTGGCGGGTCGCAACTTCCATTCGGCGCTGATGATGCTGCGCCAGCTGGAATTCGCCCTGTTCGACTTCCGCCTGCACATGGCCACCGACGGCAGCCAGCCGGACCGAGTACAGCAGATTCTGAACGAGGTGCGCAAAACCGTATCGGTACTGCCGCCGCCGGCGTTCAACCGCTTTCAGCACAGCTTCGCCCATATATTTGCCGGCGGCTACGCGGCGGGTTATTACAGCTACAAGTGGGCCGAAGTGCTGTCGAGCGATGCCTTCTCCCGCTTTGAGGAAGAAGGGGTATTTTCGGCCAAGACCGGGCGCGACTTCCTGCATGCCGTTCTGGAGCAGGGCGGTTCCAAGGAGCCGATGGAGCTGTTCAAGCAGTTCCGTGGCCGGGAGCCGAAAATCGATGCCCTGTTGCGGCACTCGGGCATTACCGCCTGAGGCACGGCGTCATTTGTTCAATGCGGTCAGCCCGGTCATAATGGCCGGGCCTGAGAGGCGCCGAACATGCCTTTACCCGGTTTGATGAGACTCGACGGCTGGCCCTGTGCCAGCCGTTTTTAATGGTAATTATCGATGAGTGATGATCTGATCCCCCTGCGTGTCGAGCTGGAAGACCCGGCCCTGCAGCATGAAGCCGAGCGGCTGACGCTGGCCATGCAGGGCGTGGCTGCCGCCGCACCCTTTGCCCTGGTGCTGACCGAGGGGCGGCTGGAGCTGCGCAAGCTGGACGAGCCCAAGCTGGGCGGTGTGTATGTGGATCTGGCCGAAGGGGCCTCGGCGCACCGGCGCAAGTTTGGCGGCGGCCGGGGCCAGAGCATCGCCAAGGCCGTGGGTCTTAAGCACGGGCACATGCCCACCGTGGTAGACGGCACCGCCGGTCTGGGGCGAGATGCCTTTGTACTGGCGTCACTGGGCTGCAGGGTCACCCTGTGCGAGCGTCATCCGGTGGTGCATGCGCTGCTGGCCGACGGCCTGCGCCGGGCGGCGCAGGATTCGGAAATCGGGGACTGGATTGGTGAGCGGCTGACACTGCTGCCCTTTGGCCAGACCCTGGCCGACATCAGGCAGCAGCCGGATGTGGTGTATCTGGACCCGATGTTTCCGCACAAGAAAAAAGCGGCACTGGTCAAGAAAGAGATGCGGGTGTTTCACTCTCTGGTTGGCCCGGACGAAGACGCCGATGCGCTGTTGCCACTGGCGCTGCAACTGGCCCGGGCGCGGGTGGTGGTAAAGCGGCCCGGCTACGCGGGCTTTCTCAACGAGGTGAAACCCTCGGCCCAGATCGAAACCAAGAACAACCGCTTCGACCTTTATATCAAGCAGGCGCTGTAACCCCCGCCGGGGCGGCGTACACCGCCCCGCGTTTTCTTCGCTCCATTCAAATTGCCCTCTTTTTACCGACAAGTCGCCAACACCCTGCGGACCTGTGCCAGAGTTTGTTCAGAATTAATGCGACAACCTTTAATTTAGATTACTCTAATTTAAAAGGGATCACTTTCTGGAGAGCAGGGTTATGACGCAACATCAGGCGCCACAGGTTAAGGCATTTCTCGACCACGACAGCGACACCTTCAGTTACGTGGTGTATGACCACTCGGGCGGGCAGGCGGTGATTATCGACCCGGTGCTGGACTTCGACTATGCCTCCGGCTGTACCCGTACCACCTCGGCCCGGCAACTGGTGGACTTTGTGCGTGAACAGCAGCTGACCGTGCCCTGGATTCTGGAAACCCACGCCCATGCGGATCATCTGTCGGCGGCGCCCTTTTTGCGCCAGCAGCTGGGCGCCAAGGTGGCCATCGGCGAGCACATAACCGCGGTGCAAGCGGTGTTTCGCCAGCGGTTTGCGCTTGAGCCGACGTTTGTAGCCGATGGCAGCCAGTTCGACCACCTGTTTGCCGACGGTGACCGTTTCGAGGTTGGCGAGCTGCAGATTCGGGTGATGCATACCCCCGGCCATACCCCGGCGGATCTCAGCTATGTGGTTAACGAGCAGGCGGTGTTTGTGGGCGACACCCTGTTCATGCCCGACCTCGGCACGGCCCGTTGCGACTTTCCCGGTGGCAGTGCCAGCCAGTTGTATGGCTCTGTTCGGCAGTTACTGGCGCTGCCGGACGACACCGCCATCTATATTTGCCACGACTACCCCAAGGAAGGCCGTGAGCACCGTTATCACACCAGGGTGGCCGAGCAGCGCCAGCATAACATTCACGTGCGTGACGGCATCGACGAAGCCGCTTTTGTGCAAATGCGAAAAGAGCGGGATGCCACCCTGGGCATGCCCCGGCTGATTCTGCCGGCCATTCAAGTCAACATTCGTGCCGGACAAATGCCGCCGGCAGACGAACAGGGCCGAGTGTTTCTCAAGATCCCCGTCAATCAGGGGTAGCGATCCTTGCGTCGTGGCGGTGGCCCGGCACCCAGAACCAGGCCGTTTCGGCCGAATATATAAATGGCTGATTCAACACAATAAATAATTTTTAATATTGATAAATGGTTGTTTTGAAGTTGGATTTGGCTGTTTTTAGATGGGCGTCGAGACCTATGTTTCAGCGGCCATATTATTAACCGTCGTTATGCGTCTGCCTGTCACAATTATTTAAGACTCGTTTACTTGCCGAACAGGGCTGTCGCGCTAAAGCTGAAGGGGGATAATGATCGCAAGGATGCAATAATAATGAGAAAAAATGTTCCTGTTACCCAGACCGAAAGAACATTTCCGAGCACGGAAAAACTGATTTCCTCTACCAATACCCAGGGCAATATACTGCACTGCAATGATGCCTTCGTGGAGGTGAGTGGCTACAGCCGGGAAGAACTGATCGGACAACCGCACAATCTCGTGCGTCATCCTGATATGCCGCCGCTGGCATTCAGAATCATGTGGGAGCACCTCAAGGCCGGCAAGCCCTGGATGGGCATGGTCAAGAACCGTTGTAAAAATGGCGATTACTACTGGGTTGATGCCTACGTGACGGCCATTACCGAAAACGGCAATGTCATTGGTTTTGAATCGGTACGCTCCTGCCCCAAGCGGGAAGATATTGCCCGGGCCGAGCAGTGTTATGCGCAGGGGGGGCAGCAGGGGGCCATGAGCAAAGCAGGAACCATGGCCCTGCGCAGCCTGCCATGGCTGGCGGGAGTGGGTGGTGCCGGGGTGCTGCTTGGCCTGGGCCATACCACGGGGGCATTGGGCTGGTTGTCGCTGTCGGCGGTGGCTTATGCATTGGGCTGCAACCTCAAGCACCGGCGCACCATGCAACAGATTGATGCCCTGCTCAATGATGCCTTTCGCCATGAACTGGCGGTGAGCACCTACACCAAAGACAGTGGGCTGCTGGGTCGCATCAAGGTGGGCATTCGCAGTGAAAAGGCCAGACTCGACGCGATTGTGACTCGAGTTGAGGATGCGGCCCGCCAGGTGACGCGTCAGTCCGAAGCCGGCTTGGGTCTGTCCCGCCAGGCGACGTCGGGCATTCAGCGTCAACAGCAGGAAACCGAGCTGGTGGCCACCGCCATGCACCAGATGACCACCACCATTCATGATGTTTCCGGGCATGTGCAGGAAACGGCCCGTCAGGCCGAAACCTCCAACGAGCTGGCGATGCAGGGGCGTGACGTGGCGATGACCACCCGCAAATCCATCGAGCAACTCAGTCAGACGGTAGACAACATCAGGGATTCGGTACTTCAGCTTTCCGAGCAGACCGGCCGTATCGCCCAGGTGGCGATCATGATCGAACAGATTGCCGGGCAGACCAATCTGCTGGCGCTGAATGCGGCGATTGAAGCGGCCCGGGCCGGTGAGCACGGCCGTGGCTTTGCGGTGGTCGCCGACGAGGTGCGGCAGCTGGCCCAGCGCACTCAGCATTCAACCAGCGAAATACATCAGATCCTCGATACCTTCAAGCAACAGGCGGCCAGTTCGGTGCAGGTGGCCGAGCATGGTAAAGCCGGGGCGGAAGCGGGGCTGGCGCGGGTAATGGAAACCGAAACCATGCTGTCGGGCATTTCTTCCTCCGTCGGCACCATTGCCGATATGTCCCATCAAATGGCCTCGGCGGTTGGCGAGCAGGCTCAGGTGGCCGGCGGAATCAACGAGCAGCTGACCAACATTTCGGTGTTGTCCCGCTCCAGTCTGGCACAGGCAGATGAAGCCTCTTCCAGCATGGAAGGGCTACAGTCGGTTTCGGATGGTCTCTACGATTTGCTGATACGCCTGCGTCGTTAAGCCTATTGCAGCATCTCGGTAATGGTGCCGGCCTGGCCCCTAATACGTTGTACTACCTGGCCGGCCCGTTCCGATACTTGGGTTGATTGCAGTTTGAGCTCATCCATCAAGGCCATGAAGCGGCTTAGCTCGGCAGCCTGACTGTCGGCATGGCCGGCGCCCTGTTCGGCCATCGAGGTGGTGGCCTGCGAGGTGGCCCTGACCTGCTCGGTCACTTCCATCAGGGTTTGTGCCTGACCGTGCTGGGCTTCGGCGGCCCCCATCATCTTGCTGATGGTCTGGTTGAGCTCGTTGCTGGCCAGCCGCAGCCGATCCATGATGTTGCCGATTTCGGTCAGCGAACCCTGGGTATTGCCGGACAGCTTGCGTACCTCATCGGCCACCACCGCAAAGCCGCGGCCATGCTCTCCTGCCCGCGCCGCCTCGATGGCCGCATTCAGTGCCAGCAGATTGGTCTGCTCGGCTATCTGTTGAATGACCCCGATAATGGCGGAGGCATCGTTGACCGAGTCGTTCAGGCTGCTCAGTGCCTGCTGACCGGTCAGGGCCGCTTGCTGGCTTTGTTCGGCGGTGTGTACCAGTTGCTCCACTTTTTCCCGGCTGACGCCCATGGCCTGCAGGTTGTCGCGGGCGGTGAGGGCGATGTCGTCGGTGGCCTGGCGCATCTGCTGGGCCAGGTGGTTGAGCTCGTTGACCATGTTGACGCTGCCATTCATGGTGTTGTCGGTGGTCTGGGTATGCTGCTGAATATCCAGCACTTCTTCCACCATCTGCTCCAGCGCCGCCGATACATGGCCCAGCTGTTCGGCCCGGCTCTGTTGCTGGCGTTGCAGCTGGTCGATCAGGCCATTGAAGCTGGTGGCGATCTGGCCCAGCTCGCTGTTGGGGTGGGTGACGGCCAGGGTGGCGAGCTGGCCGTTCTGCAGCAGCTGACCAAAGGCATTGCGTAACTGGTGCAGCCGTTTAACCACCAATTGGCGTTGAAACAGATAGCTGAGCAGGGCAAACAACAGCAGGGCGGCACACAAACCGATCAGCAGCAGCACCAGCTGCTTGTAGTCGGCCTGTCGTGCGCTTTCCTGTTGCTCCACCAGTTGGTCCAGCTGCTGTTCTATGGTGCTCAGCCCGGCGGTGAGGGCGGCCGAAGCCTGGCTGCGCAGCGCCAGGTTGCCGCCGGTATTGGCAAGCTCCTTGGGGTAGCGACGCAGCAGGCTCAATACTTCTCGTTTGGGGGCTTCACCCACTTCTACCGGTTTGGGTTGGCGCAGGGCGAATTCGTCGACTTCCTGTTGCTGATAGATGCCCAGCAGCGGCAGGGCCTGCAGTTCGGCGGCCAGTTTGTTCAGCTCGGCGAGCTGAAAATCCAGTGAAGCCTTGATACTGGATCCCTTGCCGGCGATATAACCCTGACGCAGGTGAATAAGCCGGGGCAGAGCGGCCAGCATCTCGGCGACAAGGGTACGATAACGGTCTGCGAGAGGCCGGTCTATATCGGCGTAGCGGGCCAGCGCCCTGAGCTGGTCGGCCAGTTCCTGCTCTGCATGCTGCAGCAACTGCTGGCTGTTACCGGACAGCTTGCCTGCCGCACGAAAATCGTGGCTCAACTGTCGCTGCAGGTCTTGCACTGTCTGTTTGGCCGACTCGGCCTCGGGGTAGGAGGTTAGGGCCTCGGCCATGCTTTGCAGTTGCTGCTCGGCGGTGGTCATCAGGCTGGTGTCGCCTTGCTCAAGGTAGGCGGAAATGGTGCGATACAGGTCGATGTTGGCATCCCGGCGCAGCTGCTCCAGCCCGGCCCGGCTCTGCTCGCCCTGCTGCAATCGCTGGTCTCCCAGATAAAAGGCGCCGGCCAGTACCAGCGCCAGCATGATCAGCAGTAACGAAGACAATAACGAAAACAGCGACACCTTCATCGGTCAGACCCCAATGTATCCTTGTGGTCCGCAGATTAAGACAAAATCATGACAGTTTTATGATGAGGGCAGTGACAGTACCGTTTGCATCAGTTGTTTATGCAGCGGGTGCGCCATCAGCGGGTCGGGATCGATCAGCTCCAGACGGCCTTCTTTCTGGGGGGCGAGGCGATAGACGCTGAGCTGATCATCCACCTTGTTAAAGGCGCGCCAGCCATCTTCCACCCGCAACACCGCCTTCAGCCGGGCCACCTTCAGCTCGCGACAGAAGCTTTCCACTGCCTGCAAGTCGAAACAGACCTCGTCGAGAAAACGCCAGCCAATCGAATAATGCTCCTGCCCGTGGTTGCTGTAACGGCGCCAGGGTTGGCTGCGGCTGAGCCGGGGGCCCGAGTCGGCAATCAGCGGACGAGCGACATTGCCGGCGTGAGCCTGGGGGCTGGCGGCCTTGCGCTCGGCGTGATGCGTCTGCTGCAGCCAATGCTGATCCAGCCGGCCCTGAGTCACCGCCACCAGCTGCTGGGGTGGCTGCTGTTGTGCTATGTCTTGGCGCAGGGCGTCAAGCTGTGCCGGCTCGCACAGTTCGGTCTTGTTGGCCACTATGATGTCGGCCAGCGCCAGCTGATCCCGGTAGGTGTCGTGCTCCTGATAGCGTGCATCGGTCCACTGGCGCGGGTCGACCACACAGAAGGTGGCGCCCAGTTGCAGCACATCCTGATAATGCTCGGCGGTCAGGGTGTCCAGAATACGGCTGGGATGGCCCAGGCCGCTGGGCTCGATGAACAGCCGATCCGGTTTGGCTTTGTGCAGCAGGGCGTTGAGTCCTATCTGAAAGGGCAGGCCGGACACGCAGCACAGGCAGCCGCCGGGCACCTCCTTGATCATGGCGCCCTGATCGGTGAGCAGGGCACCGTCGATGCCGACCTCCCCGAATTCGTTGACCAGAATGGCCCAGCGTTCCTGCTCCGGTTTGTTGGCCAGCAGGTGGCGCAGCAGGGTGGTTTTGCCGGTGCCGAGAAACCCCATGATGAGATGGGTAGTAACGGGAGTGGTCATGGTTGCATCCACAGAGAATAGTTTTGTTATCTTATAACATGTTTAGGGCGGGTAAATCACGTGCTCCCAAGGGGATGTATTGGTGCAGAAGGGATCAGCAAACGGCGCCGATGCGTCAAGGAGGACAAAGGGATCTGCTCAGCTGACCTTCTGTTTCAGGGATGAAACAGAGAGCGTACACGGATTGTATTCATAGCGAGTCGGCGGAGCGGGCCCTTTGTCCGGGGTTGATATGTTGGTCAAAACGATCGAATTGTTTAATGCGGCGGGTAAAAGATGAAGGGAAGCCCGCCGACAGTAACAGAGTGCCGGCGGGTGAGTCGGAGGATTAAGGCTGGATTACCACCCGGCCCTTGAGTTTGCCGGCCAGCAGATCCCGGGCGGCCTCGGCGGTGTGCTCCAGCGGATAAACCTCGGCCTGTTCTTCAAAGTCCAGCGGCAGGCTGTCTTGCAGTCGTTGCCAGGCTTCGATGCGTTTTTCTTTGGAGACATAAACCGAATCGATACCCTGCAACTGCACCCCGCGCAGAATAAAGGGCATGACGGTGGTGTTGAGTGCCACGCCGCCGGCCAGGCCACAGGACACCACCACGCCGTTCATTTTGGTCTGGCTGAGAATACGGGCCAGGGTGCGGCCACCGACGGCATCGATGGCGCCGGCCCACTGCTGGGATTCAAGCGCCGCCGGCTCCTTGTCGAGCTCGGTGCGATCGATAACCTGGCTGGCGCCCAGAGACAGCAGCCACTCTTTATGCTGCAGTCGGCTGGTTTCGGCATGCACCTCAAAACCGGCCTTGGCCAGCAGCCGCACCGCCACCGAGCCCAGGCCACCGCTGGCGCCGGTAACCAGTACCGGGCCCTGCTCCGGGGTTATGCCGGCCCGCTCCAGTGCCATCAGACCGAGCATGGCGGTAAAGCCGGCGGTGCCGATGGCCATGGCGCGCTTGGCGGTCATGCCGGCGGGCATGGGCACCAGCCAGTCGCCCTTGGCACAGGCTTTTTCCGCCAGGCCGCCCCAATGCTTTTCGCCTACGCCCCAGCCGGTGAGAATGACTTCATCACCGATGCGGTGATCCGGGTGGTCCGAGGCCAGCACGGTTCCGGCGTAGTCGATGCCCGGCACCATGGGCCACTGGCGGACTATTTTGCCCTTGCCGGTAATGGCCATGGCATCTTTGTAGTTGAGGGTGGAATAATCGACCTTGACCAGCACGTCACCGGCGGTGAGTTGACTTTCGTTGAGCCGCTGCAGGCTGGCGAGGGTGTCTTTACCTGATTCTTCTAGTAGCAGAGCTTTGAACATCTCTTTTCTCCTGGCACGGTTTCCTGGAACCCAGTGTAAGGAGACTGGGGCGGAAAGCCATGCCGAAAAGCAGCAAATATCGATTTTGTGAGCCCGGCGTCATCCGGCCCGGGCGGCAGTGGCCGGTTTGATCCAGGCCTCGTTAAGCCAGAGCGATGCGACAAGTATGAGTCCGCCCAGGCCGAGGCGCAGCAGGTCGGCATCCCGGTTCCAGATCAACAGGTTGACCAGCAGACCGGCGGGTACCAGGGCGTTGTTCATGATGGCCAGGGCGCCGGCATTGACCAGGGTGGCGCCCTTGTTCCACAGAAAATAGCCCAGACCGGAGGCACCGAAGCCCAGCCACAGCAGTATGCCCCATTGCAGATGGGTGGCGGGATACCTGTCTCCGCCCAACAGCAACCAGGCGGGCACCACCACCGCCAGCGCGCCCAGATAGAAATAGCCGAACAGCTTGTGCTGGGGCGGGTGGGCGGGATAGCGCTCCATCAGTACCTTGTAGCCTACCTGCCCCAGGGCAAAACAGAGGTTGGCACCCTGTACCACCGCAAAGCCGAGCAGATAGCGGTCGGTGAGGCCGTCGAAGCGAATGACCAGGGCGCCGATGACCGCCAGCGCGGCGGTCAGCAGGTAACCGGGGTTGAAGCGCCGATGCAGCAGATCGTAGATAAGGGTGACGTAAATCGGGGTGAGTACGGTAAAGATCAGCACTTCCGGCACCGTCAGCAGCAGAAACGACTGGTAGTAAAACAGATACATGAGCCCCAGTTGCAGGGCGCCGCAGGCCATCAGTCCCAGGGCCAGGCGCGGTGGCTGGCGCCAGGACATCAGCGGCATAAACAGCAGGGTCGCCATGCCAATGCGGCTGAGTACGGAAAAATAGCTATCGACACTAGCGGCCAGATAAACACCGATCAGGCTGAAAGAGAAGGCCCACAACAGGGTTACGGACATCAGATAAGGCATGATGAAAACTTCGATATTGGTCAGAACGGGGCGCCATAATGGCGTAAAGTGCAGGGATAATCCAGAATGCGGCCCATAAAAAAAGCCGGCGCAATGCACCGGCCCGGGACCAACATCAGGTTTGTCATAAAGGAGAGAATGACGTCCCTAAACAAGGTGGTTTAACACCACACGCAGAACTGTCGGGCGCTTGCCCACAATAGGTTGTCAGCGTGGTTACCCACGCCGCCCGGTCTTGAACATTCCGTTTGTACCGCCACTGTCGGATTACCTCGAATAATCCGTCAACGACGATAGACAGGCAGTACCCCCCATGATGCCACCATGCCCGGAACCTTGTTCGACCCGGCTGTCGGATGAATTGCTTCACCACGCCGACGATAAACTTGTTTGAGGGCGCTATTCTATGGTCTGATCACTTATGTCAAAAATGAATTATCATCATAAAGCCATGGTGAATATCGATGGATAATCTGTACCAACGGCTGGATCTGAACCTGTTGCGGGTGTTCGACGTGCTGATGCAAAGCCGCAACGTTACCCGGGCCGCCGAGCAGCTGAACCTGTCCCAGTCGACGGTCAGCCATGCCCTGGCCCGGTTGCGGCAGACGCTGGACGATCCGCTGTTCGTGATGACCCGCAAGGAAATGCGGCCGACGCAAAGGGCCCAGGCGCTGGCGGCGCCGGTGCGCCAGGCCCTGCTGCTGCTGGAGCAGGGGGTACGGCAGTCGGCGGGGTTTGATCCGGCTTTGTCCCGGCGTACCTTTCGGCTTGCGGTGCCGTCGTCCATCGAGCACGGCGCCGTGCCGCTGCTGGTGGAGTTGCTGCATCAACGGGCGCCGGCTTGCCGCCTGGCGGTAACCGAACTGGTACATTCCGATTATGAAGACAGCCTGTCTCGCGGCGGCCTGGATCTGGTGGTGGCCTTCGCCGATGGCGATCACCTGTCACCCCGGCTGCTGGTCGAGCCCTGGTTCGACAACCCCATGATGTGCCTGTCGGCCCTGACCAGCGAGCTGCCCGAGCGGCTTTCTGCCGAGTTGCTGGTGGGCTGGAGTCATGTGTCCACCTCGACCTGGGGGCACAATCAGACCCTGATTGAAAGCTGGCTCAAGAAAAAGGGACTGGAGCGGCATATTGCCGTGTGGGTGCCGAGCTTCGAGGCCCTGCCCAAGTTGCTGGCGACCGGCCGATATCTGGCCATGGTGCCGGAGCTGATAGCGCGGGATTTTTGTCACTATTACCCGTTGCAGCAACATCGGCTGAGCGAGTCTTTACGCAGTACCTATGTATTGGCGCAGCATCCGCTGACCGAGTTTGACCCGGCGCTGATCTGGTTGAGGCAATTACTGGAGGAAGTGGGCGACCGGCTGTGCCAGTCGCCCTGAACATCAGTTTTTGGGCAGGGGAACCACCAGCAGATCACAGGGGACCGTATTCATCAGCTGACGCGCCGAGGAAGTGAGCAGGCTCCAGAAGCTTTGCTCGTGGCCGCAAATCAGCAAATCAACCTGATGCTGATCGACCGCTTCGTTCACTTTCAGCGCCAGATCGCCGCAGATGACCAGCTTTTTCTCGATGGGGTAGTCGATGCCGGCCAGGTAATCTTCCAGGCGCTGCTTGGCGTCGGCGACCACCTGATCCTGAATGTTGTCGATATCGATGTCGATCATCTCGGTATAGAGATCCTTGAGATCCACATCCACATGAATGACTGACAATTTGGCGTTGTTGGCCCGAGCTCTGTCTACTGCCTTGGCGATGACCTTGCGATTGCTTTCGCTCATGTCAACGGCAGCCAGTATGTGTTTATACTGATAGGGTTCTGTCATTGCACCTCTCCTTTTTTATAAGTCTATCAATCCATTAGCCGATAAACCGTGAGCTGTATGGAACTTCTGCAAGCCCCCAGCTGTTCAGCAGCATAGGCCAGATATTGGTCAGGATACAAGCAGAACCCGCTCGGGATTGACGGATATTGTGTGGCCGTCAGGGTTCTTTGCCCTGCAGCAATGATTTGAGCGCACCGATTTCCGCTCTGAGCGAGGCCACCTCGCCCTGCAACGCGTTCAGGCGCTGTGTCAGCTCTTCCTGGTTATGTGCTTCACCGGCCTGGATATGCCGCTCCGAGGTTTCCAGCTGCTGTCCTGTTTTGGGATTCAACAGGGTGGAGGCAACCAGGCCCGAGATACCGGCGAACAGCGACACCCCGGTAAAAATGACGATAGCGGAGATCACTCTCCCGGCGGTGGTGACCGGATAGTGGTCGCCGTAGCCGACGGTGGAAATGGTGACCAGGGCCCACCAGATGGCGTCTTCGGCGGTGTCGATATTGGAGCCGGGCGCGCCGGCTTCGGCCATAAGAATGGCGATGGCGCTGCCCCCCAGTACCACCACCAGGATCAGCAGCATGGAGGCCAGTACCGTGCTTTCGCTGTTTCTCCACAGATGGCGAATCACCTGATTGGCCACCCGAAGCATGCGCAACACCCGCAGTACCTGAAAAATCCGCCCATAGCGCAACACGTCAATCGCCGGAATCGAGGCGATAAAGTCGATCCAGTGCGTGCTTAAAAAGCGCCGCTTGTTGGGTGCGACCAGCAAGCCATAGAAAAAATGACTGAGTAAAATCATGCAGATGGACGTATCTACATAGAGCAGCAGCTCTTTTTCTGCCTCATCGAAAGGGCCAAACTGGTACAGCACTATGGCCACCACCGAGATGATGGATAACACCATCATCACCAGGTCGAAGGCGCTGGGGGGAATGATGCGCAATGATGTTTTCACGGGCTCTCCTGTCCGTTTCACGACTTCGCCCTGCGGGCGGGGTGAAAGGTCCTGTTATGTTTTATTGGCTTGCAGCAGATAGCGGCGCGGGGTATTGAGCCGGTCGGTAAAGGTGCCGAGGCTCACGCGATAGCCCTGCTCTTCGAGGTACAGGGCGCGATCCAGCAGCAACCACAGTTCCAGCAGATAACGGTACCGGTGGCGCACCAGCTCGATGCGTTTCACCAGCAGACGGCGGCTATCGGCCCGTTGCAGCCAGTGCTCGCCGTCGATGCTGTCCGGCACCGGCAGCGACTTCTGCTCGCAGGCCCAACGGGCAAAGTCGGCAAAATCGCCACTCAGCAGCCGTTTGGGAAAGGCCGGCAGCGGCAGATAATCGGGGCTGCCGGTCAGGCTCTGTTGCAGTTCGTCGAACGCCAGCCGCCAGGTCAGCTCGATGTGGCGCAGGCGGCGCACCCGTTCGCCCCCGGTGACCTGTTGCTGCAACGGCAGCCGCAGGCTCTGGCGATCCAGCTGCAAGTTTTGCTGCCGGCCGGCGGCCGACAGCGGGCGGTAATGCTCACCGTCGATCAGGTGATAGCAACAGGGTGACAGCGCCAGCCGGCGAGTACCGGCGGCGGCGGCATGGCGCAGAAAACGCAAATGCAGTTCGCCGCAGGCGTGCAATGCCAGCGCCTGTTGTTCGGGCCGAAACCACCGGGTGGCATCGGCGCTCAGGGCATCGGCACACACAAAGTGATGGTCGAGCGTCAGTTGCCCGGCGAGTTGCTCGCCCTGGCGGCATAAATCGGCATTCCATTCCAGGCTGGTCACCGGTTGTGTGTCTTGCTGGGCCAGCAGGCGCCCCAGGTGGCCCTTGCCGGCACACCATTCCAGTATGGGGTGTTCTGTGGTGATATTGGCGGCAAAATCCCTGATTTGCGCCCATTTTCGGCCGGGAATGCCGTTGCTCCAACGCGGAGTGGCGTAGTCGGCGGCCCGTTTCAGCTCGGGTAACTGAAAATCATGAGCCGCCACCATTTCGGATCGGAATGGCGCCAAAAAGGCCAGGGCGGCGCTGTCGTCTTCGTCCAGGGCGTCGAGTAGGGCTTCATCCAGCGCCATCAGCGCCGGTGCCAGCTCGGGCCAGGGCAGCGAGGTGCAGGCAAAGGGTGCAAGCTGCCAGTCACCGCGGGTGCGGTGCAGCAGGGCGCTCAGCTGTTGAAATTGTGCGGCGAGAATACTCATGGCGCGAATTATAACCCTGTCGCCGGTGTCGGCATAGCCGAGCGGCGGTGCGATCGCTAGAATAGCGCCTTTGTTGTCAGCGAGAGTGTGAGTGCCATGAAAGCCTGGGATGTAATTGTGATCGGCGCCGGTGCCGCCGGCCTGATGTGTGCCGCCGAGGCGGGCAAGCGGGGCCGCAAGGTACTGCTGCTGGATCACGGCAAGCGCATCGGTCGCAAAATACTGATGTCGGGCGGCGGGCGCTGCAACTTCACCAATTATTTCGTGGAGCCGTCCGCCTACTTGTGTGGTAACCCGCATTTCGTCAAGTCGGCGCTGGCGCGCTATACCCAGTGGGACTTTATCGCGCTGGTGGAGAAACACGGCATCGCCTATCACGAAAAGACCCTGGGCCAGCTGTTTTGCGATGATTCTGCGCAGAACATCGTCGATATGCTGGTAAAAGAGTGTGAAGGCGCCGGGGTAACCATACGGCTGCGCGCCGACGTTCTCAACGTCGACCGACTGGGCGACGGTTTTATGGTGGCCACGGCAACCGAGGAAGTGAGCTGTCAGTCACTGGTGGTGGCCAGCGGCGGCCTGTCGATGCCGAAGATTGGCGCCTCGCCCTTTGGTTACAAGCTGGCGGAGCAGTTCGGGCTCAAGGTGCTGCCTACCCGTGCCGGTCTGGTGCCTTTTACCCTGCAGCCGGAAGACAAGGCCACCCTGGAGCCGCTGGCCGGGGTGTCGTTGCCGGTGGTGGCCGAAAGTGAAGACGGCACCCGTTTCGCCGAAAGCCTGCTGTTTACCCATCGCGGCGTGTCCGGCCCCTCGGTGCTGCAGATTTCGTCTTACTGGCAGGCGGGCGAGCAGGTGCACTTCGAGCTGTTGCCCGCCGGTCGGCTGACGCAGGGCGTAGCCGACAGCCCCAATCAGGAACTGAAAACCTGGCTGAGCCGTTACCTGCCCAAACGGCTGGTAGAAACGCTGCTGGAGCGGGAAGGCATCACCAACAAGCCGCTCAAGCAGTATGTGCCCAAAGAGCTGGCGGCCATCGAGCAGTTGTTGTCCGCCTGGCCATTGAAACCCGGCGGCACCGAGGGCTACCGCACCGCCGAGGTAACCCTGGGCGGCGTGGATACCAACGAACTCTCGTCCAAGACCATGATGGCCAGCAAGGTGCCCAACCTCTATTTTATCGGCGAGGTGGTGGATGTGACCGGTTGGCTGGGAGGCTACAACTTCCAGTGGGCCTGGAGTGCCGGCTGGTGCGCCGGCCAGGTGGTTTAAACGATATCCAGCGGTGTCTTGCGGTCGGGTGCCGGGAAGGCGGCATCCAGTCGGGCCAGCACTTCGTTACTCAACACCAGGTTCAGGGCCTCGGCGTTCTGGCGTACGTGCTTCGGCTGCACCGCCTTGGGAATGGCGATCACGTCGCGCCGACCATCGACCGGGCGAATGGCCCAGGCCAGCAGCAGCTGGGGCACCGTAACCTTTAGTTCGGCGGCAAGGGCCTGCAGCTCGGGGTGACCGAACAGCTCACGGCGCAGGCGTCCGCCCTGAGCCAGCGGGCAGTAGGCCATGACCGGCATGTTCTGCTGGCGTTGCCAGGGGCGCAGCGAATGCTCTATGCCCCGTGAACCCAGGTGATAGAGCACCTGGTTGACGGCGCTGTCGTCACCGCTCAGTTGGTGCCATTGCTGCAGTTCGTCGATGTCGAAGTTGGACACCCCGAAACGCTTTATCTTGCCGTCGGCCTGCAGTTGCTCGAAGGCGTGCAAGGTTTCTTCCAACGGAATGCTGCCGGGCCAGTGCAGCAGGTACATATCCAGATAATCGGTGCCCAGTCGCTGCAGGCTGTCTTCACAGGCCTGAATGGCGCTGCGCTTGCCCGCATTCCAGGGATACACCTTGGACACCAGAAACGCCTGTTCCCGCCGCCCTTTGAGCGCCTCGCCCACCACTTCTTCGGCACCGCCATCCGCATACATTTCGGCGGTATCGATCAGCCGAAGCCCCAGCTCCAGTCCTTGCTGCAGGGCGCGCACTTCATCGCGACGGGGAGCCAGACCTTCGCCCATGTACCAGGAACCCTGACCGATGGCGGGCAGGGTAACGGCGGCCTGGGTGGCGGTAGCCTTGAGGGTAACGGTGCTTTCCATGATGACCTCTCGATAATGAACTATGGAAGTGGTTTCCACATTGTGGTTACTCTGTATGGTGACGCAGCGAATGGGCCTTTGCAACGCTCCGGCGCTTGCTTTTGAACAGGGCTTGCGCTTGACTCGGTCTTGGTAACCAGGATGCAAGGCCGAGCGGGGTGTCCCGGTTAACCGTTTACTCCGGGCTCAGGCCAGACCGTTGGTACTGCCAACGGGTTTATGAGAAGGGGAGCTATATGAGCACATTACCCAACGAGGGACAGGCCGAGGTGGCGCTGGTCAAGCGACATCTGAAACTTGATCACCTCAATCAGCTGCAGATAGAGCTGCTGGCCGAGGTGTTTGCCGCCGAGCCCGGCGTGGCCAAGGTGGTGGTGCGCAAGCACTGGCTGGATATCGACTACGATGCTGCCGTGCTGACCCTGGATCGGGTGATCGCCATACTGGAAGCCCATGGTGGCGAGTTGTCTGCCGACTGGTGGACGGCGTTCAAGGCCCACTGGTATCGCCGGCGGGAGGAAAAACTGCGCGCGCGCCTGGCTCGTGAAGAGGACGATTCCATCGAGTGACCGTCTCGTGCCCATGCTGCCGGCCAGGATCGCCGGCCATTCAGGAAAGATCCTCATGGATCCCTTCCAGCCTGCGCTGCAGGACTATTCTGCAAGACCACATTTTCGCAAAAAAGACCCTAACTACGAGCTAAATCAATGATTTGCAAAGATGCCTCGGATATACTGCCGGGGTGGCGAATAATTGAGCCTTTTCATCGACTCGAACCCGGCCTTATCAGGAAGACAAGTGGCAATGAAGGAAATATTCATCAACTCTCGACGATGGTTTGCCGTGCTGGCGGCCATGCTGACTCTGCTGGGCGGCAATGGTCTCGCCCGGGCGCAAGCGTCGCTCCCCCAGGTGCTGCGGATCTCGACTGAAAATACCGCCGAACATGTTCAGACCCAGGCGATCGCCCGTTTCGCCCGGCAGCTCGAACGTGCCAGTGACGGGCGGCTCGAGGTTCGTTTTCATCATAGTGCCCGGCTGTTTCGCGACCGCGACGCGATTGCGGCGCTGACCGGCGGCAAGGTCGAAATGGTGGTGCCGGGCATGTGGCAACTGGATCGCTATGTGCCCGATGTGGGCCTTTACATGCTGCCGTTGTTCTACGGCCGCGCGGCCGAGCAGCACTACGCGGTGCGCGATGGCGAGATTGGGCGCATGGTGAGCCGGCGAATCGAGTCGGATCTGGGCGTCAGGGTGCTCGGACGCTGGCTGGATCTGGGCCATGCGCATCTTTATTTTACCGACGCGCATGTGAGCCGCCACGCCGATCTGGCCGGTCTGCGGGTTCGCATTCCCGGCGGCGCCGCCAACCGGGGCCGGCTGGAGGCATTCAAGGCTGACCCGGTGTTGATCGCCTGGCCCGATCTGCCCAATGCACTGGAGCGCGGGCAGGTGCAGGGTATGCTTACCACCCACGAAACCGTGCGCAGCGCGGCCCTCTGGAGCAAAGGCATTCGCTTCGGCTTCGAGGATATGGAATATTTCGCCCAGTATGTGCCGATGATCAATGCCCGGTTTTGGAATGGGTTGTCCGAGGAGTTGCGCCAACTGGTGCGGGACACCTGGGATCAGGTGGTCGATGCGCAACGCGAGGCAGCGGCCAGGGCACAGCGCGAGGCACGCAAGGTGCTGCAGGATAATGGGGTCGAGATCGTCAAGCCGGATGAAAAGGTGCTGGCGCAATGGCGCCATATTGCCGGCAAGCAACAGCCGGCGCTGGTGCATGAAATAGGGATCGACCCGTTGCTGGTCGAACGAGCTCAACAGGTGGTTGACCAGCGATGAGGTCCCAGCCGTTTCATTTGTCGGTACAGAGCAGTCAGCAGGATAACCGACTGGCGCGATCCATTTTTCCGGGCGCGGTGGCGCTGTTGCTGGTGATGACGGTCATGCTCGCCTGGGGCTTGTATCAGGATTACCGCTACTCGTTGCAAAGTGCCGGTGAGCGTCTGCAGACGCAACTGCGGGCCTTCGGCAGCGCGGTGGATATCGCCTTCGTCTCGGCCGACCATGTGCTGCACGATACTCGTCATACGCTGAAGGGCCGTTCGCAACCCCTCGACGCGCAGACCGATCTGCGGCGCTTGTTATTGGGCTCGCTGCTGGAAACGTCGGCGCTGGACAGCCTGACGCTTTATCATCCCGATGGCCGGGTTGCCGCCAGCGCCGGCCAGACGCTCGGGTTGCGGCATCAGGCTCCGGGCTGGGTCATCGACGGCCTGAAGGCCGGCAGCCAGTCGTTTACGGGAATCGAAAACGGGCGTCTGGGGGTGGCCGAGCTGGTGAGGGGCCCCGAGGGCCAGCTGATCGGTGTCTTGCTGGCCATGGTAGACCCGGAACGCATCGACTCCGAGCTGGAAAGTGGCGATGGCTACGGCGGGCAACACCTGATGTTGCTCGATAACCGCAACCGCCCCCTGATGGTGACCGGCTCCAGCTTTGAACAGCACAAGCTGCAGGTGCTGCGGCAACTGGATCAACAGTTTGAGCTCGATCTGTTCAGTGCCTACGGTACGCGTCTTGTTTTTGGCGAGCAGTATCTGTTTGCGATTCGCCAGCTGGGCCAGCAACCCATCAGAGCCTTTGCGGCGATTGAGCGGGAACGGGTGCTGGCCGGCTGGACGTTTCGTGCCTTATTTGCCGGTGCGGGCCTGGGCATAGTGCTGCTGTTGTCGCTGGCGTTTCTGCAGCACTGGCGGAACAGTCGGGCCCGCGAGCGCCAGGCCGCCAACGATCTGGTCCGGCTGTATCAGGCTATCGAGCAGGTGCCGTCGCCGATCATGATTACCGATCTCGACCGTCGCATCATTTATGTGAACCGCGTCTTTCTGATGCGCAGCGGTTACAGCAGCGAAGAGGTGCTGGGTCAGAAACCGAACATGCTGTCGTCTGGCCAGACGCCGGCGGCCACCTATCAGGCCCTGCAGCGCGAGCTGAAGCTCGAACAGACGTGGCAGGGCGAGTTCATCAACCGCATGCGTGATGGCAGCGAACGGGTCGAGCAGGCGATGGTTACGCCGGTGCGCGATGTGGACGGCCGAGTGGTCAGCTACTTTGCGATCAGTCACGACGTGACCGAGCAGCGCGAATTCGAAGCGCGCCTGTATCGGTATCGTGAAATCGTTAACGCCGCCGACGAGCTGATGGCACTGGTGGATACCCATTATTGCTATCAGCAGGTCAATCGCCGTTACCTCGATTACCACCACCGGGAGCGGGACGAGATAGAGGGGCATGCCTGGTGGGAGCTGTATGGCGACGAGCTGTTCAATAGCCGGATGAAGGGCAACCTGGATACGGCGCTGAAGGGAACGCCGTTTGTTACCGAAGGCTGGATTGAGTTCAAGGGGGCGGGACGGCGTTTCTGCCGCATGACCGGTCATCCCATTACCGGAGACGATGGTCACATTGAGAGTGTCGCCATCAATATTGCCGATCTGACCGAACGCAAACAGTCGGAAGAGGCGCTGCGCAGCAGTGAAGCGCGTTTTCGGGCGCTGTCCGAGTTCTCCCCCATGGGGATTTTCGAGTCGGATGCGAGCGGCCGGAACATTTATTCCAACCGGTATTTCTGCGACATGCTTGGCGCCTCTGCCGATAAGCTGCGCGGATTTGGCTGGACCGACATGCTGCACCCGGAAGATCTTGAATCGGTGCTAAGCAGCTGGCAGGAAACCATGGCCCGCCAGCACCCGGATTGGTACTGCGAAGGGCGCGTGCTTAACGATGATAACCAGGTGCGCTGGTTTCGTTGCGTGGCGCGGCGCTATGATGATCCGGATGCCAGCGAGGCGCGCTATATCGGGATCGTGGTGGATATCACCGGGCAGGTTGAGCACCAGGCCGTGCTGGAGCGCAAGAACCGTGAACTTGAGCGGCTATCCACCACCGATGTGCTGACCGGCCTGGCCAACCGTGGCCGTCTTGAAGCGCTGATGATCCAGGAAATTCACCGCTACGAGCGTTACGGTACCGGCTTTGCGATTGTGATGCTGGATGTGGATCACTTCAAGCAGGTCAACGACAGCTGTGGTCATCAGGTGGGCGACCAGGTGTTGCGCCAGCTTGCCGATCTGATGCGCTTGAACACCCGGCTCAGCGATTGTCCGGGCCGCTGGGGTGGCGAGGAGTTTCTGATCATCTGCCCTAATACCGGGCTGGAGGGAGCGCGTCAGCTGGCCGAGAGCCTGCGTCGGTACATCGAACAGGCCCACTTTCCGGTGATTGGCCACCGTACCTGCAGCTTCGGGGTGGCGGCCATTCAGCCCGGTGATCAGTCCAAGGAGATGCTCAAGCGTGCCGACGATGCGATGTACCGCGCCAAAAGCGGCGGCCGCAACCGGGTTGAGGTCGGGCTGGCCGAGAATGTCACTGTCGAACAAGAGTCGGCCTGATCGCGCGGCGGCGGTCGCTTACTCCAGCGCCCGGCGCAGTACGCCCTGGCCGTGCGTTAGCCTGGCTTCGGCTTCGGCCTTGTCGAGGCCGGAGAGCAGCATCAGTATGGCCAGTTTCACCTGCTGATCTGCTCGTTGCAGCGCCTCGGCGGCGGCATGCTCGTCCACGCCGGTGGCCTGCATCACGATGCGCTGGGCCCGGGCCTGCAGCTTCAGGTTGCTGGCATTCAGATCCACCATCAAATTCTGATACACCTTGCCCAGGCGGATCATGCTGGCGGTGGTCAGCATATTGAGCACCAGCTTCTGGGCGGTACCGGATTTGAGCCGGGTCGAGCCGGTGATCACCTCGGGACCGACTTCGGGCTCGATTTGGATGTCGGCCGCCTGGCCGATGAGAGAATCACCATTGCAGGCCAGCGCCACCGTTGCCGCACCCTGCTGGCGGGCATAATGCAGCCCGCCCAGTACATAGGGGGTGCGGCCGCTGGCGGCGATACCCACCACCACATCATTGGCGTTCAGTTCGAGCCGCTGCAGGTCCTGGGCGCCCAGCTGTTCGTTGTCTTCTGCTCCTTCCTGCGCGCGAAACATGGCCTGTGGGCCACCGGCAATCAGCCCCACTACCATGTCGTCGGGCACGCTGAAGGTGGGTGGGCACTCGGAGGCATCCAGCACGCCCAGCCGGCCGCTGGTGCCGGCCCCCATATAAACCAGTCGGCCACCCCGGTGAAAGGCCGCCACTATGGTATCGACGGCGGCGGCGATGGCGGGCAGAACGCGTTCAACCGCTTCCGGTACCTGTTTATCCTGAGTGTTGATGGTGGTCAGAATTTCCAGGGTCGACTGCCGGTCGATGTGCAGGGTGTCGGGATTGCGGCCTTCGGAGGCGAGTCGGGCCAGATCCTTGAGCAGATCTTTGGTATCCATGGCGGTGCTCCATATGGGAAACATAGGGTCGATATATTGTGTAAAGAGTATTCGGCCGTTTGAGCCGTGCTACCGTTTGGGTCGACTGAAGTCGACCCTACAAGAGACGATGTTGATTTTTAACTTACAGCTTAAAGCTGACGGCTTACAGCCACCCGAAGGGGTTATCCCGGCAGATGAACGGCGCCCAGAATGGCGGGGCGGCGGGCACCGGTGACCTCCGGCAGATTGCCCGGCAGGTTGTGCATCGCCTGGTGGGCCAGCCAGGCAAAGGCCATGGCTTCCATGGCGTCCATATCCACGCCGGCGCTGTTGCAGGTATCGACCCGCCAGTTTGGCAGCAGGGCGGCCAGCCGTTGCATCAGAAGCGGGTTATGGCCGCCGCCGCCGCACACCAGCAGTTCGCCCGCCGACCATTTATCGACCTCGTTGGCGATGGCGGTGGCGGTAAATTCGGCCAGGGTCGCCTGCACGTCGGCCGGCGCCATGCCGTCCGGCAGGCGGGCATTCAGCCAGGCTTCGCTGAACAGCTCGCGGCCGGTGCTCTTTGGGGCGGGCAGGGCCAGCCAGGGTTCGGCCAGCAGCCGGTTCAGCAGCGCGGTATCCACCCGTCCCTGCATGGCGAAGGCGGCGTTGTTATCATACGGCTGGCCGAGGTGGCGGCGAGCCCAGAGATCCATCAGCATGTTGCCGGGGCCGACATCAAAGCCCAGCACCGGCTGGTCCGGTGCCAGCACCGTGATGTTGGCGATGCCGCCGATGTTGACCAGAATACGGACGTGATCCACGCCACCCAGTACCCGCTGATGAAAGGCGGGCACCAGGGGGGCGCCCTGGCCACCCAGCGCCATGTCTTTGCGGCGAAAGTCGTTGATGGCGATGATACCGGTGCCGGCCGCCAGCCGGTTGCCGTCACCCAGTTGCAGCGAAAACGGCAGGGGCCCGGCGGGTTGATGCCAGACCGTCTGACCGTGGCAGCCGATGGCTCGGATGTGTTCGGCGCTGTGGCCCGACTCATGCAGCAATTGCAGGGTGACGGCGGCATAGGCCTGGCCGAGCTCGGCGTCCAGTTCGCCCCATTGTCGGGCCGTGACGGCGCCGCCCCCGGCCAGGGCCAGCAACCGCCGGCGCAGGCCGGGCTCGAAGGGGCTGCCGGTGCGGGCCAGCAGGGTGACCTGTTCGCCGTCGGTGGCGACCAGCACCGCGTCGATGCCGTCCAGGCTGGTGCCGGACATGATGCCGATGTATTTTTCCATGCTCACCAGTCGCTCGGCAGGGTTTGCACCGGGCTGACCGGAACGCTGATCACTTCATTTTCGAAGGGCTGAGGCTCGGGTTCGGCCTCGACCTCCGGCACAGCAGTGGGTTGGGGTACCGGCATCTCGGGAGTGCCGCCACAGGCACTCAGCAACAGTGCCAGAGCAAGCCACCAGGGTTTGTACATCGCGTATTTCTCCGTGCAAAGTGACAATCTATAAAAGTGACTGTGTATCATGTGCGGTCAAACAAGGTTGCCATAGCCGGGCGGCGGCGGCCAGCATGACGTCACAAAATAAATAACGAGGAAATACCATGGCCTACTGGCTGTTCAAGACCGAGCCCGATACCTTTTCCATCGACGATTTGGCCCGTGCCAATACCGTCTGGGAAGGGGTGCGCAATTATCAGGCTCGCAACTTTCTGCGTGATCGGGTGCAGGTGGGGGATCGGGTCTTCATTTATCATTCCAGCTGCAAACGGGTAGGCATCGCCGGCATCGGCAAGGTGGAGCGCGCCGGTTTTCCCGACCCGTTCGCCTTCGACCCGACCAGCTCCTACTTCGATGATAAATCCAATCCGGAACAACCCCGCTGGTATGCGGTGGAGCTGAGCTATGAGCGCCATTTGCCCTTGTTGCCGCTGGCCGCGCTCAAGGCCAATCCGGCGTTAAGCGGGCTGCCATTGGTGCAAAAGGGCAGCCGGCTGTCGGTAATGCCGGTGAGCGAGGACGAGTGGCAGGCCGTATTGGCTATGGAGTAATACCAATTATATTAAACACTCGATCTGTTTGACTGTCATGCCAATCCCGGACAAAGGGCCCGCTCCACCGACTCGCTCAAGCACCTCCTTGTGACGCTCAGCACATGACGTCCCTGTCATGTGATGGTCGGTGGAGCAGATCCCTTTGCCCTCCTTGATGCTCCGGCGTTGCCTGTTGGCGCCGTCTGCAGGCAACTCGGAGTTCCAGAAGAGGTAACAGAGAACGGCTCCCACGACCGTGAAATGCCAGGGACGGCATTTCCGAGCCCCCACGGATGGGTTTATGGCGTGTCGAGGGAGGCGGCTGTGTTGCCTCTGGTCTGGAGGCCTCAATATGACCAGATCATTACTGGGATTGGTATAAGTGGCTATGGAATAAGTGGCGATGCTATGAGTGGCGCGTGGCCTCAGGGGTATTGCTCGAAGAACGACAGCGCGGCTTCCAGTGCCTGCTGGCGCTGACGATCCCGTTCGATAAACAGCTCGTGGGATGCCTTCTTGATGACCTTGGGGGCCCCACCCTCGCAATGGGCGAGGGCCTGGCAAAAGCGATTCTGGGCGCGGTTGTCCACCACTACATCGTTACCGGCCTGCAACACCAACAGGGGAGTGGCAATGCGGCTGGCCCGGGCTATGGTGCGGTCGCCGGCCTTGAGTGCCTGTTGCAGCCAGTTCAGGCTGGCGCCGCCCAGCTGTAATTCGGGCTGCTGCCGGTACAGATCGCGAAACAGCCGATAACGCAGTTCGCTGTGGGTCAGCTCATTGTCTTCGAAGGGCACCTCTACATAACCGCCGCCCTGGCCGGGCGCATAGCAGGCCTCGCGACCCAGCCAGCGACAGCCGGTATCGAGCGTGGCAATCAGGCCGTCGGCCAGCCAGCGCGGCAGAGGCCCGAGATAAATACCCATCATGGGTGACGATAGCGTCGCCGCCTGCAGCCGGACCCGGGTTTCGCTCAGCCACAGCGCCGAGATGGTGCCGCCCATGGAGTGGGACAGCAGGTAGAGGCTGTTCACCGGCTCCATCAGCACCACCTGCTGCACGAACTGCTCCAGATCCTGTACGTAATCGTCAAAGTCTGCCACGTACCCCATCAACGGATCCTTGAGCTGTCGGGGGGCCAGGCCCTGACCGCGATGATCGTAGAGGTAGACGTTATAACCGTTGTTGAACAGATCCCGCGCCAGCTCCTGATACTTGAGATAGCTTTCGGTGCGGCCGTTGACCAGTATGATGGCCTTTTGGTGCTCGGGACGGCTCAGGCTGGCGTAGGGTAATTCCAGGCCGTCGGTCGTGGCGAACTGCCCCTGTTTCGCCTGTTGTTGCCAGAAGGCATCCAGCCCGGACTGACCGAGCTCGCCGAGTTCGGCTTCGGTGGTCAGGCGGGGGAGGGCAATGGCGGCGGCGGTATTCATAAGCAGGCAAATCCCGATCAGGAACAGGCGAGCGAGCATAGAAGGCTCCGAGCGGTTCGCTATTAAACAAGATGACTGGCAGTGTAGCGTGAAAGAGGGAGGGATTACACAATGCCAGGCGTGAGGCGTGAGGCGTGAGGCGTGAGGCGTGAGGGGTGAGGGGCTTTGACGCATCCCCTCACTGTTCACCGGATTTACTTGCGCAGGCGATAGACCTTGAGCACGTTGGGGGTAACCCGGATCTTGCGCATGATGTTGGCCAGATGAATGCGGCTTTTGGTGGTGATCAACAGCTCGACCACGTAGACCCGGCCGTCCTTTTCTTCGGTGGCGATGCTGTGAATGTTGGCGCCGGTGGCGGCAATCACATTGGCCAGCTCGGCCAGGGCACCCTGATGGTTGATGATTTCGATGCCGATTTCGGTTTTGAACTCGAAATCGAAGTCCTGCTCCATGTCCCACTGCACCGGCAGATACTTGTCCGGTTCCTTGCTGTAGCCACGGATGTTCTTGCATGACTCCAGGTGCACCACCAGGCCGCGGCCGGGGCTGATATGGGCAACGATGGGGTCGCCGGGAATGGGACGACAACAGTTGGCAAAATTGAGCAGCATGTCGTCGGCGCCACGAATCGGCATCTTCTTCATGGATTTGGTACGTTCTGCCGGTACTTCGTCCGGTTGGCTCAATAGCCGGCGCGCCACCACCACGCTCATGGCGTTGCCCAGGCCGATATCCGCCAGCAGACTCTTGATCGAACCGTGTCTGGTGTCTTTCAGTACCTGCTCGATGCGCTCGGCCGGAATGTCTTCCAGGTTCTTGGCACCCAGGGCGTGGTTGAGCAGCCGTTTGCCCAATAGCTCCGACTCTTCGGTACGCAGGTTCTTGAGAAACTGACGAATTTTGGTGCGGGCGCGCGCAGTGACCACGAAGTTGAGCCAGGCCGCATTGGGGCGGGCGCTGGGGGCGGTGATGATTTCGATGGTCTGGCCCGAGTGCAGCGGCTGGCTGAGCGGAAACGGCTGGCGGTCAACCCGGGAGCCAACGCAGGCATGGCCGATGTCGGTGTGCACCGCGTAGGCGAAGTCGACCGGGGTGGCACCCGAAGGCAGCTCCAGAATGCGCCCTTCCGGGGTGAACACATAGATTTCATCCGGAAACAGGTCGGTTTTGACCCCTTCGATAAATTCAAACGAAGAGCCGGCGCTCTGCTGCAGTTCGAGCAGGCTTTGCATCCAGCGCTGGGCGCGCACCTGGGCGGTGGTATCGGAGCGTTCGCTGTCCTGCTTGTAGGCCCAGTGCGCGGCCACCCCTTTATCGGCCATCTGATCCATGTATTCGGTACGGATCTGTACTTCCACCGGCACGCCATGCGGCCCCACCAGCGAGGTATGCAGCGACTGATAACCGTTGGTTTTGGGAATGGCGATGTAGTCCTTGAAGCGGCCCGGGCGCGGCTTGTACAGGGTGTGCATCTGGCCCAGCACCCGATAGCAGGTATCGATGTCTTTCACGATAACTCGAAAGGCATAGATATCCATGACTTCGTGGAACTGCAGCTCTTTCTTCACCATCTTGTGGTAGATGGAGAACAGGTTCTTTTCCCGGCCCTTGACCTGGGTGTCGATGCGGGCATCTTCCAGTCGGCCGCTGACTTCTTCCAGAATCGACTGAATGATCTCGCGCCGGTTGCCGCGGGCCCGGCGTACCGATTCGCGCAGCACCCGGGTACGCATGGGGTAGAGCGCTTCGAGCCCCAGCTCTTCCAGTTCGTTCTTGATGCTGTGAATGCCCAGCCGATTGGCTATGGGGGCATAAATTTCCAGGGTTTCCCGGGCGATACGGCGGCGTTTGTCCGGACGCAGGGCGCCCAGGGTACGCATGTTATGGGTGCGGTCGGCGAGCTTGATCAGGATGACCCGAATATCCTGGGTCATGGCCAGCACCATTTTGCGGAAGTTTTCGGTCTGGGCTTCCTTGCGATCCCGAAACTTGAGCTTGTCGAGTTTGGACACGCCTTCAACGAGATCGGCCACCGCCGGGCCGAACTGTTGTTCGAGCATGGTTTTGGTGACCGGGGTATCTTCGATGACATCGTGCAGCAAGGCGGCCATCAGGGTTTCGTGATCGAGGTGCATCTCTCCCAGAATGCGTGCCACCGCGACCGGGTGGGTAATATAGGGTTCGCCGCTGGATCGGGCCTGCCCCTGATGGGCGTCCCGAGCCACCACGTAGGCAACCTTGAGTTGCTCTACCTGCTCGGCCGGCAGATAACTGGTGGCAAGCTCTTTGAGAGATTCAAATAGATACAAGTGATACCCCGACGGTCGATGCCGTTAATACGCAATTCAGAGGTCAGGCCCGCTCCGGGCGGAACGGGCCGGCCGGCACAAGCCGGAGGACACACCGGGTTTAGATGCGGCCTTCGGCGATGGCGGCAACGGCAGCCAGCTCGGCCGCTTCCATTTCCTGCTGTTCCTGGCGATCCTGTACATCCATCACCGCATGGTTAACCAGGCCTTGTTCGATTTCGCGCAGGGCAACCACGGTCGGCTTGTCGTTTTCTACCGCGACCAGCGGATCCTTGCCCTGGGTGGCCAGTTGGCGGGCGCGACGGGAAGCAACCAGAACCAGATCAAAACGGTTGCCTACCTGCTCAACAGCATCTTCAACAGTAACGCGTGCCATAATGGACTCCAATGATTAAAAAAGGTGCAAAATTCTAATGGATCTTAGCTTATTCCGCCAGTAGTCCGGAAAGCAAGTCCTGGAAACGTATCGCCTGCTTGCCGGTATTGGCACGCTCGGCTTCGATAATGGAACTGAGCTGGTTCAACGCATGCTCGAAGGTGTCGTTGACCAGCAGATAGTCGTATTCGTTGTAGTGGGACATTTCCGATACCGCCTTGTCCATGCGGCCCTTGATGACCGCGGCACTGTCCTGCTGGCGAGCATTCAGCCGGCGTTCCAGCTCTTCCCGGCTCGGCGGCAGAATAAAGATGGATTTGGCGCTGGGCGATTGGGCGCGGATCTGGCGAGCGCCCTGCCAGTCGATATCCAGCAGAATATCGATACCTTTTGCCAGCTGGGCATCGATCCACTCGCGCGAGGTGCCATAGTAGTTGCCGAACACTTCGGCCCACTCGTAAAAGGCACCACGGTCTATCAGCGTTTTGAACTGAGATTGATCCACAAAGTGATAGTGAACCCCGTCAACTTCACCCGGGCGCATGGCTCTGGTGGTATGAGAAACGGAAACCTGCAGCTTGCCGTCGGCGCTGGGGCGTTCCAACAGCGCCTTGATCAGGCTGGATTTGCCTGCGCCGCTGGGGGAAGAAATAATAAATAAGGTACCGATGTGCGCCATAATGTCGTGCCCGTTCTGGGGTTATCTGCCAGCGCCGAGCATGGGGCTGGAACCAAGGGCGGCAAAGCTTACCAGAAGACGGCGGATAAAAAAATGGCCGTTGTAAATACAACGACCAGTCAAAGGTAACTATAGCTTGCTGCGGAAGTGCCCTCCACGCAAATTGCATTATGATCAGCAGGCCGCTTCGGCTCTATCAGTTTTTACCTGATCAAAACTTCGTAAAAACCGAGTAATTATTCGGGCAGGTCGAGCTGTGCTGCTGAATGAAGACGACCAACAGGCCGGTCAGAATGAATCGATACGCACTTTTAATGATACGAGAGGAAGACAGGATGATCACTCTGACCCATCTGCTGAGCGAACAGCCGAAAGTGGAACGGCTGGCGATTCAGTCACACGACATGTGCATGTATCTGGTTGAACTGACGCAGGCCGGTAATACCGACTTGTTGGCCGGCGATAATGGCCGGCCCCTGGTGTTTCGCAGCATCGAGCATATCAAGCAGCAACTGGCGGGCCTGGAGGTCGCCAGTGCCGTACTGGTGCAGCACTCCCCCTACCATGAAATGATTGGCCTGGCAGATGATCCTGTGCCGCCGATGGAGATTGCCATCGTCTGGCCTTGCTGAGCGAGAGCGTGCACCTGCCTGCATGACCTGCCGGCAGGATGAGAGGCCCGCTGTTTCAGCTTTCCGGCGGATTTTTCCGAACCACATCGACCTTGTGCTGCTCCTTGGTCCACTTGCCCTGAGGCTTGTCGATGTACTGAAAATGCTCGTTGGTAAAGCTGCCCTGATTGCAGGTGGTGCGATAGAAGGTGGTGGGCACCTTCTGGTAATCCAGCACCTGATTGAACACGCCCGGGCCTGTCATGTCGTAAACCCCGCTGATCCGGTTCTCCCGAATATTCTGCATTACCTGCTCGATCAACCGGGCCAGGTTGGGATTATTTGGCTTGCTGGCGATGAAGTAGTTGGTCAGCTCGTTGTTCTGACGAATGATATACAGCTCGTCGTGTTCGGGCTTGATGATATGACCCAGCGGCCAGACCGCGTGGGCGTCGATATCCAGATACACGCCGCCATGCTTTTGCAGCACCAGCAACCGCCAGAAGTCGGCTTGAGCGGCCCCGATCTGCAGCCGGGAATAGGCCTCGAAAATCTCCGGTGAATAGTTGGCCTTGATGAACTCGGCCCGGGCTTCGGTGATCATGAAGCGGTATTCGAAGGTCGGCGATATGATGCGGTTGAACAGATAGTTGAGATACACCGGCAGCGTGGCCTTGTTGGTGTAATTGGTCTGCCAGATAATGCGGGGAATAGGCCTGTCTTTGCCTTTTATCAGGGCACCTGAGCGTTCCGGCAGGGTAAAGCGCGTGTTGGGCAGCAAGGCGTGAAAGCCGTAGCTCAGCACCTTGGTGATGTTGGCAAAGAGTTTGATCAACCGGCTGGTTACTAGTATGTGCGCCTTCACTGGAACCCCTGTTATAAGTCTATGAGTTAAAATCAGGTTTATTCGAGCATGTCGAGCCTGGGAGCCGACCTTCGGTGGTCCGCAGCGCCGGTATCCTTCCCCAGCTAAAAGTAGCTTACCGGGCCCAGCCGCTGCCGATGGCACGCCAGGGCAGTTCGAGTTCCAGCCCGGGCACCTGCTCGGCCACCCAGGCAGGAAAGGTGTTACTGTTGGGACCGGGAAATATTCGGTATTGCTCCCGCCAGGGATAGTTGGCCGCGGCCTGTTTAATCTGGACTATCAGTTCGTCTACCCCCTCGCCGCGCTTGTCCAGCAAGACCTCTGGTCTGGCTCCGAACCAGAAGCGATCCGGATAATCCTTGGCTACCCGCAGCACCGGCAGGCCACTACGCTCACGCCAGCCGATCACCTCAAACACAGTGTACTGGTCAGCTAGGCTGGGTTTGACCGCAATCCAGGTATGAATGGCAAACCAGCCCCGCCAGCCCCAGGCGTCGGCACCATAGACCTGGATCACCGCCTCCGGTGTGTGATCGGGATCCGGGGCTATGCCCGCCGGTTCGCGACTGGCCTGGCGCCAATCGCTATCACTACAGGCCATCAGCCACAGGGGCAGTAATAACAACAGCAGACGGGAGTGAGGCATGGTCTTTCTCCGGCAGGATTGAGCCTTGATATGGATGTTTTTACACCATAATAGCCGCGATATATTGAGCAAGCATTTCAGTCTGCCAGGGAGATGCCGAACGGGCGGCGGTATCTGATGCGAAAGGGTTATGCGGTATTCATCAGGCTTGGTCTGAACCTGAGTAAGAGAAGGGAATGAAAAGGCCCCTGAGCAGGGGCCTGAAATTTACTCTATGTTCTGGATCTGCTCGCGCATCTGTTCAATCAACACCTTCAGCTCGACGGCGGAGTTGGTGATGTCGGTGCTGATGGACTTGGAGCCCAGGGTGTTGGACTCGCGGTTGAACTCCTGCATCATGAAGTCCAGCCGGCGGCCACAGGCGCCGCCTTTCTTGAGGATCTTGCGGGTCTCGCCGATGTGGGTGACCAGGCGGTCCAGCTCTTCGGCCACGTCGACCTTCTGGGCCAGCAGCACCATTTCCTGCTCCAGGCGCTGGGGCTCCAGTTCGACTTTGGCTTCTTCGAAGCGGTCCTGCAGGCGCTGGCGCTGCCAGGCCATGATGGCGGGCATCTCGGTCTTGACCTTGGTGACTTCCTGCTCGATACCGGCGAGGCGCTGCTCGATCAGCTCTTTCAGCTTGTCGCCTTCGCTGGCGCGGGCGGCGAGGAAGTCGTCGATCACCTTGTCGAGGCTTGCCATCAGTTGGTTGCTAAGGGCATCCATATCCTGGGCCTGGGCTTCCATCACGCCCGGCCAGCGCAGAATATCGACCGGGTTCAGGCTGCCCTGGCCGGCTGTTTCCATTACCCAGGTGGCGCCTTCGATCAACTGTTCGGCCAGCGGCTTGTTCATTTGCAGCTGACCCTGGTTGGCCAGGTTGCTCTCGAAACGCAGGCCGCATTCCACCTTGCCCCGTTGCAGGCGGGCGCGCAGTTTTTCGCGCACCAGCGGCTCCAGGCTGCGGAACTGTTCGGGCAGCCGGGTATAGGTTTCCAGATAACGCTGGTTGACCGAACGGATTTCCCATACGGCGGTGCCCCAGTCCTGTTTGAATTCCTGCCGGGCGTAGGCGGTCATGCTGTGGATCATGTGATTCCCATTGTGTGTTGCCGGTTAATCGGCCAAGTCTGACACAGGCCGCAGTTTCCGCCAATGGCCGGCCGCATGCAATGGCCGGCCAGTTTCTTTATAATGGCGGCGTTTCGCCCGCCGGGCGGCGCGATTTTATTCCTACTGGAGAATGCCATGTCTACACGAGCCTGCGGACGCGCGGTCGATGAAATGCGACCCGTTACCATCACTTCCAATTATACCCGTCATGCCGAAGGCTCGGTGCTGGTGGAATTCGGTCATACCAAGGTGCTGTGTACCGCCTCGGTAGAAAAGGGTGTGCCGCGTTTTCTGCGTGGCAAGGGGCAGGGCTGGGTGACGGCGGAATACGGCATGCTGCCGCGTTCTACCCACAGCCGCATGCACCGTGAGGCGGCCAAGGGCAAGCAGGGCGGTCGCACCATGGAAATTCAGCGCCTTATCGGCCGCTCGTTGCGCGCCGCCATGGATCTGAACAAGCTGGGTGAATACACCATTACCGTGGATTGCGACGTGATCCAGGCCGACGGTGGCACCCGCACCGCCGCCATTACCGGCGCCTGTGTGGCCATGGCGCATGCGCTGACCTGGATGCAGCAACAGGGCATGATCACCAGCAACCCGCTCAAGACCCTGGTGGCCGCCATTTCCGTGGGCATGGTGGATGGTCAGGCGGTATCGGATCTGGAATACACCGAAGACGCCGCCGCCGAAACCGACATGAACGTGGTCATGACCGCCGAAGGCAACATGATCGAAGTGCAGGGCACGGCCGAGGGCGAACCCTTCAGCCATGAACAGCTGCTGGCCATGCTGGCCCTGGCCCGCAAGTCCATTGACGAGCTGGTGGAGCACCAGCGCCGGGCGATTTGAATCCTGGCACAAAACAGATATCAGGTCCGAACGCAGACACGCCGTAAATACATCCATGTAGGCTCAACGACGCCGTCCCTGGCGTCGATGGTCTGCTTACTCGGATCCTGACATCTGTTCCCGGCAGCCTTCTGCAGCTTTACAATCAGCCCTGTTACCAAGCTTAAAATGTGGAGTGGAACAAGAAATGAAAGCCTACCAGCGTGATTTTATCGAATTTGCCATGGCCAAAGAGGTGCTTAAATTTGGCGAATTCACCCTGAAGTCCGGGCGCAAGAGCCCTTATTTCTTCAATGCCGGCCTGTTCAACAGCGGCCGCGATCTGGCTCGTCTGGGGCGTTTCTATGCCGCCGCCCTGGTGGACGCGAATACCCAGTACGACGTGCTGTTCGGCCCGGCCTACAAGGGCATTCCCATCGCCAGTGCCACCGCGGTGCAGTTGGCCGAAGTACACGATCAGGATGTGCCCTACTGCTTCAACCGCAAGGAAGCCAAGGATCACGGCGAAGGCGGCAATCTGGTGGGCAGCCCGCTGGCCGGCCGTATCATGCTGGTGGATGACGTGATCACCGCCGGTACCGCCATTCGCGAGTCGATGGATATCATCCAGGCCAACGGTGCCGAACTGGCCGGGGTGCTGATTGCCCTGGATCGCCAGGAAAAAGGCAAGGGCGAGCTGTCGGCCATTCAGGAAGTGGAGCGGGACTATAACGCCGAGGTGACCGCCATCATTACTCTGGCCGATCTGATTGAATACCTCGCCGAGCAGCCGGGCATGAGCGAGCATCTGGATCGGGTGCGGGCCTATCGGGAGCAGTACGGAATCTAATCAGATATTGGATCGGCGTGCCTCTTTCTGGGCATCGAGTTGTCCGAAGATAATGCCAACAGGTGGCTCTGCAGCATCAAGGAGGGTGAAGGGAGCTGCTTCCCGACCGATCAAATGCCATGGATGGCATTTGCCGAGCGTCACATGGACGTGCTTGAAGCGTGTCGGGAAGCTGCCCCTTTACCCGACTCCTGCAAAAGCGACAGACAAACTTGTTCAATAAAAAAGCCGCTGAAAGCGGCTTTTTTTGTGGGTAATGCGACGCTCAGGCGGTGTCTTGTTTGAACAGGTGCACGTCCATCTGCGGGAAGGGGATGCCGATGTTGTTGGCGTCCAGTTCGTTCTTTATTTTTTCCAGCAGATCGAACTTCAGGTTCCAGTAGTCTTCGGCCCTGACCCAGGGGCGCACGATAAAGTCGACGGAAGACGCGCCCAGTTCGCTGACCGCGATGCGGCACTCTGGCTCTTTCAGTACCCGGGGCTCTTCACCGATGATGCGGGTCAGCACCTCTTTGGTCAGTTTGAGGTCGGCGCTGTAAGACACACCAATCACCAGATCGAGCCGGCGGGTCTTTTCCTTGGAGTAGTTGATGATGTTGTCGTTCAGGATCTTGGAGTTGGGCACCACTATCATGCGGTTGTCCGGCGTCATCAGTATGGTGGTGAAGATTTGTACCGAATGCACGGTACCGGCGGTTCCGCCCGCTTCCACGTAATCACCGGCCTTGAAAAAACGAAAGCCGATCAGTAGCACACCGGCGGCAAAGTTGGACAGCGAGCCCTGCAATGCCAGGCCCACGGCCAGACCGGCGGCACCCACAATGGCCACGAAAGAGGCGGTTTGCACGCCGACCCGACCGAGGGCGGCGATGATCACGAAGGCCAGCAGGCCGTACTTGAGCATGCTGGTGACAAAATCGGAGATGGTGTTGTCTACCTTGCGCGCCTTCATCACCCGGTTCATGCCGCCGGTAAGCATACCGACGGCCATAAAACCGATGATCAGGGTCAGCAGGGCGGCGGTGATGTTGACCGCATACTTGATCAGCAGCTCCTGATTGTTGCTGATCCAGCTATGAGCCTGGTTCAGTAGATCGGCGTTGAGAATCTCTGTGTCCATCAGTTTACCTCTGGGTGTTGCAGCGGGCAGCGCGAGTGCTTAACGCGCTACAGGGATCAGACAGCCATTGATGCCAGTTGCGGCTGCAACAGCTGCCAGTGACTGTCGAAGTGCTGGGTCGGTTTGGTACGGAACTGGCTGCGTACATACTGGTTGATACGTCCTTCTACATACGCCAGCAGCAGATTGGCCAGTACCTTCTCATCTTCGGCGAAGCCTTCACCTTCATACAGGCGACGTTCGCGCATCACCTGCTTGAGTTGGGTTTCCAGTCGTTCGAACAGCTGGTTGATACGGGCCAGCAGCCGCTCGTGTTCGCCTTGCAGGGCATCTCCGTTCAACAGCCGGGTAATGCCCGGATTGCGCTCACAAAAACCCAGCACCAGCTGCATGATGTAACGCAGACGCAGGGTGCTGTCTTTTTCATCCTGCAGGATCAGGTTGATGCGGGAGAACAGGGTCTCTTCGATAAAGTCGATGAGTCCCTCGAACATGCGGGCCTTGCTCGGAAAATGGCGGTACAGCGCCGCCTCCGACACGCCGACCTCGGCCGCCAGCTTGGCGGTGGTGATGCGTTGTCCCGGGCTGGTTTCCAGCATGTGGGCCAGCGACTGCAGTATCTGTTCCCGACGATTTTTTTTATTTTGAATATTGGCCATGGGCGAACTTAACTCGGTTAGTGGCGACCGGAAGAGCCAAAACCGCCTTCTCCCCGTTCGCTTTGGTCAAACTCGTCAACGAGCGTAAATTGAGCCTGCACGACCGGCAGGATCATCAGTTGCGCGATGCGCTCACCCGGCTGAACGGTAAAGTGTTCAGTACCACGGTTCCAGCAGGATACCATCAACTGTCCCTGGTAGTCAGAGTCGATCAGCCCCACCAGATTGCCCAATACGATGCCGTGCTTATGGCCCAGGCCGGAGCGGGGCAGTATGGTGGCACACAGACCGGGATCGCCAATATGAATGGCGATGCCGGTGGGCAGCAGTTTGGTTTCTCCCGGTGCCAGCTCGAGCGGCGCATCCAGGCAGGCGCGCAGATCCAGCCCGGCAGAGCCAGGTGTGGCGTAGGCGGGCAGCGGGAAGTCGGTGCCCACACGGGGGTCGAGAATTTTCAGCTCAATGGGTGTCATGATATTTTTCTGCAATTAAGGTGAGAAGGTGTCTGGCCAGTTCGGTTTTACCGGCCAGTGGTAGTTCGGTTTGCCCTGTGGGCCAGAATACGGTCAGCGCGTTGTCATCGCTGTTAAATCCCTGGCCGGCCATGGCCACATTGTTGGCCGCAATCATATCCAGCTTTTTACGGCTGAGCTTGTCCCGGGCGTATTTTTCCACATCCCGGGTTTCTGCGGCAAACCCGACGGTAAACGGCTTGTTCGGCAATGCGGCCACATTGGCGACAATATCCGGATTTTTGGTTAGTTCGATGACCATGGTATCGGCAGCAGTCTTCTTTATTTTATGGCTGGCTACCGTTTTGGGGGCATAGTCTGCCACGGCGGCGCAGGCGATAAAAATCTGCTGGGCGTCGATACCGGCCATCACCGCGGCGTGCATCTGGGCGGCACTTTCCACATCCAGCCGTTGCACGCCTTTCGGGGTGGCCAATGTTACCGGGCCGCTGACCAGGGTCACCTCGGCGCCCAGTTCGGCGGCGGCCTGGGCCAGGGCGAAGCCCATTTTGCCGGAGCTGTGGTTGGAGATAAACCGCACCGGATCCAGCGCCTCGCGGGTGGGGCCGGCGGTCAGCATCAGTTTGATACCGGCCAATGGCTGCGTCTTTGGCTGATATGCCGGCGCAAAGTGCCGCTCTATCAGCTCAACCAGTGCCATCGGCTCCAGCATGCGACCCGGGCCGACATCGCCACAGGCCTGGGCACCCTGAGCCGGGCCCCACACCAGGGTGTGGCGGCGTGCCAGGGTGGCCAGATTGTCCTGGGTGGCCGGGTGGCGATACATCTGCTGGTTCATGGCCGGGGCCACCGCCAGCGACGCGGGTGTGGCCAGACACAGGGTGGTGAGCAGATCGTCGGCCAGGCCGGCAGCCAGTCGGGCCAGGGTGTTGGCACTGGCGGGAGCAATCAGCACCAAATCGGCCCATTTGGCCAGTTCGATATGGCCCATGCCGGCCTCGGCCGCCGGATCGAGCAGCGCATCCGACACCGGCTCGCCCGACACCGCCTGCAGGGTGAGCGGCGTAATAAACGACTTGGCCGACTCGGTCATCACCACCCGTACCTCTGCATGGCGCTCCTTGAGTCGGCGCACCAGCTCGGCGCTTTTATAGGCCGCAATACCGCCGTTGAGGCCAACTAAAATACGTTTTCCCGTTAATGGCATCACTCTATTCCACAGGCTGACAGGGCGGCAAGATTACCATAAATGAGCGAATTGTGCGGCGGCAGGAGGGGGCTGAACTAGGCTTTAACGGGACAAGCGGGGCATGGGACAAGGAGGGAGCAATGAGCATCAAGGACTGGCCGCCGGGAGAGCGCCCGCGGGAAAAATTATTGAGTCGGGGGCCGCACAGCCTGTCGGATGCGGAGCTGCTGGCGATTTTTTTGCGTACCGGTGCCAGGGGCATGGATGCGGTGACCCTGGCTCATACCCTGATCCGCCAGTTTGGCTCCTTGCGTCAGCTGTTGCTGGCGGATCAACAGCGTTTTTGCGAAGGCCCCGGTCTGGGTCAGGCCAAGTTTGTGCAACTGCAGGCCAGTCTGGAGCTGATGCGGCGCTTTCTGGATGAAAAACTGGTGCGCGAGCATGCACTGACCAGCCCGGAGCTGACCCGGCAGTTTCTGCAGGCTCGGCTAAGGGACAGAGATCGGGAAGTGTTTGCGCTGCTGTTGCTCGATAACCAGCATAGGGTGATCGAATTTCATGAATTGTTTACTGGCACCCTGGATACGGCGGCGGTGTATCCGCGGGAAATCGTCTCGCTGGCGCTCAAACGGGGTGCTGCTGCGGTCATTTTGGTGCATAATCATCCATCCGGGGTAGCCGAGCCCAGCCGGGCCGATCGCATGATCACCGAACGTATTCAGTCCGCTTTGGGCTTGCTGGATATCCGCGTGCTGGATCATCTGGTTGTCGGTGATGGCGAAACCGTTTCTTTTGCCGAACGTGGCTGGCTTTAATGCCGGGCGTTTGGCTTTTTGTTGATCTCGAGCTCGGTATGCTGTATAAATTGCCGCCTTATTTTGCCCCGATAGACGGCCAACGGGGTGATTAATTGCTCGAGCAAAAGTAAGTTTTGGAGAAGACTGACATGTCTAAAGTATGCCAAGTAACTGGTAAGCGGCCAGCTGTTGGTAACAACCGCTCTCACGCCAACAACGCTACCAAGCGTCGTTTCCTGCCCAACCTGCAAACTCACCGTTTCTGGGTTGAAAGCGAGAAGCGTTTTGTAAAACTGCGTATCACCACCAAGGGTATGCGTATTATCGACAAAAAGGGTATCGACAGTGTCTTAGCTGACCTGCGCGCCCGTGGCGAAAAGGTTTAAGGAGATAACCAATGGCTAAAGGTATTCGCGAGAAGATCCGCCTGAACTCCAGCGCTGGTACTGGTCACTTCTACACCACTACCAAGAACAAGCGCAACATGCCCGAAAAAATGGAAATCAAAAAGTTTGATCCCGTTGTTCGTCAGCATGTGATCTACAAAGAAGGCAAAATCAAGTAAGATTTTGTGTTCTCAAAAAACCCGGCTTCGGCCGGGTTTTTTTATGCCCGCAAGCTGGGGGTATAATAGCGCCGAGTCGATGAGGAGAGTGTGAATGCCAGAGTTACCGGAAGTGGAAGTCAGCCGCCAGGGGATCTCGCCCTTTATGCTGGGTGAGACGGTGATGCGGGTGGTGGTGCGTAATGCCGGCCTGCGCTGGCCGATACCGGCCGAAATTCAGGAACTGGTGGGGCTGACCATTACCGGCATTCGGCGCCGGGCCAAGTACCTGTTGCTGGAGACCGACTGGGGCACCGCCATTCTGCATCTGGGCATGTCCGGAAACCTGCGGGTGCTGCCTCACGGCACGCCGGCGGGCAAGCACGATCACGTGGACATAGAGCTCGGCAACGGCAAGCTGCTGCGATTGAACGATCCGCGCCGTTTCGGCTGTTTGTTGTGGACCCGGGAGCCGGCAGAGCAGCATGCACTGCTGGTTAAACTGGGACCGGAGCCTCTGACCGATGCCTTTGACGGTGACTACCTGTACCAGCGTAGCCGCAAGCGCAAAACCGCCATCAAGCAGTTCATCATGGATAACCATGTGGTGGTCGGGGTCGGCAACATCTATGCCAACGAGTCGTTGTTTACCGCCGGACTTCATCCGCGGCACCCGGCCGGCGAGATTGATCGCGAGCGTTATCTGCTGCTGACGGCGGAGATCAAGAGCGTGCTGGCCCGGGCCATCGGCCAGGGCGGCACCACACTGAAAGACTTTACCGGCAGTGACGGCAAGCCCGGTTACTTCGTGCAGGAACTGCAGGTGTATGGCAAGGCCGGCCAGCCTTGCGGGAATTGCGGCGCCGAGCTGAGGGAGATACGGATGGGCGGTCGCAGTACTGTGTTCTGCCCGCTGTGCCAGCCTGAAAATACGTAAGGGGTAAGGGGTAAGGGGTAAGGGGTGAGGGGTGAGGAGAGTGAGGAGTGAGGAGTGAGGATTTTACACCTCCCCCCTTTCGCCTCACCCCTCACAGAGTTTACGCCAGCTTTTGGGCAATGGCCCTGGCCACGGCATTGGGTACAAACTGGCTGATATCGCCGCCGTGAATGGCCACTTCCTTCACCAGGGTGGAAGAGATAAAGGAATTCTCTTCCGCCGGGGTGAGGAAGACGCTTTCCAGCTCCGGCATCAGCCGCCGGTTCATGTTGGCGAGCTGAAATTCGTACTCGAAGTCGGACACCGCGCGTAGGCCGCGGATCAGCACGTTGGCCTGGTGCGTCTTGGCAAAATCCACCAGCAGGCCGGAAAATCCCACCACCTTGACGTTGCCCAGGCTGCGCGTGACCTCCTGCACCAGTGCGACCCGCTCTTCCAACTCAAACATGGGTCGCTTGCTGGGGCTGAAGGCTACCCCGACAATCACCTCGTTGAACAGCTGCGAGGCGCGCTCGATCAAATCCAGATGACCGTTGGTAATGGGGTCGAAGGTGCCGGGATAAATGACCCTGATGCTCATGTAGGTTCCTTATTAACAAAACGAAAGTCCGAAGGTTTAGGGTAGAATACCGCAGCATAACAGTCAGCGGGAGAGCGAGATGAAACGGGTATTGGTGGTGCGCAACGATAAAATCGGCGACTTTATGCTGGCCTGGCCGGCGCTGGCCATGCTCCGAGCATCGCTCGACTGTGAAATTACCGTCCTGGTGCCGGGCTATACCCAGCCGCTGGCCGAGCTGTGCCCCAGCACCGACCGGGTCATTCAGGACCCGGGCAAGGCGGCAGAACCCGCCGCCCAACGTGCTCTGCTAGAACAGCTGAAAGCCGGCAATTTTGATGCTGTTATCTGCCTGTTCTCTACTTTTCGTAACGCCAAGCTAATGTGGCAGGCGGGTATCCGTCAGCGCTGGGCACCGGCCACCAAGCTGGCCCAGCTGCTGTATAACCACAGGGTCACCCAACGTCGTTCTCAGTCTGCCAAACCGGAATATGAATACAACCTGGATCTGGTGCGGGCCTTCTTGCAGCACAACGGCCTACCCGCCATCGAGCCGGCGCCGCCCTATCTGCGTTTTGAAGCGGCGGAGCTGACAGGCTTCAGGCAGCAGCAGGCCAGCCAGCTGGGCATCGATGCCGCCCGTCCCTGGCTGCTGGTGCATGCGGGTAGCGGCGGTTCGGCCAATAATCTGTCTCCCGAGCAGTATGCCGGGCTGGTGCGCCAGTTACGACACTCGTTTCCGAGTGCGCAGCCGGTACTGACCGCCGGACCCGGCGAGCAGGCCCTGGCCCGGCAGGTGGTGGACGAGGTGGGTGAAGGCGCCGTGCTGGCCGGGGATTTATCGTTGCCGGACTTTTGTCGTCTCATTGCTTGCGGCAACCTCTTTGTGGCCGGCAGTACCGGCCCGCTGCACATTGCCGCCGCGCTGGACGTGCCGACGGTAGGCTTCTTTCCCCTACGCCGCTCGGCCACGCCACTGCGCTGGCGCCCGCTCAATAGCGAGGGGCGTCATCTGGCCTTTCACCCCCCCGCCGACGCCGAGGTAGAAGACATGAGTCAGGTCAATGTGACCGAGGTGGCCGCGGCCGTTACTCCCTGGGCCCGCGAGTTTCTGTCCTGATCCACAGGTCAGCATATTTGACGAAGGTGGAGTGAGCAGAGAGCAGACTGAGCAGCAGGCCCTGCTTGCCATCGAGAAAGCCGGCCTTGAGCAGATACATTTTCATGAAGCAGCCCACGCCGTGCAGCAGGCCCTGGCTCAGAGAGCCTTTTTTGCCTCTTTGCTGACGTTGTTCGGCCCAGGCGGCGGCATAGCCGGCCGACTTCACCAGATAATGCTGCAGATCACGATAGGTGTAGTGCAGCAAGTCGCCTTTGAGTTTCCTGGTTTTAATGCCTTTTTTCAGTGTGACTTTTTCGTGTACCAAGGCGTCGTTATAGCCGGTGAGTGCCTTGGGGTAGAGCCGTAGCACCCGGTCCGGGTACCAGCCGCAATGGCGTATAAAGCGGCCGAACACCCAGGACAGCCGTGCCACCGAGTACACCGTATTGGTGGTTGGCTTGGCCAGAATGGCTTCTATGCTGGTTTTAAGTTCGGGGGTGACGCGTTCGTCGGCATCTACCCACAGTATCCAGTCTGACTGCACATGGGCCTGGGCAATTTGTCGCTGTTTACCAAAGCCGGGCCAGTCGGCGTTGACGAAAAAGCGAGCCCCGGCGGCTTCGGCTACTTCACGGGTGGTATCGGTACTGCCCGAGTCCAGCACGACGATTTCGTCTACCCAGTCCAGGGTGGCCAGGCAGGCGGCCAGATTTTCTGCTTCGTTTTTAACGATCAGCACGGCGGCCAGGGTAGGGCGTGAGTTCATGATGGTTCCTGCAACAGATTGAAATCGTGGGTGATACGGTCGAATTGGGCCTCGACCATGGCGATGGTGATCCGCTGCATGGCATCCGGATCCTTGACCCGGGTGCGCCAGGGCACTTGCTCGGTGCTCTTGCCGGTTTCAGCCAGCAGCGCCTCGTCATAGACGCTGACCACATAGTCCCGGCAGCGATAGGGGCCGGTACGCCGGGGATTATGATGGGCATAGAGCCCCAGCACAGGGGTGTTCACCAGGGTGGCCATGTGGGTCGGTCCGGTGTCCGGCGCCACCACCAGGCGGGCGGCCTTGATCAGGGCCAGCAGCTGTGGCAGGCTGGTCTTTCCTACCAGGTTTTCGGCGATGTTATCCGTTAATTGACATATTTTAGCCGCCAAGTCGCGTTCTTGTTGTGCAGGGCTGCCGATCAGCATGACCTGCATGCCTTTACCGTGCGCATGATCGGCGAGGGCGGCGTAGCCTTCGGCGGTCCAGTTTTTATAGGCCTTGCTGGCGGCGGGGCAGATCAGCAGCAACGGCTGTCGCTCGGCATAGGCTGACGCCCACAGCTCTGCCTCGGCGGGTACCGGTAGCGCCCAGTGCGGTGTGAGGTCGGTCAGCCCCAATGCCTGACCAAAGCCCATGAAGCCGTCCACCACATGCTCGCCGGTGGCCGCCACCTTGTGATTGGTGAACAGCCACTGCCCGTCCTTGGCCCGCTCCCGTTCAAAGCCCAGCCGGTGGCGGGCACGGATGCCCAGACTGGCCAGGCTGGCGCGCAGGGCGGCCTGCATGTGCAGCAGCACATCAAACCTGCGCCCGCGCAGTTGTTTCCAGAGCGTCGCATAGGCACGCCAGCCGGCGCCTTTATCAAACACGATAATCTCGACATTTGGCACCAGTTGCAGCAAGTTGGCTTCGACTTTACCGGTAATCCAGGTAATGCGGGTTTGGGGCCATTGGCGTTGTATGGCCTGTACCAATGCGATGGCATGACAGCAGTCACCGATGGCGGACAAGCGCAGTAAACAAAGGGAAGCAGGGGCCGAGCCGAGCAATGCCATAGATGAAGTCTCCAGGATCTGAGTCCGGCATTATGCAAAGGCTGGCGGGCCATGTAAAATCTGTGTTTTCGTTGGGGGGACGGTAATGGAACGGATAGAGCACGGCTCGGAGATTATTTGGTATGACCCGGAATGTTTCGGCGCATTTAAGCGAGACTATTTTGAAATCGACTACTGGCGCGAACGAAACGCCATTCGTGGCAAGGCGGTAGGGCGTAACACCACCTGGTTTGTGGAAGACGAAATCGGTCACAAGGTGCTGCGTCATTATTACCGGGGCGGCATGATAGGGCGGGTAATGGAAGATACCTTTCTGCATGTCGCCGAGTCCAAAAGCCGGGCCATGGCCGAATTTACCGTGTTGGCCAAGCTTTACCGCCGTGGCTTGCCGGTTCCCCGGCCCTGCGCCGCCCGCATGGTGCGCTCCAATCTGGTCTACCGTGCCGACATTATCCTGACCCGAATCGAGAAATCCCGGGATCTGGTGGCCATTCTGCAGGAAAGAGCACTGGATAAGGCCGAATGGAAGAGTATCGGCAAGACCATTCGCCAGTTTCACGATGCGGGTCTCTATCATGCGGATCTGAACAGTCACAATATTCTGCTCGACGACAGCGGCAAGAGCTGGCTGATCGACTTCGATAAATGTCACTTTCGCCAGCCCGGCAGCTGGACCCGGGAAAACATGGACCGGCTGTTGCGTTCTTTCCGCAAGGAGCTGGGTCTGCACCCCGACTTCAACTGGCAGGAAGCGGACTGGCGTGCCTTGCTGAACGGTTATAGAGCCAGTTAATCTTTTGTAAATAAAAATAATAAGATTTTAAACCCGTCGAGCCATCGGTATGGCTCGGTTTTTTTATTCAGGAAGAAATGTGGCTTTTACGACATACAGACCAGATATAGATGGCTTGAGAGCCATTGCAGTATTAACGGTAATGATATTCCATTTCAATAGTCAGTGGTTGCCTGGTGGATTTATTGGGGTAGATATATTCTTTGTTATTTCAGGGTATATCATCACTCGAATCATCCATGCGGACATAATGAAGGACAATTTCTCTTTTTCGTTATTTTATGTAAAGCGAATCAAGCGAATATTACCTCTGTTTTATATTGTGTCGGTAACCACATTGCTGGTTTCATGGTTTTTACTTACACCGGAAGATCTGGTGATGCTAGCCGACAGCATACGTTATGCCAGTGTCTTTATTGCTAACGCCTACTTCGAAAAAAACTCTGGATACTTTGCACCAGCGGCTGACACCATACCGTTGTTGCATATGTGGTCTTTGTCTGTAGAAGAGCAGTTCTATTTCGCCTGGCCGCTACTGCTTTTTCTGTCAATGAAATATCTGTCCCCAGGGCATAGAAAGCTGTTTTTTATTACGTCGCTACTGGTTCTCATTGGCATTTCTGAGTATGCGGCAAGAGGTGCGGAAGCTTCAGCCTATTACCTGATCCAGAACCGGGGTAGTGAACTGCTGATTGGAGCCTTACTGAGCATGCTCATTCATGGCAAACAAGATGCTCTGTTCGCCCGAGAGTCTGCCTTGGCGATCGCGGGGTTGGTGGGTGCTCTGGTGTTACTCAGTCTATTTTTCTTGTTTGAAGAGGGGACTGTCTTTCCTGGCTTCAATGCTGCCCTGGTCTCTGTTGCCACGGCAATGGTGATCCTGAACGGTGAGCTTAGAAAAGGCGTCTTATATCGTTTGTTGAGTACTCGAATATTGGCACTTATCGGTAGGCTGTCTTTTTCACTTTATCTTTGGCACTGGCCGGTGCTGGTGCTTTATCGCTACTACTTCAATAGTATCGATGCTGTGGGCTATGCCGCCTGTGCCTTTCTGACCTTTCTGCTCGCATTTCTCTCTTGGCGATACTTCGAAAAGCCACTTAGATATCTGAACGTTCAGAAAAAGTGGGTGTTTATCGGTTATTTTATTCTGCCGGTCTTGGTGTTGGTGATGATCGCCAAAGACATCAAGCGGCACCATGGTTATGACGATCGAATGCCGGAGCAGGCGCGTCATCTTTACGATATCTCCGTATCTAGCTTCGACGATATCACCAAGGAGGTATCGGCTGATGGCCGCTATCGTCCCTTCGAGTTGGTGCCGATAGGTGATGAACATCTGCTACCGAAGGCGCCGAAGGCATTGCTGTGGGGGGATTCTCATGCGGGGCATTTTCGTCCTTTTGTTGAAGAGCTAGGACTCAAAAACGGTTTTTACAGCCTCTACGGCGGAGCGGGAGGCTGCCCGCCTTTTATCGGTGTGGATCTGATCAAGCATGGCCGACCCGAGGCGGAGTGTACCGATACGAACAACCAGGTTTTCGAAGTAATAAAAAATTCGGATGCCACGCTGGTGTTTCTTGCCGGGCGCTGGGCCATGTATGCGGAGACTACTCGATCGGAGGGAGAAAAGGGTAGTCATGTTTTTCTTGGTGATAGTAGTGACTATTCAGAATCTCTGGAAAATAGTCGTCGAGCGTTCCGCAAGGGTATGGAGGCTACGATTCAACAGCTTATTGCCAATAATAAGCAACCGGTGTTGTTCGAGCAGGTACCTTCCTATCCTTTTTCTCCCAGTAATTGCTTGATTAAAAAGGCTACTTACTCATGGATGAAGAATGAGATCTGTGATGTCCATATGGAATATGTCACCAAGCGACAGGCTTATGCCAATGCCGTGATTATGGAGCTCGAGAAAAAATATCCTACGTTGATGGTGATCCGTGTCAACGATAAAATTTGCAAAGATGGCTGGTGCAAAAGCGAGCTGAGAGGAGTGCCACTCTATATGGATAATGATCATATTAATGATAGCGGCAGCCGTTTACTATTTGATCGTTATCAGCATAGTGTTCAATATCAGCAGCTACAAAAACTTATCAGGCCATAAATACGACGGGTGGAGGCTGACCTCCACCCGATTAAAAAAAACGCATTATCTTATTGATACTTTCGGCAATTGCCCCTCGGTTTCTTTCGACCACGCTCTTCGCATTCGTACCTATACGGATACAACGTTCACTATCTTCAAAGAGGTTTTCCAGTGTTGTAGCCAGCGAATGGCAATCACCGACGGTGATCAGGCCATCGTTGCTATTGAGTTGCTGATAAATATCGTTGAAGTTGAATACCGAAGGGCCGCTTAATATCGGTTTACCAAGGACAGCTGGCTCCAGCAGGTTGTGGCCACCGCGTTCGATCAGGCTGCCGCCGACAAAAGCAACATCGGCCGCCGACAGCATGACGGGGAGTTCGCCCATGGTATCGCCCAGATAAACCTGAATGTTATGGAGCTCGTTACTGTCTGTACGGCGGCTCAAGCTGAAGCCTTGCTGGGTGATCAGCTCTGCGACTTGCTCGAAGCGTTGAGGGTGGCGGGGTACGAGGATCAGCAGAGCCTGTGGATGGCTTTGCAGCAGTCCCCTATGAGCGGCGAGCAGCTGTTCGTCTTCGCCTTCGTGGGTCGAGGCGGCAATCCACACCGGACGTTGTGCGCCCAGTTGCTCTCTCAGCGCTTTCCCTTGGCGGCGAACCTCGTCGTCGTAGTCGATATCGAACTTGATGGATCCCGTCACGCTCAGTTTGTCACGGGATAATCCCAAGTCTGCAAAGCGATCGGCATCATCCCGATGCTGACAGGCTATATGGCTGATATTCGCCAATAACAGCCGGAATATGCCGTGAAAGCGTTTATATCTCTCGGCAGATCGGGCCGATAGCCGGGCGTTGAGTACCATCACCGGTAGCTGTTTTCGTCCGCAGGCTGCCAGCCAGTTGGGCCAGAGCTCGGTTTCCATTATCAGCAAAACCCGGGGATTAATCCGTAGTAAAAACAGCGCCACCGCCCAGGGGAAGTCGAGGGGGGCGTAGCGATGTTCTATCAGTTCGCCCAATTTGGCGGCCTGGTCGGCGCCGGTACGGGTAGTGGTGGTAACCAGAATGGGCAGCTCCGGGTGCTCCGCCTTGATGGCCTTGATAAGCGGAGTGGCGGCGACCATTTCTCCAACACTGACCGCATGCAGCCAGACCGGATTTTGCTGTCTGGGTACCGGTACCAGTCCCAGATGCTCCGTCCAGCGGGCCCCAAAGCCCGTCTTGCCTTGCTTGGGCCAGTACAGCAGCCCTAATAACAGGGGGCTGAGCAGATGAATGAGCAGGTTATATATAAAGCGATATATCATGAGGTTACCGGTGGCTAGCGGTGATATGGTCCGGGCCGATTAGCTGCCGAATGGCGACCAGCACTTTCTCCGCGGGTAGCTCTTTCAGGCACTTCAGGTGACCAAGTGGACATTCCCGTTTGAAGCAGGGACGGCATTCGATATCGGTATGCACTATGGCTACCTTTTCTGCCAGTGGCGGCGTGTATTTGGGCGACGTGGAGCCGTATATACCCACCAGCGGCCGTTGCAGCGCGGCGGCGATATGCATCAGGCCGGAATCGTTGGAGATCACCACAGAGCTTAGCGCCATTAAATCGATGGCCTGATGCAGCGAGGTCTTTCCCGCCAGAATGTGGCATTTTTCCTGCAAACTATGTGGTAAATGATGCTTGATGGCTTCGGCAACCGGAATATCCTTGGCCGAGCCGAAAATCCACACTTGTTTGCCCTGTTCGATCTGATCTTTGGCTACTTCGGCATAGTGCTGCTCCGGCCAGCGCTTGGACGGCCCGAACTCGGCACCGGGGCACAGGCTGACAATCGGGCTGTCGGTATCGAGAGCAAGCTCATCGAGGGCATGCTGCTGATTGACACTATCAACCTCCAGTACGGGCCAAGGTAGGGCGGGAATGTGATGCTGGTTTTGCATGTCCGCTTTGGGGTGGGCAAGCGCGACATAGCGTTCGACCATTAGCGGGAAATCGCTTTTATTGCTGCGCAGATCGTTCAGCAGCCCGTAACGGGACTCGCCTTTCCAGCCGGTGCGTTTCTTGATGCCGGCGAACAGCGGGATCAGCGCCGATTTCATCGAGTTGGGCTGTACTATGGCCCAGTCATAGCCTTCGCTGGCCAGTTGCCGGCCGAGGCGGAAGCGGGCGGTGAGATTGAAGTCACCGTGTCCCAGCGGCATCACTATGGCCTTGTCCACTTCGGGCATCCGCTCCAGCAGGGTACAGCACCAGGCCGGCGCCATCACATGGATCTCGGCATTCGGGTGTTGCTGCTTCAGGGTGATATATAGGCTATGTGACATCACCATGTCCCCGACCCATGAAGGGCCTATGACTAATAGTTTCATCATCTTTTATCTATCCGGACCAAGGTTCATATAATATCATAAACGGCAGTTTTTACCGTTCTATCGCGATGTGCAGTATTATCTTCGGATAAGCATTCTCAGTAATCGCCCCTCAGTTACTTTAAACGCTCTTTTTAATCTTTTTTTATCCATGGGCTTGCCTGCCAGCCCGGTGGCATATTTCCAATCATCCAGATCATATTCCAAGGCAATATTTCCGCGTTTGTAGAAGCGATCGGTGACATCAAGCCCCATCTTATTTGGTTCACAAATAATCAGGTTGTTGGTGATAAATTTTTCCCAAAATTCAGGACCCAGATTAGCATCATCACCCGCCTTGGTGTTGATGGGCAACTTTTGATCCATTAACTTTGATATCCAATGTAGACATAAAAACTGTTCAGTTGCAGGGTGGCGAGATTTATAACCCGGCTTCTTTCTGAAATAGAGCTCAGGCACTAGAGAGTCATGCCAGATTTTTAGTAGATCCTGTGTTTCACCAAAATCAAACAAATCACTCTTGTGAAAGTAAACGGGCTGACCAATATGCGAAGATATAAAAAAGGTGCTGCTAGTAACAATGCGGTTATCTAAATATGTGAATTCGGAGTCTCTGGGTGCAGAGGAAAACTGCTCGAATAATTCAACAAAACCACGACCGTTGATAATGTTGTCTGTTCTGACTTTAGTAGCATAACGAGTATTAACAGCTCTGAGACCCTGGTGGCTACTATAGAGTTGCCTGTTGTTATTAAGCTTTTTTTCTTCACCATCATTAAAAATACTGTTTTGACCTGGATCATCAAGCAATATTAACTTGTCGACATCCAGGTCAGCTGTATCTTGCCCTTTCCAGGTTGACAGGATAATTTCTGAACCAGGAAATAACTGCCTTATGGAGGCGATATTTTTTTCTGTAACGCCTTCTTTTTGAATGCGGTCCTTGCTCGCCGAAACTGGTCCTTGCAGAACGAAAGATATATCTTTATTGTCAATTTTCATATGGATCGCAACGCTGCAAAAACTCGGAATACTCAGTTGGAATGCCGCAAAAAATCACCTCGTTACGGTCAATCCGATGATAGTTAACTTTCAAATCTTTTTTGATGAGATAATTGTATAGTGGGGCGATGTAAAGTTCCCCCTGTTCCCATTCAACTTGTGGCTTTGATAAGTAATTACTATATGCTTCTAGGTAATGTGATTTCTCAGTAAAATGATATAATCCCGTACTGCATAAGTCAGATATAGGTTTTTTCTCGGCTGTTTCAATTACTTCTGTACCATCATTCTGTTTAGGTTTAGCAAATGACCAGTTATCACCACTGCCTTGAAAAACCTCCAGATAACCAGCTCCCACATTCGCTACCAGAGGGAAAATAAAGTTTGGTCTGAATGTATCAATGTTAAAGATAGTGATTTCATTCTTGTAATCAATCCCTTGCTCGGACAAGCCTGCCAGCCCCAAAGCAACGGTTTCAGCCTGCCCTCGAGTTTCCTGATCCAGTGCCACGATATAAAATTCTTTGATGCCCATTTTTTTTGCGGACTGACTGACGAACGCAGCGGTATCAAAAACATCTCGCACAATAAATAAAAAAGGCTTGCTGTTGAAATAAGCACTAAAGCTATTTACCGAGTGATCAAAAAGCGTTTTGCCATGAGCTTCAAGCATATACTTAGGTTTTGTGTAGCCGGCTTTGAAGAAGCGCGAGCTTATTCCTGCCATTGGAATAACAATCATTGTTTAAGCCTTGTGAGAATTTGATGAAGTCTGAATGCGTTTGCGAACAATGCTTGCTGACGTTTAGGATCGTCCGCATGCAGAGGTAACATGGACAAAAAAAGTTGAATTTGCATTGCATAAAGATGGTTGGCACTCAGGCCAAAGTTGTGCTCAATCAGCTCTATAAATTTCTGTTGCAGCTCTTTATGAGCAGTAGGCTCAGCAATGGATAAAGAAATTTTGTTATCATCTATGTCTACCTGATAATACCCAGCAATGATCCAGTCATACATACCCAGTACAGAATGGCTAAGCTTAGCTATATCATAATGAATGTCACCATACAGCGTTTCTGTCATGTCTGGAGTCATACCACGTGGATCGATAGCTTTTATCTTACCTGCACGAAAGTCATAAAGAATATTGCTGAAACAGAAGTCGCCATGTAATACGGATGCATGTGAGCTATGAGGAGGTAAGTTATCAATACTATCTTGTAGCAATTTTTTTAATGCTACGGATGGAGCGCCGTTGAATGACCAGTCACTTGAAAGTGTTATATCATAACTTAGGAGGTACTCATTTAGTCTTTGTGCCGTTTTTGTACCAAACAAGTCATCCAGCGTATTTCGATCAATACCTTCAGGAGCAGGAAATTCACGACATGAGATCAGAAAGTCGATACAGTTTTTTAAAATAGGGAGCCAGCTAGAGCTGGGCAGTCTGGCAAAAACAAAGAGTTCGTTGAGAGCAGTATGATGTAAATATTCAAGGCGATAAGAAACTTTACCATCACTTGCAGAATCGCTACCAAGAAACTGCGGGATGTAGCCGCGTAAAGGATACGGAAGCGTGGCAAACCAATGGGCTTCTGCTGCTATTTTATGATTGTGCAAGCTGGATTTTTCTATCCAGTGTGGCGTGATAGTTAGTTCGTTGAAGGCTCGCTGTGTGGTAAATTTGGCTTTCGAACGGTAGTAAGTATTTACATGTCCAAAGTCCAGCCAACCCAGAGATTCTACAGGTGTTAGCCCCACAGCCTGATGATAACGGTTCAAGCCGTGGATGAAGTTCCACTCACTTTGAGTTATGCATTTCAGAATGGTTTTAGGCTGACTGAATTTAAAGTAACCATCGATAATCCGTGTAGTTTCTCTGGCATTCTGTGTTTGATGATCTTTTAACCATTCACCGCAGTCATCCGTCAGTACAGCCCAATTGTAACCGTATCTTGCTTGCGAAATACTGACCACATCATCTCCGGTAGGTAATTTTTGGAATAAAGTATCACCATAGAGCACATGTAGTGGTTTATCGAGTGGATGACCACTGATATTAACAGCCGCTACTAAAGATGCACCCAGACTTAAGCCATCAGGAGTAAGAATAACCTCGACATTATGCTTATCTAACCAAGCTTGGTCGATTGAAGATATTTCAAATGACTCTGGAAGAGAAAGATAAACCTGCAGCTCAGGGGAGGCTAACGCGACTTGATGCTGGAACAAGCGCCGGTTTCCCAAAGGTAAAAAACTGGGTGGTATGCGCCCAAATTCAGACTCTAATTCCTGGCCGACATAAGCACCCGACATGATTAGAAACATACGTTTTCTTTCTCAAGCAGTTGATGAATCTCTTCTAATGTCATTGAAGCGAATTCGGAAGGGCGAATGGATCTGTCATCGATATAAAAACCTTCATGCCCACACCAGGGTTTTCCCACCAAAACTTCATCGTAGGGAACCGCATGCTTGTCTAACCATTCTGTAATGATGGGTAGGGTATGGATATTGATTTTACCAACGTTACCTTCATAAGTACGCATGTTGCGTGCAGTAGCGATGACAATTTCAAATCCGTTAGATTTATATTGACGAAGTTGCTCAATGACATCTTCTCTGGGAAGTACATTCTTGTAATCTGAAGTATTGGCTTGAGTAAGAGTGCCATCTAAATCAACAATCAGTCTTTTCATTTTAAATACCCATCATATCTAGTGATATACGCCAGTTATTTTTCTTTCTGTTTCACCAGGTCTTCTGGATTAATATGAGTCCACTTTGATCTGGGGCGATCCAGGTACTGAAAGTGTTCATTGGTAAAGCTACCCTGAATACAGACATATTTACGATCTTCTGTATGGATGTCGTTTCTATCGCTGAGCAGTTTGTCTAATACACTAGGTCCTGTTGAGTGGTAAACACCCATAGAAGGTTCGTAATGTTCAATGTTATATAGCACATTTTCAATTGCTTTCTCCAGATCATTGTTTTTTGGTGCTGAAGCAATGAAATAGTTGGTAAAGCGAGTGTTGCTATCTATTTTTATATAAATGGCTTTATCTTCTTCACCGATCAGTTTGTCCAACGGCCATACCAAAGTTGCATCTATATCCATATAGACACCACCTTCAAGGTTTAAAACGACTAATCGCCATAAATCAGCTTGTGCAGCACCATTAGTGAGTCTCATATAGGCATCATAGACTTCTTTCTGCGCGTTTTTTTGTAGATATTCACCGCGAGCTTCGGTGCTGACATAGCGATAGTCACAGTCAAGAGACATTAAACGGTTGAACAGGTAGTTTATGTATACCGGTAAGGTACATTTGTTGGTGAAATTGGTTTGCCAAATAGTACGAGGAATCGCACTTCGGGTGGATAGATTTAACTTTGCGGGGGAATATTCAGGAATCGTAAAACGAAACTTTGGTAATATAAAGTGAAAGGGATAAGCAAGCAGCTTGAAAATGTTACCTATTAATCTAATCGAGCGGTTAGCAATAAGCATCGGAAATTTTTTCATGATAAATCCTGTAGTTAGGAAATATACCGCCCATCAAAGATGCGGTGTAAGTAATAGCATATCGATTTCTTTAAAAAAATTGATCATTGCTAATGTTCCCAGCGGATATTGTTTTTTATTGTTTTAGCTGGGGTGCCTGCAACAATGGCTTTTTCTTCTACATCCTTGGTGACGATAGCACCAAACGCGATAATGCTGCCATCGCTGATTCTGACTCCTTTGAGTACGGATGCATTGGCGGCGACCCACACATTATTACCGATGTGGATATCCTGAGGATGATTCAATATCTCACCGGTATCGACATCAAATATGGGATGGCCATCATAGGTCATCACACTGATATTACGAGAAAACATGCAGTGCTCACCAATGGTAAGCTGGGTCTTTTCTCCCTTGGCGGAAAGATAAGCCCCACCAATATCTGTACCCTTTCCGATACGAATGAGGCAGTTATTACCGACTATCTCTAAAGTGCTGAAGCTGATATTTGCACCGTTCTCAACTTCTACTGTATTGTTTTCACCCCTGATACTGATGACGCAACGCCGGAACTTCCCATTACCAAGCACCACGAGACGGTTACCCTTACCTGATAGTTTTATCTTGTTCCATATCAGATAAGAGTCGGGGCCAGTAAATAGATCACTGCCTTTTTTCTTTATGATATTCAGTAGTCTTAATGTCAGCTTGTTAAGCATGAAGTTGTTCCAATGACTCGGCGAGAAGCTATTTATTTTTCCTGAAAACATAATTCCCCCTTATCTTCCGCCACAGGCCGAACACGTCGGTGCGGGGGAAGATGGCGATGCGGCGGATCTGGTAGGGATCTTCGTGCATGGCCAGGGGGCCGCTGTCGGTGGCTACCGCGAAGGGGTAGTCCAGTTGTTGAGCTAACGCCTTGCTGTCCTGGTTATGACTGCCGAACGGGTAGGCGAACGAAGCCAGCTTCTGACCAAGCAGTTGCTCCAATTGTGCCTTGTTTTCGGCAACTTCTTGGCGTTGGGCGTCTTTATCCAGGGTGTTCAGGTGAGGGTGGGTCAGGGTGTGGCCACCAAATTCCACCAGACCCGAGTCGGCCATTTCTTTTATCTGCGCCGGACTCATCAGCTCGACCCGCTTTTCCGGGTTGGCCGGGTTTTCCACATCCCAGCGGTTGAACTGTTCGCCGGTGACCATGTAAATCACCGCCTTGAAGCCGTACTTTTTCAGCAATGGAAACAGCAGTTTGTAGTTGTCTTTGTAGCCATCATCGACGGTGATGATGATGTATTTCTTGCCAGACTCAAGCCGGCTGGCCATGCCCTGCTCGGCCAGATCGGCGAAGGTCAGGGTTTCATAGCCTAATCGTTTGAGTAGTTTGAAGTGCTTTTCCAGCATATTGACGTGCATGTAGGTGCCATGTACGCCTTTTTCGCGGTCATCCTCGATGAAGCGGTGATACATGATGATGGGCACTTCCCGACCCAGCCGGTGTACATATACCGACTGGTAATGCTGTTCCAGCTCATCAGCCACGGCGTTCAGATCATAGCTTGCCTTGACCTGTAGGGCCAGACCGGAGGCGTCGTAATCTGCCTTCAGGGCATCGGTAATTCGGGCGGGCAGGGCAGTGAAGTCGATATCCAGATCTTTAGGCCCTATGTCGCCGAAATTGCTCGCCATGGCAGCGTCGATGTTGTTCGGCGTCACCAAACCGACAGCGTCGGCCTCGCCGATGGCAAACACCGGGCGCTGCATCAGGATGGACTCCATGGCCACCCGACCGGCGCCGATCACCAGATCGGAGCTTGCCATCAGACCCGGCACATCCTGCACATAACCCAGAAAATTCACCTGATCGCGAAAACGTTCAAAGCGCTCGGGAACATCGGAGCCGGAGGCGATCTGTACCCGGTATGTTTCCAGGTCCAGGCACTCGTCCAGCAGCCGGTAGCACAGCTCGCCCTTGGGGCCGGTGAGCCGACCTATGATGCTGATCACCGGCTGGTCGTTTATCGGCGTCGGTACGGTCCGATACTGGCTGGTATCGATACCGTTTCGGCCGATGGCAATCAGCTCGGGTGAAACCCCCAGGCTGCCGATCAGCTGATCCCGCACCGCCTCGCACACCGCCAGTGCCCGGTCGCCGAGGGCATGGAACTTTTTGCGTGAGGCATGTACCGGCTGGCGGCCATGTACAGTAGTGATCATGGGAGTACCGGTGAGCTTGCAGGCAACATGGCAGCTCCAGCCGGAGGCTCGACTGTGAGCATGCACCAGCTGGATGCGGTGTTTTTTGATCAGATAGATCAGATAACCCACATGCCAGAACCGGCGCGGTATGCTGCGCTTGTTGAAACGCAGTTTGAAATACTCACCCTGGTGCGGCTTGGTCAGAGTGTCGGACACATAACTGACCTTGTGTCCGCGCCGGCTGAGTTCGTCGCCCACGGTTGTGGCATAGACTTCCGCCCCGGTGACTTCCAGCTGGGACAGCGCCATCAATATATTCATGGAATCTTCCGTTTCGGACCGACGGTTACTTATTCAGCCACGCCATGTATTCACTGGTACCTTCTGCCACTGTCTTGAACTTGTGCGGGTAACCGGCGGCACGCAGCTTGGTGAGGTCGGCCTGGGTAAAGCTCTGGTAGCGACCCTTCAACTGTTCGGGGAAGGGGATGTATTCTATCTGGCCCTTGCCGTGGTGCTTGATCACCGCCTCGGCCACGTTCTGGAAGGGTTCGGCCTGGCCGGTACCGCAGTTGAAGATGCCGGAGACGCCCGGATTCTGCCAGAACCACAGGTTGACCTGGCAGACATCGCTGACATAGATGAAGTCGCGCATCTGACCGCCGTTGGGGAAACCGTCACAACCTTCGAACAGTTTGGGGTTTTCGCCCTTGTGCAGCTGGGTATTGAGGTGGAAGGCCACACTCGACATGCCGCCCTTGTGCTGCTCGCGCGGGCCGTAGACGTTGAAATACTTGAGGCCCACTACCTGAGAGTTGATCTCGGGCATCAGCTGGCGCACGTACTGGTCGAACAGCTGCTTGGAGTAGCCGTAAACGTTGAGCGGCTGCTCGTACTGCGGCTCTTCGATGAAGTTGTCGTTGCGCCCGCCGTAGGTGGCGGCGGAAGAGGCATAAATGAAGGGGATTTCCCGCTCCAGGCAGTAGTGCAGCAAGTCTTTGGAATATTGATAGTTGTTTTCCATCATGAACTTGCCGTCCCACTCGGTGGTGGCCGAGCAGGCGCCTTCATGAAAGATCACTTCGATGCCGCCCCATTCCTCGAACTCGTCACCGGAAAAAATGCGCTGAATGAATTCGTCCTTGTCCAGGTAATCGGCGATGGTCAGATCGACCAGGTTGACGAACTTGGTGCCGTCGGTGAGGTCGTCGACGACCACGACGTCGGTGCGCCCCTGGTCGTTCAGGGTTTTTACCAGATTACTGCCGATAAAGCCGGCGCCGCCAGTCACAATGATCATCGCTTTCTGCCTCTTGCTGGCCGGAACCTGTCCGGCTGAACGAAGTAAAGTAAAGTCGAAGTTTACCATGCTTGCCCGGCAGAAAACTAACCCGTCGGCCTGTGTTACTATTCAGTGATGGTATTGAGCATTTGGTTAACAGGATGAAAACCAAGGATCGTATAGTCGCCGCCGCCCTGTTGTTGTTTAACGAGCAGGGGGAGTCGAATGTGACCACCAATCATATTGCCGCTCACCTGGGCATCAGTCCCGGTAATCTCTATTACCACTTTCGCAACAAGAACGACATTATTGGCCGCATTTTTCTGCAATATGCCGATCATCTACGTAAAAGCTTCACTCCCGTGACCGGACCGGCCAATGCCAGTTCCAGCGTCTGGTTTCATTATCTGGACGCGGTGTTCTACGTGATGTGGGAGTTCCGTTTTTTCTATGCCAACCTCAACGATATTCTGCACCGGGATCCCGAGCTGCATCGACAGTATCTGCTGGTGCAGCAGGAGCTGGCAGAGAATCTGCAGGCGCTGTTGCGTGAGTTGAATGCCCAGCAGGTACTGGTGATTCCCGATGAAGAAATCGCCCCGCTGAGTGAAATTCTGAGAATGGTGGTGTCGTTCTGGGTCAGCTATCAGTCGGCCCAGTCGCTGACGCCGCATATCAGCCAGGCGGTGCTTTATCAGGGAGTGGCGCGGGTGCTGTTGCTGCTCAAGCCCTACTTTCATCCGGAGAAAGGACTCGAACTGGCAACCTTGTCGGCACATTATCAGGCATTAGCGTCTCAACCCAGTGATCCCTTTCACAAATAGGATAAAGTTTGGAATATGTTATGAGACTTGGGTGTTTAGGTAGTAAAATGATCTGAATTAAACCCAGATAGCCAGATTGATAGCGGGAGTTCACTATGTCATCGGCATTTTATGCTTATTTATCCGAGCAATTAGCACAAACCAAAGCAGAGGGGCTCTACAAGCAGGAGCGAGTGATCACCTCGGCCCAGAGTGCCGCCATCGAGGTGGGCAAACAGGAGGTGATCAACTTCTGCGCCAACAACTATCTGGGCCTGGCCAACCATCCCGAGCTGGTCGAGGCGGCCAAGCAGGGGCTGGACAGCCACGGCTTCGGTATGGCCTCGGTGCGTTTCATCTGCGGTACCCAGGATCTGCACAAACAGCTGGAAGCCGAGCTGTCCGCCTTTCTGGGCATGGAAGACACCATTCTTTATACCTCCTGTTTCGATGCCAATGCAGGTCTGTTCGAAACTCTGTTGGGCCCGGACGATGCCATCATCTCCGACGCCCTCAACCATGCCTCCATCATCGACGGCGTGCGTCTGTGCAAGGCCAAACGCTACCGCTATGCCAACAACGACATGGTCGAGCTGGAAGCCCGGTTGCAGCAGGCGGACGCCGACGGCGCGCGTTTCAAACTGATTGCCACCGACGGTGTCTTCTCGATGGATGGCGTTATCGCCAACCTCGAGGCCATCTGTGATCTGGCCGACAAATACAATGCCATGGTGATGGTGGACGACTCCCATGCGGTCGGCTTCGTCGGCGAGCAGGGCCGGGGCACCCCGGAATTCTGCGGGGTGATGGACCGGGTCGATATTATCACCGGCACCCTGGGCAAGGCCCTGGGTGGTGCCTCCGGCGGCTATACCTCGGGCAAGAAGGAAGTGATCGACTGGTTGCGCCAGCGCTCACGGCCTTACCTGTTCTCCAACTCGGTGGCGCCGGCCATCGTCGCCGCCTCCATCAAGGTGCTGGAAATGCTGAAGAACGGCGATAGCCTGCGCAACAAGGTGCGGGAAAACAGTGCCTACTTCCGTGAGCAAATGAGCGCCGCCGGCTTCACCCTGGCGGGCCAGGATCACGCCATTATTCCGGTGATGCTGGGCGATGCCGCCCTGGCGGCACAGATGTCCGACCAGCTGCTGGAGCGCGGAATCTATGTGATCGGCTTCTCCTTCCCGGTCGTGCCCAAGGGTCAGGCCCGTATTCGTACCCAGATGTCGGCGGCCCACAGCCGCGAACAGCTGGACAAGGCCATTGCCGCCTTTACCGAGGTCGGCCGCGAGCTGGGCATCATTTAAGGAGAGCAGTTTCATGAAAGCACTGGCAAAACTGAAAGCAGAACCCGGCATCTGGATGACCGACGTGCCCGCGCCCGAACTGGGCCATAACGATCTGCTGATCAAGATCCGCAAGACCGCCATCTGCGGCACCGACATTCATATCTATAACTGGGACGAATGGTCCCGGAACACCATACCGGTGCCCATGGTGGTCGGCCACGAATACGTGGGCGAAGTAGTGGCGGTGGGCCAGGAAGTGCGCGGCTTTGCGGTCGGTGACCGGGTGTCCGGTGAAGGCCATATCACCTGTGGCCATTGCCGTAACTGTCGGGCCGGACGCACCCACCTGTGCCGCAACACCGTAGGCGTGGGCGTCAACCGTGAAGGGGCCTTTGCCGAGTATCTGGTGATTCCGGCCTTCAACGCCTTCAAGCTGCCCGACGAAGTCTCCGACGATCTGGCCTCCATCTTCGACCCTTTCGGCAATGCGGTACACACGGCACTGTCGTTCGATCTGGTGGGTGAAGATGTGCTGATCACCGGCGCTGGCCCCATCGGCATCATGGCGGCGGCCGTGGCCCGTCATGTGGGTGCCCGTCATGTGGTGATCACCGACATCAACGAATACCGGCTGGAGCTGGCGCGCAAGATGGGCGTGACCCGGGCCGTTAATGTGGCCACCGACAAACTGGATACCGTGATGGCCGAGCTGGGCATGACCGAAGGCTTTGATGTGGGTCTGGAAATGTCCGGGGTGCCGGTGGCGTTCAACGACATGCTGGACAAGATGAACCACGGCGGCAAAATCGCCATGCTGGGTATTCCTCCGTCCGACATGGCGATTGACTGGACCCAGGTGATTTTCAAGGGGCTGGTGCTGAAGGGCATCTACGGCCGGGAAATGTTCGAAACCTGGTACAAGATGGCCAGTCTGATCCAGTCCGGTCTGGATCTGAGCCCCATCATAACCCATCATTTCAAGGTCGACGACTTCCAGCAGGGCTTCGACACCATGCGTTCCGGCCAGTCCGGCAAAGTCATTCTCGACTGGACCTAAGGTTCCGCTCCGGGGATGGGCGCCATACCGGCGCTCATCCTCGATATTCCTCCAGATATTCTTCCCCCCTCAATCCTTTATATCAGCCTGCACCCTGATCTTCGATAATTCGACCTGGGGTTGGTTGCACATTCATACCAACCTGTAAAATTAATTGGTTTGTTTAGCTGCCCTTTAAAGGTCGAACGAAGGGTCAACTCCGCCGACACGCTGAACCGCATCCCTGCGACGCTCAGCACATGACGTCCTGTCATGTGATGGTCGCTGGAGTAGAACCCTTCATCCGCCCCTCTGCTGCGGAGCCGCCTGTTGCCTCTTCTTGAACACCGAGTGGTCCGCAGGCATCTCCTATAGACGACGCCGATGCATCAGGGAGGACAAAGGGATCTGCTCCGCCAACCTTCTGTTTCATGGATGAAACAGAGAGCGTACAAGGAGGTATTCATAGCGAGTTGGCGGAGCGGGCGCTTTGGCCGAAGTATCGCATCTGCTGAAAGCCGGCTCCGATCCGCGCCCTGCTTCACAATCCTTGGATTTAGGTTATAACTGGTGTCATGCGGAGCACTTTTTCGCTTGTTAAAGTGGCACACTCGGGTTAGAAAAAGAGCAGGCCGGAGCATTTTCGGCGCACGAACTCAATGGACAGAGGGAAGCGGAATGATCACATGGAACAAGAAAGCGGTGGCGGCGGCCGTCTCGGTGGCCCTGGGTTATGGCGCCGTGTTTGCCGCCTCGGCGGAAACGGTCAAGGTAGCCATCGCCGGCCCGGTCACCGGGGCCGTGGCCCAATATGGTGACATGCAGTTTACCGGTGGCCGCATGGCGGTCGAAATGCTCAACAAATCCGGCACGCTGGGTGACTATACCCTGGAAGCGGTGGAATACGACGACGCCTGTGACCCCAAGCAGGCGGTGGCGGTGGCCAACCGGGTGGTCAACGATGGCGTGCAGTTTGTGGTGGGTCATCTGTGCTCCGACAGCACCCTGCCGGCCTCGGATGTGTATGACGACGAAGGCATTCTGATGATTACCCCGGCCTCCACCAACCCGGTCATTACCGAACGGGATCTGGAATTCGTGATGCGTACCATCGGCCTCGACAGCGATCAGGGGCCTACCGCCGCCCATTTTATTATCGAACAGGTCAAGCCCGAGCGCATCGCGGTGATCCACGACAAGAAGCAATACGGTGAGGGTTTGGCGTCCAGCGTGCGTGATGCCCTGAAGGACGCCGGTGTCGAGGTGGTGGCCTACGAGGGGATCACCTCGGGCGACAAGGACTTCTCGACCCTGATTGCCAAGCTGCAGCGCGACAAGGTCGATTTCGTTTATTACGGCGGCTATCACCCGGAGCTGGGGCTGATACTGCGCCAGTCGGCCGAAAAAGGCTTTGATGCCCGCTTCATGGGCCCCGAAGGCGTCGGTCACAAGGATATTACCTCCATTGCCGGTGATGCCTCCGAAGGCCTGCTGGTCACCCTGCCCAAAAAGTACGATCTGGATCCGGCCAACGCCACCGTAGTGCAGGCGATTCAGGCCAAGGGTGAAGATCCGTCCGGTCCCTTCGTGTGGACCACCTATGCGGCGGTGGAAGCCATTGCCGAGGGCCTGAAGCGTGCCGGTACCGACCCACAAGCGGTGGCCAAGGCACTGCGTGCCGAGCCGGTCAATACCGTAATGGGACCACTGAGCTGGGATGAAAAAGGCGATCTGCTGGGCTTCGAATTCGGTGTGTTCGAGTGGCACAAGGACGGCTCTTCCACCCAGATGTGAGTTGTTAACTTCTATTTATTGAGGTGACTGAAGCCTGGAGCTGATGCGGTTTCTTCAAGAGGAAGAAGGCTTCCCCCTTAAGCCAACCGTCGACGGCAGGGATGCCGTCGTCGAGCATACAGGGATGTACTTGCTGCGAGTTGGCGTTGGGGGGCCTTGTTCCGATGACATCCTGACCGCTCTTTGACCTGGATCTGTTTTTTATATTATTGCTGTCTCCTGCCCGCTCTTACGACAAGGAAAGGTTGTATGTCTGAGCCCACGCTTTATTTTATCCAGCAGTTGCTAAACGGCCTGACCATCGGCAGTACCTATGCGCTGATCGCCATCGGCTACACCATGGTGTACGGCATCATCGGCATGATCAACTTCGCCCACGGCGAGGTGTACATGATTGGCGCCTACGCCGCCTTCATGGTGATGACCGGCCTGATGATGGCAGGTATCGACAGCACCTTTTTGCTGCTGACCGCCGCCTTTCTGGTGAGTATTACCCTGACCAGTGTGTATGGTTATTCCATCGAACGGGTTGCTTACCGGCCGCTGCGCGGCAGCAAACGGCTGATTGCGCTGATCTCGGCCATCGGCATGTCCATCTTTCTGCAGAACATGATGCGGCTGTCGCAGGGCTCGCGCGATATCGCCATGCCCAGCCTGATCCCCGGCGGCTGGACTTTCGGCGACAGTGGCTTTCAGGCCTCGCTGTCCTATATGCAGCTGATCATCTTCGTGGTGACCTTCGTGGCCATGACCCTGCTGTCGCTGTTTATCTCCCGCTCCCGCATGGGCCGGGCCTGCCGGGCCTGTGCCGAAGACTTGAAAATGGCCAACCTGCTCGGCATCAACAGCAACACGGTGATCGCGCTGACTTTCGTTATCGGCGCGGCCCTGGCGGCGGTGGCCGGTGTGCTACTGGGCTCCTACTACGGCGTCATCAACCCCTATATCGGCTTCATGGCCGGGCTCAAGGCCTTTACCGCCGCGGTACTGGGCGGCATCGGCAGCATTCCCGGTGCGGTGATAGGTGGCCTGCTGCTGGGGGTGACCGAGGCCATGACCGGCGCCTATTTCAGTACCGAATACAAGGATGTGGTGTCCTTCGGGCTGCTGATTGCGGTGTTGCTGTTCATGCCGACCGGCATTCTGGGTAAACCGGAGGTAGAGAAGGTATGAACAAACTCAAACCCGCCTTGATTGCCGCCGTGCTGTTTCTGTTGCTGGCCGGCTGGCTGCTCGGTTTTCGGCTCGAAACCGCCGGTACCCGGCTGATTGTCTCCAACCGCCTGGACCAGGCCTGGGAGTGGCTGGCGCTGGGCGCTGCCCTGGTGTTTTTTGCGCAGCTGTTTCAGCGGCAGCTGCGCAGCCCCTTCAGGTATCTGGCGGACCGCAAGGGCCATTTTGCCCTGCCGGTGCCGGAAGAACGGCCCTGGTTGTATCGCATCGTGACCGTGCTGGTGCTGGCCGCCTTGTTGATCTGGCCCTTCATGGGCTCGCGCGGGGCGGTCGATCTGGCCACCCTGACCCTGATTTACGTGATGCTGGGGCTGGGGTTGAACGTGGTGGTGGGCCTGGCCGGGTTGCTGGATCTGGGCTACGTCGCCTTTTATGCGGTGGGTGCCTACAGCTATGCCCTGCTCAACGCCTACCTGGGGCTGGATTTCTGGACCTGTTTGCTGATCTCCGGCGCCATGGCGGCACTGTTCGGTTTCTTGCTCGGCTTTCCGGTGCTGCGGCTGCGCGGCGATTATCTGGCCATCGTCACCCTGGGCTTCGGCGAGATCATCCGCATCCTGCTCAACAACATGACCGAGCTGACCGGTGGTCCGAACGGCATCGCCGGCATTCCCAAGCCGACCCTGTTCGGGCTGGAATTCGAGCGCCGGGGCGACAATACCTTTCACCAGTTTTTCGATATGGCCTATAACTCGGGCCACAAGGTGATTTTTCTGTATCTGTTGGCGCTGATGCTGGTGATTTTTACCATCTTCATCATCAACCGTCTGCTGCGCATGCCGCTGGGCCGGGCCTGGGAGGCGCTGCGTGAAGATGAAATCGCCTGTCGCTCGCTGGGTCTCAACCCGACGCTGATCAAGCTCAGCGCCTTTACCATCGGCGCCGCCTTCGCCGGTTTTGCCGGCAGCTTCTTCGCCGCCCGTCAGGGCTTTATCAGCCCCGAATCCTTCGTGTTCATCGAGTCGGCCATCATACTGGCCATCGTGGTGCTGGGCGGCATGGGCTCTCAGATTGGTGTGGTGCTGGCGGCCATCGTCATGACCATATTGCCGGAGCTGACCCGGGAATTTAACGAATATCGCATGCTGCTGTTCGGCCTGCTGATGGTGCTGATGATGATCTGGCGGCCCCAGGGGCTGCTGCCGATGCATCGCCCCCATATGGAGTTGAAATCATGACGGCCCTGTTAACCGTATCCGATCTGACCATGCGCTTCGGCGGTCTGGTCGCCGTCGACCAGGTGGCGCTCGGCATGGAGGAGCGCCAAATCGTCTCGGTGATCGGCCCCAACGGTGCCGGTAAAACCACCATATTCAACTGTCTGTCCGGCTTTTACCGGCCAAGCGGCGGCAGCGTCAACTTCAAGGGGCAGAACATACAGGGGCTGCCCGGCCACCAGATTGCTAGGCGTGGCATGGTGCGTACCTTTCAGCATGTGCGGCTGTTCAAGGAAATGACGGTGCTGGAAAACCTGCTGGTGGCCCAGCATTTTCATCTGAACACCGGCTTTTTGTCCGGCCTGCTCAAGACCCCGGCCTTTCGCCAGGCCGAGCGGGAAGGGCTGGCGCTGGCCCATTACTGGCTGGAAAAGGTCAACCTGACCGAATTTGCCAACCGTACCGCCGATAACCTGGCCTATGGTCAGCAGCGACGACTGGAAATTGCCCGTTGCATGGCGGCCCGCCCGTCTCTGCTGATGCTGGACGAGCCGGCGGCAGGGCTTAACCCGAACGAAACACACGAGCTGAATCGGCTGATCTGTGATTTGCGTGATAACGAAGGGGTCAGCATCCTGTTGATTGAACACGACATGAAGCTAGTGATGGATATCTCAGACTATATCTATGTGGTCAATCAGGGGCGGCCACTGGCCGAGGGCACGCCTGAGCAGGTGCGCAATAACCTCGATGTGATCAAAGCCTACCTGGGAGAAACCTGAGCATGCTGCATGTGGATAATGTCTGTGCCCGCTATGGCAAAATCCAGGCGCTGGAAGAGGTCACCATTGAAATCAAACAGGGAGAAATCGTCACCCTGATCGGGGCCAACGGTGCCGGCAAGACCACCCTGATGATGACCATTTGCGGCGATCCCAAACCGGCCCGGGGGCGAGTGTTGTTCGAAGGTCAGGATCTGGGCGGGCTCGATACGCCCGCCATCATGCGCAAGGACATCGCCATCGTACCCGAGGGGCGACGGATCTTTGCCCGGCTGACGGTGGAAGAAAACCTGCATATGGGCGCCTTTTTCGTCGACAAGCGCGAGCATGCGCCGTTGCTGGAAGAGGTGTATCGTATGTTTCCCCGGCTGAAGGAGCGCATGAACCAGCGGGCCGGCACCATGTCCGGCGGCGAACAGCAGATGCTGGCCATCGGCCGGGCGCTGATGAGCAAGCCACGGCTGCTGCTGCTGGACGAGCCCTCGCTCGGGCTGGCGCCGATTATCATCGCCCAGATATTCGACACCATAGCCCGGCTGCGTGATGAGAAGGGAATGACCGTCTTTCTGGTGGAGCAGAATGCCAATCAGGCTCTGAAGCTGGCGGACCGGGGCTATGTGCTGGAAAACGGCCGGGTGGTGCTGGCCGATACCGGCGCGGCCCTGCTGGTGAACGAACAGGTACGGCAGGCTTATCTCGGTGGCTAGGGACGGCGGCTGATGCCAAGGTCGCCGATATTGGGTAAACTGCCCTAAATTTACGCTAGGAGTAACCCATGGAGCAGTTTGCCCATATTTCGGTGGCCGAAGCCGACACCCTGCTGGCCGAGGGCCATGCCCGGCTGGTGGATATTCGTGATCCCCAATCCTTTGCCCAGGCTCACGCCGAGGGTGCCTTTCATCTGACCAACGATACCCTGGTGTCCTTTACCAACGAAGTCGATTACGAGACTCCGGTGGTGGTGATGTGCTACCACGGCGTCAGCAGCCAGGGCGCGGCCCAGTACCTGATCAATCAGGGCTTCGAGGAAGTCTACAGCCTGGATGGCGGCTTTGAAGCCTGGCGCCGCACCCAGGCGGTGGTAACGGCCTGATGAAACTGCTGCTGGTGCTGGATGATCCGCGCCGGGCCCAGTCGTTCGTCGATTACCTGGCCGATATGGGCCTCAAGTGTGAGCTGACGCTGGATGATGACAACAACGTCAGCATCTGGCTGGTGAACGAGGTCCGTTATCAGCAGGCCCAGCAGGAAGTGAAGCGTTTTATCGCCGAACCATTGCATCCACGCTATCAGGATGCGTCCTGGCGCCAGGGCGACACCCATGCACATTTCAGCACCGACGCAAACAGACCCGGGCTTGCCCGGGATCTGTTGCGCCAAACCGGACCGGTCAACATGCTGGTGCTGCTCGCCTGCGTGGCCATTTATGGCCTGAGCCAGCTGGGCTTGCCGATGTTCGGGCTGCTGGCGTTTCCGCCCGACTGGAGTCAACTGCTGGGCGCGGAGTTTTGGCGCGCCTTTACGCCGGCACTGCTGCATTTCTCCCTCATGCACCTGGTATTTAACCTGTTCTGGTGGTGGTATCTGGGCGGCATGGTCGAGCGGCGGCTGGGGCATGGCAAGTTGCTGCTGTTGCTGCTGGTGGCGGGCGTGCTGCCCAACCTGATGCAGTTTTGGGCCAGCGGCCCCCGCTTCGGTGGGCTGTCGGGGGTGGTGTATGCCCTGCTGGCCTATGTGTGGTTGTCGGGGCGGCTCAACCCGGCCCGCGGCATAGGGCTGCCGGACGGCATGGCGGTGTTCATGGTGGTATGGCTGGTGCTGGGCTTTGCCGGCGTGCTGGGGCCGGTGGCCAATCTGGCCCACCTGGGCGGCGGGCTGATCGGGCTGTTACAGGCCTGGTTTGATCGTGGTCGTCGTGCTTACTGATACAGGAACTTGGTAAACAGCAGACGATGAATCGGTGTTTCGCCGGTTTCTTTCAACAGTAAATCGTTGAGTCGCTGCTGTCCTTGCTGCGCCAGCTCGTTGCGTACTTCCAGCGAGCGAATTTCCTGCTGGTTCTGCTCTGCCAGCAGGTTGTTGATGGCATCGCGCAGCAGCGGCATATGTTGCTCCACCAGCGGCATCTTGTCGGCATTTTTCAGCATCAAATCGACCGACACTCGAATATAACCCAGGGTCTGCCCCGAATTCTGGTAGTTGGTAATAATGTCCGGCGTCATGGTGTAGTATAAGGGCCCTTCGGGAGCCGTCTCCTGAGCGTGAAGCTGACCGGCAGTCAACAGGATACAAAGTGCAATAAAGCGAAACATCGCAAGCCTTTCTATTTGAATAATAAGAGTATTGTTTAAATAAAGCACTGGCCGGTCAAGTGAATACGTATTTTTCAGAATAATGAAGCGATTCGAGCATGTGTTTTACCATTTCAGGAAGTGCCAGTGACTAACACCGCCGATCATGCCTGGCACTGGGGGCCGGAGTTGCCGCAGTCTCAGCGGCTATTGTGCCACTGGCTACAGGATACCGGCTCTCTCACCGAACGGTTGCGTCGTCATTGCCGGCAGTTTCGGGTTCAGTTACAGCGCACCACCGCCGAAATATCCCTTACCCCGACTCAGGCCGCATGGATTGGCGCCGAGCGTGCCTTTTGCCGTGAGGTGTTGCTGCTCTGCGATGAGCAGCCCTGGGTCTATGCCAGCTCCCTGTATTCTCCCTCGACCCTGAATGCGGTGCCGGCGCTGGGCGGGCTGGGTCAGCGGGCGCTGGGCGAATTGTTGTTTGAAGATCCTCAATTACTGCGCAGCGAGTTCGAATTTGCCCAACTGACGACTCCGCAGTGGCAGCAGTTGACCCGAATGCAGGACATAGTGCCGTCAGCAAAGGATTATTTGCCCTGGGCCCGGCGTTCGCTGTTGTCTACCGGCAGGGCCGGTGTCTTGGTGACCGAGCTGTTTTTACCGCAGGCGCAGGCCTATCAGGAAGGAAATAAATGACCGCCATGACTACCCCATCCCGACCTCGCTGGCGTGCCTATATGGCGCTGGCCCGACTCGACAAACCCATCGGCACCCTGCTGCTGCTGTGGCCGACCCTGTGGGCGCTGTGGATTGCCGGTGACGGCCGGCCTTCGTTCTGGCTGCTGCTGGTGTTTGTGGCCGGGGTGTTTTCGATGCGCTCCGCCGGTTGTGTAATCAACGATTACGCGGACCGCCATATCGACGGGCACGTCAAGCGTACCCATGCCCGGCCGCTGCCGAGCGGGGAGCTGACCGAAAAGCAGGCGCTGGGCTTTTTTGCCCTGCTGGTGGGTATCTCCTTCCTGCTGGTGCTGACCACCAACGCCCTGACCATACAACTGGCGGTGGCTGGCCTGGGCTGGGCGGCGCTTTATCCCTTCATGAAACGCTACACCAACCTGCCGCAGCTGTTTCTGGGCATCGCCTTTTCCTGGGCCATTCCCATGGCCTTCGCCGCCCAGAGCAACAGCCTGCCGCCGGGACTCTGGCTGCTGTTCGCCGCCAATCTGACCTGGACCATCGCCTACGACACCATGTATGCCATGGTGGATCGGGACGATGACCTTAAAATCGGCGTCAAGTCGACCGCCATCCTGTTTGGTCGTCGTGACAAGCTGGCAGTCGGTCTGTTGCAGCTAGTGACCCTGATGTTGCTGGTGGCGGCCGGCCAGGCGTTCGCGTTGGGGGCCTTGTTCTACTGGAGCCTGCTGGGTGCGGCCGGCCTGTTCGTGTACCAGCAGCGGCAGATCCGCGACCGGGAGCGCATGGCCTGTTTCGGCGCCTTTCTCAACAACAACTACGTCGGCATGCTGGTATTCGCCGGCGTGGTACTGACGTTGCTGTAACCACAGCGGGTGGTGGCTGATGCAAGGATACCGGTCGCAGGAAGGGCTCGGATTTTATGCTTGCCCTGTCGGATTTACTGGATATACTGACAGTTAACTGTATAAAAAAACAGGTCCATTATGAAAGCCCTTACGCCTCGCCAGTCTCAGGTACTGGAGATCATCAAAGAGCATATTCAGCAGACCGGGATGCCGCCGACCCGCGCCGAAATTGCCCGGACGCTGGGCTTTAAATCGGCGAATGCCGCCGAAGAGCACCTCAAGGCGCTGGCTAAAAAAGGCGTCATCACCATGATGCCCGGCACCTCTCGTGGTATTCGCCTCGCCGAGGAAGAAGAGGAATTGGGGCTGCCGCTGATCGGACGCGTTGCCGCCGGTGAGCCCATTCTGGCCCAGCAGCATATCGAGAGTCATTACAAGCTGGATCCGTCCCTGTTTCATCCGTCGGCCGATTTTCTGCTGCGGGTAAAGGGCATGAGCATGAAGAACATCGGCATCATGGACGGCGATCTGCTGGCGGTACATAAAACCCGGGAAGTGCGCAATGGCCAGGTGGTTGTCGCCCGGCTGGACGATGAAGTCACGGTCAAGCGCTTCCAGCGTCAGGGCAGCAAGGTCAGCCTGTTGCCCGAAAACGAGGAACTTGCTCCCATCGAGGTAGACCTGCGTACTCAGGAGCTGACCATCGAAGGCCTGGCCGTCGGCGTGATCCGCAACGCCGACTTCTGATTTCCCCTCGTTCTGAACAGCGCACTCCGGGGTAGTTGATCTGCCCCGTTTTCGTTTCCTTCCATTAACTCCATTAAGTATCTGATCATATTTGTGCCTCAGACCAGAGGCAACACAGCCGCCTCCCTCGACACGCCACTGGGCTAGCCATCTTTGCTGGGTAACCGGCTGCGAATATTCACTGGATATTCGGTCCATTACCCAACAAAGATATACGGCAGCAAGCTGCCCCATGGGGGCTCGGAAATGCCGTCTGACCGCCAGGGAGGGCGGGAATGCCGGAACGGCAGGAGCATTTTCCGGCCATAGCATTTCACGGTCGAGGGGTCGTTCTCTGTTGCCTCTTCTTGAGCACCGAGTAGCCAGAAGGCGGCGGCAACAGGCCATGCCGGAGTATCAAGGAGGACAAAGGGATCTGCTCCAGCGGCCATCACATGACAGGGATGTCATGTGCTGAGCGTCACAAGGAGGTGCTTGAAGCGGGCCGGTGGAGTGGGCCCTTTGTCCGATGTTTACACAGCGATGGAATAGACCACTGTTCATGGGATCGGCCTAACTTCCTTTTTTACTTCAATTTTTTACTTTTTCATTATCAGTGCTTTACTTAGTGAGTGCCGGGCCGAGGGATGTGGTAGCCCGACAAGCACTGACTCGTTAGACGAGTGCACCAAAAATACAGGAAGAACTTTTGGGGGTGCGTGTGAAGCCGATTATTCTGCTGTTGTCCCTGCTGGCAACGCTGCCTGCAAGAGCGCAAGCTCGTTTGAACATGACCGAAGGGGTCACCGATATCAGCCAGAAGGTGTATGGCCTGCATATGACCATACTGATTATCTGCGCCATTATCGGCCTGCTGGTATTCGGGGTCATGTTCTGGGCCATTATCCACCATCGAAAAGCCAAAGGCGTCCAGGCGGCGCAGTTTCATGAAAGTACCAAGGTCGAGATTCTCTGGACCCTGATCCCCTTTATCATTCTGATCGCCATGGCGGTGCCCGCGACTCGTACCCTGGTGGCGATGGAAGATGCCTCAGAATCCGATCTCACCGTGCAGATCACCGGGTCTCAGTGGAAGTGGCATTACCGGTACTTCGATCAGGGGGTCGAGTTCTACAGCCTGCTGGCCACCTTGCCGCAGCAAATTCAGGGAACGGTCGCCAAGGGTGAAAACTACCTGATTGAAGTCGACCAGCCGCTGGTGCTGCCCACCGACCGAAAAATCCGCTTTCTGATCACCTCCGATGACGTCATTCACTCCTGGTGGATGCCGGCGTTTGCGGTGAAGAAAGACGCCATTCCCGGTTTTATCAACGAAGCCTGGACCCGCATCAATCAGCCCGGTCTGTATCGCGGTCAGTGTGCCGAGCTGTGCGGCAAGGATCACGGTTTCATGCCGATAGTGGTGGATGCCCGAACGCCCGAGGAATTCGACGGCTGGCTGGCTGACACTCGGGCCGAGCAGGACGCAGCCAAAGCTGCCGAACAGCAGTTGCTGGCGATGGAAATGACCCGGGACGAGTTGATGCAGCTTGGTGAGCAGGTTTATCAACGCCACTGTGCCGCCTGTCACCAGGCCAATGGTGAAGGGATACCCGGCGCCTTTCCGGCACTCAAGGGCAGCGAGCTGATTCTCGAGGACAAGGCCGCCCATATCGATATCGTGTTGTATGGCAAGGCCGGCAGTGCCATGCAGAGTTTCGACAAGCAGCTGGCGCTGAAAGAGCTGGCCGCGGTGATCACCTATGAACGCAATGCCTGGGGCAATGATACCGGTGATCTGGTGCAACCCGGCGACATTGATCAGGCCAGGCAGGGACAATAGGGGGCAGGGATGACACAGCTAAACGTAACAGACACCGCCGATGAACATCTGGGCCATGACGAGGCGCATCATGGCCCGGCCAAAGGCTTGCGGCGCTGGCTGTTTACCACCAACCACAAAGATATCGGCACCCTGTATCTGCTGTTCAGCCTGACCATGTTCTTTGTGGGCGGCGGCATGGCCATGGTGATTCGGGCCGAGTTGTTTCAGCCCGGTCTGCAGCTGGTGGAGCCGAATTTCTTCAATCAGATGACCACCATGCACGGTCTGGTGATGATTTTCGGCGCCGTGATGCCGTCCTTTGTCGGCCTGGCCAACTGGATGATTCCGATGATGATAGGCGCGCCGGACATGGCGTTGCCGCGCATGAACAACTGGAGCTTCTGGATACTGCCCTTCGCCTTCGTGTTGATGCTGAGCTCGCTGTTCATGCCCGGTGGCGGGCCCAATTTCGGCTGGACCTTCTATGCGCCGCTGTCTACCACCTATTCACCCGACAGCACCGCGCTGTTCGTGTTCGCCGTGCATATCATGGGCATCAGCTCCATCATGGGCGCCATCAACGTCATCGTGACCATCTGGAACCTTCGGGCGCCGGGCATGACCTGGATGAAGCTGCCGCTGTTCTGCTGGACCTGGCTGATTACCGCCTTTCTGCTGATTGCGGTCATGCCGGTGCTGGCGGGAGCGGTGACCATGGTGCTGACCGACAAGTACTTCGGTACCAGCTTCTTCGAAGCCGCCGGCGGCGGTGATCCCGTGCTGTTCCAGCATATCTTCTGGTTCTTCGGCCACCCCGAGGTCTACATCATGATACTGCCGAGCTTCGGCATTATCTCCGCCATCATCCCTACATTCAGCCGCAAGCCGCTGTTCGGTTATGCCTCCATGGTGTATGCCACCGCCTCCATCGCGGGTCTGAGCTTTCTGGTGTGGGCGCATCACATGTTTACCGTGGGCATGCCGGTGGCGGCCGAGCTGTTCTTCATGTATTGCACCATGCTGATTTCGGTGCCGACCGGGGTCAAGGTGTTCAACTGGGTGGCGACCATGTGGCGGGGCTCTCTCAGTTTTGAAGTGCCGATGCTGTTTGCCCTGGCCTTTATCGTGCTGTTCACCATCGGCGGCTTCAGCGGCCTGATGCTGGCCATCACCCCGGCCGATTTTCAGTACCACGATACCTATTTCGTGGTGGCCCACTTCCATTATGTGCTGGTCACCGGCGCCATCTTCTCGGTATTGGCGGCGGTGTATTACTGGCTGCCGAAGTGGACCGGGCACATGTTCAATGAACGGCTGGCCAAGTGGCATTTCTGGTGTTCGGTAATATCGGTCAACGTGCTGTTCTTCCCCATGCATTTTCTGGGTCTCGGCGGTATGCCTCGGCGGATTCCCGACTATTCGCTGCAGTTCGCCGACATTAACGCCCTGGTCAGCATCGGTGGCTTCGCCTTCGGCTTGTCCCAGCTTATCTTCGTGGTGGTGCTGATCAGGTGTATCCGCGGCGGAGTAACGGCGCCGGCCAGCCCCTGGGAGGGGGCGCACGGGCTGGAATGGACGGTACCGTCACCGGCGCCCTATCACACCTTCAGCACACCACCGGAGATAGAAGGCAATGGCTCACGTTAACAGGATAGCGGTTCGACTCGGCCTGCTGGCGGTGGCCATGTTCGGGTTCGGTTTTGCCCTGGTGCCGCTGTATGACGTCTTCTGCGACATCACCGGGCTGAACGGTAAAACCGCCACCCGGGCGGTGGCCGAGTCCCGAGTGGTGGACGAGCAGCGATGGGTAACGGTGGAGTTCGTTACCTATCAGAGCAGTGGACTGCGGGGGAGGTTCGATCCCTCGGTGCACCGGTTGCAGGTGCGCCCGGGCGAGATGCATCAGGTGGACTTTACCGTCAACAATCCCGGTGGCGATGCCCGGGTGCTGAGAGCCATTCCCTCGGTATCACCGGGGTTGGCGGCGAGCTACCTGCGCAAGACCGAGTGTTTCTGCTTTCAGGAGCAGCCGATAGCGGCGGGGAGCGAGGCGGTGATGCCGATGCGTTTCTATGTGGATCAGGCACTGCCGGCCGACATAGAGGTATTTACCCTGTCCTACACCCTGTATGACATCAGCGAGCAGGCTGCCGCAGGCAGCGGCGCTTAAGGAGACGAGCATGGTGGTCAAGACGCAGCAATATTATGTGCCGGCCCAGAGTCCCTGGCCTATAGTGGGCGCCCTGGGGCTGTTTCTGCTGGCTTCCGGTGCCGGTCTCTGGGCGGCGGGTATCGGGGGCATTGCCGGGCCGGTGGTGTTTGCCGCCGGCACCCTGGTGATGACGGTGATGTTGTTCGGCTGGTTCGGCAACGTGATCAAGGAGTCTCACGCCGGACTCTACAGCGACCAGATGGACAGATCTTTCCGTCAGGGCATGAGCTGGTTCATCTTCTCCGAGGTGATGTTCTTCGGCGCCTTCTTCGGTGCTCTGTTTTATGCGCGGGTACTGGCGGTGCCCTGGCTGGGCGGGGCCGGTAACAACGCCATGACCAACGCCGTGCTGTGGCCCGACTTCAGTGCGAGCTGGCCGCTGCTGCAGACGCCGGGCGGTATCGAAACCACCGCCATGGGCTGGTTTGGCTTACCGCTGATCAACACCGTGATTCTGCTGACCTCGTCGGTGACCGCCCATCTGGCTCACCTGGCACTGTTGCAGGAACGGCGCCCGCGTCTCAAGCAATGGCTGGGCCTCACCGTGGTGCTGGGTCTGACTTTTCTGACGCTGCAGGTGTGGGAATACGTGCATGCCTATGAGGAACTGGGGCTGCGGCTGGACTCCGGCATTTACGGCAACACCTTCTTCCTGCTTACCGGCTTTCATGGGGCTCACGTCACCCTGGGTACCCTGATGCTGTTCATCATGTGGCTGCGGGTACGCAAGGGACATTTTACTCCGGCCCAGCATTTCGGCTTTCAGGCCAGTAGCTGGTACTGGCACTTTGTCGATGTGGTCTGGCTCTGTCTGTTTGTGTTTGTCTATATTCTATAAAGGCTCTTATGGAGCCTCTACCCCGGCGTGGGATTGGGCACCAGCAGGCCGGTGGCCAGCGCCACGAGCAACAGCAGCACTATGATGACGGCAAACAGCAGACGGCGGCCGATATAACGACTCATCAGCACGGGATCCTGCCGGGAGAGCATGGCCCTTAGCCCTAACAGCAGGTTGCCGATCATACACAGCAGTAGCAATACAATCAGTAGCTTGAGCAGCATGGATGCGTTCCTGGAGAGACTGGATGTTGAGTATAGGAAAAAGTGGCGGTTTGCTGGCACTGACCGGGGTGATGAGTCTGTTGATGATCACCATGGGGGTATGGCAGTTGTCGCGGGCCGACGAAAAACGGCTGTTGCTGCAGGAATGGCAGCAACGTCGAGATATCGGTCTGGCGTTGCATGAGGCGCTGGTGATGTCGTCCCCCTATGGCTACCGGCTGGAGGCGAACGGAGTTTATCTGAGCGGTGGCGATCTGTTTCTCGATAACCAGATAGCGTCGGGCCGGGCAGGCTATCGGCTGATACGGCCGCTGCAAACCCGGCATGGTCTGCTGGCGGTGGACACCGGCTGGTGGCCGGCCGATCCGGATCGGCGCAAGCTGCCACCGATACCGCCGCAACATGAGCCGGTGCAGTTGTCTGGCCACATCATTCGTCCTTATGTTCCCCCCTTATCTCTGGGCGAGGTGCCCTTCGACCCACGGCTACGTCGTGTCTCAAGTCTGGAGACGGAACAACTGGCGCAAATCTGGGGACAACAAGTACTGCCTTTCGTGCTGAAACTCGGAATTGAACAAGGCGACTGGCAGCCGGTGGTGATGGGGCCGGAGCGGCATATCGGCTATGCGGTGCAGTGGTTTGCCATGACGCTGGCCATCTGGGGCGCGGCAGCATGGTGGTATCGGAGGCAACATGAAGCATAAAACCCGTACAAGCCATAAAACGATACTGGCCTTGCTGGCGGCTTTTTTGCTGCCGGTGCTGCTGGCCTGGCTCGTTCTTGCCCTGGGCTGGTTTACTCCCGGCGTCAAGGCTCATGGTGAGTGGGTACAGGGGCAAATCACCGAGGATACTCAGTGGCGGCTGGTGTTGCCGGTCACCCCGGAATGCGAGTCCTGTGAGCTGGCCGAGCCATTGCTGGAAAACATCGATCTCGCGCTGGGGCGGGACAGCAACCGGGTGTCGGTGCTGCGACTGCCGGTCGGTAACGGGTTGGAGGCCGGCTTTGTCTATATTGCCGATCCGCCGGGCATGCTAATCATGCGTTACTCCCTGAGCGGGGAGGAAGCCAGCGACCGGGCCACCGGCAAGGCGTTGCTCGGCGACCTGCGTCGTCTGCTCAAATTTTCCCGGGCCGGATAGGAGGAAGTCATGCGCCGACTCTGTCTTTTTGCCTTTGGGCTGACCCTGATGGTGGTGGTGCTGGGCGCCTATACCCGGCTGACCGATGCCGGGCTGGGTTGCCCCGACTGGCCCGGCTGCTATGGCTTCAACTATGTGCCCAGCTCGGCACAGGAGCATGACGCGGCGGCGCTGCGCTTTCCCGACAGTCCATTGGAAGTCACCAAAGCCCGCAACGAGATGGTGCATCGCTATGCGGCGGGTACCCTGGGCTGCACCATATTGCTGATGGCACTCTGGTCGCTGCGTTCATCGCAACGGGCCTATCGGGGCTTTGCCTGGGGACTGCTGGCGCTGGTGTGTGGTCAGGCAACCCTCGGCATGCTGACGGTAACGCTCAACCTGCTGCCCTTTGTGGTAATGGGGCACCTGCTGGGCGGCTTCACCATACTGGCCTTGCTGTTTCTGTTGCTCTGTAAAACGCGCCCTCCTCGAATGCCCTACCGTGGCGCCGGGTTGGGCGGCTGGTTTTTGCTGGCACTGGGTGCCTTGCTGCTGCAGATAGCGCTGGGTGGCTGGACGGCGTCCAACTACGCGGCCATGGCCTGCCTCGAGTTACCTGTGTGTCAGGGTGACTGGGTGAGTCAGTGGCAGTGGAGTGCCTTCCACCCCCACGGGGTGCCGGCACAAAGCTACCAGTATGGGGTGCTCAGTCAGGATGAAAGAGTCACCATTCACGCGGCGCATCGGCTGTGGGCCATGGTCACCGCGGGCGTGTTGCTGATACTGGCATGGCGCCTGTGGCAACAGCCGGCGCTGCGGCGCTGGGGAAGCTGGCTGGCGTTGGGCGTTCTGATGCAGCTGGCGCTGGGGGTGGCCAATGTAGTATTGCACCTGCCGCTGGCAGTGGCGGTGGCCCACAACGCCGGCGCGGCGATGCTGCTGCTGATAATGACGGGAACGGGAGAGTGTTTGTGGCGAGCCAGCACCAATCCGGTGCCTGTGCATGGCCTGGTTGCCGCAATACACAGAAACTGACGGAAAAGACCCGATGGAGGCTATATGGCTGGAAGCGCGCTGTTATCCGGAAACTGGACATCAAGCTGGCGGGATTATTTTGCCCTCACCAAACCCAAGGTGGTGGCTCTGATCCTGCTGACCGCCGTGGTGGGCATGTTTTTGACCGACACCCTGCCGACGCCGTGGCGGGTGCTGGCGGCCACTCTGGGAATTGGTTTGATGGCCGGAGGTGCGGCGGCCATCAATCATGTGCTGGACCGGCGCATCGACCTCAAGATGGCCCGTACCTATCACAGACCCGTGGCTCAGGGGCGGGTGCAGGGCGGTCCTGCACTGGTTTTTGCCTTTGCCCTGTCTGGCGCGGGTCTGGCCATACTGTTGTTATGGGTCAATGCGCTGACCGCCTGGCTCACCCTGGCATCTCTGCTGGGCTATGCGGTGGTGTATACGGTGTGGCTGAAGCGGGCCACGCCGCAGAATATCGTTATTGGCGGCCTGGCCGGTGCCATGCCGCCGCTGCTGGGCTGGACCGCGGTGACCGGCGAGTTTCACGGGCATGCGCTGCTGCTGGTGATGATTATTTTTGCCTGGACGCCGCCGCATTTCTGGGCGCTGGCCATTCATCGGCGCGATGACTACGCCAAGGCGGAAATCCCCATGCTGCCGGTGACTCACGGCATCGAGTTCAGCAAGACCTGTGTGCTGCTCTACACCCTGCTGCTGACTCTGGTCTGTCTGTTGCCCTGGGTCGTCGGTATGTCCGGCCTTCTCTATCTGACGGGAGCGACGCTGCTCAACCTGCGTTTTATTCAGTGGGCCTGGCGGTTGAAGTTTAGACCTGAGCCGCAAACCGCATTACAATGTTTCCGCTTTTCAATCAGCCATTTAATGTGGCTTTTTGTCCTCATACTGGCGGATCACTGGATAAATTATGGCTAAAACACGCAGCTGGACATGGATACTGGTCGCCGCCCTGGTGGCGACGGCGGGCCTGGGGGGCGGCATCTGGTATGCGAGTCAACAAAACAGCCTGACCGAGGCGGTGGTACTGTACCCGGAACCTCGTGCACTCAAGGCGTTCGAGCTGACCGATGCCGACGGCCAGCCGTTCACCGAGCAGAGCCTGCTTGAACACTGGAGCCTGGTGTTTGTCGGTTATACCCATTGTCCCGATATCTGCCCCACCACCCTCTCGGATCTGGCACGAATCTATCCCGAGCTGACCCGGCTGAGCGACAAGGTGCAGGTGGTGTTTGTGTCGGCCGATCCGGCTCGCGATACTCCCGAGCGACTGAAAGCCTATACCGGTTACTTCAATCCCGATTTTGTGGCGGCCACCGCCGACCATGAGCGGTTGACACCCGCGGTGCAGCAGTTGGGGCTGATTTACGGCATCTTCGAGCGGGACCAGACCGAGTATCTGGTTGACCACTCCGCCTCCATCGCCCTGGTTAACCCCAAAGGGCAGTTGCACGCCTCCTTTCGTCCCGGTTTCGACGAGCAAAACCCGGTGCCGCTGGTCAACGGTGCCGAGCTGGTGAAAAATTTTTCCGGCATAGTGGCCCTCTGGGGCGATTAAACGATTAAACAGTGAGGGGTGAGGGGTGAGGGGTGAGGGGTAAGGTGTGAGGCGTGAGGGGGCAATACGCCCTCACGCCGGGACCCTTGTCGGGTTATTGCTGCTCTCACCTTACCCTTTACACCTCACCCCTCACCCCTCACCAAGTCATCAAGAGTTATTTATGTGGTCATCTTTTCTTAACGGGGCCCGACACCGTCAGGTGTTTGCGCTGGCCCTGCCCATGGTGTTGTCCAATATTACCGTCCCCTTGCTGGGGCTGGTGGACACCATCGTCATCGGCCATCTCGAACATGCCTATTACCTGGGTGGGGTGGCGGTGGGCGCCACCATCATCAGCCTGATCTTCTGGCTGCTGGGCTTTCTGCGCATGTCGACCACCGGCCTGGCGGCTCAGGCGGTGGGCGCCGGTGACGGCGAACGCCTGTTGCAGGTGCTGGCGCGGGGCCTGCTGCTGGCCTGGGGGCTGGCGCTGGCCATTTTGTTGCTGCAACAACCGTTGATGGAGCTGGCGTTCTGGCTGGTCGGGGGCAGTAGCGAGGTGCAGCTTTATGGCCGCGAGTATGTGACGGTCAGGATCTGGAGTGCGCCGGCGGCGCTGACCAACCTGGTGCTGCTGGGCTGGCTGCTGGGCAACCAGAATGCGCGGGCGCCGATGTGGTTGTTGATCCTGGGCAACGGGGCCAATATCCTGCTCGATATCTGGTTTGTGCTGGGGCTGGGCTGGCAGGTCAAGGGAGCGGCGGCGGCCTCGGTAGTGGCGGATTATCTGGCCATGGCGCTGGGCGCCTGGCTGGTATGGCGTACCCTGCAGGCGCGAGGCCTGATACCGTCGGCGGGGTTCTGGCAACGAACCCTGCACCTGGTGGCCTTCAAGCGGCTGCTGGGGCTGAACCGGGATATCTTCATTCGTGCACTCTGCCTGCAGCTGTGCTTCGCTTTCATGACGTTTCAGGGCGCACGACTGGGTGATGAGGTGCTGGCCGCCAATGCGGTGCTGATGAACTTTCTGATGTTCATCTCTTTCGGGCTGGACGGCTTCGCCTATGCGGTCGAGGCCATGGTGGGCAAGGCGGCAGGGGAGCGTAACCGCAGCGGATTCCGTCTGGCCTGTGGCCTTAACCTGTTCTGGGGCGGCGTGGTGGCCCTGTTGTTCACCCTGGTCTTTGCCCTGGCGGGTGAGCCCCTGATTGGACTGATTACCGACATTCCCGCCGTACGGACCCAGGCCTCCCTGTATCTGCCCTGGCTGGTGTTGATGCCACTGGCGGCCTGTTGGTGTTTTATTCTCGATGGTATCTTTATCGGCACCACCCGGGGGCGCGAGATGCGCGACATGATGCTGCTGTCGACCGCCGGCGTGTTTTTTCCGGTGTGGTGGCTGGCGCAGGAGCTGGGAAATCATGGCCTCTGGCTGGCCATGCTGTGCTTTATGCTGGCCCGGGGGCTGACCCTGGGCTGGGCCTGGTGGCGACTGGATCGCCGGCAGGGTTTTATGGTTCATGACGACGTGATGAGAGAAACCAACGATGTTTGATATTGCGCTTTACGAGCCGGAGATAGCCCCCAATACCGGCAACATCATGCGGCTGGCGCGTAACAACGGCTGCCATCTGCACCTGATTGAACCGCTCGGCTTTGATCTGGAAGAAAAAAAACTGCGCCGGGCCGGGCTGGATTATGCCGACTTTGGCCGTATCAGCGTGCATAAGGACTATGCGGCGTTTTTGCAGGCGGTGGCGGGGCAGCGGATTTTTGCCTGTACCACCAAGGGCAGCCGACCCCATCATGAGCCCGCCTATCAACCCGGCGATGTACTGCTGTTCGGGCCCGAAACCCGCGGGTTGCCGGACCAGGTGCTGGCGTCGGTGGCACCGGCGCAGCGTATTCGTATTCCCATGCAGCCGGACAGCCGCAGCCTGAATCTGTCCAACGCGGTGGCGGTGATCAGTTACGAAGCCTGGCGCCAGCACGACTTTGCCGGGGCGCTGTGAGGCGATGGCGGGTGATGAACTCTTTCCGGTACCAACATAGGTGCGGGACAGGGGTATACTGGAACAAATTTAATTTAGCGGCTGACGCATGACAAATTCCACTTCCTATTCTCGTCTGGTCACCACGGCAGCGGTGGCCGCCACCCTGGTGGCCGGACTGATGATTCTGGCGAAATTGTTTGCCTGGTTTTATACCGGTTCGGCCAGCATGCTGGCCTCGCTGACCGACTCGCTGCTCGATATCAGCGCCTCGCTTATCAACCTGATGGCCATCCGTTATGCGCTGGTGCCGCCGGACAAGGATCATCGCTTCGGTCACGGCAAGGCGGAATCACTGGCCGGGCTGGCCCAGTCCGCCTTCATCAGCGGCTCGGCCATTTTCCTGATTATCAACGGCATCTCCCGGCTGTTTAACCAGCAGGAAGTCACCCATGCGGAGCTGGGTATCTGGGTGATGCTGTTTTCGCTGGTGTTGACCATTGGTCTGGTGTTGTATCAGGGGTATGTGATCAAGCGAACCGACTCGGTGGCGATTCGCGCCGATCAGCTGCACTATCGCTCGGATATTCTGCTCAACGTCGGCGTGCTGGTGGCGATAGCACTGGCCTGGTTTGGCTGGCACTGGGCCGATGCAGCTTTTGCACTGCTGATCGGGGCTTATATTCTCAAGGGCGCGCTGAAAATCGGTTATGACGCGGTGCAGATGCTGCTTGACCGGCGGTTGCCGGAAGCGGAGCAAAAGCGCATTATTGAGACTTGCCTGGCGGTAGAGGGCGTCTACGGGCTGCATGAACTGCGTACCCGACAGTCGGGACCAACCCGGTTTATCCAGCTGCATCTGGAGCTGGACGACAAGTTACCCCTGGTGCGCGCCCATCGCATTGCCGATCAGGCCGAGCGGGAACTGCATCAGTTGTTCCCCGATACCGACGTTATTATTCATATGGACCCCATCTCGGTCCTGCCTCGAGAAGCCCATTCTCAGGATATGAGCGAACATAAATTCATAGAAGACAAGGTTTAACCCATGGAAGACGGCATTCAATCCAGCACCTGGTTGCGCATCCGCGAAGAAGCCCAGCGGATGATTGCAGAAGAGCCGATGCTCGGCAGTTTTTATTATTCGACCATCCTCAACCACGACACGCTCAAATGCTCGCTGAGCTTTATTCTGGCCAACAAGCTGGAAAGCTCGGTGATGCCGGCAATTAGCCTGCGGGAAGTGATCGAAATGGTGGTGGATGCCGAGCCGACCATTCTGGATATGGCCGCCATGGACATTTGTGCGGTACAGGAGCGGGATCCGGCGGTGGAGCTGTTTTCCACGCCATTGCTCTATCTTAAAGGCTTCCATGCCTTGCAGGGCTACCGGATTGGCAACTGGCTGTGGCGGCATGGCCGCCGAGCCCTGGCTACCTACCTGCAAAACCAGATTTCGGTGGTGTTCGGGGTCGACGTACACCCGGCGGCGCGTATCGGAAAAGGCATCATGTTCGATCATGCCACCGGCATAGTGGTGGGCGAAACCGCGGTGATTGAAGACGATGTTTCCATACTGCAAGGCGTCACCCTGGGCGGTACCGGCAAGGAATGCGGCGACCGTCACCCCAAGATTCGCGAAGGCGTGATGATCGGCGCCGGCGCCAAGATTCTGGGCAATATCGATGTGGGTACCGGTGCCAAGATTGGTGCCGGCAGTGTGGTGTTGGAGCCGGTGCCGCCCCACACCACGGTAGCCGGCGTACCGGCCCGGGTGGTCGGCCGTCCCGGTTCGGACAAGCCGTCACTGGATATGAGTCAGAATATTTGAGACTTTTGTTGACGCAACCGGCATAAATTTGCGGTAAACGGCATCGTGATACACGGGGCCGCTTGTCGTCTTGCGGTGGCCGGGGTATCCTCGGCGCTGTGGGGCCTGCGGGCCGGATAACCGTTATTTAGGGGTGAGTGCATGTCTTTTGATGTATTGGAAAAACTGGAATCCAAAATCCAGGCGGCAGTGGACACCATTTCCTTGTTGCAAATGGAAGTGGACGAGCTGAAAGATCAAAACGGCCAGCTGGGCGAAGAAAACCAGCAGCTGAAGCAGCAGCACGATGCGTGGCAAGAGCGCCTGCGGGTGTTGCTGGGTAAAATCGATCAGGTTGAAGAAAGCGCCTGAACCATAACGCCGGCATGACCGGCGTTATTCGTATCAGCCGTTACCATTGGCCGATAACGACAAAAGGCCAGCCCTCGGGCTGGCCTTTTTGTATTGTGATGGTACTGATTATTCGATATCCAGCGGCTCGGGAGACAGAATAATGCCCGTGGTGTCGGCATAGAGATGATCGGCCGGCAAGAAGGTGACGCCACCGAAGTTGACCGGAATTTCCCGATCGCCAATTTCGCTGTCATCGGCACCGACCGGAATGGAGGCCAGGGCCTGAATACCGATATCCAGATCTTCCAGCGCATCTACCTCGCGGACCGAACCATAGCAGACGATGCCTTCCCAGCCGTTTTCCGCCGCGGTTTCGGCGATGTCCGCATCAAGCAGTGCCCGGCGCAGCGAGCCGCCGCCGTCGATCAGTAATACTCGACCCACACCGTTCTCTTTTACCGCCGCCATGATGAGGCCACAGGACTCGAAACACTTGATGGTGGAAATGGTGCCGCCGAAGGAATTACGGCCGCCAAAGCTGGAGAACATGGGTTCGACCACGTCCACCATGTCAATATAGGTATCGCACAGTTCTGAAGTATTGTATTCCATGGAATCAGCCACATCTGGAAACAAGGTGATCCCAAGTATAAAGAGGCGGGAGCGGTTTTCAATCACAATCGTGTGACCGCTCCCGTCTGCAGGTTGGGTTAGAGGATGTAGCGGCTCAGATCTTCGTCTTCGACCAGGTTCTTGAGGTAGCGATCCACATAGTCTTCGTCTACCAGAATGGAGTCACCGGACTTGTCGGACGCCTCGAATGACAGCTCGTCCAGCAGCCGCTCCATGATGGTGTGCAACCGGCGAGCACCGATGTTTTCGGTGGTCTCGTTCACGCGCCAGGCGGCTTCGGCCAGACGGCGAATACCGGCCTTGGTGAAGTCGACAGTCACGTTTTCGGTGGCCAGCAGCGCCTTGTACTGCTCGGTCAGCGAGGCGTTGGGCTCGGTGAGAATGCGCTCGAAGTCATCGGTATTCAGCGAGTCCAGCTCGACCCGAATGGGCAGACGACCCTGCAGCTCGGGGATCAGATCCGACGGCTTGGCGACCTGGAAGGCGCCGGAGGCGATAAACAGCATGTGATCGGTGCGCACCATGCCGTGCTTGGTGTTGACGGAGCTGCCTTCAATCAGCGGCAGCAGATCCCGTTGCACCCCTTCACGGGACACATCGGGGCCGGAGCTTTCGCCGCGTTTACAGATTTTGTCGAACTCGTCGATGAAGACGATGCCCTGGTTTTCCACCGCGTGAATGGCCTGCTCTTTCAGCTCTTCCGGATTCAGCAACTTGGCGGCTTCCTCCTCGATCAGCAGCTTGACGGCGTCCTTGATTTTCATCTTGCGCTGTTTGCTGGTGTTGCCGGACAGGTTCTGGAACATGCCCTGCAGCTGGTTGGTCATCTCTTCCATGCCGGGCGGCGACATGATCTCCACGCCCATTTGCGGGGCCGAGACATTGATTTCGATTTCCTTGTCGTCCAGCTGGCCTTCACGCAGCTTCTTGCGGAAGATCTGGCGGCTGTTGCTGTTGTCGGCCTTCTCTTCTTCGCCCCAGGTGTTGCGCGGGTTGGGCAGCAGGGCATCCAGCACCCGTTCTTCCGCCGCCTCTTCGGCGCGGTGACGGAATTTTTCCATCTCCTGCTCGCGGGTCATCTTCATGGCGATATCGGTGAGATCGCGAATGATGGTGTCTACTTCCTTGCCGACGTAGCCGACTTCGGTGAACTTGGTCGCTTCTACCTTGATGAAGGGAGCGTTGGCCAGCTTGGCCAGACGACGGGCGATTTCGGTCTTGCCGACCCCGGTCGGGCCTATCATCAGAATGTTCTTGGGGGTAACTTCCTGGCGCAGATCTGGGGTCAGTTGCATACGACGCCAGCGGTTACGCAGGGCAATGGCCACGGCGCGTTTGGCCGCAGCCTGGCCGACGATATGGCGGTCCAGCTCGTGGACGATTTCTCTTGGGGTCATATCAGACATAATCAAATCCTGTGGTGCGGGCAGGCTTGCCACCTGCCCGAAAGCAAATCAGTGGCTGTAATCCAGCTCTTCGACGGTCAGGTTACCATTGGTAAAGACGCAGATGTCGCCAGCAATGGTCAGCGCCTTTTCGACGATGTCATGGGCTTCCAGCTCGGTATTTTCCAGCAGGGCGCGAGCGGCGGACTGGGCGAAGGAGCCGCCGGAACCAATGGCGATCAGATCCTGTTCGGGCTGCACCACGTCGCCGTTACCGGTAATGATGAAGGAGTTCTTGTCGTCGGCCACCGCCAGCAGGGCCTCTAATCGGCGCAGGCTGCGGTCGGTTCGCCAGTCTTTGGCCAGCGCCACGGCGGCGCGTTCCAGGTTGCCCTGATGCGCCTGCAGCTTGGCTTCAAAGCGTTCCAGCAGGGTAAAGGCGTCGGCGGTGCCACCGGCAAAACCGGCCAGTACCTTGCCGTTAAACAGGCGGTGTACCTTGCGGGCATTGCCTTTCATGACGGTGTTGCCCAGGGAAACCTGGCCATCGCCGCCGATAACCACTTTGCCGTTACGGCGAACTGAAACGATCGTTGTCACTAAAAACCTCACTTGACGGTGTAGCCAGCCTGGCTGGCAGAAATGTCATTAACAACGAAATGGGGACGGCAGCGAGCGAGATCAACCCTCCCAGAACCAGATTGCACAATCACTCACGGCTTTTGCCTTGATCAGCTTGTGTTTGTGCTGTTCTGCCAGTCGTTTGCTATCGTAAGGCCCCAGGATCACGCGGTGCCAGGAGCTGCCGCTTTTATGGCGAACCTGAGCCACCAGCCCCTGAAAGGCAATTTTGGCCTTCAGTCGCTCGGCCTGGGCCGAGGAGCGGAAAGAGCCGCATTGCATCAGGTAAGGCCGGGTCGACTCTTCCGCCTCGGGCACATTGACCACCACTTCCTTGTTTTCCAGTTGCTCGATATAGCGCCACTTTTCCACCGGTTTCTGATCGATGGGATTCACCGGTTTGGGCGGTGCCTGGGTGTGGGTAACGGCAGGCGGTGGCTCAGGACTACGATGGTCGGCGGCGCCCTTGATGATGGAAATCAGGTAGCCCAGGGCGCCTGCCAGCATCAGTATCAGTATGATGGCCAGCCAGGGAACGCGTCGTTGTGGTGCGCGGCTGCGACTGCCGCCCCGGGCGGGGCGGCTGTTGCTTTTGCCTTTGCTTGTGCTTTTGGGCTTGCTGCGCCGGACGTAATCCCTGGGCATGGGTTACATGCGCTCCATGGTGTCGATGCCGAGCAGCGACAGGCCCTGCTTCAGTACCTTGGCGGTAGCCGCACACAGACGCAGGCGGCTGCTGCGTTCTTCGGCGCTGACCCCCTCCTTGTTGATGGGGCAGGCTTCATAGAAGCTCATGAAGGCGCCGGACAGCTCGTACAGATACAGACACATCAGGTGCGGCAAGCCCTTGTCGGCCACCGACTTCACGGTGTCGTTGAACTGCACCAGTTTCTGGGCCAGGGCTTCTTCGGCCGGGGCCTGAATGCTGATTTGGCCCTGCAGGGCATCGGCGGTGACGCCGGCCTTGCGGAAGATGGACTGCACCCGGGTATAGGCATACTGCAGATAAGGCGCCGTGTTGCCCTCGAACGACAGCATGTTGTCCCAGTCGAAGATGTAATCGGTGGTACGGCTCTTGGACAGATCTGCGTATTTCACCGCGGCCATGGCGACCCGGCTGACGACCTGCTGTTTTTCTGCGTCGCTGAGGCCGGTGTCTTTTTTCGCCAGCAGGGCGGCGGCGCGTTCTTCTGCCTCGTTGAGCAGGTCCACCAGCTTGATGGTGCCGCCGGAGCGGGTCTTGAACGGACGACCGTCCTTGCCCAGCATCATGCCGAAGGCGTGGTGTTCCAGGCTGACCGACTCGGGAATGTAACCGGCTTTGCGCACTATGCTCCAGGCCTGCATCAGATGCTGGTGCTGGCGGGAGTCGATGAAGTACAGCACCCGATCGGCGCCCAGCTGCTCGTAACGGTATTTGGCGCAGGCGATGTCGGTGGTGGTGTAGAGGTAGCCGCCGTCCTTCTTGCGGATGATGACGCCCATGGGGTCACCGTCCTTGTTCCTGTACTCGTCCAGATAGACCACGATGGCGCCTTCGTCTTCTACCGCCAGTCCTTTTTGCTGCAGGTCGGCGACGATGGGTGCCAGCATGGTGTTGTACATGCTCTCGCCCATCACGTTGGCCGGGGTCAGCGACACGTTGAGTCGGTCGTAAACCTGCTGGTTATGCAGCAGGGTAATGTCGACCAGTTTCTGCCACATGGCCAGACAGTAGGCATCGCCACCCTGCAACTTCACCACGTAGCCCCGGGCACGCTCGGCAAAGTCCGGATCCGCGTCATACTGCTGCTTGGACTCGCGATAGAACTGTTCCAGATCCGACAGGCCGGAAGATAATACGTCCGGGTTTTCCTGCTCCAGCTTCTCCAGATAGGCGATCAGCATGCCGAACTGGGTGCCCCAGTCGCCGATGTGGTTGGCCCGAATCACCTTGTGACCGAGAAACTCCAGGGTGCGCACCACGGCGTCGCCGATAATGGTGGAGCGCAGGTGGCCCACGTGCATTTCCTTGGCCACGTTGGGGGCCGAGTAATCCACCACCACGGTTTGCGGCTGCTCTACCACCGGTACGTTGGCGCGTTCGTCGGCGACCATGGCGTCTATCTGACGTGCCAGCCAGTCGCTGTCGAGAAAGAAGTTGATGAAGCCGGGGCCGGCCAGCTCGGTCTTGGCCACCAGCTCGGAGGCGGGCAGGTTGTCGACCAGCAATTGGGCCAGAGCGCGGGGATTTTGTCCGGCGGGCTTGGCCAGCAACAATGCCAGATTGGTGGCCAGATCTCCGTGAGCCTTGTCTTTGGTTCGGTCTACCTGGATGCGGGGAGCCAGTTCGGCAGGCAGCTTGCCTTGCTGTTTCAGGATAGAGACCGTCTGCTCAAGCAGCGCTTGAATATGTTCTTTCATTATCAGTTCACCAAATTTAAGACAAGGTTGGAGATAACCCGGGGGAAGAAATTCTACTCATAACGGGTGCAGAAAACTACCGTCAAGGCAAGGCGAGAGCGCCGATTGAAAGTGGAGCGGATAAAAAAGGGTCTTTATGGCTACTTCATAAAGGAGGGATCTGCCATGAAACTGGCGCTGTTACCCCTGACCCTGCATCTGATGCCCGGCGGCAAGGTGCCGCTGCGTATCTTCGAGCAACGTTATATCCGAATGGTAAGCGAGGCGAGCCGAAGCGGAATCGGTTTTGGCATCGGCATGCTGGACGAACGTGACGAGACCGGTCATAGCGATCTCTTTACGCTCGGTACTCGAGTGAACATCATCGATTTCTATAATCTGGAAGACGGTTTGCTGGGACTGACGGTGGAAGCCGCAGATCGATTTCATATTCTGCAGCTCGAACAGGAGGAAGACGGTTTGTTGCAGGCCGAGGTGGAGTTGCTCGACAACTGGCAGCCCTGCAGCCTGTCACCGACCGAGCAGGTGCTGTCCGATAAGCTGCAGGAAGTGTTTGCCGAATATCCGGAGCTGGCCGAGTTGCATCCCGCGCCCCGGTGGGGGGACGCGGCCTGGGTCACCCAGCGCTGGCTGGAAGTGCTGCCGCTGCAAAACCGCCAGGCACTGAAGCTGATGGCGGAAGACAGCTGCCAGCCAGCCCTGGGCTTTCTTATCTCGATGCTGACCGCGCCGTCGCAGCCGGAGCAGCGGCACTGAGGTTACCAGAGCTCGACCGGATCGATATCCAGCGACCAGCGTACCTTGCGCGCCGAGGCCAGGGTATCTATTAACGCCACCGCCAGGCGACAGGCCGCCGCCAGCTCGCGCCGGTTGCCGGCCTGCAGCAGCAGCTGGTAGCGGTATTGCCCGGCCTTGCGTTCCATCTGGGCACTGAGTGGCCCCAGACACAGCACCGAAGATGGCAGGCTGGGCAACAATTGTTGCACCAGTTGCTGCAAGAAAGTCTGTACCTGCTCCGCCTGGGTCGCCTGGGCCCGAAACAGTGCCTGAAAGCTGAACGGGGGCAGGGCGGCGGCCTGTCGCTCCTGCAGGGCGCTGTGGGCAAAGTGGCGATAACCCTGATTGGCCAGATCCTGCAGCAGCGCGTGTTCCGGCTGGTGGGTCTGCAGTACCACCCGGCCCGGCTTGCTGGCCCGTCCGGCCCGGCCCGCCACCTGAATATAAAGCTGGGCAAAACGTTCGGTGGCCCTGAAATCGCTGGCGAACAGGGCGCCGTCCGCATCCAGCATCGCCACCAGAGTGACATCGGGAAAGTGATGGCCCTTGGCCAGCATCTGGGTGCCGATCAAAATCTGATACTTGCCGTTGCGAATGCCTTCCAGATGTTGCTGAAAACTGCCTTTGCGCCGGGTGTTGTCCCGATCGATGCGAATAATGCCGTACTGGGGAAAGAGTCCGCTCAGGGCCTGCTCTACCTGCTCGGTGCCGAGCCCCGTGCCCACCAGTTGCCGGCTGTTGCAGCTCGGGCAACTGGGGGGCAAGGGGCGCTGGTGGTCGCAATGGTGACAGTGCAGGCGGGAGGAATGCCGGTGCCAGGTATAGTGGGCGTCACAGCGTTCGCAGTCGGCCAGCCAGCCGCAGTCGTGACACAAGAGCGCCGGGGCATAGCCGCGCCGGTTCAGGAACAGCATCACCTGATTGCCCTTGGCCAGCTCCTGTTCAACCAGCTGAAGCAACTGGGGCGAGAGCCCGGCGTTCATCTGGACATGTTTGCTGTCCAGCAGCAGGTGCTCGGCCACGGTGGCGGTGCCGGGTCGCTGGCTCAGGGTCAGCAACTGATATTTGCCTGCGGCCGCATTGTGCAGACTTTCGAAGCTGGGGGTGGCCGAGCCCAGCACGATGGGAATGTCGAGCTGGCGGGCGCGCAGTAACGCCAGATCCCGGGCATGATAACGAAAGCCGTCCTGCTGCTTGAACGAGGTGTCGTGCTCTTCGTCGATAATAATCATTCCCAGCCGGGCGAAGGGGGTCAGCAGGGCCGAGCGGGTGCCGATGACGATGGCGGTGCCGCCATCCCGGCACGACAGCCAGGCATCCAGCCGCTCCCGTTCGTTCATGCCGGAATGCAGGGTGCTGATCGGCAGCTTGAAACGCTGTTGAAAGCGCGAGATGGTTTGCGGGGTCAGGCCGATCTCCGGCACCAGCACCAGCACCTGTTTACCCGACTTTAGTATCGGCTCCATGATCTGCAGATAGACCTCGGTCTTGCCGGAGCCGGTGATGCCTTCCAGTAGAAAGGGGCTGAAACCGTGCGCACTCTGGATCAGGCTGACCGCCAGCGCCTGCTCGGTAGTCAGGCGGGGCTTGTTCTCGTCAGCCACCTCGGTGCCGGTCGTGCGCCAGTCGACGATGTTCGGCAACTGCTCTCTTTTTTCGATCAGCTGCTTTTTGGCCAGCGCCTGCAGAATGGCACCACTGATGCCGCGGACCTCCAGCTCGCCGGCAGTCAGAGGCTCCTGGCGTAACAAGGTCAGCGCCTGTTGTTGCTTGACGGCCTGAGCGGAGACACCGGCCTCGGCATCGAGCAGGTGCCAGTAGGCGGTGCTGCGGTAGGCAGCGGCTTCGCCCTTGCGCAGCAAGGTTGGCAAGGCCTGAAAATAGACTTCGCCGGGGGCATGCAGATAATATTGTGTCGCCCAGGCCAGCAGCCGGAGTTCGGCCTCGGCCAGTATCGGCTCTTCATCCAATACGGCACCGATGGTCTTGAGTTTGGTGGCATCGATGTCGGAATCGGCGGGGTGAGACAGTACCAGCGCCGTCATGGTTCTGTTGCCGAAAGGCACCGAAACCCGGCAGCCCGGAGCGGGCAACGGCAGGGGGCAGAGGTAATCAAATTCCCGCCGCAATGGAACGGGCAGCGTAACCCGCAGCAAACCTGACTGTGGCGGTATCGACATTGGTGATTTTTCCCCCGTTTGACCTTGCCTGTAAAAAGGCGATCCTATATTATTCGCACCCTTCACAAAACGTGAATCATTCGTGTGGTGTCTGGCACAGGATCAGATAGCGACACGGCCTACAAATTCAGAGGTTGTCCCCATGAAAAACGGTATTCACCCACAATACAGCGAAATTACTGCCAAATGTTCTTGCGGTAACGAGATCAAAGTCGGCTCTACCATGGGTAAAAGCCTGAACCTGGACGTTTGCTCCGCTTGCCACCCGTTTTACACCGGTAAGCAGAAAATGGTTGATAGCGGCGGCCGCGTTGACCGTTTCAACAAGCGCTTCGGCGCGCTGTCCAGCAGCAAATAAGCGATATTCATCGCAAGAAAAGGCGCCTCAGGGCGCCTTTTTTATTGCGCGCAACTTGTGAATGGCACCGATGTTTCCCATGGTTATGGCAGTTTTTTGTGTCGGGAAGCGAAATGAAACCGTGGCTCTGGCTGTTGATCATGGGAGGGTGGCCGCTGATTGTGGTGGCAACATGCCCCACACCACCGGCAGACGAAACCGTAACAGTTCGGCATATTGTAGATGGTGACACTGTCATATTGCAGAACGGTAGAGTAATCCGCTTTATCGGCATCGATACGCCAGAATTCAATAAACACAGCAAATTAGCGGCGGAATTCGGGGCCGATGCAGCCCGGCGCTGGCTGCAGAATAAAATCCCGAAAGGGGGTCGATTGAAACTGGTTTTTGGTGTTGAAAGGCGTGATGATTATGGACGCTGGCTGGCTCATCCACTGACGGTTAACGGCGATTTGCTGGTAACCGCCATGCTCGAGCAGGGGCTGGGGCCCCTGCTGCTGATTCCGCCCAACGATGATTACTGGCGGTGCTGGCTGGCAGCCGAGCAGCGGGCTCGCCAACATCGTCTGGGAGTATGGCAAGCGCCGTTGACCGACGTTTCCTCCGGTGGTTGGCAACTGTTGCAGACCAGGGTGGTACAACCCTGGCCAGGCTCGGGGCGACTGAAGCTCGAGCTGGAAGGCCCGCTGACCGTGATGGCCGGCAAGCAGTTGCCGGCGGCGGCACGCGCCAGCCTGAAGAGGCTGCGGCGAGGAGACCGGCTGTTTATTCGTGGCCGGGTTCGTGCCAGCCCCGGTGGTCGACAACATGGTCGACCGTTATTGTGGTTGAATCATCCCTGGCAATTTTACCAGGTAGAGCAATGAATTTTTGCTAGGCAAGGGTGAATAAGTTGACTACTATCACATTGTATAAACATTGTGATAAACTTGTTCACACTTAAATCGTATAAATGTCAACAATCGCATCAGGGTACTCGTAGAATGACCGACTTCCGTCAAAAAGCGCTCGATTATCATGCCTTACCTACTCCGGGTAAGATCTCCGTTGAAATCAGCAAGCCGGCTGAAACCGCCAAGGATCTCGCCTTAGCCTACAGCCCGGGTGTGGCCGAGCCGGTGCGCGAAATCGCCGCCGATCCCGACAACGCTTACAAATATACCGCCAAGGGTAACCTGGTTGCCGTTATCACCAACGGTACCGCCATTCTGGGGCTGGGTAACCTGGGCCCGCTGGCCTCCAAGCCGGTAATGGAAGGCAAGGCGCTGCTGTTCAAGCGTTTCGCCAACCTTGACTCCGTGGATATCGAAGTCAAGCACCGCACCACCGAAGAATTCATTCAGACCGTGGCTGCCATTGCCGATACCTTCGGTGGCATCAACCTGGAAGATATCAAGGCACCCGAGTGTTTTGAAATCGAAAAGGCGCTGATCGAACGCTGCAACATCCCCGTGTTCCACGATGACCAGCACGGTACCGCTATCGTGACCGCAGCCGGCATGATCAACGCCCTGGACGTTCAGGGTAAAGACATCGCCGAAGCACGCGTGGTGTGTATGGGTGCCGGCGCCGCTGCCGTTGCCTGTATGGAACTGCTGATCAAGTGTGGCGCTCAGCGTGAAAACATCTACATGCTGGACCGCAAGGGTGTGATCCACACTCGTCGTGACGATCTGAACGAATACAAGGCGCTGTTTGCCAACAACACCGACAAGCGCACTCTGGAAGACGTGATCACCGACGCCGATGTATTCGTCGGTGTTTCCGGTCCCGACGTACTGCCGGCCGAAGCCGTTGCACTGATGGCGCCGAACCCGGTTATCTTTGCCTGCTCCAACCCGGATCCGGAAATCAAGCCCGAGCTGGCTCATTCCGTACGCCAGGATCTGGTGATGGGTACCGGTCGTTCCGACTACCCGAACCAGGTGAACAACGTGCTGTGTTTCCCGTTCATCTTCCGTGGTGCCCTGGACGTTCGCGCTTCCTGCATCAACGACGAGATGAAAGTGGCTGCCGTTGACGCCATCCGCGCACTGGCCAAAGAGCCGGTACCGCAGGAAGTGCTGAATGCTTCCGGTTACGACGCGCTGACGTTCGGCAAGGACTACGTGATTCCCAAGCCGATGGACCCGCGCCTGCTGCCCCGCGTCGCCCGCGCCGTGGCCGTGGCTGCCGTGGAATCCGGTGTGGCTCGCATCAGCCTGCCGGAAAACTACATGCTGGATTGATTCCGGACATGACATGAAAAAGGGGAGCTTCGGCTCCCCTTTTTGATCATGAAGCGTGATATCTATCCCGGACAAAGGGCCCGCTCATCCGACCCGCTCAAGCACATCCCTGTGACGCTCAGCACATGACATCCCTGTCATGTGATGGCCGGCTGAGCAGATCCCTTTGTCCTCCTTGATGTTCCGGTGCTGCTTACAGTTCGTTCTTGTCTCACCCCTCACTTGCGGGTCAGGTAGACCCCGGCTTCCATGTGATGGGTATAGGGGAACTGATCGAACAGGGCGAAGCGACTGATTTCGTGCGTCTGTGACAGGGTGTCCAGATTCTGGCGCAGAGTGTCGGGGTTGCAGGAGATGTAGACGATGTTGTCGTATTCCTGCACCAGTTTGACGGTTTCCTCGTCCAGTCCGGCCCGGGGTGGATCCACCAGTATGGTGTTGCACTCATAGCTGGCGAGATCGATGCCCTGCAGGCGGCGAAACTCGCGCACGCCGCGCATGGCCTGAGTGAATTCTTCCGCCGACATACGCAATATGGTCACGTTGTCGATAGTGTTGGCGGCAATGTTGTACTGGGCCGACTTGACCGAAGAGCTGGAGATTTCGGTGGCCAGCACTCGGCGAAAGTTGGCGGCCAGCGCCAGAGAGAAGTTGCCGTTACCGCAATACAGCTCCAGCAGATCGCCGCTGGCACCCTGGGTGGCCTCCACAGCCCAGCTCAGCATTCGCTCGTTCATGCGGCCATTGGGCTGAGTAAAGCTGTTCTCCACCTGCTGGTAGACCAGTTCCTTGCCGGCTACCTGCAGTTTTTCCACCACATAGTCCTGACCCACCACCCATTTCTGCTTTTTGGCCCGACCTATGATGCTGGCGGTAATGCCCTGTTGTTGCAGTTGTGCCTGCACGCCCTGTACAGCGCTGTGCCAGGCCTCGTCCAGCTGGCGATGGTAGAGCAGGCTGATCACCAGCTCACCGCTCAATGACGACAGAAAGTCGACCTGAAACAGCTTGCGGCGCAGCACGGGATCGGGCTTGAGCGCCTCCAGCAGCAGCGGCATCGCTCGGTTGATGAGGGTTGAAGCGGCAGGAAACTGGTCGACCCGATATTTCTCTCGAGTGGCCTGATCAAACATGATGTAGTAGAGATCTTCATCCTGATGCCAGACCCTGAACTCGGCGCGCATGCGGTAGTGTTCGGGCTCGGAGGCAAACACGTCCAGCGTCGGTGCGGTAAAGGGCGCGAAGATTTCCCGAAGCCGGTCGGCCTTTTCATCCAACTGTGCCTGGTAGGTTTGCGGGGTGACCACTGTGCTCATGAGTTGCCTCTCTGTAAAACGAAGCGCAAATTCTACGGCCTGCGGCGAATTTGTCCAGTTATCGGGCGGCGGTCTGGTGCTCGCAAGGGGCTTTTGCCAGACTGCAGCCTTCGCTAACGGAATGAAACAAAAGGAAATGGCTATGCGCCGTAAAAAACCGGAAGATCTGCGGGAATGGTGTTATCCCTTTATCTTCGAGACCCGATTGACCTGCGATTATGAAATTCTTACCGACGAGCTGTGCTGTCATATCGGTGTGGTGCTGTCGATGCTGCCTCAAGGGTTTGACGACATTCGACATGATCTGGAGCAGCTACAACCGCTGATCTATAACCTTAACGGTTCGGTCAGGGGCAAGAACGGCATTTTCGAGCGGGATATCGAGTGGCTGAAAGCGCGATATAGTCACTATCAGCAGGAAACGGCAGGGCGAGTCACCGGCTTCGTGCTGCCGAGAGGACCGGCCCCGGTGCCGCAGTTGCATTTGTGTCGTTGTACCGGCAAGAAAATAGTGCGCATGCTGGTAAGGCTGGAACAAGAGGGCAGGACGTTCGATGAAACCCTGCCCCGTTTTGCCAATGTGCTGGCCAACTTCTTCTTCGTATTGACCGTGGCCATCAAGGATCGGCTGGGCACCGAAGAGGTGCCCTATATCAGCATCAATTACTGAGCGGATACCGATGTTATCTGTCGGGTTATAGCTGGCCGCTATCGATGGTTGTTATCCGGCCAGCGCCTGAGCCAGTTGCTGATCGAAGTCCCGCCGCTGCTGGCTATCGAGCTTTTCGCGGATTTGCTGTTCCAGACGGCGGACCTTGTGTTCAAAGCCCCAGCGACTCAGGGTATTCAGATCTTCAACTGCCTTTGGCAATTCCAGTTTGTCGCCGTCAATCTGTTGATACTTGGCCATCAGTTGTTTGGCCTGCAGCAGACGGACAGACAATTTGCGCGTCAGCGGAAATTCATGGCTCACCTGCTCTCCACTGGCGTTGGCTGCACTCAGGGTCAGCATGCCTGGTGCCGTATCGCCATCCATCAAAGACAGCAGGTCTACCAACAACAGACCGTTTTCATCCGTTTCCAGTGAGGCAATATTGGCATCAAGGGCGGCCGTCAAGTTGAACTGGCGTAGTGGCGACTCGATTTTCTCGATCTTTTGATCGATCACCTCACGCTCGGGTGTGCCCAGCACCTTTTTCTCGCTTCGGGCCTGGCTTTCGATATTCATGAAGGGATTGATGCCGGCTACGCCGTTGGCCAGCAGATCCTTGGTCATCACGTCCGGCAGCATGCCAAAGAAAGGCAGCACATCGGCTATCGACAAGACGATGCCGCCTGCGGTCATGATGATGCCGCCCGGAAACTCATACAGCTCGCGCAAGGGCTGGTAGGGAGTATAAACATCGAGTGTTTTATTGACCGAGTAGGTGGTGACATTAAAGGACTCTTGCTCGATCACGCTGAAACCGGGCGATGGTTGATCAATAAACCTTTGGTTAACGCCTTGAACCTGAAAGGAATAGTCCTGACGAAGCGACTCCCGATCTATATCCATGGAGTTAACGGTTTCTGCGGGTAAATGGTTGGCGCAACCGGTCAGCCCGGCGAGCAGCATGCCGGCGGCTGCCGTTTTTACCAGAGTATGTGATGACACGTCATGTTCCTTTTTATATTAGTCAGTGCTTATATGTCTTGGCGGCAACAGAATAAGCGTATGGCGATGAAGTACCAGCCGGGCTGGTTAGTGGAATGCCGGGGCGATAGCGTTAATACATTCCAGGTGCTGCCCGTCAAGGCGAGTTGCCAGCGAGTGCGTTTTTGAAGCGACTGTTGCCGGAAAATTCGAAGGAGTATATCGGCCCAGGCGCCGGGTTTCTTTAGCGCCAGAAGTGGGATAAAACGAATAGCCAAAACAAAAAAGCCGCCGGGCCATGGGGCGCGGCGGCGTTGTTTTTGGTTATCGGTATTCGCCGGGTGGCGCTTGCGTGATTAATCCGCCTTGGCGGGTTGGCTATAGGGGTTTTCTGGCCGTTGATCGGCTCGTAGCGGTGGGCGACGCGCGCCTTCTTTCGGACCGTATGCGCTACTCAGGTAAGTCAGAATAGTGTCCTCGGTATTGGCATCGAACGGCCACAACCCCTGCTTGTCCTGCATCCAGCGGATCAGTGACAGCCAGTGTTCGCGGCTGCCGCTGTTCTGGGTGACCAGTTTGGCGGAGTGACAGGCGGTACAGTTGTTGCGTACCGTTTCCCAGCCGGGGGCGATAATAAAGCCGGTTTGCGGATCCAGCTCGGCGGCCAGCGCCGGCGTAGAAGACAGACCCAGCAGTAACAAACTCAAGGCAACAGGATGTGCCATCACGTCCTCCTAGACAATTTGTACCGCGATACGGTGACAGGCGTTGTTGAGGTACCCTCTGGGGTTCCAGCCCGGCACCACCATGGGTTGTGCCTTGCCTTCGCTGTCGACGGCTCTGGCCCAGATTTCGTAATAGCCTTTTTCCGGAAAGCTCAGCTCGCTGTTCCAGTGTTGCCAGGCCAGTCGGTTGGCCGGGGCTTTTAGATCCGCCTTTTGCCAGGTAACGCCAAAGTCGATGGAAACATGCAGCTCGGTCACTTCCAGATCGCCGGCCCAGGCGTGACCGCGCACCAGCAGAGACTCTCCCTGCGGATGGTTGATGCCGGTTTTGGGGAAGGTGATCAGCGATTTCACCGGCATGGATTCGATGATTTCCATGTCTTCATTAGGTACCTGGGTGCCCGGAGCCACCGGATATTTGGGCACACTATAAGACGGGGCCGCCATCTTGTTGCCATCATGCACCTGATTACGGACCACGATTTTATTCAGCCACTTGCCCGACACCGAGCCGGGCCAGCCGCCACAGACCAGACGCAACGGGTGACCATTCAGCACCGGAATATCTTCATCATTCATGGCCCAGGCGATCAGGGTTTCGTCTTCCAGCGCTTTTGACATGGGCACGCCACGAGAGATGGCGGCTTTGGCCGGGTCGCCGCTGGGATGAAGATCCGCACCGTAATAACCGATATAGACCGCATCCTGCTTGATGCCACAGGCTTCCAGCACATCTCTCAGCCGAACACCGGTATAGCGGGGGCAGGCAATGGCCCCGGTTGTCCACTGGTTGCCGCTGGCGGCGGGCACAAATTCACTGCGGCCATTGCCACCACATTCCACCACCAGCTGATAGGTATGATGCTTGAAGCGGGATTTCAGCTCGGCCAGGGTGAAGGTGGTGGGTTTTTCACAAGACTCACCGGCGATCTCTAGGGTCCAGGTGGCCGGGTCCAGCGCCTTTACATTCGGCAGCAGCCCGTTGTTGCGTACAAACATGTGCTTGGCCGGAGTCACCTCGTCATCCAGCAGGTGAGGGGGAGTTTCGGCGTTGATCGGCCGGTCGTTGAGAATGGTCAGGCCTTCCTTGCCCGGTATGGAAAACGGTTCGTCGGACTGGGCGAAGGCGGCGGGAATCAAACCGGCCGGCATGTTGTTGGCGAAGGGAATGCTGGCACCAATGGCGGTGGCCATGGCCAGCAGGCCGCCCCGCTTGAGAAAGCCCCGGCGGCTGCCCGCATCGGTTTCTCGATCCCATACCAGCTCATCGGCTTTGATGGGGTCTTCGGCGTAGAGTTCGTGCAAGCCTCGGCTGGGCTGCTTGTTTTTGCTGTTTGGGTCGTTTGCCATTGTTTCTCTCCTTGGGCGCTGTTGGCGCCGAGCCTGATCCTGAGTGACTGCAGCCTAACAAATAGCCGCATGTTGCCGATATGTAAATCTTGTTTGGTTGCGATCCGCATCATATTAATTTTTATGATGAATTATGCGTATTTGACTACTGTGTGTGCATATACAGTCAGGCCCCCTTTTCCTATAATGCCCCCCGCTTTGGTGCCGACAGGCATAAACGGGAATCCGGTGCAAATCCGGAGCTGGCGCGCAGCGGTAATAAGGAACGAACACGACACGGGTTCATCCCAGGCACTGCTCAATCAAAAATGGGTGGGAAGTCGTCGTCTAGGTGGGCATGGCCCGAGCCTTCAAGCCCGAATACCTGCCAAAGAGCCAACAGGAATGGCCTGTTGGCGATCACTACGCGATTTAGGGAAGAACATGTCCAAAAAGTTGTTGGCAGTAGCCTTGCTGCCATGGGCCGCCTTTGCTCAGAATTCATCAGACTCCACCAATATCACCATCTACAACCGGGTCGAGCAGCCTAGAGCCACCGTACTAGCACCGGTAGAAGTGATCACCGCTAAAGAAATTCGTCAGCGTAACGTCAAGTCCTTGCCAGATGCTCTTCGCTACTTGCCGGGTATCGATATTGGTCAGAATGGCGGCCGAGGCCAGTTGGCCAGTGTTTTTATCCGGGGAGCAGAATCAGATCACACTTTGATGTTGGTTGATGGGGTTCGCATGACTAGAAGCGTGGTCGGCGGAGCAGATTTCAACCAATTCCCCGTCGCGTTGATTGAGCGTATTGAGTATATCCGGGGGCCACGTGCCGCTATCTATGGCTCCGATGCCATTGGAGGGGTGATTAACATCATAACCAAAGGACAGCAGGGCGATGACCTGAACCTGATTGACGTGGGAATCGGTAGTCGGGGGTACCAGCAAGCAACGGGGCTGAGCTCGCTGGCTGTTAGTGATTCAACCCACGTGAAAGCCGCTATCAGCTATGAGGCTGAAGATGGCTATAACGTACATCCTGACTGGGCCAGCCCTAGTACAGAGCACGGGTTTCGAGGTAAGTCAGGGATGCTTAACTTGAATCATGATGTTAACCAGTATTGGCGGGCTTTTGGAGCAGTCCGAAAGTATGAAAATAAGGTTGAATATGATGGTTTTGGTTCTCTTTTAGAAAGAGATGTGGAAGCTTTGGATGCAAGTGGCGGTGTTGAATATCGTAACGAGCATTACCGCAGTGAGCTAACTTATGGCTACGGGCGACAATATGATTATGATCATGCCCCTGAAGTGGACAAGAGGTCGGGGTCTTTATTATTCATCCGCCAGCACAATGCCACTTGGTTGAATACCATTAAACCAGCTAACGATTGGACGCTTAACCTAGGCATAGATTGGCGTCGAGAGCAGGTACTGCCTGGAACCAACAATAATTCTGCAAACAGAGAACGTGACAATGAGGCTGCGTTCGTGACGCTGATGTGGGCTCCAGCACCTTGGTTCCTGGAAGGTAGTGTTCGAGCAGATGATAACGAGCAATTTGGCACACATAATACCTGGCAGTTGGCACTCGGGCGTGCATTGAGCGATGAGGTTACCGTGTCACTTGGCGCAGGAACTGCTTTTAAGGCGCCGACCTTCTATCATCTATATGGGTTTGCTGGTAATCCTGATCTGGTACCTGAAGAGTCAGAATACTGGGAAGCAAGTATCAAAGGTAATCACGAGTCGTTTCAGTGGCGAGTATCAGCCTACCGCAATCTTATCGATCAAATCATAGTGGCTGAAGAAGTCGGAAATTTTGTTTATCTGAACAAAAATATCAACCAAGCTGACATTAAAGGTTTGGAATTTGAGTTGGGGTTTGATACTGGACCTATTCGGCATGACTTGACGCTCGAATATCTAGATGCGAACAATGAGGAGCTGGATCGTCAATTGGCCCGTCGTGCCAAGCATAAGGCTAAATGGCAGGGCGGTGTTGCATTTGGTGATACAGAGGTCGCACTTAGCTATCTGTATCAAGGGGAGCGTTTTGATGCGGACTCTGAATTTTCTGACACTATTAACCCCAGTTACAGTCTCTGGGATCTTGCATTGGTACAGCATCTAACTCCCAACCTTGAGTTGCGTGGTCGAATCGCTAACCTCTTCGATAAAGAATATGAGCTGGCATCCGGTTATCCGGCGGCAGAAAGAGCTTACTATTTGAACGCGAGTTACCGCTTCTGAGCAGGCGCTGACAGGATACAGTTAAGCCGACCGTTGGCGGCATGGATGCCGCCGTCGAGCTTACATGGATGTACTTGCAGCGAGTCGGCGTACTGTGCCTGTCAGCGACAGGGCACCAGCGCAAACCATCTACTCTAAAGCCGGCCTTCGCGCCGGCTTTTTCATATCCGCCTTTGGCGCTATGATACTGCCCTTGCACAGCGAGGGCTGGCCTTGCAGATTAAGGGCAGGCTCTGCATAGAAAGGGTAGACAGTGGCAAACATTCTTATCTTCGACTCCGGCATGGGCGGTCTGTCCGTCTATCGCGAGGTCAGCAGGACCCTGCCGGGTCATCAATACCTGTACCTGTTCGATAACGCCTGCTTCCCCTATGGCGAGCTGAGCGAGTCGCGGCTGGTTGAGCGGGTCGTCGAGCTGTTCGAAGCCTTCGTGGCGCGCTACCCCGTCGATATCGCCATTATCGCCTGCAATACCGCCAGCACCCATGTGCTGCCAACACTGCGCGAGAGACTGCACATCCCGGTGGTGGGGGTGGTACCGGCCATCAAGCCCGCCGCCGAATACAGCCGCCAGCATCAGCAAACTCACTCCTTAGCCGGCGAATCGGGCCATATCGGCCTGCTGGCCACGCCGGGCACCGTGTCTCGCCGCTATACCGCCGAGTTGATCCAGAATTTTGCCGCCGATCTAAAAGTGTCTTTGCTGGGCACCACAGAGCTGGTGAAAATGGCGGAAGACAAACTCTCGGGTCAGTCGGTCGACACGCGTCGCCTGGAGCAGATACTGGCGCCCTGGCGTGGGCCGAAAGGGCCGGACACCATAGTGCTGGGTTGCACTCATTTTCCGCTGCTGGCAGACGAAGTCAGCCTCTGTCTTCCCAAGGCCAGGCTTATCGATTCCGGAGCGGCCATCGCTCGTCGAGTCTCCACTTTGTTGTTAGAGGAGACATCTACTCGAAGGGGGGCGGGCTGTCATGATGGGAAGGGACTGCTTTTCTGTACCCGGTTAACGGAAAAGTCCCGGCAGCAGGCCGGGACTTTTACTAACGAAGGCTTCGGTGAACTCAGGGAGTTCAGGCTCTAGGCCCCTCAGAACTCACATCAGCTCTCAGGGCTGAGCCTGATCACTACCCTCTTCTTCATCTTTACGCTCATTGGCTTCTCTGACCTTCAGCGTGCGCTGCTGAAACTCCGAGTCGTTCAGCGCCTGCTGAGCCGACTGTGCCGCGTCACTGGGCATCTCTACAAAACCGAAGCCACGGCGCTTGCCGGTGTGCTTGTCTTTCATCAGCCGGACCGATAACACCTGGCCAAAGCCCTCGAACAATGCTCTTACCGACGCCTCGTTGGCCCGGTAGGGCAGATTGCCTACATATAAGGTAGTAGTTGGAATGACTTCAGGCTCGGGGGAGCGGGTGAGCAAGGGGACGATCAGCCCTCCCAGCAGCAAGCCAAGCGCAAAAAGGATGGCGGGAGTCAGTGAAGGCGCAGTCCAGGCAATAAAAAAATAACCGGCCAAGGCCAGCACAAGGGCAAACAAGGCAGACTGAATATAAACAGGATACTGGGATAACTTCATCGGCAGTCCAATCTCAAAGTGGATGAATATGTAGGGTATGTGAGCCTATGAACAATAGAGTCCATGTCATCGATAACAGCATAGCTTCAATTGAGCTATGTAGAGTAATGATGGAGTGCGGCAAGCGCCATAAATGTGATCTTGAATCCTTAAATTCCTCACCGCTGCTCGATAAATGACCGCAAAGATAATTATGATGCCTCCCTGTGTGAGTAACTCTGTGGTTAAGCTGTGTTTTTGCTGGGTGTTTAGGCTGTTGGCCACCAAAGGCCTGTTTTTGTCAAAAAAGCCCTTGCGCAAAATCAGCGGTTCCCTATAATGCGCATCCACTGACACGGGGCAACACGCCAACGGTCACAAGGGTTTGAAACGAACAAAACAA
>NZ_CANLZU010000020.1 GCF_947495715.1 uncultured Oceanisphaera sp.
CTGCTGGACTCGAACCAGCGACATACGGATTAACAGTCCGGCGTTCTACCAACTGAACTAAGGGGGAACAACTTTTTAACGCTTTAACCTGAAATTGGCTCCCCCTGCTGGACTCGAACCAGCGACATACGGATTAACAGTCCGGCGTTCTACCAACTGAACTAAGGGGGAAGAGGCATTGCTTGAATGCGAGGCGCATGTTAAAGGCTGCTCTGGTAGCTGTCAACACTCAAAAACACTTTGCCAGTGAAATCAGTTTGTTTGCTGCAAGAGTGCGCAAAAATGGGCTAAATCTGCACCGTTGAACGTATAAAAGGCGGTTTTTGCGTTATTTGGCGGCTAGCTGCCTTTATCGTCACCCTCGCGAAGGCGGAGGCCAGAGCCTTTGCAGGCGATCTGCAGTCTGATGGTTCTGCGCCACACGTCATGGATTCCCGCCTTCGCGGGAATGACGAGAAAAGAGGTGCGGGAATGACGACAGAACCACACAAGTTATACGGGGTTACTTAGCAGGTCATCAAGTTGCTGTGCAGATATGGTCGTGATGAGCCGGACGTTCCAAAGCACCACGCCGGGTTATCACAACAGAACGGTTTTCACGTCCGCGTCGGTTGCTAATGAAGAATGAGATTGATTGGCGAACCCAAGTCAATAATCTGCGTGGTCGAGTCGGCAAACAGATTTTGAGTAATTGCACTATTCTAATGTCAGGCAATGTTGCTGTTACAACACCAGCGATGGATACGTCTCAGACGGTGCAGGAAAGAGAAATATTTATTTTAGTTATCCGTGAAACAGTGGCTCTCGCCATGTATATATCATGGTGATATAAAGGTATATACATACTAATGATGCAATTTGACGCCAAGTCTGAGTAGCTTTTTTGTCTTTCCTTTAGTTCTTTGTGGTTTTTTATATCGGCTTTGCATCGACTTTCAGTATCTAAGTTTTTTTGACGATTCAATAAAAAATAGTATCAAGTTAATTTATTTGTCACAGAAACAGGCTTATAGTAGATGCGTGATTAAGGTGCAGACTTGACTATAAAGTCTATTTTTAGAGTGCATTTGTTCAATTAGAATGAACGCCGCGCCTTCGATTTTTAAGTACCAGTATGATGCTGGTCTTTAATAGCAGAGAAACAAAGGAGTGCTTTGATGTCGGATAAGAAAATTGTACTGGTTACCGGCGCCGCTGGCGGAATTGGTACAGAAGTGTGTCGCCTGTTTTTGAATAATGGATTCAAAGTGGTGGCGACACACCGTCCGGGTAAAGAAGAGCAGGCCAATCAATGGCTGCAGGAAGAAAAGCTGAACGGTAACGATATTCAATTGCTGGCGCTCGATGTCAGCGACCACAAGGCAGTCAGCGAAGTGCTGGCCGAAACCCTCCGTGATCTGGGACGCCTGGATGTACTGGTTAATAACGCCGGTATTACCCGTGATTCCACCTTCAAGAAGATGTCATGGGATCAGTGGCAGCAGGTGATGGAAACCAACCTTAATAGCCTGTTCAGCGTAACACAGCCCATCTTTAATTTGATGTGCGAGCAGGGCAACGGTCGCATTATTAATATTTCTTCGGTCAACGGACTGAAAGGCCAGTATGGCCAGGTAAACTATTCTGCCGCCAAAGCGGGCATGATTGGTTTTACCAAGGCGCTGGCTGCAGAAGGTGCCCGTTTCGGCGTTTGCGTCAATGCGGTCGCTCCCGGTTATACCGCCACGCCGATGGTTACGGCTATTCGTGAAGACGTACTGGACTCCATTAAAGCCACTATTCCCATGAAACGACTGGCAACCACAGAAGAAGTGGCCGGTGCGGTATTGTATCTGGCCGGTGAACACGGTGGTTACGTAACGGGTGAAACGCTGTCGGTCAACGGCGGCCTTTACATGCAATAACAGTAAGTCCCAACAATTTGTCATTTATAGTGAGAATTTAATTTATGTCTGAATCTGTATACATTGTTGCGGCAAAACGCACACCTATTGGTAGTTTCTGTGGTGCACTGAAAACGATTCCTGCGGCCGAGCTGGCCGGTATTGCCATTAAAGGCGCGCTGGCCCAGGCCGGACTGGCGGCCGAGCATGTTAATGAAGTCATCGTCGGCAACGTGATCAGTGCCGGCCAAGGCATGGGAATTGGTCGCCAGGCCGCCCTTGCCGGCGGTATTCCGGTTGGTGTTCCTGCCTATAGCCTGAACATGGTGTGTGGCAGTGGCATGAAGACATTGATGGACGCCTGCGCCCATATCAAGGCGGGTGATGCCGAGGTAGTGGTGGCCGCCGGTTGTGAAAACATGTCGCAAATTCCTTTCGTGGCGAAAGGCGATCTGCGCAATGGTCACAAAATGGGTGACATGGCCCTGAGTGATTTGCTGATTAACGACGGTCTCACCGACGTATTCAATAAATACCACATGGGCGTCACCGCCGAAAATGTGGTTGCGCAGGAAAATATCAGCCGCGAAGAGCAGGATGCGCTGGCCGTTGCCAGCCAGGCGAAAGCGGTTGCTGCCATTGAAGCGGGTCACTTCAAGGCCGAAATCGTGCCGGTAGAAGTGAAAGGCCGCAAAGAAACCGTGACTGTCGATACCGACGAGTATCCCAAGGCCGGTACCACCACCGAGACCCTGGCGCGTTTGCGGCCCGCGTTCAAGCGTGATGGTGGCTCCGTCACTGCCGGTAATGCTTCCGGTATCAACGATGGCGGCAGCGCCATTATTGTGGCCAGCAAGGCGGCGGTAGAGAAATATGGTCTGACGCCGTTGGCGGAAGTGGTCAGCTATGGTCAGGGTGGCGTTAACCCCGAAATCATGGGCCTGGGCCCGGTGCCGGCCATTGAGCAGGCACTGACGCGTGCCGGTCTTACCTTGGCACAAATGGAACGCCTGGAGCTGAACGAGGCTTTTGCCGGTCAGGCGCTGGGTGTGGTCAGACAACTGTCTGGCCAGCATGACGTGGCCGAGCAGGCGCTGCTGGAAAAAACCAACCCCAATGGGGGAGCCATTGCCCTGGGTCATCCGCTGGGTGCCTCCGGAAACCGTATTCTGGTGACCTTGCTCTATGAACTGCAGCGCAGCAACAGCGAGCTTGGTCTGGCATCACTGTGTGTCGGTGGTGGTATGGGTACCGCCGTGGTGCTGAAGCGCGTCTAACGGACGCCGTTACTGGCCTCTTTTATTAAGGAACACACTATGTACACGAATATTTTCCAGAACTTGAACGAGCAGACCGAAAAGACCTTTGGCCCTGTGCTGAAATTCAATCAGCTGGTCGCCAATAACTTTACCGCCCTGACCAATTTGCAGCTTGACGCTGCACGTCAGTATGCCGATATTGGTCTGGCTCAGCTTCAGTCCGGTAGTCAGGTCAAAGATGTACAGACTCTGTTGAGCAGCGGCTCCAAGCAGCTGGAAACCATGACTCGCATCAGTCAGCAGATGATGGAAGACGGCAAAAAGCTGGCCGAGCTGACCCAGGAATTCAAATCGGGTCTGGAAGCACTGGCGGCAGACGCACAGAAAAAATAATGTCTGTTAAGGGTTATCCCTTCAGCTGATACATATTGCAGGGAAGGGGCTTGACGGCTCCTTCCCGTTGTCGTTGCTGTTGGGTAGGTGCAATCTCTATCAGGGAAAGGCAATGCAACAAAATACGTTTAGCGGTAATGATCCCATCGGTCAGTTTTTTAACTGGAATGAAACCATGTGGTCAGAAATGCAAAAAGCCAAACTGGGTGATAATCCGGTCAGTCAGGCATTATCCCAGGTCAATTCCGATGATTTACAGGTTTTTTACCAGGCGGTGTCAACCAATCCCATGCGGCTGCTCGATATGCAGATGCAATGGTGGCAAGGTCAGCTGGCTATCTGTCAAAACAGCATGATTAGAAGCATGGATAACAGCACCGAAAGTCTGGTGGCCGATCCGCCCGGAGATCGACGCTTCAAGCATCAGTCCTGGAAAGATGATCCTCACTTCGATTTTATGCGCCAGTCCTACCTGCACTTTGCCAAGTCACTGACCGAGATGCTGGATGTGGTAGAAGGCGTGCCGGAGCCGGTTCGCCAGCGGCTGAGCTTTACCTTTCGTCAGACCATCAATGCGCTTGCACCAACCAACTTCATCTGGAGTAATCCGGAGCTGTTACAGCGCACCCTGGAAGAAAAAGGCGCCAACCTGGTCAAGGGCATAGAGTTGTTTCAGGAAGACATGGCCGCCAGTGCCGATCTGCTGAAAATCCGCATGACTCGCCAGGGCGCCTTTACTCTGGGACAGGATCTGGCCACCACGCCAGGTGAGGTGGTATTCAGAAACGATATTTTCGAATTGATCCAGTACGGTGCCAGTACCGATACCGTGCATCAGACCCCTTTGCTAATTATCCCGCCGTTTATCAACAAGTTTTATATTCTGGATCTGAAAGAACAGAATTCGCTGGTTGGCTGGCTACGTGATCAGGGACACACCGTCTTCATCATGTCCTGGCGCAACCCGGGCAAAGAACAGGCCAGCATCGGTTTTGCGGATCTGATCCATTCCGGCACCATGGAAGCGATTCGTGTCATCGAGCAAATCACCGCCGAGAAAGAAGTCAACGCCATTGGGTATTGTATCGGTGGTACCTTGCTGGCCTCTACCATGGCCCTGTATGCGGCCCGCCGCATGAAGCCACGCGTGAAGAGTGCCACTTTTCTGACCACCTTGCTGGACTTTACCCAGCCCGGTGAAGTCGGGGTCTTCATCAACGATCCGGTGATCAGCGCCATCGAACAGATGAGTGAGACCCAGGGCTTCTTCGATGGTCGGCAGATGGCGGTCACTTTCAGTCTGTTGCGGGAAAACAGCCTGTACTGGAACTACTACATCGATAATTATCTCAAGGGACAAGAACCTTCGGATTTCGATATCCTGTACTGGAACAGCGACAGCACCAACCTGAGCGCCGCCTGTGCCCGCTTTTTACTGCGCGAGCTGTATCTCAATAATCGTCTGAGCCAGCCGGGCGAGGTCAAGGTGGGTAACTTTGGTATCGATCTGGGCAAGGTCAAGACGCCGAGTTACTTCCTGTCGACCAAGGAAGATCATATCGCCCTGTGGGACTCGACCTTCAAGGGCTCAGGCTTGCTTGGCGGGGATACCACGCTGGTACTGGGAGAGTCCGGCCATGTGGCCGGGGTAGTCAATCCGCCGAGTAAAAACAAGTACGGCTATTGGCTGACGGATGCGCCGTTCGATACGCCGGAGCAGTGGCTGGCGTCGGCCAGGCGCGAGGCAGGCTCCTGGTGGACCCACTGGCAACAATGGGTCACACCCCATCTGGGTGATTCGTCGGTGCCGGCTCGTGCGGTTGGCTCCGAGGAATGCCCGGGCCTGATGCCGGCCCCGGGCCGCTATGTACAGCAGACGCTACCGGTTGAAGACTAAGCGGATATCGCGCCTGTAGCGGTGTGATGAAACATTACTTCAATAATGCAGTGAAGGGATGGGCGCAAGCCCATCCCTTTTTACATTCAACTGGCGGTCATTCCACCAGCATCCGGTTTTTTGGTTGGCAAAACCGGTTATTCCCGCTCTGGCTATTGAGCAGCGGGCGGAGATCATGGATCATGGACGTTTGATTATGTCATTCCCACGTTCGAGGTGCATGAATGAGTCAGGCGGACCATCGTCCCAGCAATTTTATTCGTCAAATCATTGATGAAGACTTAGCCAGCGGCAAACATCAGTCGGTGCAGACCCGCTTTCCACCCGAGCCGAATGGATATCTGCATATTGGCCATGCCAAATCCATCTGTCTGAATTTCGGTATCGCACAGGACTATCACGGCCAGTGTAATCTGCGCTTCGATGATACCAACCCGGAAAAAGAGAGTGTCGAATACGTCGAGTCGATCCAGCGCGATGTACAGTGGTTAGGCTTTGACTGGAGTGGCGATATTCGTTATTCCTCCAACTATTTCGACCAGCTGTATGGCTATGCCGTCGAGTTGATCGAGAAAGGGCTGGCCTATGTCGACGAGTTGACCCCCGAGCAGATTCGTGAGTATCGCGGTACCCTGACCTCACCGGGCCGCAGCAGCCCTTACCGGGAGCGGTCGGTTGAGGAAAACCTGAGCCTGTTTACCCGCATGCGCAACGGTGACTTTGCGGAAGGCACCGCCTGTCTGCGGGCTAAAATCGACATGGCATCGCCTTTTATGGTGCTGCGTGATCCCGTGTTGTACCGGGTGCGTTTTGCCCACCATCACCAGACCGGTGACAAGTGGTGCATCTACCCCATGTATGACTTTACCCACTGTATTTCGGACGCCATCGAAGGCATCAGCCATTCGCTGTGTACTCTGGAGTTCCAGGATAACCGTCGCCTGTACGACTGGGTGCTGGACAACATCAGTATCGAGTGTCATCCGCGGCAGTACGAGTTCTCTCGACTCAACCTGGAATACACAGTGATGTCGAAGCGCAAGCTCAATCAGCTGGTGACCGACGGACATGTGGAAGGCTGGGATGATCCGCGTATGCCGACCATCTCCGGTTTGCGTCGCCGCGGTTATACCCCGGCGTCCATTCGCGAGTTTTGCCTGCGGATCGGTGTTACCAAGCAGGACAACACCGTAGAAATGGGCATGCTGGAAGCCTGTATTCGGGACGATCTGAACGAGAATGCACCACGGGCCATGGCGGTCTTGCGTCCGGTGCGGCTGGTGATCGAGAACCTGGCCGAGGAGCACGAAGAAACGCTGAATGCTCCCAATCACCCCAACAAGCCGGAAATGGGGCTGCGCGAGCTGCCTTTTACCCGCGACATCTTCATTGATGAAGCGGACTTCCGTGAAGAGGCCAACAAGAAATACAAGCGGCTGGTACTGGGCAAGGAAGTACGGTTGCGCAACGCCTATGTGATCAAGGCCGAGCGGGTAGAAAAAGATGCCGATGGCAACATCACCACCATTTTCTGCAGCTACGATCCCGACACCCTGGGCAAGGACCCGGCCGATGGCCGCAAGGTCAAGGGCGTGATCCACTGGGTATCTGCCCGGCACGGGGTGCCGGCCGAGGTGCGTCTGTATGACCGGTTATTCAATGTGCCCAACCCGGGTGCCGCCGAGTCGTTTGAAGCGGCGTTGAATCCGGGGTCGTTGCAGGTGCTGAGCGGCGCCGTGGTTGAGCCGTCATTGTGCAAGGCCGAGCCTGAACATGCGTTTCAGTTCGAGCGTGAAGGCTACTTCTGCCGGGACAGCAAGGCAGAAGGCATGGTGTTCAACCTGACGGTGGCACTGCGCGATTCATGGGGCAAGGAAGAGGGCTGAATACCCTTATTCAAGCCATAAAAAAAGCCGCAGTCGACTGCGGCTTTTTTAATGCTGATGGTTGACGATCAATGGTGTTCGTCATTATGGCTGCACTCATCGTTCAGGCAGTGCCCATACAGATACAGGCTATGATTGGTCAGCTTGATATTATATTGGGCGGCAATATCACGCTGGCGCTGCTCTATGGTTTCGTCGTGGAACTCGATGACCTTGCCACAGTCGAGGCATACCAGATGATCATGATGTTCCTGAGTGGCTAGTTCAAATACCGATTTTCCGCCTTCAAAATGGTGGCGAGCGACAATACCGGCGTCATCGAACTGATTTAGCACGCGATAAACCGTGGCCAGGCCAATCTCTTCACCCTGATCAATCAGTAGCTTGTAAAGATCCTCCGCACTAACGTGCTGGGTTTCGGGTTGCTGCAGCAACTCAAGAATCTTGACGCGGGGGAGCGTGACTTTGAGGCCTGCTTTCTTCAGCGCTTGATTGTTGTCAGCCATAAGAATAATGTTTCGCATTTCGTTTGGTTATTGCTTTCATTGTGCTTGTTCCCGACGCTAAAGGCAACCGCAATCTGGCTTTGTCACAGATCCACAAGCTCGGGCGAGAGGCCTGCCCATTGCTGCTTATCTTTGTTAATATCAGGTACAGTTACACTGGTCTGATGAGATAAATGAAGCTGATATTTTCCCGCCCTCGGTTACTGAAGACACTCTTGAATTGCTGGCCGCCTTTTTGGGGAGCCGGTATCCGTATCGAACAGCTCAGTCATGATTACAGCTACTGCCGGGTGGGGCTGGTACTGCGCTGGTGGAATAAAAATGCCAATGGTACCCAGTATGGTGGCAGCCTGTTTTCGATGACGGATCCGCTCTACTCGATGTTGCTGATGGCGTTGTTGGGGCCGGATTATCTGGTGTGGGACCGGGCCGGCAGCGTGACGTTTCTCAAGCCGGGCAGGGGGCGAGTTTATGCGGATATTCATTTGAGTCGAGAGCGGCTGGATGAGATACTGCGGGCGACGGAGGGCGGAGAAAAATATTTTCCTCGTTTTCGCATCAACATCGTGGACGAGCAGGGAAATCTGGTCGCCGAAGTCGAGCGCACGCTCTACGTGCGCAAAAAACAAACAAATAAATGATATATCAGGGTGTTAAGCAAAATTTCCTACTGTCATGATTTATAAAATAATTTGCGATAAGCAGGGAACTTCGTCCATACTTAGCTTGCCTAAGTGGTCTTTTGACTCCCATACAAACAAGGAGCAAGTAATGCGTAATAAAATGATGTTGGTTGGTGGTGTTGTAGGTACTCTGCTGCTGGCAGGTTGTAGCTCTACTGATGCTCTGGAAACCAAAATGGACAGCCTGGCCCAGGACGTACAAGCCGTTCAGCAAGGCCAGCAAATGAACTCTGCCAAGATCGATCGTCTGGCTGCCGACGTTGCCGAAGCCCGCGCTTCTGCCGACCGCGCCAACTCTCGTCTGGATCAGATGGGCCGTTACACCAAGTAATTTGGTACGACGGAAAAAAGCCTGGCTCATGCCAGGCTTTTTTATGTCTGCTATCCGGAGGTGGGCTTACGGTAATTGCCCCACCAGCTGCGGCATGCCTTGCTGGCTCTGGATGACCTGTTCAATCAGTTGACGGTCGGCGCCCTGCTCCAGCAGTGGCGCGAGCTGGGTCATATCCAGGGGGCGTTCATCTGCCAGGCCTTCGGGGGTCAGGGGCTCGTGGGCCTCAACAAAGGTCTGACCGTATTGATCGGTACTGACCTTGAGTGCCTGATTGACGATTTGCACCTGAGTACCGCTATCAACCTGGGCAAACAGCCATTCCACATGCTCGGGGTACATGCGAATACAGCCGGCGCTGGCACGCAGACCCACATCCAGCGGGTCATTGGTACCGTGGATCAGGTACTCGCCACGGCCATAAGCCAGACGCATGGCATATTCACCCAATGGATTATCGGGTCCGGCAGGAACCACGGCCGGCAATGGCAGGCCTTTTGCCTCATACTCGCGCCGGGTGGTGGCGGTGGGCGTCCAGGTCGGATTCTTGCGCATCTGGCTGATACGGGTAATCATCTCGGGGGTGGCCCGACCGACCCGGCCGATACCGATGGGAAACACATAGACTTCACCACCCTGCTCCGGGTAATAGTACAGTCTCAGCTCGGCGAGATTGATGACGATACCTGTCGTTTCCGCCCGGGGTAGCAACAGTTGATTGGGAATCACCACCTGTTGCCCCGGTTTCAGCAAAAACAGGTCCTGATCCGGGTTGGCCGCCAGCATCAATATCGGGCTGACGCCGTAATAGCGTGCCAGGCTGGCCAGGGTGTCACCGTCCTGAGCGGTGTGCAGCAGTATCTGCCCCACCGGTTGGCCTCGATCCTCCGGCAGGGGGAGTGGGTTGATGTTGGCCCGGGCCAGTGCCGCGGGCAGCAAGAGTATCAACAGTAAAACACCTAATCTTTTCATCTGTGTTCTCGTGGGAATGTTGGAGTGATTGAATGACCATCATCGTATCATGGGCACAAAAAAGGGACGCGCCCATCGCGTCCCTTAGTAGACCTTAAAGCGCGGCTTACGCTTCCAGCTCTTTTAAGCACATTTCTTCATATACCTGTTTACACCAGTCTTTAACCCGGCTTTGCGTCAGCTCGGGTTGACGATCCTCATCGATCCCCAGACCGATGAAATGAGCATCATCTACCAGGGCGCGTGAGGCTTCAAAGTCGTAGCCTTCGGTCGGCCAGTGACCCACAATAATGGCACCCTTGGGTTCTATGATTTCACGCAGGGTGCCCATGGCATCGAGGAAGTATTCGGCGTAGTCTTCCTGATCGCCACAGCCGAACAGTGCGACCAGCTTGTCGTTGAAGTCGATGTTCTCCAGCTCGGGGAAAAAGTCGTCCCAGTCAGCCTGAGATTCGCCGTAGTACCAGGTAGGGATACCCAGTAGCAGCAAGTCGAAACCGGCGATGTCCTCTTTGGTGCTCTTGGCAATGTCATGCACCTCTATCAGATGCTTGCCCAGCTCTTTCTGGATCATCTTGGCCACGGCTTCGGTGTTGCCGGTGTCACTTCCAAAAAACAGACCTACACTTGCCATAATAATGCTGTACCTGTCGAAAATGTGGGTGGTCAGGCCGCCCGGCCTAATTGCCATCCTGCTGCTCAAGTTGTTGCAACAGCAAAGCCTGGATCAATTCGGCCCGGCTGAGCTGCTGCTCGGCGGCCAGTAAGTTCAATCTACTCAACAATTGTTCGTCTACTTTCAGCTCTATGCGACGAAGACCACGTTCGCGATCACGCTTGAGCTGATTGCGCTTGTTGAGTTTGAGTTGGGCTTCCCGGGGCAGGGGATTGGTCTTGGGCCTGCCGCGCCGGCGTTCGTCGGCGAACAAATCCAGCGTGGTTCTGTCAGTATCTTGCTTGGCCATGAATTAACCGACACCGCCTCCTTCCCAGACGGCCTCGATAATGCCCTTGGCCACAAAGCCGGCACAGCCCAGAAACAGCACTGCCCAGACGATGTAACGGCCAAATTTGGGCACATTGCCTCGTTTGAGTACATCCTGAATAGCCAGTCCGATCAACAGAAATATCGCCACGAAAAACAGCTTGAGACCGAGGGTTTCCAGTAGCTCGATTTGTTCCAATGACATCTTGTTGTCCGACCCTGTAAATTGAGCGCCACTATATCATAAAGGATTTGAGCCTGTTAACTGGCCTCGGCCAGGAAATCCAGCACCAGGCGATTGAACAGCTGGGGCTTTTCCGCATGCAGCCAGTGGCCGGCCCCCGGGATCACCTTGGCCCGGGCCCGGGGGAACTGCTGCACGACCTGTGACTGGTGTTCGGGTAGCAGATAGTCGGACTCGCTGCCCTTGATAAACAGCACCGGCCCCGAATAAGGCTGCTCGACCCCGGGCCAGTCCATGATATTGCGATAATGGCTGAACAACACCGGCACGTTGAAGCGCCAGGGGGCGGTGCTGTTCGGGACAAAGGATTTCAACAAAAACTGACGAACCCCGGCGATCTGCACATGCCGGCTCAACACCTCGTCGGCGGTTTTTCGGTCACGGCAACCGGCCTCGGTCACGGCCTGCAACCCCTTGAATACCTCGTCATGGCGGGCCTGGGTATAGGTCACCGGCGCCATGTCGGCCACCACCAGTCCGCCAATGGTGTCCGGGGCCAGCCCGGCGGCCATCATGGCAATTTTGCCACCCATGGAATGCCCGACGAGAATGGGACGCTCGAGTTGCAGTTGCTCGCTCAGGTGCAGAATGTCTTCGGCCATGTCGCGATAATTCATGTGCTCGCTACGCGGTGACAAACCGTGATTGCGGACATCCACGGCGATCACGTCGAAATGCTCGGACAGTGACTTGCTGAGTCCGTTCAGGTTATCCAGGCTGCCGAACAGACCGTGGATGACGATCACCGGTCGACCTTGCCCCTGGCGGCGAAAATTCAGTTGCATGTGTATTTCCAGACGAGGAATCGAGGGCAATATTGTTGCCTGCCAATGCGGGCGGTGCAACCTGCTTGGGCCTGTGGTCCGCTCCATGTATAATCAGGCTCCGTCATTGGGAGTGGACATGCCAGAAAACATGATGAAAACCATAGAGGTAGATGAAGATCTTTATCGTTATATTGCCAGCAACACCCGGCATATCGGTGAAAGTGCCTCGGATATTCTACGGCGCCTGCTGAAACTGGAACCGATAGCGGCGACCGATGAGCCGTTACCGGCTACGCCGCCGACACCCGCAGCCCAGCCGGGGCGTGGGGTGGTACAGATGCTTGAGGGAGGCGAGCTGGCGGAACAGGAATCCGCTATCGATCGTTTCATGCATATTCTGTCGGTGCTGTACCGCGAAAATCCGTCGGCCTTCTCGCAGGCCAGCGACATCAAGGGCCGCAAGCGCATTTATTTTGCCGACGACGAAGCGGCGCTGCTTGCCTGCGGTAATACCACCAAGCCGAAAGCGATTGAAGGCAGCCCTTACTGGGTGATTACCAACACCAATACCGGTCGAAAGCGCAATATCGTGGCGCAGCTGATGGCGGCCATGGGCTATCCGCACGGGTTGATCGAACGGGTGTGTCAAAGCATCTGATAAATTATTAAGGACGTATTTGATGAGTACAGACCCGAGAGCCGGAATGCCGGCCAATGCCGCCGATCTGGTGAATGTGCCGCGGCTGATGGCAGCGTATTACCAGCTACGGCCCGACGTGACCAAGGTTGGGCAAAAGGTGGCGTTCGGCACCTCCGGACATCGGGGCTGCGCCCTGGATATCGGCTTTAACGAGCGGCATATTCATGCCATCTGCCAGGCCATCGCCGAATATCGCCGGCAACAGGGACTGACCGGTCCACTGTTTCTGGGCATGGACACCCATGCGTTGTCGGAAGCGGCCTGGGGATCGGCACTTGAAGTACTGACGGCCAATGGGATAGAGGTCAGAATTCAGCCGGAGCGAGGCTATACGCCGACGCCGGTAATATCTCATGCCATTCTTAATCACAACAAAGCCCATCCCGATACGCTGGCGGACGGCATCGTGATCACGCCTTCGCATAATCCTCCTCGCGATGGGGGCATCAAATACAATGGTGCCGACGGTGGGCCAGCGTCAAGCGAAGCCACCGGCTGGATTCAGGACAGAGCCAACGCGCTGATTGCCGCCGATGATAACGGTATTCTTACCCAGCCTCTGACAACGGCATTGACTCAGGCGGTGCCCTTCGATTACATCAATCATTATGTTGCGGAGCTGGGCGAAGTTGTCAACATGGCCGCCATTCGTGACGCCGGCATTCGCATCGGTATCGATCCCCTGGGCGGGGCCGGCCTGGCCTATTGGGCTCCTATCGCCGAACGCTATGGTCTGGATATCACGGTAGTGAATCCCTGTCAGGAGCCGACCTTTTCCTTCATGACGCTGGATCATGACGGCAAGATCCGCATGGACTGCTCCAGTCCTTACTCCATGGCCAACCTGCTGGCGATGAAGAATGACTTCGATATCGCCTGTGGCAATGATCCCGATTACGATCGTCATGGCATCGTCGACGCCGACGGCCTGATGAACCCCAATCATTATCTGGCCGTGTGTATTCATTATTTGTTCACCCACAGAGCCGACTGGTCGGCAGACCTGGCGGTCGGCAAGACCCTGGTGTCCTCTTCCATGATCGATCGGGTGGCAGACAAATTGGGACGCCGCTTGATGGAGGTACCGGTCGGATTCAAGTGGTACGTCAAGGAGCTGATGGACGGTCAACTGGGCTTTGTCGGGGAAGAAAGCGCCGGGGCGTCTTTTTTACGGATGAACGGCGAAGTATGGAGTACCGATAAAGACGGCTTTATTCCTTCTCTGCTGGCGGCGGAAATACTCGCCGTCACCGGGCTGACACCGCACCGGTATTATGCGCAGCTGACGGCCGAGCTGGGCCAGCCGGTGTATCGCCGTGTCGATGCGCCCGCCACCCCGGCCCAGAAACAGGTGCTGGCGCAACTGGATGCCGAGGCTATTGATGCCGATACCCTGGCCGGAGACCCCATTATCGCGCGCTTGACCCGGGCGCCGGGGAACGGGGCCGCGATTGGCGGACTCAAGGTGGTGACCGAGCAGGGCTGGTTTGCGGCGCGCCCCAGCGGCACCGAGCAGGTCTACAAGATTTATGCGGAAAGTTTTCGGGGTGATACCCACCTCGAGACGCTGATCCGGGAAGCACAACAGCTGGTTGGCGCCACCTTCGCCAAGGCCGGCGTTTAACCGAAAGCAGGGGCAGCCATGCTGCCCCTTTGACTCACCTCGATGTTCTACTCCCCCGCTGTTTTCTTTATTTATTTTTCAGATTCACCAGCATTCGTGCACGCTGCATAATCATACGGTCAGATGACTGATAACCGCATGAATTATCATGATTTATGCCAGTTAACTCATCCGGAGCCGCTAACGGCCTCATTCGCTTCCACGTTGCTCGCATATAGACTGCGTCATCGCTAGACTTTAGTACTGCAATCGTGTCTTATCACCCTCGGATATTTTGATTTTATCGGTATTATTGGAGGTAAATGTGAACGGAAGCCGGCTCGATGATTTTTTAGCGCTCAGCAGGGCGCATCCCTGGGAGCTTGCTCCCTTCAGCGAGTCCTTGCCCGACGGTGGTCAGGTTCAGGTATGGGATACCGGGGTCTTGTGCATTGAGCCGGCCATGCCGGGCAATCGGGATCTGGTGCTGTCTTGCGGCATACACGGCAATGAAACCGCGCCTATCGAGCTGTGCGAACGGCTGCTGAATGCCATATTGAGTGGCCGTTTAACCTGTCGGCAACGACTGCTGTTTATTTTCGGTAACCCGGCGGCGATGAATCTGGGCGTGCGTGAAGTGGAAGAAAACCTCAATCGATTGTTTTCCGGCGCCCATGCCCGGGGCGAGCGACGCAATCACGAGCGCACACGGGCGGCCCGGCTGGAGCAGTATGTTAGCCGTTTCTTTCGGGCCCGGGAGGGTGCCGAGCGACTGCATTACGATCTGCATACCGCCATTCGGCCCTCGGCATACGAAAAGTTCGCCATCTATCCCTTCACGCACGGTGCACCCTATAGTCGCCGGCAGCTGGCTTTTTTGAGCAGCGCCGGGGTCGATACCATACTGCTGGCCCATGGCCCGACCACCACCTTCAGCTACTTCAGCGCCCATGGCTTCGGCGCCCATGCCTTTACCGTGGAGCTGGGCAAGGTGATGCCCTTTGGTCAGAACGACGCCCGCCGTTTTGCCGCCATGGAGCAAAATCTGGAACAACTGATAGGTGATCCCGACTGGCAGCCGCCTGCGTTTGACCTTGACCAGATTCGTGTATTCAGGGTATGTCAGGAGATTATCAAGCAGAGTGAACAATTCTGTTTTCATTTTTCCGATGGGGTGGCCAACTTCAGCGCCTTTCCCGCCGGAACCCGGCTGGCCGAAGATGGCGAGCAACAGTGGTTTGCCCGCGAGCCGGAAGAGGCGGTGGTGTTTCCCAATGCCGGGGTCACCGAGGGGCAGCGCGCCGCGCTGATGGTGGCAGCGACCACGCTGACGGCCGACATGCTGGTATGACCCCGAAAGCACTGTATACAATGAATTGGATCACAGTAGTATGATTTTTTGTTTATTTTTGTGAACAAAATGTAGATTTACGGTGTCGGTCTGTGTAATTATTTTTGTGTCTAGAATAAAGCCGAATACATACCACTGACGCCGTTTAAATGAATAAAAATCAGGACGTCATACTTCAAGAATGTGAGGGAATCACGAATATGAAGCAACTCAGCAAGCGCATCTTTACCGTCTCCGCCCTGGCTCTGGCCGTTTCTGCCGCTCCTCAGGTAAGCGCCGCCACCTGGTCCGACACCTACATCGGTTATCGTTATGGCTCTAACTTCACCGAACCAAGCAATCCCAAGGATGTGGAAAAACACATTCTGCAGCTGACCCACGCCAGCGGTTATGCCTACGGCCAGAACTTCTTCAACCTGGATCTGCTGCAGTCTGACGATATGGATCCAGCCAATGGTAGTGCTCGTGGCGAAGGTGACGGCGCATTGGAAGCCTATCTGACCTACCGTCACCAGCTGCATCTGGGCAAGGTGCTGGACAAGGATCTGAGCTTCGGTCCGGTGAAGGAAGTGGCCCTGAGTGCCGGCTTCGATCTCAATACCAAGAACACCCAATTTGCACCGCGTAAGCAATTGCTGCTGGTGGGTCCGACTCTGAAGTTTGATTTGCCCAAAGGTTTTGCTGATCTGACAGCTTTTTACGCTTACGAGCGAAACCACTGCGGGGCTCCCTTCTGCCAACAGAGCGATATCAGTTTTGATCCCTATTATGTGATTAACCTGGCCTGGGGTGTACCGTTTAACGCCGGTCCGGTACCGATGAAGTTCCAGGGCTTCGGTAACTACAATGGCGCAAAGGGTGAGGATTACAACTTTAATGAAACCAAACCCGAAGTGCTGGTACGTACCTCGCTGATGGTGGATGTGGGTCAACTGGCGTTCGACAAGAGCAACACCCTGTGGGCCGGTGTCGGCTACGAATACTGGGATAACAAGTTTGGTAACCACGGCAAGGATGGTGTCGACACTCGTGCGCCGACTTTCCAGATGGAATGGCACTTCTAAGCCTGTTCCCAGCCTCTGTGTTATCTGTCCTTGTAAAAAAGAGCGCCTCGGCGCTCTTTTTTTTTGCTGTGTTTTTACCCTCGAGTCATGAGGACTCGTTAGCCCGATTTTCGGCGGTGGTCGGTGTCGATGGCGCGGCTGTCGCCGGCTCGGCGGCCTTGGGCACCTTGGGACCGAAGGGATAGCGGCGATGGGTAAAGATATAGTGATACAGGCTGGCGAAACCGACCATGAACAGGCTGCCGAGCAGGGTGGGCACCATAAAGTCCATCGGAGGCAGATGAGCGCCGGACAGATAAATAAGAATCGGGTTGGCGCCCGCCGGCGGGTGCAGGGTGTCGGTTAAGACCATCAGGGTAATGCCGAGACCAAAGCTGGTGGCCAGCCCCAGCATGGGGTCGGGTATCAGCGCCATGCCGAGCACGGCGATACCGCTGGTCAGCAGGTGGCCCAGAATGACGTTTTTGGGGCGAGACAGCGGGGCGGAGGGTAGCAGCAGCAGCAGTACCAGGGTGGCACCCAGCGGGGCGCTCAGCACCATCAAATGGGCCCAGCTTTTGAGATAGCTCAGTAGAATCACCGCGACAAAGGCCGCCAGGCCGGCGAGGGTGGCGTCGCGCAGTCGGTGTTTAAAGTGCATAAAACCTCGATGAAAAAACGGGATAGCGTGCGAGAGTAGGTTAACGGATAAATTGTATTCAAAATGCATAAAAAATAAAAGGCACGGCTGCTACGCTAACGTTATAACTTAGTGCAGGAGGCGATATGAACGAGCATGAGTCATTACGCAAGGCGCTGTCCTGGTTGATGGAGCAATCTCAACGGGATCAAGAGACGATTGCCGAGGCAAGCCGGCATTTCGACCTGTCTCCGGTTGACGAAGAATTTCTGCATCACTATTTTGCCGAGCAACAGCGACGGCAGGCCGATTTATCACCAAAAAACACGCAAAATGATGATTTAGACAGCAGTTGAATCGCAAGCTGTTTACAGCGGTAATCGGGTTCAGTATGATTCATCTCGTTCGGAGGGGTGGCAGAGTGGTTGAATGCACCGGTCTTGAAAACCGGCATGGGTTTATAGCCCATCCAGGGTTCAAATCCCTGCTCCTCCGCCATATAGCAAAATAAAACGCCGCCTGGCTTATGCCAGGCGGCGTTTTTCGTTGTGCAATCCTCGGAAGGGGTATAAGTGACGGTCAATATGTCGGACCGGCGTTACCGGCCCGACGAGAGAGTACTCAGCGATTGTTGATGGCGGCAATCATGCGATGCAGGGCCTCGTCCAGCATGGCGCGGGAGCAACCGAAGTTGAGCCGGACAAAATCGCTGCCGCCGAACTGGCCGCCGGGTGACAGACCCACGCCGGCCTGTTCGAAAAAGCCGATGGCATCGTCCAGTTTCAGCGCACTGATATCAACCCAGGCCAGATAGGTGGCTTCCGGCGCCAGTACCTTGATGCCGGGCACCTGGTTCAGGCGTTCAACCAACAAGTCCCGGTTCTGGCGCAGATAGGTTATCTGGGCATCGAGCCAGTCGTCACCGTCCCGATAGGCGGCTTCGGCTGCCACAAAGCCGAGCAGGTTGACGTCGGCCATGATGCCACGAGCGGCGCGGGTAAAGCGGGTACGCAGCTCGGGGTTGGGCACGATGGCAAAAGAGCAGCACAGGCCGGCGATGTTGAAGGTCTTGCTGGGTGCCATCAGGATCACACTGCGGCTGGCGGCATCGTCGTCCAGGGCGGCGTAGGGGATATGAGGCTTGCCTTCATCCAGCAGCAGGTCGCAGTGAATCTCGTCCGAGCAGACAATCAGGTTATGACGCTTGGCAATGTCGTTGATGGCCAGCAACTCTTCACGGGTGTAAATAGTGCCACCCGGATTGTGCGGATTGCAGAACAGCAGCAGTTCGCTTTCCTTGGCTTGCTCTTCCAACTGCTCCAGATCCAGCAGCCAGCGACCGTCTTTTTCGACCATCTCCACATAGGCGGCCTTGCGGCCATGAAAGCCCGGCGCATGCAGAAACGGGTAATAAATCGGTTTGGGGGTGAGCACGGCACTGCCGGGTTCGCTGAAAGTCTGGCAGGCCAGGTTAAGAGCAGGAACAACACCGGGCATATACACCAGCCAGTCGGCTTCGATTTGCCAGCCGTAACGGTCGGCCATGCGTTGTATGATCAGTTCGGTCAGCTGCGGGCTGGGCCGACTGTAGCCGAAAATGCCGTGTTCCACTCGCTCACTCAATGCCTCGATCACGGCGGGCGGCGCCTTGAATTCGGTGTCCGCCACCCACATCGGCAAAATATCGGTGCCTTCGTATTTCAGCCACTTCAGGGCACGGGTAGGGCGGCGGTCTATCCACTGATCAAAATCAAACATCGGGGTTCCTTGTCAAATGCGAGGCCATCAGCATAAGGAAGCCGCTTCGGCCTGGCAAGATCAAGGTGCCGGTAGCGTTCCTTCACGATAGTTCGAGCTTGCCGTGTTTTCACCGATAGGGGTGGTTTCATGATCGCCGTAATGATGGCGGATCAGGCTCAGCAGCAGGCTGGCGGCCGGACCCGGTGGCATGGGGCGGGGCAGTATCAAATGGGTAAAACGCTTGCGCAGTGCCTGATTCGCCATGGGCAGGCGTTGCAGCAGACCGCTGTCGATCATCGGCGCCACCACTTCCAATGGCAACCAGGCAAAGCCGACCCCACGGCGCAGCAGCGACAGGGTGTCGTGCAGGTGGTTGATAATCCAGCGCTGTTCCGCCCGTTCCCAGCCTTCTTCCTGCTCGCTGCCATCGGCCAGAATCAGTTCCAGCTCGGAATCAAGCTCATGGGCGGTGACCTCATCGAATCGAGCCAGTGGATGTTCGGGGGCGCAGACCGGGATGTAAACGGTGGTAGCCAAGGGCAGGCTGGTCACCCCACTAAAGGCGCGACAGGCAAACACCAGGTCGGCGGCCTGTTTGTTCACCACCGCCTGGCAGCCCGAAGGCTGGGCTTCGACCAGGTGAATACGGCAACCGCGCGAGCGAGGGGAAAAGTCTGCCAACGCCTGATACAAGGGCTGACGGGGGAGGGATGCTTCTACCACTACGCGCAGAATGGGCTCCCAGCCGCTGGCCAGTACCCCGGCGAGCAGCTCCAGTTCTTCTATGCCCTGAGTCAGTTTGCGTGAGCGGCGCAGGAACACCTCTCCTTCCGGCGTCAGATACGCCTTGCGGCCTCGAACTTCCAGCAGGGGGACACCCAGCCCCTGCTGCAGCTTGGCCACGGCGTGGTTGAGCGACGACTGGCTTTTACAGAGCTGTTCCGCCGCCTGGGCATAGCCGCCGCAGTCGACGACCGCCTGAAAAATTCGCCATTGTTCTACCGTGCTCTTGGGACGATACATGAGTGGTGCCTCATCCTTTTGGCAATGGGGTCAAGCTGTTATGACCCCGGAGTTAATAAACCCGTACGCTTAGTTTTAGACGAAGTCCGGCGGCCTGTCAGCTTATTGGTCGGCGCGGGGGCGGACTTTGTCGGCCTGGGCATCCAGTGACTGGCCGTTGACCTCCCGGCTGTCATTACCCATCAGATACAGGTACAGCGGCATGAGATCCTTGGGCGTACGCAGGGTCGACGCGTCTTCGCCGGGGTAGGCCCGAGCCCGCATCTCGGTACGGGTGGCGCCCGGGTTGATGCAGTTGACGCGCACGCCGGTGTTGTCGAGCTCGTCCGCCAGTACTTCCATCATGCCTTCGGTGGCGAATTTGGATACCGCATAGCTGCCCCAGTAGGCCCGGCCCCGTTTACCCACGCCGGAGCTGGTATAAACGATGGCGGCGCCGGGGGTGGCCTTGAGTAGCGGCAACAGCGCCTGAGTCATCAGAAACTGGGACTTGAGGTTAACCTGCATCACGCTGTCCCACTCGTCTTCTCCGATCATCTCGAAGGGGCCAAGTGCGCCCAGTTGGCCGGCGTTGAACAGCACGCCGTCCAGGCGGCCGAATTGCTGTTTGATGGTTTCGGCCATGTCCAGGTAATGCTGTTTGGTCGCGCCCTGCAAATCCAGCGGAATAATCGCCGGCTCGGGGCTGCCCTGGGCCAGCAGTTCATCGTAGACCGCTTCCAGTTTTTTCACGGTTTTGCCCAGCAGAATGACGGTGGCACCATGAGCACCATAGCTCAGCGCCGCCTCGCGGCCAATGCCGCTGCCGGCACCGGTGACCAGAATCACCTTGTCGTTGAGTAAGTCGGGGGATGCATGATAATCGAGCATGTGCCTGTGTTCTCTCAGCAAAAATCAAAGTAGTCGGATCAAACCAGACTCTGGCCACGGATACCAGCCTCTGAGATCAAAAGTTGGCAGGAAAAGGGTAAATGAAAAGCACCGGCGGCAAAAAGCCCGTTGGTGTTCGCCGCGAGGGCTTTTACAATGGGGATCGATTTGGGTCTCAAGGAAATCTTATGCTGGAATTTTTATACGAATATGGCCTGTTCATGGCCAAGAGTGTGACCTGGGTGCTGGCCATCGGCGCCGTGGTGGCCTTGGTCGCCGGGACCGCCATGCGCCAAAAGCGGGGAGAGGATCGGCTGGAGGTCGAGGATCTCGGCGCCGGGTTGCGTCGCCAGCAGCAACGGCTGCAACTGGCCTCGGCGGCCAACGACAACGAGCGCAAGGCGCTCAAGCAGCAATTCAAACAGCAGGCCAAAGACGAGAAAAAAGCCGAAGAGACGGGTAAACGACTCTATGTGCTCGACTTCAAGGGCAGCATGGATGCCCATGAAGTGAGCGGCCTCAGCCGGGAAATCACCGGTCTGCTGCAGTTGGCTCGCGAAGGGGACGAGGTGCTGCTGAACCTGGAGTCCGGCGGTGGCGTGGTGCATGGCTACGGCCTCGGGGCCGCCGAGCTGGCGCGACTCAAGGCCAAGGGACTGCATCTTACGGTGGCGGTCGACAAGGTAGCCGCCAGTGGCGGTTACATGATGGCCTGTGTGGCCGAGCGTATTATCGCCGCGCCCTTCGCCATCGTCGGCTCCATCGGGGTGGTGGCACAGTTGCCCAACTTCAATAAATTCCTCAAGAGCAAAGACATCGACGTCGAGCTGCATACCGCCGGCCAATACAAACGCACCCTGACCCTGTTTGGCGAGAACGACGACGAAGGTCGCGCCAAGTTCCGCGAAGAGCTGGAGGTGATTCACCGTCGGTTCAAGGACTTTATCGCCGAGAATCGGCCGGCTTTGGCGCTGGACGAGGTGGCGACCGGTGAGCACTGGCTGGCGACCGATGCCCGGGAACTGGGGCTGGTGGACGAGCTGATGACCAGCAGCGATTACCTGTTGGCAGCGAGTGCCGACAAGCGGGTGATCCGGCTGCACTACCAACCGAAACAGACGATCAAGGATAAGCTGGGCAAGGCGGTGGAAGCGGGCGTCAGCCGGGGCTTGATGAAGCTCGTGGAAGCGGGACAACGCCCCTTCGGCTGATCAAGTTCGGGGAATAGGGGATAGGGAATAGGGACTGGGGAATAGGGAATGGGGAGTTGGGATCAGGTTTGCCGGTCTTCCCCAATCCCCAATCCCTGGTTTTTAACTACCGCTGGAAGGGGTAGACGGAGCCCAGCTGCAGTATCTGGGTCAGCTCGTCCAGGGCCGAACGAGACTCCAGCAACAGCGCCGGATCACGCAGATCGTTCAGGCTCAGGCTGTCGCGGTAATGGCGGTCTACCCATTGATTCAGTCGGCCGAACAGCGCCTCGTTCATCAGGCAGGCGGGGTTGGTGGCCGCATGCTCGGCGGCGGTCATCGCCACCCGCAGTCGCAGGCAGGCCGGACCACCGCCGTTACGCATGCTTTGCTTCACGTCCATGAAGTGGACTTCCCGAATGGGGGTGTTCAGGGTCAGCAGCTTGTCCAGATAGGCCTTGACGCTGGGGGTGTCGGCGCATTCCGACGGCGCGATAATCGCCATGTGGCCGGGGCGCAGCGTCACTATCTGGGTATTGAACAGGTAGCTTTTCACCGCGTCAAGTACCGGCACCTCGGCGGTGGGGACTTCGATGAAGTGCAGCTCGGTTTCGGGCAGCTTGCGGCGGATATCGTCCAGTGCGGCATGGGTGTCGAGAAAGGCCTGCTGATGGTAAAACAGCACATTCTGGTTGCCGACCGCAATCACGTCGTTATGGAATACGCCCTGATCGATCACCTCCGGATTCTGGGCAATGAAAATGGCGGTGTCGTCATTCAGACCGTGCAGGCGGGCCACGGCACGAGAGGCTTCCAGGGTCTGGCGAGCCGGATAGCGGCGCGGCGCCGGCCGGCTTTGATCGAAGGCGCTGCGGCCATACACGAACAGCTCGACGCCGGCCTGGCCGTAGTCGGCACACAGGCGGGTGTGGTTGGCGGCGCCCTCGTCACCGAAATACTCGTTGGCGGGCAGGGCGGCGTGGTGGCAAAAATAACGATCGTCGGCAAAAACCCGGCCCAGAATTCGGCCGGTCACTTCGTGTTCGATGGAGCGATGAAACTTGTTGGTCAGGTTGGCCGGGGTAAAGTGAATACGGCCATCCAGCGTATCGGCGCCGGGTGAAACGGTGGCGGCGTTGGCAGTCCACATGCTGGACGCGGAACAACAGGCGGCCAGCAGCACCGGATCTTCGCGAAAGGCTTTTTCCAGCACCTGGGCGTCGCTGCCGGTAAAACCCAGTCGGCGCAGGGTTTGAATATCGGGGCGCTCCTGGGGGGCCAGTACCCCCTGTACCAGACCCAGATCGCTTAGCGCTTTCATTTTCTGCAGGCCCTGCTTGGCGGCCTGTTTGGGACTGGAGGCATCCTGCGCATTGCTTTGAGAGGCTACATTGCCGTAAGAAAGGCCGGCGTAGTTATGGGTAGGGCCAACCAGACCGTCGAAGTTAGCTTCAAACTGTACCATTATATTGTCCTTTTAAATGGTTAAAATAGCCGAGATAATTCTGAGTTGCGCCATTATATGTGGATTTTTCAAGGAGATGTAACCCGAATTTAACAACAGATTATGCTTTAATCATAACAATGCATAAAAAGCGGTCGAACAGGCAACTTAAGCAAAAAAGCGGTTGATTCCTGCAGGTATGAAGGTGTTAATAAGTAAATATAAATTCACTCAACTTTTTTTCGGCCCTGGCCTGGTAAGTTTGCTTTTTGCGGCTTTTTCACTTATACAGCCGTCATTACCTTGCCGCCGTACCCCTGAGTTGGGGGCCAGACCTTAAGGACCTATACGCGCTTTATGAGCAAATCCCTCGTTATCGTGGAATCGCCCGCCAAGGCAAAAACCATCAACAAATATCTGGGTAAAGACTTCATCGTCAAATCCAGTGTCGGTCATGTGCGGGATTTGCCCACCGCCGGCTCCTCTGCCGCCAAAAAAACCGGAGGTAAAAAAGCCGACACCAAGCAGCTCAGCCCCGAAGAAAAAGCCCGGCTCAAGCAGCAGAAAGAGCAAAAGGCGCTGATCGCCCGTATGGGCGTCGATCCCAATAACGGCTGGCAGGCGAATTATCAGGTACTGCCCGGTAAAGAGAAGGTGGTCACCGAATTGCAGGCGCTGGCCGAGAAAGCCGACACCATCTATCTCGCAACGGATTTGGACCGCGAAGGGGAGGCGATTGCCTGGCACCTTAAAGAGCTGATCGGCGGTGACGATGAGCGCTTCAAGCGGGTGGTCTTCAACGAAATCACCAAAACGGCCATTCAGGATGCGTTCAGCCGTCCGTCCGATCTTAACCAGAACCGGGTGAATGCCCAGCAGGCGCGCCGCTTTCTGGACCGGGTCGTGGGCTATATGGTCTCGCCCCTGTTGTGGAAAAAAGTGGCCCGCGGCCTGTCTGCCGGTCGAGTACAATCGGTGGCAGTACGTCTGCTGGTAGAAAAAGAACGTGAAATCAAGGCGTTCGTACCGGAAGAATACTGGGATATTCAGGCCGATCTGAGCAACAAGGAAAAGCTGGCGCTGTCGATGGCGGTGGCCAAGTATCAGGGCAAGGAATTCCGCCCGGTCAACGAAGCCCAGACCATGGCGGCGGTGGATGCGCTCAAGGCGAGTCGCTTCGAGGTGGTGTCGCGTGACGACAAGCCCACCCAGAGCAAGCCGCCGGCGCCCTTTATCACCTCAACCCTGCAGCAGGCGGCCAGTACCCGGCTGAGTTTTGGCGTAAAACGCACCATGATGCTGGCCCAGCGTCTGTATGAAGCGGGTTACATCACCTATATGCGAACCGACTCCACCAACCTGAGTCAGGAAGCGGTGGCCGGTGTACGTGACTATATTCAGGAGCAGTACGGCCCGGGTTATCTGCCTGAAAATCCCAATGTATACAGCGCCAAGGCCAATGCCCAGGAAGCGCACGAGGCGATTCGTCCCTCCGATGTAGCCCTGTCCGCCGACAAGCTCGATGGCATGGAAGCGGATGCCAAGCGATTGTACGATCTTATCTGGCGCCAGTTTGTGGCCTGTCAGATGGTGCCGGCGCTGTACGACAGCAGCACCATTACCGTGCGTGCCGGTGACTACGATCTCAAGGCCCGCGGTCGCATTCTGCGCTTTGCCGGCTGGACCAAGGTACAGGCCGCCGCTCAGGGCCGCAAAGGCGAAGACACTGTCTTGCCGGCGGTGCAGGCGGGCGAGGTACTGACCCTCGAACAGCTCGATCCCAAGCAGCACTTTACCAAGCCACCGGCGCGTTTCACCGAAGCGGCGCTGGTGCGCGAACTGGAAAAACGCGGCATCGGCCGACCTTCCACCTATGCATCCATCATTTCCACCATTCAGGATCGGGGTTACGTCAAGGTCGAAAGCCGACGCTTCTATGCGGAAAAAATGGGTGAGATCGTGGCCGATCGGTTGCAGGAAAGCTTTGCCGAGCTGATGAATTACGACTTTACCGCCCAGATGGAAAGCAAGCTGGATGAAATCGCCGGCGGCAGTCTAAACTGGACTCAGGTGCTGGACGCCTTTTACGCCGAATTCAGCGAAGATCTGGGCAAGGCGGAGCAGCCGGCGGAAGAGGGCGGTATGCGTGCCAATGAAATGGTGCTGACCGACATCGACTGCCCCACCTGTGGCCGCAAGATGGGCATTCGAACCGCCAGTACCGGGGTGTTTCTGGGCTGCTCCGGCTATGCCCTGCCGCCCAAGGAGCGTTGCAAGCAGACCATTAACCTGATTCCGGGTGACGAGTTTGTGCTGGCCAACGACGAAGAGGCGGAGACCGATGCCCTGCGTGCCAAACATCGTTGTGGCAAGTGCGGCACCGCCATGGACGCCTATCTGATCGATGACAAGCGAAAACTGCACGTGTGCGGCCAGAACCCGGACTGTGACGGTTACGAACTGGAAGAAGGTCAGTTCAAGCTGAAGGGCTATGAAGGGCCGGTGATCGACTGTGATCGTTGCGGTGCCGAGATGCAGCTGAAAACCGGCCGCTTCGGCAAGTACATGGCCTGCACCAACGAGGAATGCAAGAACACCCGCAAGATCCTCAAGAATGGCGAGGTGGCGCCGCCCAAGGAAGATCCGGTGCACCTGCCCGAGTTGCCCTGTACCCAGTCCGACGCCTATTTCGTACTGCGAGACGGTGCGGCGGGCATCTTCATGGCGGCCAGTAACTTTCCCAAATCGCGGGAAACCCGGGCGCCACTGGTGGAAGAGCTGGTGCAGTTCAAGGACAGACTGCCCCCCAAGTTCCTGTATCTGGCCGAGGCGCCGACGCAGGATCCGGAAGGTAACAAGGCGGTGGTGCGCTTCAGCCGTAAAAACAAGGAACAATATGTGATGACCGAGGTCAATAAGAAAGCGACCGGTTGGACGGCACACTATGTTGACGGTAAATGGCAGCAGAGCCAGAAAGGCAAGAAATAAGCGTTAAGCCATCACCGCGAACCGGGCCGGCAGACAAGGGCGGCCCTGATGGGGGCGGATTATTACCCTATAACGACTGAGTGAACCGTGATGAAACAGGGACGTTAAATTCAATGCAGGCATGCCTGCTAACGGAGACTGAATATGGATATTCATGACATCAGACCGGGAATGATCTGTCACACCTCGGACGGTTCCGGTTATGTGCTGGAAGTCGACATCAACAATCAGCTGGTGCTGTTGCAGCGCGAAGACGAGACGATTCCCTTTCAGGTTCATGTCAGTGAGCTGCAGGAAGAAAGAAACTGAGTTTATTTCAAGACCATTAACTTACTGATCCATCAACATCAGAATAGCGGCCAGATCCGGCCGCCATCTGTATTGCGCCATCGACACCCTGTCCCCTTTCAGTAATATCCCCTCTGCCTGTAACCGTTGCCGTTGCTCATGCCAGCCATCACTGCCTTTGGGCAGACTGATGCGGCCGTTTGCGGCCAGCACCCGGTGCCAGGGCAGCATAGCGGTATCTTCGGTACGCAGAATACGCCCGACCAGCCGCGCTCTTCCCGGCAGGCCGGCCAGATCCGCCAGTTGCCCGTAACTGACCACCTGCCCCGGGGGAACCAGGGCAAGCAGGGTCAGCACCTTGTGGCTGTGAGCGGGACGGTTACTACTGCGAGGCACAGTCTCAGGAAAAAGTCCGGGTCAGATCGTTGAGTCCCTGAGAGCGGTCCAGCAGCTGTTTGCTGGCGTCTTCCACATGAGCGATTTTGTGCAAATTGGTCGAGGACGTTTCGGAAATTTGATGGACATTGTGGCTGATCTCTTCTGCCACCAGCTGTTGTTGTTCGGCGGAGGTGGAAATTTGTATGGTAATGCCGACGATGTTGTCAATTTCGGTGACGACTCGTGCCAGGCTGGCACTGCCGGTTGCGGCCGCATTCACGCATTCCTGACTGTGTTCCATGTTGGTGTCCATCATGGAGCGCCACCGGGCCAGGGTTTGCTGGATTTGATTGATGCTGGTCTGAATCTGTTCGGTCGCGCCGTGGGTACGGGTAGACAGGGCGCGTACTTCTTCTGCCACTACCGCAAAACCGCGACCATGCTCGCCGGCGCGGGCGGCTTCGATAGCGGCATTCAGCGCCAGCAGGTTGGTCTGGTCGGCAATACCCTGAATTTCACTCATCAGGGTACCGATACGCTCCGACTCCTGGGTCAGAGCAAAGGTCGCCTCGGCGGCTTGTTCCGCCTCCCGAGCCAGATCGATAATTTTCTGTTTGGTCTGCTCCAGTTGCCCCTGGGTCAGGTGGCACTGGTGCTGGGCTTCTTCTGCATTGGCGGCCGCCAGCTGGGTATTGCGGGTGATTTCATTGGCGGTGGCCGACATTTCATCGATGGCGGCGGCGATTTGATGGGTATCGCTGTCCTGCTGGCTCAGATCGGTGCGAGCGCCGGTCATGGCCTGCATCATGGAACTGGCCAGCCCTTTCAGCGAGTCGGTGGCGTCATCAACCCGCCCGAGTATGGTACGGGTACGGGCCTGCCACATTTTCAGATGGTAGTCGGCGATGGAGTGGGGCTCATCGCCGGAATAGACCAGTCGGGAAATACTGTCGTATTCGCGGCCCAGTCCCTGCAAGTAATGCTGGGTGCCAAACAGTGATTTGCGATAGCTTAGCGCAAGCCAGGCGACCGGCAGCAGGCTCCAGATCAGCTGGCTGCTACCGCCATAGGCAAAGGAGCCGGCCAGCAGTGCCGCCAGGCCGCCGGCCGGTAACCAGGGCGTGATCCGTTTCAGTGAGAGGCGAACGCCGCCGTTATTCTGTTCCTGCTTCAGTAATTGACGATAGGCCTGCGCGGCCCGGTCACGGGTGCGATCGTCGAGCTGGGTACGCACCGACTGATAACCGATTATTTTTCCCTGCTGGTAGATAGGGGTGACATAGGCATCAACCCAGTAATAACGGCCGTCCTTACAACGGTTTTTTACCGCACCGCGCCAGGCCTGGCCAGCCTTGGCATGTTCCCACAAGTCCTGAAAGGCGGCCTTGGGCATGTCCGGGTGACGCACAATATTATGGTTTTTGCCAATAAGCTCTTCTGGCTGATAGCCGGCGACACGACAGAATACCTCGTTGGCATAGGTAATAACGCCGCGCAGATCCGTGGTAGAAACCAGTTGTTCCTGGCTGCTGTAGGTGACTTCCTCGTCAATAACGTGCTGGTTGCTTGTGTTCATCGGTATCCGGTTTTTGTTATCGGGTGGCGGTGACTCGTGCCGTGGCTATCGGCTTTCCGGGCTCAAACTTGAGCCGAGTCTGTCAGAACTGCCAATATACGAGGGTTCGCGATAAAATTCATGCGCTACCTCTCTATTATCCAAGGTCTTTTGGCGGTCTACGGCATTTCAGTCCGCAGCCAGCGCCAGGCCTTCTCGCCGGGGGTCGGCAGCGGCACTGAGGTGATCTTTGTGCAACATGATGCCATGCAGGCCTGAATTGAGCTCGGTCAGTCGGGTGTCAAAGCCCAGCTGGGCCATGGCCGCTTGTAGTGGCAGGTTTCGTCCCGCCGGCTCCATTTCCAATACGCCGCCACGATGCAGCACATGAGGTTGATGCACTGCTTCCTGCAGGGTCATGCCCCAGTCGAGCACATTGATCAGGCTGTGCAGCACATAACCGATGATACCGCTGCCACCGGGGGAGCCAATAACCAGCAGCGGCTGGTTCTGATGCAGTACTATGGTGGGCGCCATGGAGGAACGCGGGCGCTTGCCCGGCTGCAGTCGGTTGGCCACCGGTATGCCATTTCGGCTCGGACTGAAGGAAAAGTCGGTCAACTCGTTATTGAGTAAAAAACCCTGCACCATCAGGCGAGAGCCGAAGCCGTTTTCGATGGTGGAAGTCATCGACAGGGCATTACCCTTGGCATCGACAATGCTGATATGGGTGGTAGACGGGAACTCGGGAGAGCGGTCGGGCGCACGACGGCCGAGTGCGGGCACCGGAATGCCGGGGCTCACCTGCGGCAGGGCGACGGCGCCGCTGGTGACCAGTTTGGCCCGACCGGCCAGATAGTCAGGATCGAGCAGTTCGGCCACCGGCACCGAGACAAAGTCGCTGTCGGCGGCATAAAGGTTACGATCGGCAAAGGCCAGGCGCGAGGCATCGGCAATCCACCGCCAGCTGACGGGGGCATTGGGGCCGGTGGTGGTCAGATCGACATGAGACAGGATGCCGAGAATCTGCCCCAGGGCCAGGGCGCCGGAGCTGGGCGGCCCCATACCGCAAATCCGGTATTGACGATAAGGGGCACAGAGCGGTGCGCGCTCCTTGACCCGGTAATCGGCCAGATCGGTCAGGCTTAAATGGCCGGCGGGGCTGGCCTGACGTACCTTGTTGACCATGGCGGTGGCGAGCTGGCCCCGATAAAACGCCGAGGGACCTTCAATGCTGATCCGGCTTAGCGCTGCGGCCAGCAGAGAATTGGTTCTGGTGCTGCCGGCCTGTAGTGGCCGGCCCTTATCATCGAAGAAGTAATGACGACTTTCGGCGTCTCGCGACAGATATTCCTGATCCTGTGCTATCAGTCGCGCCAGGCGTGGTGATACGGTAAAGCCGTTTAATGCCAGCTCGATGGCGGGTTTGAACAGCTCGCGCCAGGTCAGGGTGCCAAAGCGTTGGTGTGCCTGCCACATCAGCATGACGGTGCCGGGAGTACCGACCGATTGCCCGCCGACCACGGCGTCGAAGAAGGCCTGCGGCTGGCCTTCGTCATCGAGAAACAGATCCTCCGGCGCTGTCATGGGGGCGGTTTCCCGCCCGTCCAGTGTGGTCAACCTGGCCTGTTGCTGTTGCCAGTACACCAGAAAGGCACCGCCGCCGATACCTGAAGACTGAGGCTCGACCAGCGTCAGTACTGCCTGGGCCGCGATCATGGCATCGACCGCACTGCCGCCTTGTTGCAACATCTGTTGTGCCGCCCGGCTGGCATAGGGGTTGGCCGTCACCACCATGGCTTTTTGGGCGGTGACCAGCGGCTTGTTGTGCCAGCCGGTAGCGGCTTCCGGCGCCGGCGTATCGACCGGTGTGGGCATGGGCATAGTGGTGACAGTGTCGGCCCAGGCATGGGAAAGGGGAGCCAGCAGAATAACCGATAGTAACAACAGACGCATGGAATAGACTCCGTACAACAGGGTGTCTGCAAGCTTAGCCAGTTCTGATGGCGTGGCCAAGGGAGCAGTTTGTTAAAAAACACACAAGGTGCTGAAAATTAAAGCTAATAAACCAAGGGGCATAAAAAAGTCTTGTATTGTTCAACCGCCTGCCTATAATGCGCAGCCATCGGACGGCAGCAACTGCCACTCGATACATCAGTAATTAAAGAAGTTTAAGCGGGAATAGCTCGGTTGGTAGAACACAACCTTGCTGAAGTTGAAAGAGGGTCGCTCGCGGCACCTTGCACGGCTTCACAGGATTACCGCAGTAAAACCCAGTGTAATTGCAAGTTAAGAAATTTAAGCGGGAATAGCTCAGCTGGTAGAGCACAACCTTGCCAAGGTTGGGGTCGCGAGTTCGAATCTCGTTTCCCGCTCCAAATTCTGCAAAGGCGCGTTAGCAAAGCGGTTATGCAGCGGATTGCAAATCCGTTCAGTCCGGTTCGACTCCGGAACGCGCCTCCATCATCTTCCTATGTCTCGTTCTTCTCCTTCTTTTCTTTCTTCTCGTTAATCCATTCAGAATCTACCTTGATATACCAGTTTCCTTCTTTGTTCTGAAAATTCTGCCTTCTGTCCTGATATTCGCTGCGTCGTCCACCGGTCAGCCAGCCCAGTTTTTGCTGCGGCTCAAAAGATGCGTCCGGATATTCGACTCCCCACTGTCCTCGTTCGCCCTGATCGGACAAAAACTGCTGGCAGGAGGGCGGATAATAGAGTCGTCCCTTCATGATCATCCGGGTGCATTGTGGCATCAGCTGCTGCTGCTGCAGGCGTTCACGGATCTGCGGATGTTGACTGAGTCTGAGCTGATGATTGAGCATGTACTCGACCTTGTGTCGTAACTTGTCGCGTGTATTTATGCCGCAGGCTTGCTCGTAGGCTTCATCTGGATTGCTTATCAGGTAGAATTTGACCGCCAGCTCCCAGTGTTCGATGCGCTGTGACTGTTGATCCCACACGATAAAATCGAAGGCGCCCAGGGTGGTGCCCTCGATCACCTGCTGCCAGTTGTGGGCCAGCAGTTGAAAGCGGGAATGGTCGAGCAGAAAAAAGTGCCAAAGTGCTTCGAAATACAGTCCCAGGCGGCGATGAGGGCGGCAATGGGCGTGCAGTACTCCCGGGGCGGCATCCAGTTCATACAGCCGCGGTTGGTACTCGGTGAGCAATTGTCGATACCAGCCATGATCGGGTGTCTGCGGCGAGCTTTGCAGCAGGTTGGGGCTGGCCAGGGCCCAGGCCAGATCCCGCACCACAGGATCGGACAGCCGCGTTAATAAAAGGCGCAGTGAATCGCTCATCTAAGGGAACCTTTTGTTTTGCTTTTTGTTTTACAATGGACCGAAATCACGCCATGGAGTCAGCATGAACAATCTGGAACTCGAACGGCTGCTGAACAGGCAGCTCAATGTAGCAGCCATCAAGGATTATTGTCCGAATGGCCTGCAAGTGGAAGGCAAAACCGAGGTGAAGCAGCTGGTGACCGGCGTTACCGCCAGTCAGGCGCTGATAGATCATGCCGTCGAGGTGGGCGCAGATGCCCTGCTGGTACATCATGGTTACTTCTGGAAAGGAGAAGATGAGCGGGTGCGGGGTATCAAGCGCAAGCGACTCAAGGCCCTGCTGAGTCATGACATCAATCTTTATGCTTATCACCTGCCGCTGGACATCGCCCCCGAGCTTGGCAATAACGCCCAATTGGCCGCCTTGCTGGGGATTGGCATCGACGGGCCACTGGAGCCGGACAATGCGCTGTCGGTATCGATGCGGGGGACGCTTGATACCCCGCTCGGTGGCGCCGACTTGTGTGCTCGGCTGCAACAGCAACTGGGCCGGTCGGTGTTGCATGTTGGTGAGCAGGGACCGGCGCTTATTCGCCGGGTGGGCTGGTGTACCGGCGGCGGTCAGGGTTATATCGATCTGGCGGCCGACCAGGGCATGGATGCCTTCATCACGGGTGAAGTGTCGGAGCAAACCGTGCATGTGGCGCGAGAGCGGGGTATACACTTTTTTGCGGCCGGGCATCATGCGACCGAACGCTATGGTATCAAGGCGCTGGGTGAATGGCTGGCACGCGAGCAGGGGCTAGAGGTCAGTTTCAAGGATCTCGACAATCCGGCTTAATACCAATCTAAGTAAAAATATGATCTATTTTAGAACTGGACACGAGAGGCAACAGAGTCACCTCCCGCGACACGCCATAAACCCATCCATGGGGGCTCGGGAAATGCCATCCTTGGCATTTCACGGTCGCGGGAGCCGATCTCTGTTTCCTCTCCTTAAACACCGGGTTGTCTGCAGGGCGCTCCCACAGGAGACGCCGCAGCAGAGGGGCGGATGAAGGGTTCTACTCCAGCGACCATCACATGACAGGACGTCATGTGCTGAGCGTCGCAGGGATGCGGTTCAGCGTGTCGGTGGAGTGACTCTTCGTTCGACCCTTACAGGGCATCTAAATAGACCAGTTAGTTTTCCAGATTGGTATAAGTCCATTTTGCCGGAATTGTAAAAGCCAGGCATAAAAAAAGACCAGGGTACATGAATACCCTGGTTTCGCAGCAGCCACACAGGCTTAAAACGGTTGTCGTTACTAACGCTGGCAATGAGAAACAATGAAGTGGCAGTCAATACAATAGCCACGAAATGAGTTACAAATGAGTCGCAAGCAGTGTTGATCTGATGTTAACATGAAGTTAATTCACTGCAAGTGTTTTTTTGTAGACAATATTTTCGTAGAAAATTTTTCGCAGAGAAGATGAACCAGACGGTTAAGGGTGAGAGATAAAAGATGGTAGATGAGAGACTGAGTGTCTTGTTGGTAGAGGATACGGCATCGCTGGCGGCGCTGTATCAGGCCTATTTGCAGGATGAGCCACTGTCGCTGACGGTGGTCAGCAATGGTCAGCAGGCGCTGGAACATATTCGGCGACAACCACCAGATATTCTGTTGCTTGACTTGATCTTGCCCGACATGCCCGGCATGGAGATCCTGAAGTGGCTACACCGGGAGCAGCCGAATGTGACCACCATAGTGATGACGGCCCATGGCTCGGTGGACGTGGCGGTGGATGCCATGCGCCTGGGAGCGCATGATTTCATCAATAAACCGGTGGAAGCCGAGCGCCTCAAGGTGACCCTGCATAACACCATGAAGTTCCGCCATCTCAACCAGTTGGTGGACCGCTATCGCCACGAAATCGAGCGAGAGCCCTTTCAGGGCTTTATCGGCGCCAGCCTGCCGATGCAGAAGGTGTTTCGCCTGATTGAGAATGCCGCGCCCAGTACCGCCACGGTGTTTGTGACCGGTGAAAGTGGTACCGGTAAGGAAGTGTGCGCCGAAGCGCTGCATCAGCTCAGTGGCCGCCGCGAAGGGCCCTTTATCGCCCTGAACTGTGCCGCCATTCCCAAGGATTTGATGGAAAGCGAGTTGTTCGGCCATATCAAGGGCGCTTTTACCGGCGCCCTGCAGGATCGGGACGGCGCCGTGATCCGAGCCGATGGCGGTACCCTGTTCATGGATGAAATCTGTGAAATGGATCTGGAGCTGCAGAGCAAGCTGCTGCGCTTTTTGCAGACCGGTCAGATACAACCGGTGGGCAGCTCCCAGCAGATAAAGGTTGATGTGCGCATCGTCTGCGCCACCAACCGGGATCCTCTGGTCGAGGTGGAGCAAGGGCGTTTTCGGGAAGATTTGTATTATCGCCTGCATGTGATCCCCATTCATCTGCCGCCGCTGCGGGAGCGGGGAGGTGATGTGATCAGCATCGCCAACGCCCTGGTGCGTCAGGCGTCGCGAGAAGAAAACAAGTCGTTCGTCGGCCTGTCCGAGGCCACCAAAGACCGACTGCAGGGCTACCACTGGCCGGGTAACGTGCGTCAACTGCAAAACGTGATTCGTAATGCGGTGGTGCTGCATCAGGGTGAGTGGATAGAGCAGGACATGCTGCCGGCGCCGCTGGATACCCCGCAGACGGCCAATTCAACGGCACAGCCGGTGACCGATGCCATGCCTGCGCCCATAGTGCCTTTGTCGGTGATCGAGCGCCAGGCGATAGAAAGGGCCATCAGTCATTGCCAGGGCAATGTTTCCCGGGCCGCGGCCATGCTGGAAGTCAGCCCTTCCACCATTTATCGTAAACTGCAGAGTTGGGATAATAACTGATGGCTGACTGGCAACGTCTGCAGGCACGACTTCCCTTGCTTGATCAACATCAGTTGCAACGGATGGAACAAGAGCTGGGAGCCGAGGTGCTGACTCGGTTGCTGCGGCTCTTTGTCGAAGATAGCAGACAGCAGGGGGAGGCCCTGCAAGGGGCCTTTGCCGAGCGGGATCATGCCTTGATGGCCCGCTGCTGCCATAGCCTGAAATCGGCCTGTGGCAGTTACGGCGCCCTGCGCTGTCAGTACCTGAGCGAAAAGCTGGAACAATCCTGTCATGAGCAGGATGAGGAACAGGTGGAAAGCCGGATGCGGGCATGGCAGCAAGCGCTGGCAGAAACCCTGCAGCAACTTGAAACCCGGCAGCACGCCGAATAACAGGCAAAAAAAATGGCCAACCCAAAGGGTTGGCCGAACTTCAGCTAGAGCTGAAGAGAGCACGGGATAAAAACAACTGCATACATATATGAAATAATCGTGCCAACTTTTCAAATGCAGTCATGACGGGGTTTTTCATCTTTTCGGTCAAAATATAAACTGGTCATATTGCAATAAATATTCTTTTTGCAATGGCAATATTCTCAATATGATAATCTCACGCCTCACGCCTCACGCCTCACGCCTCACGCCTCACGCCTCACGCCTCACGCCTCACGCCTCACACTGAAGCTGTGAACTCATCCAGAGAATTGGGCACGCATCCATATTTTCCTTGATCTGAAGCTATGCTTTTACCTAAGGTGGGAGTATATAATCGAAATATGTCAAAAACTCCGAGTCGGGTACACCTACGTTGGCCAAGGTCAATAGGGTGGCCAGACCGTTCAGCCAATGGCTGTCAGGGTTGGGAGAGAAATGTCCCTGCCTCCCGTATTTGGAAAGGTGTTTTATGTTTGAACTACAGGATGCGTTTGCGCGCAAGTTCCAGTATCTGCGGCTGTCGGTGACCGACGTCTGCAACTTCAAGTGCAATTACTGTCTGCCGGACGGCTATCGCCCCGATGGTCGCAAGACATTCCTCACCCTGGATGAAATCCGTCGTCTGACCCGGGCTTTCGCCGCCATGGGCACCAGCAAGGTGCGCATTACCGGCGGAGAGCCCTCGCTGCGCAAGGATTTTACCGACATCATCGAAACCGTGGCGGCAACGCCCGGCATTCAAAAGGTGGCCATGACCACCAATGGCTATCGCATGGCCAAGCACGCCGCTGACTGGCGTCGTGCCGGCCTGACGGCCATCAACGTCAGCGTCGACAGCCTGGACCCGCGCATGTTTCACCAGATCACCGGCCAGAATCGCTTTCATGAAGTGATGGCAGGCATCGATGCCGCCTTTGACGCCGGTTTCGAGCAAATCAAGGTCAATGCGGTGCTGATGCGGGGTCTCAACGACGGTGATCTCGACCGCTTTCTGGCCTGGATCAAGCACAACCCCATTCAGCTGCGCTTTATCGAGCTGATGCAGACCGGCGAAATGGACGAGCTGTTCAACCGGCACCATGTGCGTGGTCAGCTTATCAAGCAACAGTTGCTGCAGCAGGGCTGGCAGCAGAAGCTGCGCGCCCATAACGACGGCCCGGCCGAGGTCTTCTGGCATCCGGATTATATGGGTGAAATCGGCCTGATCATGCCCTATGCCAAGGACTTCTGTGCCAGTTGCAACCGGCTACGGGTGTCGTCGCTGGGCAAACTGCACCTGTGCCTGTTTGGTGACTATGGTGTGGACTTGCGCGATCTGCTGGCCGAGGATAATCAGCATGCCGCCCTGCAGCGGCGACTGCGCGATGCCCTGGCCGATAAAAAAGCCACCCACTTTCTGCACGAAGGCCATACCGGCATGACGCCCAACCTCGCCTCCATCGGCGGCTAAACCAGAACAGGGCCCCAAAAAAGGGTCCCTGCCGGTTTGGTTTTTGAGAGGGCGTTCGTTGATCCCATGTATCCCTGTGCGAAAATATTGTTATCTACACGCTTTGCATCAACATCCCGAGAGGATTCTATGAGCCATGCCAATACTGCCTTTGTGCCGCTGAACATAGCGGTACTGACTGTTTCCGATACCCGTAACGAAGACACCGACAGCTCGGGCCGTTATCTGGTCGAGGCGCTGACCGGGGCCGGCCACCGGCTGGCAGAAAAAGTCATTCTCAAGGACGATAAATACGATATTCGCGCCCTGGTTGCCCGCTGGATCGCCGGCACCGAGGTGCAGGTAGTGATCATTACCGGCGGCACCGGCTTTACCGGCCGCGATACCACCCCCGAGGCGGTCATGCCACTGCTCGACACCCAGATTGACGGCTTCGGCGAGCTGTTCCGCCACATTACCTATCAGGAACTGGGTACCTCTACGGTACAGAGCCGTGCCCTCGGTGGCCTGGCCAATCGCACCGCCGTGTTCTGCCTGCCGGGCTCTACCGGTGCCTGCCGTACCGGCTGGAGCGGCATTCTGGCCGAGCAGCTCGATGCCAGTCACAAGCCTTGCAACTTCGTGCAGCATCTGGTGAGCGCATGAGCGAGCTGACCCACATCAATGCCTCGGGCGAGGCCAACATGGTCGATGTCAGCGACAAGGCGGTGACGGTACGCGAAGCCCGGGCCGAGGCCTGGGTGCTGATGGCCGACGAGACCCTGCAACTGATCCTGAGTGGCCGGCACCACAAAGGGGATGTGTTCGCCACCGCCCGCATCGCCGGCATCATGGCCGCCAAGAAAACCGCCGATCTGATCCCGCTGTGCCATCCGCTGGCGCTGTCGAAGGTGGAAGTGCAACTGACCGCCGACGCCGAGCGGGGCGGGGTGCAGATCAGCAGTTACTGCAAATTATCCGGCCAGACCGGGGTGGAAATGGAAGCGCTCACCGCCGCCTCGGTGGCGGCGCTGACCATCTATGATATGTGCAAGGCGGTGCAGAAAGACATGCGCATCGAAGGCGTTCGCCTGCTGGAAAAACGCGGCGGCAAATCGGGGGATTTCACGGCATGACCATCAAGGTGGTATTTTTCGCTCAGGTACGCGAACTGGTCGGGCAGGATGAACTGAACCTGACGGAGGACTACGCCAACGTGGAGTCGCTGCGCCAGGCATTGGTGACCCGGGGCGACAAGTGGGCGCTGGCGCTGGCCAACGACAAGTTGCTGGCGGCGGTCAATCACACCATAGTGCCGCTCGACACCCCGGTGAAGTCGGGGGATGAAGTGGCCTTCTTCCCACCGGTTACCGGAGGTTGAGATGATTCGGGTACAAACTGCCGACTTCAGCCTGGGCGACGAATACGCCGCGCTCAGCCAGTCACATCAGACCGGTGCCGTGGTCACCTTTATCGGCAAGGTGCGGGAGATGAACCAGGGCGCGGCGGTCAGCGGCATGACTCTGGAACACTATCCGGGTATGACCGAGCACGCGCTGCAACAGATAGTGGATCAGGCCCACATCCGCTGGCCGTTGCTGGAATGCCGGGTGATCCACAGAGTCGGGCCGCTGGCGCTGGGCGATCAAATCGTGTTTGTCGGGGTGGCCAGCCAGCACAGAGAGGCGGCATTCGAGGCCTGTCATTTCATCATGGACTACCTCAAGACCCGGGCGCCGTTCTGGAAGAAAGAACAAACCGACGATGGCGAACGCTGGGTTGAAGCGAAAGACAGCGACACCCAGGCGGCGGAAAAATGGCACGAGTGATCTGACGTATATTCGTTCCATCCGCTGTCGGACAAAGGGCCCGCTCTGCCGACACGCTACGGGGAATGACACTCATTGTTTCAGCCTGCTGCGAACATTCACTGGATGTTCGGTCAGTCAGAAACGATTCGTCCCGGCGAGACAAGCTCGCCCCATGTAAGCTCGGAAATGCCATCTGACCGCCAGGGATGGCGGGAATGCCGAAACGGCAGGAGCATTTTTCGGCCGTGGCATCTGATGGTCGGTGGAGCAGATCCCTTTGTCCTCCAGATGCAGCAGAGCCGCCTGTTGGCACTGACCTTTCCTTTTCTTCTTGGCGTCAAACGGCCTCCTTGCTAGTATAGCCATCTAAATGTCCAAACGTTCAAAAGCCTGTTGGCTGTTGCTGCCGTTCTCAAGGAGTTGTCATGCGTCGTACCCTGCTCAAGTTGCCCCTGCTGGCCCTGGCCTTCGGTACTTTTCCGGTACTGGCCGTCGATGCGGATAAAAAAGAAATCGTCATCGGCACCACGGTGGGCGACTTCGCCAACATGGTCACCGAGTCGATCAAACCCCAGCTGGAAGCCCAGGGTTACCGGGTCAAGTTGGTCGAGTTTACCGATTACGTGATGCCCAACCTGGCGCTGGCGGAAGGGGCGCTGGACGTCAACTGCTTTCAGCACCAGCCCTATCTCGAGACCTTCAGTAAAGACCGGGGTCTGGAGCTGAGTCCGGTGACCCAGGTACCTACGGGTCCCATGGGGCTGTATTCCGGCAAGCAGGGTGCGCTTGACGAGGTGAAAAAGGGCAGTACCGTTGCCATTCCCAACGATCCCACCAATCAGGCCCGGGCCCTGCTGATGCTGGCGGATCTTGGCTGGATCACCCTGCGCGACGATATCGATCCGTTGCGGGCCAGCGAATTCGATGTGGCCGACAATCCCAAGGGTATCAAGCTGATCCCGCTGGAAGCGGCGCAACTGCCGCGTTCCCGGCAGGACGTGGACTTCGCGGTGATCAACGGTAACTACGCCGCTTCCAGCGGCATCGCCTTCGGCGAAGGCCTGTTCCTCGAGCGCAGCTACGACTTCATCAACTGGGTGGTGGTGCGCAGCGAAGACAAGGACAAGGACTTCGTACAGGATGTGGTCGACGCCTACAACGCCGAGGCCTTCAAGGACTATGCGGTGAAGCGTTTCGAGGGTTACAAATACCCCGAGAGCTGGGGCCGCTAAGCCTTGAAAAACCAGATGCATCGTTCATGGCAGTTTGAGGTTCAGGGTCGTCGGCTGGCGGTAATGGAGTGGGGCGACCCGCAAGGGGTGCCGGTGGTGGCGTTGCACGGCTGGCTCGACAATGCCGCCAGCTTTATCCTGCTGGCTCGATATTTACCACAGCTACGGCTGATTGCCCTCGATCTGGCCGGGCACGGCCTGTCCGATCACCGCGCCGCTGGCCAGCCCTATTACATCTGGGACAACGTGGCCGATGTGCTGGCCTTGCTCGATGAACTGAAATTGAAACGGGTGGCGCTGCTGGGACATTCGATGGGGGCAAGCATTGCGACGCTGCTGGCGGGCAGTTTTCCCGAGCGGGTCAGCCGCTTGTTTCTGCTCGATGGCCTGGCCCCGCGCCATTACCGTGCTGACAGTCTGCCCGAGCAAATGGCGGCAGCCCTGCGAAAAGGCAACCGCATACGCCGCCGGGGTTGGCGCCCTTATGAACAATTTGAACAGGCGGTACAGGCCCGCATGGGCGGCCGCTACCCGGTCAGCCGCGAGGCTGCAACCTGGCTGCTGGAGCGGAGCCTGGAGCAAAGATCCGATGGCTGGTACTGGCGCCACGATATTGCCCTGTCGCAGCCTTCGGTCGTGCGTCTGTGCGAGCAGCAAATCGCCGCCTTTCTCACGCGTCTGACCATGCCGGTGCTGCTGATGATGGCGGAGCGGGGCGACGAGCTGGACGGCGTTGAGCCATTGACTGAACTCGTACGGGATCTTGAGCTGAAAGTACTCGACGGCGGCCACCATATGCATCTGGAAGCAAAAGCGGCGGCACAGATTGCCGATTGGATCGGTGAGCGACTGACCTAAAGCAGCGAGTTAGCGGCATCGCCCCGATCCTAAGCAGAGCTGCATCACAGGTGTGGTTCTGCCGACATTTCCGCCTTCGCGAGGGTGACGATAAAGGCAAACCAGCCCCAGAATCCACATCAGTTACGCGGCATTACCTAGACGATAAACTCCAGGGCAATGCCATCTCTCTCTACCCGTACCACTTTCATCATGAGTGGTGGCAGGGTCTGATCCCAGTCCGGGTCCAGGACTTTAGCTTCAAACAACATGCCGGGTGAAAAATCCGAAGAAGTGGCGACTTCTACCAGGACACCGCTTTCGGACATGTTTCTGATATTACCTTTGATGGGCCCAAAGTGTTCGTTACTCAGGCATATACTGCAGTTCGTTTTACGGCGCGGGTGATAGCGGCGGTCTTCCATTGCCTGTTCCCCCAATGTCTGTGTTTAATGCGGTTCCATCGGCATGAAAAGAGCCTGACGGGTCCTTCAGGTCTCAAGTATAGGCAGGTCTTGAAGCATCGAGGGCAATATCTGTAAAGACACAGATATTCATGCTGTGGAAAAAGGCAGTCATCATCTGTGTCTGGAGGAAGAGGCTGCCGTGTGGATCGGCGAACGGCTGGCTTAAAGCAGCGAATCCTGAGGCGGAGTGTCTTGCTGGACCAGTTCCAGTTCCAGCTGTTTCTTGCGGGCGGCGGCCAGCACCCGGCGCTTGCGATCCTGGCACAGGCGAATAACCTCGCGCTTTTGTCCCGAGCTGAACTGCAGCCAGTTGAAGCGTTCGTCCCGGCTACGAAAGCAGCCCTTGCAGTAGCCTCTGTTATTGACCTGACAGACGCCGATACAGGGACTGGGTACCTCGAAAAACTCCAGTTGCTCCATTTGTTTCCTCCCCATGCTCCCTAAATGGAGCATATTTCACCGCCTTCGGCAAGCGGCTCTTCGCATAAAGAGGCAACAGAGCCGGCTCCCTCGACACGCCACTGATAAATGACACTCACCGTTGCAGCCTACTGCGAACATTCACTGAATGTTCGGTCAGGCTGCAACCGTTCGTCACGGCGAGGCAAGCTCGCCCCCTGAGGGCTCGGAAATGCCATCTGACCGCCATGGAGGGCGGGAATGCCGGAACGGCAGGAGCATTTTCCGGCCTTGGCATTTCACGGTCGTGGGAGTCGTTCTCTGTTGCCTCTTCTGGACTCCGAGTCACCTGTAGACGGCGCCAACAGGCCACGCCGAAACATCAAGGAGGACAAAGGGATCTGCTCCGGCGACCGTCACATGACAGGGATGTCATGTGCTGAGCGTCACAGGGATGTGCCTGAAGCGAGTCGGTGGAGCGGGCCCTTTGTTCGACGTTTGTACAGAAATGCAAGCCTACAGCCAGTCCCTCATCCGGTACCAGGCCATGGCCAGCACCAGCGCCGGTGTGCGTAATAAGCGGCCACCGGGAAACTCGTGGTGCGGAATCTTGCCGAACAGGTCGAAGCGCTCGGTCGAGCCTGCGATAGCATCGGCCATCAGGCTGCCGGCCATGCCGGTGAGGGCGATGCCGTGGCCGGAAAAACCCTGGGCAAAATAGACGTTGCCGTTCAGGCGGCCGAAGTGCGGTGCCCGGTTCATGGTGATGCCCACATAGCCGCCCCAGGTGTATTGCTGTTTCACGTCCTTGAGCTGGGGGAACACCTGGCGCAGTCGCTGGCCCATGGCGCCGGCCAGATTCAGCGGATCCAGCCGCGAATAGCTGACCCGGCCGCCGAACAGCAGCCGGGTGTCGGCACTCAGGCGAAAGTAGTCGAGCACGAAGTTGATGTCCGCCACCGCCATGTTGTTTTTGATAAGCGCTTTAGCTCGCTCGGCACCGAGTGGTTCGGTGGCGGTGATATAGGTACCCACCGGCATGATCTTGCGCTCTATGTCCGGGGCTATGCCTTCCAGATAGGCGTTGCCGCACAGCAACAGATGACGACAGCGCACCCGGCCCCGGGCGGTGTGGGCCACGGGCGTGGCGCCTTGTTCGATGCGGGTGACGGCCGTCTGCTCGTAAAACTGTGCGCCGGCCTTCTGGGCCGCCTGCACCAGCCCCAGGGTGTAGTTGAGCGGATGTACATGGCCGCTGTCGGGATCATAGAGACCGCCGAGATAAGACTCGGTGGCCAGCTCTGCCTGTACCTGATCCTTGCTCCACAGTTGCAGGCTGTCGTAGCCGAAGTGACGACGCAGATCATCGGCCCAGCCTTCCAGCTCGGTCATGTGGCGGGGTTTGACCGCCGCATGCAGGTGGCCGTCGGCCAGAGCGCAGTCGATGCCATGAGTCCTGATGCGCTGGCGCATCTGGGTCATGGCTTCCAGCGAGATGTTCCACAGGGCCCGGCTGGCGTCCTGGCCGACCATGCTGGTGAGTCTGGACTGATCGCAGGCGTAGCCGAAAATCATCTGGCCACCGCTGCGCCCGGAGGCGCCCCAGCCGACCTTATGGGCTTCCAGCACCGCCACCTTGTAGCCCTTTTCTGCCAGCGACAGCGCCGCCGAGGCGCCGGTGATGCCTGCACCGACGATGCACACGTCCACATCCAGGTCTTGCTCCAGGGGCGGGTAACTCAGGGGCAGATTGAGGGAGGCGGCATAGTAGGAATCGGCGTGCGACTGCATAGGAGCTCCATTAGTCATTCTGTTGTTTTGCTTTAATATTCTGGGTCTGCCCACCAAAGGGGCCACTCCGCCGACACGCTGTGAATACCTCCATGTACGCTCTCCGTTTCATCTGACCACCATGGATGGTGGGAATGCCGGAACGGCAGGAGCACTTTTCGGCCCTGAAACGGAAGGTCGGCGGAGCAGACCCCTTTGGTCGTCTGTCTGATGTGGACGCTATCTTGTTACACCAAGTGTTGATACCACTGGTATTCCAGCGGGGTCACGTGCTGGTCGAATTCGGCCAGCTCGAAGCGCTTGTTGATAAGGTAGGCGCGATGAAACTCCTTGCCCAGGTACTGGGACAGCCGGTGCGACTGGGCGAAGCGGTCCAGCGCATCCTGCCAGCGATAGGGTAATAGTGGCAAGTCCAGCTTGTTGGCATCGCCCTGAATGGGGGCGGGGGCCTGCAGTTGCTCGCTGATGCCGTGATCCACCGCCGCCAGAATGGCCGCCACCACCAGATAGGGGTTGGCATCGGCCCCGGCCACCCGGTGCTCCAGCCGGGTATTGGCCTTGTCGCCCGACGGCACGCGCAGTGCCACGGTGCGGTTGTCGAAGCCCCAGCTGGCGTGCAGCGGCACAAACATATGCGGTTGCAGCCGGCGGTAGGAGTTGGCGTTGGGGGCAAACAGCGCCATGCATTCGGGCAGCATGCTGCAGTTGCCGGCAATGGCCTGGCGCAACAGCTCGTGATCCTCGGCGAACACGTTGTTGCCTGCTTCGTCGAGCAGACTGACGTGAATATGCATGCCGGAGCCGGCCTGGCCATTATAGGGTTTGGCCATGAAGGTGGCGTACATGCCTTCCTTGTTGGCCACCGCCTTGATGGCGCGCTTGAGCAGCACCGCCTGATCGCAGGCGTCCACCGCGTTGTTCTGGTGGGTCAGGTTTATTTCGAACTGGCCCGGGGCATATTCGGCCACGGCGTTGTCGGCGGGAATTTGCTGCAGTTTGCACACTTCCGACACCCGCACCAGAAAGTCTTCCCAACTGTCGAGATCGTCGAGCGAATAGACCTGGGTGTCGTGCATGCGTTCATCGGTGCCCGGCAGAATCGGCGGCTGGGGCAGGCCATCGACACCTTCTTTCTGATCCACCAGATAGAACTCCAGCTCCACCGCCACACAGGGGCGCAGGCCCTTGTCCAGCAGCCGTTGTATCACCTTCTGCAAGACATGGCGCGGATCGGCGAAAAAGGGGCTGCCGTCTGTATCTTCCATGGTCATCAGGATCTGGGCGGACGGGGTCTTGTGCCAGGGCACCGGCACCAGGGTATGGGGCAGCAGCCGGCACAGGCGGTCGCTGTCACCCTGAGCCAGCCCCAGACCGGTTTCTTCCACCGTCTGGCCGGTGATGTCGAGGGCAAACACAGACGCGGGCAGGCAGATGCCATCGCGCAGGGCTGTTTCCATGGCGCTGCTTTGAATGCGCTTGCCTCTGAGTACCCCGTTGAGATCGCACAGCATCAGATCGATGGACTGATAATCGGCCCAGGGGCTGTCGGGCGCCGAGTGATGGTGTTTGCGAGGGTCCTTGATCATGTCGTCATCCTTAACGTGCGCTTGCCATCTGGTCAGTTAATCATGCAAGCAGGTGTTTAATATATGGGTATTTTGGTGAATCTTGATTTCGGTCCCGTTCCGGCTCATTGTGATAATGAATCATTTGTCTGGTCATAATTTCTATGTATAGCATGAGCTTAGCCAAAGATAGTCTATGCTTTCCCTTATTTCCCACACCACGGGTATGAATAATGAGTGTTCAAGATCCTGAAAAGCGCGACATGGAATGGTTACGGCTGTGGATGCAGCAGCACGCCATTACCGAGGTGGAGTGCCTGTTGCCGGACTTTACCGGCAACGCCCGGGGCAAGATACTGCCCGCCAGCAAATTCCTCAAGGAAGGGGGCATGCGGCTGCCGGAGAATATCTTTCTGCAGACCGTCAATGGCGACTGGCCGGACGATGACAATATCGACTGGACCGAACGCGACATGGAACTGCACGCCGACATCAATACCCCCCGGCTGGTGCCCTGGGCCAGCGAGCCGACGGCCCAGGTGATTCACGACTGCTTCGACGCCGACGGCAATCCGGTCGATATGGCGCCGCGTAGCGTGTTGCGCCGGGTGCTCAACCTCTATGAGGCCCGGGGCTGGCGCCCGGTGGTGGCGCCGGAGCTGGAGTTCTTTCTGGTCAAGAAAAACGAGGACTGGGACTATCCGCTGGAGCCGCCCATTGGTCGTAACGGCCGGCCCGAGACGGCCCGCCAGTCGTTCAGCATCGATGCGGTCAACGAATTCGATCCCATCTTCGAGGACATGTACGACTTCTGCGAAGCCCAGGGGCTGGAAGTGGACACCCTGATCCACGAGTCGGGCGCGGCACAGATGGAGGTCAACTTCATTCACGGCGATGCGCTGGATCTGGCGGATCAGGTGTTTCTGTTCAAGCGCACCATGCGCGAAGCGGCCATGCGCCATGACGTCTACGCCACCTTCATGGCCAAGCCGATGAAGAACGAGCCGGGCAGCGCCATGCATATCCATCAGAGCCTGATCGATGCGAACGGCAACAATCTGTTTGCCAATGCCGACGGCAGCCACAGCGAGCTGTTTCTGCACTTTATCGGCGGCATGCAGCACTACATTCCCAGCGCGGTGGCGCTGTTTGCGCCCAACGTCAACTCCTACCGGCGCTTGGCGTTTGGCGACTCGGCGCCGCGTAACATGGCCTGGGGCGAAGATAACCGCACCGTGGGCCTGCGGGTGCCGCGTTCGGTGCCGGCCGATCGGCGGATTGAAAACCGCTTCGCCGGAGCCGATGCGAACCCCTACCTGGCGCTGGCCGCCAGTCTGGCCTGTGGTTATCTGGGCATGATGAACAAGATAGCACCCACAGAGCAGATACAGGGCAGCGCCTATAACATGCCCTTCGGCGTGGCCCGCAGTCTGGAAGAAGCGCTGCTGGAACTGGAGCAATGCGATGAATTGTGTCAACTGCTGGGGCCCCGCTTCGTCAACGCCTTTATTTCGGTCAAGCGCAAGGAATACGAGGCCTTCTTCACCGTGATCAGCGCCTGGGAACGGGAGTTTCTGTTGCTGAACGTGTGACAGACACCGGCGTGAAACCATCGGCAACCAGCCGGGCAGGCCGAAGCCGTCCCTGAAACTGGCCGTAGGGTCGAATTTATTCGACCGATAAATCTCAATGGAATGGGTATAACGCACAGGGAGTCAAGCATGGCAAAGCTACCGAAGAGTCCGTTGCAACAGCTGGATGCGGCCCATCATCTGCATCCCTTTACCGACAGTCAGGCGCTGCATCACAAAGGCGCCCGGGTGATTGAGCGGGGCGAGGGCGTGTATCTGTGGGATGCCGACGGTAACCGTATTCTCGACGCCATGGCCGGACTCTGGTGCGTCAACCTGGGCTATGGCCGGGAAGAGCTGGTGCAGGCCGCCGAGCAGCAGCTGCGCCGACTGCCTTATTACAACCTGTTCTTTCAGACCACCCACCCCAGGGCCACCGAGCTGGCGGCTACCCTCGCCACCCTGTTACCCGGCGACATGGAGCATGTCTTTTTTACCGGCTCCGGCTCCGAGTGCAACGATACCGTGGTGCGCATGGTGCGTCACTACTGGGCCGAACAGGGGAGGCCCGAGCGCAACACCATCATCAGCCGCCATAACGCCTATCACGGCTCCACCCTGGCCGGCGCCTCGCTCGGCGGCATGAAGCCCATGCATGCTCAGGGCGGCTTGCCGCTACCGGGCATAGTGCATATCGACCAGCCTTATTATTTCGGCGAAGGCGGGGGCCAGAGCCCACACCAGTTTGGTCTGCAGCGGGCCCGTCAGCTCGAGCAGAAAATTCTGGAGTTGGGGCCGGACAAGGTGGCGGCCTTTATCGGCGAGCCCATTCAGGGTGCCGGTGGCGTTATTATTCCGCCCGACTCTTACTGGCCGGAAATTCAACGCATCTGCCGGCAGTACGACATTTTGCTGGTGATGGACGAGGTGATCTGCGGCTTTGGCCGCACCGGTCACTGGTTTGCCAGCGAACACTACGGCCTGCAGCCGGATCTGCTGTGCATGGCCAAGGGCATCACCTCCGGTTATATCCCGCTGGGGGCGGTGGCGGTGGGATCTCGGGTGGCCGCCGGACTGATAAAAGGCGGCGAGTTCTTTCACGGCTTCACCTATTCCGGCCATCCGGTGGCCTGTGCGGTGGCGCTGGCCAATATCGCGGTGATGCAACAAGAACGGCTGGTGGCGCGGGTGCACGACGACATAGGCCCCTATCTGCAACGGGAGTGGGCCAGCCTTAGTAGTCACCCGTTGGTGGGCGAAACCCGTGGGCTGGGGCTGTTGGCGGCGCTGGAACTGGTGGCCGACAAAAGCGACAACCGGCGCTTTGACGAGGATGTCGGGGCCGGAGTCATCTGCCGCGAACACTGTTTCGAGCTTGGCCTGGTGATGCGGGCGGTGGGCGACACCATGATTATTTCGCCGCCGCTGGTGATCGGCAGGGCTGAAGTCGACGAGTTGATAACCAGGGCGCGTCAGGCGCTGGATCTGACTTACCAAACACTGATGAACTGACAAGGATGGAGAGACGCAGCTGGTCCGCAGCGCTGGCATCCGAAGGAGAAGACATCATGGAGCTTGCCGAACGACTGAAATGGCTGCGGGGCCGTCATGGCCTGACCCAGCGTGAGCTGGCCCGTCGGGCCGGGGTGAACAACAGCCTGATCTCGCAAATCGAGCAGGCGGCGGTCAACCCCTCGGTGGCCACGCTCAAGCGCATACTGGACGGCTTTCCCATCACCATGGGCGCCTTTTTCAGCCTGGAACAGGAACCGGTTCGACAGTGCTTTTTTCGCCAGCAAGACCTGTTGCCCATGCAGAGCGGTGAGGTGCAGATGTGGCTGCTGGGCCCGCTGCACCGGGGCCACAAACTGGCGCTGCAACGGGAGCGGTATCCGCCGGGGGCCGACACCGGTCCCGACATGCTGAGTAACGAGGCGGAGGAAGCCGGTCTGGTTCTGAGTGGCGAAATCGAGGTCACGGTGGGGGAGCAGTGCTGCGTATTGCAGGCCGGTGACGGTTATTATTTCGACACCCGCCAGCCCCATCGATTTCGCAATATCGGCAAGGAACCGTGCGAGCTCGTCTCGGCGGCGACCCCACCTACTTTCTAGCGGTATCGGTACCGTCCTGTAGCTTGCAAATAATTGAATGTGAAAACGCAAACGCGCAAGATGAAGGTAACCAACGATTTATTGACGCCGTCTCGCCACCTGGCGCCGGGATGGCATCATCGACAACATTGAGTACAGAGGTGGATATGGATATCGGGGTACCACGGGAAATCAAGAATAACGAATATCGGGTCGGCATGACCCCCGGCGGGGTCAAGGAGCTGGTGCGAGATGGCCATAGCGTGCTGGTGCAGTGTGGGGCCGGCAGCGCCATCGGCCTGTGCGATGAAGATTATGCCGCCGCCGGCGCCGAGCTGGTGTCGGAGGCGAGCGAGGTGTTTGCGCGGGCGGAGATGGTGGTCAAGGTCAAGGAGCCTCAGCCTGAGGAATACCAACAGCTGAGACCCGGGCAGTTGCTGTTTACCTACCTGCATCTGGCGCCGGATCTGGCCCAGACACAGGGGTTGCTGAAGTCCGGTTGTACCGCCATCGCCTACGAGACCGTCACCGATGCCCGGGGCGGCCTGCCGTTGCTGGCGCCGATGAGTGAGGTGGCCGGCCGCATGGCGATACAGGCCGGTGCCCACTGTCTGGAAAAAGCCCAGGGCGGGCGAGGCGTGCTGCTGGGTGGCGTGCCGGGCGTGGCCCCGGGCCGGGTACTGGTGCTGGGCGGCGGTGTAGTGGGCATCAACGCCGCCCGCATGGCGCTCGGGCTGGGCGCCGATGTAACCATACTCGACAAGTCACTGGCGCGCTTGAAAGAGCTGGACGGCCTTTACGGCCCCGGGCTGAAAACCCTGTATTCCACCGCCGATAACATCGAGTTTGAATTGTCTCGCAGCGATCTGGTGATCGGCGCCGTGCTGATCCCGGGGGCGGCGGCGCCACGGTTGGTAACCCGCGACATGCTCAAGCTGTTGCCTCAGGGCGCCGTGCTGGTGGATGTGGCCATCGATCAGGGCGGCTGTTTCGAAACCAGCCGTGCCACCACCCATCAGCAGCCGACCTTCGAGGTAGATGGCATCGTCCATTATTGTGTGGCCAACATGCCGGGCGCGGTAGCGCGTACCTCGACTTTTGCCCTGACCAACGCCACCTTGCCCTTTATTCAGGCGCTGGCCAACCAGGGCTGGCGGCAGGCGCTGCAGCAGGACGAGCATCTGGCTCGTGGCCTCAACGTGCACCAGAATCAGGTGGTCTGCCAGGCGGTGGCCGAGGCTCATGGCCTGAGTCATACCCCGCTTGATCAGGTGTTGACCACCAACTGAGCAGGCGGCCTGCCCACGTAAGGAGAGTTGACGATGGCGTTGAGTAGAGAGCAGGAAGCGCGCGCCCGGGCGCGATTTACCGATGATATGGACGAGGTCGGCGATGCCGAGCTGCATCAGGCGGCCCGTGAGGGCGAACGCAAGCTGGACCGGCTCGCCGAAACACCGCCGGCCGCGCTGCTTGACTGGTGGCAAGAGCTGAAACTGATGGTGAGTCTGCTCAACGACTACCGCAAGGGTGACTACCGGGCCGTGCCCTGGAAGGTGATGGCCGCCTTGACCGGGGCCGTCATCTATTTTGTGTCACCGCTGGATGTGGTGCCGGACTTTCTGCCGCTGGCCGGTTATCTGGATGATGCGCTGGTGATCAAGCTGGCACTGGATCTGGCTCGCGCCGATCTGGCCCGATACGCTGCTTGGAAAGCGCAACAGCCTGGTGAATGAACTGAACACCGAATTTCTGTCTGGCCACGCCACCTTGATTCGGCTGGGCCTGGCCTTGTTGCTGGGCACCCTTATCGGCATTCAGCGCGGCTGGCAAAGCCGGGACAGTCAGACCGGGCAACGGGTGGCGGGCATACGCACCCACGCGCTGGTCGGTCTGTTTGGCGGCCTGGTGGCCTTGCTCGGTACTCATGTTGGTCAGTGGTTGATTGGCGTCGGCCTGCTGGGAATGATGGCATTGACGCTGGTGGCCTACCGGGCGCGCAGCCGGGATCTGGCCGACTACAGCATCACCGGCAGCATGGGGCTGGTGCTCACCTTCTGCTTCGGGGCCCTGGCGCTGCTCGATGACCCGGCCATTGCCGCTACCGCGGCGGTGATCACCGCCTTTATTCTGGACAACAAGCGCGAAATTCACGGTCTGCTGCAAAAACTGCAAGAGCATGAACTGGATGCGGGACTCAAGCTGTTGCTGATTTCGGTGGTGATGCTGCCCTTGTTGCCCAACCGGGCCATGGGGCCGGGCGGCGCTATCAACCCTTTTGAAATCTGGTGGATGGTGGTGCTGATCGCCTCCATTTCTTTTCTCGGCTATTTTGCCATCCGGCTGGGAGGCACCGAAAGGGGTATCTTCTTTACCAGCCTGTTTGCCGGCCTCACTTCCTCCACGGCGCTGACCCTGCATTATGCCCGGCTGTCGCGCACCTCGCCGGTGCTGGCCCCGCTGCTGGCCGCCGGTATTCTGCTGGCCTGCGGCACCATGTTTCCCCGTATTCTGGTGTATTGCGCGCTGATCAACCCGGCGTTGCTGGCCACGCTGTGGCTGCCGGTGCTGGTGATGACCCTGTTGCTGTATGGTCCGGCGGCGATGATCTGGTATCGGCACCGGGGCAGTAAGCTGGTGGATCAGCCCAGCCTCGACATGAATCCACTCGATCTCAAGGCGGCGTTTTTCTTCGGGGGGCTGATTCTGGTGATCATGCTGCTCGGCGAATGGTTGAAAGCGCTGCTGGGGAACGCCGGTATCCTGTTGCTGGCGCTGGCCTCTGGGGTGACCGATGTGGATGCCATTACCCTGTCGCTGAGCCGAATGTCACTCACGGGTATCGATCATGGCACCGCGGTACTCGGCATCGTGCTGGCGGCCTCGGTTAACAACCTGGTGAAAACGGCGATGGCGCTGACCCTGGGCGACCGCGCCCTGGGGCGACGGGTTGCGCTGGCCATGGCGGCGTCGTTGCTGGGCGGTTTGCTGGTGGCCTGGGGAGTGAATTGAAAAGGCCCGGAAAACCGGGCCTTAGGGCTAACACCAGTCAGTTAAGCGTAAAACGGAATCAATTGACTTCCCACCGACACGCCGTAAACCCATCCCTGGGGGCTCTGCTACGCCATCCCTGGCGCAGAAGGTCGGTTTGAAAGCCAATCGATCCCGTTAACTGAACGGTGTTAGGCCTTAGGGTAGAGTGAAGCGAACGGCGGTTATGCCGGCAGCAGTTCCCGGTGCAGGTCGATAATCACCTGATCGGCGCTGTCTTCCTGTACCAGGAAGCACAGGTTGTGCGGGCTGGCACCATAGCAGATCATGCGAATGTTGACGTTTTCCAGCGCCTGAAACACGCGCGTGCCGGTGCCGTTGACTTCGCTCATGCGGTTGCCGATCAGCGCCACCAATGCCAGGCCCTGTTCGACCTTGAGGTGACAATGCTTGCCGAGTTCGGCCTGCACTTCCTCGGTCAGCAGCTCGGCGCCGGCGTCCAGGGTCAGTGACACGCTGATCTCGGAGGTGGTGATCAGGTCGACCGAAATCTTGTGCTTGGCCAGAATGCCGAACACCTCGGCCAGAAATCCGTGCACCTGAAACATGCTCTGGTTGGTCAGGGTCAGCAACACCTGATTGCGACGCAGGGCCAGGGCGCGGAACAGCGGCTGGCTGGGGGTGCTGTTGCGAATCCAGGTGCCACCCGCTTCCGGCGCCTTGCTGGAGCCGACAAACACCGGAATCTGCTTGCGTACCGCCGGTTGCAGGGTAGCCGGGTGCAGGACCTTGGCACCGAAGGTCGCCATTTCGGAGGCTTCGCTGAAGCTGATTTCGGGAATGGCGCGGGCGTCACTCACCAGGCGCGGATCCGTGGTGTAGATACCGGGCACATCGGTCCAGATTTGCACGGCGATGGCGTCCAGCGCCTCGGCCAGCAGGGCGGCGGAAAAATCGCTGCCGCCCCGACCCAGGGTGGTGGTGCGACCGTCCTGAGCGGCGCCGATAAAGCCCTGGGTCACCACCAGCTGGTTGTCGCACAGCGGTGTGAGTTCCTTTTCCACTTCGGCACGCAGGGTGGCCAGATCCGGGGCGGCCCGGCTGAAACGATCGTCGGTACGCATCACTTTGCGTACATCAAACCATACCGCCGGAGTGCCGCGGTGGCGCAACAGCTCGACAAACAGCTTAGTAGACATCAGCTCGCCCTGGGCCACGATTTCATCGTGCAGTGCCTTGGTCGGGCTGATGGCGGCGCTGTCGGCCAGCTCCTTGATATGAACCAGAATATCCTCGATATGGCGGGTCAGCATGTCGGGCTTGTCCAGGCTGTCGAGAATGCCTTGCTGAATATCGGTCAACTGTTGCAGCAGGGTGGCGCGAACCTCGGGCTGTTGTTCGCCCGAGGCCAGGGCCACCAGCAGGTTGGTGACGCCGGAACTGGCGCTCAGTACCGCCAGGCGGGTATCGGGATTCTGTTCAAGAATGGCGGCGCAACGGCTCATGGCCTCGGCATCGGCGACGCTGGTTCCACCAAATTTGGCAACGGTTAACTGACTCAAGTGCAGCTCCTTGATATATGTATATGATAAGTAACGGGGAAACGGCTGCAGAGACGGGAAAGGTCACTTAGAAGCACGCCACCCACAGGTGACAACCCGAAGGATTCAGCCTTCGTAGCCGAGGATGATACGCTGCCCCGCATCATCCTCTCGGCGTTATCTCCCCTGACCGGCGATCTGGGGAGTGGGAGCTCCTCCTGCCGGCTGCCTGAATAACGCGCCTCTTCTTGCCCGACATGCGGGCTGCCATATAAGTACTGACTCTGTCTGTCGCTGTCAATAATTAAGTGGCCAAAACCGGGCTATATCGATGTTATAGCAGATCTTTCATCATGATCTTGGAACGCCGCTGGAAGTTGTAGAGTGCCTGCTTGCCCATCGGCAGGGCGCTGACATCCACCGGCTCGAAGCCGCGCTCCCGAAACCAGTGAATGGAACGGGTGGTCAGAATAAACAGCCGGCTCATGCCGCGCTTCTTGGCCTGCTCTTCCACCTTCTGCAACAGCATATCGCCCCGGCTGCCCCGGCGATAATCGGGATGAATGGCGACACAGGCCATCTCGGCCATCGCCTCCTCCGGAAAAGGATAGAGGGCGGCACAGCCGATGATGGCACCGTCTTTCTCGATGATGGTGAACTGATCGACTTCCATTTCCAGTTGCTCCCGGGAGCGACGCACCAGAATACCTTCTTCTTCCAGCGGGCGGATCAAATCCAGGATACCGCCGATATCGTCGATACGGGCCTGGCGTGCCTGCTCGGCACTCAGACTGACCAGTTGGGTACCCAGACCGTCACGGGTGAACAGTTCCTGAATCAGGGCCCCGTCTTCCTTGTAGCTCACCAGGTGGCTGCGGGGCACCCCGGCGCGACAGCTGGAAATGGCGGCCCGCAGATAACGGGCGGTGCCGGACAGGGTGTCGCCATCGGACATAAGGCGCTGCAGATGCTCTTCGGCCTGTTCGGGAAACAGCTCCGGAATAGCCACACCTTCGTCGTCGAGCACGCCGCGCTGTGAGCAGAACCCGATCAGCTTGGTGGCCTTCAGTTCGATGGCCAGCCGTCGGGCCAGCTCTTCGGACGACAGATTGAAGCTTTCACCGGTCACCGAAAAGCCGATGGGAGAGATCAATACGGTGGCGCCGTTGGACAGCTGGTGATGAATGGTGTCGGTATGAATGCGGCGTACCCGGCCGGAATGCTGATAGTCCACGCCGTCATCGACCCCCAGCGGCTGGGCGGTCACAAAGTTGCCGGTCACCACATTGATGCGGGCATTCTGCATGGGCGTATTGATCAGCCCCATCGACAGTCGGGCCATGATGTCCATCTGCAAGCCGCCACAGACATTTTTGATGATGCGAAAACTGTGCTCGTCGGTCACCCGGGTGTGCTTGTGAAAAACATTTTCCAGACCGGCTTCTTCCAGCCCCTGATCGATTTGCGGCCGGGCACCAAAGACGATAACCAGCCGAATGCCGAGGCTGGTCAGCAGCGCGATATCGGTAATGATATTGGGGAAATTATCCTGATCGATGGCTTCGCCACCGAGCATGACCACGAAGGTGGAGCCCCGGTGCAGATTGACATAGGGGCTTGATTGACGAAATGCCTTGACCAGGGCGGCATCGGTATCGCGCACGGATTGTCCTTTGATGACGGAAGATAATATAAGTCCATGATCGTGAAAATTAATGCAAAAAACAAGATTAAATATTTACTTTTTGGCTGTCTATAGCGCATCGGCATGCGACGGGGAAGGGCCTTTTCGGGTCTGATTCGACACCCCCTTGTTGTGGCGGAGGCCAGGTTTCGCTGTGTTAATCCTGACGCATTTTGATATGAAAAATGCGAGCGAGCGCCAATAAAGCGGCCTGCCTTGCCGGGGGCTTTATGTTAACCTTTTTAGGGTTTTACCCGTTCGCGCGGGGAAAATCGGTAACTATAGCCACAATAAAGCTAAAACAACAAAAGCGAGAACAACAATGCAAAGGAAACTGTGCTTACTCACTCTGGGGGGGCTGGCAGCGCTGTTCAGTACCTCTGTGTTTGCGGCCGGAGGCCAGCTGGACTTAACCGGTACGTCTGTCGGCATCTTCGCCGTGGTTATCTTCGTGATTGCCTATCTGCTGGTGATGGGCGAAGAATATCTGCATCTGCGCAAGTCCAAGCCGGTGCTGATTGCCGCCGGTATCATCTGGGTTAGTATTGGCTGGACCTACATGGTCAACGGTATTCCCGGCGTCACCGAAGCCTCGTTTCGGCATAACCTGCTGGAGTATTCCGAACTGCTGTTATTCCTGCTGGTGGCGATGACCTACATCAATGCCATGGAAGAGCGCCGACTGTTTGATGCCCTGCGGGCCTGGATGATACGCAAGGGTTTCAGCTACAAGTCGCTGTTCTGGCTGACCGGCTTGCTGGCCTTCTTTATCTCTCCTATTGCCGATAACCTGACCACGGCGCTGCTGATGTGTGCCGTGGTGGTCAAGGTGGCGGAAGGGGACAAGCGTTTCATCAACCTGTGCTGTATCAATATCGTGATTGCCGCCAACGCCGGCGGTGCCTTCAGTCCCTTTGGCGATATCACCACCCTGATGGTGTGGCAGGCCGGTATCGTCAAGTTCAACGAATTCTTCATTCTGTTCATTCCCGCCCTGCTCAACTATCTGGTGCCGGCAGCGGTGATGCATTTCTTTATCGAGAACCGCAAACCCGCCGCCCTCTATGAAGAGGTGGAGGTGAAACGCGGTGCCATTCGTATCGTACTGTTGTTCCTGCTGACCATCGCCACCGCCGTGACCTGCCACAGCCTGCTGCACCTGCCGCCGGTACTGGGCATGATGACCGGCCTGGGTTACCTGCAGTTTTTCGGTTACTACCTGCGCCGCACCCTGCCGGGATCGCTGGCGCGCAAGCGGGTCATGGCCGAGAAGCGGGGCGATGAAGAAGCGCTCAAGCGGCTGGGTAGCGTGGTGCCTTTCGACGTTTTCAACCGGGTGGCGCGGGCCGAGTGGGACACGCTGCTGTTTTTCTACGGCGTGGTAATGTGTGTCGGCGGTCTGGGCTACATGGGCTATCTGGCGCTGGTGTCGGAGCTGCTCTATACCGGCTGGGATGCTGTGTATGCCAACGTCGCCCTCGGTGTGATTTCGGCGGTGGTGGATAACATTCCGGTGATGTTTGCGGTGTTGACCATGGAGCCTGAAATGTCGCACGGCAACTGGTTGTTGATCACCCTGACCGCCGGTGTGGGCGGCAGCCTGCTGTCTATCGGCTCGGCCGCCGGGGTGGCGCTGATGGGCCAGGCCCGCGGCATGTATACCTTTTTCGGTCACCTCAAGTGGGCACCGGTGATCTTCCTCGGTTACGTGGCGAGCATACTGGCGCACCTGTGGCTGAACGCCGACAGCTTCAACGTATTTGGCTGAGGAACAGCCGCCAGCGTCAAGCCATAAATTTAAAACCAATCGAATTTAAACAATCGATTGGTTTTATTGCTCTGTACGATCGGACAAAGGGCCCGCTTCGCCGACTCGCCTGCTGGCACCGTCTGCAGGCAACTCGGAAGAGAAGGAGGAGGTGGCAGGGATTGCCTCAGCCGACCTTCCGCTTCAGGGATGAAGCGGTAGAGCGTCACATGGATGTGCTTGAAGCGTGTCGGGAGAGGCAACCCTGTTGCCTCTTTGCGCACTCATTAATAACCAATCAACCAAGCGGTTGGTTTGCTCCCCAGTCGGCCATTTTTGTTTCTGCTCATAAAAAAGCCCCGGCATGGCTGCCGGGGCTTGATGGTTTTATGGGGTGGCTACTTCAGCTGGCCGTGGCAGGTAAACGCTCACGACGGCGGCGTTGCAGCCAGGCCACCAGGCCGAGCAACAGGAAGCCGGGAATCCACATCAGCTCCTTGAGCCAGCGTTCGGTCGGTGCACGCACCACCAGAATTTGCTGGTCGAAGTCCAGACCGGCATCGGCGGCGGGGCTGGCGAAGGCCACGCTGTCGACCAGTACCTTGCCGTCATCTTCATACAGCATCAGCCCGAGTTTCTGCATTCGCTCTTCACCGCTGTCGCCTGCCGGTACCGGCAGTAACAGGCTGAATTCCTGCGGGTCGCCGACCGCATCTACCCCGAGTATGCGCAGACGCAGCTTGCTCTCGGCATCAACCTGACCGATTACCTGCTCAAATTGCGCCGGCGACACCTCGCGATAGGGGTCGTGCAGCATGTCCATCCAGAAACCCGGACGGAACAGGGTAAAGGCCACCAGCAGCAGCAGAATTCCTTCGTACCAGCGGCTGCGCACCAGGAAAAAGCCCTGGGTACCGGCGGCGAAGATCAGCATGGCGGCGGTCGAGATCACGAAGATAACCACCCCGTGCCAGAAACTCACATCAATCAGCAGCAGATCCGTGTTGAAGATGAACAGGAAGGGCAGGGCGGCGGTACGCAGACTGTAATAGAAAGCGGTGACACCGGTCTTGATGGGATCGCCCTTGGACACGGCCGCCGCGGCAAACGAGGCCAGCCCCACCGGGGGAGTGACGTCGGCCATGATGCCGAAGTAGAACACGAACAGATGTACCGCAATCAGCGGCACTATCAGGCCGTTTTGCTGACCCAGGGTCACCACCACCGGTGCCAGCAGGCTCGACACCACTATGTAGTTGGCGGTGGTCGGCAGGCCCATGCCGAGTATCAGGCTGAATACCGCGATGAACATCAGCATCAACAGCAGATTGCCCATCGACAGCAGCTCGACCAGATCGGCCAGTACCAGTCCGACCCCGGTTTGCGACACAGCACCGACGATAAGCCCGGCGGCGGCGGTGGCGATACCGATGCCGATCATGTTGCGCGCACCGGCCAGCAGGCCTTCACGCAGATCGATAACGCCGTCCATAAAGGTACCGTGCTCGTGCAGACCGTCGGTGCGCATCCAGCTCAGCAGCGGACGCTGAGTCAGCAGTATCACCACCAGCATCATGCTGCCCCAGAAGGCGGACAACCCGGGCGACAGACGCTCGACCATCAAACACCAGACCAGCACCACCACCGGCAGCAGAAAATGCAGGCCGGACAACAGCACGGCGCGGGTTTGCGGCAGGGCGTCTAGCGGCGCATTTGGATCTTCCGGCTCCAGCGGCGCAACGCTGGCGGCAATTTTCAGCAGGCCCAGATAGGCCAGTGCCAGCAACACGCCCACGCCTTCCAGCACATAATCACCCAGCACCGGCTTGAGCCAGCCAAGACCATAGTAGACGGCCAGTGACAGGCCGCTGATCAGAGTGGCGCCAAAGGCAAAGCCGGTCAGGCGGCGCAGCCAGGACTTGGGCTGGTGGCCACCGATGGGCTGCAGGCCGAGCTTGAGCGACTCGAGATGAACGATGTACAGCAGTGCGATATAGGAGATGGCCGCCGGCAGAAAGGCGTGCTTGATGATTTCTACATAGGGCATGCCGATGTATTCGACCATCAAAAAGGCCGCCGCGCCCATCACGGGCGGCATGATCTGGCCGTTGACCGAAGAGGCCACTTCGACCGCGCCGGCCTTTTCGGCCGAGAAGCCGGTGCGCTTCATCATGGGAATGGTAAAGGTGCCGGTGGTGACCACGTTGGCGATGGAAGAGCCGGAGATCATCCCGGTCAGCCCGGAGGCGACCACCGCCGCCTTGGCCGGGCCGCCGCGCAGGTGGCCGAGCAGGCTGAAGGCCAGCTGAATGAAGTAATGGCCGGCACCGGCCCGCTCGAGCAGGGCACCGAACAGCACGAACAGAAACACGAAGCTGGTGGACACACCGAGGGCGATGCCGAACACCCCTTCGGTGGTAATCCACTGGTGGTTGGCCAGGGCGCTGAAGCTGACCCCGCGGTGGGCCAGCAGGCTCGGCATGTAAGGACCGGCCAGGCTGTAGGCCAGAAAAACCAGGGCGATGATCGCCAGCGGCGGCCCCAGCGCCCGGCGAGTGGCCTCCAGCAGCAGCGTCATGCCGACACAGGCGGTGACCAGATCGGCGGTGGTGAGACTGCCCGGACGCTGGGACAAATCCTGATAAAACACAAACAGGTAGGCGGCGGCGGCGGCGGCAACCAGGCCGAGCACGATATCGAGCAGCGGCACCCGGTTGCGCGGCGATTTATTGAAGGCGGGAAACACCAGAAACGCCAGCAGCAGGGCGAAGGCGAGGTGAATGGAGCGGGTTTCGGTGTTGTTGAGTACGCCAAAGCCGAAAATGAAAGGCAAGGGGGACGCGATCCAGAGCTGAAACAGTGACCAGCACAGGGCCAGCCCGGCAATCACCCTGGCCATGATGCCATCGGGCGTGCGCGCACCGACATCCTGGGCGATCAGCTCCTCTGCGGACAAGTGTTTTTCTGACATAGGGGATACCTATTTTGATGGTGCAACAGAAAGGAGAAAACCTCTCCCGTGATGACGGGAGAGGTTTGGTTGCCAGCAAATACCGATGTCAGACAGTGAGTCCGGTGACGGATATCTCACGGCTTACCGCATTGCCGGCAGACGGTTACAGCCAGCCTTTTTCCTTGTAGAAACGCGCGGCGCCTTCATGCAGCGGCGCGGTAATGCCGGCACTGATCATGTCTTCGGCCTTCAGATCGGCAAAGGCGGGGTGCAGACGCTTGAAACGCTCCAGGTTGTCGAACACGGACTTGACCAGCTGATAGACCACGTCTGCATCGGTTTCTGCCGTAGTGGCCAGCACCGCCTTGCCGCCGATGGAAGGAATCGGCTGATCAACCCCCGGATAGAGGCCGGCGGGAATGTTGGCGCGGGTGAAGTAGCTGGCCTTCTCCAGCAGGGTGTCGACACCGGCTCCTTCTACCGGGATCAGCTTGGCATCGGCGGTGGTCAGCGCTTCCTGAATGGCGCCACTGGGGTGACCCACTACATAGGTGATGGCATCCAGGTTGTTGTCGCCCAAGGCGGCGGCCATTTCAGCCGGCTTCAGCTCGGCGGCGAGAGAAAAGCTGTCTTTGGTCCAGCCGCTGGCCTGCATCAGTTCATCGAAGGTATCGCGGCTGCCGGAGCCGGGAACACCGATGTTGACGCGCTTGCCATTAAGATCCCCGATGCTGTCGATGTCACTGTCGTTGCGCACCACCACGGTGAGAATTTCACTTTGCAGCGATAAAACGGCGCGTAGATTGGCAACCGGTTTCTTGTCGAAGGGAGCCTGACCTTCCAGTGCCTTGAATTGGTGATCGGACTGAATAAAGCCGAAGTCGTAGTCACCGTTTTGCAGCGAGACGATATTGCCGACACTGCCTGCCGATGAGGGGGCATTACATTTTATGTCATGCTCTTCGGCACCGCGGTTGAGAAAACGACACACCGACTGGCCGGCGGTATAATATACCCCGGTCTGACCGCCGGTACCTATGGTCACGTAGCGCGTGTCGGCGCTGACCTGGCTGCTGAACAGCAGGGCGGTTACTGCGCCGGCAAACAGCTTGGAGACGTTACGATTTTGCATATCCATATTGATTTTCCTCAGGCTATTATTCCAAATAACATCTTCATTTTCTTATGATTAACACATTTTTCCATGTGTATCCATATGAGGCATTCACGGTAATGTAATACGCCGTTAAATGCTAATAAAAGCAGGCGAATACATCAGGACACCCGTTGCAAACCCGCCAGAGAAATAGCGGCAGGCTCATTATCGATTAGATTAGCCAGTGTAGCAGCGCTGCCGCAGGCCAGCGTAAAGCCCAGGCTGCCATGGCCAACATTCAGCCACAGATTGTTGATGCCGCTGCGTCCTATGAGTGGTGTGCCCTCGGGGGTGGCGGGGCGCAATCCGGCCCAGGCGGTGGCCGTTTGATAGTCGCCGGCGTGCGGAAAGCAGGCCTGAGCCTGCCGGCGCAACGAGGCAATGCGGCGGGCATCGAGTTCGGTGTTCCAGTCGCCAATATCCACCATGGCGGCGACGCGCAGCTGATCCTCCAGGCGGGCATAGACGATTTTGCGATCGTAGTCGGTGACATTGGTCTGCGGCACTGTGGCGTAGTCGGTCACGGGCAGGGTCAGGCTGTAGCCCTTCAGGGGGTAAAGCGGCAGCTTCAGCCCCAACGGCCGCAGCAGGGCGGCGCTGCCAATGCCGGCGGCCACCACCAGATGGTCGACTGTCACCTCGCCCTGGGTCAGCGACAAGGCTCTGACCTGCCCGCGTTCGAGCCGCAGCTTGTTCACGGTTTGTCCGGTATGCAGGGTGAAGTTGGCATGCCCGCGCAGGCGCCGCAACAGCTGTTGGCAGAAGCGGTGGCAATCACCCACTTCGTCGCCGGGCGAAAAAATACCACCCCGTAACTGAGCGGCCAGGCTGGCCAGTGCCGGCTCGGCCTCGATGCATTGTGCGGCATTCAGCACCCGTTGCGGTGAGCCGGCATCGACGCCAGCGGCGGCTTTCTTGAAGCTGGCGCCATCGCGATAAATGACCAGCTTGCCATTGGCACGCCAGGCGAAGTCGTTCAGACCGTCCTGCTCGCGCCAGTCAGTCAATATCTGCTGGCTATGCAGTGCCAGTCGCAGCAGGTGGGCGCCATTGGACCGATTGACGCTGCGGCGACAGGCCAGCAAAAAGCGCAGGCACCAGCGCCATTGATCGGGGTTCATGCGTGGCTGAAAACGCAGCGGAGCGTCTTTTTTCAGCATCCAGCCCAGTGCCTGCAGCGGCACGCCGGCATCGGCCAAGGGTGCCACGTAGCGATAGCTCAGCTGACCGCCATTGGCAAAACTGGTTTCCATGGCAACCGTATCTCGTTGCTCGAACAGCTCGACCTGAACCCCTTTTTTGACCAGGGCATAGGCGGTGGTCAACCCAATCACCCCACCACCGATAATCGCGACTCGCATGACTGATTCCCTTTAAACTCAATCGCTTCAGCATAGGCATTGCCGCCTCGGCCGAACAATGAAAAGATAAGGGCAGGTCATAACCTTTGGTTATGATGTGTATCCAAAAGAGTCTATATTATGCGTCTACGCCATATCGAGTTGTTTCAGGCCGTGCTGCAAACCGGCAGCCTGACGGCGGCAGCCGAGTTGCTGCATATTTCCCAACCCGCCGCCAGCAAGCGCCTGCAGCAGGCCGAGCAACAACTGGGGTTTGCCTTGTTTCGCCGGGTGCGTGGCAAGTTGCTGCCCACCACAGAGGCGTTGATCCTGCAACAGCCCGCCGAGCAATTGTCGTCCGATCTGCAGAACCTTCGCCGGCTGGCGGGTAATCTGCGCCGCGGCAATGCCTGCGCACTGCGGCTGATGTGTACGCCGACGCTGGCGCAGAGTTTGCTGCCTCAAGCGCTGGGGCGCTGGCGTGAAGGTTATCCCGATACCGAATGTGAACTGGCCACCCAGCACACCAAAGAAATGACTCAGGCGCTGTTGCTGCGCGAAGCGGATCTGGGGTTGACGCTGCAGCGGGTGAAGCACCCCGGTTTGCAGGTGGAGATGCTGGCGCAGGGACGGATGATGGTGATTGCCCCTGCCGGTAGCTGGACCGAGGCGCAATGTCGTGAACCCATTCGGCTGCAACGTCTGGCGGGGGTCAGGCTGATTGGTCTCGATAGCCGGGACGGCCTGGGTGGCTTGCTGCACAGCCATACTCAGGAGCTGGATCCGCCGGTGCGGATTCACACTCGAGTACAAACCTATCAGCTGGCGCGCCAGATGGTGGCGGCCGGTCAGGGAGTGGCGCTGGTCGACCCCTTTACCGCGCTGATGGCGGCAAGCGGGGAGGTGCAGGCCCGGCCACTGGAGCCAAACCTGACCGTATCACTCTATGTGCTGCATCGGGCCGGCGAAACGCCAATACCGGCCCGGCAGGCGTTATTGAAACAGCTGCAGGCCGTGGCCACCAGCCTGTTAAAGGCGCAATGAGCGATTTATACCAAGCAGATTAAATCACTGATCTATTTGGTTGCTCTGCAAAGGCAAGACAAACGGTCCGCTCCGCCGACTCGCCGTAAACCCATCCTTGGGGGCTCAGCCGCACCATCCGTGGTGCGGATGGTCGGCGGAGCAGATCCCTTTGTCCTCCTTTATGGCGTGTCGAGGGAGGCGGCTGTGTTGTCTCTGAGTTCGAGTTTGAAAAAGATCAGACCTTTATGCAGGTTGGTATTACCACCACAGGGTGGTGATGCCCAGTATCAGAAAGAGCAGGGCGCTGACGCCGTGAATCCACTTCATCGGAATACGCTCGGCGCCTTTCTTGCCAATCAGTACCACGGGTACGTTGGCGGCCATCATGCCGAGGGTAGTACCAGCCACCACCAGCCAATAGTCTTCCACGAAACGGGCGGCCAGCAGCACGGTGGCAAGTTGGGTCTTGTCGCCCATTTCCGCCAGAAAAAACAGCACAAAGGTGGTGATAAAGGGCCCGTAGCGGCGCAGCGTGCCGTCTTCATCGTCCAGCTTGTCGGGGATCAGCATCCAGCACGCCATGATGAAGAAAGAGCCGGCCAGCAGATAGCGTAGCCAGTCTGGACTCAGCCATTGCTGCACCCATACACCCACCCAGCCGGCCAGGCCGTGGTTGAGCAGAGTCGCGGCGAGAATACCGACAATAATGGGCAGGGGCTTTCTGAAACGACAGCTCAGCACCAGGGCGAGCAGTTGGGTTTTGTCACCGATTTCGGCGATGGCGACCGCGAAGGTCGAAGTGGTCAGTGCTTCCAAGGTAGTTACCGGGGGACGAGTGATGATCAACCAATGAGCAGGCCATGCCGCCCGTCCCCGGTATCGGCATCAGCCTGTCAAAGGTCTCGTCAAACCACGGATGTCTTGTTAACAACTTATCAACAAGATAGTCGGGTCACGGCCACCATGGTGATTCGCACCAATTATGTTGACGACCGTCTCGACACTCACTGTCGAGAGACTACTCCCCCTTGTGCAGGAGCCGCGTATTGTAGTGATTTGAACGGCAAGTTCAAGGCTGATCGCTAACCTGTTTCTCACACCTCACCCCTCACCCCTCACCCCTCACCCTCACAACGAAGCCTTAGCCACCGACTTTTTTCACCGGCAAACCGGCCTTGACCAATAGCGTCATGACCTGCTCCAGCCGGTCGCCCTGAATTTCGATGACGCCTTTCTTCACCGCGCCACCGGTGCCCAGCTGTTTCTTCAGCTGCTTGGCCAGGGTGCCGACCTGCTCGGTGGGTACGCCGTACACGCAAATAACGCCGGCACCCTTGCGGCCCTTGGTTTCGCGGCGCAAGCGGACGGTACCATCGTCGGGGAAAAGACCGGGGCCGGCGGCGGATTTGTCCTGCTCGGCCTGCCAGTCGGGATCGGTGCTGTATACCAGTTTGTTCATCTTGTTGACTCAATAATCGGTGATAACGTCAGGTGCTGAAGCGGCCGTTGACCAGGGTGGCCTTGACGTCCAGCCGGTGGCTCAGCACCACCAGATTGGCGACCTTGCCGACGGCAATGGCGCCGAGCTCATGGTCGAGCCCCAGCGCCCGGGCCGGATAGAGGCTGGCCATGCAGAGCGCTTCTTCCAGCGGCAGGCCGACCCGTTCAACCAGGTTTTTGACCCCGGCAATCATGGTCAGCGCCGAGCCGCCGAGTGTACCATGCTCGTCCACACAACGGCCATCGCGCACCAGAACCGGGGTGCCGCAAAAATTGAACCGGGTCAGCTCGGGTCCGGCACCGGCCGCGGCGGTGGCGTCGGTCACCAGACACAGGCGCTGGCCCAGTACCTTGTGTGCCAGTCGCACATTGGCATCATGCACATGCACCCCATCGACGATAATGCCCGCGTATACGGTTTCGCTGTCGAACACGGCCCCCACGGCCCCGGGTGACCGGCCGTTGAGGGTGGGGGGCATGGCGTTGTAAAGGTGAGTGGCAAAGCCGACCCCGGCGTCAAAGCCGGCCATGGCTTCATCATAAGTGGCGGCGGTATGGCCCATGGCGACCATAATGCCGGCGGCCTTCAGGCGGCGAATATGGGCGGGGTGGTTGCATTCGGGCGCCAGGGTAATTTTGGCAATCACGGCGGCATGCCGACACAAAAATTCCAGCATCGGCTCATCCAGCTGGCGTATCTGCGCCGCCGGATGAATGCCCTTGCGCTCGAGGTTGGTGTAGGGGCCTTCCAGATGCAGCCCCAATACCCGATGTTGATGCCGGGCCATGTAGTCTTGAGTGACCGCGACCGCCTGCTGCATATCCCGGTCGGGGGAGGTGATCAGCGTGGGCAGAAAGCTGGTGGTGCCAGACCCTAGATTGGTTCTGTGCATGGTATCCAGCGTTCGAGTGCTGATGTCGTTATTGAACATGACGCCGCCACAGCCGTTGAGCTGCAGGTCGATGAAACCGGCGCTCAGCAGGGCACCGTTCAAGGAGTGACGGGGCAGTTCGGCACCAAGGCTGGCTTCGGGCTGAATGGCGACAATTCGGTCTTGTTCGATCACCACCGCCTGGCGCTCGAGCAGGCGCTCGCCGTCAAACAGGGTGCTATGGGTCAGGGCAAACATCGGTTACTCCGTAGCTGACTGAATGAGCGCGTTGGCGGCGATTGGCGAGGCCGCATCGAGAGAGGATGCCGAGAGATCCCGAGTGGCATCGGTATCGCATACCAGCAGGCAGTCTTTATGCCGCCGCAGCGAGGATATCGGCCACAAGGGGCTGACATCGCCTTCCAGTGCCGCCTGCAGTGCCTGCGCCTTGTGTTGGCCGGTCACCAGCAACATGACCTGTTCCGCTTCCCGTAGGGTTCCCAGGCCAACGGTCAGCGCCCGAGTCGGTACCTGTTGCGGATCCTGGTTGAAAAAGCGGGCGTTGTCCTGCCGGGTGATCTCGCTCAGGGTGCTGATATGAGTGCGTGAGTCGAAAGATGACATGGGCTCATTGAAAGCGATATGCCCGTTGCTGCCCACGCCCCCCATGAACAGATGAACAGGGCCAAAGTGGCGAATGGCCGCTTCATAGCGGCGGCACTCGGCCTCCGGATCGTCGGCCATGCCGTCGGGAATATGAATATGTTCCGGCTTGATATCCAGATGCCGGAACAGGTTTTGGTACATAAAGTGGTGATAGCTTTGTGGATGTTCTGGCGGTAATCCGACGTATTCGTCCATATTGAAGGTAACCACATGACGAAAACTGAGCTTTCCCGCCCGATGCAAAGCAACCAGTTCATGATAGGTGGCCAGCGGTGTGCTGCCGGTGGGCAGCCCGAGCACGAAGGGACGTCGAGCGTCGGGCGCAAAGGCATTGATGCGCTTGGCAAGGTAATGGGCAGCCCAGCGGCTGACCTGGTTTGCACTGGCGAAAGGGATTAAACGCATGGCCGGCTTCTCGTGATGATATGCCGAAAGCCTACCATATTTCGAATGGCGACCTAAGCAAGACGCTGGCCGGCATGGGCCGTGCCGGGGTGTTCCATATTGCATAAGGAGATCTGCCGTGAAGGTGCTGGGATACTTTCAGAAGCTGGGCAAGGCGTTGATGTTACCTTTGGCCACGCTGCCCGTTGCGGCCTTACTGCTGCGCCTGGGCCAGCCAGATTTGCTGGGCATCGCCTTGATGGCCGAGGCGGGGGCGGCCATTTTCAATCAACTGCCGTTGTTGTTTTGTCTGGGAATTGCGGTGGGCCTGACTCGACACCACGCCGGGGCCGCCGCCCTGGCCGGCGCCGTGGGCTACCTGGTGCTGACCGGTGCGGCCAGCGCCATCAACGGCGACATCGACTTGTCTTTTCTCGGCGGCATTATCGCCGGCATCATTGCCGGTCACAGCGATAACCGCTTTCATCGCGTGCGGCTGCCCGGCTTTCTGGCCTGCTTCGGCGGCAAGCGGCTGGTGCCCATCATGACCGGACTCTTTGCCTTGCTGGCGGCCTTTATCATGGGCCTTGTCTGGCCGCTGCTGCAGCAGACGGCTGATAGTATCGCAGCGGGCCTTCCGGCCCTGGGATCCTTTGGCCCGTTTCTCTACGGGGTGCTTAATCGTGTGTTGACACCACTGGGGTTGCATCAGGTGCTGAGCAGCCATATCTGGTTTGATTTTGGCGCCTGTCTGCAGTTGAGTTATGAAGCGGCGGATAAAGTACAGCAGTTGTGTCTGGACCCGGCACTGGTGCAGACGCTGGCGGTGGGCGGCCCGGTGCCGGGCGTGGATGGCGGCGTGATCACCGGGCTGGCCACCGAGATAACCCGGGGTGATCTGCACCGCTTCTTTGCCGGCGACCCTGGCGCCGGGGTCTTTATGGCCGGCTTTTACCCGGTCATCCTCTTCGGTCTGCCGACAGGGGCGCTGGCCATGACCCTGGCTGCCCCCAAAGGACAGCGTGCCCAGGTGGGCGGCCTGCTGTTGTCATTGGCGATAACCGCCATGCTGACCGGCATTACCGAACCACTGGAATTCTTTTTACTGTTTATGGCGCCGTTGCTTTATGTGTTGCACATATTGCTGACCGGGCTGGCGCTGCTGGTGACCAACCTGTTCGGCGTGCTGCATGGTTTTGGTTTTTCCGCCGGGCTGTTCGACCTGATACTGAACTGGGATCTGGCTACCCGGCCCTGGACGCTGGTGGCCATCGGCGTGGCGTTTGGCGTGGTTTATTTCGTGACCTTCTATTTCGCCATTCGGCTATTCACGCTGCGGCCCCTGGGAGACGAGACCACGCCGGTTGATGACGCCGGGGGGGAGCGAGGTGATCCGGCTGGGTAAGCAAAACCTGCAATTGGTCGGGGCCCCGGGCGGACGCACTGGCCGCCACGCTCAATGTGCTGATGGCACAGCACACTAGCGTAGCAACACGATGACCTCGCGATATTTCAAGCGGGAGCGGCGCAAGTCGGCCCCGTTTTTATTATTTCAGCGTATAAGCGATGCAAACAACGTGAAAAAACAGCTTAAGTCGGCTCAGACATGCCACTCGACGGCAGTTAACTGTAATTAGTCGACGGCGGTATTTCGGTGCCGGGGGAGTGTTTTTCGCGCTGTCAAGTGTGTGCCCAACGGTCGGGCTGGCCCTCAATGTTATGCACAGAGCGCCTGAGCCTTGTGGCAACCGGCTTGGCTGCACTTATCCACCATTTCTGTGGATAAGGTTGTGGATTACCATCATACAACCGGTGCAAAGCCAGACAGGGCAGGCCTCTCGGATAAACAGCTATTTTTTTAACCAGAAAATAAATACTTAAAAAACAATATCTTGAAAAAGTCACGACAAAATTTCGCTCGATATCTGAACGATAACAGCGACATTAGAGTAAAGGCACAAATTGTGGGTTTCTTGGCGAAGGCAGAGTGCTTCTAGTGGATAAGTCAAGAGAGGTAGTGCGAAATTTGGCTCCCCCTGCTGGACTCGAACCAGCGACATACGGATTAACAGTCCGGCGTTCTACCAACTGAACTAAGGGGGAATCTCGTGAAGAGGCCGCAGATAATACGCAGCCATAGCAGGCGGGTCAAGGATAAAATACGAATTTTGACCCTTAAGACAGTAGCGGCAGTTTTTGCTTAAATTCAGCGCTTCACCGGGGGTAAACTGGGGGTCGAATCAAGAGGAGAGTAGGTGATGAGCAAAGATTTCCAACTGGTCAGCGAATATCAGCCCGGAGGTGATCAGCCGACGGCGATTGCGCAACTGCTGGAGGGGATCGATGCCGGCCTGGCTCATCAGACCCTGCTGGGGGTCACCGGCTCGGGCAAGACCTTCACCGTGGCCAATGTCATTGCCGAGCTGAACCGGCCCACCATGATACTGGCGCCCAACAAGACCCTGGCCGCCCAGCTTTATGGCGAGATGAAGGAATTCTTTCCTCATAACGCGGTCGAGTACTTCGTTTCCTACTACGACTACTATCAGCCGGAAGCCTATGTGCCGACGACCGATACCTTTATCGAGAAAGACGCCTCCATCAACGATCACATCGAGCAGATGCGGCTGTCGGCCACCAAGGCGCTGATGGAGCGGCGCGACGTGATTATCGTGGCCTCGGTATCGGCCATCTACGGCCTGGGCGACCCCCAGTCTTACCTGAGCATGATGCTGCACCTGCGGGTGGGCGATATGCTGAACCAGCGCGACATGCTGCGCCGGCTGGCGGAGCTGCAATATACCCGCAACGACGCCGGTTTTCAGCGCGGTACCTTTCGGGTGCGGGGGGAGGTGATCGATATCTTTCCGGCCGAGTCGGATAACCAGGCGGTGCGGGTCGAACTGTTCGATGACGAAATCGAGCGCATCAGCCTGTTCGACCCCCTGACCGGCGCACAATCCCAGACCCTGGCGCGCTTTACCATTTACCCCAAGACCCACTACGTGACCCCGCGAGAAAAGCTGCTCGGTGCCATCGAGCATATCAAGGTGGAGTTGCAGGCGCGCAAGGCGCAGCTGCTGTCGGCCAACAAGCTGCTGGAAGAGCAGCGCATCAGCCAGCGCACCCAGTTCGATATCGAGATGATTCAGGAGCTGGGCTATTGTTCGGGCATCGAAAACTACTCCCGTTACCTGTCGGGCCGGGGCGAAGGCGAGGCACCGCCCACGCTGTTCGATTACCTGCCCGGTGACGGCCTGCTGATCATCGATGAATCCCACGTCACTGTGCCGCAGATTGGCGGCATGTATAAAGGCGACCGTTCGCGCAAGGAAACCCTGGTGGAATACGGCTTTCGCCTGCCCTCGGCGCTGGATAACCGCCCCATGCGTTTCGAGGAGTTCGAGGCACTGATGCCGCAAACGGTGTTTGTATCGGCGACCCCCGGGCCTTATGAACTGGACAAGTCCGGTGATGATGTGGCCGAGCAGGTGGTGCGCCCCACCGGGCTGCTCGATCCGGTGCTGGAAGTGCGGCCGGTGGCCAGCCAGGTGGACGACGTCTTGTCTGAAGCGCGGCTGCGTATCGCGCAAAACGAACGGGTGCTGGTGACCACCCTCACCAAACGCATGGCCGAAGATCTGACCGAATACCTGAACGATCACGGCCTTCAGGTGCGTTACCTGCATTCGGATATCGACACCGTGGAGCGCATGGAGATCATTCGTGATCTGCGCCTGGGCAAGTTCGACGTATTGGTGGGCATCAACCTGCTGCGTGAAGGGCTGGACATGCCGGAAGTGTCTCTGGTGGCGATTCTGGATGCGGACAAGGAAGGCTTTCTGCGCTCGGAACGCTCGCTTATTCAGACCATAGGCCGGGCGGCCCGTAACCTCAACGGTAAGGCCATTCTGTACGCCGACCGCATTACCCGCTCGATGGCCGCCGCCATGAGTGAAACCGAGCGCCGCCGCGAAGTGCAGCAGCAGTTCAACGAAGAGCACGGCATCGTGCCCAAGGGGCTGGTCAAGGGCGTGACCGACGTGATGGATCTGGACGGCACAAAGCGAGTCGGCTCCAAGCGTGCCAAGGACAAAACGCCGTTACCCGAACATCTGCCGACCGCCAAAGAGTTGGACAAACAGATTACCGCGCTGGAAAAAACCATGCTCGAGCACGCCCGCAACCTGGAATTCGAACAGGCCGCCGCGACCCGCGACCGCATTCACGAATTGCGTGAACAGTTGATCCGCAGCTGAGCGGCAATATCGAACCGATTAAATAACGGTTCTGTCCGGTTACTTTGCAAAGGCCGGACAAAAGGCCAGCTCCACCGACTCGCCGTGAACCCATCCATGGGGGCTCCACCGCGCCATCCCTGGCGCGAAGGGTCGGCGGAGCAGATCCCTTTATCCTCCCTGATGCCAGAGAGTTATCTGCAGGTCGCTCCACAGGCGACTCCGGAGCATTGGGGCGGATGAAGGGTTTTACTCCAGCGACCATCACATGACAGGTCAACAAAGGCTCCTGCAATGCTGACACTCCCGCCATCCTTGGCGGTCGGACGTCATGTGCTGAGCGTCGCAGGGATGCGGTTTAGCGTGTCGGTGGAGTGAACCCTTCGTTCGACCTTTACCGTGAAGCAAAATAGAACAAACGATTGCGGCTGTATTGCCTTTGGCACACCGGTCTAGTGTCTGATCAAATACTCAATGTAATAGGTATTACGGTTGGGCTGGTGCCTGATAAGCCAGGGTGCCCCACAGCGGCACGGTGGACATGGAATGTTTGTAGCTGCCGCTGGTTTCCTTGGTGCTGTAGGCAACATATAGCAATGACTGGCTTTGGTCGTCATAGATGCGACGGATCTTCAGGCTCTTGAGAAAAATACTCTTCGATTTCTTGAACACGATTTCGCCGCTCTTGGAGGTATCGATGGCGGCGATCATGGCGGCGGTAATTTCGCCGGTCTGACGGCAGCTGATCGACATGTCGGAGGGATCGGCCAGGTCCAGATCGGCCACTATGTTGGACATGTGGCAGGTCACGCCGGGCACGCCCGGATCGGTCAGCACCTCGATTTTGATGTCTTTGGTGGTGAACATACCCAGAGACACATCGCCCACCTCATTGTTATCACAACCCAGCAGCAGGGTAGACAGGCAAAGCAGGGCGGCCGTTCTTTTGAACATGAGCAGGTTCCTTGTATCAAGCAGCGTATTAACAAATAACCCCAGTTCTTACCATACTCGGCCGGTGCCGCCAAACTTAACTGCCCTTGGGGGCGCGGCTCTATCTGCCGTTTTGCCGAGGTAATGGTCGGCCTCGGGACCTGCTTCAAACGAATCTATCACTCTTAAATACCGTATGGGTTTGCATGCCGAAGACTGATCCAGATCAGTGAAACAGCTAATGCGGTTGTTCGGTTGTTTCCATATATGGTGTTTGTATTTACTCTTGGCACAACATGTAGTGTTTTTGGTGCCGTTATGCTGAATGCGTTTGAACCCAGGGTGGTGCTGCAGGAAGTGCCGGGCGAAGTCAGCCTGGCCTGGCTGGTAACGGGGTGTCCACTGGCGTGCCCCGGCTGTCACAGCCAGGACAGCTGGGATCCGGCGGCGGGGACCCGATTAACACCCGAGCGGTTGCAAGGCTGGCTGACGCGCTATCAGGGGCTACTGACCTGCGTGTTGTTTTTCGGTGGAGAATGGGATCGGGATGCCTTGCTGCCTCTGTTGCAGCTGGCGCGGGAGCAGGGGCTGAAAACCTGCCTGTACAGCGGTCGGGACAGGATAAGCCAGACCCTGATGGCCGAGCTGGACTACCTGAAAACCGGAGCCTGGGTGGCGCACCTGGGTGGCCTTGACTCCAGACACAGTAACCAACGGTTGATTTGCCTGCCCAGCGGCGAATCCCTCAATCATCATTTTTGGAGACGTTCATGATACACCTGCACCCCGACCAGCTTGAGGCCAAGATCGCCAGCTTCAATGCCTACCTGAATGCTAACAATGCGGCGGATGGTTCTGTAATGGACCCCAACGCCAATGTGACTCAAAAGAACATCGCTACCGCCGAGGCGGAGCTGATGAAGGATTTTTTTGTGCAGGTGAACCGTGGCCTGGTGAAAAACAAGATAGCCGAGTTGTTTGATGATGCTCTGGCCACGGAGTATGAACGCCAGATTGAAGCGCATGAGATTTATGTGCACGACGAGACCAGTCTCAAGCCCTACTGTGTGTCGGTGACCATGTATCCCTTCCTGCTCGATGGGTTGACCAAACTCGGTGGCGAGAGCAAGGCCCCCAGACACCTGGAAGCGTTCTGCGGTGCCTTCGTCAATATGGTGTTTGCCATCAGCTCCCAGTTCGCCGGGGCGGTGGCTACGGTCGAATTTCTCACCTATTTCGATCATTTTGCCCGCCGGGATTATGGCGATAATTACCTGACCGAGCATACCCATGCCATCAACAATCATCTGCAGCATGTGGTCTATGCCATCAACCAGCCGGCCGCGGCCCGTGGCTACCAGAGCGTGTTCTGGAACATTTCCCTGTTCGACCGGGACTATTTCAACACCATGTTCGAGTTCTTTGTGTTTCCCGACGGCAGCCAGCCCAACGGCGACTCGGTAAGCCGGCTGCAGGAGCATTTTCTGGAATGGTTCAACGAGGAGCGGCGCAAGGCGATATTGACCTTCCCGGTGGTGACCGCCGCCATGCTCACCAAGGATGGTGCACCGGCAGATGATGCCTTTGCCGAGATGTGCGCCGAGCAGATGAGCCGGGGCAACAGCTTCTTCATTTATATGTCCGACACCCCCGACTCGCTGGCGTCCTGCTGTCGGTTGCGCAATGAGGTGACCGATCACACCTTTTCCTACACCCTGGGGGCGGGTGGCGTGGCCACCGGCTCCATTAATGTCATCACCCTGAACATGAACCGGCTGGAGCAGGACGGACGGGACCTGCTGGCCGAAATCGAGAAGATTCAGCGTTATCAGGTGGCCTACCGGCGCTTGATGGAGGACTTCCTGGCCAAAGGCATACTGACGGTGTATGACGCCGGTTTTATCAGCCTGGACAAGCAGTTTCTGACCATCGGCATCAACGGCATGGTCGAGGCGGCGGAATACAGAGGCATCAAGGCCAGTAACAACCCCGAGTACCAGGCCTTTGTCAGCGAACGGCTGAAGATTATCTATGATGCCAACCGTAAGGCGCGTCAGGAATACGGCTACCTGTTCAATACCGAGTTTGTGCCGGCGGAAAACCTGGGGGTGAAAAACGCCAAGTGGGACAGGGCCGACGGCTATCGGGTGCCCCGTGACTGCTATAACTCCTACTTCTATGTGGTGGAAGACGAGGATGATACTCAGATTCTCGACAAATTCGTGCTGCACGGGCGCGAGTTGGTGCAATTTCTGGACGGTGGTTCGGCGCTGCATCTGAATCTGGACGAGCATCTGCCCCCTGCCGGCTACCGACAGTTGTACCGTGTTGCCGCCGCCACCGGCTGCCACTATTTTACCGTCAACGTACGCAGCACCATCTGCAACGACTGCAGCCATATCAGCAAGCATACCGACTGGAGCTGTGGCGCCTGTGGTAGTGAAGACATAGACCATGCCACCCGGGTGATCGGTTATCTGAAGCGGGTGTCGGCGTTCAGCGCCGGTCGCCGGAACGAGCATGGCCGGCGTTTCTACCACCTTTAAGACCGGGAATGGGGATTAGGGAGCAGGGATTGGGGAAGTGTGAGGCTGGTTTCCAGTCCCTGATCACAAATCCCTAGTCCCTGAAGTTACAGCCAGCCCTTGCGTTTGAAGAAGTAATAGGTGCCGCAGGCCGACATCAGCATCATCACCAGCGACATCGGATAGCCGTAATCAAAGCCCAGCTCCGGCAGGATCTTGAAGTTCATGCCATAGATGCTGGCAATCAGGGTAGGGGGCAGAAACACCACCGCCGCCACCGAGAAAATCTTGATCACCTTGCTCTGCTCCAGGCTGGTAAAGCCCATGGCGGCTTCCAGCTGAAAGTTGATCTTGTCGAACAGAAACTGGGTATGGGGCAGCAGCGATTCGATGTCGTAGAGCATTTCGTCGATCCACTTGCGCTGCTCGTCGTTGCCGCTCTGGCGCATGGATCGCTTCATGAAACGCAATGCCCGCCGGGTATCGTACAAGGCCAGCCGAATGTGGCCGTTGCCGTCTTCCTGCAACATCAAATCCGACATGGTCTGGCGCAGATCATCCACCTGCAGCACCTGTTTGGCGGTAGCTTCCAGGGTTTTGTAGCCGTCTTCAATCAAATCGGAAATATATTCGATTTTGAGCTGAAAAATTTCCAGCAGCAGCTCCGGGGCGTCTCTCGCTTCCAGCCGATCCTGCCGCATATAGTGGCGCAGCAGCCGCATCAGGCCGAGATCGTCTTCCCGAAAGCTGATCAGCATGTCTTTGCGCAAGGTAAACAGCACGTTGATGCCGTCTATTTCCTTGCCCATGCGCTGAGGGAACAGCGAATGGATATGCAGTCCGTCTTTATCCCGGTAAAAGCGGGCCGAGGCTTCGATATCGTCCAGCTCGTCCAGCTCCGGCACTTCTTCCACGAACAGCTGTTTCATCCAGCGTTGTTCCTGCTCGTCCGGTTTGAGGATATCCAGCCACAGGGTGTTGGGAGGCAGGGCGTCCTCCAGGTTGAGTGGCTGAATATCGAGAGATTTTCCATTCAGGGTGTAGGCTGTGATCATGCAGCGCTCCAACCGGTAAACAATGACTTGCACTATATAGAGGCCGCTGCCGGATGTCAGGCAATCTATGTATGGGCGTGTTTTTTGGCGCGAATTTTAGCCGGATAAGAGTAGACTCAAATGACTTGACTCGGCGCCCGGCCTATAATGACAGGATCCCGCTACCTGATTTGCCATCGGAGAACGCCAGTGAAACAGATATGTTGTGCCTTGATGCTGCTGCTGGCGATGCCTGTCGCTGCCGAAATGGTGCTGAAGGCACGGCAAACCGTGGACGTTTATGGCTCCAGTGAGCTAGAGCCCAGCCTGGCCGATGTAGACTACCGCATGTCTTGGCAGTTATCGGGCCAGCATACGGATTACGGCTGCCGTCCGGGCCAGGTGGTGGTGTCGTTGACGGCCACGGTGACCGAGCCGCTGGAGTGGCCGCAAACCCCGGCCTGGCAGAATTACCGGCTGGCACTCACCGCTTACGAGCGGCTGGTACGCGAGCGGGCCTTGCTGTCGGCCGAATGGCTGGAGCGTTCACTTTTTCAGATAGCGCCACAGAAAAATTGTGACCAGTTGCGCCAGGTCGCGGACAATGTCGGCTATCACCAGCTCGACATTGCCCGCACCCTGTTACAGCACTTTCAGCAGCAGAATGACTATGGTCGTAACCTGGGGCTGATCCGCCCTGAATCATCTTCATCGGAGTAAAAGCCAACATTAATACCCACACCGCAGCACCATGCAAACAGGCCCCGTTGAGCGGAGCCTGCTGGTTTTCTGATTTCGGTGGCTGAGCGGTCTTATACCAATCTGGAAAACTAACAGATCTGCTTGGCTTCATGGTAAGGCCGAATGAAGGGGCCACTCCACCGACACGCTGCAAGCACATCCTTGTGGCGCTCAGCACATGACGTCCTGTCATGTGATGGTCGCTGGAGTAGAACCCTTCATTCGCCTCCATGCTACGGCGTCGCCTGGGGAAGCGACCTGAAGACAACTCGGTGCTTCAGGAGAGGCAGCAGAGATCGGCTCCCACGACCGTGAAATGCCAAGGAGGGCATTTCCGAGCTCCCATGGATGGGTTTATTGCGTGTCGTGGGAGGTGACTCTGTTGCCTCTCGTTCGGAGCTTTAAAATAGATCATATTTTTATTTAGATTGGTCTTATTCCACGGGTTTTCCCTTCAACAGCTTGCGCACCCAGTGTCGGTTGGGGTTAAGCACCGCCAATTGCCCCTGGGACAGCGGGTAAGGCTCATCCAGCAACTGGGCGGTGATAAGCTCGGCCAGCAAGGGCGCCGAGCACAGGCCGCGCGAACCCAAGCCGGACATCACAAAGAGCCCGGCATGATCGTCCGCCAGCGGCAAAGCTTCCCATTTTCGGCGTGGCATCAGGGCATATTGCGTTAGTTGAGCGGCCTTGTCCGGCGCGGCGCCGGCCAGTGGCAGGTGATCGCGACAGGCGGCGCGCACACTCACCCGGCCGGCGCCCGCCCTGGGCGTCAAATCGTCCAGATCGGGCAGGGTGCGCACCAGCTTGTGCAGGTTGTCCTGCTCGTCCAGCTCTCGATAATCCAGTGCCGACTGCCTGCGACCATAGCTGGCGCCAACGCAATGGGCACCCTGCCAGGCCGGAGTGAGATACCCTTCGTAACAGACCACGGTATTCAGTGGCGCTATGCTGGGGCTGGAAGGCTGATAGTTTACCTGACCCCGCACCGGCGACAGCGCCAGTGCCCGGGTTTGCGGCCAGCGGGTTAATTCGTGGCCGTTGGCCAGTACCAGGGTGTCGGCACAAAAAGAGGCACCGTCGGTGGTGAGGTGCCACTGGCTGTCTTTTCGTGCCAGCTGCTCGACCCGGGTCTGGTAATGACATTCAAGCAGGCCGGTGTTCTGTGCCTCGACCAGCAGGGCGGCGGTCAGCTCAAAGGGGCAAATCCAGCCGCCCAGCGAATATTCGATGCCGGGCAGATTGGCCGCGATACCGGTACGCGCATTGACCTGCTCGGCGGTTAAGGGCCGTACCAGGGCGCGGGCAACCGGGCTTGCCAGCAACTTGTCAATTTTCGCGCTGCTCTTGGCGTCGTATGCCAGCTGCACCACGCCACACCAGTCATGAGTCACATCATGCCGTTCGGCCAAGGTGGGCAAGGTGCGGCGGCCGTACAAAAAGGCCTGCAGGTAGAACTGGCTCAGGTGATCATGATCGCCGTTGATAAGCGGATACACGGCGGCCTGGCGGTTGCCCGAAGCACCCATCGCCGGTGCCGCATTCTGCTCAAGCAGGGTTACCTTTTGGCCGCGCCGGGTCAGGGCGTGCGCCAGGGTGGCCCCGGCAATACCGGCCCCTACAATAATGGTGTGCCCAGCCCGACCCGGACGGCGCCAGAACCAGGGCGCAGGGTAGGGGGCACGGTTATCGCTGCCACGCACACCTGCCAGCATTTCCCGCTTGCGACCAAAGCCCTTGACGCGCGCGACCCTGAAGCCGGCTTCGTTCAGCCCGCGGCGCACAAAGCCGGCGGCGGTAAAGGTGGCGAGGGTGGCGCCATTGCGCGCCAGACGGGCCAGTTGTGCGAACAGTTGTGGCGTCCACATCTCGGGATTTTTGCTTGGTGCAAAGCCGTCCAGATACCAGGCATCCACCTTGCCGGCCAGTCCGGCTTCCATCTGCGGCAGCAGTTCGGCCACGTCTCCGAGCCACAAATCCAGGCACACATCGTCGGCCAGATGCAGCCGATGACAGCCGCCGATGGCGGGCGGATATTCAGCTAACAAACGTTCGCTTAAAATGCTAAGCTCTGGCCATTGGCCCAGTGCCTGCTGCAGATCGGCGTGGGTAAGCGGAAATTTTTCCACGCTGATCAGGTGCAGGCGTTGGGTGTTACCTTGCGGATGTTGCCGGCGATAGTCGATAAAGGCCTGCCAGGTGGCCAGCACATTCAGACCGGTGCCAAAGCCGGTTTCGGCCACCACAAACAACGAGCGATCATGGTTAATCCAGCGCTCGGGCAGGCCATTATGGCCAAGAAACACGTAACGGGTTTCGGCCAGACCGTCGTCATTGGAAAAGTAAACATCGTCGAACGCAGCGGCGACCGGCGTGCCCTGGTCATTCCAGTCCAGACTCGCGGTTGTAATGAAGTGGGGTGACACTGAACCTCCGGGGCCGTAAAAACGGTCATTTTATGTGAAAGCAGACCAGTTTGACCATTTTTTATGGTTAGAATTGGCGGCAAATCAAGACAGTAGGAAAGATAGATGAGAAGAGCAGTCATTACCGGTATCGGCGTGGTATCCAGCATTGGTAACAATCAGGAAGAGGTTCTTGCCTCACTCAAGGCGGGCCGCTCCGGTATTAGCTTCTCCCAGCAATTTGCTGATCATAACCTGCGCAGCCAGGTATGGGGGAACATTAAACTGAACCCGTCCGAGCATATCGACCGTAAAGTCATGCGCTTCATGGGCGATGCGGCGGCCTTTGCCTATCTTTCCATGGAACAGGCGATCGCCGATGCGGGCCTTGATGAGTCCATGGTTTCCAACGAGCGTACCGGCCTGGTCGCCGGCTCGGGCGGTGCTTCTTCCAAGAACCAGATTGAAGCCTGCGACACGCTGCGTGAAAAAGGTGTACGTCGGGTCGGTCCCTATATGGTGCCTCGCACCATGTCCTCGACCGTGTCCGCCTGTCTGGCGACCCCGTTCAAGATCAAGGGTATCAACTACACCATCAGCTCGGCCTGTGCGACCTCAGCCCACTGTATCGGCCATGCACTGGAACAGATTCAGTTGGGTAAGCAGGACGTCGTGTTTGCCGGTGGCGGTGAAGAAGTAGACTGGACCCTGGCCCTGCAGTTTGACGCCATGGGCGCGCTGTCCAGCAAATACAACGAGACGCCCGAGTTGGCCTCCCGTACCTACGATGCGGGCCGTGACGGCTTCGTTATCTCCGGTGGCGGCGGCATGGTGGTGGTGGAAGAGCTGGAGCACGCCCTCAAGCGCGGCGCCAAGATCTATGCCGAAATTACCGGTTACGGTGCCACGTCCGACGGTTACGACATGGTGGCTCCGTCCGGTGAAGGCGCGGTTCGCTGCATGCAGCAGGCCATGGCCACGGCGCCGGCCCCGGTGCAGTACATCAACACCCACGGTACCTCGACTCCGGTGGGTGACGTGAAAGAGCTGGAAGCCATCAACAACCTGTTTGGCGACAATGCCCCCTACATCTCCGCCACCAAGGCGATGACCGGCCACGCGCTGGGCGCTGCCGGTGTACATGAAGCGGTCTACTCCTTGCTGATGTTGCAGCACGGTTTCATCGCGCCGAGCATCAACGTTACCGAGTTGGACGAGAAGGCGAAGAACCTGCCGATCGTCACCGAGTACAAAGAAGCCGAGCTGGACACCGTTATGTCCAACAGCTTCGGTTTTGGCGGCACCAACGCCAGCCTGGTATTCAGCAAGTACAAAGGCTGATAGCCGGTTAATACCGCACTAAAAAAGGGCGCCTCGGCGCCCTTTTTGTGCTTCATTTTCACGCCTTACGCCTTACGCCTTACGCCTCAGCGTTGATCCCAACGAATAAAGGCCCAGGCGCCGAGTATGCCGAAGGTAGCGCCCAGTACGCTGCTGGCCAGAATATCTACCGGCCAGTGCAGGCCCAACAACAGCCGCGAATAGCAAACGGCGACCGCCCAGGTGGCCAAAGCACCAACCAGCCAGGCCGAGCGGCGCCGATACAGCAGCAGCAGGCAATAAAAGGCGGCGATGGTCATGGCGGCGATCGAATGCCCGGACGGGAAAGAATAACTGACCTCATCCCGCCAGTGCAGCTTGAGCCAGCCCGGCACCTGCCGCTCCGGCAGGCTGCTCAGCCCGTCGGCCAGCCATTGTTCCCGTATTGCGGGTAACTGGGCATAAAAGCGGTCGCTGTCGGCGAGTCGTCCTTTTTCGGTCAGCCACAGCACATAGGGACGGGGCTCTTTAAAGTATTGCTTGGCCAGGGTCTTGGTCACGAAGGCGCTGCCCAGGGCGGCCATCAGGCAGAAGAAGAACATCAGTAGCAGGCCGGGTCTGTGCTTCCAGCGATGCAGCACCAGCAGGCTAAGGCAGACAAGGGTCATGCCGATACCGATTTTGCCGACCGACAGGGTCAGGCCATAGGCCAGCAGAGCCGGGGTGTCATCCAGATCCAGCAGCGGAAACCAGTGCCAGTGCCATTGGTAACCCATGCTGGCAATGGCGACCGGCAATATCAGTATTGCCAGTACCGTGAACAGTAACCGTAGTGTCATGAAAGAAAGTCGTGTGAGAGGAAAGCGCCGATTCTAGCAAAACCGCAGGCCGATGGAAGCTGAAGCCTGCCGCAACTCGGGGTACAATGGCCCGCCATTCAGGGAGCTCGTCATGTCAGGAGCCCGTTATGCAAGGAAAGAGTCGATGAAATTGCTGGCCGATGAAAACATGCCCTTTGTGCAGGAACTGTTTGGTGACCGGGCCGAAGTAGTGACCTGCCCCGGGCGGGATCTCAGACCCGAGCAGCTGCGTGATGTGGATGTGTTGCTGGTGCGATCCATTACCCGGGTAGATGCGGCGCTGCTGGCCCAGGCCGAACGGCTGAGCTTTGTGGGTACCGCCACCATTGGTTGCGATCATATCGATACCGACTTGCTGGCCCGGCGCGGCATCGCCTTTGCCAGTGCTCCGGGTTGCAACAAGGTGGCGGTGGGGGATTATGTGCTGGCGGCCCTGTTGCGAGTGGCCGAGCATAAGGGCTGGGCGCTGCGGGATAAAACCCTGGGCGTAGTGGGTGTTGGCAATACCGGTTCTGAGGTGGCGGCCCGTGCGCGGGCACTGGGTATGCGGGTGTTATTATGCGATCCGCCTAAAGCGCTACAGAAAACGACAGATTTTGTCGATCTGGAACAGGCATTGGCCTGCGATATCGTCACTTTTCATGTGCCGCTGACCCGAGAAGGGGAATTCCCAACCTGGCACTTGCTGGATGAGAACGCCATTGACCGGCTCAACGGTGACCAAGTACTGATCAACGCCTGCCGGGGAGATGTATGGGACAATCAGGCCCTGCTCGCTCGGCAACAAATGGCCCGGCAACAGGGCGACGCCCCGCTGACGCTGGTGATGGACGTGTGGGAACATGAACCCGAGGTGCTGGCGCCGCTGGTGCCCCATGTTCTGCTCGCCACGCCGCATATTGCCGGCTACAGCCTCGAAGGCAAGGCGAGGGGCACCTTTGCGCTTTATCGGGCCTGGTGCGAACAGCAGCAGCTTGGCATGCAGCTGACTCCCGAGCAGTTGTTGCCGCCATCGTCTATTGACGCTATTCATCTGCACGAGGCGCCGGATCAGGCGTTGGCGGCACGGCTGGTGCGGCTGGTGTATGACATAGAGCAGGACGATGCCGCTTTTCGCCAGGCCCTGGGCCAGCCGGGATTTTTCGATCGTTTGCGCAAGCAGTATCCGCAGCGTCGCGAGCTGGGATCGGTGCAATTGACGGGGCTGACCGGCAGCGGCGAGGCACTGGGTTTTAAAGTATGAAGGCCGGGTGCCGATAGCCCCTTATATTGAGAAAGCAGACAGACAAGTTCCTATTGGCACTGTTTTTTTCTACACTGGTGCTAAAGCACGCCTCTACCGCCGGACGATACGGTTCCGAGTCAGGAAAAGGATACAAGAGAAATCATGAAACGATTCAGACCCCATATCGGTTTTGGTCTGGCTGGGTGGCTGGCCTGCTCCGTCTCTGCTGTTGCGCAAGGCGAATTTTATATCGAGCTGCGAGGCCCGGAATCTTCGTCTTCGGCACCTGCCGCCGCGGCCCCGGTTCAACCGCCTGTCGCTCAGCCGGTGGCCAGCCCCGGCCGTTACGGGCCGGTACGCAGCACCGATACCCTCTGGGCCATTGCCGCCCGGTATACCCGGGCACCGGTGACCGTGCAGCAGACCATGGTGGCGCTTTACCACCTCAACCCCCAGGCGTTTGTTCGTGGCAATATCAATTATCTGCAGCGCGGCGCGCGCTTGCGGCTGCCGACCGAATCTCAGGCCCGACAGCGCTCGCCGCGCGATGCCGAGGCCGAATTTCGCCGTTTAAGCCGGCAGGGTAACCGCAGCGCCACGCGTGCCGCCACGGCACCCAAGCCTGTCACCACGGTATCCAAGCCTGCCGCCAAACCCCAGGCGGTGGCACAGGTCAAGCCCAAGGCCACGCCGGCGACACCGGTGGCGAGCAAACCGGCCGCCCCGGTGACGGAGCCGCCGCCGGTGGCCGCCCGTCCCCCGGTTCCGTCCTCCGAGGCCAGGCCCGCTGCTCCGGCTGAAAACACCGCTGCCGAAACACCGGCAGCGATGCCGCCGGAAAGTGCGTCTTCCGGGCTGACAACGCCCAAGGCCGCCACGGCACCGTCCGTTGCCGCGGCGCCGGCCATGGCGGATCCCGCGCGGGCCGAAGAGATGGCGCTGGCCAGGTTGCAGTTGCAACTGATGGATGAGTTGCGTGAACAGGTGGCAATGTCCAATGAGCAGCTGGCGAACCTGGCGGACAATAACCAGGCGCTGCGGCAACGTCTTACCCGGTTAACCGCCGAGGTGGAAGAACTGAAGCAGGACAGGACCGCCGATGCTGCGCCCGAATCTGTACCCAGTCGAGCCGGCATCAGTAATGAATTGTTGTCCAATCCGCTGAATCTGGCGCTGATCCTGACCTTGCCGGCCATGTTGCTGCTGGCGCTGTTTACCCTGTGGTGGCGCAGGCGCGTACGGCGAGAGCTGGCCGAGCAGGAGCAGGAATGGTCCGAGAACTCGGCGGCGATGATGGACGACGAGCGTAACGAGTTTGACGAGCTGTTCGCGGCCGAGTCTGAGCCCGAGCCGACGGCGGCCGGCGAGCCTGATGCGGCCCCGCCGGTGCAGGAAATTGACGAAGATGCCTTCGCGCGTTTCCTCGAAGAGCAGCAGTTGATGGAAGAGCAGGAAGCCGAGCATCAGCAGCCGGCGCCTGAAGAGGTGTCTGAAGCCGGCTTCGATGATGACGTTGCGCTGGCAGACACGCTCAATCGGGCCGCTGCCGAGGATGTCGCCGAAGATGTGCTGTTTGAAGACGAGATGGCGGTCGACGACAAGGAGTCGGCCGCTCAGGTATCCAACGACGACATCGACGATCTGCTGTTTGAAGACGAGATGGCGGCCGACGACAAGGAGTCGGCCGATCAGGTATCCAACGACAATATCGACGATCTGCTGTTTGAAGATGAAATGGCGGTCGACGACAAGGAGTCGGCCGATCAGGCATCCAATGACAACATCGACGATCTGCTGTTCAATCCCGAGCCGGCAGTGTCGCCCGAGCCTGCATCACCGCGACCGGCTGCCGACAACGGTTTTGTTTCGGTCGATGACTTGATGGCTGAGGCGGATCTGAGTGACGAATCGGGTCGTGACTTCGAGCGTAAACTGGATCTGGAGCTGGACGACTATGCCGATGTGCTCGGCCAGGGGCAGAATGTGGATATCGACCTCGATGAGGGAGGTATGGGCGCACAACTGGATCTGGCCCGGGCCTATATCGAAATCGATGATATCGACAGTGCCCGTGAACTGCTGAACGAGGCACTGGAGCGCGGCAATGCAGAGCAGCAGCGCGATGCGAAGAAGCTGTTGCAGCGGTTGGCCAAGCGCTGATTTCCTTTCACCGGCCTCGTTCCGAGGCCGGTTCTTCAAATTGACTCGGTAACGGGTATAATTGCCGTCCTTTTTACCCTTGGAACTGAATATGCGCATTGCCCTTGGCATCGAGTATGACGGCAGCCGTTATTATGGCTGGCAACGGCAACGAGAAGTCCCCAGCGTGCAGGCTGAGGTGGAGAAAGCCCTGTCCAAAATTGCCGATCATCCGATTAGCATTCAGTGTGCCGGCCGTACCGATGCCGGAGTGCACGGTACCGGTCAGGTGGTGCACTTCGATACCCATGCGGATCGGCAGGCCGGCGCCTGGACCCTGGGCATGAATGCCAATCTGCCGTCCGATATTGCGGTGCGGTGGGTCAAGACGATGAATGACGACTTTCATGCACGCTTCAGCGCCACCGCCCGTCGCTATCGCTACATCATCTTCAACCACAACATGCGGCCCGCCATTCATGGCAGCGGTGTCAGTCATTATGTGGGTGATATCGATGCGCAGAAGATGCATGAGGCGGGTCAGTGCCTGCTGGGAGAGCACGACTTTACCTCTTTTCGTGCCGTGCAGTGCCAGTCGCACAGCCCTCATCGCAACATCATGCAGCTGAAGGTAGAGCGCTATGGTCATTATGTGGTGCTCGACATCAAGGCCAACGCCTTCGTACACCACATGGTGCGCAATATCACCGGCACCCTGTTGAAGGTGGGCATGGGAGAGGAAAGCGTCTCCTGGGTGCAACAGGTGCTGGACGGGCGCGATCGCAACCTGGCCGGGCCCACCGCCAAGGCGGGCGGGCTTTATCTGGTGGCGGTCGATTACCCGGAACACCATGGCTTGCCGGACGCACCGCCAGGACCATTATGGCTACCGGATCAACTGCGCTGATTGGGGCAGAAACAGTAGCAACAGGCTTAAGTTTTTTATCAACGAGCATGCAGATATATGGTTTAATGCCAGCCATAACGCCTCGGGCGCCGCGAGTAAAAGCGCCCGGCAGCCGGGCTGGAGAGGGCAGGGCAGGGGCGAACAGCACCGGGCATCGGTGATGGTCGGCCCATACCGCTGGCCCAACCTGACCAGACTGCATGATAACGATGCAATTGTTTTGCAATAACCAGGCAGCGTCAACGCTGCAATAACGATGCAATAACGCTAAGGATTTCCATGAGTTGGCTTGAGAAAATTCTTCCCAAGAATAAGAACATCGGTGTTCGTCGTCATAACATTCCGGAAGGGGTCTGGACCAAGTGCGCCAATTGCGAGCAGGTATTGTACCGTGCCGAATTGGATCGCAATCTGGAAGTCTGTCCCAAGTGCGATCATCACATGCGCATTGGCAGCCGGGCACGACTGGACAAGTTTCTCGATCAGGATGGCCGGGTCGAGCTGGGTGCCGAACTCGAGCCTCAGGATGTGCTCAAGTTCAAGGACTCCAAGAAATACAAGGACAGGATCAGCGCCGCCCAGAAAAGCAGCAATGAAACCGACGCCATGGTGGTGATGACCGGTACCCTCAAGGGTCTGCCGGTAGCCGCCTGTGCCTTCGAATTCTCCTTTATGGGGGGTTCCATGGCCTCGGTGGTGGGGGCACGCTTTATCAAGGCGGTCGATGCCTGTATCGCGGAAAACCGGGCCCTGGTGTGTTTCTCCGCCTCCGGTGGCGCACGCATGCAGGAAGCCCTGTTCTCGCTGATGCAGATGGCCAAGACCAGTGCGGCGCTCAATCGTTTGTCACAGGCCGGTCTGCCGTATATTTCGGTGCTGACCGATCCGACCATGGGGGGCGTATCCGCCAGTCTGGCGATGCTGGGTGACGTGAACGTCGGTGAGCCCAAGGCCCTGATCGGCTTTGCCGGTCCGCGCGTGATTGAACAGACAGTACGGGAAAAACTGCCCGAAGGTTTCCAGCGCAGCGAATTCCTGCTGGAGCATGGTGCCATCGACATGATCGTCGACCGTCGTGAAATGCGCGACAAACTGGCCGGCCTCATCGGCAAGCTGATGAATCAGGAGCCGGCAGCGGTCTGATGAGCAGCCTCGTCGACTCTCGCAACCGGTCGCTGGCCGATTGGCTGGCGGTACTGGAAGGCCTCAACATGGCGCATATCGAGCTGGGACTGGAGCGCATGGCGCTGGTCGCCGACCGCTTGGGTCTGCTCAGCCTGCCAGGCCATGTGATCACCGTGGGCGGCACCAACGGCAAGGGCACCACCTGTGCCCTGCTTGAGGCCATGCTGCGCGCCGGTGGCCACAGCGTGGGGGTCTATTCGTCTCCCCATCTGGTCGATTATCGCGAACGGGTGCGCATCAACGGCGAAAGCCCGGCGGCAGACGTTTTTTGTGCCGCCTTTGCCGCGGTAGAAACGGCGCGGGCCGAGGTGGCGCTGACCTACTTCGAGTTCACCACCCTGGCGGCGCTGTGGCTGTTTCGCGATGCGGCGCCCGAGGTGGTCTTGCTGGAAGTGGGGCTGGGTGGTCGGCTCGATGCCACCAACGTGGTGGCCTCGGATCAAACCGTGGTCACCACGGTGGCACTCGACCATACCGACTGGCTGGGTTGTGACCGGGAAACCATCGGCTTCGAAAAAGCCGGTATTTTCCGTGCCGGCAAGCCGGCGGTGTGCGGCGATGCCGAGCCACCGGCCAGTCTGCTGGCCCATGCCGAACAGCTGGGTACCCCGCTGAGCTGTACCGGACGGGACTATCGGTGGCAGGCACGGGATGACCAGTGGCAGTTTCAGGGGCCGGGCCTGAGCCTGAACGCCCTGCCGTTGCCGAGCTTGCCGCTGATGAACGCGGCCACGGCCCTGGCCACGCTGGCGTTGTCGCCTTTTACTCTCGATGTCGAGGCGATAAAGACCGGGTTGACCCAGGCCCGCCTGAATGGTCGGCTGCAGCAGTTGACCCCAAGGCTGTGGATAGACGTGGCCCATAACCCGGAGTCGGCCGGCTACCTGGCCAGCCGGCTACCCGGCATCAAGGGCAGCCGCCGCTGCCGGGCGGTGGTCGGCATGCTCAAGGACAAGGACATTGCCGCCAGTCTGGCGCCGCTTCGTGAGCTGGTTGATGACTGGTATCTTGCCAGCCTCGGCGGCCCGCGTGGCGCCAGTGCCAATGAGCTGGCCGTGTGGCAAGCGGGTCGTTGTTTCGACTCGGTCACGGCGGCATTGACGGCGGCAGAAGCGGAAGGCGGCGAACAGGACATCATCATCGTGTTCGGCTCCTTCTTTACCGTCGCCGAGGTATTGGCGAGCAGAACATCACCAACGGCATAACTGGCAGTAACCGAGGAAGGGCGCTTTGGCGACACAATTTCAGCATCGATTAGTGGGAACCGTCATTCTGGTGGCGTTGGGCGTTATTTTTTTGCCCGACCTGCTGGATGGCAAGCAGCAGCTGGCCGTTGATGAGGCCGTCACCATACCGCTGCGCCCGGAACTCGAACCGGCTCGCCCGGTAGTGACGGCGCCGCCAGCGGCTGAACCGCAACCGGTTGCCGAGCTGCCTGCAGCCGAGGCCAAGCCGGAGGCCTGGACCATGGAACAGGCCAAAGAGGCGCCGCCGGTGGCACCTCAACCTGCTGCTAAACCTGAGCCAAAGCCGGCACCAAAGCCCGAGCCGAAACCCGCACCGGCTCCCAGGCCGGCGCCGGTGGTGAAACCCGTCCCGGTCGTGCAGCCTGCACCTGTGATCAAACAGATAGCGCCGCAGCAGGGGGAGTATATCGTTCAGCTGGGAGCGTTTCGTAATGCCGACAACGTCAATGCACTGGTCAAAAAACTGCGAGCATCCGGTTACCGGGCTCAAACCACCCCGGCGGTTCCCCGTCAGGGTGAGCTGAACCGGGTTTGGGTGGGACCGGACAGCAAAGCTCGACTGGAGCAGCAACTGGCGCCATTGGAGCGGCTCACCGGCCTCAAGGGCAGTGTACGTTCCCGGTAGTGCGCTAATACGATTGCGATACCAAAAAGCCCCGTTCAGCGAATTGCTTAACGGGGCTTTTTATTGCGATATGATCGAAGGCGGTCACTTGCGTAGATACTCTGTTGGACGTCAAGATTTTATATGCTCTTCACTGAATAATAATGTTGAGTCAAAGGGTGTTTCTGT
>NZ_CANLZU010000021.1 GCF_947495715.1 uncultured Oceanisphaera sp.
CCAGGGTCGAACGGCCTCCCCAGTAACTGTGAAATACTCTATCAACTCATCTAACTTAAACATACAAGGGTCGAATTTATTCGACCAAAATCGGTCGATTGAAATCGACCCTACGGAAGACCATTGTCTGTCTTGCTCACCTCACTCCTCACAACAACTTATTCAGCTCGGGTAATACTTCGAACAAATCGGCGACCAGGCCGTAGTCGGCCACCTCGAAGATGGGCGCCTCGCCGTCCTTGTTGATGGCGACGATGATTTTGGAGTCTTTCATCCCGGCCAGATGTTGTATGGCGCCGGACAGGCCCACGGCAATGTAAAGCTCGGGCGCCACTATCTTGCCGGTTTGCCCTACCTGCATGTCGTTGGCGGCAAAGCCTGCATCCACCGCCGCCCGGGTGGATCCCACGGCCCCGTTCAGCTTGTCGGCCAGTCGTTCCAGCAGGGCAAAATTCTCTTTCGAGCCCATTCCCCGACCGCCGGAGATCACCACCCGCGCCGCCGTCAGTTCGGGCCGTTCGCTGGACGCCAGCTCCTCGCCGATAAAGCGGCTACCTTCAGGGCCGGCAACCGGCGCCAGCACCTCAATTTCCGCCTGTTCATCGCCGGAAGCCATGGCGTCAAAAGCGGTGGTGCGCACGGTCAGCACCTTGACTGGATCCAGCGACTGCACAGTGGCGATGGCATTGCCCGCATAGATGGGCCGCCGAAAAATGTCATCGGCCTCGATGGCAATCACATCCGACACCATGCCCACATCCAGCAACGCCGCCACCCGGGGCAACAGATTCTTGCCCTGAGTGGTGGCCGCCGCCACCAGATGACTGTAACTATCGGCCTGCGACACCACCAGGGCGGCGCAGGGCTCGGCCAACTGATGTTCATAACGGGCATCATCTGCCAGCCATACCTTGCCAACGCCAAGCCCGCGAGCGGCCTCGGCCACCGCCTGGCAACCATGCCCCATCACCAGCAGATCAACCTCGCCCCCCAGTCGGGCGGCGGCAGTCAGGGCATGCAAACTGGCCGGCTTGAGTTCAAGGTTGTCGTGTTCCGCTATCACCAGAGTCGCCATCAGATCACCTTTGCGTCATTTTTCAGTTTATCCACCAGCTCGGCCACATCCGCCACCCTGATGCCCGCCTTGCGCACCGGGGGCGCCGTTACCTTCAGCAGTTGGCTGTGTGCCCGACCTTCCACACCCAGCTCTTCGAAGCCGAGTGTCTCCAGCGATTTCTGTTTCGCCTTCATTATATTGGGCAAGGAGGCATAGCGCGGTTCATTCAGCCGCAGATCCGTGGTGACCACTGCCGGCAGCGTCAGCGCCAGAGTCTGCAGGCCGCCATCCACCTCGCGGGTGACCTGCAGTTCGTCGCCCTGTCGCTCGATGCGGGAAGCGAAGGTTCCCTGCGGCCAGCCGGTGAGCGCGGCCAGCATCTGCCCGACCTGATTGTTGTCGGTGTCGATGGACTGCTTGCCAAGCAGTACCAGGCCGGGCTGTTCTCGCTCGACCAGTTTTGCCAGCAACTTGGCCACCGTGAGCGGTTCAACCACGCCCTCGGCAAGCACCAGCAGCGCCCGGTCGGCGCCCAGCGCCAGGGCCATGCGCAGTTGCTCCTGTGCCGCCTGCGGCCCGATGGATACGGCGACAATTTCCGATACCCAACCCGCCTCCTTCATGCGTACCGCTTCTTCCAGCGCAATCTCGCAGAAGGGGTTGGCCGCCATCTTCACATTGTTCAGATCCACGTTACTTTCATCATTCAGTACTCTGACCCTGACGTGGTAATCGATAACCCGCTTGATTGAAACCAGCACCTTCATCCTTGCCTCCGCAGGTGTTCGGACGTGACTTAATACTATGCCATCCCCCCGAATCCTGCCGATTTAGCCGTTTGTTAAATACCACAACCAATACAATACTTTAGCCATTAGCCCGAAAGGATGGAGCCGGATGATGCAACGGGAATCGATGGAGTTTGACGTGGTGATAGTGGGAGCCGGTCCTGCCGGCCTGGCCGCCGCCTGCCGACTGATGCAGCAGGCCGCCGCTGCCGGCCTGACGCTCAGTGTCTGCGTGGTGGAAAAAGGCGCCGAGGTAGGCGCGCATATTCTGTCCGGTGCCCTGCTCGAGCCTCGCGCCCTGGACGAGCTGTTTCCCGACTGGCGCCAGCGGGGAGCCCCGGTCACCACCGCCGTCAGTGAAGAACGGCTTTATATGCTGACCAGCGAACAGGGCGGTATCGAGCTGCCCCCTGCACTGGTACCGACACCGCTGCACAATAACGGCAACTACATCATCAGCCTGGGTAATCTGTGCCGCTGGCTGGCGGCACAGGCCGAACAGCTGGGGGTGGCCATTTTTCCCGGCTTTGCCGCCCGGTCACCGCTCTACGACGATCAGGGTGCCGTGTGCGGTATTCTCACCGGCGACATGGGGCTGGCGGCCGATGGTAGCCCCAAGCCCGGTCACGTACCGGGCATGGAATTGCGTGCCCGATACACCCTGTTCGCCGAGGGCTGTCGGGGCCATATCGGCAAGGAGCTGATCGCCCGCTTCGGGCTCGATCAAGGTCGGGATCCTCAGCATTATGCGCTGGGCATCAAGGAATTATGGCGGGCGGCGTCGCATCGTCATCAGCCGGGGCTGATATTGCACGGCACCGGCTGGCCACTGGCAGAAGCGCAAGGCGGTTTTTTTCTGTATCACGGCGATGAGGATCTGCTCACCGTGGGCCTGATTGTGGATCTCGACTACAGCAATCCTTATCTCGATCCTTTCGAAGAATTTCAGCGGCTGAAACAGCATCCCTTGCTGGCACACCATCTCTTTGAAGGCAAGCGACTGGCGTTTGGTGCCCGTACTCTTGCCAAGGGCGGTTTGAACTCGCTGCCGCAGATGACCATGCCCGGCGCCCTGTTACTGGGCTGCAACGCCGGCACTCTGAACGGCGCCAAGCTCAAGGGCATTCATACCGCCATGAAGTCGGGCATGCTGGCCGCCGATACCCTGGTACAGTCTTTGGCCGGGGGAGATACCGGCGCACGCAGACTCACCGACTTCGATGCGACCTTCAAGGACAGCTGGCTGCACCGGGAACTGTATCAGAGCAGAAATTTCACTCCCGCACTGCACAAGTTCGGTCCCTGGCTGGGAGGCGCCTTCAATTACCTGAATCACAACTGGCTGGGAGGCAGGCTGCCATTGACCCTGCACGACCGCACACCCGATCACGCCACCCTGTTTCCCGCCGCCGAGTGCCGTAAAATCCATTACCCCCGGCCAGACGGCCAGTTGTCGTTCAACCGGTTATCATCGGTGTACCTGGCCAATACCGGCCACATTGAGGATCAGCCCTGTCATCTGCAACTCGGGGATCCCGAGTTGCCAATACGCGACAACCTGCCCCGCTTCGATGAACCGGCCCAGCGTTATTGCCCCGCCGGTGTTTACGAAATTATTGATACGGACGGTTCACCCCGCTTTCAGATCAATGCTGCCAACTGTGTGCACTGCAAGGCCTGCGACATCAAGGATCCGGCGCAGAATATTCGCTGGACACCGCCGGAAGGCGGCAGCGGGCCCAACTACCCCAATATGTGAACACTAGGGTCTGTTGACCTTTCGAGATGATTTTTGCAGCCGTTTGTGGGGTCTTGATACAAGGCAGCGCTTATGCCGTGTAGTCACTCTACATAAATAAGCGATAACGCAGTAGCAAGCCCCCACAAGCGCTGCCCTGCGGGTTCGGCTAAACGCGTTTTTCTCTTTGTTGAGAGGGCATTGCTTAGAATGACTAGGCTACATCCCTCTCGCCGCGATAAAAACGCGTTTAACTCGAACAAAACTTAACCGCGAAAGGTCAACAGACCCTAAACATAAAAAAATCCCCGAAAGCAGTGATTCAAATGACCGAGGAGAATCAATGCATTCAGGGATATGGCAGTGCTTGTTATTATTTTTTATCGTTAGCTCTGTAGTAACGCCGGGCACGTCCGTTCTTGTGTGCGTTGCAAAAACTCTACGCTTCAGCCCTTCGTTAAACAAGCCAGACTTTAGTCCTACAGCCGCAGGCCGCCGTCCATTTCCAGCATGCGACCATGAAAATAATCGTTGTCGATGAGGTACTGCAGGCTGTGCACCAGCTCGTCGACCTCGGCCAACCGGCCCAGAGGAATGTGTTGGGTAATGCGGGCCATCGCCTCCGGTTTCATCTGCGCCGTCATGGTGGTGTCGATCACACCGGGAGCGATGCCCGCCACCCGAATACCATAACGGCTGAGTTCACCGGCCCAGCACACCACCAGCGCCGCCACCCCGGCCTTGGTGGCCGCATAATTGCTCTGACCCCGGTTACCGGCCCGGGCCACCGACGAGATATTAACGATAAGCCCGCCTTCGTCCCGTCCGGCCATGACTGCCGCCGCTTCCCGCCCGCAGAGAAAGGTGCCGGTCAGATTGACATCCATCACCTGCTGCCACTGCTCCAGGCTCATCTTGCCGGTGAGTTTGCCATCCTCCAGCTTGACCAGCAGGGCATCACGCATCAGGCCCGCGTTATTGACCAGCACCTGCAGCCCACCCAGCTCTCGCACCAGATGGCCAAAGGTTTCCGTTACCTGGGTTTCGTCGGTAATATCACACAGATAAACGCCTACCCGGGCGCCGGTGGCCGCCACCATTTCGCCGCTTTTGGCCAGCGCCGACTCGTCGTTGTCGATCAGCGCCAACGTCGCCCCCTGCCGGGCCAGATGATACGCCATCGCCTGCCCCAGCCCACGGCCCCCGCCGGTAATCGCCACCACCTTGCCTTTGATATCCATGATTATTTACCTCCCTCTGTCGGCCGAAACAGTCGGAACAGGCTGGAAAAGTCCAGCTCCTCATGGCCTGCCACCTGATGCAGGTTGAACAACGCCCTGGCCGCCGATCCCATGGGTACCGGCGAGCCGCTGTCTCGACTCAGATCCATGGCCAGATTCAGATCCTTGCACATCAGTTTGACCAAAAAACCGCCCTGATAACCGCGGGATGCGGGCACCTTGTCCATCACGCCCGGCACCGGATTATAAAGCTGCAGCACCCAGTTATTGCCCGAGCTCAGCTTGATGATCTCCGACAGCACGCCGGGATCCAGGCCGTTGTTGATGCCCATGTTCAGCGCCTCGCAGGTGCCTGCCATCTGCACCGCCAGCAGCATGTTGTTGCAGGCCTTGGCAATCTGGCCCGCGCCGTGCTCCCCCGCATGCAGCACCTGCTTGCCCATCTGCTGCAATACAAGCTTTGCTTTAGCAAACTGCGCTTCGCTGCCGCCAACGATAAAGGTAAGGGTACCGGCCTCGGCGCCGGCCACGCCGCCCGACACCGGAGCGTCAACAAACTCCAGCCCATGGGTCAGGGCCTGAGCCGCCGTGGCCCTGGCGGTGGCCGCGTCTATGGTAGAGCAGTCGATCACCAGGGTGCCCGCGGGCAGATGATCGAACAAGGGGGTCGGACCACTCACGTAGAGTGAGTCCACCTGGGTACCGCTTTGCAGCATGGAGATCACCACTTGTGCCTGCTGCACCGCCTCAACGGCAGAAGTGGCCGGCACGGCTCCCTTCTCGGCGGCACCTTGCACCGCGGCCTGCTGCAGATCGAACGCCTGCACTCTGTGCCCGGCCTTGAGCAGGTTCGCCACCATGGGACTACCCATGTTGCCCAGACCGATAAATGCGATGGTTGCCATCATGCTTACCTCCGTTACAGACTCGCCAGTGGGCTCACCGGCCAGGGTGACGCGAACAAATGCGCCAGCAAGACCTCATCCACCTCGTCGAGACGGCTGAAGGTCCAGTCGGGCCGGTTGTCCTTGTCAATCAGCCGGGCTCGCACCCCCTCGGCAAATTCCCGAAACCGGCACAGTTGCACCGACAGCGCCAGCTCGGACCGAAACACCTCGGCCAGCGAACGATGACGACAACGCTGCAACTGCTCGGCAATGATACGAATGGCCAACGGGCTGCCCGCCGCCAGACTCTGCCGGGCGTGTTGATACCAGGCATCTTCCATTTCGGCACCACGTATCGCCGCCACCTTTTCCGCCAGGCTGTCTTTATCCAGCAAGGAACGGATCTGTTGTTGATGGCGCCGCAACGGCGATACCAATTCGGCAAAAACCTCGTGCGATTCGACTTCCAGCTGGCGCAACACCCGGTTCACCGCCGCCTGGGGTTGATGCCAGTTTTGCACCGCAAGCAGGGCCGGCAGCAACTCGGCACTCTTGTCGGCGGCGATGGTCCTGTTGCCCAGCCCCAGCCAGTGCGCATCCTTCCCATTGATGGCGCACCCGGTCAGCGCCATAAACTCGCCCATTCCCGGCGGCAAATGATTGAGAAACCAGCTACCGCCCACATCCGGATACAGGGCTATGGTCACCTCCGGCATCGCCAATCGGCTGGTCTCGGTCACGATGCGATGCGAACTGGCAGTGAACAGCCCCATGCCACCGCCCATGACGATGCCGCCCCCCCAGCACAGCACCGGCTTGCCGAAGGTATGCAGCAGATAATCGAGCCGGTATTCCTGCTCGAAGAAGCGCGCCGCCAATTCGGGAACCGGCGTCAGCCCCCGCGCGTCGGCAGGCCCGGCTTCTCGGATGGCGTGATACAGACTCACCACATCGCCGCCGGCGCAGAAGGCCTTGTCACCGGCCCCATCCAGCAGCACCACCACCAGCTGCGGGTCCTGCTGCCAGGCCCTCAGAGTCGACAGCATTCGCTCGATCATCTTCAGCGTCAGGGCATTGAGACTGCGTTCGGCATTCAGCCGGATGTGACCGATACGGTTACCATCTTCAGTCGGGTATTCCTCGATGATCAAGCCGCTCATGCATTCTCCTTGGCTTATAAAGTCTCCATTAAAGGTCCGGTCATATGTGCAGGGCGATGGAAACAAAATTTACTGCGAGCTGATCACACAGGCGATGCAGGTACATCAGGGAGAATAAAGGGAACCACAGAGCCGACCGTGACATGCCATGGATGGCATGTCCGAGCCTACAAGGATGTACTCGTGGCGTGTCGGCGTTGTGGTCCCTTTATTCTCTTTTCTCCGGCCTGCATCCGACGTCATCACAACTCCCCGCTTCCTTCCGCCAGCACCCGCCGGGCAATCAGCAGCTTCATGATTTCGTTGGTGCCTTCAAGAATACGATGCACCCGGGTATCACGCAGATAACGCTCCAGCGGATACTCCCGAATATAACCGTAGCCGCCATACAGCTGCAGCGCCTGATCGCACACCCGAAACCCCACATCGGTGGCAAAGCGCTTGGCCATGGCGCAATAGGTGGTGGCATCCGCATGCCCCCCGTCCAGCCTGCAGGCGGCCAGCCGCACCAGCTGACGAGCCGCCACCAGCTCGGTCGCCATGTCGGCGATGGTAAATTGCAGCGCCTGAAACTCGGCCAGCTTGCGGCCAAACTGGCTGCGCTCCTGCAAATACTGCCGCGCCTGATTCAGCGCCTGCTGGGCCGTACCCAGCGAGCAGCTGGCAATGTTGATACGCCCGCCATCCAGCCCCTTCATGGCGATTTTGAAGCCTTCGCCTTCCCGCCCCAGCAGCTGCCCGGCCGGAACTTTTACCCCCTCGAAGGTGACGGTGCGGGTCGGCTGACTGTTCCAGCCCATCTTGTCTTCGGGCCGACCGTAGCTGATGCCGGGACTGTCGGCGTCCAGTGCAAAGGCGGAGATCCCCCCGGCGCCCTCACCGCCGGTGCGGGCCATCACCACCAGTACCTGGGTGCTGCCGGCGCCGGAAATAAACATCTTGCTGCCGTTGAGCTCATAATGATCGTCGACCCGCCGGGCAACCGTTTTCAGGGCGGCCGCATCGGAGCCGGCGTTGGCTTCGGTCAGGCAGTAGGAGCCAAGCAAACGGCCGTCGTTCAGTCCCTCACCCCAGCGATCCCGGCAGCCCTGTGCTCCGAAGCTGGCTATCATCCAGGTGACCATGTTGTGAATGGTGAGAAAAGCGGTGGTAGAGGTGCAGCCCATGGACAGGCGCTCGAAGATAAGACTGGCATCGAGCCGGCTCAGCCCGAGGCCACCGGCCGACTCGGGGGTGTAGAGGCCGCAAAAGCCGAGCCCGCCCGCCTTTTGCAGTACCTCGACCGGAAAGTGATGATCCCGATCCCAGTCGGCGGCGTGAGGCTCCAGTTCATTACGGGCAAAGTCATCGGCCAGCTCGACGAAGGCACGCTGTTCGTCACTCAGTTCAAAGTCCATACACACTCCCTAAGCAAGCGGTAAGCCGTAAGCTGTAAGCGAAAAACAACCCACAGTAACCCCACCCCAGCCCTCCCCTTGCGTTGCACCCCGCTGTCATTCTGTGGCTCACGAGTTCAGGGGAGGGAGCTAACAGCCCCTCCCCCTTGGCAGCGGGACTACAGACATCACAGTGGGGTTTCGCCAGGGGGAGGCTGGGTGGGGGTGTTATTTCTGGCCTTGGCATCGGAACGGCAGAACATGCAACTATCCTGCAGAAGCCCCTCCCCAGCCTCCCCCTGGCGTTGCACATTGGCACTACTCTGTTGAAACAGAGGTCAAGGGGAGGGAGCAAAACCGACCCAGAGGTCTCATTTGGGACCCTTACGGCTGATCGCTTAAGGCTTACGGCTGTCATTTCAGGTGAATCGACATGTTGGGTCCGGCGACGACGTCATCATCAAACCAGCGGGCGGTGACGGTTTTGGTCTCGGTATAAAAACGCACCGCCTGCTTGCCGTAGGCATGCAGGTCGCCGTAGAAAGAGTTGCGCCAGCCGGTGAAGGAGAAAAACGGCAAGGGTACCGGTATCGGCACATTGATGCCCACCTGCCCTACCTGAATTTCGTGCTGATATTTGCGCGCCGCCGCCCCCGAGGCGGTAAAGATCGAGGTGCCGTTGCCGTAGGGATTGGCGTTCACCAGCGCGATGGCCTCCTCCAGGTTGTCTACCGTTATCACCAATAATACCGGGCCGAAAATTTCTTCCTTGTAGATGCTCATCTCGGTGGTCACGCCGCTGAACAGGGTGGGCCCCAGCCAGTTGCCGTCCGGGTAACCGCTCACCTCGGCATGACTGCCGTCGAGCAGGCAGTTGGCGCCCTCGCGCTTGCCCTCGGCAATCAGCCGCAGCACCCGCTCCCTGGCCGATGTGCTGATCAGCGGGCCGTAACCGGCCTTGGGGTCATTCCAGATACCGGGGCGCACTTTTGCCATCGCCGCCTGCAACTCGGGAATCCAGCTGGCGGCTTCGCCCACCAGCACCGCCACCGAAATCGCCATGCAACGCTGGCCGGCAGCACCGACCGAGGCGCCAACCAGATTGTTGATCGCCTGCTGCCGATTGGCGTCGGGCAACACTACCATGTGGTTTTTAGCGCCGGCAAAGGCCTGCACCCGCTTCAGATGATCGGTGCCGGTACGGTAAATATGCTGGCCCACCGCCACCGAGCCGACGAAGGAAATCGCGCGCACCTTTGGGTGTACCAGCAGCCGGTCGACCACTTCCTTACCACCATGCACCACTTGCAGCAGACCGTCGGGGGCGCCCGCTTCCATAAACAGCTCCGCCAGTCGCATCGGCACCAATGGATCCTGCTCCGAAGGCTTGAGCACGAAGGTGTTGCCGCAGGCGATGGCCAGCGGAAACATCCACAGCGGTATCATCGCCGGAAAGTTGAACGGCGTGATGCCCACGCACACCCCCAGCGGCTGGGTCAGGCTGTAGCAGTCGACGCCACTGGCCACGTTTTCCAGCGCTTCGCCCATGCTGAGGGCCGCGATATTGGCCGCCTGCTCCACCACCTCGATGCCGCGCCAGACATCGCCTTTGGCATCTTCGAAGGTCTTGCCGGTATCACGACTGAGCAAGCGCGCCACATCGTCGTGATGCTCTTTCAGCAGCGCCTGATACCGCAGCATTAACCGGGCCCGCTCCGGCACCGGTGTTTCCTTCCAGGTCACAAACGCTTCGCTGGCCGCCTGTATCGCCGCTGCCACTTCCGCCTCGGTGGCACAGGGCAGGCGGGCGATCACTTTCTGGGTGGCCGGGTTGTTGACCTCCAGCCACTGATCGGTGCGGCTGGCCACCATGCTGCCGCCAATCAGCAGCGGAATCTGATACGCCATGGCTATTCCTCCCTTCAGGTTCAATCAACACCGGGTTACATCAGCTCCAGTGCCATTGCCGTGGCTTCACCACCACCGATACACAACGCCGCCACCCCTCGCTTCAGCCCGCGTCGGCGCAGGGCATGCAGCAGGGTCACCACAATACGGGCACCGCTGGCACCAATGGGGTGACCCAGGGCGCAGGCGCCACCATTGACGTTGACCTTGCCCGCATCGAGCCCGAGTTCGTTTATCGCCAGCAGAGTCACTACCGCAAAGGCTTCGTTGATTTCAAACAAGTCCACCTCGTCGACCTGCCAGCCGACCTTGTCCAGCAGCTTTTGAATGGCACCGATGGGCGCCAGAGTGAACTCGGCAGGCAGCTGAGCATGGGTGGCATGGCCCAGTATTCGGGCCAGGGGAACAATACCCTGCGCCCGGGCCTGCTCGGCGGTGGTGACCACCAGCGCGGCAGCACCGTCGGAAATGGAGCTGGAATTGGCGGCCGTGACGGTGCCGTCTTTGGCAAAGGCAGGCTTGAGCCGGCGAATCTTTTCCGGCCTGGCCTTGCCCGGTTGCTCATCGGTAGCCACCGCCACCCTGTCATGCTTATGCTCGACCAGTACGGCGGTAATCTCATCGGTAAATGCCCCTTCGGCCATGGCGCGGCGGGCTCGACTCAGGGACTCGAGTGCAAAGTCATCCATCGCCTCACGGCTTACGCCGCACTTGTCTGCCGTTTGCTGGGCAAAGCTGCCCATCAGCCTCCCTTCGTAGGCGTCTTCCAGGCCGTCGAAAAACATGTGATCGAGCAGTTGAGTATGCCCCATGCGCAAGCCCGCCCGCGCCTTAGGCAACAGGTAGGGCGCCAGGCTCATGCTTTCCATGCCGCCGGCCACCATCAGCTCGGCACTGCCGGCCCTGAGCTGATCGTGCGCCAGCATCAGCGCCTTCATGCCGGAACCACACATCTTGTTGACCGTGGTGCAACCCGTGCCCACCGGCAACCCCGCCGCCAGCGCCGCTTGCCGGGCCGGCGCCTGCCCCAGGCCCGCCGCCAGCACGCAGCCCATCACCACTTCGTCAATTTGCTCCGGCGTGACTCCGGCCCGTTGCAGGGCGGCGGCAATGGCGGTCCCACCCAATTGTGGCGCCGGTACCGTGCCCAGCTCCCCCATCAGAGCCCCCATTGGCGTGCGGGCCGCCCCCACTATCACTATTTCGCTGTTGCTCATGCTGGCTCCACCCATCCGTGAAACAAAGCAGAAAGTGTCTATTTATTCTGCTGAATAAGGACAAAGGGCCAGCTCCGCCGACTCGCTGTGAATACCTCCATGTACGCTCACACATGCCTTCCCTGGCATGTGACGGTCTGCGGAGCCGATCCCTTTGTCCTCTCGCAAATAGCGGCGTCATCTGTATGGAACTCCACCCCCCCACTCCTGCGCACCATCTCAAATACTTATTCAAGCTTAGCCGCCGCCAATCGCCCTGTGGCAACTATAGTTAATTCGGCAACACCGGCAGCAAACGAACCCATATTTGGCACCGCAGTCCCTGCCCCCATCAAGAGGAGGACGCCATGACTCTCAACTCCCCCCTGAATATTGGGTTGGACGACACCCTGACCCTGCTGCGCGAGCAGGTCGCGGCCTTCGCCAAACACGAAGTCGCCCCGCTGGCCGATGCCATCGATCGGGAGAATCGTTTCCCTGCCGAGCTGTGGCCCAAACTCGGTGACATGGGATTGTTCGGCATCACGGTGGACGAGGCCTGGGGCGGCGTGAACATGGGTTATCTGGCCCATGTGCTGGCGATGGAAGAAATAAGTCGGGCCTCGGCGGCGGTAGGGCTGTCTTACGGCGCCCATTCCAATCTGTGCGTCAATCAGATCCATCGCCATGGCAGCGAAGCCCAGAAACAACGCTACCTGCCACCCTTGCTCAGCGGCGAGCATATCGGCGCCCTGGCCATGTCCGAGCCCAATGCGGGATCCGACGTGGTGTCGATGAGCCTGCAGGCCCGGGCCGACGGCGATCACTTCGTGCTGAACGGCACCAAGATGTGGATCACCAACGGGCCCGAAGCCCAGGTGCTGGTGGTGTACGCCAAGACAGAGCCGCAGGCCACAAGCCGCGGTATCAGTGCCTTCATCGTGGAGCGCGACACGCCCGGTTTCAGCCACGCCCAGAAGCTCGACAAACTCGGCATGCGCGGCTCCAGCACCTGCGAACTGGTGTTTCAGGACTGCCGGGTGCCGGCGGCCAATCTGCTCGGTCCGCTGAACGGCGGAGTGGATGTGCTGATGAGCGGCCTCGATTACGAACGGCTGGTGCTGGCCGGCGGGCCGCTCGGCATCATGCAGGCGGCCATGGATCTGGTGCTGCCCTACGTGCGCGAACGCAAACAATTCGGCCGGGCCATCGGCGACTTTCAGCTGGTGCAGGGAAAGCTGGCGGACATGTACACTCAAATGAACGCCGCCCGCTGCTATACCTACATGACCGCCATGGCGGCGGACCGGGGCGAGCTGAATCGCAAGGATGCCGCCGGCGTGATTCTGCTGGCTTCAGAAACCGCCACTCAAATGGCACTGGACGCCATTCAGCTGCTGGGCGGCAACGGCTATATCAACGAGTTTCCCGCCGGCCGACTGCTGCGGGATGCCAAGCTGTACGAAATCGGCGCCGGCACCTCGGAGATCCGCCGCATGCTGATCGGCCGCGAGCTGGTACAGAATCGGTGATTGTTTATGTCTGGAACAGACAGTTTCAAGCTTACAGAGCGGATGAAGGGATCTGCTCAGCCGACCATCACGTGACAGGGATGTCATGTGTTGAGCGTTACAGGGATGTACTTGAAGCGTGTCGGCGGAGCAAACCCTTTACCCGTTCATTAACGGAGCACACACGCAACGCGGGAGTCGGTCATGACCATACTGCCCAATAACGTTAACTCGGAATCGGACCGGTTCCAGCGTAATCATGAGGCCATGGCCGCCGAAGTGACGGCACTGCGGGAGCAGGTGGCGACCATCGAGCTGGGCGGCGGCGAGACCAACCGACAACGACACACAGGCAGAGGCAAGCTGCTGCCTCGGGAGCGAGTCCGCCTGTTGCTGGACCCCGGGGCGCCCTTTCTGGAACTATCGCAACTGGCGGCCCATGAGGTTTACGACGACGCCGTGCCGGCGGCCGGGCTTATCGCCGGTATCGGCCGGGTCAGCGGCGTCGAGTGCATGATAGTGGCCAACGACGCCACGGTAAAAGGCGGCACCTATTACCCGCTCACGGTCAAGAAGCACCTGCGCGCCCAAGAGATTGCCGCCCGCTGCCGCCTGCCCTGTATTTACCTGGTCGACTCGGGCGGTGCCCACCTGCCCAGCCAGGCCGAGGTATTCCCGGACCGGGAGCATTTCGGCCGCATCTTCTTCAATCAGGCGCGTATGTCTGCCGCCAATATTCCCCAGCTGGCGGTGGTGATGGGACTTTGTACCGCCGGTGGCGCCTATGTGCCGGCCATGGCCGACGAGTCAGTCATAGTACGCAACCAGGGCACCATCTTTCTCGGCGGGCCGCCGCTGGTGCGTGCCGCCACCGGCGAGGTGGTCAGCGCCGAGGAGCTGGGCGGGGCCGAAGTGCATACTCGGCAGTCGGGGGTGGCGGATCACGTCGCCGAAGACGACGCTCACGCCCTCTGTCTGACTCGCCGCCTGGTGGCCAATCTCAATCGTTCACCACTGCCCGCCCCGACTCATGCCCCCCTGCCGCCCCGTTACCCGGTAGCAGAGCTCTACGGCATCGTCGGTACCGACTTGCGCAAGGCGTTCGAGGTGCGCGACGTCATTGCCCGGCTGATGGACGACTCGGCCTTCGACGAATTCAAACGCGACTACGGCACCAGCCTGGTCACCGGCTTCGCCCGTCTGCACGGCTACCCGGTCGGCATTATCGCCAACAACGGCATTCTGTTCAGCGAATCGGCCCAGAAAGGCGCCCACTTCATCGAGCTGTGCTGTCAGCGCCGCATCCCCCTGCTGTTTCTGCAGAACATCACCGGCTTCATGGTGGGTAAAAAATATGAAGCCGAAGGCATCGCCAAGCACGGTGCCAAGCTGGTGATGGCGGTGGCCTGCGCCAATGTGCCCAAAATCACCCTGATCATCGGGGGCAGCTTCGGCGCCGGCAACTACGGCATGTGCGGCCGGGCCTATGAACCGGACTTTTTATGGATGTGGCCCAACGCCCGCATTTCGGTAATGGGCGGCGAACAGGCCGCCGGTGTGCTGGCCAGGGTGCGGCGCGAAGCAAAGGAAAAAGCCGGTGACGCCTGGAGCGAACAGGACGAAGTCGAATTCAGGGCGCCCATCGTCGCGCGCTACGAGCGGGAAGGCCACCCCTGGTATGCCAGCGCCCGACTGTGGGACGACGGCGTGATCGATCCCGAAGACAGCCGCACCGTGCTGGCCATGAGTCTGGCACTGGCGCTGAACCGGCCCATGGACGAGCCCCGCTTCGGGGTATTTCGCATGTAGGAGGCAAGATGAAGGAGCCCGTGCTACTGCAGCAATGCCGCCCCGGCGTGTGGGAGCTGATACTGAACCGGCCCGAACGCCGCAACGCCTTCGACGCGCGGCTGATTGCCGCCATGCGCGAGCAACTGGAGCAGGCTGCCCGCCAACCCGGACTGCGGGTGCTGGTGCTGCGCGGGGCCGGTAGCCACTTCAGTGCCGGGGCGGATCTGGGCTGGATGCAACAGACGGCCAGCCTCGATGAGAGACAGAATCTGATTGATGCCCGGCAACTGGCCCAGCTGTTGTGGCAGCTGGATACCTTTCCTCATCCGACCCTGGCGCTGGTGCAGGGCGCCGCCTACGGTGGCGCCCTGGGGTTGATTGCCTGCTGCGACCTGGTGGTGGCCGCGGCGGACGCACGCTTTGCCCTGAGCGAGGTGAAGCTGGGCCTGATTCCCGCCACTATCAGCCCCTATGTGTTGCGCGCCATCGGCGCCCGCCTGGCTAGGCGTTACATGCTCACCGCCGAAGTCATGGCAGCCGACGTGGCCGAGCGGCTGGGGCTGGTGCATCTGCAGGCCTCCCCCGACCAAAGCCTGGATGACGCGGCGGCGCCCCTTATTCAGGCGATAAGTCGCAATGCCCCCCAGGCCCTTGCCGCCGCCAAGCAGCTGGTGCGGGATTTTTCCGGCCGGGTCATCGACGAGGCGTTAATCGAAGACAGTGCCCGCCGCCTTGCCGAGCTGCGGGTCGGCGTCGAGGCCCGGGAAGGGCTGGATGCCTTTATCAACAAGCGCAAGCCTGCCTGGGAGGACAAGGATGTTTAACCGAATACTGATTGCCAACCGGGGTGAAATTGCCTATCGCATCATCCGCACCGCCCACCGGCTCGGCATCGAGACGGTGGCCGTGTATTCCGATGCCGATGCAAATGCCGCCCATGTGGAGCTGGCCGACCAGGCCTGGCGGCTGGGGCCGGCCCCGGCCAGCGACAGTTATCTTTGCCAGGACAAGTTACTGGATATCGCCAAGGCCTGTGGCGCCGAGGCCATTCATCCGGGCTACGGCTTTCTGTCGGAGAACGCCGACTTCGCCCATGCCTGCGCCGAGCAAGGATTAGTCTTTATCGGGCCGCCCGCCGCCGCCATCACCGCCATGGGCTCCAAGTCTGCCGCCAAGGCGCTGATGAGTGCCGCCGGTGTGCCGGTAGTGCCCGGCTATCACGGGACCAATCAAGATCTCGGCCAGCTGAGAACAGAGGCCGAACGCTGCGGCTTTCCGCTGCTGCTGAAGGCGGTAGCCGGCGGCGGCGGCAAGGGCATGCGGGTGGTCCATTCGATTGATGACTTCGACGAGGCACTGGCCTCGGCCCGCCGCGAGGCCAGTGCCGCCTTTGGCAATGACGCCATGCTACTGGAACGCTACCTGCCCCAGGCGCGTCATGTGGAGGTACAGGTATTCTGCGACCAGTTCGGTCACGGCATTTATCTGTCGGAGCGAGACTGCTCGGTGCAGCGCCGTCACCAAAAGGTGCTGGAAGAAGCCCCCGCCCCCCATCTTGCACCACAAACCCGCATCGCCATCGGCGAAGCGGCGGTCAGGGCGGCGCTGGCCATCGACTATCGCGGCGCCGGCACGGTGGAGTTTCTGTATCTGGCCGACGGCGACTTTTTCTTTATGGAAATGAACACCCGCCTGCAGGTGGAGCACCCGGTCACCGAGCTGATCACCGGCCTGGATCTGGTGGAGTGGCAGTTACGCGTCGCCTACGGCGAGCCACTGCCGCTGGCCCAGGAACAAATAAAGCTTCAGGGGCACGCCGTGGAGGCCCGAGTCTATGCGGAAGATCCCGAGCATGAGTTTCTGCCCGCCGCCGGCACCCTGCATTATCTGCACGAGCCCGGCACCGGCACCACTGGCAGTCCAGCGGCCGTTATTCGGCTGGATACCGGCGTGCGCCAGGGTGACGAGGTCGGAATATTCTACGATCCATTGATCGCCAAACTGATCGTCTGGGCCGAGACCCGCGAGCAAGCCCTGCGCCAGCTGGCCCGCTCGCTGGCGCAATATCGTATCGGCGGCGTGCGCACCAATCTGCGCTTTCTGCATAGGCTTGCCGAATCGGCCCCGCTGAAGGCCGCCGAGCTGCACACCGGCTTTATTGAGCAACACGGTGAGCTGTTGTTTACCCCACCTGCCCTGCAGCCATCCCGGGTGCTGGCACTCTGCGCCGCCTTTGTACTGCTCACCGAATCCGACGAAGACAGCTCCCCTTTTGCCAGCCGTCAGGGCTGGCGGCTCAATCTGCCGGCCAGCAGGAAATTAGTGTTGAAACGGGAAGAAAAAATCGGTGAAGTCGACATTGATGCCGATCATTCGGGCTGGCGAATGACGGTTGACGATCAGTCACATAGCATCACCGCCGAACTGCACGGGGACCAACTGCAGGCGGTGCTCGACGGCATACCGCTGCGTTGCCATCTGGCCCGGTACCGGGATCGACTCTGGCTGTTTTATCAGGCCGAGTGTTACCAGGTGCAATTGCACCAGGCCGATGTCCAGCAGACCGGCACCCATGATGGCGGCGGCCTCAGTGCCCCCATGCCCGGGATGGTCAGCCAGCTCAAGGTGGCGGTCGGCGATGTGGTTGCCACCGGCCAGACGCTGCTGGTGCTGGAGGCGATGAAGATGGAGCACCCCATCGTCGCCCCCATTGCCGGGCGGGTAGCCGAGGTGTATTACCGGCAAGGCAGCCAGGTCGATGAAGGTGCCGAATTGCTGCGACTGGAGCCAGAGTTGAAGCCCGAGTTACAGCCAGAGCAGGAGCCAAAGGCGCCATGAACGACAAGGTCAAACTGGTGGAAGTCGGCCCGCGCGACGGCCTGCAGAACGAGCCGGGGCTGGTGCCGACGGCGGTGAAAATCGCGCTGGTCGAGCGTCTCGCCGACTGTGGCCTGGGCCATATCGAGGCCGCCAGCTTTGTCTCGCCCAAATGGGTACCGCAAATGGCCGACGGCCACGCCGTGCTCACCGGTATTCGGCGCCGGCCCCAGGTGATCTACAGCGCCCTCACCCCCAATATGCACGGCCTGGAGGCAGCCCTGACCGCCGGTGCCGACGAAGTGGCGGTGTTTACCGCCGCTTCCGAGTCGTTCTGCCGGCACAATATCCATTGCTCCATCGCAGAGAGCCTGACCCGCTTCGCGCCGCTGCTGGCCAAGGCCCGGCAGCATCGGCTACGAGTGCGCGGCTATGTGTCCACCGTGCTCGGCTGCCCCTATGAAGGCAAGGTGTCGCCCGCCGCCGTGGCCCGGGTGGCCGACGCCTTGTACCAACTGGGCTGCGCTGAAATCTCTCTCGGCGACACCATCGGCATAGGCACCCCGAACCGGGCCCGGGCCATGTTGGCCGCGGTACGCCGGCAGGTGCCGATAGAAAACCTGGCCGTGCATTTTCACGATACCTACGGCCAGGCGCTGGCCAATATTCATGCGCTGCTGGAAGATGGTATTCGCATCATCGACAGTTCGGTCGCCGGGCTCGGCGGCTGCCCCTACGCCCCCGGCGCCTCGGGTAACATCGCCACCGAAGAGGTGGTTTATCTGCTCAACGGGCTGGGCCTGGACACCGGCGTCGATCTGGACCGACTGGTAGACACCGGCCGCTGGATCAGCCAGCAGCTGGGCCGGCACAACGGCTCCAAGGTGGGCCTGGCCTGGCCAAAGTGAGGGGGTAAAAATCTGGCAATGTCGGACAAAGGATCCGCTCCGCCGACTCGCTATGAATACCTCCGTGTACGCTCTCTGTTTCATCCCTGAAACAGAAGGTCGCCGGAGCAGATCCCTTTGTCCTTCTTGATGCTACCGCGTCTTCGGTTAGCCTTGTCTACGGGCAACTCGGTATTCAAGAAGAGGCAACAGAGAACGGCTCCCACGACCGTGAAATGCCAGGGATGGCATTTCCGAGCTTACATGGACGTACTCGTAGCGCGTCGTGGGAGGTGGCTGTGTTGCCTCTGGAGATAAAGCCAATTCATCGTAAAAGGTTAGATCTGTGCATCAGAACCTGCTCTGCAGGTTTTCGCGGCTGAAGCACGCGACTACTCCCCTCAAATCCCCAATCCCTATTCCCCAATCCCTGAACTGAAAAAGGGAGCCGAAGCTCCCTTTTTTAGCGGACCGAATTCGAACCTTACTGGTTAACGAACTCGACACCCTTGACGATATCGCCTTTCAGGGTTTCCAGCATGCCGTCCATCGCGGCCTGTTCGAATGCGCTGATTTCGCCGTAAGGCAGCACTTTCTCAACGCCGTTCTTGCCCAGCAGTACCGGCTGTGCGAAGAATTGAGCGTGCTCGCTGCCGCCGTCGACGTAGGTGCACTCGACCACATTGGCTTCGCCCTGCATGGCCTTGACCAGAGACAGTGCGAAACGACAGGCAGCCTGACCCATGGACAGGGTGGCAGAACCGCCGCCGGCCTTGGCTTCAACCACTTCGGTACCGGCATTCTGGATGCGGTAGGTCATCTTCTCGATTTCTTCATCGGAGAAAGAAGCACCTTCTACCTGAGACAGCAACGGCAGTATGGTCACGCCGCTGTGGCCACCGATCACCGGTACTTTAACATCAGAAACATTCAGACCCTTGGCTTCGGCCACGAAGGTCTCGGCGCGGATCACGTCCAGCGTAGTGATACCGAACAGCTTGTTCTTGTCGTAGACACCGGCTTTCTTCAGCACTTCGGCGGCAATCGGCACAGTAGTGTTCACCGGGTTGGTGATGATGGCGATGCAGGCCTTGGGGCAAGTGGCAGCGGCTTTCTCGATCAGGTTTTTGACGATACCGGCGTTCACGTTGAACAGGTCGGCACGATCCATGCCCGGCTTACGAGCAACACCGGCGGAGATCAGCACGATATCGGCGCCTTCCAGCGCAGGAGTCGGATCTTCACCACCAAAACCAACCACGCTGACGGCAGTCGGGATGTGGCTCAGGTCGGCGGCAACACCGGGAGTGACGGGGGCAATATCATACAGGCTTAATGCAGAACCGGCAGGCAGGTTGTTTTTCAACAGCAGGGCCAAAGCCTGACCGATACCACCGGCGGCTCCAAGTACGGCAACTTTCATAGCTGAACTCCGTTTTATTATGGGTTGTTAGACGTTTCCTAGGGCTTTAGCAACATAGCGAAAGCGCCGTAGAAAGACAATGGGTAAGGCTGGGTGAATGCGCAGTTCTGTGAAGCGCGCGGCTCATCCTTGAGTCTGAAATTCCAGTGCTCGCCGTTCAAGCAGACGAAACAAAAAGGTCAGCAGACCATTCAAAACCAGATAAATGGCGCCCGCCATCCCGAACACCGCCAGGGTGTCGTAGGTCTGGCCGTTAAGCCGCTGGGCCAGGCCCATGATTTCCATGATCGAGATGGTACTGGCCAGCGAGCTGCCCTTGAGCACCAATACCACTTCGTTGGAATAAGCCGGAATCACCCGTCTTGCGGCATGGCGCAGCTTGACGCTCAGCGTCTGCCAGCCATTCATGCCCAGCGCCTGGCAGGCCAGGGTTTCGCCTTTCGGCACCGCCTCCAGCGCGCCCTTGAACAGGCGGCAGGTATAGGCACCGGCATTCATGCCCAGCGCCAGAATGGCACAGAACATGGGCTCGCGCAGATAAGTCCAGGCCCAGCTGGTCTTGATCCAGTCAAACTGGGCCGGGCCATAGTAAACCAGAAAAATCTGTACCAGCAGCGGCGTCCCGGTCAGCAACAGCAAATAACCTTCCGTCAGTTGCGCCAGCACCGGCACCCGGCGCTCCAGCACCCAGGTCAGCAGCAGCGCGATCACCAGCCCCAGTAACAGGCCGGCACCGGTAATGGTCAGGGTGATTTTCACCCCCTGCAGCAGGGTCGGCAAATAATTAAGCCACTCAGTCATAACGGGTTACCCTGGTTCTCAGCCGTTTCAGCCCCTGCTGGCTAAGCACGGTAATCGCCAGATAAATCAGCGCCGCCATGCCGTACCAGGTAAAGGGTTCGTAGGTGCGGGCAGCAATGGCCTTGGCCTGATACATCAAATCGTGCACCCCGATCAACGACACCAGCGCCGTGTCCTTCAGCAGGATCAGCCACTGGTTACCCAGCCCCGGCAGCGCATGGCGCCAGGTTTGCGGCAACACGATACGCACAAAGGTGTACAGGGGCGGCAGGCCCAGTGCCTGCGCCGCCTGCCGCTGGCCCTTGGGCACCGCGTTCAGCGCCCCGCGCAACGTCTGGGCGGCGTAGGCGGCAAACAGCAGCGACAAGGCCGTCACTCCACACCAGAAGGGGCTGAATTCCAGATACTCGCCGGTCAGCAAAAACAGTATCTGGGTCGAGCCGAAATAGATAAAGAATACCACCAGGATTTCGGGCAGGCCGCGCAGTACCGTGGTGAGCAGGGTGGTCGGCCAGCGTAAAACCGCAAAGCGGCTCATCTCGGCGCCGCACAGCAAAATGGCCAGCACCAGGCCGGCCGCCAATGACATCAATGCCAGCCCCAGCGTCATCAGGCTGGCATTCATCAGGTGAGTCAGCATCTTACTGGGGGAAATACTTTTGGTAGAGACGGTCGTAGCTGCCGTTGGCCTTGAGCTCGCTCAGGCCCTGGTTCAGCTTGTCGAGCAGCTCCTGATTCCCCTTGGTCACCGCGATGCCGAAGCCGGTACCAAAGTAATTGTCATCGGTGATGCGCTCACCCAGTACCGCATAGCCGTCGTTCTTGCCCAGCCATTCCCCCACCACGGCGGTATCGGCAAACACCGCATTCAAACGACCGTTGGTCATGTCCAGCAGGGCGTCCTGCACACTCTGATAGGGACGCGCTTCCAGGCCTTCGCTTTCCAGCTTGTCCTGAATGTATTTCTGGTGCGAGGTGCCGTTCTGCACGCCGACTGTCTTGTCGTTAAGATCGTCGATGCCGTCGAACTTGCCGGTTGGCGCCACGAATACGGCGGAATTTTCATAATAGATATCGCTGAAGTCCACCTGCTTGGCACGCTCGGGGGTGATGTCCATGGCGGCGATGGCGGCATGATAACGACGGAACTTGAGGCTCGGAATCAGGCTGTCGAAAGACTGGTTGTGAAAGCTGCACTGCAGGGCGGCCACGTCACACAGCGCTCGGGCCAGATCGAGATCGAACCCCTGCATCTCGTTGTTTTCATCGACAAACTCGAAGGGAGGATAGGCCGCATTGGTAACAAACTTCACTTCTGCCGCCTGAGCGGTGCCAACGGTGGCCAGCAGGGCCAGGGATAACAGGGTCTTGTTCATGATGATGTCCTTATGGTCATTAATGGGTCAGAAACTCGGCCAACCGCTGAGTCTGAGGGTGTTCGAGCAGCCCGGCATCGCCGTATTCCACCAGACGGCCCTGTTCGAGATAGGCCACCCTGGTCGCTATGCGGCGGGCAAAGCCGACTTCGTGGGTCACAATCACCTGAGTGATACCGGTTTGACCCAGCTGCAGTATGATGTCGGCCACTTCCTTGGTGATCTCCGGATCCAGTGCCGCCGTGGGTTCGTCGAACAGCAGCACCGACGGATTCATCATCAGCGCCCGGGCAATGGCCACCCGCTGCTGCTGACCGCCCGACAAGGCGCCCGGCCAGGCATGCCGCTTGTCGGCCAGCTTGAGCTGACTCAGCAGGTAACCGGCCTTATCCTGCGCCTTGGTCTTGTCCATGCCCAGCACCTTGAGCGGCGCCTCCAGCAGGTTCTGCTCTACCGTCAGATGTGGCCACAGGTGATATTGCTGAAACACCATGCCCACCTTGCCGCGCAGTTGCTGCGCTCTTTTCTGCAACTGGCTGCTGCGAACATCGGGAAAGGAAAAATGTTCACCAGCAATGGTCAATTGACCGGAATCCGGAATATCCAGCAGGTTGAGCAACCGTAACAGCGAACTTTTACCTGCACCGCTTGGCCCAAGTAGCACTAATGTCTCTCCGGCATCGCATTTAAGCGAAACCTGGCTTAAAATTTCCTGACCAGCCCAGGACTTGCAAATGCCGCTGAATTCTATGCCCATGCGCTATGTTCACATCATTTGTCAGAGTGTTCGGCTGATTTTATTTTGCATTGTTGTTAATGCAAGCTTATTTTGCATCTTTATGCAAAATAAATGACTATTCCTTGATAAAAAATGGCCACGGATAGACAATATGTCCCATTCAACCACGCTCAGTCGGCTGCAAAAAATGAACGAAAAGCAAGAACAACTGATCAAGGCCTTCAAGGCCCTGCTCAAGGAAGAACGCTTCGGCTCCCAGGCAGAGATAGTGAGTGCGCTGCAGGATTCGGGGTTCGACAATATCAACCAGTCCAAAGTCTCGCGCATGCTGAGCAAGTTCGGCGCCGTGCGTACCCGCAATGCCAAGATGGAAATGGTCTATTGCCTGCCGGTCGAACTGGGCGTGCCCACCAGCAGCAGCCAGTTGAAAAATCTGGTGCTGGATGTGGGCCACAACAGTGCCCTCATCGTGATCCATACCAGCCCCGGTGCCGCCCAGCTGATTGCGCGCATGCTCGACTCGCTCGGCAAGGCTGAAGGCATTCTCGGCACCATCGCCGGTGATGACACCATTTTCATTACTCCCACCAACGATACCCCGATAGAAACCCTGTTCCAGGGTGTACTGGAGCTGTTCGAGCAGTACGTCTGACTCGGGACTCGGGACTCGGGACTCGGGACTCGGGACTCGGGACTCGGGACTCGGGACTCGGGACTCGGGACTCGGGACATTGTAGGCCCCGCTTTAGCGGGGCATCAAGCACACACCCGGCCCGATTAGCCCTGAATAAATCAGGGACTGCGAGCATCTCTGTACCAATCCCTAATCCCTAATCCCCTGTCCCTAATCCCGGGGTTCATCAGCCCTGAGCGGTCGAATAAATTCGACCCTACGCCCCTCGATTTCCCCTCACCCCTCACCCCTCACAATCGATTTTACACATCGCCCTGCGTAACCAGCCACTCTTGCGAGGGCGCGAAGAAGGCGGCGCCGGTTTCGGCCTGGGTAAACAGCGTCAGGTGATCGAAGTGCCCGTTGTCGTCGGGCTGAAACATGTTTTCCAGCATGCGGGTAAAGTGCAGCGAGGTGTTGCAGCAGGCTACAAACACCAGCCCCTGTGTGGAGGCCGTGCCCCAGGGCATACTCTGGCGCAGAATTTCCATGCTGTTGCCGGCCGCATTCTTGAGGCTGGTTCTTCTGGTATGAGCCGTTGGTGCTTTGTGGGCCGACTCGTACTCGATGTTATCCACCTTGGTACGACCGTAGACATCTTCCTGCGCCTTCACCGCCAGCCTTTGCCAGCGAGCCATCTTGTGCTTGTAACGCTGCACATGAAGGTAGCTGCCATCGACAAAACGGCCCTCGCTCACCAGCGCCACTTCGGCCTTGTGTTCCCCTTCCGGATTTTCGGTACCGTCCACAAAACCGGTCATGTCGCGACCATCGAGATAACGAAAGCCCTGCCGCTCGTCTTTCAACTCGACCTTGCCGGCCAGTAACGCCATGACCCGTTGCACCGCGATATAGGCCACATCCAGCCGGTCGGCACGCAGCTGAAAGAACAGATCGAACGGGGTTTCCGGGGCGATACGTTGTCCTTCCTGCTGGGCCGGAAAGGGCGCCAGCTCGGCCGGGCGAGCCGCAGGATAGAGTTCATCCCAGGCCTCGTTGCCCACGGCTACCAGCCCGGTAAAGGCCGCATCGGGATACTCTTGCTGCAGGGCCTGCCACAAGGTCGGCACCTCGGCCAGGGCGGCGCGAGTCGCACCGAAAGCATCGGGCTTGATGTCGAACATCAGATAATAGGCATGAAGATTGGGTTCGGCGCAAATACCGGCTTGTGCTGTCATTCTCTGCTCTTCCGTTGCTTCGAAAGAGGCCAGTATAACGACAAAAACGGGGGCTAGGGAACGGGGGCTACGAGTCCCAAATCACGAATCCCCAATCCCCGGAGTCAGGCGACGGCGCGCTGGCCTTCGGAATCGGGAAAGAAAGTCAGGGCATGGGGCAGCACCTTCACGCTGACCTGGCTGACCGCCGGCAGGGGCTCGTTGATGCTCACTTCCAGCTGCAGACCCTGACATTCCACCACACAGCGGGTATGGGTGCCGAGGAACTGCTGTTCCAGCACCCGGCCATTGCCCTGTTCGGTCAACGACAGCTGAATTTGCCGCGGCCGCAGCATCAGCTGGCCGCTGGTGCCCGGATCGACATTAAGTGCCGCCTGACTCGCAATGGGGCCCATGGCGGTCAGCAGGGAATTGTTGTCGAGCACGGTGGCGGGCACATAGTTGGCCTGACCGAGAAAATCGGCCACGAAGCGGCTTTGCGGATGCTGGTACAGGGTTTGCGGCCGCCCCACCTGCTCGATATGGCCGGCGCGGAACAGCGCCAGCCGATCGGAAAAGGCGAAGGCTTCTTCCTTGCTGTGGGTGACGAAGATGGCGCTGATCCCCTGCCCCTTGAGCAGATCCCGGATTTCACCGATCAGCCGCATCCGCACCTGGGTGTCGATGTTGGAGAAGGGTTCGTCCAGCAACATCAGTCCCGGCTGGCAGATCATGGCCCGGGCAATGGCCACCCGTTGCTGTTGACCACCGGACAGCTGGTGCGGGTAACGCTCCCCCAGATCCGCCAGGTTTACCAGCTCCAGTACCTCGGCGACCCGCGTCTTGATGCGCGCCTTGCTGCTTTCCTTGCTTTGCAGGCCAAAAGCCACGTTTTGCGCCACATTCAGATGCGGAAACAAGGCGTAGTCCTGAAAAATCATGCCGATATTGCGCCGTTCGGGCACCACCTCCACGCCGTTACCGTTCATCTGCCGACCGTGGATATAAATGTCCCCTTCGGTCACCGGCAGCAAGCCCGCCACCGCCTTCAGCAACGTGGTCTTGCCGCAGCCACTGGCGCCCAGCAGACACATGATTTCATTTTCGGCCACCTGCAGTGACAGATCATTCAGTATGGGATTACCGTTATAACTACAGCAAATGCCGTTTACATCCAATGCCGCCATCAGTGATGCTGCTCCAGTGATCGATTCAGGAAAATCAGCGGTATCAGCCCGACCAGCACGATGACGATGGCGGGCAGGGCCCCCACCTCCAGCTGTTCGTCGGACACAAACTGATATACGTAGGTCGCCAGGGTCTGAAAGTTGAACGGGCGCAGCAGCAGGGCCGCCGGCAGTTCTTTCATGCATTCGATAAACACCAGCAGGGCGCCGGCCAGCATGCCCTTGCGGATCAGCGGCATGTGCACCTTCATCATCATGGCGCCCGGGCCATAGCCCATGGTCTGGGTCACCATGTCCAGCGACGGCGATACCTTGCCGAGGCTGCTTTCCACCGCCCCCACCGCCATGGCGCCGAAGCGCACCAGATAACCGAAGGCGATGGCGGTCATGGTGCCGGTCAGCAGCAGGCCGGGCTCGCTCATCCCCAGCCACAAGGCCAGATCGTTGATGGCAAAGTCGAGGCTGGTCAGCGGCACCAGCACCCCGATGGCCAGCACGGTACCGGGCAGGGCATAGCCCATGCTCGCCAGTCGCATCGGCACAACCGTGTAGCTTTTACCGGTGAGTCTGTGGGTCATGCCCAGCAGCAGGGCGATGAACAGTGCCAGCCCGGCCACCAGGGTCGACAGCGCCAGGCTGTTGATGCTGTATTCGAAGAAGCGCGCATTCCAGGCCTGTTCAAAATAATGAATGGCGTGATAGCAGAGAATGACAAAGGGCAGCAGAAAGCCCACCAGCACCAGCCCCCAACAAAACGCCAGGGCGCCCCATTTCGATACGCCGCCCAGTTGATAACCGGTTTCCTGTTCGTGGCCCATTCCCTTCTGAAAAACCTGCTGGCGCTTGCGACTGATGCGCTCGACACTCAGCAACAGCATCACCACCAGTAACATCATGGCGGCAATTTTGGCGGCGGCATTGAGGCTGCCATAGCCGAGCCAGGTGTCGTACACCGCCGTGGTCAGGGTATTGACCGCAAAGAAGTTGACGGTACCGAAGTCGGACAGGGTTTCCATTGCCACCAGCGACAGTCCCACCGCGATGGAGGGGCGTGCCAGCGGCAAACTGACCCGTCTGAAGCTTTGCCAGGGCGTGCAACCCAGCAGGCGGCTGGACTGGATCAGGCTGGTGGACTGCTCCAGAAAGGCAGTTCGCGCCAGCAGATACACGTAAGGGTACAGCACCAGCCCCAGCATCAGGGCGGCACCGCCGAGGGTGCGAATGGGCGGAAAATAATAATCGGCGGCAGACTGCCAGCCAAACCACTGGCGCAAGGTGACTTGCACCGGGCCGGAAAAGTCCAGCAGGTCGGTATAAACGAAGGCGACGATATAGGAAGGCATGGCCAGGGGCAGGATCAACGCCCATTGCAGCCAGCGTTTGCCGGGCAGCTCGCACATGGCCATCAGCCAGGCGGCGGGTACCCCGCATAGCAGACTGAACACCATGACCAGCAACACCAGCCAGAAGGTATTGTTGATATACGCAGGAAGCACCGTGCCCCACAGATGACGGAAGAGGTCTTCTGCGGGTAACAGTGCTTCATATAATAGTGCCATCACAGGCAAGGTCAGCAGCAGAGCCAGTGCCCAGCTGCCGACCGTCCAACCAGGTCTTTTCATCTACAACTCGGAACGGGGGCTGACCCCCGTCTTTTTACAGGTCGTATTGGACTTCGTCCATCAATTGCACCGCTTCTTTGGCATGTTTTGCCACATCGGTCAACGGACGAGCGTCGGATTTGAATTCACCCCAGCTCTTCACCAGCTCGGACGGCTCCACGCCGGGCTTGACCGGATATTCATGATTGGCGGAGGCATACAGGTGCTGCGCCTCGTCGCCGGCCAGGAATTCCATCAGCTTGACGGCGGCATCCTTGTTCTTGGCATGCTTGGCCAGGGCCACGGCAGAAATGTTGACGTGGGTACCGCGATCCGCCTGATTGGGGAAGTTGATGTAGGCGGATTCGGCCCACTCGCGCTGCTTTTCGTTGGTCAGCATGACGCCGTAGTAGTAGCTGTTGCCCAGGGCGTAGTCACAGACACCATCGCGAATGGCCTTGACCTGATCCCGGTCACCGCCCTGGGGCTTCTGCGCCAGATTGGCTTTCACGCCTTCGAGCCAGGTCTTGGTGTATTCAACACCGTGCTCGTCAATCATGGAGGCAGCCAGTGCCACGTTGTAAGGATGCTTGCCGCTACGGGTACAGATTTTACCCTTGTACTTGGGATCGGCCAGCTCTTCATAGGTGATATCATCACGCTTGCCAACCCGGTCAACCGAGCTGTAGATGGCGCGGGCACGGGTGGTAAGGGCAAACCACTTGCCGTCGGCATCCCGGTACTGGGCCGGAATATTCTCTTCCAGCACCTTGCTGTCGACCGCCTGGGTCAGATCCTTGTCGACCACATCCATCAAACGGCTGACGTCGACCGTCAGTACCAGATCGGCCGGTGACAGACGGCCTTCGCGCTGCAGGCGCTCACCCATGCCGTCCTTGATAAACACCACATTGACGTCGATACCGGTTTCCTGGGTAAAGGTGTCGATGATCGGCTTGATCAGAAAATCCTGGCGATTGGAGTAGACGTTAACTTCTTCGGCAAACGCCTGGCTGGTGAAGCTGGAAACCAGCAGTGCCGCCGCCGACAGGAAAAATTTCTTAGACATCATCCAGATCCATTTTGTTGAGTGAGAATAATTAACGTTTAGAAGTATACCCGGACGCGACCCGGAATCAATAAGCAACTGGCATCTAAATAGTAAAAGTTTTCATCCTCAATAGTATTCACTCGTTGAGCCGGATTTTCCTTGCGCTGGATCAGCTGGCAGACAAAAAAACAAAGGGAGACCTCATGGCCTCCCCTGACTACTGATACCAAACTGAGAAAGTAACTGTTCTATTCATCTGTTCTGAAAAGGCCGAACGAAGGATCTCCACCATCGACACGCTGCAAGCACTTCCCTGTGGCGCTCAGCACATGACGTCCTGTCATGTGATGGTCGCTGGAGTAGAACCCTTCATCCGCCCCAATGCTGCGGCGTCGTCTGTGGGAGCGACCTGCAGACAACTCGGTACTTAAGGAGAGGCAACAGAGATCGGCTCCCACGACCGTGACAATGCCAGGGATGGCATTTCCCGAGCCCTCAGGGGGCGAGCTTGTCTCGCCGTGACGAAAGGTTGTAGCTAAACCGAGCATCCAGTGAATGCTCGCAATTAGCTGCAACTGTGAGTGTCTTTTATCAGTGGCGTGTCGCGGGAGGTGGCTCTGTTTCCTCGTGTATTCAGTTTTAAACTAGATCATATTTTTACTTAGATTGGTATTAGTTACGCTTCAGGGTCACAAACTCGGGATAGGCATCGATGCCACAGTCAATTCTGTCCATACCCGACAGCTCATCCTCTTCGGTCACGCGAATGCCCATGGTGCGTTTGAGCAGATACCAGACCAGCAGACTGGCACCGAATACCCAGCCACCAATCACCAGGATGCCGGCCAACTGCACCCACAGGGTGGCGTCGGGGTTGGTCACCGGTACCAGCAGCAAGCCCAGAATACCGCAGACACCGTGTACCGAAATGGCCCCGACCGGATCATCGATGCGCAGCTTGTCCAACGCGACGATGGCATACACCACCACCATGCCCGCCAGCAGGCCGATACCGGCGGCCCACAGATGACCGGGCGACAGCGGGTCGGCGGTAATGGCCACCAGGCCTGCCAGAGCACCGTTGAGGATCATGGTCAGATCGGCCTTGCCCCAGGTCAGCTTGGTCACCACCAGGGCACCGATGGCACCGGTGGCGGCGGCGGCATTGGTGTTGACGAAGATACCGGCCACGGCGGTGGCATTTTCCACATCCGACAGCAACAGCTGCGAGCCGCCGTTGAAACCAAACCAGCCCATCCACAGAATAAAGGTACCCAGGGTCGCCAGCGGCATGTTGGAGCCGGGAATGGGGTGAATTTCGCCGTTTTTACCATACTTTCCCTTACGTGCTCCCAGCAGCAGCACCCCGGCCAGCGCCGCACAGGCCCCCGCCAGATGCACTATGCCGGAGCCGGCAAAGTCGGTGAAGCCCCACTCGGACAGGAAGCCACCGCCCCAGGTCCAGTAGCCTTCTACCGGATAGATAACGCCGGTCATTACCACGCTGAAGGCGAGGAACACCCACAACTTCATGCGCTCGGCCACGGCCCCGGAGACGATGGACATGGCGGTAGCCACAAACACCACCTGAAAGAAGAAATCGGCTTCCAGTGCATGATCGGCACCCGCGTCTACCTCCCCTATCAAACCGCCCAGGCTCGGCAACCAGCCACCCTCGGGGTTATCCAGATACATGAGGTGATAACCCACCAGCAGGTACATGGTGCAGGCAATGGCAAACAGCAGTACGTTCTTGGTGAGAATTTCGGTGGTGTTCTTGGCGCGCACCAGGCCCGCCTCCAGCATGGCGAACCCCGCCGCCATCCACATCACCAATACGCCGGACATCAGGAAATAAAAGGTGTCCAGGGCAAACTTCATTTCGGTTAAGGTATCCATTATGCTCTCCCTCGCTTAAATGGCTGCCATGTCCCGCTCACCGGTACGAATACGCACGGTTTGCTGCAGGTCATATACAAAAATCTTGCCGTCGCCGATCTTGCCGGTGTAGGCGGTTTCGGTAATGGCTTCGATCACCTGTTCCACCTGATCACTCTGGGTGGCAATCTCCAGTTTTATCTTGGGCAGAAAGTCCACCGTGTATTCGGCTCCGCGATACAGCTCGGTGTGTCCCTTCTGGCGGCCGAAGCCTTTTACTTCCGTCACCGTCATGCCGTCGATGCCGACGTGGGCCAGTGCCGAACGTACGTCATCGAGTTTGAAGGGTTTGATAATGGCGCAGATCATTTTCATGGCGAGCTTCCTTGTGTGTCTGGATTGATTAAAGACAGACAAGCTTCGTGCCAGTTTTTTTATTCTTTTATTTTCAAGGTATTAACACGAATCCGCGGATTGGCTTGAGCATGGTGATATGATGCTGGTGCAGTAGAACCACTAAAGGCACCAGTATGGTGCAATGGAGTCACCATGTTATCTCTATCGGCCCGGGTGCAGATCCCCGAGCAGGAACTGGAATTTATCACCATGCGCGCCAGCGGGCCCGGCGGCCAGCATGTGAACAAGACCGACTCGGCGGTGCAGCTGCGTTTCGACTACGCCAACAGCCCCAGCCTGCCCGAGTCCTACAAGGCGGCACTGCGGCAAATGAAGGACAATCGAATACTGGCGTCGGGCTGGATCATGATCCGGGTCGAAAGCCACCGCAGCCAGCTGATGAACAAGGAAACCGCCAAAGAAGCCCTGCTCGCCCTGCTGCAGCAAGCCGGCAAACCGGTCAAGGTGCGCCGTCCCACCAAGCCCAGCAAAAATGCGAAACGCAAACGCACCGACAGCAAGACACTCAGGGGGAAAATCAAAAGCGGGCGGGGGAAGGTAAAGCTGTGACTGGGGAATGGGGAATGGGGAATGGGGAATGGGGAATGGGGAATGGGGAATGGGGAATCGATCGTATAATCCCTAATCCCTAATCCCTAATCCCTAATCACCAATCCCTGTTTACCGGTTACTGCAGAACTCCCGCCATTGCTCCAGTACCCGGGCCAGATCGTCCAGGCCGCAACCGGCGTACAGCTCGTCGTCGTAGTAGGCCAGACCGTCTTCCATATCATCGGTATCGAAGGCCAGGGCGTGAGCGCTGAGCTCGGCTTCTTCCCGGGTCAGCAGCAGGGTGCATTCGGGATAGGTCTTTTTGAATTCCTGCGTTTCGCCCGCTTCAAGAGTCTTGATGGTCTCGAGTAGCGCCGTCGCCTCGGCAATACCGACCTCGTCGGTCAGCCATTGCCCCATCACCTCGTGGCCCATGGTAAAACGGGCTCGATGATGGCCATTCAGATCCCGAAAAAATTCAAACTCCACAGACACCTCCAGCAATAAAGCCGCGATTCTACTCCCGGTGGCTGGCACTGAACAGCGCTGTTTCAGCCGGTCATACCGGGTGGCGACCGGCGTCTCATCAGGCGCAACCGCAGTCGGTCCCGTAACCGGCTGAATGTCAGGATAAAAGGCAGAAAGATCAGCGCCCACAGGCTGCGGTAGCGGTTGTTTTCCGGCTTGCCGGCGCCGAAGGTCAGCGGCTCCGGCTGCCAGCCGGTGACATAGAGGGTGCCGAACATCCAGTCCCAGAGCGACAGGTTGGTGCCGAAATTGCGGTTGAAGTGCCTGGGGTCGTTGCTGTGATGGATTTGATGCTGGGCCGGGCTGTTGATCACATGCTCGACCACAGGGCCAAACGACAACCAGATATGGGTATGCCGCAGGTTGGCGGCCAGGGAGTTGAACAGCAGCACCATATAGCTGGAGCCGAACAGGGTATATTTGCTCACGCTGCCGCCACAAAGGTAATAAAAGCCGCCCGCATAAGCGCCGATAAAGACGCCCTTGGCCAGCTTCTCGGCCACTTTTTCCACCACATGGATACGACTGGCGGTGGCCGGCACCATCACCTCTGCCGAATGATGTACCTTGTGAAACTCCCACAGCCAGCGACAGTGAAAGGCTCTGTGCACCCAGTAATGCACAACATCGGCCACCAGAAACAGGCCCAGACCGTAGAGCAGCATCAGCCCCATGTTTTCACCCAGCTGCGGACGCTCGCCCCATACCCGTTCAAAGAAACCGACATAGTCCCGGGACTCCCAGATATAGGGATCCACCAGCGCCACCACCGGCAGCACAAACAGCAACTTGAGCACGCCGCGCACCAGGTAATACAGATAGTCCAGTCGGGCCGAAGGGTGCAGCAGTACCTCCCGGCCGCCGATAAAGCGCCAGTAACTGCTGGCCGTGGTGGTGCCATCCTGCAAGCGCCGCCGGTAAAGCAGCAACGCCGTCAGGTAGGAGATGCCGATAAAGACCACCGAGAAACGGCCGTTGAGATCGAAAATGCCCACCAGCCGCTCGAGCATCGGGTTCAGCAGCAGGGCCTGCAAAGACAGCAGCAGCGCATCGAGGCGTTCCATGGTTCATCTCCGTACGATTGGTTCGGCCTGGCATTTCCGACCGGTGCGCACGAGATTCTAAAAGAAAACCATTCGCAACACCATTGCAAGTCATGAATAGTAAATAATACTAATTCCAGCAATGATCTGGTCATATTGAGGCCCCAGACCAGAGGCAACACAGCCGTCTCCCTCGACACGCCATAAACCTTCCCTGGGGCTCGGAAATGCCGTCCCTGGCATTTCACGGTCGTGGGAGCCATTCTCTGTTGCCTCTTCTGGAACACCGAGTAGCCCGCTGACGGCGCCAACAGGCCTCGCCGGAGCTTCAAGGAGGACGAAGGGATCTGCTTCACCGACCATCACATGACAGGGAAGTCATGTGTTGAGCGTCACAAGGAGGTGCTTGAGCGAGTCGGCGAAGCGGGCCCTTTGTCCGGGGTTGATATCCCAGCCAAAAAGATAGAATGTTGAATGTGAAGGGTATAACGAGTGGCAACCAACAGCCCTCATCGCTCCCGAACGATCACGCCTTTTCCGGATTCACAGGCATCCGGTAACGATATTGTTCACAACACTCCATGAAAATTCAGCTCCAGGAAACTGGCCTGATGCATTTATCTCCAGTATCCTATGCCGCTTTCCTCCACCAGAGGGAATATTCGGTCATATTCCGCAATATATGCAGATAAAAAGTCTTTACATAAAGAAAATCTGACCCATCAGACAGGCCAATCATAAAAACAATCAGGCCGTCTCATTAATAAATTGTATACATCATTGGAACGCAGACACCATGAGTCATGACCCGCACCATCAGACCAGCCAACAGGAACTGGTCTATAAGCTACACGATAAACCGCCCTTCGTTCAGTCGCTGTTCGCCGCCATTCAGCACCTGCTGGCGCTGTTCGTGGCGGTGATCACCCCGCCGCTGATCATCTGTCAGACCCTGGGTATTCCCGCCGCCGACACCTCTCATATCATCAGCATGTCGCTGTTCATTACCGGTGTGGCGTCCTTTATTCAGATGAAACGTTTCGGCCCGGTCGGCACCGGTCTGCTGTCGATTCAGGGCACCAGCTTCAACTTTCTCGGCCCCATCATCGCCAGTGGCCTGGCGATGAAAGACGGTGGCGTCACCACCGAAGCCATGCTGGCCGCCATTTTCGGTACCGCCCTGCTGGCCGCCCCCACCGAGATGATTCTGTCGCGTTTTCTGCACCTGGCCCGTCGCATCATCTCGCCGCTGGTCAGCGGCATCATAGTGACCCTGATTGGCCTGACGCTGATCCAATTGGGTCTGACCTCCATCGGTGGCGGCTTCGGCGCCATGTCCAGCGGCACCTTCGGTGCGCTCGACAACCTGGCCCTGGCCGGTACCGTGCTGGGTATCATCATTCTGATGAATCGCAGCCGTAACCCCTATGTTCGCCTGTCGTCCATTCTGGTTGCCATGGTCACCGGCACCCTGCTGGCCTGGTACATGGGCAAGCTGGCCCCGCTGGAAGGGACTCTGCCCTCCATGGCCTTCCCCATTCCGCTGCAATACGGCCTGGGTTTCGACGCCTCGCTGTTTATTCCGCTGGTACTGGTGTTCCTGATCACCGCGCTGGAAGGCATCGGCGACACCACCGCGACTTCCGAAGTGTCCGGCGAGCCGGTCTCAGGCCCCATTTACATGCGCCGCCTCAAGGGCTGCGTGCTGGGTGATGGCGTCAACTCGTCGCTGGCCTCGGTGTTCAACACCTTTCCGGTGTCGACCTTCAGCCAGAACAACGGCGTGATCCAGATGACCGGTGTTGCCAGCCGTCATGTCGGTTTCTTCGTGGCGGGTATTCTGGTGATCATGGGCCTGTTCCCGGCCATCAGCACCCTGGTGCAGCGCATTCCCGAGCCGGTACTGGGCGGCGCCACCCTGGTGATGTTCGGCTCCATTGCCGCCGCCGGGGTACGCATTTTGTCCCGAGAGCGTCTGGACCGTCGCGCCCTGTTCATCATGGCCATATCCTTCGGCATGGGCCTGGGCATTTCCCAGCGCCCGGATATCCTGCAGTTCATGCCCGAACTCATCAAGAACGTGTTTTCTTCCGGCATCGCCGCCGGTGGTATCACCGCCATCCTGATGAACATCATCATGCCGCTGAGCCAGCCGCAGGCAGAAGAAACCACCGAAGCGCAACAGGCTTAAAATACTGGGAATGGGGATTGGGGATTGGGGATTAGGGATTCGAGGATCGGGACTGGTGAAACCGGCCTTTATTCCCCGCTCCCTATTCCCTATTCCCCGCCCCCTAATCCCTCAACAAATTACAACGCCCAGCGCCGCAGCAGGTTGTGATACACACCGGTCAGCTGAATGCTGGCCTCGCTGTCGGCTCCCAGCTGCTGGTTCACCTGCTGTATGCCGGTGTCCATATCAAACAACAGGCTACGCTGGCCGTCATCCCGCACCATGCTCTGAATCCAGAAAAACGAACAGATCCGCGCCCCCGCCGTGACCGGTTTCACCTGATGCAGGCTGCTCGACGGGTACAGGATCAAATCACCCGCCGGCAGCTTGACGCTGTGGGCGCCATAGCTGTCTTCCACCACCAGCTCACCGCCTTCGTATTCATGTGGCTCGCAGAAAAACAGCGTGGCCGACAGGTCGGTACGAATCGACTCGCCGGTGGCCCTGTTGACGCGCACCGCGTTATCCACGTGCACGCCAAACGACTGACCGCCCTGATAACAATTGAACAGCGGCGGAAAAATTTTGGCCGGCAAGGCACCGGCAATAAACAGCGGATGCCGGGCCAGGGCCGACGTGATCAGCTCGCCGATTGCGCGCGCCGTTTCGTCATCTTCCGGCAACTGCAGGTTGTTCTTGGCCCGGGCCGACTGAAAGCCGGCGGTAATGTTACCGTCGGTCCATTGAGCGGCCAGCAGCTTTTGTCGGCACTCGGCCAGCTGTTCGGCGCTGAGCACGCCGGGAATATGTAACATCATGATGAAATACTCATTTCGTTATAAATGGTAAAGCCCCGTCAGGGGCTTGAAATAACTAAGGGTGCTGCCATGACTTGAATGCCACTGTGCTCCTGCTGGAAGGGCAAAAGGAATGACTCCACCGGCCCTCTGCGCCAGGGACGGCGCAGTGGAGCCCCCAGGGAAGGGTTTACGGCGAGCCGGTGGAGTTGGCCTTTTGGCCGACATACACGGCTCCGACAGATGGCTTTGCTATCAGACAACACTGCTGCCGGCACCTGCACTGCGAAGCACCAGCACGGTTACCTTCGCCGACACGCTTCAAGCCCATCCATGGGACGCTCGGCAAATGCCATCCCTGGCATTTGACGGTCGGCTACGGTAATCCCTGCTGCTACTTCGAGCAACGCCGAGTCGCTGACAGATTGCTCACAGCTCATCATCGCAGTAGATGATTAGCCTCAGAACCGATAGTTGGCGGACAGCACTGCCGAGCGACCATCGCCGAGCTCTACCGCAGAGCTGCGCGTATCGGTACCCGGACGACCGCGCACCCGCTCCACATATTCCTCATCGAACAGGTTGTTCACGTTCAATTGCAGGCTCAATGCCTCGTTCACCCGGTAGGAGGCCATGGCATTGTGCAGCCAGTAGCTGTCAATCTTGGCATCCACATCGGAGGCCACATAACGAGAGCCGACATAACGGGCGCCGTAGCCGATTTCCAGCCCGGAAGCCAGTTCATAGGTGGTCCACAGGTTGCCGCTGTTGCGTGGCGTGTTACCCAGTGGCTGACCTTCGGCCGAGCGGCCTCCGGTCTGCGGCGCGGCCGCCGACTTCAGGGTTTCGCTGTCGAGCAGGGTGTAGTTGGCAAACACTTTCCATTGTTCGGTCAGCTCGCCGGTCAACCCCACTTCGACCCCCTGCACCCGCTGCTCGCCAGCCAGTTGCAGATCGTCATTGGCATCCTTCTCCCGGGCATTGGTTTTATCGACCCGGAACAGGGCGCCGTCGAGTCCCAAACGGCCATCCATCAGCTCCCACTTGGTGCCCAGCTCCCAGGTGTTGTTTTTCTCGGGCGCCAGGTTTTCGGCACCGTTACCGCGAGGTAAACCACCAGAGGTGGCCAGCGCTTCGGCCGACGGGTTAAAGGAGGTGCCGTAAGCCAGGTAGATGCGACCATTGTCTGCCGGTTTGAATACCAGCCCGGCACGACCGCTGAACATCTGATCGCTGCTGTGCACCTGTTCGGCGGAAATGGCACCAGTAGTGCGGTCAACATTGGTCAGCAGTGCCTCACCAGAGATCCAGTCGTGGCGCAGACCCAGGCTCAGATCCCACTGCGGGGCAAGAGTGATGGTATCAAATATATAGAGAGCACGAGTATCCAGCTCGGCGTCTTTTCCGCCCCGGAAGTTAGCACTGGTAGGGCCATTCCAGACACCCGGCGGGTTGGCAAGCTCATAATTAATACCGGTGAAATCCAGCCCATTGTTGGAGGCGGTCAGATCATAAGTCTCGCGAGAAATCTCGCCCCCCACCAGCATATCGTGCTTGAGTGCGCCGGTGTCGAACTCAAAGGTCAGGCCGGTCTGATTGACCCACAGCTCGGTCTGGGCATCGCGCCGATAAGCCTGCGGGCCGGCCGGCGTGTAACGGCCGGGGGCCAGGCCGTCGGTATTCACATGAGCGGCAGAAATGGTGGTGTCTCTGTCTACCCGGCTGTAGCGGGTCTGGTTCTCGATGCGAACGGTATCGCTCAGCTCGTGCTCCAGTTTGAGGGTAACGGCATCGGACTGGATTTTCTCTTCATCCAGATTGCGCCAGCCGAAGTAACTTTCCGAATCCACACCGGGCAGTATCTTGCCGTCGCGAGCCGGCAAGCCGTAGTCGGGCAAGTTATCGTCGGTCTGATGGAAATAGCTCAGGGTGGCCCGGGTCTGCTCACTCAGACCTATGGTAACGGAAGGCGCAATACCGAAGCGCTGGCGGTCAACCTCATCGCGCCCCGGTACCTCGTTTTCGTGCGCCATCAGGTTGATGCGAAACGCACTGTCGACTCCGACATCGTCCAGGGTCTTGTTGGCATCCAGGGTCAGCCGGTGATAGTTATCGGTGCCGATGCCGGCGCCCACTTCGGCAAAGTCGCGCAGCTTCGGGGCCTTGCTGACCTGATTGATGGCACCGCCGGTGGTGCCGGCGCCGCCAAATACCGAGTTGGGCCCTTTTAGCACTTCCACCTGTTCGATATTGAAGGTGTCGGTACGGTTGTTCTGGCTGCTGTCACGCAGGCCGTCGATCTGCATGTTGGAATTGGCACTGAAGCCGCGAATATTGATCTTGTCGCCGGAGCCACCACCGCCCTCGCCCGCATCGAAGGTAATGCCCGACACGTTCGACAGCACCTGCCGCAAACTCAGCGCCTGCTGCTCTTCCATCACCTTCTTCGTCACCACGGTCACGGTCTGCGGTGTCTCCAGCAGCGGTTTTACGTACTTGGACGAGGCCGACTCGTTCGCCTTGTAGCCCTGCTCGCGTACATCCTTGACGGTAATGATATCGAGCTGGGTGACATCCGGCGATTCGGCCTGTGCCGGAACGGCCAGAGCCGCCACCGCCAGGCCCACGGCCGACGCCATCATTTTTCTGGGAGGAAGAGCGGAGGACTGAATAAAGGTATGCACGAACAACTCCTTGTAAAAATAGAAAGATAAAACCACAAAACAAAAGGAGAAGCATTCTCATTTATTTTTTGATTTAGATCAATATGAACGGTTAAATTTCAATATGTTCCCTTCAACCAGATGGTGCAGTGCGTAATAACAATCTGACTAAGCAAATGATCTGTTTACCTGCCTTTTAAAGGTCGAACGAAGGGTCTACTCCATCGACACGCTGCAAGCACCTCCATGTGACGCTCAGCACATAACTTCCATGTCATGTAATGGTCGCTGGAGTAGAACCCTTCATCCGCCCCTCTGCTGCGGCGTCGCCTGTGGGAGCCCCTGCAGACAACTCGGTGTTTGAGAAGAGGCAACAGAGATCGACTCCCATGACCGTGAAATGCCAGGGAAGGCATTTCCGAGCTTACAGGGAAGTACTTGTAGCGTGTCGTGGGAGGTGGCTGTGTTGCCTCTGATCTCGGATTTAAATTAATGATCAGATCTTTATTCAAATTGGTATAAACAGACAATGCGGTGCGAGAGCAAGCGCATGATCCGAGGCCGAGCAGCAGGATCAAAAAAGCCAGCCCGAAGGCTGGCTTTGACGTTCACACTGTCACTTTGGCGGTTTAGATGGCCTGCTGGAAAATCACCGTGTCGGCTTTTTCCACATAGCTGTCCAGCTCGTCGAAGTTCAGGTAACGATAGGTGTCGGCCGCGGTGGCATTCAACTCCCTGGCGTAGGTCTGATATTCCTCGACCGTCGGAAGCTTGCCGTGAATGGCGGCCACGGCAGCCAGCTCGGCAGACGCCAGGTACACGTTGGCGCCCTTGCCCAGACGGTTGGGGAAGTTACGGGTAGAGGTCGACACCACAGTGGTGTTGTCGCCTACCCGTGCCTGGTTACCCATGCACAGGGAGCAGCCCGGAATCTCGATGCGGGCACCGACCCGGCCGAAGATGCCGTAATAGCCTTCGACCGTCAGCTGATCCTTGTCCATCTTGGTGGGCGGTGCCACCCACAGCTTGGTCGGCAGCTGGCCCTTATACTTGTCGAGCAGCTTGCCGGCGGCACGGAAGTGACCGATGTTGGTCATGCAGGAACCGATGAATACCTCATCGATCTGCTCGCCGGTCACGTCGGACAGCAGGCGGGCGTCGTCCGGATCGTTGGGGGCACACAGAATGGGCTCCTTGATCTCGCTCATGTCGATTTCCAGTACGTGGGCGTACTCGGCATCGGCATCCGCTTCCAGCAGCTCGGGGTTGGCCAGCCACTCTTCCATGCCCTTGATGCGGCGTTCCAGGGTGCGCGGGTCACCGTAGCCTTCGGCCATCATCCACTTCAGCATCACGATGTTGGAGTTGAGGTATTCGGCAACCGGCTCCTTGTCCAGCTTGATGGTACAACCGGCGGCGGAGCGCTCGGCAGTCGCATCGGCCAGCTCGAACGCCTGCTCGACTTTCAGCTGGGGCAGACCTTCGATTTCCACCACACGACCGGAGAACTCGTTGATCTTGCCTTCTTTGGCCACGGTCAGCAGACCGTTCTGAATGCCGTAGTAAGGGATGGCATGTACCAGATCACGCAGGGTGATGCCGGGCTGCATTTCGCCCTTGAAGCGCACCAGTACCGATTCCGGCATGTCCAGCGGCATCACGCCGGTGGCAGCGGCAAAGGCCACCAGACCGGAGCCCGCCGGGAAGGAAAGACCGATGGGGAAACGGGTGTGGGAGTCACCGCCGGTGCCCACGGTATCGGGCAGCAGCATGCGGTTCAGCCAGGAGTGAATAACACCGTCGCCCGGACGCAGCGATACACCGCCCCGGTTCATGATGAAGTCCGGCAGGGTGTGATGGGTGGTCACGTCTATCGGCTTGGGATAGGCGGCGGTATGACAGAACGACTGCATGGTCAGGTCGGCAGAGAAGCCCAGACAAGCCAGATCTTTCAGCTCGTCCCGGGTCATGGGACCCGTGGTGTCCTGAGAGCCGACCGTGGTCATCTTGGGCTCGCAGTACTGGTTGGGGCGCACGCCTTTCACGCCGCAGGCCTTGCCTACCATCTTCTGGGCCAGGGTAAAGCCCTTGCTGGAGTCGGCCACGGCAGCCGCACGCTTGAACACGGTGGAGGCATCCAGACCCAGCGCTTCGCGGGCCTTGTCGGTCAGACCGCGACCGATGATCAGCGGAATACGGCCGCCGGCGCGAACTTCGTCCAGCAGCACGTCGGTTTTCAGCTTGAAGGTGCTGACCACTTCATCGCTGTCGTGACGGCAGACCTTGCCTTCATAGGGATAGATATCGATCACATCACCGGTGTTCAGCTTGGTGACATCGCATTCGATGGGCAGGGCACCGGCATCTTCCATGGTGTTGAAGAAGATGGGGGCAATCTTGTTACCGATGCAGATGCCGCCGGCGCGCTTGTTGGGCACGAACGGAATGTCGTCACCCATGTGCCACAGCACCGAGTTGGTGGCGGACTTGCGGCTGGAGCCGGTACCGACCACGTCACCCACGTAGACCAGCGGGAAGCCTTTTTCTTTCAGCGCTTCGATGGCGGTGATCGGGCCGATCACGCCTTCTTCGTCCGGCTCGATGCCGGGACGACCGTTCTTCAGCATGGCCTGCGCGTGCAGCGGAATGTCCGGGCGGGACCAGGCGTCCTGAGCCGGAGACAGATCATCGGTGTTGGTTTCGCCGGGCACCTTGAACACCGTCATGGTGATCTTGTCGGCCAGTTTGGGGCGCTGCAGGAACCATTCGGCCTCGGCCCAGGACTGCATCACCTGCTTGGCGAAGGCATTGCCGGCCTTGGCCTTTTCGTCCACGTCGTGGAAGGCGTCAAACATCAGCAGGGTGTGACTCAGGGCCGTGGCGGCGATCGGCGCCAGGGCGTCAACGTCCAGCAGCTCGACCAGGGGGGCGATATTGTAACCGCCCTGCATGGTACCAAGCAGCTGGGTGGCCTGCTCGGCAGACACCACGGGGGAGCTCACTTCACCCTTGGCCACGGCCGCCAGAAAACCGGCTTTTACATAAGCGGCTTCATCAACACCCGGGGGGATACGGTTGGACAGTAGTTCATAAAGAAAGGATTCTTCGCCGGCGGGGGGATTTTTGAGTAATTCAACCAGGGCGGCAACTTGCTCTGCGTCGAGGGGTTTGGCTACCACTCCCTCGGCGGCACGTTCTTCGACGTGTTTACGATAGGCTTCAAGCACGACTGTATCCTCTTATTATCATTCGCCATCTAGGGCGGGAATATCCTTGTTTAGGGCGTCCTTGCTGGGGGCTAGTCCCTTGCGGATGCCGCAGCAGTATATAAGTTTTAACCGTAAATTAAAATCGAGCCCCCCTGCCCTTTGGTCGAATACGAGACTAAGCCGATGTTTTTAAAATAATTATCGACTCGCTCAACCCCACTCAAGGCTAATACAAGCCATTAACATCAGAAGCTGAACAGGTTGCCGAAATACAGATACACACTGCTTTTATCTCCTTCCCCCAGCCCATAGGCCAGATACAGGGGCCCCCAGTTGGTATCCACACCGATGAAAACACTACCGGCCATCAATGCCGACTCCCAACTGACCTCGGCGCCGGTATTCCAGACCCCGCCCCGTTCCAGCGAGCCGCCCAGGTAGACCGGCGAACGGAAGGCGCCGAAGTCGTTATCAAACCAGCGATAGTGGTACAAAAGGCCGCCAAAGCCGCTGTAGCGCCCGTTGAGTTGATCGCGCTGATATCCGGAAAGGTTGAACAGCCCCCCCAGGCTGCGGGCAAATACCGGTACTTCCTGTTCGGCGCTGGAGCCCCCCAGAACCAGCTTGCCGATAAGGGTATGACGCTCAAGCTGATAGGGCCTGAGCCACTCCAGCTCGTAATCCAGTCCGCTCACGCTCTCTCTGCTCCCCGCAGCGTTCAGACTGTTACGGAAATAGCCCAGTCGCAGCTCGGCCGCCTCGCCATGAGTGGGAAAAAACACGTTATCCAGGGTATCGTGACTGAAGCGCAGATAAGGACCAATAGAGTCTATATCCAGCTGATCATCGGTATTGCGTGCCTCGATATCGCCCGTCAGTCCCTGTACCCCCAGCGCCAGCTCGCTCCAGGGGCGCAGGTTGTAGCCCAGCTCGGTGCTGAAACGCCAGGTGGCATAATCCACTACCAGGCTGGTCAGGGGACGAAACAGCTCATACTGGGGGTCGGTGGTATCGAAGAAGAAGCTGCGACTGCGTTTGTCATATTCTCCGCGCAGCTTCCAGAACAGGTCGTAGTCGGTGTCCAGCGGGGTATAAAACTCGCTGGCCAGCTGTTTGTTGCTGCCGAAGGTGGTCTCCACCAGCCACTCGCCCCCCAGCATGTTGATATTGGTACGGCGGAACTGGGCGCCGATTTCATAATTGGATTGACTGGAAAAATCGTCTTCCAGCGCAAACTTCAGATCGACAAAGCCCGGCCCCCAGCCCTTTTCGCTGGTTTCTACCGTCAACACCTGCTGGTCGTCCTGCTCTTCGATGCGATAGCTGACCCGTTCGAAGGCATCCAGCGCATAGAGTCGGCGCACCCCGGCTTCCAGATCCTCGGTTTGATGAAACCGGCCCGGTACCACCCCCAGCACATCGCGGATCACCGCCTCGCTGAGCCCGGAGCGATTCTTGACTTCGATGCGATCCAGATAGACGGCGTCGGAACGTTGCAGCTGCGCTCGCCGGTCGAGCTTGCCGGATTGGTAGGCAAAGTAGTCTGCTTCGCTCAGCGCCAGCGCCTGCAGCCGGGGCAGCAGGGCCTGCGCCGCCGCTTCACCACGGCGAATGGCCTCGGGCATCAGCTCGAAGTCGCCGACACCGATGCCGTCGATGGCCGGGGTGAGCAGCATGTCCTGCTCCGACATCAGGGCCAACTGGCGTTGTGTGCTGGAGCGGGTCAGGTAATTGGTGAGCTGGCTGACCATGGCCAGGGCGCCGTCCAGTTGTTTTCGGGACAGCATGGCATCACCGATATCGACGGCAATCACCACATCGGCGCCCATCGCCTTGGCCACATCCACCGGCATGTTGTTGACCACGCCGCCGTCGGCCAGCAGGCGCCCCTCAATCTCTACCGGCTGCAGGGCGCCCGGCACCGACATCGAAGCCTGCATCGCCGTCGCCAGGTGCCCTTCTTTCAATACCACCGGAGTGACGGTTTCCATGTCGGTGGCCACGGCACGAAACGGAATGGGCAGCTCGTCGAAGCTGTGCAGACCCGGCAGGTTGAGCGTACTTTGTCGCAGCAGCGCCCCCATGGCCTGGCCCTGAAAGAAACCGGCGGGCAGGCTCAGCTGCCAGTTTTTGTTGATGCCGACATCGGTACGCAACAAAAACTCGTCGTTCTGACGCTTGCGCCTGAGCGACAGCTGATCCCGCCCCACCTTGTCCTGATAGCCCTGATTCCAGTCGAGCGCCAACAGCTGCCGCTCCAGCTCGGTGGCATCCAGCCCCAGCGCATACATGCCGGCCACATAGGCGCCCATGCTGGTACCGGTAACGATGTCGACCGGTATACGGTGCTGTTCCAGCACCTTGATCACCCCGATATGGGCCGCGCCCTTAGCCCCGCCGCCACTGAGTACCAGGGCGATGGTCGGCCGCCCAGCCTGGCCCACGCCCTGAGCATGGGCCGCAACGGTGCTCAGCAAGAACAGCAGGGGGAGTAGGTAACGGCGCATGGGGTTATCTCGAGGCGATAAGGTAACGCCATTGTAGGTGCTGACCACAGCGGCAGGAAGCGAGAAAACGGCCGTTAAAAAGCACCGAACACCGCCAGGGGCGATGCTCGGTGCATATAGGAGTTATCGGGGCCGAGACTCACGCCGATGGAACGGGCCTCGACACGACGAATTCAGGCGGGCAGTCGAAAGCGGCCAACCTGTCTTTGCAGCTCGGCACTGAGCCGCGCCAGCTCGGTACTGCTGGCGGCGGTTTGTTCGGTAGCGGCGGCGGAGTGATCCGACAGCTCACGAATACTGAACACCGAGCGATTGATTTCTTCCGCCACCGAACTTTGCTGCTCGGAGGCGGTGGCAATCTGGCTGTTCATCTGCTGAATATCCGATACCGAACGGGTAATAGCCTCAATAGAAGCACCCGCTTCGTTGGCAATGGTGACGGTGTGCGCCACAACGTCGGTGCTTTCTTTCATCATCACCACCGACTCCTGCGCCTTGCCCTGCAATCCCCTGATCAGGGTTTCAATTTCGGCGGTGGCCTGCTGGGTACGCTGGGCCAGCGCCCGCACCTCGTCGGCGACCACCGCAAAACCGCGGCCCTGTTCACCGGCCCGCGCCGCTTCTATCGCCGCGTTCAGCGCCAGCAGGTTGGTTTGCTCGGCCACCCCCTTGATCACATCGAGAATGCTGCCGATGTTCAGGCTTTCCGCTTCCAGCTGATTGATGGTGTTCAGCGACTTGCCGATATCTTCCGCCAGCTTGCCGATCTGACTGCTGGTCATATTGACTTTTCGGTTGCCGTCGCCGGCCTCGGTATCCGCCGTATTGGCCGAGCCAAAGGCGGTTTCTGCGTGGCGAGCCACTTCCAGCACGGTGGCCGCCATTTCGTTCATGGCGGTAGACACCTGCTCCAGCTCAAGTCGCTGCTGGTTAACGCCGGAACGACTCTGTTCCGACACCGACGACAACTCTTCTGCCGAACCGGCGATATGGTTGGCACTCTGATTGAGTTCGCTCACCAATTGGCGCAGGTTCACCGTCATGGTCTGCATTCGGTTCATCAGCAGACCCAGCTCGTCCTTGCGCCGGTGTTTGATATCCTGACTCAGATCGCCCTCGGCAATGCGACTGGCCTGGTCCACCAGCAACTGCAACGGCTTGACGATACCCAGGGTAATCAGCACGGCAAAGAAGATGCCTGCCACCAGACCGGACAACGTGACCAGCAGGATCAGCAACCTAGCGCCATTGCTGTCGGCGGCCATGCTCGCCTGCTGACTGGCCAGCAGTGCTTCGGATGCCGTGGCTATCTCTGTGGCCAGCTTATCGATACGCTGCTCGATATCATCCAGGCCATTCACCGTTGCGATAAAGTTCTGCTGCTGTTGCTGAAATTGCTTAAGCAGCTCCAGCAGCTCTTTTATGTCGGCGTCGTCCTGCATGTGCAGTCGATTTTCCAGGGTAAGCAGTAGTCCATTCAAACGGGAAGACAGCTGTATGGCGTCACCTTCATTACCACTGAGGGCAAAGTCTTTCTGGCTCAGGCGGATGCCGGTCAGGCGCACCAGCCAGCTCATGGCACTGACGTCGCTGGCGCTGAGGTATTCGGCCCGCTGCTGGGCGGAAAAACCCAGCGCATTGAGATCGAACAACTGCTGCTGCGCCGCCTCGTTCAGCTCAAGCATCTGTTTCAGCTCGGTGTCATAGGCCTGGGTGCCGGTCAGGATCCGCTCGATCAGCGCCTGATTTTCCGTCATATCCAGAGACTGCCGCAGCTGCTCCGCCCGCTCCGACGCCAGGGCAATGTGCTCTCTGGCCTGGGCCAGCCGCTCGGGATCGTCCAGTAACAGATAGTCCTTCTCGAACAGGCGGGCCTTGGTTACCAACAGGTCGATGCTGGAGGACTGCGCCAGTTTGTTCGACCGATCCAGCACGGACGACAGGGCATAAAAACTGATACCGGCGATGATTAGCGTCGCCAGTATCACCAACGAAAAACCCAGGGCCAGTTTAACCCTGACACTCAAGGAGCCTAATTTGGAGAGCATCGCGTATTCCTTTACAGGGGGCTGTTGTTAATACCTTGTTTCAATCAACAACCATATCGGCTGTCGGTAAAAAGTGTGAAGTATTTCCGCGTGAAAGGTGATCTTGGACACAAATGAAACAAAACCAATTTCTCATCCGCCACACAGACCGGTGGCAAGAAACAAAAAACGGGTATAGATCGATATGGATTGAACGAGAGTGGAAAGCAGACAAAAAAACGCCCGGCAGAGCCGGGCGTTTTTACTGACAAAACCGTAGAAGAAACTTACTTCTTCTTCTTGGCCTTGGCGTTCGGCATGTCGGTGATGGAGCCTTCGAATACTTCGGCTGCCATGCCCACAGACTCGTGCAGCGTCGGGTGAGCATGAATGGTCAGCGCGATGTCTTCGGCGTCGGCACCCATTTCGATGGCCAGACCGATTTCACCCAGCAGCTCGCCGGCGTTGGTACCGATAGTGGCACCACCCAGCACGCGATGGGTTTCCTTGTCGAAAATCAGCTTGGTCATGCCGTAGGAAGAGTCGGAGGCGATGGCACGGCCGGAGGCCGCCCAGGGGAAGCTGGCCACTTCAACATTCAGGCCTTTTTCCTTCGCTTCCTTCTCGGTGATACCTACCCAGGCAACTTCCGGCTCGGTATAGGCGATGGACGGAATCACTTTCGGGTCGAAGTAGTGCTTCATGCCGGCGATGACTTCGGCCGCCACGTGGCCTTCGTGCACACCCTTGTGCGCCAGCATCGGCTGACCGACGATGTCGCCGATAGCATGGATGTGCGGCACATTGGTACGCAGCTGCTTGTCGACGTTGATGAAACCACGCTCGTCGACGTTGACACCGGCTTTCTCGGCGTCCAGCGACTTGCCGTTGGGGGTACGGCCGATGGCCACCAGTACGGCGTCATAAACGGTGGTGTTGCTCTCGCCTTTCTTGTTTTCCATGGTCACGTGAATGCCGTCGTCTTTGGCTTCTACGGCAGTAACCTTGGTTTCCAGCATCAGGTTGAACTTGTTTTTAACCTGCTTGGTATAGATCTTGATCAGATCTTTATCGGCGGCCGGAATCACCTGGTCGAACATCTCGACCACGTCAATCTTGGAACCCAGTGAGTAGTACACGGTTCCCATTTCCAGACCTATGATACCGCCACCCATGACCAGCAGCTTCTCGGGCACTTCTTTCAGTTCCAGCGCGTCGGTAGAGTCCCAGATGCGGGGATCTTCATGCGGAATGAACGGCAGTTGGATCGGACGAGAGCCAGCGGCGATGATGGCGTTGTCGAAGTTGATGGTGGTGTTGCCACCCTCGCCTTCCACGACCATGGTGTTGGCACCGGTGAACTTGGCAAAACCGTTCACGACCTTGACCTTGCGCATCTTGGCCATGCCACCCAGACCCTGGGTCAGCTGACCGATCACTTTTTCCTTGTGTGCACGAACCTGGTCCAGATCGATTTTGGGCTCGCCAAAAGTGACACCATGGCTGGCCATCATCTTGGATTCTTCGATGACCTTGGCGATGTGCAGTAACGCTTTGGAAGGGATACAGCCAACGTTCAGACAAACGCCGCCCAGCGTTGAATAACGCTCAACGATTACGGTTTCCAGACCCAGATCGGCAGCACGGAAAGCGGCAGAATAGCCAGCAGGACCCGCGCCCAATACCACAACCTGAGCTTTGACTTCTTGACTCATGGTGACCTCTATTATGATTTTTAGCCCCGTTCAAGCAATGGTCGCTGAAAAGTCCAGACTCGATATGACCACTACAGGTTAAACGGGCCAAAGTTTACTGTTCTGTTATAGAAAAGAAAGTAAAAAGGCAGGCGAATGCCTGCCTTGTCACATTAAAGGGCTAAACGACGAAGGTCGCTCAACACACCACTCATCATGGTGATGAAACGAGCACCGTCGGCGCCGTCAATCACCCGGTGGTCATAAGACAGCGCCAGCGGCTGCATCAGGCGAGGCTCGAACTCTTTGCCGTTCCATACCGGCTTGATGCTGGACTTGGACACACCCAGAATGGCCACTTCCGGCGCATTCACGATGGGGGTGAACTGGGTGCCACCGATACCGCCCAGAGACGAGATGGTGAAACAGCCGCCCTGCATGTCGGCCGCGGTCAGCTTGCCGGCACGCGCCTTCTTGGAGATTTCGCCCAGTTCCAGTGCCAGCTCGCGAATGCCTTTCTTGTTGACATCGCGCACTACCGGAACCACCAGACCGTTGGGGGTATCTACCGCCACACCGATGTGGATGTACTTCTTCATGATCAAAGACTGCTCGTCTTGTGACAGTGAAGAACAGAACTTGGGATAGGCTTCCAGCGCCTTCGCAGCCGCCTTCATGATGAAGATCAGCGGGGAAATCTTGTAACCCAGCTTCTGCTTCTCGGCGATGGCGTTTTCCTGCTTGCGGAAGTCTTCCAGCTCGGTGATATCGGTTTCGTCAAACTGCGTCACGTGCGGGATTTTCACCCAGTTGCGGTGCAGGTTGGGACCGGAGATCTTCTGAATGCGGGTCATGGCCACTTCTTCGACTTCACCGAACTTGGCAAAATCAACCTTCGGCCAGGCCAGCACGGCCATGCCGCCGCCCGCTACTGCAACACCGGCGGGTTGCGCGGCAACCTGCTTGATGATGCCCTTGACGTAGGTCTGCACGTCTTCTTTCAGGATGCGGCTCTTGGGACCGGTAGCGGCAACCTTGGACAGGTCGACACCGAATTCACGGGCCAGACGACGTACCACAGGCGTGGCGTGCACGTAGGCGTTGTTCTCGACGAACTCGGCCTTGGCGGCAGGCGCGGCAGCCGCAGGGGCTGCTTTAGGGGCTTCTGCTTTCGGTGCTTCTGACTTGGCCGGTGCAGCAGCTGGGGCAGCTGCAGGAGCGGCACCTTCCACTTCAAACACCATCACCAGAGAGCCGGTAGAGACCTTGTCGCCGGTGGCGATTTTGATTTCCTTGACCACACCGGCGAAGGGCGCAGGCACTTCCATCGAGGCCTTGTCACCTTCCACGTTCAGAATGGACTGCTCGGCTTCCACCTTGTCGCCCACGGCAACCATGATTTCAGTCACTTCGACTTCGTCACCGCCGATGTCGGGGACGTTAACGTCTTTGGCTTGCGGTGCAGCAGAAGCCGCAGGCGCCGCTGCCGGAGCAGAGGCCTCGGCGGCTGCTGCAGGAGCCGCTTCGCCCGCCACTTCGAAGACCATGATCAGCGAGCCGGTGTTGACCTTGTCGCCAACGGCTACTTTGATCTCGACCACTTTACCGCCGAAGGGAGACGGGACTTCCATGGAAGCCTTGTCGCCTTCTACCGCGATCAGGGTCTGCTCTTCGGTCACGGTGTCGCCGACGGCCACGGAGATTTCGGTCACTTCGACTTCATCACCACCGATGTCCGGCACCTGAACTTCTTTCAGGGCAGAAGCAGAAGCGGCCGGTGCCGCTACTGCAGGGGCTTCGGCCGCAGGTGCCTCAGCCGGGGCGGCGGCGCCGCCCTCTGCTTCGAATACCATGACCAGGCTGCCGGTGTTGACCTTGTCACCCACGGCAATCTTGATTTCCTTGACCACGCCGGCGGCGGGGGCCGGTACTTCCATGGAGGCCTTGTCACCTTCCACGGCGAGGATGGACTGCTCTTCCTCGACCTTGTCGCCTACGGCTACCAGAATCTCGGTTACTTCAACCTCGTCTGCGCCGATATCCGGCACCAGAATATCTTTAGACATGTATTACCCCTTATGCGTACAGCGGGTTGATCTTGTCGGCGTCGATGCCGTACTTGGTAATGGCATCGGCCACAACCTGCTTGTCCAGCGTGCCCTGCTTGGCCAGCTCGGTCAGTGCAGCAATCACTACATAGTGCTTGTTGACTTCGAAGTGACGACGCAGGTTTTCACGGCTGTCGGAACGACCGTAACCATCGGTACCCAGTACCTTGTAGCTGACAGACGGCATGAAGGCACGAACCTGATCGGCATAGTTCTTCATGTAATCGGTGGCAGCGATGGCCGGCTCGGTACCCATTACCTGAGCGATGTAAGGCACGCGCGGCTCTGAAGTCGGGTGCAGCATGTTCCAGCGCTCGACGTCCTGACCGTCACGGGTCAGTTCGTTGAAGGACGGTACGCTGAACACGTCGGAGCCGATACCGTACTCTTCAGACAGGATCTTGGCCGCTTCACGCACGTCGTTCAGTATGGTGCCGGAGCCCATCAGCTGAACCTTGCCCTGGTCGCCGGCAACGGTATCCAGCTTGTAGATACCCTTGCGAATACCTTCCTCGGCGCCTTCCGGCATGGCCGGCTGATGGTAGTTCTCGTTCAGGGTAGTCAGGTAGTAGTAAATGTTTTCCGGGTTGTCGCCATACATGCGACGCAGACCGTCCTGCACGATAACCGCAACTTCGTAAACGTAAGTCGGATCGTAGGTCACACAGTTCGGGATCACGTTGGCCTGAATGTGGCTGTGGCCATCTTCGTGCTGCAGACCTTCACCATTCAGGGTGGTACGACCGGAAGTACCGCCGATCATGAAGCCGCGCGCCTGTTGGTCACCGGCTGCCCAGCACAAGTCGCCCACACGCTGGAAACCGAACATCGAGTAATAGATGTAGAACGGAATCATTGGGAAGTCGTTGGTGCTGTACGAGGTAGCGGCAGCCAGCCAGGACGAAGTAGCGCCCAGCTCGTTGATGCCTTCCTGCAGTACCTGACCCTTGATGTCTTCCTTGTAGTAAGCCACCTGCTCACGATCCTGCGGGGTATAGGTCTGACCGTTGGGGCTGTAGATACCGATTTGGCGGAACAGGCCTTCCATACCGAAGGTACGGGCTTCATCGGCCAGAATCGGTACGATGCGCTCACCGATGGACTTGTTCTTGAGCATGATGTTCAGCGCACGCACGAAGGCCATGGTAGTAGACACTTCACGCTTCTGCTCTTCCAGCAGCGGCTGGAACTCTGACAGCTCGGGGATTTGCAGCTTGTCGGTGGTTTGCTCCAGGCGAGTCGGTACATAGCCTTTCAGCGCCTGACGACGGGCATGCAGGTATTCGTGCTCGCGGGTGCCTTCCTTGATGTCGATGTAAGGCAGGTTCGGCAGCTCTTCGTCGCTCACTTCGATGTTGAAGCGATCGCGGAAGTGCTTGAGCGAAGACATGTCCATCTTCTTGACCTGGTGTGCAATGTTCTTGCCTTCGGCCGCGTCACCCATGCCGTAACCCTTGATGGTCTTGGCCAGAATAACGGTCGGCTTGCCTTTGGTGTCCGCGGCATTTTTGTATGCGGCATACATCTTGGCAGGATCGTGACCACCCCGGTTGAGGGCGAAGATTTCGTCGTCGGACATATCCTTGACCAGTTCCAGGGTCTCGGGATATTTGCCGAAGAAGTGCTCGCGCACATAGGCACCGTCTTTGGACTTGAAGGTCTGGTAGTCACCGTCAACGGTTTCGTTCATCAGTTGAACCAGCTTGCCGCTCTTGTCTTTGGCGATCAGCTCGTCCCAACGACGACCCCAGATAACCTTGACCACGTTCCAGCCGGCGCCGTTGAAGACACCGTCCAGCTCGTCGATGATCTTGCCGTTACCGATAACGGGGCCATCCAGACGCTGCAGGTTACAGTTGATGACGAAGCACAGGTTGTCCAGCTTCTCGCGGGCGGCGATGGTGATGGCGCCCTTGGATTCCGGCTCATCCATCTCGCCATCGCCCAGGTAGGCGTATACGCGCTGCTCGGAGCAGTCTTTCAGGCCACGGTTTGTCAGATACTTCAGGAAACGAGCCTGATAGATGGCGTTGATCGGACCCAGACCCATGGAGACGGTCGGGAACTGCCAGAAGTCGGGCATCAGCTTGGGATGCGGGTAAGACGGAATACCCTTGCCGTCCACTTCCTGACGGAACATGTCCAGCTGGGCTGCAGTCAAACGACCTTCGGCAAAGGCACGGGCATAGATACCGGGCGAGATATGGCCCTGGAAGAACACCAGATCGCCGCCGTCTTTTTCGTTACGGGCGCGATAGAAGTGGTTGAACGCCACTTCGTACATGGTGGCACTGGAAGAGAAGGAAGACATGTGTCCGCCCAGATCCAGATCTTTCTTGGAGCCACGTAATACGATCATTACCGAGTTCCAGCGGATAATCGCACGAATACGACGTTCCAGATCCCAGTTACCCGGGTACTCAGGCTCGTCTTCAGACTTGATGCTGTTGACGTAGTCTGCGTGGGCATTTCTGGCCACAGCCACACCGGACTTGATGGCTTTGGTGGTGAGACGCTCGTAGATGTACTGGGCGCGCTCAGGTCCTTCTTGACGGATCAATGACTCGAGGGCGTCAAGCCACTCTTGAGTTTCTATTGAATCCACATCGTTGTTCAGGATATCAGACATGGCTGTTTCCTATCTCGTTTGGGGCACCTGCCCATGGGTTTCGTCGTTGCCGAAGGCGTTGTTATTCCTGCTGTCGATGTCGGCGCAAAGACCGCTGAATGCGGTTTTCTTCACGCTGAATGTCGAGCAGGGTTTCTTCAATAAAGGCCAGGTGCTCATGACAAGCATCCCTGGCCTGTTCCGGCTCGCGAGACAATATGCTTTGAATCAGATTGGCGCGATGTACGCGAATCTTTTCCACCATACCGGCGCGCCGGTTAAGAATTTTGATATTGCGCAAGATACTGCTTTCCAGCATCGGCTGAATGGCCCGCAACAGGTGCAGCAGCACCACATTGTGTGCCGCCGCCGCCACCGCGATATAGAACTCGGCGGCGGCCTTGGCTTCGGCCGGCAGATCGCCCAGCTCCTGCGCCTGCACTATGGCCTGCTGGGCATCACGGATGGTATCGAAGTCGGCCTCATTACCGCGCGTGGCGGCATAAAAGGCGGAGATACCCTCCATGGTATGACGAAACTCCAGCAGGTCGTATTGCGACTCGGGGTGTTCCGCCAGCAGCTGAAACAGCGGATCGGCCAGCCCCTTGGTCAGGGCGTTCTGCACATAGGTGCCGCCGCCCTGGCGCCGGGACACCAGCCCCCGCGCTTCCAGCTTTTGAATGGCCTCTCGTACCGAGGGTCGCGATACCGCGAACTGCTCGGCAAGCTCGCGCTCGGGCAACAGGCGTTGTCCGGGCTGCAGGCTGCCTTCCACTATCATCTGCTCGAGTTTGGCGGCGATGGTGTCGGCGAGTTTAGGCTGTTTGATACGCTGGTATGACATCGGGTCCGCTTTAAAATTGGTAAGACCAATTAACACTGTTAAAAAAAGGTATCAGAGCGGAGATAAAATGTCCAATAAATTAATCCGGATTGCGCACAATAGATGGCAAAACAAGCAGAAAAACCCGGGCATCATTCAACACTAGATCAGGTATCACAAAACACCAGTCGCGGTGATTGGTAAGGCCAAATAAATTACTGTGAGGTGTGAGGTGTGAGGTGTGAGGTGTGAGAAGAAAGAAAGTCTGAGAGCTCCTCAGCCCTTCCTCCTCACCCCTTACCCCTCACTGTATTTAAGGCTGCACCCGCAGTGACAGGTCCAGCGCCTGCACATGCTTGGTGAGCGCGCCTACCGAGATGAAGTCCACCCCGGTGGCGGCGTAGGCGGCGATGGTGTCCTGGGTGACGTTGCCGGACACTTCCAGTTGGGCGCGACCGGCGCTGGTGGCCACCGCCGTGCGCATGTCGTCGGTACTGAAGTTGTCGAGCATGATGATATCGGCGCCGGCATTCAGCGCCTGCTCCAGCTCGGCCAGGGATTCCACTTCTACCTCGACCGGCTTTTCCGGCTGCAGGCGACGCGCCTCGGCCACCGCCTTGTCGATGCCGCCACAGGCGAAGATGTGGTTTTCCTTGATAAGAAAAGCGTCATACAACCCCATACGATGATTGTGGCCACCACCGCAGGTCACCGCGTATTTCAGCGCCTGGCGCAGGCCGGGTACCGTCTTGCGGGTATCCAGCAGGCGGCATTGGGTACCGACCAGCAGATCCACATAGCGGCGGGTCACTGTGGCCACCGCCGACAGAGTCTGAATGAAGTTGAGCGCGGTGCGCTCGCCGGTCATGATGGCGCGAGCCGGGCCGCTCAGGGTCAGCAGCCGCTGGCCGGCGGTGATCCGGTCGCCATCGGCAACCAACCATTCAAGCCGGACTTCACCGCCCAGTTGCACGAAGGTCTCTTCGGCAAAGGCCTTGCCACAGAAGATACCGTCTTCCCGGGTAATCAGGTGGGCCACCACCGGCTGCTGCTCGGGCAGCAGCTGGGCGGTAATGTCCTGCGCGGGATCCACAGTGCCACCCAGATCTTCGGTCAGGGCCGCAGTCACGTTAAAACGAATTTCTTGTTCCAGCATAGAATTCAGCATCTTGTTCAGCCTTTTTTCAACGTTTTATTGTCTTGTCCATTTATTCAATATTTCAAGAAATCTTTCTTGTTCCCAGGCTCCGCGTAACCGCTTTAAGCCATAAGCCTGTCTCTGAATCAAAAATCAACGTGTGGAATAAAGAGGCAACAGGGTTGCCTCTTCCGACACGCTGCAAGCACATCCCTGTGACGCTCAGCAAATGCCATCCCTGGCATTTGACGGTCGGCTGAGGCAATCCCTGTAGCCTCTTCTTGACGCCCGAGCTAGCTGTTGGCATCACAAACAGGCGACGCCGGAGCTTCAAGGAGGACAGAGGGATCTGCTCAGCCGACCATCCGCGCCACGGATGGCGCGGCTGAGCCCCCAAGGATGGGTTCACGGCGAGTCGGCGGAGCGGGCCCTATGGCCGAAGTGCAAACATTGAGCTAAAAACCAAGCGATTTTTCTACTCTAGATTTGTGACCAAGAGACAAGCTTAAAGCTTAACGCTTTCTTTATCGCTTCAGCGTCATCTGCCCGTCCCGCTGGATCAGTTCAAACTGACGCAGGGCGTTCATGCCCAGCAGGATTTCGTCGCTGTCGGCGGGCATGATAATAGCGTTCAGATCGTACAGGGTGAAGGGACCCAAAGACAGGGTTTTCAGTCGGGTGCGATAGCCGGTGACCACGCCCGCCGCCGTGCTCAGTCGCACCGCTTGTTCGACTTCCAACCCCAGTCGGGCCGCCACCGCCTGGGGGATGGCCACCTGAGTGGCGCCGGTGTCCAACAGAAACACCACCGGCTCGCCGTTGATACTGCCGCCGGCCAGATAATGCCCCTGCCGGTTCTGCTCCAGCACTATGGTTCTGGCATCCAGCCGCTGTACCTGTTGGTTGGGGTTGTAATCCTGCTCCAGCTTTTGCTGAAAATACCAGGTCAGCAGCACCATCCCCAGTCCCCACGCCAGCAGCCACATGATGCGGCCCAGCCGGCGCTGAGTATTGGTTGTCTTACTCATGCTGCCTTCCCCGGGGCTTGCCCCTTTGCTATCGAGGCTTTTAGTATACCCCCAAGCTCCCTTCCCTTGTGTGCCAATCATGTGCAAAGAGTGTGCAACCATGTCCCTGACCCCGCCCCTGAATCTGAATAACGACGGCTGGCTGTCTCCCGCCCGCCACTGCCCTTCGCCCCATTGCGATGAACGGCCGGACGGCGATATTTCGCTGCTGGTGGTGCATTGCATCAGCCTGCCGCCGGGGCGTTTCGGCGGCCCCCATATCGATCGGCTGTTTCTGGGCAATCTGAATCCGAATGAGGATCCCTACTTCGCCGGCATTCATCAACTAAAGGTGTCGGCCCACTGCCTGATCCGCCGCGATGGCGAGCTGGTGCAGTATGTGCCCTTCAACAAGCGGGCCTGGCATGCGGGCCTGTCCTGCTTTGAAGGGCGGGAGCGATGCAACGATTTTTCGATAGGCATCGAGCTGGAGGGCACCGATACCGGCAGCTATACCGCCGCACAGTACCGACAACTGACCGCGGTCAGTCGGCTGCTGCTGGCCCACTATCCGGCCATCACCCCCGCGCGCATCGTCGGCCACAGCGACATTGCGCCCGGGCGCAAGACGGATCCGGGCACCGGTTTCGACTGGGACTTTGTCGAGCGGTTGCAGGAAGCTCCTTAGTGCAGAAAGAGGAAAACGACCAATATAAAAAATAGGCAGGTTTGCGGGTGTTTTTCGCCGTTTTAACGCAAAATTTCTATCAATACATTGGGAAAAATTTCAAAGGCTTGCTATAGCTATTAGGCGGGCTTCAATTAGCGCCCCACTTAGGCACCCAGTGCGATAGCGTTAGCAACAACGTTTTATTGAATCAAGGATGACGATATGAACCAGCTTCCCGTTACACGCCGCCAGGGCGGCTTTACCCTGATAGAACTGATGATAGTGGTGGCGATCGTGGCCATACTGGCTGCCGTGGCACTGCCGGCGTATCAGACCTATACCCAAAGAGCCAAATTCAGTGAGGTAATAGCGGCAACTGGCTCAGCGAAGACGGCCATAGAGGTCTGTGTACAGTCAGGTGAAACAACTATGTCTACCTGTGATACCAAAGCAGAAAGTGCGATTTCAGGCGCAGTTGATACTGATCTGGTTTCAGGTGTTGCTATATCTCAAGATGGTACTGATTACACAGTTGTAGCATCTGGTGACGGCGCATTATCAGGTGCATCATATACATTAACCGGAACTCCGGACAACGGAAGGGTGATATGGGAACAAGAATGCAGCCCGACTGAGCTTTGTTAATTATTTCATGACCATACCAATCAACACCTCCCAAAGCGGCCTGGCCAGAAGCCTGGCCGCTTCCGACCAGTTAAGCGCCGACCAGCTGACCCAGGCGCTCGCGCTGACCCGGCAGGAAGGCAAGTCGCTTAGTACCGTGCTGGTGGAACATCGGTTTCTGTCCAGTATCGAGCTGGCCCACTTCTGCGAGCGGGAATACGGGCTGCCGCTGACCGACCTGGATGAGATAGCGCCGGATCAGGTTCCGCCCCAGTACATGAGCATGGATCTGATTGAGCGCCATCATGTGGCGCCTGTCATGCTGCAGGGCCGGGTGCTGTATCTGGCGATGTCGGACCCTACCAAGGTGTCCGCGCTGGAAGACTTCGGCTTTCGCTTCAACCTGGTTACCGATGCCGTTCTGGTAGAGGAAGACAAGCTGCAACTGCTGCTTGCTCGCCTGCAACAGGCCGGTGACGCACTCGATCTGGATCATATCGAAGATAACGATATTGCCGACCTCGAGCTGGGTGAAGATCCCGAAGAGCGTTATCACGACGAGCTGGGCAAGTCCGACGACGATGCTCCCATCGTCCGCTACATCAACAAGATCATACTGGATGCGGTGCGTCGCGAAGCCTCGGATCTGCACTTCGAACCCTATGAGCGCTTCTATCGTATTCGCTTTCGCATCGACGGCATGCTGCACGAAATCGCCTCGCCACCGGTCAACCTGGGCACCCGTTTTGCCGCCCGACTCAAGGTAATGGCGCGACTGGATATCGCCGAGCGACGATTGCCGCAGGATGGTCGTATCAAGATCAAGCTGACCCGCAACAAATCGGTAGACATGCGGGTCAACAGCCTGCCCACCCAGTGGGGCGAAAAAATCGTAATGCGGATCCTCGACAGTTCGGCCGCCAAGCTGGATATCGACAAACTCGGCTACGACGAACAGCAAAAACAGCTGTATCTGGACGCGCTGAAAAAGCCTCAGGGCATGATACTGGTAACCGGCCCGACCGGCTCGGGCAAGACGGTGTCGCTCTATACCGGCTTAAGCATACTGAACACCGTCAGCGCCAATATTTCCACTGCCGAAGATCCGGTCGAGATCACCCTGCCCGGCATCAACCAGGTGCAGATCAATCCCAAGTCGGGACTCAGCTTCGCTCACGCCCTGCGCGCCTTTCTGCGGCAGGATCCGGATATCATCATGGTGGGGGAAATACGGGATCTGGAAACCGCCGAAATTGCGGTCAAGGCCGCCCAGACCGGGCACCTGGTGCTTTCTACCCTGCACACCAACTCCGCCGCCGAAACCCTGACCCGCCTCAGCAACATGGGGCTGCCCGCCTATAACATTGCCTCTTCGGTCACCCTGATCATGGCCCAGCGGCTGGCGCGCAAACTCTGCCTCGAATGCAGACAGCAAGAGCAGATCCCCGAAGAGCAACTGCGGGAGCTCGGTTTCGGTGCCGGCCAACTGAGCTCGCCCCCGACGCTGTACCGGGCCGTCGGCTGCAAACACTGCACCGAAGGCTACAAGGGCCGCATCGGCATCTATGAGGTGCTGCCGATGAGCAGTACCCTGGCCAACCTGATCATGGAGGGCGCCAACTCGCTGACACTGGCCCGGGCGGCGGCAGAGTCCGGCATGATCAGCCTGCGGCAGGCGGCGCTGGAAAAGGCCCGACTCGGCATCATCAGCCTGGCGGAAGTCAACCGCATCACCCTTTAGCCGACGGCTCTCTCCGGCCAGGAAACATAAGGATGTGTCATGGCAGCAGCAAAAAAAAGCAGCGCTCAGCCCTACCAGTGGGAAGGCCTGAACCGACGCGGACAGAAGGTGTCCGGCTTTATGCTGGCGGCCAACGTGCAGGCGGTCAAGCGCGACCTGCAGCGCCAGGGGGTCAGTACCACCAGGGTTAAACGCAAGCGCGAGAGCCTTCTTTCCCGGCGCAAGAATGTCATCAAACCGATGGACATCGCGGTGATCACCCGCCAGGTGGCCACCATGCTCAGCGCCGGGGTGCCTCTGGTGCAAACCCTGCAGATCATCTCCCGCTCTTCCCAGAAAAGCAGCATTCGCGAACTGACCGGAATCATTGCCAGCGATGTGGAAGGCGGTACCCCGCTCTCCGAGGCGCTGAAGAAATTCCCACGCCAGTTTGATGAGCTGTATTGTGATCTGGTGCATTCCGGCGAGCAGACCGGTGCCCTGGATCATATCTTCGCTCAGATTGCCATTTACCGGGAAAAGGCCGAGGCGCTGAAGTCGAAGATTAGAAAAGCCCTGTTCTACCCGGCCATGGTGATACTGGTGGCCATTATCGTTACCTCGATTCTGCTGCTGTTCGTGATTCCGCAGTTTGAAGAAATTTTCGCCGGATTCGGCGCCACCCTGCCCATGTTTACCCAGATGGTCATCATGCTGTCTCGCTGGATGCAGGACTACTGGCTCTATATTCTGGCCGCCACCGTGGCGGCGATATTCACCTATGTGCGCGCCTGGCGTCATTCGGAAAAAGTACGCGATGCCACCGATCGCTTTGTGCTGCGCCTGCCGGTGGTGGGCGACATATTGCACAAGGCCGCCCTGGCCCGTTTTGCCCGCACTCTGGCCACCACCTTTTCTGCCGGTATTCCGCTGGTAGAAGGGCTGGTTTCCTCCGCCGGCGCCAGCGGCAACGTGGTCTATCGTCAGGCGGTGATGATGGTTCGCTCCGAGGTGATGGCCGGCATGCAGATGAACCTGGCCCTGCGCTCGACCCAGCTGTTTCCGGATATGGTGGTGCAGATGGTGATGATTGGCGAGGAGTCCGGCGCCATCGACGACATGATGAACAAGGTGGCGGTGATTTACGAACGGGAAGTGGATGATGCGGTAGACGGCCTTACCAGCCTGATTGAGCCGCTGATCATGGTGGTACTGGGTATTCTGGTTGGCGGCCTGGTCATTGCCATGTATCTTCCCATCTTTGACCTGGGTAACGTGGTACGCTGAGCCCTGCTTGCTTGTTGGGCCGTGCAGATTCGTCGGACAAAGGGCTCTGCTTCACGACACGCCGTAAACCCCTCCATGGGGGCTCCGCCGCGCCATCTGACCGCCATGGATGGCGGAAATGTCTAAAATGCAGGAGCATTTTTAGACCATGGCGCGAAGGGTCGTGAATCAGACGCCCTTTCCCCTCCTGTACTTACCCCGAGTTGCCGGGCAGCACCAACAGGCGGCGCCGCAGATGCACGAAGCAGCATCAGGGATTACCGTAGCCGACCGTCAAATTCCATGGAAGGCATTTGCCGAGCGTCCCATGGAGGGGCTTGAAGCGTGTCGGCGCAGGTAACCCTGATGTTGCTTCGCGGTGCAGGATTAACAGACTACTTGCCTCCGGACAAACCGAAAGAAGCTAACGTGGAAACCTCATGACCCAACTGCTCGACAATACCGCTCTGCTTTATATTGTTATCCCCCTGCTCGGCCTGCTGGTGGGCAGCTTTCTCAATGTGGTGATCCATCGGCTGCCGCTGATGCTGCAACGCGACTGGCAACAGGAATGCGCCGAGTTTAACGGTCAGCCGCCGGCCGAACTGCCGACCTTCAACCTGTGCACTCCCCGCTCCCGCTGCCCTCATTGCCAGCATCAACTGAGCGCGCTCGACAATATTCCCCTGCTTAGCTGGTGCTGGTTGCGGGGCCGCTGCCGCTATTGCCGGGCCGGCGTCAGCAAGCGCTACCCGCTGGTCGAACTGGCGTCGGCGGCGCTGGCGGCGCTGGCGCTGTGGCGTTTCGGCGCCAGCCCGCAGTTGCTGGCCGCCCTGCTGTTCAGCTGGGTGTTGCTGTGCATGACCCTGATCGACATCGATCACCTGCTGCTGCCCGACAACCTGACCCTGCCGTTGCTGTGGCTGGGGCTGCTGCTTAACATCAACGACTTGTTCGTGTCCCTGTCCTCGGCCGTGCTCGGTGCCGCCCTGGGCTACGGCATACTGTGGAGCCTGTTCTGGCTGTTCAAGCTGGCCACCGGCAAGGAAGGCATGGGCTATGGCGACTTCAAGCTGCTGGCCGCCATCGGTGCCTGGTTTGGCTGGCAGGCGCTGCTGCCGGTGCTGTTGCTGGCGTCTTTGGTGGGCTCGGTGCTGGGGCTGGCGCTGATGGCGAGCAAGCGACTGGGGGAAGACAGGGTACTGCCCTTTGGTCCGGCACTGGCGCTGGCCGGCTGGGTGTATTTGTTGTGGGGAACCGACGTGATAAACATTTACTGGAGTCTGGCGCTGTGAGCTATGTCATCGGGCTGACCGGCGGCATCGGCAGCGGCAAGAGCACTGTGGCCAACCTGTTTGCCGAACTGGGCGTAGAGGTGGTGGATGCGGACATCATCGCCCGCGAGGTAGTCGCTCCGGGCGAGCCGGCGCTGGCCGCCATTGCCGCCCGTTTCGGACCCGACATCATAGCGGCAGACGGCAGCCTTGACCGGCGCGAACTGCGCACCAGAGTGTTCGACAATCCGGACGATAAAGACTGGCTCAACGCCCTGCTGCACCCGCTGATCCGTGAACGCATGATCTCGGCCTGCGCCGCCGCCCATTCTGCTTATTGCCTGCTGGTGGTGCCGCTGTTGGTAGAAAACAAGCTGACCGGTTTATGCCAGCGGGTGCTGGTGGTGGATGTCTCTCCCGAGCAGCAGCTGGCCCGCACCATTCGACGCGATCAGAGCAACGAGGCGCAAATTCGCGCCATCATGGCCGCCCAGGCCAGCCGGGAACAACGCCTGGCCGCCGCCGACGACGTTATCAATAACAACAGCCCCGACCAAGCGGGGCTGAAACAACAGGTGGCACGGCTGCACAGAGAGTATCTGGCCCGGGTCCGGAGCAACTAGTCCGGACCAAATGCTCAGAGGATCACACCGCCGCCCTCGGCGGTTTGAGTGCTTTCCCGGGGCGGTGACTTGCTGGCCGAGCTTTTACGCGGGGCCGGCTTGCGAACCGGCGCCTTGGCGGGACGTACTATCTGTCCTTTTTCCACCAGGCCGGCGTCTCCTTCCACCAGTCTGGCATAGGCCATTTTGGGCTTGACCGTGGTAATGCGAATCTTGCCAATGGCTGCTTCATCCTGGCCCAGCACCTCGCCGGTGTAGGGATCCACCAGTTTTTCGCCCAGGCTGTAGACGGTAAAATAGCTACCGTTTTTCAGGGTCTTGCCGCCCTGGTTGATGATCACCCGGTTCCCGGTCACGCCGATCACCCGCAGCGGATAGATATTCTCCATCGACTCCTGGAAAATCCGCGTTACCGCCTGGTTGATCAGCCCGTTCAGGTTGCCGTTTTTGGCACTCAAGCTGACGGTATCGGACCACTTCACCTGGCGGGTTGGCACCTCGATGATCTGGTAGCGCACTTTAAGCGCGCTGCGGGCATAATGGTTGACCTCGCCGGTGAGCGCCACGCTTTCCGACCAGCGCCGGGTGCCGGCCTTTTCCACCTTGCCCACCACCATGTAGTCGAGCCCCAGCACCTGACCCATGCGGGCCTTTTCGGTCAGGGCGGTGTTATCGCTCTCCCACAGCTGGCGTTCGCGCTGATAGGCCTGATCCTGCTCTCGATCCAACACCGCAAAGCGCCGGCTCTGGGTGTAGAGATCCTGCAAATCACGGCTGAAGGTGGCACCATGACTGCCCTTGAAGGGCAGCACCGCCAGCTTGCGCCGGCTGTCGGCGGACCTGCCCGCCGGCTTGTAACGCAGCACGTTGACGTGCAGCTCTACCCGGCAGCCGGCGTCGTCGCACTGCTGCGACAGCATCTGATAGCTGTCCACCATGCCCTTGGCGGCCATGCGGCCGTCCCGCTGGGTGTGGGTCAGGCTTTCGGTTTCACCGTTTTTCTTGTGCAGCAACTGCTCGACCTGCTGCGAGCTGTTGATGTCCACGCCGTTGACCTGGCGCACCGCTTCCACCAGGGCGTTTTCTACCGCCAACTGCTCGGTCACACCGAAACCGCTCACCTGCACCGGGGTGACATCAGCTCGGGCGTGACCGGCCAGCAGGCACAATGGCAGCAGCGCTGCCAGCAACCATGTTTTCATGCTCTGCTCCTCAGAAATCCGATATGTCCATCATGTCCATGCTGGCGCCCTGGTTGCTGCCAGATTGATAACCGTTCTGCCCCTGTTGCCCCGGCACCTTGCCAGCCTTGAAGGTACGCATGGCCTGCTCTTTCTGCGGATGCCAGGCCACCACCACCCCGTTGATCTCGCGGTTGGAAATCGGGTGCTTGTGAGTCCATCGTTTGGCTACCTGCAGCCCCACCAGACCTTTTACCGACGAGCTCATGCGCGACATCTGCCGGGTTTCCTTCAGCAAAGTAGTGGTCGTCTCTTCCAGAGTTTCCTCACCGGCATCGGTTTTGGTCAGGGTGGCATTGCGCTCCCGTTCCTGACCTTTGGTATTTTGGGTTTCCATGCTGCCGTAAAGGTTATAGGCCTCGGAAATATGGGCATAGGCCTCCTGTTCCGCCTCGATAAAGGCGAAATCCCGGTTGTCGTTGCACTCCTCGTAGTCCACCGGGTTGCAGTCATTGCCGGCCATGCCGAACGACACCAGCATGGGATACCCCTGCTCGTCACGCATCATCTTGACGCCGTATTCGTACATCAGGTTGGCCTTGTTGGACTCCAGAAAGCTGTCCAGATTGATCCCGCGCTTTTCCGGCTCGGGCTCCACATGCCCCTTGCTCTGGCGCAGGGACGCCAGCACGTTTTTCATCTTGTTGGAGGTAGACAGCACCGCCGCCACCGAGGTGTTGCCGTTGGTGTCGGTGATCTCGAAGGTGCGAATGATCATGGCACCGCCGATTTCCCCCCGGGAGCGGGTTCCCACGGTGCGGCTGATGGCCTTGCGCATCATCAGCTTGCGCTTGGATGGCGGTGCGGCATTGAATTCCTCGGGATCCACTCCCAGCTCCACCAGCTTTTGATCCAGCGAGGCGTCAGCCACCGCCACCAGCTTGTCGAACATGGCGTCCAGCTTGCCGCTGCGCTGCAGCTCTTCCGGGGTAAATTCCGGCCCCTGGTTGGTTGTAAATGCTTCCCGCGCCACGTCGGAAGAAATGCTGATATACAGCTCCTTGATCAGCGCTTCCCGCGCCTTGGTCTGGGCCTGCAGATAGGCGATGCTGCGGGCATCGGCCCAGTCGGGCGAGGTGGGCTGACGGGACACATCGGCCACGCCGTACTGCAGGAATACTTCCTGACTACGCCCCTGACGCCGATAGGCGGCCTTGCGCTCGCGCACGAATTTGTCGGCCTGCTCGGTCACATACAGGTGGGCGTTGTCGATGCCGCGCTCGGCGGATTTGACGATCTCCAGCTCGGTCTGGGCCGGGGCCTGGGTGGCCTCGTCGACGATGACCTCAGCCGGCTGCGGCAACGAAGCCGGAGCCGGCCCTTCCTGTGCAACAACGTAAGCGGAAGAAAGCCCCAGTAGCGCGGCCCAAAATAGATGTTTGTTCATATTTGCTGTCCTTTATTCAAAAGAACGGGGCTCCTTGAGCCCCGCCTTCATTACCAGGTGACGGTGCGATTATCACCGCGCTTGATGATGGGGTATTCTCCTTCCCAGTAGGCCAGACCGTTCTCCAGGTTGGTCAGCGTCAGCTGGAAGTAGTAGTCGGACTGCTGGGTGCGACGGTCCACCCGGTTGTTGCGCTGAATGATCTTGCCGCTCAGACTGTAATCGGGCGCAATCACCTTGTTGTTTTTCTTGACGGTACTGCCCTTGACCATGGCCGAGTTGCGCAGCTGGCGCACCTGCTGGGTCATGGCGTCTTCCGGCCCGTTCAGACCAATGGCGGTGGTGGTGATGAACTTGCCACTTTGCAGCAGGCGCACACGAATTTTCTTGGTGAGCTGATCGGTGTCGATACGCTGGGTGGTGTCGTTGATCATGGACGACACCGCCATCACGTAACGCCCGCCCTGGGCCGCCTTGGGATGCACCAGCAAGGGGCTGGCCACCATCTCGTCCACAGCCTGGGATGCAGCGCTTTCAAAGTCCTTGTAATCCAGCCCCATCACCACCGTCTGGTCCTGACCCGGATTAACGTAGTGGGCGGTGGTGGCACAGCCGGACAGGGCCGCCATCAGGATCACCACGGAAACTTGTTTTTTCATTGTGCTCTCTCTTTTCTTAATTGTTACAGATTCATGACTTCAATCTGGGGCTGCTGTTGCGGGGAGGTGGCCTTCACATACACCAGGTGAAAACGACTTTCCGGATCCAGCGTCACTTCAAGCGGCTGATCCAGTTCGGACACCTTGATGTCCAGCTTACCGTTGGACGGGCGCTGAACCCTCGCCAACTGCCACTCCTTGGGCAGGGCGCTCCAATGACGAATATCGGCGCCGGTGGTGGCGGCCTGAGTGACACCGGCCACCATGCCCAGCAACTGGTTTTGATCCTTAAGCTGTTTCTGGGCCACGGTTTTCAGGGTGGCGCGAATCACTTCACGACTGAGGATGTAGGGAAATTCTGTTTTGAATTCGGCCTGAATAATGCGATCCATACTGGCCAGCGGACGGGTTTTTACCGGCCCCATCTTCAGGTTGGAAAAGGCCGCCGGACGCTCCACCAGTTTGGGCAGCGCAATGCCGCTATAGCTGACATTGGAGGTAAAGACAAACAACGGCAGGTCGATGCGGAATTCTTCTTTTTTGCTGCCCAGGCCATTTTCAAACAACACCCAGACCGTGGGTTTCTGGCGCTTCATGGACTGACCCCGGCGCAGGGCATTGGCCATGTTCATGTCAGTTTTTACATCGGCATGTTTGGTCAGGCCATAAACGCGCTTGAAGCTGGCGTGAGCCTTGCTGTAATCGCTTTTGTCCTGGGCCTTGAGCATGAAATACAAGCCGTGCAGGTAGGTGGCGAAGGGATTGACGTAGCCGTCGTAGGCTTGCCATGCGGAAAGATCAACGCCCTGCTCGGCCAACAGGGGATCGGCCGCCTCCAGAGTGCGGTCGACGTTTTCCTTATCGACTTTTTCTTCCTCTTCTGCCAACTCTTTTTGCTGGTCGGCGATTTTCGAGGCGAAATGCTCGGCCGCCCGGCGCTGGCGATCCTCGGTGCGGTTCCATTCAATCCGGGCATTGCTGTAATCACCCTGAGCCATGAAATTCAGTGCCTTGTAGGCATTGAGCATGACGCCGTCATACTGGGTCTGGTGATAGCTGGTAATGCTGTCGTTCACCAGCATGGAGCCGGCCAGCTCGACGCCCTGCATCAGAACATGCTTGGTGTCTTCATCCTTCATGCCGTTTTCGGCCTGATCAAACAGGTTGTTGGACTTGTCGTATATTTTTTCCTGGCGCATCAGGCTGGCAGCCTGCAAGGACCACAGCAGGTCGTCTGCTTTCCCCTCTTCATTCAGGCCGGAATGCTGTTCGGCAATGGTCAGGGCATCCAGGCTGCGTCCATCAACCAGTGCCTTGTCGAAATCACCAAATTTGTTTTTCTGATGCATGGTGGTACATCCGGACAATATCAGTACGCCGGCCAATACCAGGGGGTATTTTCCTGAAAGAGGGATCATGTTGTGTTCTTCCGTGCTCTTGTAATCGAGTTAATGAGTCCGTCAAATTTTGACGCACCCTATTTAACACAAAAAGAAGACCTATTTGAACCACTCATTAGTACTAGAATGATATATGTGCGATGAAATATGAAAAAGCGAAAGAAAAAACAACAATATTGTTCAATAAGCAATCAACAAGACGGGCTTTATCGAGCAACCAGCCCGGCGGGTAATTACAGAACGAAAGAAGGCCGGCAATGCCGGCCTTCTCGATAGGGTCTGGATATAAAACGAAGGATTACGCGGTGCGAGTAAAGATCAAATCCCATACGCCGTGACCCAGGCGGTGACCACGCTGCTCGAATTTGGTCAGCGGACGATAGTCGGGTCTGGGCATATAATCTCCCTCTACCGTGGCATTGGTGTAGCCGGGGGCGGCGTTCATCACTTCCAGCATATGCTCGGCGTAGTTTTCCCAGTCGGTAGCCATGTGGAATTCACCACCGATTTTCAGCTTGCTGCGCAACATTTCGACGAAGGCCGGCTGCACGATGCGGCGCTTGTGATGGCGGGTCTTGTGCCAGGGATCGGGAAAAAACAGCTGCACCCGGTCCAGGCTCTGCTCCGGCAGCATCTGCTCGAACACTTCCACCGCATCGTGACACATCACCCGCAGGTTGGTCAGTCCGGCCTCGGCCGCGCCCATCAGGCAGGCGCCCACGCCCGGGGTATGCACTTCGATGCCGATAAAGTCCTGCTCCGGAGCCACACGAGCCATTTCCACCAACGAAGCACCCATGCCGAAGCCGATTTCCAGCACCCGAGGGGCGGCTCGGCCAAATACCGCATCCAGATCGAGCAGCTCGGCGCTGTATTCGATGCCCATGATCGGCCATTGCTCGGTCATGGCTTTTTCCTGCCCCTTGGTCAGGCGGCCTTCACGACGCACAAAGCTGCGGATCTTGCGCTTGCGCAGTTCGTTTTCGGCTTGTTCGGTTTGGTCGGGCTGGTGTTCGTCTGTCATCTGTATTCTCCGGCGGGCTTGGGAAGGCGAATTATCCAAAGTTCGGCCCAAGGTGCAAGGCCAAAAGCAGCTGCAAGCTTGAAGCTGTCTCTTAGTCACAAGTTTTTGTTGAACTTAATGAGGCTATCAGGCAAAGCGCACTGCTCAGCCGACACGCCGTAAACCCCTCCCTGGGGGCTCAAACCGCGCCCTCCCTGGCGCGGATGGCCGGTTGAGCAGACACCCTTTGCCCTCCCGTCGGCAGCGGAGTGGTCTGTCAGCGGTGCTCACCGACGACTCTGAGCCCGAAAAGAGGCGGCTGGGATAGCCTCAGCCGACCATCACATGACAGGACGTCATGTGATGGTCGGTAGAGCAGATCCCTTTGTCCTCCCTGATGCTACAAAGTCGCCTGTTGGCCTGTCTGCGGGCAACTCGGTATTCCAGAAGAGGAAACAGAGAACGACTCCCTCGACCGTGAAATGCCAGGGACGGCATTTCCGAGCTTACATGGATGTACTCGTAGCGTGTCGAGGGAGGCGGCTCTGTTGCCTCTGATCTGGGGCCTCAACATGACCAGATCATTACTGGGATTGGTATAAGTTATTTTTAAACCACGGTCTTAAGCCGTAAAAACAAACAAGCACCGTGAATAGGTGCTTGTTTTACTTACAGCTTATGGCTTAAAGCTGACAGCTGTGGGTTAAAGTACCTGCCGGATCACCCGGCCCAGGCGGCTGATGCCTTCTTCTATGGTGGCTTCGTCGGCACCGGCGTAGCTCAGGCGGGCGGTATTCAGAATATCCGGTCGCACATAGAAAGGCTGACCGGGTACGAAGGCCACGTTTTCCTTGATGGCCAGATTGAACAGCGCCATGGCATCGATATGTGGCGGCAGCTTCAGCCACAAAAACATGCCGCCTTCGGGCCGGGTAAAGTCGATGCCCGGGCAGTGCTTCAACAATGCCTTTTCCATGGCAATTTTCTGGCGGCCATATACGGTGCGAATGCGGTCGATATGGTCATCCAGGTTGTTTTCCTGCAGATAGGCATGCAGTACCTGCTGCACGAAACCGTTGGTATGCAGATCCGCGGCTTGCTTGGCGATGGTGACCTTCTGGCGCAGCCAATCCGGTACCAGCATCCAGCCCAGGCGGAACGAAGGCACCACCACCTTGGAAAAGGAGCCCATCAGCACCACATTATCCGGCGCCAGCTGGGCGACGGGTGGCAGGTGCTCGCCTTCGAAGCGCAGCTCGCCGTAAGGGTTGTCTTCGATCATCAGCACATTGTGCTTGATCAGTCGCTCGGCTACCGCCTGACGATTTTCGCGGCTGTAGCTAAGGCCGGTCGGGTTCTGGAAATTGGTCACACCATATAGCAGGCGGGCATGGTCGGGCTGGGCCAGCAAGGTATCCAGTTCATCCAGATCCAGACCGTCATCATTCAGCGCCACGCCCTGAAACTCGGGCTGATACACCGACAGTGCCTGAATGGCGCCCAGGTAGCCCGGCTCTTCGATAATCAGCTTGTCACCTTCGTCGACCAGCACCTTGCCCAGCAAATCCAGTGCCTGCTGAGAGCCGTTGGTGATCAGAATGTTGTCGGGCGACACCCGCATGCCATGCTGCTGAAAATAGCGTTCTGCAATATATTCCCGCAGTGGCGCAAAGCCTTCGGTAGCGGAATATTGCAGGGCGCCATTGCCCTTGTTCTGCAGCACCCGGGCGCTGGCAACGGCCAATTCTTCATTGGGGAAAAAGGCCGGGTTGGGCAAACCACCGGCAAAGGAGATCACTTCCGGGTTAACCGCGACCTTGAGAATTTCACGGATGAAGGACGGCTCTACCTTGGCAAAGCGCTGGGCAAAAAAGGGCTGCATAAGAGTCTCTCTAAAAACGGGCTTGGCGGGCGCCAATAAAACCCTTCTTTTGTATCAGAAAACAGTCGAATAACAAACTGCCAACAACAAAAGAGTATTCGAAACAGCCGCATCATCTTGCGCCGATTACAGATAACATGAGCCGAGACCGAGCCGGCCGGTTTGCACTGCCTGCCCCGCTGTGCTCTGATCCGGCCATTCATTTTTATGCAGTCAATATTGTGAACACAGCTTCTTTTGCCGAACGCGTGCTGACCTGGTATGAACAGCATGGCCGTAAAACCCTGCCCTGGCAGCAGGATAAAACCCCCTATCGGGTCTGGGTATCCGAGATCATGCTGCAGCAAACCCAGGTCACCACCGTCATTCCCTATTATCGGCGGTTTATGACGCGCTTTCCCGATGTGGTGAGCCTGGCCGACGCCCCCCAGGATGAGGTGCTGCACCTGTGGACCGGGCTGGGCTATTACGCCCGCGCCCGTAATCTGCACAAGGCCGCCCAGGTGATTCGTGACCATTATCAGGGCCATTTTCCCGAGCGTTTCGAAGAAGTACTGGGCCTGCCGGGTATCGGTCGTTCCACCGCCGGGGCCGTATTGTCGCTCTCGCTCGGTCAGCATCACGGTATTCTGGACGGCAACGTCAAGCGGGTGCTGGCGCGCTGGCTGGCGCAACAGGGTTGGCCCGGTAAAAAAGAGGTGGAAAATGCACTCTGGCAACGGGTGGAGCAACTGACGCCACAGCAGGGGGTAACGCAATACAATCAGGCGATGATGGATCTGGGTGCCACCATCTGTACTCGCTCCAAACCCAAATGCGAACTGTGCCCGGTACAGAATGATTGCCAGGCGCGGGCGCTGGATACCCCCACCGCGTTTCCTCACTCCAAGCCGAAAAAGACGGTGCAGCCGGAAAAACAGTCCTGTTTTCTGTTGCTCAAGCAGGGCAATCACATCCTGCTGGTGCAGCGCCCACCCCAGGGACTATGGGGCGGGCTTTATTGTTTTCCCGAATTTCGTGACCAACAGGAACTCAGAACCTGGCTCAAGCGCTATCCACACGCGTCCGAGCCTAGTCCCCTGCCCGGCTTTCGCCATACCTTCAGCCATTTTCATCTGGATATCGAGCCCTGGCTGGTAGAATTACCCCGGATACCGGACGAGGTCATGGCCGGAACAGAGCGACTTTGGTATAACTTGCAGCAACCGGCATCGGTCGGCCTGGCGGCTGCCACCAAGAAGCTGCTCGCCTACCCGCAATTGCAAGAGAGGAATTTATGAGCCGTACTATTTTTTGTCAGCGTTTACAGAAAGAGGCCGAAGGGCTGGATTTTCAACTCTACCCGGGCGATCTGGGCAAGCGCATTTATGAAAATATCTCCAAGGAAGCCTGGGCCGGCTGGCAGCAGAAGCAAACCATGCTGATCAACGAAAAGAAGCTCAACATGATGAATGCCGAGCACCGTCAGTTGCTCGAGCAGGAAATGATCGCCTACCTGTTTGAAGGCGCCGACGTAAAAGTGGATGGCTACACCCCCCCTTCCGCAGACTAAATCACCGCTTTGTTCAAGGCTTGAGCGAACGCGCTTGAGCCTTCCAAAAAGCGGTTGACTTGAATGGGGCAATCTTATCTAATGACGCCCCGTTGCCCAGATAGCTCAGTCGGTAGAGCAGGGGATTGAAAATCCCCGTGTCGGCGGTTCGATTCCGTCTCTGGGCACCAT
>NZ_CANLZU010000022.1 GCF_947495715.1 uncultured Oceanisphaera sp.
TACTATCTGTCACAGCACAAATTATACAAGCGCATCTTCGGCATTATCTGAGCAATAAAAATGAGGGGATCTCTGAGATGTGTAATAGCATCTTTTAGTAATGTCTCGCACATACTATGGCAGTTAAAAAAATTACCCTCAGGCAAGTGGCAGGCACAGGTGTTCCCGGAAGGGCGGAACGGTCGGCGGGTGCGTCGGCTGTTCACCACCAAAGGGGAGGCGATGGCCTTTGAACGGCACCTGTTGGCCGACGACAAGCCGTGGCTGAATGAAGCAGAAGATGAACGGCGGCAACATATCTTAACGTTATACTCCCTCGTATTTTTGACACTTCGACCTTTCCCCGATAGCACCCGGCGATGGCATTATTGCGGCACAATCTTACCCCGCCATACAGGCATCCAGTTGCTGATACAAGCGCCGTAGTTCCCGGTATACCTGTTGGGTCGTCTGGCCGGCGGGGGGGATGGGTATAAAGTCATGGTTGTCGAGACCCAGCGCATCTTTTCTGGCCACCCGTATTCGGCTAAAACCGTAGCGGGTGCCGTTAAGCTGACCCAGAGCCGCCAGTTGAAAGCGTATCCGATAGCGGCTTGGCAGCAGACCCAGTTCTCTTTTATCTACTACCAGCAACCCTTCCGTCGTGAGCACGTCGTTGCCTGAATACTGCACAATCCCGGCTTCCTGCTCCGGTACGGATATCAGCTCTCGAACGCATGGTTCGGCATGGTTGGCGGTAAAGCGGGTGTCGGAGAAAAAAGACAGGCTCGCGAGTCTGGGTGACTGGTCGCGGGTAATGGCCACGCCGGGTGTTTGGGCCGAGATGGGCTCGGATCTATTGAAGTAAGGTAATGATTTCAGGGGCGTACAGCCGGTCAGTAACAGAATGGGCAAGGCAATAAGGCATGGGTTCATCCTAAACTCCAATGGCTTTTAGCACGAATTGATCGCGTGTTATTTTATCCTAATACAAGATTCACCGGTGTGTGAGCCGAGATCAGGCCGATATTATTTTGATGCGACAGATTACAACGGACCCAGGCTCGGGCTATCATTGAGTTATCGGTTTTTGTTCGGGTTTATGATTACTTATGCGTCTTTTACGAGGATTCACTGTGCCAGCCCTGATTTTGGGTGCTTTAGTCAATCCCGCCTCGGTTGTCGCCGATAATCATCACGGCACCATAGAGAATGTCGTGGCTTCTTATGGCTATCTGGCCGAGGTACGCATGAAGCCTTATTTTATGCGTGCCGAGGTAAGCTATCCGCCCAAAGAAATCGTGTTGCTGGCCACCAAGGAAGAAAAAGCGCTGGAGCTGTGGGCGCGTAACGAGGGTGATTTTACCTTTATTCGCCGTTATCCCATCAGCAAGGCCAGCGGAGGGCCGGGCCCCAAGCTGCGGGAAGGGGACAAGCAGGTGCCCGAAGGTATTTATCGTATTACCCACCTTAACCCCAACAGCCGGTTTCACCTGTCGATGCGACTGGATTACCCCAATTCCTATGATCTGATGCGCGCCGCCAAAGAAGGCCGTACCAATCCGGGGGGGGACATCTACATTCACGGCAAGGCGCAGTCGACCGGCTGTCTGGCCGTAGGTGACATCGCAGTAGAAGAGCTCTTTGTGCTGGTGAATACCGTGGGTACCGAGCAGGCCTCGGTGGTGATAGCCCCGCATGATCCGCGCCGCCAGCCACTGGATGGCTTTGCATCCAATCTGCCTCGATGGGCGGTAGAGCTCTATGCGGATATTTCCCGTGAATTTGCCAAGTACCCCAAAGGCGACATTTAAATGTGCGGCGGCTGGCGAGCTTGTTTTGGTCCGGTTACATTCAGATAATCATTGCTTTATGTCTCGAAAGTCACAAAGCGGCCATAAATATATTTTTTAATTGATTCGTTCTGGCTATGTTTTGCTGAATATCTTTAGCAAAAAATATTGACGAGATGAAAGGTGATTATGTTTGCTACCAAGGCAAAAAAGCGAGTACAGGAGCTGGAACAGCAACTGGCGATAAAAGTGGCGGATTATGAGACTCGGCTTTCGGCAAAAGAAAGCCAGATCACCGCACTGAAAGTCGAAATCAATACCCATAAGGCTGCCCGGCAGCTATCGCAACAGCTGGTACAGGTGGTATTGCAAGGTTCGGATATGCTGAGCGCTATTCGCGAGGGCATGGTGTCTAACGCCGAGACCTTGCTGGAAGAGCAGGAAAAGCTGACCGAAATGGAAGGCGTCTTCGAGCATACCTACAGGGCGACCGACGTCCTCAAGCAGCGTTCCGCCATGATTAGTACCGAAGTCAGCCACAGTGCCGACAGTGCGGCGGTATTGACCGATACCGCCGCTAAAATCAGTAATTTTGTGGCAGTCATTCAGGAAATATCCGAGCAGACCAACTTGTTGGCTCTTAACGCGGCCATTGAGGCGGCACGAGCGGGCGAGCAGGGACGAGGCTTTGCAGTGGTTGCCGACGAGGTACGCAACCTGGCCGGTAAGGCCCATGATGCCAGTGGCCATATCAATAACCTGGTACAGCAGGTACTGGAACAGAGCAAGGCCATCAACAGCGTGGTGGGGCAGTCACTGGAAAGTACCGATGAAATATCGGCATCGGCTCAGCAAATAGACGAGGTAACCCGCGAGGTGCTGCGTCATGCTGAGGGCATGCGGAGCGTGATCAAACGTAATGCCGCGGCGGCGTTTCTGGAAGCGGTCAAGCTGGATCACGCGGTATGGAAAAACGATATCTATCAGCGCATCGAAGCCGGACAGTTTGAACAGACGGTCAGTACACATACCGAGTGTCGATTGGGCAAATGGTATTATCAGGGGCGGGGTGCCCAGTCGTATAGCCACTTTACGGCGTTCAAAAAAATTGAATCCTGTCACCAGGCGGTGCACAGCGAAGGAGCCCGGGCGTTGCAGGCGTTTGCCGCCGACGATCAGCAACGCGGGTTGGCATGTCTGCAGGCCATGGAGCAGGCGAGCCTGAATGTTACCCGCGCGTTATCCGAGCTGGAATACGAGGTGATGCGCTAGCAGTTTTTGAGCGCCTTGAGCCGGGCATAAATGGTGGTTCGGCTCAGGTTTAGCTGCCGTGCGGCGGCGCTGACGTTGCCGTTACACTCCTTTAGCGTTTGCTCTATCAGTTGATCACCAAGGGATTTTAAATCCCTTGTGTGGCCGGGGGCCGGGCCGTCGCACCTCGGCAGCTCGGGCAGGTGCTCCAGATCTATTCGGTTGCCGTCGGCCAGCACCAGGGCCACCTCCAGCAGTTGCTTTAACTGGCGGATATTGCCCGGCCAGGCGTATGCTTTCAGTGTCTGCAGCGCCGTTTCATCCAGAACGACCTCTCCCAACCTTGACTCACCCGCAACCGTTTCTTCCGAAAAAGGGGCGTCTTGCTGAAGCTCACTCAGCAAGGTGTTGATTAACCCGTTGAAATCCTCAGTGCTGTATTCCCGCAGCGGCGGCAAGGTGAGCTTGAACCCCTTTATTCGAAAATACAGATCCTGGCGAAACTCGCCTTGCTCGACCATGGCGGCCAGATCTCGGTGGCTGGCGGCAATCAGCTGAAAGTCCACCGGCTCCGGCACATGGCTGCCGAGCGGTGTGACGGTTTTTTCCTGCAATACCCGGAGCAACCGGGTTTGTGCCGCCAGCGGCAGCTCGCCAATTTCATCCAGAAAAAGAATGCCCTGATGGGCGGCACGAACATACCCGGGGCGACCCTGTTTGCTGCCCCCGGTAAAGGCACCGCTGACATAACCGAACAGTTCGGCTTCCAGCAAGTCGGTGGGTAGGGCACCGCAGTTCACCGCCACCAGGGGGCCGTCGGCCCGTCGGCTGGCCCGGTGCAGGCGGCGCACCAGATGATCCTTGCCGGTACCGGTTTCGCCCTGTACCAGCAGCGGTATCCGGCGGGCCATCAGCTTGAGTGCGGTCACTTCATGGGGAACAGCAGACGTTGCCTGCGGCGAGGGTTTGGCGGGGGCGACCGACGGGCTTCGGGATTGGCGGCTGAGCAACGCCATGCCCTGACCCAGCGGCGTCAACTCGCCCTGTTTCAGCTCGCTTAACATGGTGGGAATGTCCAGCTCCTGCAGCCAGTTGCGTGCACTGCGATTGGCGCCCAGCAGCTTGCCGTCTTCACGCAGGGCAATAATGCCGGACCAGGGCTGTTGCAGGCTACCGGCGTCGGGCGCCAGATTCAGGATCCAGTGGGTGTCCTGCTGGTTGATCACCAACGCATTTTCTACCGCCTGCGCCATCAGCCGGGCGGTAAGCAGCATGTCTTGGTTGTGCTCGCCCATTTCGCTCGAGATGTCGATGACGCCCAGCAGCTCGCCACTGGGCGACAGCACCGGGCTGGCGCTGCAACCGATGCCGTGATTGGCGGCCAGAAAATGTTGCTGCCCCAGTATGCAGATTTCTTTTTGTTCACTGAGGGCGGTGCCGATGGCATTGGTGCCCATGCTCTGCTCGTGCCAGCTGGCACCGTTGGCCAGTGCCATCTTCTGCGCCTTGTTGCCGAAGTAGGGATCACCGGCGCTAAACAGTATGGTGCCTTCGGCGTCGGCAAACAGCAGTCGGCAGCGACGGCCCTGTTGCAACTGCTCGAACAGCGGCAGGCTGCTGTTGAGGTAGCGTAATAGCTGCGCATGCTGCTGCTTTCTTTGCTGCAAGTCCGGTCGAAGCAGACAAAGGCGATCCACCCGGCTGTGCCGGCTCAGGCCATAGTCCCGGCTGCGTTGCCATGAACGTTCCAGTAAATACGGATCCTGAGGCTGATGAAGCGCCATCGTTGTACTTATCCTTGTAGTCATGGTTACACCTGTTAAGAAACTGAACACCTGTACAGAACACCCTGTTCCGTATTCGGACACTCTGGCGGCCAGCGGAGAGCAATGGATTCATTAGGGTAGCTTGCCGCTGCCGTTAATGTAACGGCTTTGTAACTTAATTGCGCCGTTCCGTTACAACTGGCATCGACTTTGCAGCCGACCTTATAGAGTACGTCTCAGAGGTAAGCATCGGACAAGCACTGTCCGGTATCAACCTCAACGATCCCTTTATCAGCAAGGAGAGCAGCATGATATATCAGCAACCAGGCCAGACCGGTGCCGTGGTCAACTTCAAGTCCCGCTATCAGAACTTTATCGGTGGTGAGTGGCGCGAGCCAATCAATGGCCGTTATATGGAAAACGTGTCGCCGGTGAACGGGGCGGTATTCTGCGAGGTGCCGCGTTCCGATGCCCAGGATGTGGATCTGGCGGTACAGGCGGCGCAGCAGGCCTTTGTGACCTGGAGTAAAACCGCGGTGGCCGATCGGGCCAACGTAATGCTGCGCATCGCCGATCGTATCGAGCAGAATATCGAGATGCTGGCGGTGGCCGAGACCTGGGATAACGGCAAGGCGGTACGCGAGACCCTGGCCGCCGATATTCCGCTGGTGGTGGATCATTTCCGTTATTTTGCCGGTGCCATTCGGGCGCAGGAAGGCAGCGCCGCCGAGTTGAATGCCACCACCGCCGCCTACCATTTTCAGGAGCCGGTGGGCGTGGTCGGGCAAATCATTCCCTGGAACTTCCCGCTGCTGATGGCCGCCTGGAAGCTGGCGCCGGTACTGGCCTCGGGCTGCTGTACCGTGCTCAAGCCCGCCGAGCAGACCCCGGCCTCCATTCTGGTGCTGATGGAACTGATTGGTGATCTGTTGCCGCCTGGCGTGATCAACGTGGTAAACGGGGTTGGTCAGGAGGCCGGGGAGGCGATATTGCGTCATCCGGGCATTGCCAAGCTGGCCTTTACCGGCTCGACCCCGGTGGGTCAGCATGTGCTGAAGGCGGCTGCCGAGCGGTTGATCCCCTCTACCGTCGAGCTGGGCGGCAAGTCGCCCAACATCTTCTTCGAAGACGTGCTGCGCCATGAGCCGGAGTTTGTCGACAAGTGCATCGAAGGCATGCTGCTCACCTTCTTCAACCAGGGTGAGGTCTGTACCTGTCCGTCCCGGGCACTGGTGCAGGAAAGCATCTATGACGAGTTCATGGAGCGGGTACTGGTGCGTGGCCGTCAAATCAAGCAGGGCAACCCGCTGGATACCGAGACCCAGGTCGGCGCCCAGGCCTCTCGCGAGCAGTTCGACAAGATCCTCAGTTACATGGAAATTGGCCGCAACGAAGGCGCCAACATGTTGCTGGGCGGTCAGGCCAACCAAATCAACGGGCTGGAAAACGGCTACTACATTCAGCCGACCATTTTCCAGGGCAACAACAAGATGCGGGTTTTCCAGGAAGAAATCTTCGGCCCGGCAGTGGGGGTGACCACCTTCAAGGACGAGGCCGAAGCGCTGGCCATTGCCAACGACACCGAATTTGGCCTGGGAGCCGGACTCTGGACCCGGGATACCAATCGCGCCTACCGCATGGCCCGGGGTATTCAGGCCGGCCGTATCTGGATGAACTGTTACCACGCCTATCCGGCCCATGCCGCCTTTGGCGGTTACAAGAAGTCGGGTATCGGCCGCGAGACCCACAAGATGATGCTGGATCACTATCAGCTGACCAAGTGCATGCTGGTGAGCTACGACAGCAATCCGCTCGGTTTCTTCTGATCGGAACCGAACATGATCTGGAGTAACACCCTGTAGAGACAGTGCCGGTAAAGTCTGATAAGGACTTACATGGCACTGCCTGAAGGACGCTGTTCAGACTCAGCGCCTGACGCTTTTTCTTATCATGAACAAGGAAGATAACAATATGAGCACAGCAACTTTTTATATGCCTTCGGTTAACGTCATCGGCGCCGGTGCCGTGGATCAGGCAGTGGCCGAACTCAGTCAGTCCGGCTACCGCCATGCGCTGATCGTGACCGACAAGCCGCTGGTCGAGCTGGGTTATGCCGGTCAGCTGCAGCAGGCGCTGGCCAAACAGGATATTCAGGCCAGCATCTTCGATCAGGTGCAGGCCAATCCCACCACCGGCAACGTGGAAGCGGGCCTGGCCCTGTTGCGTAAGCACCATTGTGACCTGGTGATTTCGCTCGGCGGCGGCTCGCCTCACGACTGCGCCAAGGGCATTGCCCTGGTGGCCAGCAACGGCGGCGACATTCGTGACTACGAAGGCGTCGACAAGTCGGCTAAGCCGCAGCTGCCGCTGGTGGCCATCAACACCACCGCCGGCACCGCCTCGGAAATTACCCGCTTCTGCATCATTACCGATGAAAAGACCCACATCAAGATGGCCATCGTCGACAAGCATGTGACCCCCATCATGTCGGTGAATGATCCCGAGCTGATGAAGAAGATGCCCAAATCGCTGACCGCCGCCACCGGCATGGATGCGCTGACTCACGCGGTCGAAGCCTATGTGTCTACCGCCGCCAACCCCATCACCGACACCTGTGCCCTGAAAGCCGTCACCCTTATCGGTGAAAACCTGGCGCAGGCGGTGGCCGACGGCACGGATATGGCCGCCCGCAACCAGATGGCTTACGCCCAGTTGCTGGCGGGCATGGCCTTCAACAACGCCTCGTTGGGTTATGTGCATGCCATGGCGCACCAGTTGGGCGGCTTCTACGACTTGCCCCACGGCGTCTGTAACGCCATTCTGCTGCCCCATGTGCAGCGTTTCAACAGCCAGGCGGCCAGCGCCCGTCTGACCGATATTGCGGCAGCTCTGGGGCAGGATGTGCAGGGGTTGAGCCATGAACAGGGCGCCGCTCGTTGTATCGAGGCGATTGTGGCGCTGGCGGAGCAGGTGGGTATTCCTTCCGGCCTGGCCGGTCTGGGCGTAAAAGAAGAAGACTTCGAAACCCTGGCCGGCAACGCCATGAAAGACGCCTGTGGTCTGACCAACCCGATACAGCCAAGTTTTGAGGAAGTGGTTGCCATCTTCAAGGCGGCCTATTAATCCTTGTCAGCCCCGCCATTCGGCGGGGCTTTTTCCTGTAGAACTGCCCCCTCCTATTTGCAAAATCCCCATCGTCTACCAGACTGAGTAACAGTCAATATTGCTATATTTTCTGGTCACTTAAGGAGCCATGCCATGGCAAACGAAGGCTATCATGAACCCATTGATGAGCTGAGCGATGAAACCCGCGACATGCACAGGGCCATTACCTCGCTGATGGAAGAGCTGGAAGCGGTCGACTGGTATAACCAAAGAGTCGATGCCTGCAAGGATCCGCAATTAAAGGCGATTCTGGCGCACAACCGGGATGAAGAAAAAGAACACGCCGCCATGGTGCTGGAGTGGATCCGGCGCCGGGATCGGGTATTGGACAAGGAGTTGAAGGAATATCTGTTCACCAAAGGCGATATCTGCGATCACTGATTTTCATACTGTGAGGGGTGAGGGGTGAGGGGGAGCATCGGGGTGTTTTTGTAGCCGGCGCTTCAGCTGCCGGATCAGACGGTGCCAATGCCGCAGATATGGCGTTGTTTTCAGATTTGCGCCGGCTGAAGCGGCGCCTTACAATTTTGCCTCACGCCTCACGCCTCACGCCTCACGCCTCACGCCTCACGCCTCACGCCTCACCCTTTACTCCTCACCTTTATTTCGAATCAATGCCCCAGAATCTGGCTTAAAAACAGCTTGGTGCGCTCCGATTCCGGGTGATGGAAGAAGGTTTCGGGATCGTTTTCTTCGATGATCTGTCCCTCGTCCATAAAAATAACCCGATCGGCCACGGTACGGGCAAAGCCCATTTCGTGGGTCACGCACATCATGGTCATGCCTTCTTCCGCCAGTTCGATCATCACATCCAGCACTTCCTTGATCATCTCCGGATCCAGCGCCGAGGTGGGCTCATCAAACAGCATGATTTCCGGGTTCATGCACAGGCTGCGCGCAATGGCCACCCGTTGCTGCTGGCCGCCGGACAGTTGCCCCGGGTACTTTTTGGCCTGCTCCTGAATCTTGACCCGGGTCAGCAGTGCCATCGCCACTGCTTCGGCTTCTTTTTTCGGGGTCTTGCGCACCCACATTTGGGCCAGAGTACAGTTTTCCAGCACCGTCAGGTGGGGGAACAGGTTGAAGTGCTGAAATACCATGCCCACTTCCCGGCGGATGGTTTCGATATGCTTGACGTCGTTGGTCAGCGGCGTGTCCTTGACGATGATGTCGCCCTGTTGGTGCTCTTCCAGCCGGTTGATGCAGCGGATCAGGGTCGACTTGCCCGAGCCGGAAGGGCCGCAAATGACAATACGCTCACCCTTGGCAACGGTCAGATCGATATCGCGCAGCACATGAAAGTCGCCGTACCATTTGTTGACGCCGCGCAGGGTGACCATGGCTTCCTTGTTTTGTGTTTCCATTCTTCCACTCCAATAACTAGCGTTTCTTGTGGCCGGTGTGCAGCTTGCGCTCCAGGTACTGGCTGTATTTGGACATGCCATAACAGAATACCCAGAACACCAGTGCCGCAAACACATAACCTTCGGTGGCATAACCCAGCCAGTTAGGATCGGCCAGACCGGCCTGTACGATAGCCAGCAGGTCGAACAGACCGATGATCAGCACCAGACTGGTGTCCTTGAACAGGGCGATAAAGGTGTTGACGATACCCGGTATCATCATCTTGAGCGCCTGGGGCAGCACGATCAGCAGCATGGTCTTGCCGTAGTTCAGACCCAGTGCCGAGGCTGCCTCGCTCTGTCCCTTGGGAATGGCCTGCAGACCGCCACGAACCACTTCCGCCATGTAGGCGGACTGAAAGAAGATGATACCGATCATGGCTCTGACCAGCTTGTCGAGGGTGAGTTCTTCGGGCACGAACAGCGGCAGCATCACCGACGACATGAACAACACGGTGATCAGTGGTACCCCGCGCCAGAATTCGATAAACACCACCGACAGGCTGCGTACAATCGGCATCTGCGACCGTCGGCCCAGGGCCAGCAGGGTACCGATGGGCAGGGCGGCGATAATACCGACGATGGCGATGATCAAGGTCAGGGTCAGCCCGCCCCACTGATGGGTGGGCACCACCGTCAGCCCGAACCAGCCACCATAGAGCAGCAGGTAGGCGATAAAGGGAAACACCAGCACCATAAACGGCGCCAGCCACATCTTGGCGGGCATGCGGGGCAGGGCCAGCCACAACAGCTGCAGCACAAACAGCACAAAGGTCAGGTTGATACGCCAGATTTCATCCGAGGGATAAAATCCGTAAGTGAACTGCTGCAGCCGGTTGCCGATAAACACCCAGCAGGCACCGCCACTGACACAGGCATCCCGGCTGCCGCCAACCCAGTCTGCCCGAATAAAGGCCCAGTCGATAATGGGCACCAGCAGCAGATACAGCGCATAAAGCCCGGCCAGCGTGAACAAGCTGTTGATGGGGCCGGAAAACAGCCGGGTGCGCAGCCAGCCGATAAGCCCGGTACTGGCCAGGGGGGCTGCGCGTTGCGGCGTGAGGGTATCTTTGAACATATTATCTCTCCACCAGCGCCATGCGGCTGTTGAACCAGTTCATGAAGAAGGACACCGTCAGACTGATGGTCAGGTACACCAGCATGGTGATGGCGATCACCTCTATGGCCTGGCCGGTCTGGTTGAGGGTGGTGCCGGCGAACACCGAGACCAGATCCGGATAACCGATGGCGGTGGCCAGCGAGGAGTTCTTGGTCAGGTTGAGATACTGGCTGGTCAGCGGCGGAATAATCACCCGCATCGCCTGCGGAATAACCACCAGACGCAGCGTCAGGCTGTCCTTGATGCCCAGGGCGTGGGCCGCTTCGGTCTGGCCGTGCGATACCGCCTGAATGCCCGAGCGAACAATTTCGGCGATAAAGGCGGCGGTATAAATGGTCAGCGACAGCCACAGCGCCAGAAATTCGGGGATGATGGTCATGCCACCGCGGAAGTTGAAGCCGCGCAGTTCAGGATAGCCCCAGTCCAGCGGAGCACCAAGCAGCGCGAAGGTCAGCAGGGGCAGGCCGATAATCAGCCCCAATGACATCCAGCCGGCGGGAAAGCGACGACCGGTGGCTTCCTGACGGCGCCGATTAAAGCGAACCAGCCAGACGGTAGCCACAATGGCCAGCAGCAGCGCCGCCCAGATCCAGTGAAAGCCGGAGCCGGGCAGCGGCTCGGGCAGATAGAGGCCGCGCACGTTGAGAAAGACGCTGTCACTGATATTCAGGCTGTCGCGCGGACTGGGCAGGGTGCGCAGCACGGCGAAGTACCAGAAAAACATCTGCAGCAGCAGCGGTATGTTGCGAAACAGCTCGACGTAGGCGGAAGCCAGGCGGGAGATCAGCCAGTTGCGGGATAACCGGGCCACGCCGATGATAAAACCCAGTATGGTGGCGCCGATGATGCCGAGAAAAGACACCAGTAGCGTGTTGAGCAGACCCACCACGAAGGTACGGCCGTAGCTGTCGACTTCACTGTAGGGAATAAGCGACTGGGCGATGGCAAAGCCGGCCGGATCATCGAGAAAGCCGAAGCCGGTAGTAATGCCGCGAGTACTGAGGTTGGAAAGGGTGTTGTTGACAATAAACCAGATGAAGCCGGCCACAATGGCGAGCAATATCACCTGAAACAGCAGGGCGCGTTTGGCCGGATCCCGCCAGAATTTAACATCATGATTCGCCGATGAGGACATAAGCCCAATCCTCGAAGTGGTGAGCAAGGTGGGCGACGCCTCGGCGCCGCCCCATTTTCTAACAAGGTACTCAGGGTGCCTGATAAAAAAACATCGCCGGCAAGGTGTGCCTGCCGGCGATGAAGCCTGGTTAGCGGATCGGCGGTGCGTATTGCAGGCCGCCTTCGGTCCATAGTGCGTTCAGGCCGCGATCGATTTTCAGCGGAGAATCCTGGCCGACGTTGGTCTCGAACACCTCACCATAGTTGCCGACCTGCTTGATGATGCGATACGCCCAGTCTTTCGGCAGACCCATGCCCTTGCCGAAGTCGCTGTCTTCCCCCAGCAGACGACGCACATCCTGGTTGTTACCGCCTTTCATGCTGTCTACGTTGGCCTTGGTGATACCCAGCTCTTCGGCGTTGACCATGGCAAAATGGGTCCACTTGACCACGTTGAACCATTGATCATCGCCCTGGCGTACCGAGGGCCCCAGTGGCTCCTTGGAAATCACTTCCGGCAGCGCCACCGCCTCGTCCGGCTTGGACAACTTGGTGCGCAGGGCATAAAGCTGGGACAAATCCGAGGTCAGCACATCACAACGGCCGGCTTCCAGCCCCTGTACCGTCTGATCCGAGGTATCGAACACCACGGCGGTATAGCTGATATCGTGCTTGCGGAAGTAATCGGCCACGTTCAGCTCGGTGGTAGTACCCGACTGGATACAGATGGCGGCGCCATCCAGTTCCCTGGCGCTGGTGACCCCCAGGCCCTTGTTGATCAGAAAGCCCTGGCCGTCGTAATAGTTGACCCCGGTGAAGTTGACCCCCAGCTCCGTATCCCGGCTCGAGGTCCAGGTAGTGTTACGGGACAGCACGTCGATTTCGCCCGACTGCAGGGCCGTCAGGCGTTCCTTGGCGTTGAGCGGAATATATTGCACCTTGCCGGCATCGTTGAAAATGGCGGCGGCAATGCCGCGACACAAATCCACATCCAGACCCTTCCATACCCCCTTGTCATCCGGGATGGAAAAACCGGCCAGACCGCTGTTGACCCCGCATTTGAGCATCCCCCGTTCCTTGACGGAATCCAGGGTGGCCGCCTGGGCCTGAGACAGTCCTGCGGTCAGGGTCGCCGCCACCAGAAAAGCCGTTCTTCCTTTGCCTGTCATATGTCACTTCCTCTTGTGTCTTTTCGAGTTGATAGCTTTGATTACCAAAAGGCATAAAAACGCATGCTCCCTTAGAGTATTAGCACAAAGAAAAAAATGTTTTGTTAATGAGCAGTAAAAGTTTCCGAAATGTGTGGAGGGTACGACGAGGTAAGCAAAAAGCGGCTGTTTTTGTATAAAAAACAACCGCTTGATTTATTGTGCCAGCGCGAGGGAATCACGGAATGGCAGTGATGTCAGCCTGGTGCGCGTCGTGTACTCAGCAGGCAGTGGCTGTGAGGATGCTGCTTGGCCTGATGCTTGGCATCGCTGGCCAGTGCCGCGACGTCGTGATGGGAATGGCAGTATTGAGCATCCGGCGCCACCACCCCGATGGCCAGTCCCAGCAGGGGATAAAATTGCGGTTCGCCATTACGGGCGGTGGCGAATATGCCCTGGCGCAGCTTGTCTTCGGCCCGGTAGAACCTCGGTATCTCTCGATCGAAGCGTTGCAGTACTTGTTCGCACAAGGCTTGCCAGTCGCAGCGCTGATCGAACACCGCCACGAAGTCATCGCCGCCGACATGACCAAGAAACTGGCCGGCACCGACGATGATTTCCTGAAACAGCCGGGCAACCCACCGAATGACCCGATCGCCCTCGGCATAGCCGTAGACATCGTTATAGGGCTTGAAATGATTGAGATCGAAATAGGCCACATGAAAGTCACGCTGTTGCTGCAGGGCGTGGTCAATTTCCCGATAAATTGGCACATTGCCCGGCAACAGCGTCAGCGGGTTGGCATAGCTGGCATGCAGCAGGCGCTGCTCGGTGATGTTGCGCAGCAGGTCGCGTACCGAGGCCAGGCCGTAGTACTGGCCATGACGAGTCACAATAAAATGCGGCAGCGCCGACATGTCATCATCGTCGGTAATCAGGCCGCTGACGGTTTCCAGCGAGGTTTGCCAGTCCACCATGACCGGGTTGTCCATGGCATGACGAGCACTTTTATTGGCGTAGAGTGCCCGACCGTAGGAGCCGGAAAACAGCTCCATGATTTTTTCCCGGCGCAGCATGCCCACCGGCATGCCGTGTTCCAGTACCGGCAGCGATTGCAGCCGGCTGTTGGCGAGCAGTATCTCGAAGACCCGCTGAATGGTGACGTCGATATGTACGCTGTGTCCGGGACGGGCCAGCATGGCCACGGTTTCCTTGTGGCGGCTGAGGGGGCCGGGGGGAACGTCGGTATTCGGTGAGCGTGGCAGACACTGGGGAGCGGCACTGGGCCGCCCCAGATAATAGCCCTGACATTGATACAGTCCCATGCGCTGCAGCTGCTGCAGCTCTTCCCGGGTTTCGATACCCTCGGCAATAATGCTCGACTGCATGCCGCGCGCCAGGGTGGTGATGCTCTGCACGAACTCGCGCTTGATCGGATCCTGATCGATATCCTGAATGAAGTAGCGGTCTATCTTCACATAGTCGGGTTGGACTTCGGACCAGAGCTTGAGTCCGGAATAGCCGGCTCCGAGATCGTCGATGGCGATGCGAAAGCCGAATTCCCGATAGCGCTCGACGGCCACCTTGAGGCCATCCGGATCCTGAATGGGATACTGCTCGGACAACTCGATCACGATGCGACTGGCCGGAATGCCCAGCTCTTGTGCCATCTGCCCGGTCCAGCCCCGCGGGTGCTGCTTGTCGAGCAGCACATTGGGGTTGACGTTGATAAACAGCAGGCCTTCCAGCTGCAACCGGCAATAGGCCAGCATGGCGGCTTCCCGGCAGGCCAGATCCAGTTCGGACAGCATATCGGTGACCCGGGCCTCCTCAAACAGGGCGCCGGGATATTCAAGCGGGTGCCCTGCCGGGCCACGGATCAGGGCTTCATGACCCAATATCCGGCCTTGTCGGGTATCGACAATAGGCTGGAATACCGCATGCAGTCGCCGCTGAACTATCAGGGAGGCGAGGGAGTCGTTCACACAGGTCATCACCGTCATCGGGGCACCATTGGCTTTAATCATGGGCGGCAGTGTATGACGACTATATGAAACTGATATGACAGGGGAGTCATTGGTACCCGATCATGACAAATGCCAGTTGAGCCGCTCCCAACCCCGTTCGGCGGCAAGGCGAAGCAGGCGTTCGCTGCCGTTGACCACGGCGGCCCGGTGCACGAATTCCAGCAACGGCAGGTCGTTTGGCGAGTCGCTGTAGCCATACGTCATGTTCGGCGTTTGAGGCTGCATGGCCAGCCAGGCTTGCAACCGGGTCAGCTTTCCCTGTTGATAGCTGTACACACCGTGCGTACGGCCGTTGTAGACGCCGTCGTGACACTCGAGCTGAATACCGATGGCATGATCCACCCCGAGTCGCTGGGCGATGGGTTTGACCAGATGCTCGCCGGTGGCCGAAATAATCAGCCGTTGGTGGCCCCGAGCCGTATGCCAGGCCAGCCGCTCCAGCGCGGCGGGGTAGATCAGCGGCAGTATGTCCTGCTCGACAAATTCGTCGACCAGTGGCGCCAGATCCCGGTGCTGCCAGTTTTTAATGGGGGCCAGGGTCAGTTCCATGTAGGCCGCCATGTCCATTCGGCCCTGATAGTAATCCTTCATCAGGGCGTGTTCCCGTTCCAGAATATCGGTGGAGGCCAGCTGGCGCCGTACCAGAAAGGCCAGCCACAGGCTGGCGGAATCGCCGGCAATCAGGGTTTCATCCAAATCAAAAATGGCCAGTTCCATCAGGCAACTTCCTTCAGTTCGTTACTGTTGAATATCAGCTCCAGTGGACTGCCGGCCGGCAGCAGGGCGTCGGCGCCCCGGTTCAGCCGGTCGACCGTCAGCAGGCAGCCGGCGGCCTGGATGCGATAGCGGATCACGTTGCCCAGCAGCTGGTGGCTGGTGACCGAGGCGGTGATCGGCGTCGTCATGGCCGGGCCGTAGTCGCGGCCGGGTTCACGAATATAAATGGACTCGGGGCGAACCGCCAGCCGGCCTCGAATGTCGAGCCCCAGCAGCTGTCGTGCCTGCTCGGAAGTGAGCAGATTGTAGTTGCCCATAAAACCGGCCACAAAGTCATTGGCGGGGCGGGTATAGACCGCTTCGGCGGTGTCGGCCTGCACAATCTTCCCCTTGTTCATCACGAACACCCGATCCGACAGGATCAGCGCTTCTTCCTGATCGTGGGTCACGAATACGGTGGTCAGCTTCAACTGCTGCTGAATGGCGCGGATCTGTTCGCGCAGGTGCTTGCGAATCGGCGCATCCAGCGCCGACAAGGGCTCGTCCAGCAGCAGAATGCGCGGCCGTACCACCAGCGCCCGGGCCAGGGCCACGCGCTGGCGTTGACCGCCGGACAGGCTGGCGGGGTAATAACTTTCGCGACCTTCCAGCCCGACCAGCTCTACCGCTTCGGCTACCCGCCGTTTGATGTCTTTGGCATCGAGGCGTTGCATCTTGAGGCCGAAGGCGATGTTGCCGGCCACCGTCAGATTGGGAAACAGCGCATAGCTTTGAAACACCATGCCGATGCCCCGCTGTTGCGGCTTGAGCCAGGTAATGTCTTCACCCGCGACGCGGATCTGCCCCCGGTCCGGGGTGATCAGTCCCGCCAGGCTGCGCAACAGGGTGGACTTGCCGCAACCCGAAGGGCCGAGCAGGGTAATGAATTCGCCCTGGCTGATATCGAAACTGATGTCGTTGAACACCGGGGTCTGGTTGAAGGACTTGCTCAGATTGGCGACTTCCAGATAATGCATCAGGCGCTCCGTTTTTGCAGGCGCAGGGCGAACCAGGTCGCCAGGCCGATAAAGAGGAAATAAGACATCACCATGGCGCTGGTAAAGTGGCCACTGTTGGTGCGTTGACTGTACAGGTAAACCTGCAGGGTTTCGAAGCGGGTGCCCACCAGCATGTTGGCGAACACGAACTCTCCGAACAAAAAAGAGAAAGACAGAAACAGCGCGGCCAGCAGGCCGTTTCTGATATTGGGTAACACCAGCTGCAAAAAGGCACGGGTGGTGCCGGCGCCCAGCAGATGCGCCGCGTCCATCAAATCCGGCAGCTTGATGGCCTCCAGGTTATTGGCCAGCGCCCGGTACATGAAGGGCAGACTGATGGTGAAATAGCAGAAGATCAGGATCCAGGGGCCGCCAACCAGAGGCAGGGGACCGCCGGCATAAAGCTGCAGCAGCCCGACCGACGACACCACCGGCGGCACCGCGAACGGCAGCAGTATCACCATGTTCATCACGCCTTTCAGCCGGGGGAAATAGTAGAACACCACGAACAGGGTCGGCAGTATCAGCAGCAGGCTGAACAGCAGCGCGGCCAGGCACACCAGCAAGGATCGACCGAAGGCGGCCAGAAAGCGGCTGTCCGACCAGAGGTTCAGATACCAGTCGAGGGTAAAACCGCTGGGCAGAATATGGGCGCCCCACTGGGCAGACAGCGAATAAATCAGGGTGATGACGATGGGCATGGCCAGCAGCAGCACCAGCCCGGCCACGGTCAGGCGGGCCGGCAGCGGGGCCCTGCACGAGTTATTCATAACGACTCCGGCTGATAATCCATTGATTGACGGCGGTGACCAGCACCAGCAACACCATCAGCAGCAACGACAGGGCGGCGGCCAGCTGGGGCTCGAGGAAGATGTCGCCTGCGACCAGGGCCGAGATCTGAATGGTGACCAGATTGTAGTTGCTGGTCATCAGCGCAAAAGTACTGGCATAGGCACCCAGCGCATTGGCCAGCAGTATGATAAAGGTGCCGAGCAGCGCCGGGGTCAGCACCGGCAGTACCACCCGCAGCCAATATTGCCAGGGGTGGGCGCCGAGCAGGGCGGCGGCCTCGCGCCAGTCTTTCTGAATGCCGTCAAAGGCCGGGTACAGCAGCAGTATGGCCAGCGGAATCTGAAAATAGGTATACAGAATAATGAGCCCGCTGCGGGAGTAGAGGTTGAAGCCCTCGATCAAACCGGCATCACGCAGCAGCAGGGTCACGGCGCCGTTCATGCCGAGCAGCACGATAAAGGCAAAGGCCAGCGGCACGCCGGAAAAGTTGCTGGCCATGGTGGTAAAGGCCACCACCGCATCCTGTAGCCTGCCCGGCACCTGACGCAGCGCCGCGGTGCCGACCAGTGCGATCAGCAACCCCAGCAGGCTGGACCAGACCGCCAGATCGATGCTGTTACCGAAAGACTGGCGATAGAAGGGGGAGTCTATGATCTCCCGAAAGTTGGCCAGACTCCAGTCGCCGCCGGCCTGAAAGCTGTTGATCAGCACCCAGAGCATCGGTGCCAGCTGAAACAGGCCGAACACCACCGCAAAGGGCAGCAACCACAGCAGCGGCAGACCGCGCCGCCAGGCGGCGGGTCTGGTTGCCACTGGGGAACAGGGGAGTGACAGGTTCAGCCCGCCGACTCGCTGTGAACCCGTCCATGGGCGCTCGGGCGGCGCCATCCCTGGCGCCGACGGTCGGCTTGCCTGACTCCTGTCATTCCCCTGACCCGGTATCATGGTGACTGTATCATTCATGCCAGCAGCCCCTCGCACTCGGTCTTGTCGTGCGCCGCCCCCAGCAGACTGGCGATGGTGCCGCACAGATCAAGCTGCCGCGGTTGAGCCTCGGCGTCATGGCTGAAGGCATGGCCGGCCACAAACAGGGGGATGTCCCGCTCTTCCGGCAAAATACCGCTGTGGCTGTGATCCCGGTTCATGCCGTGATCGCTGGTGATCAACACCTGATAGCCTTCATCCAGCCAGCGCGGCAGGTAATCGGCCAGCAGCAGATCGAAACGGCGGGCGCTGTTGCGGTACTGGCGCGAGTCCAGGCCGAATTTGTGGCCGGCATCATCGGTGTTCATGGGGTGGATCAGCAGAAAGTCCGGGTCGAACCGGGTTCTGAGGATCTCCGCGTCCTGCAGCAGGTGGCAGTCCGGGTAGTGGTCCCGGGAATAAAACAGCCCGTACTGGATAGGCAGCTCCGGATCCTGGGTGAAGCGATCCCGTACCGGCTGATAAGGGGCCCGGTTATACAGTTCGCTTACCCAGTGATAGGCGGCCGCCGCCGTGGTCAGTCCCGCCCGACGCGCCAGAGAGAAAATGCTCTGCTGGGTGCTGAGGCGAACCATGTCGTTATTCAGTATGCCGCTGTCTACCGGCCGGGTACCGGTGAGAATGCATTCGTAGAGGGGGCGGGACACCGCCGGCAGTTCACATTGCATCTGGTAGCCGGTCATACGACCGGCTTCGTTCAGGCCCTGAAGGTAGCCCAGGCAATCCCGGGCAACCTCGTAGGCCAGGCCGTCGATAACGACGAGTATGACCTTGTTCATGTTTACCTCTGCTGGTGGATCAGAACGGCAGACTGCCACTGGCGGGACAGGGTGCGGGTGCTCTTTTCCCAGGCATCCTGATCGGCAATGGGCCGCGCCGCGGCATACATGTCGTTGGGCAGCAGTTTTTCCTGCACATCGGCGGGCAGGGTAACGGTGCTGCGAATGGGGCGGGCATAGCCGCGGGCCAGGTTGATTTGCCCTGCATCGCTCAGTATGTATTCCCGGGCCAGCTTGGCGGCGTTGGGATGCTTGGCATACTTGTTGATGATGGTGGCGTAGCCGGAAATCAGCGAGCCGTCACTGGGAATCACCACGGTAAAGCGGTCGCGGTCGATCTGATCCCGGTAGCTGAGGGCGTTGAAGTCCCACAGTATCGCCATTTCCACTTCCCCTTTTTCCAGGTTGGCGATATTGGGGTCTACCGGTGACAGGCGGCCCTGCTTGGCCAGCTCGGCAAACAGCGTCAGGGCCGGCTTGATATTGGACTCGTCTCCGCCCTGGGCAAAGGCGGCGGCCAGCACGGCACTGTTGGCCTGAGCGGCGACACCCACGTCACCCACGGTGACCTGGTAGTCACCATTCAGCAGATCCTGCCAGGAGGTCGGCGCCTTGGTGACCAGCTCGTTGTTGACGATAAAGGCGATGGTGCCGGTGTAGCCCAGCATCCAGTGGCCGTCTTTGTCTTTGGCCCAGTCGGGAATTTCATCCCAGGTAGAGGGCTTGTAGGCTTGAGTGACGCCCTGGCGCACGGCGATGGGGCCGAAGGCGGCACCCACATCACCGATATCGGCGGTGGCATTGTTTTTTTCGGCGGCAAACTTGGCAATTTCCTGGGCCGAGCTCATGTCGGTATCCTGATGCTGAATGCCGTAGTGGTCACCCAGATCCTGCCAGGTGTCCTTCCAGTTGGCCCAGCTGTCGGGCATGCCGACGCTGTACACCTTGCCTTCGGCGCGGGCCTTGCTTTCCAGTTCGTCGAGTTCGGTGGCCAGTACCGGAGTGGTACTCAGGGCCAGGGCAAGCAGACTTGAGGTTTTCAGTATCGTCTTCATCGGTTCCAATCCTCTGGACTAGGTCAGGTTCGAAGCCGATGTTAGAGCGGGTTTGTGACAGTGTTACGACACTTTTATGGCGGAAAAATGAGTTTTCGCCGTATCTTTACCCAGTAATCAGATCATTTTGCTGTCATAAATCGATGTGACACTGGCATGAATATTATCTGGACTATACCAAGAGCATGAGCGAACAAAGGACCACACAAAGCTCCGCCATTATTGGGGCGTTACGACAACAACTGAACAGTCAGACGCTGGCCGCAGGCAACAAGCTACCGGCCGAGCGGGAACTGGCTGACTTGTTTGATACCACCCGCATCACGGTGAAAGAGGCATTGCATCATCTGGAGGCCGAGGGGCTGATCTATCGGGAAGAGCGGCGAGGCTGGTTTGTGTCTCGCCCCCGGCTGGTTTACAACCCGGTCAGCCGCTCTCATTTTCATGCGCTGGTGGCGGCACAACAGCGGGTGGCGACCACCCGGGTGCTGAGTTGCGAAACGGTGCTGGCCCCGGCCGAGCTGGTATCCGACATGGCGCTGGCACCGCTTAGCCGGCTGACGCGCATCTGCCGGCTGCGCAGTATCGACCGGCGGCCGGTGCTCTATACCGAGCACTATCTGATCCCCGAGTATTTTCCCGCTATCGGCGAGCAGGATCTGAGCCAGTCGCTGACCCGGCTGTATGAGCATCAGTATGGCCTGCGTTACGGTCGCTCCCGGTTCGATATCTGCCCGACTGCCGCCCGCGGCGAGGCGGCCCGGGCGCTCAGTCTGGCCGAAGGCAGCCCGGTGCTGGCGGTCACCCGTATCAATTACGATCAACAGGGCCGGATCATCGACTGCGACCGCGAAATCTGGCGTCACGATGCGGTGCGCATTCGCATCGACAGCCAGGAGCCGGCCTTTTCCGGCTGATCACGCCGAGGGGGAATGGCTCAGTGTGGCGTGTCGGTCAGCAAGGTTGTCAGCGGCAGTCGGCTGCGAAACAGGTTGGTGGCGTGCCCTTCACGAGTGAAGTAGATGGCATCGTCGTGACCGAGGGCAATGCCTTCAAACTGGCCGCTGCGGCTCAGGATAAAACGGCGGCCACCGGCTTCATCGACACGGCCGTCCCGCACCGGATACAGCCACAGCCAGGCGCGGCGGATAAACCAGTTACGGCTGTAGCCGACCAGCAGCAAGGTTTGAGTGTTCGTATCATAATCGGCCCCGGTGACCAGCATGCCGGTATTCAGCCGTTGCCGTTCACTCAGCAGGGCCGGAGTGACGCCGGGAGACAGCGGGTAGACCGCCGTTTGCTGATCCAGCCAGCGTTTGGTCAGCAGCCACAGCTCGTCTTCGACCCAGGTCAGCGCCTCGGCGTCGAAATTGTGCTGGTGGCGGGGCGGCCGGAAGTCGTGCTGCTCGGCATAACGGATCTTGACCGGCGTTTGCGGGATCAGGTGCTTGCCGTTGGCGACGAGCGGCAGTATGCGCAGACCCTGGCGTCGGCCGCCATTGTTGCCGATATCCGCCAGATACAGGGTGCTCTCGTGCACGGCAATGTCTTCCCAGTCATGATTGTCCAAGGCCACGGCGTGCCGGGCGGTGAGGTTGCCGGCATCGTTCAGCACAAACAGCTCGGGGTCGTTGCCGCTGTCGTTATGGCTGACAAAGCCTTGTTGCCAGCGGGCCAGGCCCGAGGTTTCCGCCAGGCTGGACGGGAAGTCGGCCACCGGCACCAGTTCGAGCTGCGGCCCCTGGGCGGCTACACAACCGGCCAGTAACAGCACGAACAGAGCAGGAAAAACAGGGCGCATCACACTTATCCGGATGGAAGTAGAACAGCCGTTATAACGACACTGGCGTCGGATGCAAGTGAAAATTCGGCAGTCATGTCGTTCGTCAACGTCACCCTGGATAGTTGCTGTAATGTGAAACTTGTAATGATCACTGTTAATGAGGTTATGAGCAGTTAAGCATGCTGTATATAGTCAAATTAACCGACGCACTTTCTTATTTTATTTTGATAATCAGCTCAAAATTTCACCTTCAAACTGTTAAGCTGCCCGCAAAATTGACCATACAGTTAAATAAAGGGGAGAATCAGAGTGACCAAGGGTGTTGCGCTGTCGGTATTTTCGTCGGTGTTGTTTGCGCTGTTGTATTACTACGCCAGCCTGATGACGCCGTTGAGCGGCGAAATCGTGTTCGGTTGGCGCATGCTGCTGACCATGCCCTGTGTCGGTCTGTTTCTGCTTTACAGTGGTGATTGGCGGCTGGTGATCTCGCTGTTTTCCCAGCTTAAAAGCCGCCCGTTATTATGGATAGGCTTGCCCTTGTCTTCCGCCCTGGTGGGGGTGCAGCTGTGGATCTTCATGTGGGCGCCCATCAACGGGCGAGGGCTGCCGGTGTCGCTCGGCTACTTCATGATGCCACTGGTGCTGGTGCTCATCGGCCGTTTTGTCTATCAGGAGCGCCCGACCCGGTTGCAGTGGCTGGCGGTGGCCTGTGCCGCCGTGGGCGTGAGCAACGAGCTGTGGCAGGCCGGCGGTATTTCCTGGGAAACCCTGGTGGTGGCCATCGGTTATCCGCTGTATTTCGTCTGGCGCCGCTGGCTGGGTACCGACAACCTGGGCGGTCTCTGGTGTGACATGTTGTTGATGATTCCCGTCGCCGCCTGGTTTGTATTGTCGATTGATGCACCTTTGGCCGCCTTTGGCGAGCGACCGCTGCTGTATCTGCTGGTACTGGGGCTGGGCATGATCAGTGCGCTGGCGCTGGTGTGCTACATTCTGGCCAGCCGTCGTCTGCCGTTCAGCCTGTTTGGCCTGCTCGGTTATGTGGAGCCAATTTTGCTGGTGGTGGTGTCGCTGGTGCTGGGCGAGAGTATCTCGGACGCCGAGTGGCCGACCTATATCGCCATCTGGATAGCGGTGGGCTTGCTGGTGCTGGAAGGGGTGCGCAAGCTGCTGGCGTTTCGGCGCTATCCGTTCGATTAACCGTCAGGCCCACATTACGCACACGGCGGCGATGACGATCAGAGCCAGCCCCAGGTGATCGTGACGGGCCAGCTTGTCCTTGAAGTACCAGGCGGAAATCAGCAGGGTAAACAGCACCTCGATCTGGCCCAGGGTCTTGACCAGGGCCACGCTTTCCAGGCTCATGGCGCTGAACCAGCCGATGGATCCCAGGCAGCTGGTGAGGCTGACCAGAGCGGTCAGGCCGGGTCGGCGAATCAGGCCCACGAGACTGGCGGGATCGCGAAGCCCCAGCCAGCCCACCAGTAGCAGGGTTTGCAGGCCGATCACCAGCAGTAATACCCAGGCGGCGGAGAAGGGAAAGGGCAATTCAAGCAGCAGGCTGGCTTCCCGCACCCACAGCGAGGTCAGCGCAAAGGCCAGGCCACTGCCGAGGCCAAGCAACAGCGTCATCGGCGATACCGCCCCGGCGGCTCTGTGCAGGCCGCTCAGTAACCACACCGCCATGCCACCCAGCAGCACGCCCAGCCAGCCGAGCCCGGTGAGGGAAGTGCCGAAAAAGAACACCCCCAGCACCGCCGCCAGAATGGCCTCGCTCTTGGCCAGTCCCACGCCCACCGCATAGTTGCGCAACTGAAACAGCCGCACCATCAGGGCGGTGGCCAGGATCTGGCAAAGCGCGGCCCCCACTATGTAACCGGCAAAGGGCACGGAAAAGTCGGGCAGGGGTTGCCGGGGTTGCCAGCGATACAGCAGCCACAGATAAGTGGCGGCAATGGGGCCGGCCAGAATAAAGCGCGCCAGGGTTACGCTGGTGGCGCCGAGGCTCTGGCTGAGCTGTTTTTGAAAGGCGTTGCGCCAGGCCTGCATCAGGGCGGCGAACAGGGTAAAGGGGATCCAGAGCATGTAATGGCCGTGAAGTGTGAAGGGTAAGGTGTGAGGGGAAAAGCGTGAGGTGTGAGGTGTAAGGCGTGAGGAGTTCGGGCCAGACCTTCAGGCTCTGGTGTTTTTCACCTCACCCCTCACCCCTCACCTCTCACCTCTCACTCCTCACTATGCTTTATTCTTTTGCTGCTGCTCCAGCTTGCGCGCCTGCTTCTCTGCCCGACGTTGCTCGGCATTGGCCACCGCATCGCTGCCGATGTGGGCCTGGCCCCGGGCCCTGGCCAGTTGCAGCTGATGCTCGCGCTCGGCGTAGCGGCGCTTTTGTTCCGGCGTCTGCTGATCATGACAATGAGCGCAGCTCACGCCATGCCGGTAATGCGGGCTTTGCAGATCATCCGGCGACAGCGGGGCCCGGCAGGCGGAGCACAGCTGGTACTGGCCCGGTTGCAGCTGGTGATCCACCGTGACCCGATTGTCGAACACGAAGCACTCGCCCTGCCACAGCGACTCCTGCTCCGGCACTTCTTCCAGGTATTTCAGAATGCCGCCATGCAGGTGATACACCTCGTCGAAGCCCTGCTCCTTGAGATAGGCGGTGCTTTTTTCACAGCGAATGCCGCCGGTGCAGAACATGGCCACTTTCTTGTGCTTGTTGGCATCCAGATTGTTTTTGACGTACTCGGGAAACTCGCGAAAGCTCTCGGTATTGGGATTGAGCGCGCCCTTGAAGGTACCGATATCCACTTCGTAGTCGTTGCGGGTATCCACCAACACCACGTCCGGATCCGAGATCAGCGCGTTCCAGTCTTTGGGCGCCACATAGGTGCCGACCACCCGCTTGGGATCGATGCCTTCCACGCCCAGGGTCACGATTTCCTTTTTCAGTTTTACCTTGGTGCGGTAGAAAGGCTGCTCTTCGCTGAGCGACTCCTTGTAATCGATACCGTTGAAACGGGCATCGGCATCAAACCAGGCCTTGAGCCGGTCGATGGCGACGCGCGAGCCGGCCACGGTGCCGTTGATGCCCTCGGCCGCCAGCAGCAGGGTGCCGCGGATTTGCTCGGACTCCATCATGCTCTGCAGCGGTTCGCGCAGCGCTTCGTGGTTGTCCAGGGTAACGAATTTATAGAGGGCACAAACAACAAACTGAGACATGGTTTCCTCCAGCGCCGGCCGTGCGCTGTATCAAGCAAAAATTCGGGGTCACACTCGCAGAGCATGACCTGACAGGGCGCGCATAATAGCAAATATTTGTGCCTGCATGTATCCGTTGCTTATTTATACCAATCCCGGTAAGGAACTGATCATCTTTTAGGCCTGTGATCCAGAGGTAACACAGTCGTTTCCCTCGACACGCTACGAGTACCTCCATGTAGGCTCGGACATGCCATCTGACCGCCAGGGATGGCGGGAATGACGGAACGGCAGGAGCATTTTCCGGCCATGGCATGTCACGGTCGTGGGAAACGATCTCTGTTACCTCTGCTTGTACACCGAGTTGCCCGAAGACGGCGCCAACAGGCGACGCCAAAGCATCAGGGAGGATAAAGGGATCTGCTCCGCCGACCTTCTGTTTCAGGGATGAAACAGAGAGCGTACATGGATGTATTCATAGCGAGTCGGTGGAGCGGGCCCTTTGTCCGAGTTTTGGGGCTGTCAGATTTTGTTATCAAAAAAAAACGGCGCCCGTAGGCGCCGTTTTATATCAGTAAGGGTGAAGTTAACCGGCGGCGGGTACCGGGGTGTCGGCTTCTTCATCCCGGTTGAATACCGCTTCGTCGGTCTGGCCCAGCAGCTTGCTGCTGATGGTACCGGCGGTCATGGCGCCGTTGACGTTGAGCGCGGTGCGCGCCATGTCGATCAGCGGCTCGATGGAGATAAGCAGGGCGGCCAGGGCCACCGGCATACCCATGATCGGCAGCACGATCAGCGCGGCGAAAGTCGCGCCGCCACCGACACCGGCCACGCCGAAAGAGGCGAGGGTAATCACCCCGACCAGGGTCGCCAGCCACAGCGGATCCAGCACATCGATGCCCATGGTGGGGGCTATCATCACCGCCAGCATGGCCGGGTAGATACCGGCACAACCGTTCTGGCCTATGGTGGCGCCGAAAGAAGCCGAGAAGTTGGCGATGCTTTCCGGTACGCCCAGTTTGCGGGTCTGGGCCTGCACGTTCAGCGGTATGGTGGCGGCGCTGGAGCGGCTGGTAAAGGCGAAGGCCAGCACCGGCCACACCTTGGTGAAGAAGCGTTTGGCGTTGACGCCGACCAGGGTCAGCAGCAGGCCGTGCACTGCAAACATGATGGCGATGGCCACATAAGAGGCCAGCAAAAAGCCGCCCAGACTGATCACGTCCTGCAGGTTGGAGCCGGCGATGACCTTGGTCATCAATGCCATGACGCCGTAGGGTGTCAGCTTCATCACCAGGCGAACCAGACGCATCACCAGTGCCTGCAGCGCTTCGATGCCACCAATGACCCGACGGCCCAGTTCGGGCTCGTCTTTCAGCAGCGACAGGGTGGCGAGACCCAGGAAGACGGCGAAAATCACCACACCGATGATGGCGGTGGGGCTGGCGCCGGTCATGTCGGCGAAGGGATTGCGCGGAATAAAGGACACCAGCAATTGCGGCATCGACAGGTTGGCCACGCTGGCTACCTGGGCCTGCAGCTGTTCGGCGCGGGCCAGCTCGCGGGCACCCTGCACCAGATCGGCGGCATTGAGACCGAAGCTGTGGGTGACAAAGACCCCGACCAGCGCCGAGATGGCGGTGGTAAACAGCAGCACGCCCAGCGTGAGGGCGCTGATCTTGCCGAGCGAGGTGGCGTTGTGCAGTCGGGATACCGCCCCGAGAATGGACACCAGCACCAGCGGAATCACGATCATCTGCAGCAGGCGCACATAACCGCCGCCGACCACGTTAACCCATTCCAGGGTGCGGGCGATGGTGTTGGCGTCATACAGCGTCTGCATGATGAAACCGGCAGCCACACCGAACAGCAGGCCGGTCAGTACCTGGCGAGAAAGGGATTGGCCGCGACGGGACAGTTTACCCAGCAGCAGCATCAGCAATAAAAAAACTGCCAGATTGAATAACACAATCAGCATGGTGACTCCGTGAACAGAAAATAATATCGATGGCGGGCGATGCTAGCAGCAGATTTGACTTATTGATAATCGATTTGGTTATGAGTTATGAATTATTGAGTGTTGGGCGGCGGTAACGTGCTGTTAAAGCAGGTTTTTGCATTAAATTCGAACAATATTGGCAGGCAGGGCCCGAATAAGCGCCCTGCCGGGAGTATTAACGCAGTTGTTTCAGCAAGGATGCGCTGGCATAGCCATCCGCCACCTGGCTGACCGATTGCTGATAGGCACGGATGGCACTGATGGTATTGGGGCCAATGACGCCATCGGCCCCTTTGGTATCGAAGCCCCGCGCGGTCAGTCTGCGCTGTAGCTCTTCTTTTTCCGTTCGGCTCAGGGCGCGTTCATCCCGCGGCCAGGGGGAGCGGAATTCACCACCCCCGGCCAGTTTGTCGCCCAGATGTCCTACCGCCATGGCGTAGGAAGTGGCGTTGTTGTAGCGCTTAATCACCTTGAAGTTGCTGAAAAGGGCAAAGGCCGGGCCATGGGCACCGGCCGGCACCAGTATGGCGGCGTCGCCATGATCGGGCAGCGGCCGGCCATTGATGTCGGTAATGCCCTGGCTACGCCAGTAGGCCACCGGCTGCAGATTGTTTTGCGAAGCCTGGGCATAATCGAAGCCGTCAGGTAGCCGAACCTCTAGGCCCCAAGGCTGTCCGTGCTGCCAGCCGAAACGCGACAGATAATAGGCGGTAGAAGCGAGGGCATCGGTAGGGTCTTCAGACCAGATATCCCGCTTGCCGTCACCGGTAAAGTCCTGGGCATATTGCAGGTAGCTGGTGGGCATGAACTGGGTGTGACCCATGGCACCGGCCCAGGAGCCGAGCATCTGTTCGGGGCTGATATCTCCCGCCTGCAGTATTTGCAGGGCGGCAAGTAACTGCGCTTCGGCAAAGTCCCGGCGCCGGCCTTCAAAGGCCAGGGTGGCCAGCCCCTCAATGGTGCTGGTATTGCCACGATAAGAGCCGTAGTTGGTTTCCATGCCCCAGATGGACATCACCACCTTGGCATCCACGCCGTAGCGGTTTTCGATGGCCTGCAGTACGGGTTTCCGGTTCTCCCATTGCCGGCGGCCGTTGCTGACGCGGGTGGCGGAGGTGGCGGTGTCCAGATAGTCCCAGATCTGGCGGGTAAACTCGGCCTGGCCGCCATCCAGTTTGATCACCTTGGGGCTGAGCGACACGCCCTTAAAGGCGCGGTCGAATACCGCCGGTGTAATGCCCCTGGCCAGAGCCCGGCGCCGAAAGTCATGGCGCCATTCGGCAAAGTTCGCCAGTTCGGCCTGACTGACTTGTGCTGCCGCCTGCTCTGTGGCGGCGCTCTTGCTGATGTTCGGTTGGGCGGTATTGGCCTGGCCGGCACAACCGCTGAGGATGGCGCCGATCACCAGCGCACTGAGGTAGCGTCGTTTAAACATGTTTTCCCGTCTGTTGGCGTTATTATTTACAGCGTGATGGGCAGCATATCCCAAGCCCGTAAAAATGAAAGAGCTCCCAGATATTTTGCCGCTGTCTGATACCATGCAATTAAACAATCGAGCTGTTTGATAGTCATATCAATCCCGTACAAAGGGCCCGCTCCGCCGACACGCCGTGAATACCTCCATGTAGGCTCCGCCGCACCATCCTTGGCGCGGAGGGTCGGTGGAGCAGATCCCTTTATCCTCCCTGATGCCAAGGAGTTGCCTGTTGGCGTTGTCTACAGACAACTCGGTGCTCGAGAAGAGGCAACAGAGATCGACTGCCACGACCGTGACATGCCATGGCCGGAAAATGCTCCTGCCGTTCCGTCATTCCCGCCATCCCTGGCGGTCAGATGGCATGTCCGAGCTTACAGGGATGTACTCGTAGCGCGTCGTGGGAGGCGGCTGTGTTGCCTCTGGAACTCCGATCCAAAACCTGATCAACGGTCAAATGGGGGTTTATATTAACGGCGGCAGGCCGCCCTGGTCAGCAGTTCGCGGACTTCTTCGTCGCGGGTCTGGCCGAAGTCGTCAAAGAACTGGCCCACCGAGCCCAAGTCGTCACTGGTGATCAGGGCGACCAGCTCGTCCGCCAGGGCGTTAATCCGCACGGCCGCCTCGGTCGAGCTGACCGGCACCGCCACGCCGATATGCGCCGGTGCCTGCTTGCGTACCGCCCTGATGGCGGCTTCCATGGTGGCACCGGTCGCCAGACCGTCGTCTACCAGCAGCACGTGGGCGCCGGCCAGCGCAAGCGGCGCAGATGTGCCTCGGTAGGCGAGTTCCCGGCGTTGCAGCTCTGCCCGCTCATGTTGGATCACGGCATCTATATCGGATTGTTTGATATCGCCGAGCGCACTAATGGCAGGATTGAAGATCATGATATTGCCCGAGGCGATGGCCCCCATGGCCAGCTCCGGTTGACCCGGGTAGCCGAGCTTGCGCACCAGCAGCACATCGAGCGGTGCCGCCAGGGCGAGGGCAACTTCAAACGCCACCGGTACTCCGCCGCGGGGCAGACCCAGTACCAGCAGGCCGGGCTGGTTGCGATAATGCAGCACCAGCCTCGCCAGCGCCTGACCGGCGGCACGTCGGTTGGGAAAAGACGACACGGTTGTACTCCTGATCATGTATATGATCTAACAGTAGCAAAAGGCCACAAAATCAGGCTTATTCGGCAGATAGTGACTCCGGGCTTTGCTATCATCGCGTTTCGTTAGTCGTCGTTCGGCTCTCTTTGGATCGGCACTGTGCATGGCCGGACCTGTGCCGCAAGACTGCGAGCCGCAGTTGCAGTGCCCGCACAAGCCCGGTAGCGTTACGGAACACCAGCGAGACCATAAGACGGATATTCCATCGGAGCCGTTATGTATCTGATCAGAGATTACCAAGAAACCGACTTCAGCAGCCTGGAGCTTATCTATCACGATGCGGTGATGGAGCAGGGCCGGCAAAGTTACAGCGATAAACAGGTGTCATTATGGGCGTCGTTCCCCTACCTGTACCCCACCGATTTCAGAACCCTGGTGCAAACCGGCTATACCCGGGTGATGGAGTTCAACCGGATACCGGTGGCCTTTGCCACCCTGTATCCGGACAATCACCTGGCGCTGCTGTATGTGCTGGCCGGGCATGCCGGACGTGGCCTGGCCGGCCGTTTGTGTGATGACATAGAACAGGAGGCCCATCGTCGAGGCGTGGCCTGTTTGTGTACCGATGCCAGCCTGCTGTCTCGCCCGGTATTTGAACAGCGTGGATACCGGCTGATAAAGCAAGAGCAGGTGGAAAAGGGAGGACAGCAATTCACCCGTTTTATCATGGAAAAATCATTGCCCGTGCAGACCATCTGAACACTGGCGCCAGACCGGCGTTTGCCGCAGAATAGCGGCCCCCGCCAAGGGGAGATTTTATTTATTCCGGGGTAGGAGATCACCAGTGGCCAAGCCGAAAGACACCTATTATCTGACCGCCCATTGCGCGGGTAGCCTGGGCACCGTAGACGTGGTGACGCGTTATCTGTGCGAGCAGGGCTGCTATGTGGTGGAAATGCAGACTTTCGATGATGTGCTGAGCGGGCATTTTTTTATTCGAGTGGAGTTTCGCCCACCCCGGACGACGCCGTTTGACGAGGCGGGTTTTCGGCAGGGCTGGCAGCCCAGGGCGGCACAATTCGCCATGCAATGGGAGCTGGTTGCCGCCGAGGTGCGCCCCAATGTGGTGATCATGGTTTCCCGGCTCGATCATTGCCTGAACGATCTGCTCTATCGCTATCGTACCGGTCAACTGGCCATCGAAATTCCGGCCATTATTTCCAACCACCCGGATCTGCAGCGGCTGGCCGACTGGCATCATATTCCCTTCTATCATCTGCCGGTGAGCGACGAGAACCGGGCCGAGCAGGAAGAGCAGGTACTGGGCATCATCAAGGAATGCGAGGCCGATCTGGTGGTGCTGGCGCGTTACATGCAAGTGCTGAGCCCCGAGCTGTGTGCGGCCTTGACCGGCAAGGCCATCAATATTCACCATTCCCTGCTGCCCGGATTCAGAGGCGAACGCCCTTATCACCAGGCCTACGACAAAGGGGTCAAGCTGGTGGGGGCCACGGCGCACTACATCAATAACGATCTGGACGAAGGCCCCATTATCACCCAAGGGGTGGAAGTGGTGGATCACAGTCATTATCCGGAGCAGTTAACCGCCCGGGGCCGGGATATCGAGTGCATTACCCTGGCCCGAGCGGTGCAATATCATATCGAGCGTCGCGTCTTTCTGCATAACGGCAAGACGGTGGTCTTTACCAACTGAGCCGGCACATTATTCAATACCTATCGGAGTTTATTCATAGATGAACAACACCCTCCTGGTCGGGCTGATGGCGCTGGCCCTGACCGGCTGTGCCGGCAAGTCACCCGAACGGCCTTTTACCCTGACCCTGGCCCATATCAACGACACCCATTCGCATTTTGACCCGACCGATGCCCGCTTGAAGCTGGGCAATCAGGCGGTGTACACCCGTCTGGGTGGCTACCCTCGCCTGCTGAGTCAGGCCAAGGCGCTGCGCCAGCAGGCGGAGCTGAATGATCAGCCGCTGTTGTTTGTACACGGCGGAGACGCCTGGCAGGGTACCGGCTATTTCAAGCTCAACCGGGGCGCCATGAACGCCGATGTGCTGAGTCAAATGCAGCTGGACGCCATGGCGCTGGGCGAGCATGAATTTGATCTCGATAACGGCCGCTTGTCTGCCTTTGTGCAGGGCGTCAACTTTCCGGTGCTGGCCGCCAACCTGGATGCCAGCCGGGATCCGGACCTGCAAGGCCTCGACAACCTTAAACCCTATGTCCTCTACGCCTTTGACGGTAATGAAAAAGAGCGGGTAGAAACGGTCGATGACGCCGGCAAGCGTCCTGTGGTGGCGGTAATGGGACTGGTGCTGGAAGACATGGCCAACCAGAGCCCCCATGTCGGCAAGCTGAGTTTCGAGCGGGAAGTCGACAGCGCCCAGAACACCGTCAGGGCGCTGCGTGAGCAAGGCGTCAAACACATCGTTGCCGTCACCCATCTGGGGCTGGAGCGAGACCGGCGTCTGGCTCAAAAGGTCAACGGTATCGACCTTATCGTCGGCGGCCATTCTCACAGTCTGCTCGGGGACTTCGGCAACCTCGGCTGGGAGAGTGGCGAACCTTATGCGCGCCGCTTCAATAATCCGGACGGCATCGGCACGACCTGCGTGGTGCAGGCCGGTCGGTTTGCCCAAGCCATGGGGCAGGTGAGTGTGACCTTTACCCCAGACGGGCGGGTCAGCCGCTGTGAAGGCGGCAACACCCTGTTGTCGGATAACGTCTTTTATCGTGATATTCGCCGGGGCGACAAATATCGCTTGAGCGAGGCGCAACAGCAGCGCCTGGCGGCCGCCATCGAGGCCGAGCCCAATATCAAGATGGTGGCGGAAGATTCGGCGTTACGCGCCCATATCGATAAACAGTATCGTCCGGCCCTGGTCAAGGCCTACGGTGACGAGGTGGGGCATGTTCCTCTGGCGTTAACGCATGTGGAGTTGCCGGTTGAAGGCCGCGGCTCTCAGATAGCGCCCCTGGTGGCGGCCAGCCAACTGTACTGGGTCAATAGCCCACAAGTGCAGGCGGTAACCGGTCGTCGTGCCGACTTTGCGCTGGTGGCCGCCGGTGCGGTGCGTAACAGTCTGGAGCCGGGCGTACTCAAAGAAGGGAATGTCGGTCTGGAGCTGTTGCCCTTTGGCAACCCCATCAGCCTGGTGTCGCTCACCGGCCGTCAGGTCGCCGGTCTGCTGCTGGAAACCATTAACGCCGCTTTGTCATCGGACGCTCATACCGGCCGTTTTCCCTACGGGGCCGGGCTGCGTTACAGCTTTAACGAAACCAGCCGGGGACGGGGGTATCTCAACCGTATCGAATATCTGGATAACGGTCAGTGGCAGCGAATTGAACCGGATGCCCGTTACCAGCTGGCACTGGACGGCTATCATGCGTCGGGCAACGAAGGATGGAATACGCTGTTTGATTCACAACAGGTGTTTACCGACCGGCTGGACCTGGCGTTCGTCAATGGCAAACCGGCGGTGTTTCCGGTGGCACGGCTGAGCAAAAACGGGCGGGGAGCCATAGAGGTGCACTATTTCAATCGGCCACTGGACTGCAAAAAGGCCGGGGTCGCCTGCAACACCGATGCCCGGGCCCTTATCGATTATGTACGAGCGCGCCGGCCGGTACTGACGGCCCTTCCCGAGTCGGGCGTCGCCCTTAACCGACTGTAAACCCAGCAAGCCCGGTACGACCGGGCTTGCTCGTTAATGAGCGCAGAGCCTTTTTATTGATGGGGGAGAAAAGAGGTTTGTTTGGATCTTTATTCTGCTGTCGAGCCGGTGGCGCGCTATCTTCACCGACAGCACCTTAAAATTGAAAAAAAGATTCAAATGGATCAAAGTTTCGTTCGAACCTGTAGGACGGGCCTCACCTCTGGCTCGACATCGATTTTTAATCCTGTCAGACTCGGTATTACCGAACTGTGATTAAAAATCGTTATCAAAAAACTGCTATGTTTGCATACTCTATTGAGTCTTTTATTGGGGGGGGCTATGAAGCCTGCGATAAGTGAAGTGCGAGGTCGTCGTTTCTTGCCAACGTCAGTGCTCGGGCTGCTGCTGGCAGTATGGAGTTCGCTGTTATTTGCCGCCGATCCTTTGTCCCCGCCCAAGGGCAGGGAGGTACTGACCGTGACCGGCAACCTGAGCGTGACCAATGCCGTCAACAAGGCCGAGTTTGATATGGACATGCTGGCGGCCTTGCCGCAGCATGAATTCAGCACCCATACCCCCTGGACGGAACAACAGCACCATTTTCGTGGCGTGCTGCTGAGTGATTTGTTGCGGCGAGTCGGCGCCGAGGGAAGTGAAGTCAGGGCGGTGGCCCTGAACGATTATCATCATGATATCAACAGAGAGCTGGTGGCAGAGGCGCCCTTGTTGCTGACGACACATCTCGATGGCGAGCCGATGAAAATCCGGCACAAGGGGCCGGTATGGCTGATGTTGCCCCTGTCGGAGTATCCGCAGTATGACACCAAGCGTTATCACGAACTGCTGATCTGGCAGTTAAAGACTCTGGACATACGCTAACCGTGAATACCTTCAAACTGATCGGCCTTACCATCATTACCCTGCTGTTTGGTGCCAGTTCGCTCTACAGTTACCACCGGGATCTGGAGGTAGTGCGCTATGTATCGGCCACCATCAAGGCCATTGGCTGGGCCAGCTCCGAGCTGGAAATGGAACTGCTTAAATTTGATCAATCGCTGACGGCGTTGGCGGCCCGGACCTCGGACGAAGCGAATGTCCAGTTGCGTTTCGAACTGTTGTGGAGCCGAATCGATACCCTGTTGGCGGGAGAAGAGAATCGCCCGGTGCGCGAGCAGCCGGGGGTCTTGCCGATGCTGAAAAATTTTTCCAGTCAGCTCGAGCTCTGGGAAGAGCGGGTGTATGCGCTGCGCGTAGATGACCGGGACGAAATCATGGCATTGCGACAAGAGCTGGCGCACTATCGCAAGCTGGCGCGAGAAATCAATGTCGAAAACTTTTCCGGTGACAAGGTCTGGCAGCAGCTTGATATTATTCAGGATATACGGCTGCGTTCCAGCCTTTATCTGGGCGGCCTGCTGCTCAGTGGCAGCCTGATGCTGCTGCTGCTGCTGCGGGAGAACCACCGTAACCGCCACATGGCCTATCACGATACCCTGACCGGCCTGCCCAATCGCATGTTTTTCTATCAGCTGATAGACAAGGCGCTGAATCGGACCCAGCGGGAGCGAGGTGCACTGGCTCTCCACATGGTCGACCTGAATAGTTTCAAGGCCATCAACGACAGCCTTGGCCACGAGGTGGGAGACAATCTGCTGCGGGAGATTGCGAACCGATTGAGTCACACCATCGGCAAGCAGGGCCGGGTGGCTCGGCTGGGCGGGGATGAATTCGTGATCATCCAGCAACTTGAAAATATCGATGATGCCGAGCTGATGGCGGCGCAGCTATTTGACGCGCTGTCGCGCGACGTGAAACTGCCCGATGGCTGTCTGTCGCCTCAGGCGTGTATCGGTACCAGTCTTTATCCCGAGCATGGCCTCACGGCGGCCGAACTGTTGAGTCATGCCGACACCGCCATGTATTACGCCAAACACAGTCGCAAGACCATGGTGCAGATGTTCGAACCGGGCATGGACGAGCGTCGACTGCGGCGGCAGAAGCTGGCGGTGTCCTTGCAGGCGGCGATTGAACAGGATCAGCTGGAGCTGCACTATCAACCGATTTTTCGGTTGAACAGCGGCGATATCGAGTCGGTAGAGGCGCTGTTACGCTGGAATTCGGCCGAGCATGGCTTTATCAGTCCGCTCGAAGTAATAGCGGTGGCCGAGCAGCATGGCCTGGCACACCGGCTTAACGAATGGGTGTTGTCGCAGGCCTGTCGCCAAATGCACCGCTGGCACCAGGCCGGTTGCGGCTGGCTGAAGGTGAACGTCAATATCAGTCCCAATATCTTTATGGAGGGAGAGCTGGCACTGACCGTCAGCGCGGTATTGCGCGACACCGGTCTCGACGCCTCGACCCTGGTGCTGGAGATCACCGAAGACACCAGCATGTGGGATACGGCCGGCTCGCTCGATACCCTGCAGGAGCTGCGTGAATTGGGCATAGAGATAGCACTGGATGATTTTGGTACCGGCTATTCTTCGTTCAGCCACCTGCGACAGCTCCCGATCAACAAGCTCAAGATCGATAAATCCTTTGTGGCCGACCTGTCGACGGATCCCCGGGCGGAGAGCCTGGTCAAAACCATTATTTCCCTGGCAGATAATCTGAATATGACGGTCACCGCCGAGGGTATCGAACTGGTCGAACAGCATGTGCTGTTGCAGCAATTGGGCTGTGGGCTGGGGCAGGGCTACCTGATGGCCAGGCCCATGCCGGCTGAGGCCATGAGCGAATTACTGTTACAAGACAAACGTTACGGCTCCCGCTCGGCGTAACGACAGCCTTCTTTTCGCTTCACAGGCCCCTGTTTGCATGATGCAAACAGGGGCCTGTTCATGATCAACCTTTCACTCTTTGTCGACACCCTCCATCCTGCTAAGCGCATCAGCTGCTACCTTTAGCTTGTGTACCAATAAAGTGTCGATAAATCATGGTCGTATCGTGCCAAAGCGTTTACTGCCTGCGGTTTACGTCCCGCCATTCCCCGAGCCCGCTGCGCCCACCATGTACCGAGCCTTATCCATTGTGGTGCATGAATCGCGACCGACACCTTGCCCAACGACAGGAGAAACCGTCATGAAGCTCAGTTTATTCGAGGCATTGCAAGGGACGCGACCGCTGGCCATCGTGGGCGCCATCAATGCCTACAGCGCCATGCAGGCCGAGCAGGCCGGGCACCAGGCACTGTATCTGTCCGGTGCCGGGGTGGCCAATGCCTCGTTCGGGTTGCCGGATCTCGGCATGACCAGCCTGAGCGAGGTGCTGGAAGACGCTCGTCGCATCACGGCGGCCACAGAATTGCCCTTGCTGGTGGATGCGGACACCGGCTTCGGTGGTGCCTTCAACATCGCCCGTACCGTGCGGGAAATGGAGCGGGCCGGGGTGGCGGGCATTCATATCGAGGATCAGGTGGCGCAAAAACGCTGCGGGCACAGACCCAACAAGGCCATTGTCCCGCGTGATGAAATGGTAGACAGGATCAGGGCGGCGGTAGATGCCCGCACCGACCCTCGCTTCGCCATCATGGCCCGCACCGATGCGCTGGCGGTGGAGGGCATGAACGGCGCCATCGATCGCGCCCTGGCCTGTGTGGCTGCCGGTGCCGACCTGATTTTTCCCGAGGCGATGGAAAGCCTGGATCAATACCGTCGCTTCTGCGAAGCGGTCCCCGTGCCGGTGCTGGCCAATATCACCGAATTCGGCAAGACCCCCTTGTTCGCTCAATCCGAACTGGCCGAGGCCGGCGTGGCCATGGTGCTGTATCCGCTGTCGGCGTTTCGGGCCATGAGCCGGGCCGCGGACATGGTCTATCGCCAGATCCTGACTCAGGGTCATCAGCGTGATTTGCTGGCGCAGATGCAGACCCGGGAGCAGCTTTATCAGACCCTCGGCTATCATGATTACGAGGCCAGACTGGACGCCCTGTTCGAGCACTCGGCTCAAACCACACCGGCAGTTCCGGTAACCGGCGCTGCGGATGACCAACAAGGAGGCAAGCATGACTAACGCCGAAGGATTACGCGGCCAGACCGCCGGCCAAACGGCCCTGTGCACCGTGGGCAAAACCGGCTCCGGCCTGACCTATCGCGGTTATGATATTGCCGATCTGGCCGCTCATGCCCAGTTTGAAGAGGTGGCCTTTCTGCTGCTGAAGGCCTATCTGCCCAACCAGGGGGAGCTGGGCGCCTTCAAGACCCGGCTACGGGCCAATCGCGGTCTGCCGGCGGCGTTGCGTACCGTGCTTGAACTGATACCGGCGTCGGCGCATCCGATGGACGTGCTGCGCACCGGTTGCTCCGTACTCGGCAATCTGGAAACCGAACACAAATTCGGCGAACAGCAGGAGGCGGCCGAACGTCTGCTGTCGCTGCTGCCCTCGATGCTCTGCTACTGGTATCGCTATGCGCATGACGGCGTGCGTATCGACACCGCCCTGGATGACGACAGCCTGGGCGGCCACTTTCTGCATATGCTGCGCGGCGAAGCACCGGCTGCGCTTGATGTGCGGGTGATGAACTGCTCGCTGGTGCTGTATGCGGAGCACGAATTCAATGCCTCGACCTTTGCCGGTCGGGTCTGTGCCTCGACGCTGACCGACCTGCATTCGGCGGTGACCGCCGCCATCGGTACCCTGCGCGGCCCGCTGCATGGCGGCGCCAACGAGGCGGCGATGGCGATGATAGAGCAGTGGAGCGGGCCGGATGAGGCCGAAGCCGCGCTGCTGGAGATGCTCAAGCGAAAAGAGAAAGTCATGGGCTTCGGGCATGCGGTCTATACGGTGAAGGATCCGCGCAATGCGCTGATCAAACCCTGGGCCAAAAAGCTGAGTGAGGCGGCGGGCGACCGGGTCTTGTATCCGATCTCCGAGCGGGTAGAGGAGGTGATGTGGCGCGAGAAAAAACTGTTCGCCAACGCCGACTTCTATCACGCCTGCGCCTATCACTTCATGGGCATCCCGACCAAGCTGTTCACCCCGATTTTCGTGCTCAGCCGAGTCACCGGCTGGACCGCCCACATCATGGAGCAGCGCGCCCACAACCGCATCATCCGGCCCAACGCCGATTATGTGGGTCCAGCCCCCCAGGAGTGGATACCAATAGAGGAGCGGTGATAATACTGGGGACTGGGGACTGGGGACTGGGGACTGGGGACTGGGGATTAGCTGTAGGTTGGCGATGAGCGAAGCGAATCCCAACATGGATGCCGGCGACGGAAGCGTTGGGACTCATGCTTCGTCCCAACCTACGCTCCCTAATCCCTAATCCCTAATCCCTAATCCCTATTCCCCAATCCCGGCTTTTAAAAAGGAACACATCATGAGTACCAATGTTGAGCTGAACCAGCGACCCGAGCCCGATCGATTGCTGGTCACCATCGCCGGTTATGTGATCGATACCGAGATCACTTCGGATGAGGCCTATCACACCGCCCGCCACTGTCTGGCCGATACCCTGGGTTGTGGCCTGTTGGCGCTGCGCTTTCCCGAATGCACCAAGCATCTTGGGCCCTTGGTGCCGGGCACTACGGTACAACACGGCGCCCGGGTGCCCGGTACTTCCCACGAGCTGGACCCGGTCACCGCCGCCTTCAACATTGGCTGTCTCATTCGCTGGCTGGACTTCAACGATACCTGGCTGGCGGCCGAGTGGGGCCATCCCTCCGACAACCTGGGCGGCATTCTCGCCACCGCCGATTATCTGAGCCGGGTGGCGGTAGCGGAGGGTAAAGCGCCACTGACCATGCGCGATGTGCTCACCGCCATGATCAAGGCGCACGAAATTCAGGGCGTGCTGGCGCTGGAAAATAGCTTTAACCGGGTGGGGCTGGATCATGTGCTGCTGGTGCGGGTGGCCTCCACCGCGGTGATCACCCACCTGCTGGGCGGCAGCCGCGAGCAGATTATCGACGCCCTGTCCCAGGCCTGGGCCGACGGCGGCGCCCTGCGGACCTACCGCCATGCGCCCAACGCCGGCTCGCGCAAGTCCTGGGCGGCGGGGGATGCTACCGCCCGTGCCGTGCGACTGGCCATGATCACCATGCAGGGCGAAATGGGCCTGCCTTCGGTTCTCACGGCGCCAACATGGGGGTTTTATGACGTGCTGTTCAAGGGCGAGGCGTTCAAGGTCAAGCAGCCCTTCGGTAGCTACGTGATGGAAAACGTGCTGTTCAAGCTCAGCTTTCCCGCCGAATTTCATGCCCAGACCGCGGTGGAGTGTGCGGTGTTGCTGCACCCGCAGGTGAAGGATCGAATTGAAGACATAGACCGTATTCAAATCAGCACCCACGAGTCGGCCATTCGCATCATCTCCAAGGCGGGTCAGCTTGCCAACCCGGCGGACCGGGATCATTGCCTGCAGTACATGGTGGCGGTGCCACTGCTTTATGGCGATTTGATGGCCGAACACTATGAAGACGACGTTCACCGTGCCGATCCCCGCATCGATGCCCTGCGCAACAAAATGGAAATAGTGGAAGAGCCGCGCTACAGCGCCGACTACCTTGAAGCCGACAAGCGCTCCATCGCCAACGCCATTCAGGTGTTCTTCACGGACGGCAGCCACACCGACAAGGTGGCGGTGGAATATCCCATCGGCCATCGTCGCCGCCGGGCCGAGGCGATACCGGTGCTGGAGCAGAAGTTCATGCAGAACCTGCAAACCCGCTTTCCGCCGGCGCGCTGCCGGCACATTCTGGCATTGTGTCTCGATCAACGGCGGCTTGAGGCTACCTCGGTCAACGACTTCATGGCGTTGTTCGTGATCAACTGAGAAGCTCCGGCCAGCGGGCATGGCTCGCTGCATAAAGTGCCAAATGAACCGTCACCGCCTTGGTGGCGTTTTTTTGTTTCCAATCAGAGCCCGTTTTGGACATAAAGTGTGATGGATATCACGTAGATAAATGTAAACAAAATATTAGGTTTGTCGTTAACGAAATTATTGTTAATTTGTTAATCTAATTTCCGGCGTATTGTTTACATTGTGTCGGGTGGTGCAACATTATTATCACAGCAGTAAACAGGGAGCATCCTTATGGCTGTACACGAAATGAACAATCCCGAGCTGATGCCGTCTACGGATAAAGACAGGGACATCAATATCTGGGACTTCACCATGCTCTGGGCGGGCATGACCATCAACATGGGCGCCTTTACCATGGGTGCCCAGCTGTATCCGGGACTGTCTCCCTGGACCATCATCGGTGCCATACTGGCCGCCTATGCCATAGTGACCACCATCCTGATCCTGGCCGGTGATATCGGTCTGCGTTACGGTATTCCCTTCGCCGTTTATATCCGTGGTTGCTTCGGCTACCAGGGCGCCAAGATTCCGGCGGCCTTCCGCGCCATTCCTGCCTGTTTCTGGTTTGGCTTTCAGACATGGGTCGCGGCCGTTGCCATCGGCAAGGTACTGGAAATGTGGATTGGTTATACCAATACCACCATTCTCATCCTGATCTTCGGGGTACTGCAGGTCATCAATGCCATCTACGGCATGAAAGCCATGGCCAAATTCGACTGGGTCGCCATTCCGGCACTGACCATACTGATTGGCCTGGTCACCTTCTGGCTGCTGCAGACCAACAACGCCACCATAGGTGACGTGCTGGCTGCGCCGTCGCTGGATGACGGGTCTTTCTGGTTCGCCGTCATGGCCATCGCCGGCATCTGGATCACCATGGGTCTGAACAGCCCGGACATGACCCGCAAGCTGGAACGCTCTCGTGACCACAGCAGCAAGAATTTCTTCATCCGTAACCGCAAGCCCTTTTTCGCCCAGATCACCGGCCTTATCGTGATTGGCTCCGGTATCCTGATGGTAGGCATGATCGGCGGCATTCTCACCGGCACCTGGGACCCTATCGAGATCGTACTGAACTCCATGAGCTCGCCCATCGTACTGATCCTGAGCATGATCACCATCGCCTTTGCCCAGTGGTCCACCAACACCGCGGCCAACCTGATGCCGTCCGCGCTTATCCTGATGAATGTGTTTCCCCGACTGAAGTTCGGGCAGGGTGTGGCTATCTCCGGCGCCATCGGCCTGCTGATGATGCCCTGGGTGTTTGCCGACAACCTGCTGTGGTTCAGCGTTATTACTTCCGGTTTGCTGGGCCCGGTGGCGGGTATCATGCTGGCCGACTTCTACCTGCTGCGCCGCGGTCAGTTGAACGTGAACGACTTCTATGACCCCAAAGGACCCTTTGTTTACCAGAACAACTACAACCTGCGGGCCTTCCTGGTCTATGGCCTGTCTTTTGTCTGCAGCCTGGTGTTCATCGACATGGCGTTCTTCGTCGGTCTGGTAGTGAGTGTGGTGGGTTATTATCTGCTGATGAAGCCGATTGCCCGTCCTGCCGGTGAAACTGCAGTTCCCGCACAATCCTGAATCTCAAGCATTAAGCATTGATTGTATCTTGGCCCCTTGTGGGGCCTTTTTTTTTGCTCAGGGCTGTTGGCAAAAGGCCGTCACCAGAGCCAGCAGCGCCGGATAGACGTCGCTGGCGGTGTCGGTGTTTTTGGCGCGATGGCTCAGCTCGGGCAGCCAGCCGGCCAGCTCCTGGTGTACGAACAGCTTGAGATCGGCTTCGGCCTCCGGCGAAGGCGCCAGTGCCAGGCGGCGATAGCCTTCGGCCAGATAATCCAGCATCACCGCCAGATGATCCGGCGGCTCTTTGAAGTCGCCATCCACCGCATAACCCGCCGCCGCCAGCCGCTGCTGCATGCGCTGGGCGGCAGGGCCATTGAAGGTGCCCTTGTCCTGATACAGCGAGGCATAGGGTGCGGGGCTGTGGCGGGCATCGCTCAGAAACAGGCCGGCGAAGTCGGCGGCCAGTTCCAGCCTGGGGTGTTCCAGCAATGCCAGGGTGCCGATGGCCTGATGCAGCCGTTTGGCCGGTTCGGACAGCGTCGGCTGCAGGGCCAGTTCATCCAGCAGGGGGTTGGCGTCGCCGGCCTGGTAGGCTTGCAGCTCGGCCTCGTTCAACTCTTTCGACAGCAGGGTCGAAAACCACTGGCACAGCAAGGCCTGCTGCTGCCAGTATTCGGTTTCCGAGAGGGGCAGGCTGTCGCCTGCCGCGGTATTGTGTGTCATTAAATTTCCACCATTTCAGGACCACCAAAGGACGTCACGGCCGGCACGGGGCCGGTGAATTTCTCGATTTCCACCAGACAGGTGTTGGCGCTGGGCGCCTGGGCCAGTCTGGAGGTGCCCACATCCAGGGTCAGGGTGTTGGGATCGCCATAGGTGTCGAGCGCGCCTATGCCGGCGTCGGTGGGGCCGTACCAGGCGCCTTCGTGAATGCGGATCACCCCGGACGGAAAACGATCCGATACCCGGGCACCGGCCAGCAGCTGGCCCCGGCCATTGAATACCCGCACCAGGTCGCCGTCGCTGATGCCGCGCGCTTCGGCGTCGGCGGGGCTCAGGTATACCGGCTCCCGGCCCTGCACCGCATAGGTGGCGCGATATTCGTCGGACTCGCACATCTGGGAGTGCAGTCGCTGATCCGGGTGCACCGATTGCAGCCACAGCGGGTATTGATCCGAGCCAGGACCACCATGAGAACGCTCGGTCTTTTCCATCCATACCGGGTGGGACTTGCAGTCTTCGTAGCCGTAGTTGCCGATCTTGCGGCTGCTGATCTCGATAAAGCCGGAGGGGGTGCCCACGGCGTTGACTTCCGGGTCTTCCCTGAAGGCGGCATGGCGCACCCAGGTGCTGCCTTCACCGAAGTCCACATAGCCCTGTTCCCAGAATTCATCGAACTCGGGCATGGGGTAGCTGCCTTCGTTGGCGGCCTTGCATTCGTTGTAGAGCTGGGCCAGCCACTGGCGCTCGTCCTTGCCTTGAGTGTATTCCTCATGGCGGCCGAAACGGCGGCACAGACCGGTGAAAATATCGAAGTCGCTGCGGGAATGGAACAGCGGGTCCACCAGCTTGTGCATGGCCAGCAGGCCACGCTTGGCGTAGGAGCCATAGATGTCGATGTCGTTGCGCTCGAACTGGGTACAGGCCGGCAGCACCAGATCCGAGAAGCGGCAGGTGGCGTTCCAGGAGTAATCGATGGTGACCACGGTTTCCAGTTTGCGGAACGCCTGTTTCATGCGGTTGTGATCCTGGTGATGGTGCCAGGGGTTACAACCGCTGAAGATACACATTTTCACATCGGGGAAGGTAACGTCACCGCCGTTGTACTGGATTTTTCCGCCCGGCTCGAGTAAACAGTCGATCCAGCGAGCCACCGGAATGATGCGGCTGGCGCCCTTGAAGTCGTTGTTGTCGTGCAACGGTTTCTTGCCCGGATCCAGGTTGCGGGGAAAGCCGCCCGGGGCGCTGGCGCCGGTGGCCGGTACGCCGATGGAGCTGTAGTGGTGGGCATAGCTGATGCCGCCGCCGGGCAGGCCAATCTGGCCCAGCATGGCCGCTATTACGGCACCGGCCCAGTAGGGCTGCTCGCCATGCTGCTGGCGCTGAATGGCCCAGCCAAACATCAGCTGGGTGCGATCACTCGCCAGCTGGCGGGCGAATTCGCGAATGCGGTCGGCCTCGATGCCGCAGATGGCCGCCGCCCATTCGGGGGTTCTTTCCACCTTGTCTTCGGTCTTGCCCAGCACATAGTCGATAAAGGGCTCGAAACCCAGGGTGTAGGTACCGAGGAAACTCTTGTCGTACAGTTCTTCCTTGTACAGGGTATGGGCGATGGCCAGCATGAAGGCCACGTCGCTCTGGGGGTTGATGTAGAGCTGTTCGCAGCCCAGGTAGGCCTGGGTCTTGGTTTGTACCGGATCGACGCTGAGCACCTTGATGCTGCCGTCGGCGATTTTGGCTTTGAGCTGTTCCAGATAGCCGTAGGACTGGTGGGTTTCGCAGTTCCAGCCGACCTGCAGGTTCTTGAACGGATCGTTGGCCCACAGCACCAGGGTCTTGGTGTGCTCCAGGATCAGCGGCCAGGAGGTGCCCTGATCGTACACTTCGGTAGAGCCCAGCACATAGGGCATGATCACCTGGCCGGCACCGGTGGAGTAGTCGCCGACCTTGCTGACGAAGTTGCCGTGCAGGTTGACCCCCCGCTGCATGTGACTGCCGCAACTGTGGAACTGGCCGGTCTGGCGCCAGCCGGTGGCGCCGGCATACAGCGCCCAGGGGCCGTATTGGGTTTGAGTGCGTTCCAGCTCTTCATGGAACAGATCCAGCGCCTCGTCCCAGGTCAGGCGCACAAAGCGGTTGTCGCCTCTTTGAGTGCGATCGCTGTTCTCGCGGTTTTTCAGCCAGTCCAGCCGCGCCATGGGGTAACGAATACGGGAAGGGTTATAGATCAGCCCCTTGATGCCGTTCAGCATGTCGGTGGGGTGCTTGTCGAGCTCAAAGGCCTTGACCTCGCTGACCACGCCGCCCTTCACCAGCGCCTTGAAGGCGCCCCAGTGTGAGCCGGCCATCTTCCAGCTGCCCTCGGCTGACACCGCCGCTTCGGCCGTGCGCACCAGCAGGCTTTGACCGATCAGGGCCGCTGCCGAGCTGGCGGCCAGTCCCTTGAGAAAATGTCTGCGTGAAATTGCCATATTCTTTGCCTCGTCAACTCGTGATCAGTGTGCGCCGTCGGAATAGTCGGACGAATGTTTCTGCAGGTACTTGAGCACCAGCGCCTGGGTATCGGCATCCATGTTGGTAAAGCCGACCATACCGGCAAACATGCCCGGCCAGGTATTGGCGTCAAAGTGGGCTTCGGCCGGTTGGGAGTGACACACGCTGCAAGCGCTGCGATAGGTATCCCGGGCATAGCCCCAGATGTCTTCGGCTTCCGGCAGCAGGGCACCGGGCTGGGTCCACAGGGCCACTTCTACCTGTTCCCAGGGCAGGCCGGTCATCTCGTCGACCCTGGCTTCACTGACTAACTGCACCAGACTTTCGTCCTGGGCTATTTCTTTTTCCAGTACCAGGCTGGTGATGTTCATGCCGAAGTCTTCATACAGCACGCGGCCAAAACCACGGGTCTTGCGCCAGGCCGGTACCAGCAGTTTGACGCTGTCGCCGTTTTCTTCCAGCAGTTTGACCGGGCTGGCCGCTTCCAGCTCACCGGCTTCCTGGGTCAGCTCGGGGTCCAGATACAGGGTGACCGCCTTCACGGTGTAGTAGCTGCCGCCTTCATCCGGGCTCAGCCCCTGGGCACGCTGCTCCAGCTGGTCGAGCGCCGGATCCTTGAAGGTCATCTGCTCCGGCAGCTGGTGGGCAATGCCCTTGTGACAATCGAGGCAGCTCTGGTCGCGCTCGGCGGCAGGCTTCATGAAGCGCTTGGCCTTGTCGGACATCACGTCCCAGTTCATGCTGTTGTAATCGTGACAGTTACGGCATTCCAGCGAGCCGTTGGCCGAGAAACGGGCCCATTCGTGCTGGGCCAGTTCCAGCCGTTTATCGAGGAACTTTTCCCGGGTGTCGATGGTGCCGAACACCTTGCCCCAGACTTCCTTGCTGGCCTGCATCTTGCGGGCAATCTTGTTGGTCCAGTTGTGCGGTACATGGCAGTCGGGGCAGGTCGCGCGTACGCCGGAGCGGTTGGACCAGTGAATGGTTTCCTGCAGCTCCTGATAGACGTTGTTCTCCATTTCATGACAGCCGATACAGAATTCTTCGGTATTGGTGACTTCCAGCGCGGTGTTGAAACCGCCCCAGAAAATGACGCCGGCCACAAAGCCGCCCAGGGTCAGCACGCCCAGGCTGATATGCACCGGGGGGCGCTTGAGGGTATTCCAGATTTTTTTCAATAAGGTCAGCATGGCGATTCTCGCGTCAGGGTCGAAGGGACATTGGGATCAGGCACCGTGCCCGGGTGGACCGAAAAAGATCTGCAGCATCCAGACAATAAAGCCGTACCCGCCCACCGTCATCACGCTGAGCAGGGGGAAGAAAACCGCGGTAATCAACAGAAAGGTCAGCCATTCCCGACGACGGGAGTGGGCTGGAGGGGGAGGAGTCTTGTTCATGGTGATGTCCCTTGACGTTCCGGAGCCGGTGTTTTGCTGGTGAGCGTAATACTCGAAGGTATTGCCTGTTTCGCATTAAGAACGGCATGCGATCAGCAGTAGGTGGATACTAACAATGATAGTCGGAAGTATCGTTGATCGTGGTCAAGACAGAGGAACATTATGAACCGGCTCGACCCGGTTTATGTATGTTAACGGCTGCCCTGCAGGGGCGTGTGATTGCCAAAGGGGTCTTTTACATCGATAATTTCAGGCTCTCTTATTCATACAGTAGATCCCTCTATGCTAGACAAATATTTTCACCTCAAGGAACTGGGTACCAATGTGCGCCAGGAAGTGGTGGCGGGCATTACCACCTTCCTGACCATGGCCTATATCATCTTCGTCAACCCGGCGATTCTGTCCGAGGCGGGCATGGATTATGGCGCCGTGTTTGTGGCCACCTGTCTGGCGGCGGCCATCGGCTGTTTCATCATGGGGCTGCTGGCCAACTACCCCATCGCCCTGGCACCGGGCATGGGGCTGAACGCCTTTTTCACCTACACTGTGGTGTTGACCGAAGGCTACAGCTGGCAGAGTGCCCTGGGCGCCGTGTTCTTCTCCGGCTGTATCTTCGTGCTGCTGAGTCTGTTCAAGGTGCGTGCATGGATCATCAACTCCATTCCCGGCCCGCTGAAAATCGGCATTGCCGCCGGTATCGGCCTCTTTCTGGCGCTGGTTGGCCTTAAAAATGCCGGTATCATCGTCGATAACCCGGCCACACTGGTAGGATTGGGTGATGTCACCAGCCTGCAGGTAGGCCTGGCGACCCTGGGCTTTTTTCTGATCATCGGCATGGCGGCCCGTGGCATGCGCGGTGCCGTGATGATCGGTATTCTGATCATTACCGGGCTGGGCGTGGCCTTCGGCGATATTCAGTATCAGGGTATCGTCTCCGCGCCGCCGTCCATGATGCCGACCTTGATGCAGCTGGACATTGCCGGCGCCTTCAATATCGGCATGCTGTCGGTGATTTTTGCCTTTCTGTTTGTCGACCTGTTCGACACCTCCGGCACCCTGATTGCCGTGGCCCAGCGCGCCAAGCTGCTGGATGAAAAGGGTCGGCTGCCGCGCTTGGGTCGCGCCCTGCTGGCCGACAGCACCGCCTCCATTGCCGGCTCGGTACTGGGCACCTCGACCACCACCTCCTATGTGGAAAGTACCGCCGGGGTCTCGGTGGGCGGGCGCAGCGGCCTCACCGCCGTGATCACCGGCCTGATGTTTATTGCCGCCCTGCTGTTCTCGCCGCTGGCGGGCATGGTACCGGCTTACGCGACCGCCGGTGCCCTGGTTTATGTGGCGGTGCTGATGCTGGGCCAGCTGACTCACCTGCACTGGGATGACATTACCGAAGCGGTGCCCGCCGTGGTGGTACTGCTGATGATGCCGTTCTCTTTTTCCATCGCCAACGGCATCGCCTTCGGCTTTATCAGCTTTGTGGCGGTCAAGCTGCTGGCCGGTCGCGCCGGTGAAGTCAGCCCGGTGGTGTGGGCACTGGCGGCCATGTTCGCACTGAAATTTGCCTTCGGGGTGTGAAGATTTGTGAGGGGTGAGAGGTGAGGGGTGAGGGGTGAGAAGAACCTACGTTGGACGCTGTTTTTCTCCCTCCCCTTTAATACCAATTACATTAAAAAATGATCTATTTTATTTCTGTATAAACGTCGGACAAAGGGTCTGCCCCACCGACCCGCTGCAAGCACATCCATGTGACGCTCAGCACATGACATCCTTGTCATGTGATGGTCGCTGGAGCTGATCCCTTTGCCCTCCTTGATGCCGCTGAGTCGCCTGTTGGCGCCGTCTACAGGAAACTCGGTGTTCCAGAAGAGGCAACAGAGAACGGCTCCCACGACCGTGAAATGCCATGGACGGCATTTCCGAGCCCCCATGGATGGGTTTATGGCGTGTCGAGGGGGGCGGCTGTGTTTCCTCTGATCTGGGGCCTCAACATGACCAGATCATTACTGGGATTGGTATAACACCCCCACCCATCCTCCCCCTGGCGATAATCCGCCGTCATGCCTGTTTCCCCGCAGCCAAGGGGGAGGGGCCGTTCGACGCCGGTGTTACTGTGCACAAAAAAGCCCTGCATTGCAGGGCTTTTTGTTGCGCGTATTTTAACGTCTGAAGATCAGAAGTCGGCGTTGCGCGGGGTGCGGGGGAAGGGGATGACGTCCCGTACGTTAGCCATGCCGGTCACGTAGGCCACCAGACGCTCGAAGCCCAGACCAAAACCGGAGTGGGGCACGGTGCCGTAACGGCGAAGGTCCCGATACCAGCCGTAGTCTGCCGGGTTCAGGCCCATTTCAACCATGCGGCTGTCCAGCACTTCCAGCACTTCTTCCCGCTGGGAGCCGCCGATGATCTCGCCGATGCCCGGGGCCAGTACATCCATGGCGGCCACGGTTTTGCCGTCCGGGTTCAGCTTCATGTAGAAGGACTTGATATCCTTGGGATAGTTCTTGACCACCACCGGCGCCTTGAAGTGTTCTTCGGCCAGGTAGCGCTCGTGCTCGGAAGACAAATCAACGCCCCATGCCACCGGGAACTCGAACTTTCTGCCGCAGTTTTGCAGTATCTCGACCGCATCGGTGTAGTCCACCTGGGCGAAGTCCTGCTTCACAAAGCTCTGCAGCCGGGTAATGGCGTCTTTATCTACACGCTGGGCGAAAAAGTCCATGTCGTCCATACGCTCGGTCAGCACGGCGTTGAACACATACTTCAGCATCTCTTCCGCCAGGCGGGCGGCATCGTCCAGATCGGCAAAAGCCAGCTCGGGCTCCACCATCCAGAACTCGGCGAGGTGACGGCTGGTGTTGGAGTTTTCGGCGCGGAAGGTCGGGCCAAAGGTATAAATCTTGCTCATGGCGCAGGCGTAGGCTTCGGCGTTCAGCTGGCCGGATACGGTGAGAAAGGTTTCCTTGCCGAAAAAGTCTTCGCCGAAGTCGATGTCACCCTTGTCGGTGCGGGGCAGGTTCTGCAGATCCAGGGTGGAAACCCGGAACATCTCGCCGGCGCCTTCGCAGTCGGAGGCGGTAATCAGCGGGGTGGCGACCCAGGCGTAACCATTTTCGTGAAAGAAGCGGTGAAGGGCCTGAGCCAGGCAGTTACGCACCCGGGTAACGGCGCCCATCATGTTGGTGCGCGGGCGCAGGTGGGCGTATTCGCGCAGGTACTCGATGGAGTGGCGCTTGGCGGCCATGGGGTAGCTGTCCGGATCTTCGACCCAACCGATAACCTTGACCTCGGTGGCCTGCAGCTCGAAGTCCTGGCCCTGACCCTGAGAGGCGGCTACGGTGCCGGTGACTTCCACCGAACAACCGGTGGTCAGACGCACCACTTCATTCTGATAATTCGCCACGTTATTGGGTACCACGGCCTGCACCGGATTGAAGCAGCTGCCATCGTGTACTGCCAAAAACGAGATACCCGCCTTGGAGTCACGGCGAGTACGAATCCACCCTTTAACGGTCAGGGTGGTGCCAACAGGATATTTGCCCGCCAGCACATCAGTAACGGATGCGTGGGTCATGTGAAATCGCTCTCCAGCTTCAACTAAATCGGCACGAGGCCGATAGACTATAGATAAGGAAGCTAATGTTACCTCTGTAGTCTCAGGACTCAAGCAAAAGTTGAACCGGAGGGCGCCATGGCAAAACAAGGCACCGATTGGCTGGGAAAGTTGCTGGTAACCATGACCCTGGGTGGCTGGAGCCTGTATATACTGTTGCTGCTGGTGTTTCATTACGGTCGCCCGGAGCAGCAGTTTGGCTATCTGCGTTATCAGGATATTGCCGTGAGAACCGAATGGCTGATGCCGCACAGCATTTGGTTTCACATGGGTACATTTGGCATTCTGGGGCTGGCGGTGACCGCCTTTACCCTGGTGCACCTCAAGGGGCGGCGTCATCAGCAGTTTCTCAAGATCTACCTGTTGCTGCTGGTTGCCGCGGCCCTGTTCACCCTGTTGCTGTTTTATTTTTATCCGCAATAACCGGTTTTTTGTCCATACTTAAAGCCGTCACAGTCCCAGGGAGGGGTACTGATGTTGCGTTTGATGGTGCTGTTATGGGTGTTGGTGTCGCCGTTGCAAGCCGCAGAACGGATGTTGTGGCACAGCGGAGACAATGAACTGAACGAATCCGGTCGGCAACTGCAGGAGTTACTGTTGCCCGACCCGGCCGCCATGGCGGGGTTGTCGCCGGCCGAACGGGACGCCTGGCTCAGCCGGGAATGGCGCCGGGTGCTGGCAAACCGGGCCCGTTTTGCCCAGTATGCCCTTTCCCCCGACCACACCGAGGCCGGTTTCGAGCAGGCTGTGCGCAGTGGCGAGCTAAGCGCCTATCTGCGCCGCCAATTGCCGGACTACCCCGGCTATCTTCAACTCAAACGGCATTATCATGCCCTGAAGGACGCCGTCGGCATGACGGCCTTGCCCCCCGGTGGTGAAGTGAGGCCCGGTGAACGGGACAGAGCCATTCCAGCATTACGCCAGCGGCTGACCGAACTGGGTTATACGCTAACACCGCCTCGTGGCCGGACCGATGCGCTGGATCGCAGCCTGAGTGACATTCTCAAGAGCCTGCAACGGGCCAATGGCCTGAAGCCGAACGGCCGGCTTACCACCGAAATCCGCGCCATGCTGAACCGCTCGCCCGCCGAGTTACGAGCCGAACTACGCCATAACCTGCGCCGCTGGCTGTTATTGCCGCCCGCCGCCCCCGAGCGGTTTGTGCTGGTGAATATTCCCGCCTATCGGCTGACCCTGATCCAGCAATCCCGACCGACCCTGAGCATGAAGGTCATCGTCGGGCGGCCCGACTGGCCCACGCCCGAGCTGGGCACCCATATCAAGGCGCTCAAGGTCAATCCGGACTGGACCCCCACCGCCAACATCATTCGTGAAGACTTGTTACCGGCACAAAAGCGTGACCGGGGCTTTTTAAGCCGCAACGGCTTCGGCGTCTGGCTGCCGGGTGTGGCGGGCAAACAGGATCCGGGCACCATCAACTGGCAGCAGCCCCCGGCCGGCCTGCGACTGGTGCAACAACCGGGGCCCGGCAATGCGCTGGGGCGCTTCAAGTTTGAAATGAACAACCCTTTCAATATTTACCTGCACGACACGCCGGACAAACGGCTGTTCGGTGAACAGCAACGGGCGTTGAGTCACGGCTGTGTGCGGCTGGCCGAGCCGGGTCAACTGGTGCAAAACCTGGGCTGGTCTTTACCGGAATATGAGCAAACCCGGGTCTTGCCCACCCGCTCGCCAACCCCGGTGTTTCTGGTGTATTTCACTACCTGGGTAGAGCAGGGCCGCCTGGTCTTTGCCGAAGATATCTATCGAAAAAATGAGCGTATTTAACACAGGTATACAAACAGGCTCCTTCTATACTTGCAGTGAAAACACGCCAATATATGAAGCCTGAGTGCTTACACGGAGGTAAACATCATGGTTAATCAGTTACTACGACTCTGGCACGATGAGAGCGGCCTGACTACGGTGGAATATGCCATCGCAGGTGCCTTGGTTGCCACCGGAATGATAACAGCTTTTGTCAATCTGGGGGGCGCAGTGGAGACGAGCATTACCGGCATGTGCACCACGATCAAGAACGATGGCAGCAGCTGTTGAGGCAAGCTGCTCACGTGCTGGCCCGCTTGCCCTTGGCAAAGCGGGCCTTTTTGTGTGTGCCGGCCGGCACTTTGACAGAACAGTCGAAAAAAATGAACAAAATGCCGCTAAACAGTGGTTATCTTTCGGAATCTTTCACATATTTAAACCACGCCGGCACAGTGAAACTGAGCTATAAATAATAACAAGCACATTGCTTAAGGCCCGGCACTTAATGGAAGTTAATATCTGTAGAGTGGCGGAACATATAATCGAGCAGAAGGGAGGCGGCGAGACTATATGATGAGAGCAGGCACAGGCTGTGCCGGATTTGGAAGGTGAATTTGAAAGTAGGTAAAGCAATTTAACAGGAAGGTTTTCTGTAAAACAGGGAACTGAAAACACAAGCAAGGAAAGAGGGTTTTCTTATGTTTATTGCCAAAGAACTGTTGCGCCTGATGAATGATGAAGAGGGTCTGACTACCGTTGAGTATGCAATTGCGGGAGGTTTGGTTGCTGCAGGTGTAATAGGTGCATTTACTCAACTTGGTGTAAATGTTGATGCAAGTATTGGTGCGCTTTGTACTGGTCTTGGTGATTCAGCCGTATCAGGAACTAGCTCTACAAATTGTTAATGTTAGCTGGGGCAGTTTATTGCTGCCCCTATAATTTGGTGATGCTATGGAACAGCTACCATTACTGTTTTTTTTGATGGCGGCCTGCTGGATGGATTTGTCCCGCCATAAAATTCCCAACTGGTTGACGCTAAGCTTTATCCCCTTGGCGTTGGCCTTTCATGCCGTTTTTGGCCAAGGGCCGGCCTTTGCCCTGAGCGGCTTGCTTTATTCCTTTATACTTCTGTTTCCATTTTTTGTCTTTCGGGTTCTGGCAGGCGGTGATATTAAACTGGGCATGGCCATTGCCACCTTTACCGGCTGGCAGGTTTTTCTGGAAGCCTTACTTTATGGATTAATCATTGGCTTGCCTCTGGTGCTGATACTTGCCTGGCGCAGAGTAGGCTGGCAGGGGTTTAAGGCCACTTTCAGTCGTTATGGCATCATATTGGGTACCCGCCGTTATCTGGCCCCGGTCGAAAACGAAATGGCCGGTTTAAAGGTGCCTTACGGCCCGGCACTGGCACTGGGCGCCATGCTGGCGGTGGTGCTCAACAAGTACCAGATATTTACCCTGGTATCCTGAACATGACTGGACATCAAGGAGTAGGGTCGACTTATTTCAGGTAAGAGTATTCGACCGTTATTCGCCCATGATTTGCCAAGGCATGGAGCAGCATGAAGATATTACCCGGCACTCGGTGAAATACGGTCGACTGAAGTCGACCCTACGGCTTACGGCTTACGGCTTACGGCTTACGGCTTACGGCTTACAGCTTACAGAGATAGGAGGTAACACGGATGTACCTGCCCAAACCGAAAACCCTGGCCGATACCGGCCTGTCGAAAGAGCTGTTGCTGCGCCTGACCCTGCGCCACCTGCAGGAAGAAGGGACCCTGTCGTTGCCGGCTTTGAGCGACAGGCTCTGCCTGCGTGGCAGCGTGGTGGAGCCTCTGCTGCAAGAGCTGAAAATGCTGCAGCAGGTGGAAGTGCGCGCCTCGGGGCGTTCCGGCGATGTTATTCGCTATGCGCTTACCGCCAAGGGCCAGTATGAAGCCCAGGAGCTGAGCGCCCGCGACGGCTATCTGGGCCCGGCGCCCATTCCGCTGGAGGCATACAACCGGCTGGTGCTGAGCCAAGCGCTGGGTGAACGCAGCATTGGCCGGGAGCGGCTGGAGCAGGCGTTGGGTGACATTGTGATCAGCCAGGAGTTGATCAACACCCTGGGGCCGGCGCTGAATTCCCGCCGCCCGCTGCTTATTTACGGCCATGCGGGCACCGGCAAAAGCTTTTTGTGTCATCGCTTCAACAAGATGTTCGATGAAACGATTTACGTGCCGCACGCCATCGCGGTGCAGAACACCATAATACCGATATTCGATCCCCTCTATCACTGGCGGGCCGACGACCTCATGCACGACCAGAGCGAAGACATGGACGGCCGTTATGTGCCCTGCAAGCGACCGCTGGTCATGGTGGGCGGTGAGCTCAAGCTGGAGGCGCTGGAGGTGCACTTCGACCGACAGTCCCGCCAGTACAGTGCGCCCTTGCAAATGAAGGCCAATAACGGCGTCTTTCTGATTGACGACTTGGGGCGACAGGGCTTTGCGGCCGACGAGTTGTTCAACCGCTGGATAGTGCCGATGGAAGAACGGCGTGATTTTCTGTCATTGCCCAATGGTCTGCACTTCGATATTCCGTTCGAGCAGATACTGGTGTTTTCCACCAATCTGGATCCACAAGCCATCGCCGATGAGGCCTTTTTGCGCCGCCTGGGTTACAAGATTGAACTGGGCGCCATGTCGCCAGCATTATATAAAAATATCTGGCTGATGAACCTGGAAAAATATCAACTGATCGCCAACGAGTCATTGTTCGATTATATGGTGAACGAGCTGCATGAAAATAGCGGAAAACCACTCATCGCCTGTTACCCGCGCGATATTCTGGGTATCGCCCGGGATATCATGCATTTCAACGGCCAGGCCGGTGAGCCGCTCGATGAAAAAATACTGAAAAAAGCCTGGAGCATGTATTGTGTGCACTGACTATACTTTTTTTACTGTTCAGCACAATCTGGTTAATAACAGCTGGTTAATAACAGTTGGTTGATGATGATTAATAGCTGTTTATTAATAACCGCCTGTTAATTAAAAGGGTTGTAGTAAACCTAAGGATGGGGTTATGAAAACACGAACCGTAATGCTTTTATTCTTGTCGGTAATATTCGGCCTCGGCGCCGCCTGGATGGCCAATAACTGGCTTGAACAACAAAGCGCCGCCAGTGCCCGCGAGGCCGAACGGGCGGGCAGCGAGCTGGCGCAGGTGGTGGTGGCGTCGGTGGACCTGGCCCCCGGCGTGCAGCTCGATCCCATTCATGTGCAACTCAAGCAGATAGATGCCCGCCTGGTGCCGCCCGGTGCCATTAATACTCTGGAAGAAACCCAGGGCATGGTGACCAAAAACAACCTCTATAAAGGCGACGTGTTGCGCAAGGAGCGACTCACGCCCATCGGGCAGGGTAGCACCCTCTCTGTGCTGCTGGAGCCGGGTATGCGGGCGGTTACGGTAAGGGTGAACGACGTTATCGGGGTGGCGGGTTTTCTGTTGCCCGGCAACCGGGTGGACATTCTGTTTACCGAGGGTGACATGACCCGCACCGTGCTGAAAAACCTCAAGGTACTGGCTGTGGATCAAACCCAGCATACCGATGAAAACCGTCCCAAGCTGGTGCGCGCCGTTACCCTGGAAGTGGATCCCGAGCAGGCCGAGAAACTGGTTAACGCCAGCTCCAACGGTCGTATTCAGCTGGCACTACGTAATCCCAATGACGCACAGGATCTGAACGACATAGTGGCCGCGATCTCGCCGGAGTCTGCTTCTCCGGTAGCGGCAGAGCCGGCGGCACCTAAGCCCAGGGCTCGGCCTCGCCAGTTGTCTGTTGATCTGATTAAGGGCACCAGTCAGCAGCAGGTGTCGGTAAAAAGCTGAATACCAATAAAACAAGGTTCACACGGAGGTGACACTATGAAAACACTGCTTAACGCTATGTTAGCAGCACTGCTGCTATCGCCCGGCCTGCTATGGGCCGGGGGCAGCCTGCAGCAGGCAGGGAATGAAGTGCAGTTACCCATTCATAAATCCCGCTCGCTGATGCTGGATAGACCCGCCAGCCGGGTATCGGTGGGCAACCCCGCTATTGCCGATGTACTGGTATTGCAGGATCGAGAGCTGTATCTGGTGGGCAAGTCGCTCGGCCATACCAACCTGATGGTATGGGATATGAACGATGGCCTGATGCAGGTATACGACATCGAGGTCAGCCACGATCTGCAGGGGCTGAAAGAACGGCTCTATCGCTTCTTGCCCAACGAGCCGATTCAGGTGCATACCTCCCAGGGTCAGCTGGTCATGAGTGGCGAAGTGTCGGATCTGAACCGGCTGAACGCCGCCTATGAACTGGGGCGTGGTTATGTGGTGGCCGCCGAAGGGGGCGTGGCCCGCTCCGAGGTGATGAACATGATGAGCGTGGGCGGCGGCCAGCAGGTGATGCTGGAAGTGACCGTGGCCGAGGTGGCGCGAGATACCTCGCGCAGCTGGGAGTCGGCGTTCGAGCTGCTTGAAAGTTCCGGTAACTGGGGTTTTTCGTTGTTGCGTGACAGCGTGGGCCAGTTGGCCAGCTTTGGCAGCAACACCCTGGTTGGCCAGTTTGCCAGCGCCGACACCGTGTTTAACGTGGCGCTGGATCTGGCCAAGACCCGCGGCCTGGCCCGGGTGCTGGCCGAGCCACGCATTACCGCCATTAGCGGTCAGTCGGCCGAGTTTCTGTCCGGCGGCGAGTTTCCGGTACCGGTTCCTACCGAAGACGGGATAGCGGTGGAGTTCAAGGAGTTCGGGGTGGGCCTCAAGTTTACGCCCGTGGTGCTGAGCAGCGGAAAAATCAACCTCAATCTCAATGTGTCGGTCAGCGAGCCGGTGGTGGCGAACCAGGCCAATGTGCCCCTGTTCGGGGATATTACCGCGCTCAGCAAACGCAGTGCCGGCACCACGGTCGAACTGGGCGACGGTCAGACCATCAGCATCGCCGGCCTGCTCAGCGAGAACAGCCGCGAGTCGGTCAGGCAGCTGCCTTTTGCCGGCGACATTCCGGTACTTGGCAACCTGTTTACCAGCCGCAGTTTTACCAAGGGCGAGTCCGAGCTGGTGATCATGGTGACGCCCCGCCTGGTACGGCCGTTCGACAAACAGCAGGTCAGCCTGCCGACCGATGGTTTTATCGAACCGACCGATATCGAGTTTTACCTGCTGGGCAAAATGTCGTTGCGCAACCGGGCCGGCGATCAAACGCCGATGGTGCAGTCGCAGGGTAATACCGGCATGAGCCAGGCGGTAGCCGAAGGTGGCATGGAGCAGACCTATGGTCAGTCGCTTTAGTAGAAGAGATGGCAATCATGACCAGCCGGTACAGACAAGGAGACACACAATGAAACGGATACTACTGATAGTGCTGGCCACCGGTGCCGTTACCGGCTGTGCAGGCGAACGGTATTACGATTTTGCCATGGGCAACGATGTTCAGGAGCTGGACGAACTGCAGATTATGGACCCGGAAGCCAGTGTGCGTAACGACGGCAAAATTGCCGCCCTTACCCTGAACGGCGAATACGGGGTCTCGCTGCACGACAAATATGTGAAAGGGGCTGAAGCCCCCGGCGAGGGCAAAACCCAGGTAACCCTCAACTTCGGCGATTAAATGCCGGCGAATAACAAGCAGGAGAAACATGATGAAAGCGTTATCGCACCGCAAGCAACAGAAAGGCGCCGTGCTCGTCCTGGTGACGATAGCGCTCTTTACGCTGCTCGGCTTCACCGCCCTGGCACTGGATGGCGGTTATCTTATTCTCAATAAAAACAGGCTTCAGGATGCGGTGGATGCGGCCGCCTTGAGTGGGGCCAAGACCTTGGCTTCTACCGATGCTGCCAAGAGTACCCATGCGGAGGCAGAAAAGGCGGCAAGAGATACCATTCGCGCCATCATGCAAGGTGATGGCTTTCAAAAAATGAAAGTCGATACCACCAAGCTGGCTGAAACCGTTCAGGTCGAGTTTTCTCACAACCCTGTGCCTTTTGAACCCACCAGTAGTGCTGATGCCAAGTATGTGAGAGTCAGAATGGAGACGGTTCCGGTCACTCAGTTCTTTTCACAGCTGATGGTGGATGTCTGGCAGGTCAGGGCTTCGGCTGTGACGGGCACATTGGCACCGGAGAATGGCAGTAAAATTTGTGATGTTATTCCGCTGTTAATGTTGGTAGATGCAGATGATGTAGGTAAAAGTGGCTATGGGTATAAGATGGCCTCAGACAGCGAGCCGGGGGACATGATGGTCATAAAATCACCGGCTGCCGGTAGCCCCGATATGTCGCCCGGTCATTTTCAGGCTTTGAATCTGGGTGATGGTAATGGTGCAAACAAATATCGTGAAGCCTTGGCCAGTGGTCATTGCATAGATATAGGAGAAGACCAAGAGGTAGATGAATGTGCTGAAAATGACACGAATTGCTCGCTGACAGTGACTGATGGCAAGACTGGTAATATGGCCGGACCCACCAGGCAGGGGCTGAATACACGGTTCAATATTTATAATCCCGGTAAATTTAAAAAGCCTTCAGTACCTGCAGAGGAGTCAATTCCAGGGGACGATAGTTATTACTCTGACTGTGCGTTATCAGATGCTGATGTTCTTGATTTTAAGGATAATAATCTCATTAACTTGGTAAATGATCTTTTTCTGCAGGGCAGCACCACGAAAGATGAGATCGTTAGTCATTTGGAAAATAAAAAACAGGATCCTGATCTTAAGAAAAATGAAAAAGATGATATAGATGGGTATATCAATGCCGTTAATAATATGCAGATGTTTTCTGACTATGAAAACCCATTCAGCAATACATATAAAAAATATGAAATAAAAGGAAACGATGTTGGCTGTCTAAATAATAGACGCATTGTCAAAGTTCCTGTTGCGGTTGGTGGAGATAGTGTCGGAAAAAACATACCTATTATTGGTGTCGCCTGCATGTTTCTGAATCAGGAGGTCACCGGCAACGGGCTTAGTCAGTACATTGTGGGCGAACTGATACCTGAATGTGGTGCAGATGGTGATGGAGCCGATGACGAATCCGGTTTCAGTCAGCCCCGTTTGGTGCTTTACAACGATACCGGCAGTGGAGATTCTTGATGCGTACTTTATCTGTGAGCAATAGCAGGAAGCAGCGGGGGCTGGCGGCGGTAGAAGCAACCCTGATTCTGCCTCTGATGTTGCTGTTGATGCTGGCGATTGGTGAGTTTGGCCGAGCGCTTTATCAGTATGCCACCCTGACACAGGCACTGCGTGGTGGCGCATTGGCTCTGGATCGCATGGGCTCCTATGTAGACAACCCTCAAACAAGATCCGATAAGGAAAATATCATCAGAAACATCATTGTCTATGGTAACTCACAGGGCACCGGTAGCCCTGTGCTACCTGGTTTGAGTAAAAACGATGTAATATTTTCAAATGTTTTCGAAATTCCGGCTGATAGTGAAAATTATTATTCACAGGTTGATCTGAGTTACAGCTGGCAGCCTGTTTTTGGAAGTGAATTCAATACTTTTGTTGCCGGTGCTATTTCTCTGGATTTTCCTTTGAATACCAGCATGACAGTGAGGGTTAAATAATGTCGACTTATATTCCAAAGTCTAGGCGGAACAGGCAGCAAGGCCTTGCTGTTGTAGAGTTTGCGATTGTCGGCTCTGTTATTTTTCTCGTACTCTTTGCCGTTATGGAACTAGGTCGATTGCTTTATACCTGGTCTGTATTGAACGAGGTAAGCCGTCAGGCTGCCAGGGTTGCAACTGTGTGTTCATTAGATGAAAGCTCTAATGTAGCCAGTGATGTTGTTAGTCGGCTGGGAGGTGCAGTACCTGGTTTGCAAGGAAGTAACATCAATATTGAATATCTGAATGATGATTTTGTTCCGGTTTCAGGAACAGATCTTCCTTACTATGTCAGAGCGGGGATTATAAATTACAGATTTGAGATGATCTTGCCGCTTACTGTCGATTTATCCATGTTCAGCCCGGGGTTTTCTACCGTGGTAAGAGCCGAAAGCCTGGGGGAAACCCCTGATAAAGGCATAGTACCTTGTTTCCCCTAAACGGGAGGGACCATGACAGACGCCAAAATTGTAGAACTGGAAAGCATTTCATCACCTCGTCAGCCGCTGGCCTGTCCGTTGCAAGTCAACGTGATGGATCCGGACGGTCGTTTATGGACTCAACTACAAAGCCAGCTTCAGTCCAGCCAGTTGCAGCTGCGCCGTTTATCCGAGCAGGATCCCCTGCCCAGGCCGGGGCGTCAGCTGTTGCTGCTGGTGGATCACCCCATGATCGGCGCCGTGTACGATGAACTGGAACGCCGGCAGGCGCCGACGCTGCCATTGATAGTGGTGGGCGACCCGGGCAACACGGCCCTGATGCGCCGGTCCATGCGGCTGGGGGCGGTCGACTTCTTGCCCTTCGACTATCAGCCGGCCGAGCTGTGGTCGGCCCTGACCCGGGTGGCCGACCAGCAGGCGGCCAGTGCCACGCTGGCACCGGTGACCGTGGTGGTCAACGGCAAACCCGGATCCGGCGCCAGCTTTATTTGTGCCAACCTCGGTTATGCGCTGGGTCGGCAGCATGACGACGACAAGACACTGCTGGTGGATGCCAACCTGCATTACGGCTCGCTGGCGGATTACCTGAATGTCAAAGACAAGCAGGGCAGCCTGGCCGGCGGCATGGAAAGAGCCACTGAAATGGATGCCATGGCCCTGTCGGGCATGGTCAGCCTGGCCCGTGAGCGGCTGGATGTGCTGCCGTCGGCACCGGTTGCACTGGCGGAACAACTGCAGCCCACGGCAAAAAACTGCTCGCAGCTGATGTACCTGTTGCGCAGCCAGTATCAGCAGGTGGTGGTGGACTTGTCCCGCGGACCCGAAAGCTGGAATGTGCCCATGCTGGAATGTGCCGACCATGTGCTGGTGGTGATGCAGCAGTCTTTGTCGGCCCTGCGTGAAACCCTGTATCTGCTGAAACGATTACGACACGAACTGGGTATACCGAAAAACCGGATTATTTTGCTGATAAACCGTTACGACAAGAGAAAGGACCTATCTTTAAAGAAAATAGAGCAGACCACAGAGGTCACGCATATTCTGACGGTGCTCAATGATTTCACCATGGCGGAAAACTGCACCGATTTGGGCAAGCTGGTGGTGGAAATAGAAAAGAAACACAAACTGGTCAAAGTATTTAACGACATTGTCGGTGACATTACGCCACAGGATGAAGAACAGGCCGCCAGGCCCGGATTATTTAAAAGGTGGTTTGGCAGACACTGAATAGCTTGTTTTTCAGTACCGAATAGCTGATTCAATCAGCACTGAAAAACCATGGGGGTCAAGGATGAACCTGGAAGATTATATTCTCAACACGGATGAAGAAGCCTATAAACATCGTCTGCATGGCAAGCTGATGGATATGCTGGACTTGCCCATGCTGCAAACCATTTCTCGCGAGCAGGCCAGCGAACAGATAGAGCGGCTGTGCTTTCAGGTCATGCAAGACTCGCCCACACCACTCACGGTGGACTCCCGCCACAAAATTGTGCGTCAGCTGCTGGACGAAATACTGGGTCATGGCCCGTTGGAGCCACTGCTGGCCGACCCGGCTATTGCGGATATCATGGTCAACGGCGCCAAACACATTTACGTGGAGCGCCGGGGGCGCATAGAGCGGGTGCCACTCACCTTTACCGACGACGATCATCTGATGGGGGTGATAGAGCGCATCGTGTCCAGTGTGGGTCGTCGCATCGACGAGCTGTCGCCCATGGTGGATGCCCGTCTGAAAGACGGCTCCCGGGTCAATGCCATCATACCGCCGCTGGCGCTGAACGGCCCGACCCTGTCGATTCGACGCTTTACCGTAGAAAAGCTGGCGGTAGACACCCTGATCGACTTTGGCACCATTACTCCGCCCATCGCCCAGGTGATGGAGGCGGTGGTCAAGGGCAAGCTCAATATTCTGATCTCGGGCGGTACCGGTACCGGTAAAACCACCTTCCTCAATATACTGTCCGGTTTTATTCCGTCCAATCAGCGCATCATCACGGTGGAAGACTCCGCCGAGCTGCAATTACAGCAGCCTCATGTGGTACAGCTGGAAAGCCGGCCCGCCAATATAGAGGGCCGGGGAGAAGTCGCCATGCGTGATCTGGTGAAAAACACCCTGCGAATGCGGCCCGATCGCATCGTGGTGGGGGAGGTGCGGGGCGCCGAGGCCTTTGACATGTTGACCGCCATGAACACCGGTCACGAAGGATCTCTGACCACCATTCACGCCAATACTCCGCGCGACGCCCTGGGACGGCTGGAAAACATGGTCTCCATGACCGGTTTCGACATGCCGGTGAAGAACATTCGGGCCCAGGTGGCGTCGGCGCTGGATCTGATCATTCAGCTGGAACGGCAGGAGGACGGCACTCGCCGTATGGTGAGCATGCAGGAGGTGCACGGCATGGAAGGCGAAACAATCACCATGTCGGAGATTTTTACCTTCGAGCGCACCGGTATCGACGCCGAAGGCAAGGTGCTGGGTCGCCACAAGCCGACCGGCGTGATGCCCAACTTCTACGATCGTCTGGCCCGTCGGGGCATGGTGTTGCCGCGCAGCCTGTTTGGTGACGATGAGTTGCACCAGGGCATTTTCTAGCGGGAGGTTTTATGAGCAGCAATACCCTGATTTTTTTGGCGTTGGTCGGGCTGGCAGTGGTGTTTTTGAGCCTGGCGATGTTTGTGCCGGTGACCCAGCCCCGGCTGAACCGTTCTGCTCTGCTCAAGCGTCGCATTGCGGCGCTGGAGGCAGAAAATCACGAGCAGCAGCAGGTATCCATCTATCGAACCAAGCGGCTGGACGCGTTGTCGCCGCTGTTGCGCCGACTGGAAACCTCGCCACTGCTGGAGCGGGTGGCCTTTGCGCTGGAACTGGCGGGTTCTCGCCTTTATGCGTATCAACTGGTTTTTTTGACCGCATTGGTGAGCCTGGTGCTGGCGGTGGCGTGCTGGTGGCTGTGGCACAGCTGGCTGCTGGTGCTGATGGCGTTGGTGCTGCCGGCTCTGGTGATGCACATCAAGCTCAAACGTAATTACTATAATCGGTTGGCGCTGTATGAGCAGCAACTGCCAGAGGCGCTGGACATCATGAAGCGGGGCCTGCAGGCGGGTTATTCCTTTGCCGACACCATCAAGCTTATCAGCGAGCAGATGCCCAATCCGCTGGGGCGTGAATTTGCCCTGGTGTTTGCCGACATCAATTACCGCAAGGATATTCGCAAGGCCATGACCGGCCTGTTGGAGCGGGTGCCGAGTGTGTCGAACATGGCGCTGATCAGCGCCGTGCAGGTGCAGCGGGAAACCGGCGGTAATCTGGTGGAGAACATCGACAAGCTGGCCACCATTATTCGTGACCGTTTCAAGTTCAACCGCCAAATCAGAACCCTGTCCGCCGAAGGGCGCATGTCGGGCTGGGTGCTGGTGTTGACCCCCTTCGCGCTCTTTGCGGTGATATATATCACGACTCCCGGTTATATCAGCGAGCTGCTGACTAACAAGGAAGGACATCAGCTGCTGATTTACGGTGGCATCACCATGGCGTTGGGTGTCTGGTGGATCAGCCGCATCATCAAGATTGAGGTGTAACATGGCAGAGCTAACAGAGTTGTTTAACGCAGGCCTGACCGATCCTCGCATGCGCCAGTGGCTGCTGATAGGCGGGGTGGCGTTGTCGGCCATGACCCTGTTCTGGGGCCTGGCCATGGTGGCCGGGGGGATTAGCAACCCCTATCGCCGGCGGCTGAATCACATGCAGCAACAGGTAGAGGAAGAGCAGCAAGACAGCCTGGAGCAGCGGCTGGTGCTGGCCAAACAGGGCGGCACCGGTACCTTTAGCGGGCACCGTATTCGTACCCTGCTGGTACATGCGGGCTTTCAGAAAAACTCGGCCTACCGCATATTCACCGGTATCCGCCTGCTGGTGGTGATGCTGTCGGTATTGGTGGCGCTTGCCATCATGCTGACCGTTACCGCCTTTTCCTACAACATCATCCTGTTACTGCTGGTCGTGGTGGCCTATGTGGCTTATGTGTTACCGGTGTTTGTGCTGGAGCGATTTGCCAATCATCGCATGACACAAATGAAACTGGCGATGCCGGATGCCTTGGATCTGCTGGTGGTCTGTACCGAGGCGGGCATGGGCTTCAAGGCGGCGCTGCAGCGGGTGGCCAAAGAAATCAGCCTGAGCCATGAAGAGCTGGCCGACGAGCTGGGGCTGATTTCCGCCAAGCTGCGCGCCGGGATCAGCCTGAAACAGGCGTTTGACGAGTTCATTCTGCGTACCGGGCTGGAAGATTTCAGCAGCCTGAACGTGGCCATCAACCAGTCCATACAGCTGGGTACCAGCATCGCCGAAACCCTGCGTACCTATGCCGATGAATATCGCATCAAGCGCAAGCAGGAGGCGGAGGAAATGGCGGCCAAAATCGGCACCAAGATGATTTTTCCGCTGGTCTTTTTCATCTGGCCGTCGTTTTTCATCGTGGCCATCGGCCCGGCGTTACTCAAGGTGTTCAAGGTGTTCGGCAATATGTAACCGGCATTATGGAGCCCGACCGACTGGCCGAACCATTCGGGTCTGACTAACCTTGAATTGTGTCTTTCTTTGACCATGGACTGGTTTAAGGATTTTAAAATGAAGAATAAACTGTGTGCGCTGATCACTGTGGTGTTGCTGAGTGGTTGTGCCAGCACCAATGAAACCAACGATAACGGACTATTCGGGGCCAAATCGCCGGGGGTGGGAGTCATTAAGCCCACCACGGCGGCCGAGGCTCGCATGCTGGTCACCCAGTCGCAAACGGCCGGCAACCCGGATGCCATGATTTATGCCTATACCCAGGCGCTGGCCTTTGACGAGTTTGAGCTGGCGGATATTTATTTTCATATCGCCCGGCTGGAGCAGCAACGACATAACAACGGGCAAGCCGAGCAAGCCTACCGGCAGGCCATGGCGGCGGCGCCAAAGCGTGAGGATCTTAAAGAATCATTGGCGTTGCTGCTGGTGGACATGAAACGCCATCAGGAAGCCGAAACCCTGCTGCAAGAGGTGGTGGCCGCCGATCAGGCCCGGCTCAAGGCGCCTGCCGCCGACTCCCCGACCACCGCGGTTGCCCAGTGCGTAACCGACAATCGGTCGCCCTGGCGCAGCTATAATGGCCTGGGGCTGCTGGCGGACATTCTGGAGCAGGGTGAGCAGGCTCGCCACCATTACCAGTGTGCCTTGAAAATACAGCCCGGCCTGGCCATGCTGCACACCAATTTAGGCTTTTCCTATTATCTGGAAGGAGAGTACCCCCAGGCCGAGCGGGCGTTGACCCGGGCGGTAAATCAGGATCCGCAATACCGACGTGCCTGGAGCAATCTGGGGCTGCTGTATTATCGCTGGAACCGCAAATCCGAAGCCCTGGCCGCATTGCGTAAAAATGGCTCCCAGGCCGAGGCGCTCAATGATTTGGGCTATATCGCCCTGATGGAAGGCGCCTATGAAGAGGCCGCCGGCCTGTTTCAGCGCGCCATCGATGCCTCACCCCGTTACTATCCCAGAGCGGTGGCCAACCTGAACCAGGCCAAAAACATGACGGCGGTAGCCAAACGCTGATAGTCGCCTTCGCTCCTGCAGCGACACTCCCTCCAAATCTCCCCCTGGCGAACCGCCGCCGTTATGCCTGTGAACCCGCAAAGGGGGAGGAGCAATACAGCTCCCTCCCCTGAACTCGTGAGCCACAGAATGACAGCGGGGTGCAAGGCAAGGGGAGGGCGGGGGTGGGGTTTCTGCAGCAACACCCCCTCCCAGCCCTGAGGGATCCCCACAATTTTTGGCACTTAATACGCATAATTTTTGCTCATTTCATCATAGGCCTCGGCAAGATC
>NZ_CANLZU010000023.1 GCF_947495715.1 uncultured Oceanisphaera sp.
CTTAATAAAGGCAGCTTCGGGCTTGTTCAACACCCGGATGAAGTGTCGGCTGCGCGACACTTATCCTTATTTGTTAGTCGCGAGGCACCGAGCGACAATTTTAAGCCGAACTAAACTTTGCGAACAACAAACTTTATGTGCTTTGATGCATTTAAGTCAGGCGCAGTCTCAAAGCGGCTACTCAATGAAACCACTTGGAACAAACAACGCCGCAGAAAACGAACTGACAACACCAAAAGGCGCTTTTGAAAAGCTAATCTCACAGTGCGGACTTTCAAGGAAGTCACTGAAACCACGTGGAACTTACCACACCAGAGAAAACGTCCTTTCAACAAATAAATCAGCTTTTGAACCAACAAACTCGCCGAGCCGAGTTGCAACCAAAAACAGACTCTCGATTATCCTGCTCTGTCAGCACCAAAGAACAAAATAACCGCTAAGAAACTTGCAAAACTTTGGACTTAAAACAGCTGAAACTGAGTTTTGACCATCGACGATGGATCTGTGTACCAAACAAACAGCAGCCAAATTTTGGGCTTAGAAACATGATTTTGATTGCTAGCTTTTTCTGGCGACTAACGCCGCCAACACAGGCGAGCGTAGCGAGTCCAGCCAGCTTGCTGGCGATTGTGATTGGCCTTGTTAAGTGTTCTTAGTGATATAGCTTATTAGGTGAGGTCTTGCTGCTGATGCTGGGCTAAGACCTTTTAATTCCGTTTCCCTCGAATCACCATCTGGTAGGTATACTGTTAATGTATCACCATTCACAAAATATTCGGCAGTGTATTTTTTCCCATTTACCTCAATACTTATTTCTTCATTCATAGATTATTCCGTTATTTTTTCATCTTTTATCGGTGTATAGCTGTAGGACATAGTTCCATTCCAACTTCGTATTTTATTACCACATGAACAGGTAAAGCTATCCTTGTCTCTACATGGATATTGCTTGCCAGTAACAGAATATATAGTGCCACATTGATCGCAGGTTTCTTTACCTAAATCTGATGTATCCCAAGTAGCCATAAAATTTCTCCTTATTCGTGGTTGACACTTAACGCCGCGCTCTGCGGCAAATTTGGAGCGCAGCGGAAAATTTGTCCGACAGCAGCGCCTTGTTAGCAGTGACTCAGTTCGACGGTTAGAAAGTCGAGCTGAGCCTAAACTACTCGACATTTCTTGACGCTGATATATTACTTTTTGTAACTGAATACATCTTTGAAGACGGCTATAATTCGATCTGAGTTCTCTGGTAAAACGACTTCTCCTGTTTCTATGTCGAAGAAATTTTCCAATACAGAAATATAGGCATGACCGACAGCTTGCGTAATAGCGATCGCTGTGGTAGCAGAAATTGCGCCTCCAATCAAGGTGCCTGCACCGGGAATGAATTTCAAGGCATTAGACACTACGGTTTTACCCACTTGTGCTAGTGCGGTGACACCCATGATGCCGGTTAAAACCGATGTCATTTTTGAGTTATCCGCATCTAGTTCGAACTCGGTATTAATTTTATAAATCATAGTACTTTGTATTGCCGCAATTATAGGTGCGTCAGACCCAGGAATCGGTGAAGCTCCAGCTGTTCCTGCAGCGGCGGAAGCAACGTGAACGACATTCCTAGCTCCCTTTTTTATCGCCGCAAGGCGCTTTTCTATTTTTAAGCGTTGAGCTTTGAGAAAGGCATTTTTTGCCGATTTCTTACCCTCAGGAAATCGCGCCTCAGTGACCTCAATCAGGGATTCAAGCCCTTTGACCTTTACCACAATATCTTCATCAATTTCATAGGGGACGGAATTAACGGAAACATAAGCTCCGTGCAAAAATTCTTTATATTTTTTGTCAATTATAAGCTGTGCTTCTTCGACAAACTCTCTCTCCGCTTTACCTATAACACGGGTGAAAACTACGATAGCAGGGATTTTACGTTTCTCAAGAAGACCTATTAACGTAAGGTCGCGGTCTTCCACTCTATCACTGCTGGCTTTAATACAAACCCAGCCAACATGAGGAATGTCACAGTCGTCATTGGCGTTATCAATGGCTTGCTTGAATTCATTTTCCAGTGATGACATTGTGTCTTTATAGTCTTCGGCCTCTATGCCTTTGGTGTCCCAAAGGCAAATACCTTTTTCAGGGATGGCAACCTTCTCAAGGTGCTGAGTGACAGGCTTTCCTACTCCGGCTTTAACAACTTCCTCGCCAAAAATAGCGTTAATCAAAGTGCTTTTACCTACACCACTGGCACCAGAAATAATGATATTGCATTGTTCTTTTTCATTCACGGCCTTATTTTTGGCTTTGTCATGATTAAATTCACCGTTTTCCTCATTGTAGCTGTCGCCAAGGAAATCCTTATAATCGCTCATTTCTTTTTCTCCATATCATTTCAGTTAAACGTTAGAATTATTTTTTTACTTATCGACTGCTCAGTGGTTGCTCTCGCTAACGCCGCCAACACAGGCGAGCGTCAGCGAGTCCAGCCAGCTTGCTGGCGTTTGTGATTGGCCTTGTTATGAGCTTCAAGTAAGACCAAAGAATTCATCACCGAACGTTCAACTAGGAGCCCATCCAAGATCTCAAATATTGAGATCCCAAACCAAGTGCCTTGCCCTGCCCTCCAACAGACGAGCCGATGTTAAACTTTTTGTTTTTATGCATCTCACGCGCGCGCATTAATTCCGAATTCTCTTCCTTGATTTCTATACATAATATCTATCGCATTCTGCAATCGCTTCGCTAGATCTGGATCATGGTTATTCGCCCATTCAATGCCTGAACGAGCCTTCTCAACATAATTGGCGCGTGTGGTGTCAGTGGCCATATCTACCGGCTGACCGGTCGCCACTGAGATTTTCATTGTCATTCCAAGAAACGGGGAACTTTCATCGAGCGACATTTTTCCAGTCTGGATTTGATCATTCATCCAATCAAACATTTCTTGCCGAGTCATACTTGTAAAGTCGGCTTGATTAGAGTCTTTTGATTTACTCGAATCGGTAGAGGCTGACTGCGCGACTTTAGTATTTAGAATGCTAGCAAATGATGCTGAATCATTACTGCTCTCTATTGAATTTTTCGGACCGGTGCGTTGACTGCTGTATTGATGGCTGGTTACTGTATCAATCTTCATAATGCTCTCCATTTTATTTTGTACACAACTAGAGTAATGCAAAATCTATTCCATACTTAAATTAGTATGATTTACGCAATCACTAGCTGCAATAGTCATCCTTAAATGGCAATAACTTTCCTCCATCGGTAATCAATTGCCGCTGGCAGATTACTGGCTCATAACGCCAAGCTCACCGGCACATATTGCGGAGAGCGCTTTTGTGTAAAATTGGAGCAACGCGACATACACAAAAACGAGCGTAGCAATATGTGTCCGCGTGCAGCTTTTTGTTATGTGCCTTCACTAGCGTTTCATTTTGTTGCGAATAGCAAAAGTGAGCAATGCAGCCTGTACAACACAGTATAGCCGCCCGAATCCTGCTAATAAGTTATACAAAATCAATAATAGCCAGTTCTGATCTATGAATGAGAGCAGTGTATCCTTTGTTGGCGTGACAAAAAAAGGCACGAAATCTCTTAGACTAAAAAATATAGAGCGAGCTACACTCCAATCTACTTGAAAACCGAATCCTGTATAAGCTACTCCCAAGGAAGATAGCACTACCAGCACAAATGCAATATAGATACAAAGTGAAATAATCGCTTGCGAAGGCTTCTCACCAAAACCACTCAGATATTTATATGCAATGAGAAAAACATATACCAAGTAATTTTTATCTTTCCTTGCGTTTATAGTAGCCATTTCTTTTTCTAGAAAATGCCACTTTGACACAAGCGAGTAATCTCTTTGATCAAACGCAATCTTTTTAAGATCTCTGTAAATTTCCTCAGCCTTTGAGGTGGAATCATCCTCTATTTCTTTATATTTTTCTGGAAATTTACAATTAGTAAATCTTAGGTATTCTAGATTTAATGAGGACAGCTTGATTTTTCCTGCATCAATATATTCGAGATATGCCTTACCCCCATTGAACTTGCAATACTTAAAATTTATGAAATCGTTGATTTCATTATCATGATAGTAAAGGTTCTTCTCGAAGATAGAGTTCACAATCCGGAATTCGGAGTTCTCATCATTATATTTAATATTATTGATTTCAACATCTTGATAAAATATCATCTCGTTAAAGTATATTGAGCACTTATAGTTATTTTTTCTGCACTCATTCACTTTGTGAATTCTTAATCGGCAGTCAAATTCTGAATTGTGAAAGGACATAGTGCCGATTTTACTATCACGAAGTTCGGCTCGCCTGCGAATAGTTGAGGATGTTACTGTAAGTTCTTCTATCTGCATATTGTGAGCATGAAGACCGTTCATCTCACATTTATCTATCCTTACGGATTTAATTTCTCCGTTAGAAAAAGAGCCTAAATTGTAACAACCAATAAATTGAAATATCTTTTCTGGCTGATTATATGAGTCAAATGAATTATTGAAACTTTCTGGAAAATAGATGTTATCAAAGCGTATGATCAGTTCTGCCTCCTGATTTTTTATCAGAATTTCGAGCTGCTCATCAAATTTCTTTTTTTCGAATTGACGTGATTTAGGACTGTAATCTGCCTTTTCGCCAATAAAAAATCCCTTTGGTCCTATGTAGTACTTCGGGGTGTGTAATAAACAGTAATGATGGCCATTCCTATCTTCATAAACTATCTCAGGAGAGATAGCTCTACAATCTGATCCTTTAGATCCACCCCAGTGGTAGCATGTTGCCACTTTATAATACCCCTTCTAGCACATAACGCCGCCAGCAGCGGCCGAGTGAAACGAGGTCCAGCGACCGCAGGGAGTGATGCTGACTGGCCTTGTTATGCCTAGTTGCAGACATCCATAGCCTCTATTTCCTTTACAGACTTACCATGAATAGAGTTTTTACTATAATGGTGCTTTACATACTTAAGGGCATCGACCTCATATGAAGAATTGTTAACACATAGCTTCCATTGGCTGCCATCTTTGTAAAGAATTCCATCTTCATGGTATCCAATATAACCGACGTACCCGTAGCCAGTTTTTTCTAATACTGACCCATCGACAAGTTTAAAAATATCGTCATTATGCTTATCAATCTCGACTTCAAATGCTTCAGTTGGCTGTTGCTTTGCAAGCTCTAGTTGAATCATATCCTCAAGTTGATTTGGGTTTTTTAATTCAGTTATTGCGAGACTAACGATGTCTTTTTTCTCGTCATCGAACATGGCAGTAACAGGGATGCAAACACCATTTATGTTTGAGTCTGGATATTCTTTTCCAAAAAAGACTGTAGATTTACACTCGCCTTTCCCATTTGCTAAGTAAGCACCTACGAAGTCAGCGAACTGACCTGAGTTTGCATTCAATGAGATCAGAAAAAAGATCAAGATGGTTAAATATCGCATTGACCCTCCATGGGCATAACGCCGCGTTAACTGGTGAAGTGATGGATGATGGCGGCTGTTTTGCGTATTTTTGCAAAACAGGTGACAGCATTATTGAGTCCGAGTTGAAGCCTGGTTATGTGAGTTAAATTTCACTAAGAATGCTCGCTCTCAGTTTTTGATACTCTTCTTCAGTAATGACACTCTGCTGTTTTAATTTGTGAATTTTTTGTAGCCTGTCTTCAGTATTGCTACTTGATTCAATCCCTTCAATTTTTAGGGTTCCCCCTTCTCGAAGAGATCCTTTAGAATTTAAACGCCAGCCATCACGCTCCAACAGATATTTCGCTCTTTTGACGCCACGAACTTTCGTTTTTTCAGCAACTTTTTCAAATCGTTCGAGTGCAGACTCATATATAGCTGAGTCCATTGATGGCCCCCTAAAGATCAGGGTACCTTCACCAGAGACCTCAGGATAATAACCTCGCACTTCAACACCATCGTCGTTTTTACCTACTGCTGGGAATACTCTAATCATTGAAGTCCAATAATCCAAGGCCCACTTTCTTGTTAAGGAATAACCTCTTATTGGGCCTGTAATATCTCCTATAGGTGTTTCTCTTCTACCATCTAACATTGCATCATAGGCGGCATTAAAGATAGCTTCTTCATCATTTGTAACAAAGATGTATTGCTCGCTATTTTGAAGTGTACTTTTGTGAGTAGCACACCCAAACAATAGAAAGGTTGCTAATAATAAGATAGTTAATCGCATTGTTACTCCTGTAGCACATAACATTTTAATAGTGAGCATGCGCATATATGTTCCAGTGCATGCGTTAAATAAAATATATAAGTTTATGATTATACTATTATTTTTCTCTTTTAGGGCAATAACTCCGTGTTAAAAACGAGCATGCTCGATATCTACACTACTTTGCGCGTTATCCACATCATCAGATTCTAACATCATCAATTTACTACCTTTTTCTGCATCTGGCTGCTGTACACGCGCAAGCTTTGTTGATAACGCGCATGCAAACTTCACAGCTTGCAATACACTGTATATACATACAGCCATCAACAAGAAGGAGCTGTCATGGCTGCCAGTCCGTTTTTGAATCGCATACGCCAAGAGCTGCGGTTAGGCGGCTACAGCATGAGAACCGAAAAAACCTACCTGCACTGGATCAAACGGTTTATTCGGTTTCATCAACTTCGTCATCCGGCCGACATGGGTGGGCCTGAGGTGCGCAGTTTCCTCACCTGGCTGGCCGCCGAGTGTCATGTTGCCGTCAACACGCAGAAAACGGCCCTCAATGCCCTGGCCTTTATGTATCACAAGGTATTGAACATCGAACTGGGCGAGCTGGATTTTCACCGCGCTACTCAATACCGCAGCCTTCCTGTGGTGCTTACCCAGGCCGAAGTCGCGTTAATCTTCAAACAACTGGATGAACGCAACCAACTGATTTTCTCTTTGCTCTATGGCAGCGGCCTCAGAATCACCGAGTGCCTGCGGCTTCGTGTGCAAGACATTGGCTTTAGCGACGGCTCCGTCACAGTGCGTAATGGCAAGGGCAATAAAGATAGAAAAACCATGTTAAGCCACCGGCTTCACGGCATGCTGCACCAGCAGATAGAAAGCGCCTTGTCGATCCAGCAGGCAGATAATCTGAAAGGCGTCGGCCCCTCGCTACCCTTCGCCCTTGGCAAAAAATACCCTAATGCCTTTCGGCAACCGGCCTGGATGTTTGTTTTTCCGTCGGTCAGCTTGTGCAAACATCCCATAACGGGAGTGATTTGCCGGCACCACCTGCATGACTCGGTACCACGCAAAGCGCTGAAAACCGCTGTCAGACAGGCCGGCATCAATAACAAACGCATTAGTTGCCACACCTTTCGCCATTCCTTTGCCACTCACCTGCTGGAAAGCGGACGTGATATCAGAACGGTACAGGAGCTGCTTGGCCACAGCGATGTTCGCACCACCCAGATTTATACTCATGTGATCGGTCAGCATTTTGCCGGCACCCACAGCCCGCTCGATTTCCTAGCCAGCTCGGAGAAAAATCAACCACATTAATCCATCGCTTTGAACAGCGCCCACGCTACCGCCGGACCGTGCAGGCGATCATCCCGGTTGCAACCCTGTAATTTTGCGTCTTATTTTGACGCACTGGCAGATTATTTCAATTGAGACCTATATAAAAATGGCCAGCAGGCTCAAAACGCCTATGCAGGAACACTTTTGCCCTCTTGGTCGAATACTCTTACCTAAAATAAGTCGACCCTACGAAAAACAACGATACCTCAGCTCCGTAGGCGCCAACTGAAGTGGCGGCTACCGGAACGCTGAACTTCGTGAAGGCTGGCATTATGTAGAATTAATCAATCTCCCCCTTTTAAACCTCACTTAATATGAAGAACAAAACCTTCAAGGGTAAAAGTATCTCGCCCGAAGTGGGCCCTGCATAGCCAGGCTGTTGCGCCGGGCCTTGCCGACTGCTACATTTGAATACATCATTTGTATGTTGGCATAATGCTATGTTTACTCCGGCAGCCCGGTTGCGTCATACCTTTAGTGAACTCGAAACGGCCATGGCGGCACTGGCCGATCTCATTAGCCAGGCAGCCGCCACGGCGCCGGTCAATGCCTGCTGCTTTCCCCTGCCCGAGGTGGCCAGTGGCGACGAGCACGAGCCGGTCACGCACATAGAGGTGTCCCGGCTCGATGGGGCGGCGGCCATCGCGGCCACGCTGGACGGTTATCGCCAGTGGTATATTCGGCCCGGCTGTTCGGCCAAGGCCAGTTTTCGCCTGCCCGGCTACCTGGTGCTGCCCTCGGCCCTCAAGCCACCACTTGCGGAAGTGACCGACGCCATCAACCGGCTCAAGACAGAATTCAAGGCCCGGGTGCAGGAAACCGAGGGCCGCGATCAAAAGTTTGCCCTGGTGCATGACACCCTGCCCGGCCTTATTACCCTGCAGGTTTACCGCCAGCTGGTATTGTTACCGCACCCGGTATCGCGGCTGGGCTTTACCTGGGCCAACAAGCAGATCATCCAGAAAATAGACAAGGACAAACTGGTCAAGCAACTCACCGACGCCCGTTTGTCTCCGCCCCCGCTCACCGATGCCCAGACCTGGATACAGTGTGTGGACCGGGAAATCTACGACGTAAAGCGGCTGCCGCCGGGGGTCGAGCTGCGCCTGCGCCGACCGGTCAAGACCCACCCCATGGTCAATGTGCGCTGGCGTGAAGACATCACCCCGCGCCAGCAACAGGTCAAGGCGCACCTGCCGCTGTTGCTGTGTCAGGACGAGCCGCCGGCGGTCACCGCGCTCGGTAACTATCCGCCCGCCACCACCCGCAAGCGACGGGCCGCCCGCATCACCGACGAGCCGCTGATCCCCCGGCTGTATATCTACCCCTACCGGCCGGAGAAGAGTGAGCCATAAACGGGATCCGGTCGCGGGCATCCATATCAAAAACCGAACATAGCGCAGGCTGAAACGGCGCCTGCGGCAACAAGACAAGATGCATTAACGCCGTGTATCGGATCTTGCGCTTCCATTGCCCTTGTGGTCACTCGTTGCCGGCGTTACCGGCTGCGGGCTCACCCCATAGATAAGAGGATCGGGGCAGATCCGGCACTGAAAGCCGTTTTTTAATGGGGCCGCAAGTGTTATAACTAGGGGCTGTCGCGATCTGCGACCCGAAAGACACTCTTTACTACAAGGATTTAACAAGACTATGTTTGAGAAGGTCACTGCTGCACCGGCCGACCCCATCCTGGGCCTGACCGATGCTTTCCGCAAAGATCCCCGTACCGACAAAATCAACCTGGGCGTGGGCATCTATAAAGACGAAGCCGGCCAGACTCCGGTACTGCGCTGCGTTAAAAAAGCCGAAGCCCGCCTGGTGCAAGAGCAAACCACCAAAAACTATCTCAGCATAGAAGGCGTCGAGGCCTACGGTAAGGTTGTGCAACAACTGCTGTTTGGCGCCGACTCTTCCATTATTGCCAGCCAGCGTGCCCGCACCGCCCAGGCCCCCGGTGGCACCGGTGCCCTGCGCATTGCCGGTGAGTTTATCGCTCGTCAGCTCGACACCAACACCATCTGGATCTCCAACCCCACCTGGGCCAACCACAGAGCCGTGTTTACCGCCGCCGGCCTGGAAGTGAAAGAGTACGGTTACTACAACGCCGACGCCAAGGATCTGGACTTTGACGCCATGCTGGCCGATCTGGCCCATGCCAAGGCCGGTGATGTGGTGCTGCTGCACGGCTGCTGCCACAACCCGACCGGTATCGATCCCACCGCCGAGCAGTGGGAACAACTGGCCAAATTGTCTGCCGAAAAAGGCTGGCTGCCGCTGTTCGACTTCGCCTACCAGGGCTTTGCCAGGGGCATCGAAGAAGACGCCTTCGGCCTGCGGGTCTTTGCCGAGCATAATGTCGAGCTGATGATTGCCAGCTCTTTCTCCAAGAACTTCGGTCTGTACAACGAGCGCGTGGGTGCCTTCACCCTGGTCGCCAAAGACGCCGATACCGCCAACACCTCGTTCAGCCAGGTGAAAGGCATTATCCGCGCCAACTACTCCAACCCGCCGTCTCATGGTGCCAACGTGGTTGCCATTGTGGCCAACGATCCCGAGCTGTATCAGGACTGGCTGGCGGAGCTGGCCGAAATGCGTGATCGCATTCAGGAAATGCGCACCCTGTTCGTGGAGAAGCTGTCCAGCCGCGGCGTGAATAAAGACTTCAGCTTTATCGCCCGCCAGAACGGCATGTTCTCGTTCTCCGGTCTGAACAAGGATCAGGTGGCCCGCCTGAAAGACGAATTCGGCATTTACATCGTCGGCTCCGGCCGTATCAGCGTGGCCGGTATCACCAAGTCGAACATCGACGCCCTGTGTGACGCCATCGCCGCCATTATCTGATTACTCCATCAGATAGCAAAAGGCCCCGCAGTGCGGGGCCTTTTTCGTTTATGGTCGCAACCGGTTCACGTATTCATTCCGGTCAGCACCTGCGCTCGCTCAAAACGACTGCCTCTATGGGCATTCGCTCCTTGCTTCATCGGCCAACCGGCAAACACGCCCTTTGCCCCCGGCCTTGGCACCGTACATGGCATTATCGGCGCGGCTCAACAGCTCGTCGGCACTGTCACCGTCTTGTGGATACACCGCAATGCCGATAGAGGCCGACACCTGCAGTTGATGCTCTCCCCAGGATAAGGGCGCAGACAATAGCGCCAGTATCGACTCGGCAATATCCCGGGTCACCTTCTCATCGTTAACCGAATCAAGCAGGATCACAAACTCGTCGCCGCCGATACGGGCGCAGCAATCGGTGGCGCGAAACCGGTTTATCAGCCGCTGGCCCAGCGCCGTCAACAAGGCATCGCCGGCGTCGTGGCCGTGGGTGTCGTTCAACATCTTGAAACCGTCCAAATCGATAAACAACAGGGCAAAAGACTGTTGCTCACGCCGGGCCCGATGAATGCTGCGCATCAGCTGTTCATTGAGCAGGCTACGATTGGCCAGGCCGGTCAGGGAGTCGTGCAACGCCAGATACTGAATCTGTTCCTGCTGTTGCTGTCGTTCCAGAATCAGTGCCGTTAAATGTGAAATGCGCTGAATCACCATCTGCTCATGCAAGCCGGGATGGCTTTTATGACGAGGAAACACCGCCAACAGACTCTGAGACATTTGGGTACTGAGCTGAATCGGCATTAACCAGCAGCCGTTCATCTCATAATCCCGTGCCAGCGTCAGCCAGGATTGCCAATGCGTACCGGGCTCTTTCGCCACAAAAACCTGCAACTGCCCCTGCTGCAACCCCGGCCGTAATACGCGCAGCAGGCTGTCGGTCTGCAGTTGATACAGCCGCTGCGAGAAGGACTCCGGCAACCCGGGAGCATGGTCAACCCGCAACCGCTCATTCGTGTCCATCTGTAACACCGCCACCCGGCAGCAATCCAGTTGTCGTTCCAGTGCCAAACACAGATGAGTCAGTATGTTGGCGGGCTGCTCGCCGGCGGTCGCCATTTCCAGCATTTCCCGTTCCAGGCGCAACAGGGCGTCAGACCGCTCCCGCTCGGTAATGTCCTGTCCGGTATAGATCAGATAACGAAGCAGCTGATCACCGTCGCGCACCGCTTTTATGGTCCAGCGAACATGCATCGACTCTCCGCCGGCATTGCTCATGCGACAGGTAAACGGCCGGGGTTCATCATGGTGGCCGCGACCATCCGGCAGGTGTTTGAGGCTGTCGAGACCCAGCAGCATTTTCAGCGGTTGGCCGTGTACTTCTTCTTCATTGACGCCGGTCTGCAACTCGCAACTGCGGTTGATGTTGACGATGCGGCCATGGGTGTCGGTCACCACCACCAGGGCACTGATGGTCTTGAGTACCGTATCGATAAACTGTTTTTCTTCGGTCAGTACCTGATGCACCTTGCGCAGCGCCTGCTCTTTATCGCGCAAATGACGCTCGCGCCGCACCGCATTGGTGGTGTCGTGCAACTGCACCAGTGTCAGCCCTTCTGCATCGTCCAGCGGGCGTAGCAGCATGGAATGATGAATCGGAGTGCGGGCACCGGACACGGTACGGCCATGCAACGGCAGTAGCTGGGTATGCAGCTGATGAGACAGCAGACGAGACAAACGATGTTCGCAGGCATCACCAATCGCCGACAGCACCACGGGCGGCAAGGGGCCGTCAAACAACTGCTCCAACCGCTGGCCACCGGCCGTATCGGCATCAATGCCCGTATAGCGCACCAGCCACTGATTCCAGAATCGCACCCGTCGCTCACTGTCCAGCAGCATGATACCGCTTTCTATATAATCCAGCGTCATCATGCTCATGTGCTGTCGGTTTGCTATCCGTGATGGATTCGTCATCGTCATTGCGTCAGTTCGGCCAGATAAAGGCGCAGCGCCTCAATAAAGGCATCCGCCGAATGCAAATCGATAAGAAACGCCAGGTACCCCTGCAGATCATTCGCACGCAGGCTGAAATCAATCTGCACCAGCATGATCATGCAGCTGTCACCCTGACCGTGCGACGATAGCCGGTTCAGCAGGTGCGGCGTATCCACATTGAATGCCTGGGGCAGATCGGTCTGAATTTGCCGGTTCAGCAGGTTGGCCAGGGTCGCCAGACAGTTGTTGAGCAGAATATTGCCAAGCTCGGCCAGGGTTTCCTGCTCCAGCTCGGTAATTTCGTCCGCCGACATGTCTGCACCCAATATGGCCCGTACCAGTTCAAGGCTGCGCTCTTCGGGAAACAGCAGGGCCGCCCGGCCACTCATGAAGCCCTGAAAATCCTGCATCACCCCCGCCAGCAAGTCCGGCATGGAACGGCAAAAAATTTCCTTGGCATCGGCAGACTCGAGAAACTGCAGCCTGGGCACCGACAGCAGCACTTCGTCCTGTACCAGTTGCGACAGCGCACTCGCGGCACGACCGACGCCAATGTTCATCAGTTCGACGATGACATCATGCTCATCGTCGGTCAGCACCCATGTCATGCGACGCCCTCGATAAACCGGGCCAGATCGTCCGGACGCGTCGGTTTTCCCAGAAAGGCCATGCCCAGCTCTTGCGCCCGTTGCATCAGGGCGTCCTGAATATTGGCCGTCACCAGCGCCAGTTTCATGGTTGGATGACTTTGACCAAACTCGATGGCGAGCGCTATGCCATCCCGCCCGGGCATATTGAAATCGATCAGCGCCGCATCGGCCTGTCGCTCCTGCATCAGCGCCTGCGCTTCGTCTGCCGACGCCGCCTGTAATATCTCGAATTCAAGGGGAAGGGCGTTCAGTTGACGCATCAGGCTGAGGCGAGCAACCTTGCTGTCATCGACCAACAGCAAGGTCATGGCGCGGGTGTGACTCATTGAAGTTTCCAAAACGGGAGTAAATAACAAGTCGACCATTATAAAGAAAAGCCACGATATTTAAATGGTTATAGATCAATCATTAACCGAACAACCGGTTCTCGATGAAGCGGCCGCGCTAACAGAGCCGACATACCGACACGACTCCCCGGCCACTCGGCGACAGGATGCTGGAGCAGGGTTGAAAACTGTCGTAGTATCAAGCACTCACTGCTAGTATTCCGGAGGCGTCCCCTCATTGCCTGAAGAAAAATTGCCCGAAGAAAACAGTACCGCACCGGCCCCCACCGCGCATCGACATGGTCGCCCCACCGTGTCGCGGCGGCGCTTGCGCGTGTGTCGGGAATGCGATCTCTTGCTGGCGTTGCCATCGCTCAAGTCGGGTGAAAAAGCCGATTGTCCGCGCTGCGGCCACACCCTGGTGCGCCGACATACCAACCCGGCCGAGCGCAGCCTGGCGCTGGCCATCGCGACCCTGATCACCCTGGCCCTGTCGGTGGCCTTTCCCTTTATCAGTTTCGACATCAGCGGCATCGGTAATCGTATCGAGCTGACCGAAACCGCCTCGACCCTCATCGGCATGCATCAACCTCTGGTGGCCCTGAGCGTGTTGCTTACCGTGATAGTGCTGCCCACCATCTATCTGCTGAGCCTCACCTGGCTGTGCCTGGGGTTGATTCTGCAGCGACCCCTGCCCCGCAGCCGACAGCTGGCCCGCACCCTGCGTCATGTGACCCCCTGGATGATGGCCGATGTGTTCGTGATCGGCACCCTGGTCAGCCTGATCAAAATCATCGGCATGGCTCACGTCGAGCTGGGGCTGTCGTTCTGGTCCTTCTGTGTCTACGCCCTCTTGCTGCTGCTGACCACCCAGTCGGTGGACAGCGACTGGCTGTGGTTTTCGCTCGATAAAGAGCCCCTGGCGCCGTCCGGCGTCAGAGTGGGCGTGGCCGCCTCCGAACAGGGTCTCTGCGGCTGCCACACCTGCGGCCTGGTCAATCGGCTGCCACCAGGCGGCAAGGGCCGCTGCCGACGGTGCGGCGAGCCGCTGCATCCTTATCACGCCGGTAATCAGGTCACCCTGGCGCTGCTGGTCGCCTCGGTGGTGATGTACCTGCCGGCCAACCTCTACCCCATCATGATCACCACGTCACTGGGCGATACCACGCCTTCTACCATCATCGGCGGCGTGTTGTTGTTTCTCCAGGACGGAGACTTTCCCATTGCCATGATCATCTTTGTCGCCAGCGTGCTGGTGCCGGTCAGCAAGATGCTGGCCCTGCTGTGGCTCTGTTATGTGGTGCGCCGGCAACAGCGCCCCCTGAGCCAGATGAGCCGTATTCGCCTCTATCGCATTACCGAATTTATCGGCCGCTGGTCCATGGTGGACGTGTTTGTGGTCGCCATTCTGGTGGCATTGATCCGTAACGGCTCCATCATGTCCATCGAGCCCGGCGCCGGTGCCCTGGCCTTTACCACAGTGGTGGTACTGACCATGCTGGCGGCCATGATGTTCGACCCGCGCAGCATCTGGCAGGGCGCCGGCTCACCCACTCCCCCGGACTTATCTGCTACCGGACCTCAGGGTCCATCCAAGGAATCTTCTCATGTCTGACCCCGTGCGCGCCGAACGACGGCCCCAGCGTTCTCTTTCTCCCATCTGGATAGTGCCTCTGGTGGCCCTGCTGATTGGCGCCTGGATGATTTACGATAACCTGAGCAAGCTGGGCCCGACCATCACCCTGATCATGGATAATGCCGAAGGCATCGAAGCCGGCAAGACCCTGATCAAGACCCGCAATGTGGAAGTGGGCCGGGTAGAGAAAGTCCGGCTGTCGGACGATCTCGAACATGCGGAGATCACCGCCCGCATGAGCCCCCAGGCAGAAGACATGCTCAACGAGGATACCCGGTTCTGGGTGGTCAAGCCGCGCATCGGTCGCGAGGGCGTCAGCGGCCTGGGCACCGTGTTGTCCGGGGCCTACATTCAGCTGTTGCCCGGTAGCAGCGAAGAGACCAAAGAGATATTCGACGTGCTGGAGCAACCGCCGGTGGCGCCGCCCGATGCGGAAGGGTTGCGCATCAACCTGATAAGCCAGGTGGGTAATGCCATTTCCACCGGCGATCCCGTGACCTATCAGGGGTATACGGTCGGCCGGGTGGAAGACAGCCATTTCGATCCGGAAAAGCGGGAAATGCGCCATCGGCTTTATATCCAGTCTCCCTACGAGGTACTGGTCACCAGCACCACCCGTTTCTGGACCGCCTCCGGGGTGGATGTGCGGCTGGACTCGGAAGGGTTCAAGGTGAATGTCGCTTCGCTGGAGTCGCTGATCGGCGGTGGCATCACCTTCGGCGTGCCCGAAAATGCCTCTATCGGCCGCCAGGCCAGGGAAGGCGCCAACTACGTGCTGTTCAACGATGAAGACAGTGCAAAAGAAGGCCGCTATGGCCAGTATCTGGAATATGTGATGCTGGTAGACGATACGGTGCGTGGCCTGAGCCCCGGCGCCCCGGTGGAATACCGGGGGGTGCGCATCGGTACCGTGGTCAGCGTGCCCTGGAACTTTACCGCGCCTCAGCCCGACTCGCTCAGCCGCTTTGCCATTCCGGTGCTGATCCGCATCGAACCCCAGCGCTTCGACGACACCGAGCAGGACGTGGATACAGAACAGTGGCAACAGCGGCTGGATCGCATGTTTGATCATGGCCTGCGCGCCTCGCTCAAGGCCGGTAACCTACTTACCGGTGCCCTGTTTGTGGATCTCAACTTCTATAAAGACGCGGTGCCCTTTCAGCGTATGACCTTTGTGCAAAAACAGGTGTTTCCCACCACCTCCGGTGGCTTCGCCCAGATTGAACAGAAGGTGTCCAACCTGCTGGACAAGCTGAACAAGCTGCAAATTGAGCCGGTGCTGGACACCCTCAACCAGACCCTGGCCAGCACCCAGAAGACCATGGACAAGGTCAACGGCATTGCCACCTCGGTCGATGCATTACTGGCGGACCCGGCCACCAGCCAGCTGCCGGAAAACGTGAACACCACCATGCGCCAGTTGCGCGATACCCTGCAGGGCTTTGCTCCCGACTCGCAGGGCTACCACGAGCTGACCCAGACCCTGTCGCGACTGGAAAAACTGATGCGGGATCTGCAGCCGGTGGTACGTACCCTGAACGATCAGCCCAACGCGCTGATCTTTGACAAGAAACTCACCGAAGACCCACAACCGAGGGCCAACAAATGATAACGACTTTTCGCAGCAAGCCGACGTTACTGCCCGGCCTGATATTCAGCCTGCTGCTCGGCCCCTTGCTGCTGGGCCTGAGCGGGTGCGCCGGCAGCGATGCCGCGCCAGCCAGCTATTTGCTGCCGTCCACCACACCAGCAAAGCAATACCCACATGCCCTGGCCATTAGCGTGGCGCCGGTCGGCATCGCCGGTCATCTGGACAGTGAGGGTATCGTGATGCAGTTGAACGATATCGAGGTATATCAGGCGCGCCAGCACCTGTGGGCCGAAGATATTGGCGAGCAACTGCAGCAACGGCTCACGCAGCGGCTGACGCTCAGCCTGCCCCGGTCGCAGGTGGTGGGCAAAGGCCAACCGATGTTGGAGGGCGTACCGGTAAGGGACGTCCGAATTCGGATGAGTCGTTTTCAGGGCCATCATGACGGCATGGCGCTGGCCGAGGGCCAATGGCAACTGCTGGATGGCAGCGGTCGCCTGCTTAAACAGACCGGTTTTCGGGTAGAACAACCGCTGACCGAAGACGGCTATCCGGCCCTGGTACGCGCCCTGGCCACCGCCTGGGATCGGGTCGCCGATCAGCTGGCGGCAGAGCTTGACCGACAGGGCTGAGTATTACCTGCCGCTACCAAGCCTGCCGGCTGAAGCGGCAGCTACGGGCATAACACCGATATCAGGATCACTCCGTATCCGGTTCGGTTTTTGACTCCTTCGTCTTGCCCTGTCGGTCAAGCCAGGGCGCCAGCCCCTTGGCCTCGTCGATAAACAGCTGCAGGTGAGGAAAGGGCATTTCAATACCGGCGTCATCCAGCCCCTGCTTGATGCTCTCCAGCAACTCGCAGGAGATACGGCCCTTCACTTCCACATCCTCCGCCCGTACCCACACCTGGGCACTCAGGTTCAACGACGAATCCGCCAGTTCGCGTAGCTGCACCCTGGGCGGCATCCGGTCGTTGGTGATCACCATGGGATGGGCACTCAGCAGCGGCATGATCACCGCCCGCGCCTGCTCGACCGACTCCTTATAGGCAATGCCCAGAGGAATGCGAATGCGGGTCGGCCCTTCGGCGCTGAAGTTGATGATGTCCGAGGTGGCCACACTTTCGTTGGGGATCATGGTAAAAATATTATCCCGGGTGCGCAGCCAGGTGGTGCGAAAGGCGATGCGCACCACCCGCCCCTCTTCACCGCGGATCTGTACCCAGTCACCGATGCGAAACGGCCGCTCGATAAGCAGGGTGATACCGGCAATAAAGTTGGCCAGGGTAGACTGGGCGGCAAAACCGACCGCGATACCCACAATCCCCAGACCGGCAACGATAGAGAGCACATCGAAGCCGAACTGCGCCATGACGGTAATGGCGCCCATGGCGATAAGCGAGACCGACAAGGTGTTCTTGCACAGTTGCTCCAGTGACGAGTCGATATGATGCCGTGACAGGCTGGAGGTAAGGCCGCGAGACAACAGCAACCAGAGCACATAAAAAGCCAGTGCCATCAGTCCGGCCCGGGCGGCCCCCTTGAGCACACCGTCGGGGGCACCGTATTGCGCCAGAATAGCCACAATGGCCGCCAGCCCCAACAGGTAGCGGAGCACGGTTCTGGCCGCCCAAAAAGGCCGCATGCCATAGTTGGCGCGTCCCAGTATCAGCTTGAGCAGACTGGCCAGCAGCCAATAGACGGTACCAAACAGCACCAGTATCATCACGGAAACCAGCAACTGCCCCACGGCAACGACCGCCAAGTCCTGCCAATTGAGCCCGCTTACCCCCAGCGCATCGCCGGTATCGGTCAGGCTTTCATAAAATTGTTTCCACAACAGGGAAATACTGGAGTCTGCCATCATCACATCCTTGTTTTCGGCTAAAGCGTCAGACTAAAAGTTCGGGCTGGCTGTTACCCTCGGCTAAACGCCAGTCGCATAAAACTATAGCATCTGCAGCAAGGTCAATAACTTAAGAATATTTCAGACAAACCTGATGAACGAAATAAAGGGCGTGAGGCCTCATCACCGAGGAAGATGCAGGGATGGATCATTGAAAGCATGACGTCTGGGTCCAACACGGACCCAGACGAGAGTGTTACTTGAATTTGTCGGCGGCATCCTTGAAAGAGCCCTTGAGCGTGGTCCAGGCACTCTCAAAGCCCTGTTTTATCGACTCCCAGCTTTCTTCGCTGCTGTTGGACAACTCTTCCAGTTTTCGCTCGCTTTGTTCGATTTTTGCATCCAGATCGTCGATGTGCCGGTTCAGTTCCAGTTGTTTGTCGGCACTGGCCGACGATGCCTGGGCCTTGAGCTTGTCCAGCTCTGCCTTCCATTCATCCAGCTTCGCTTGGGCCTTTTTCTGATACAGCTCTCTCTCATTCATGGGAACTCTCCTTATTGCGGTGATTGACAGCAGACCACCAGACAACGGGGCATGGAACGCCGACACCGACAGGTGCCGACCTGAAACACCTAGCCATAAAGCGACCACGGTTTCAATATTGACATATCCTTCCTCCCTGCCTACATCTATGTGGTGTTTGTAATTAGCCAATGGCACGGAGAAACACTAAACGATACGATGCACCACACCATGTTGATTTGTCTTTACAATTGACACCATTAAATTAACGGTTGGTTACCAAGAAGCTGTGTATTAGGATAGTAAACCAGCCTGTTAACGTCTGCAGACTGAAAGAAAACAGCAAATAGTCTCAAGTGTGTCTATTTTAATGTCGTATTTCCGGACAAGCTCCGAATAACCGACCGGACGATTTGAGTGCTTGGTTAGTGTTTTTATGATGGGTCCATTCAAGGAGTTTCTCATGAATACGATCAAGAAGTTTTCAATTGCACTTTGCGTCAGCGCCTCGCTGGCCCCCGCCTATATCCAAGCCCAAGGTATGTCATCTCATGAGTTTGGTCCCAAAGCGGGCGATCGGGAGTTTACCCTGTCCGGTGCAGGTACCAGCAGCAAGGATTTTGATAACGGTACCTTTGGTGTGTCGGGTGATGTGGGTTGGTTTTTATCCGACCAAACCGTGGCCGGGGTACGCCAGAGCATCAACTACGCCAGTGTAGATAATGGTGACGATGTCTGGAACGGCAGCACCCGAGGTTATGTGGACTACCACTTTGGCCAGCATCAGGCGCGCCCCTTTGTCGGTGCCTCGCTGGGTGGCATTTATGGTGATGGCGTAAAAGACACCGGTATCGCCGGTTTGGAGCTGGGTCTTAAATACTATGTGCTCCCTTCTACCTTCATTCTGGCCCGTGCCGAATACCAGTTTTTGTTCGACAGCGGCGACAGTGCCGAGGATAACATTGACGACGGTGCCTGGGCTTACGTACTGGGTATGGGCTTCAATTACTGACACCCTGCCGGCATAAGCCATACAAGCCAGCCCCTTGCAGGCTGGCTTTTTTGATGGTTACCGGATCACCGCCAACCCTTCGATGCGTTGAGCACAATTGGCCAGAATCCGTCTCTTCTGCTCATTCGACTTGTCACCCCAGCCGATGATTTCCGAGATGCTGCGATAACAGCCACGGCATACCTCATGCTCATCGAGTGCGCACTGTTTGATGCAAGGGCTGTTAACGCTCTCGACCTTGTCAATGTTCATCTGTATTCCTGTACTGAGTAAGTAGGCACGCCAAGCTGCCCATATTTTACATGATTTTCAAATCTCCTCGCGTTCATTCTACAGTTGAAAGAGTCACCGGCAAAAACCGCCACTCAACCTCAAGGAGCCATCATGAATTCAGCCAATCTTCATCCGGTATGGTATCTCGACACGCCCAGGCCCGGCCGCCTGGCCCTGACTCCCTGCCCCGGCACTCAACACGTCTCCCTAACCGACAGCCTGACTCAGCTGAATAACAACGGCGCCGGTGCCGTGATCAGCCTGACCACGGAGGCGGAGCTGGAAGAAAAAAACGTCAGTCAGCTTCCCGAGCTGGTCACTTCCCTCGGAATGCGCTGGCTGCATCTGCCCGTTCATGAAGACGAGGTGCCGGATCTGGTCTGCGAAGACAAATGGCAGGCCAATCAGCTGGCCATGCTGACTCAGCTGACCCACGGCAAGGATGTGGTGATCCACTGCATGACCGGCTCGGGCCGAGCCAGTCTGATTGCCTATCGTCTGTTGAGGGCATTGGGGGTAGAGCCGCAACAGGCACGGGAGCAGATCAAGGCGGTACGACCCAAGGCCTTTACCCTGCCCGAACAGAACGACTATATAAAAAGACTGGGTTAACCGATATGACAACCGCCAGCTCCCGGTAGCGCCAGCACCTCAAGCAGCCTCATTGGTGATAACATCGGCATATCATACTGTGCCGGCCTGTGGCGTCGGTAACCTTGAGGAACAACATGATCAGAAAAACCCTGATGTCCTGGAGCAGTGGCAAAGACAGCGCCTGGGCCCTGCACACCCTGCAGCAAAACCCCGCGTTCGAGGTGGTGGGCCTGTTCACCACCGTCAACGAAGAATTCGAGCGGGTCGCCATGCACGGCGTGCGGGCCGAGCTGCTGCGCCGACAGGCAGAGAGCATCGGCCTGCCGCTGGAAATCATTTATCTCCCCTTCCCCTGCAGCAACGAACAATATAACCAACGCATGACCGACTTTATCGACGGCGCCAAAGCTCGCGGCATCGACTGTTTCGGCTTTGGCGACCTGCTGCTGGAAGATGTGCGCCGGTACCGGGAGCAACAACTGATCGGCACCGGCATTGAGCCCGTGTTTCCCATCTGGGGCACGCCAACCGATACCCTGCCCGGCCAGATGTTTGCCGGCGGCCTGCGCACCGTGATCACCTGCCTGGATCCGAAAAAAGTCCCCGAGCACCTTGCCGGCCAGGAGCTAAGCCCGGCCCTGCTGGCCGAATTGCCCGAAGGCACCGACCACTGCGGCGAAAACGGCGAGTTTCACAGCTTTGTGTTTGACGGCCCCATGTTCCGGCACAAAATCGATATTCGCATCGGCGACACCGTCCACCGCGACGGTTTTGTGTTTGCAGATGTATTGCCCGAGCATGGCTGAACAGATGAGGCTCGGCCCATCGCCAGCACCCGTGTTTATTGCTCATCGGCCCCATGCGCCTGCTCCTTGCTCTAAACTGAGCCTGATGCCCTTGGAATTTCATCCGGTGCACACTGCCTACAGGGAGTAAATTGACATGAAACGCTCGCAACTATTCATTATTTCGCTGGTGGCTCTTGGGCTGAGCGGCTGTGACCAAAGCTCGAAGGCCTTCAGTCTGCCGCCCGGCGATATCGCGCAGGGGGAGCAGGTATTTATGGATATGCAGTGTCTGAGCTGCCATATCCTGGACGGATATGAACGACCGGAGGGGGAATGGGAACTGTCTGTCGCCCTGGGCGGCAAAGGCAAGAGCCTAAAAACCTACGGCGAGCTGGTCACCTCGGTGATCAACCCTTCACACAAACTGGCCAAAGGCCACGACATGTCGTCGATTCAGGTTGACGGCAAATCGGTGATGCCGGTCTACAACGATGTCATGACGGTATCGGAACTCGTTGATCTGGTCACCTTTCTGGAATCGAAATACGAACTGGAGCCTTACGACCCCACCATTTACAACCTTCATCATTGAATGGTTAACACGGCCCGGCTGAACAAGCCGGCCGTTTGAAGCACAGCCCTTGCCTCACGGCGCCCTTTGACAATCCATTACGGGAGCCTGGTACCCCCAGGTGATCCGTGCTTCACCCTGGTGTTCCCAAAAAGACTCGTTGCGGCCCTGATATTTGGCACCACTGGCGCTGGGTTGCAGAAACATCAGAGAAACGCTGTCGCCACGCTCGGCCATCAGCGTCGGCGGCTCGGTTTCAAAGAAAGTGGTTATCACTTCGTTCGCCGGGTTACCGTCACATACGAATCGAAACGGCCCTTTATGGGGCACCAGCCGGTAGCTAGCCTGCAACTCGGCAATGCGGCGCTGATATGCCCTCTCAATACATGCCCGCTTGTCGTCGCTTTTCCAGCAGTCGTTGCGGCCCTTGATCCAGCCTCTTTGCTCTGCCTTCAGCATCGGCGGATGCTCATTGCTCGCCTTGTTCAACGCAGCGGCGTAAACACCGGCCAGGGTACGGTCAAGCGCAGACAAGGCCTCGTCTTCGCAAACCATCGCCTCGATACTGCCCGCCTTGATCTGGTTACAGGCGAATGAAGGACCTTGGTGCTCAGTCGAGCCATGAGCGGTGCCATGAGTGACGCCATTGCCGGAATAAACAGAGTCACTGCCCCTCACCTGCCGATCGATATACTGACACCAGGCGGCACTGTTACGCGGTGGCACTTGTGGCTGCCCACGAATACCGAGCTTGAATTCGATGACCGACTTCCATTCGTCAGAGCCGACATCCGGGCCATGGCCCTGTCCGTCACCCGTAGCGACGGTTTGTTCTATCGCTTGGCTCCATGACTCGGAACAGAGCGCCTCCGCCTGCGCACCTTGCTGCTTGCCATTACCGGCCTGAACACCGATAGAAGCCACCATCAAGCACATTGCCAACCACTTGCTCATCACACTCCTCCCGCTCTGCCGATGGAATCACGGCCCGATGGCCACGTTAACGATTCAATGTCTACATTGGGACTTACTCATCGTTGAACAGGTGCCGGCTTCGTTTACACCATGACACCAGCATAAGCATCAAGGGCACTTCGATTAACACGCCCACTACGGTGGCCAGTGCGGCACCGGAAGACAGGCCGAACAAGATGACCGCCGTCGCAATCGCCACTTCAAAGTGATTGGACGCGCCAATCAACGATACGGGTGCTGCGTCGCAATAGCTTAACTTCAGCCATCTCGAGAACACAAAATACCCCAGTGAAAAAATCAACAGCGTTTGTATTATCAGCGGAATTGAAATCCATAGAATGGTCAGTGGATTGCTTACGATGACATCCCCCTTGAATGAAAAAAGAAGGATCAAGGTCACCAGCAGCGCCGTGATGCTGACCGGCGTTAGCCAGCGCAGGAAATACTCATTAAACCACTCGATGCCTTTATGGTTTATTATGATTTTTCTGGAGAAATAGCCGGCGACCAGCGGCAACGCCACATAGACAGCAACCGAAAGCACCATGGTCTGCCAGGGCACCGGCATGGAATTTATGTTTAACAGCAAGCCCCCCAATGGGCCGTAAAGAAACAGCATCATCAACGAGTTTATTGCCACCATTACCAGGGTGAGCCCGTCATTACCCTTGGCCAGATGCCCCCACATCAACACCATGGCCGTGCAAGGGGCTATGCCCAGTAGAATCGTTCCTGCTATATAACTTCGCCACAATTCCACTTCTTCGCCATTGGCCAGAGTTTCTGTACCCGGCAGGAAATCTCTGAACAGGTAACCCAAGAAGAAGTACGAGATGGCGAACATGCTGAATGGCTTGATGGCCCAATTGATGAAGAGTGTTAACAATACCGGCTTGGGGGTTTTCGCGGACTTGAGCACGTGAGCAAAATCAATTTTCACCATGATGGGATACATCATGAAAAACAGGCACACCGCAATCGGAATGGAAACTTGATAAATGGAGAGATCATTCAAGGTAGTCGCCACACCCGGCGCCACTTTTCCCAGCATGATGCCCGCACTAATGCAAAGCAGAACCCATAGGGTTAAATAACGCTCAAATATTGACAAGGTTTTTTCCGGCATCTCGGCTGACTCAACTTATGGTTACGTTTCATGAGCTTATCCCTAAGCCCGGCGGATAAGTGAAGCATAACGTAAATGGGTCGCCTGGTGGCGCTAGTCACCCTTGGCGGTGGAAGTGCGTAACGCCGCGATTGGGTCTTCATCGGCGACGAGTCCGTCTAGCTGGGTGCGAAAGCGCAGTGTATTCTCAGTAAATTCAAATACATATGCGGACTGGAAACTGCCTGTGCCTACCGAACGCGCAATAACAATGATCTCGGGCCGATCATCACCCACCACATCCGCAACAACGGCCTTTTCAAGCACGCCATCGCGAGGCCGAATGATACCGGCAAGGAAAAACGTCGTTTCATCCGGTGCTACCGCGGCCTGATAAAGTCGCACGCTGAAGCTGCCGATGGATCGTGCTTCCAGCTCACCTTCTGCCACCACCACCGTCTGGCCGGTGGGCAATGTCAGCTTCAAGACCGGGCTTGCCGGCTCTGCCGCCGTCACGGCAGCGACCAGCACCAGGAACATCAACAACATCCAGATTTTTGTCATCTTTTCACCTGCACTTTTTCAACTGCACCAAACATAGCGGTCATGCCGTTGGCTGTAGCATAACGCCCTGCCGCATGATCAGCCTCGCCATCACCGACCATGGCGCGATAAATAACGCTCGAAAGCGTGAGTCGATTTATTGCTCTGCATGCCTTGTTTTAAATTCAGGCATCTTCGGCCGCTTCACGTATGCGCTCTCTGCGATCCTGCTCTTCTTCCCTCGCCGCTTGTATTTCTTCCAGCACCGAGTCTACATCGGCGTTATCGCCGCTATCTTCAAATTCACCGGTGAGTGTGGAATTGGGCGTCAGGTTACCCTCTTCAAACAGCGCCCACATTTCCTTGGCATATTGGGTATGTAACAAGGCGGGAGCAAACTCGCCATAGTAACGTCGCATATTGTTGACGTCGCGGGCGAACATGGCTTGGGCGCTGTTGTTGGCGGCGGCATTCACCGCTTGGGGCAGGTCGATAATCACCGGGCCCTGATCATCCACCAGCACGTTGAATTCGGACAAGTCGCCGTGAATAATGCCCACACACAGCATCAGCTTGATGTAATGCATCATCAGCGCGTGATCTTCCATCGCCTGCTGTTCCGACATGGTCACTTCACCGAGTCGTGGAGCAACATCGCCCTCGGCGTCGGTCACCAGCTCCATGAGCAGTACGCCATCAACACAGCCAAAGGTGTTGGGTACACGTACATTGGCATTGGCTAACGCGGATAAGGCATCGACTTCGGCATTCTGCCAGATTTTTTCCTCCAGCTGGCGGCCATAGCTTGAACGCTTTTCCATGGCGCGAGCCTGCCGGCCACCGCGCACCTTTCGCCCTTCCTGATATTGCGCCGCCTTTTTAAAGCTGCGTTTAGCGGCGTCTTTATAAACCTTGGCGCAACGAATATGCTCACCACAGCGAACAACAAAAATGTCGGCTTCTTTACCGCTCATCAGGCGGCTGAGCACGTCATCGATTAAACCGTCTTCGACGAGAGGCTGTAGGCGTTTGGGTATTTTCACAGGCGGCCTGCTGAGTTGGGTCGGCTATTGATCATTGTTTATTGAATCTGTTCCGTATGTTTGGTGTGTTTCTGATTAAAACGGACAAGGGCAGTGTCCATGAAAGGGCTCGCCGCTGGCAGGGTGTGCAAAATATAAATCACTGGCGTGCAACAGCAACCGATCGGCCATTTGCTCACTCTGTTCATTGTTATAAAGATCACAGCCCAGAATGGGATGGCCTATGGCCTGGCTGTGAATGCGTAACTGATGGGTACGGCCGGTAACCGGGGTAAATTGCACCCGGCTGCGGCGCGGTTGCTCCAGACGCTGTAATACCCGATATTCGCTGGTGGCGGCCTTGCCGCTGGTGTGGCAAATTTTTACGCGAGGAAAATGCTGTTTATCTTTCGCGATGGCGGCGGTGATCAGCCCCTGATCGTCTGCCATCCAACCATCCAGCATGGCCAGATACCGCTTTTGAATGGCTCGCGTCTGAAACTGGTTATTGAGGTGTTGTGCAGACCCCGCATTCAACCCCACCACCATGATGCCCGAGGTGCCGAAATCCAGCCGATGCGGTAACTTGGCCTCGGGAAAGGCAGGCGTCACTCCGGCCTGGCCGTTGACCAGACGATAGTGTACCGAATCCCGATTGAGCGGATTTTTACCCGACAAACTGAGCAGACCGCTGGGTTTGTTGATCAACAGAATGTCGTCATCCTGATAGAGAATCACCACAACATCGTCACACACAGGTGCCACAAAATCATCATTGATGGTGTGAGCCGACCGGGCGATACCAGGCATTATATTCCCCGCTATTGATATACATAGGCCGGTGCCGCCCATGAGAGACCCATGTGGGCGGCACCGGCTTCACTCACAACGAAAAGAGCTTAACGTGAGTGTTGTTCGGCACGCTTGCCGCGTAATATTTTTTTCTTCGGACCGGTGCTTTTGCCGTTATTGGTCTTTTTCAGGCGCACGGGTCTCGCCGTGGTCTTGCCGCCCGTTTCATTACCGCTGTTGGCGCGGCGGGGTTTGCCTTTAAACTTGCCGTTACCTGAACCTTCCAGCTCAATCACGGTTTCACTGGCTTTGTTTGAACGCCCGGACAACACCTTGCGCGAGATGGTTTTCAACAGTGAACCACGGTCACTCACTTCAAAGCCCGGCTTGATGATACGTTTGATGTCGGTACCAATCAGCTTTTTAATACGCTCCAGGGTTTGCTCTTCTTCACGGCTCACAAAGGAAATGGCAGTGCCTTTCGCCCCTGCCCGACCGGTGCGACCGATACGGTGCACGTAATCTTCCGGCAAATACGGCAGGTTGAAGTTCACCACATAATCCAGGCCCTGAATATCCAGACCACGGGCCGCCACTTCGGTGGCGATCAGAATCTGGAGTTTACCGGATTTAAAATCGGCAATGGCACGGCGTCTTGAACCCTGGCTTTTATCGCCATGACACACTGCCGCTTCAATCTTTTTCTTTTTCAGACCGGCCAGCAGTCGCTCGGCCTGCTCCTTGGTACTGGTAAACACCAACACCTGGAACCAGTTTTTCTCTTCCAGCAGCTGTTCGAACAATTCGATTTTGCGGCTTTCTTCTACCGCATACACCGCATGTCTTACGGTCTCGGCCGTGCTGTTGATTTTGGTCACGCGGATCTGCTGATGATTATTCAGCACCTTGTGTGACAACTCGTTGACTGCCGGTGAAGTGGTGGCAGAAAACAGCAGGGTTTGGCGCTTGGGCGCGGTCAGTTGCATCAACTTCAGCACATCGGTGATAAAGCCCATGTCCAGCATGCGGTCGGCTTCATCCAGTACCACAAATTCAACGTCACTCAAGGTCACATTACCCAGGGTAAGGTGCTCCATCAAACGGCCGGGGGTGCTGATCACGATATCAACGCCTGCTTTTAACTTGTTGGCCTGGCCACCCATTTTAACGCCACCGTACAGGGCCGTTACGCTGATGGGCACAAACTTCGCGTAGCCATTAATGGCGTCGGCCAACTGCTCGGCCAGTTCGCGGGTTGGTGTCAGGATCAAGGTGCGAGGGCGACGCTCAACGGTTGCCTTGGGCTTGTCCAGCATGCGTTGCAGCACGGGCACGGCAAAGGCGGCGGTTTTACCGGTACCGGTTTGCGCGGTTACCTGCAAGTCTTTACCGCGACGGGCCGGCACAATGGCCTGAGTTTGTACGGGAGTCATTGCACTGTAGCCACATTCCACAAGAGCGCGTTGCAGATCCGGGGCCAAATCTAAAGATGAAAATTGCATGAGAGATCCTCTGTAGAGTCGCTACAGTCAAAAAAATGAGGGCAGAATATACAGTATTTTAGTGTGGGAAGAGAGGTTTGTTTGTCAGTTGGGTGAATTTTGTACAGCCTTGCTCGGATGGAAAAATGAAGGGAACGGGACGCTATGGCACGGGTGCCGGAGTCAAAAAAGCATCAGGGCTATGCCAAAAAGGAGCCCCGACTCAATCCGCGAAGGGCAGCGTAAACAGGCAGGCGTTGGTTAAACATGTGCGGCTTCACCCCGGGCCTGCCCGCTGCACCTTGCACGCCTATCGGCTGCGATAAGCGTCTTGTGGCCGGGTCTGATCAGGCTTCGGCGTCGTCCGCAACAGCCGACTTCGGCTGGTGGTTACACGCGCGGGCAAGAATCTCGACATAGAATTCGGGCAGTTCCTGCGCTACGGCTGCATCGATATGCTTGTTGATTTCAGAGGTAAAGATCGCTTCTGCTGCCGCTTCAGAGGCACCAAAACGACAATCGAAGGTCCAGTAGTCCATGCCGGCGGGCAGCGACTTGCGACGCTCTCTGTTGAGGTACTTTTTAATATCATGCTTGATTGAGTCCACCAGGCGAGCAGGTTGCAGCTTGGGGTGAGTTAACGCGATAGTCTTTTTCATGGATTTCCTACAGAAGTGCACTCAAGAGTTCAAGAATAAAGCTGAATGAGCTTTTAAAAGCGTATTCTACATGGATGAGTAGCAGATAACTGCCAATTTCTGCGACTTTCTGCCTCGAAAAAGGCAGTAAACGGCTCTGCATGGCACTTTATCAGCCGCCGCTATGCCGGTCTGGCACACCGGTGCCGGATTTTAAACCAAACCGGATATACCGGCGATTACCCCTTGTGGTTGCGCAGGTTACCTCCACCGCACTGCTGTGTTGCCGGCAGCAAAATCGGGCCAAGTCTCATGGTTTATCTTCGGCGTTCTGGGTCGGAAAAAGGTTTTCATCCTCTTCCATGACGGGCGTGAGCGGCTCGCCTTCCTCGTCCTGAAGCTGGTAATCGAACGCCGCCTGCAGGCCGGTTTCGTCCTTGATCTCTTCAACCTCTTCATGCTCGGGCTCCGGGTCAAGGTAGCGCGGGTACAGCGGCGACAAGAGGGACACCAGAATACCAACCGCGGCAAAGGTGGCAAACGCATCGGCGTAGCCGAATTCATGTATCAGCACCCCAACCACCGGTGAGCCGGCCGCCTGCCCCAGTGCCACGGCCATGAATGGCAGCACAGGTCCCATCGACAGTCGGCCCGGCAGCAGCCGAATGCCGGTCATCAAATAAAGCCCGGTCAGACTCATGTAAGCCAGGCCGAACACCAGGGCAGAAAATGCGCTGAGCACCAGTTGGCCGGGGCTGGCCGCCAACAGAGCCAGGCTTGCAGACAACATCACCAGCATCAGCGCGTGCGTAATGGGTGGATTGTTGCGATCGGCCAGATCGGCTATTACGGCCCCGCCAAGACCGGCAATGCCCACCGCCAGCCACAGCCAGCCGGTTGCGCCAGACGGCAGGTCGCCGAGGGTGGCCATCAGGTCGGGGGCGAAAATCCAGTATGCCGACGAGATAAAGCCCATCAGGAAGGCAAACAACGACAGCCTGAACAGACGAGACCACTGCAATGCACTGACGGCAGGCGGCGGCGCCGCGTCTGTTGGCGTGATCCGTGACACAGAAGGAATAAAGAACCAGGCAGACACCATGCCGATGCCCGCCAGCACGGCAAAAGAGACATACGCAAAACGCCAGGCGCCGGCCATCAGCAGCACCGCCGGTACCGCAACCGCCACTCCAATGCTGGTACCCGCGTTCATGACCGCGCTGACGCGCCCGTGCAACGAACGCGCTACCAGCGCCTGCATGGCCGCCGTGAGTGCCGGCATCATCAGGCCGGTGCAGATGCCACAGGCAAACACCCCTGCGCCAAGCGCTAACGCGTTGTCGGCCCGGCTGATCAACGCCAGCCCGACAACACCAAAGCCCGCAGACAACACCGCCGTATTGCGGGCTCCGAGGCGATCGGCGGCCATCGGCGCCACCAGTGTCGCCAGCAAAAAACTGATCAGCGGCAACGCACCGATAATGCCGATTACCGACGGCGTTAGCGCCAGTTCGGCGCGAATGGGCGGCACAAACAGCCCGAAGGCGAAGCGCGCAAGTCCAAAGCTGATGGCAATCAGCACGGCACCAAACAGTGCAAACCCGGTACTGGAAAGCGTCTTCATGTCGCCTCCCGGCAGGCATTCCCCACTCGCTTTTGTTTCATCTCGGCCTTCGCCTCCGACGCGCAACAATCGCCCTGATGCACAACATCCGACTTCGCGTTTATCACCATGCAGCCCTCGCACAAGGCCGGAATGCCGGCCAGGACATAGCTCTTCATACGGATGAGTATAGGGCCTATCAACAACATGTATTGACGGTCACCAGAGTGTATCAAGCGCCCGTTTCAAGGTGCATAAGCGCCTCGCTACCAAAACCCCTTTTCGCCCGCGCCTTTCCGCCGTGCCCGCCGATAACGGAACCGCAATCATCACCATAAAAACAGATAGTATCGAGAGTGGGGTCTGATTACAGGAGTTTCCACTTGGTGTTCTTTCGTCACTCCCCACGTGCGCTTTTGTCATTCCCACGAAAACGGGAATCCAGAGCTTATAGAATGTTCGGACTGCAAGCCGCCTGCAAAGTACTGCCGACCCTGATATCTATACTCATATGATTGGGCAATCATTTTTCCCTGTTCATTTTTCATTCTACCAATATCGCACTGACTCGGGCACCTTGCTGATCAAGTGTAAAGTGTCCCGTTACCACCAGCGTTAAATTTAAGTCCTCTGGCACCTGGCCCCTAAAAAAGTTAGATACATGCTCAAAATCATCAATGCCAGAAATAAAATCGATAGAAAATGAAATAATAATAAACAATGCCTTTAATTTTGTGTAATCAATTGAATCCACAAAATACTGTTCAAAGTAGTCCATATAGAAGTGTTCTTCTTTGGTATAACCTCCGCTGTATAAGGTTGCCGTGCTGCCTTCACGCATCACAAAGCGAAAGTCACCAAAATCCACACCTATCATATTATCACTGGTCAGAGTGTCTATAATATCATTTATAAAAACCTTATAACTTCCATCACTGACAACAAGCACTTTATCAATAATATCGGGGCAGTCAATTCCAGAATAAGGTTTTTCTGCTGTAGTGAGTATCAAAGTTAACGCATCTTTTGATCTTATATCATCTTGATTAGCACTCAACCACTCAAGGTCAGGCTCTATTAAAATAAAAAAATCGACTTCAACTGAAATGCTGCCTGCTTCATCTTTATCTACCAGATGAACTTTCGACAAACCATCAAGACATTCCGAGCTGAAATTAATAACATTAGTAACCAAAGAGCTGGCACTTTTAACATTAAACATAAATTACCTATTTATTAGGAAAGCATCTATTATTTAAGTAACTCGGCATAAATGTGTGGATAAACATTAATCCGCGTCAATGCTGGCAAGGCACTCAGGCAAACACTTCCACATCATTTACGCAAGGGCACTTAAAATTCTTAAAAAAATCCTAATGTAACTCCAAACCCAACCCCTGGCGTATAAAATTATGCCACAAATTAAGAATCACATTTAAACGCTTTTAGTTATGACCAGTTATATCTGTAGCGATTTCATTACTGCAAAAACCTCTGCACTTACAGATCTAGCGCGTTTCCCTTGACCATTGGGCTGCATTACAAACTGAAGCGAATCTTCCAGAGGAACTGCATTTCCGTTATAATCTTCACCTATATGGAATGAATTTGAAAATGCCGCAATCGAATTAGCAAAGTGGTGTATTATTTCGTTCTTGTCTGAATAATCACTTTCATCTAACTCAGACATTCCTGACAAAATAGCACAGTCAATTAGCGTGCCTTCAAGCCACTTTGATGTGGAGGAATAACCTACGCACCACTTCAGATTATTGCCTTCCAAGAAAACTTCCATTGTACTAGAGTTCTCACCAACAAAGCACGATCCTAACATTAACCCCGTAATATTACATTCATTGGATTTCAGCCCAACTTCCCAGATAAGATCAGAAATTGAAATATTACCAATTTTTTTCTTATAGCCATGAGCTGCAATATATACAGTGGTGTTTTTAAACTTTCTTTTACATAAACAATTTAAAGCCTTTATAAAACTACTTTTATCATAGAAATTTGCGTGATAAACCTCAGTATCACCAGCAAGTTTCCCTATACCTTCAACGAAAGGAGTAACACTTGTTCTATTTGAATCGTTACAATCTAACTCCCATGGAGATTCCAGAATCAATATTGCTCGATTAGAACTATGCTGTTTTTTCATATTATTATCCTTTTATACTTAGAGACCAGTTTTTTCATGATCTTGCCCTTCCATACTTTTACACACTGTTTTACTCATTTTTCTGAAAGCAGGCACGCTACCGCACGAATCTTGCGGGCGATCTGGCCTCTCCCTTCCCTGTTTGTTGTGAGGCGCTGTTACCGGCATTTACATTGAACTCGAATGAAGCCCTGCATTATACGGGGCAAGGGTTGCAGATTGGAAGCATCTCAACCACTGGATTCCCGCTTTCGCTGGAATGACGACATAAGTCCTGGGCTATTTGAGTAGTTCAGGCCACGCCGACATTAGCAGGAAGACAAAGGGATCGGCTCAGCCGACCTTCCGCGCCACGGGTGGCGCGGCTGAGCCCCGGATGTATTTACGGCGAGTGGCGGAGTCGCCCCTTTGTCCGACAAACTGAGAGTTACACACATACAAAAAGCCCCGCGACCTTTCGGTTGCGGGGCTTTGTTTCTTGGGGCGTTAATTAAGGTCCACTGAAGTGGACCCTACGGTAAGGCAGGGTAGCAACACCCCCACCCTGCCTCCCCCTGGCATAGCGCCGCCATTATGCCTGCCGGGCCGCAGCCAAGGGGGAGGAGTAGATAGAATTACACCACCGCTTCGCCGGCAAAGCCGCGCAGGCCCACTACGTGTACGTGTTCCTGCTTGCCGTGCACCTTGCGGATCAGCTTGTAGGTGGTGCCTTTTTCCGGGCTGATGTTCTCGGGCGCGGCAATCAGCAGCTGCATGTCCTGCCGTTCGCACAGCTCGAACAGGGTAGCGATGGAGCGGGCGTCCAGTCGGGCCGCTTCATCCAGGAACAACAGCCGGCAGGGCAATACGTCTTTGCTGCGCAGATGGCGGGATTCTTCTTCCCAGCTCTGCAGCACCATCAACAGAATGGCCTGGCCGGTACCAATGGCTTCACCGGTAGACAGGGCGCCGCTTTCGGCACGCAGCCAGCCGTCGGCACCACGCTGCACTTCAATGCCCAGATCCAGGTAGTTGCGATAATCCAGCAACGCCTGACCCAGCACCTGCGGGCTGCGGTCTCCCTGCTCCAGTTGCGGGTTCAGCCGCTGGAACAACTTGCCCATCGCTTCCGAGAAGCTCAGCTCCTTGCTGCTGAACAGGTCCTGATGGCGACCTTCGGGGTCGCTCAGCGCCTCCAGCAGGCGGCCGTAGGTGTCGCGAATGTTCACGTTCAGGCGCACGCCGGCCACCAGACCAAAGCTGATGTTCTGCAGGCCCTGGTTAAGCTGGCGAATACGGTTCTGCTCGCGGCGAATAATGGTGTTGATCTTGGCCGCCACTTCCACCGACGACAGCGACAACTGGCCTTCGCGCAGTTGCAGCTCGTCGGCCAGCCGGCCCAGCTCCACTTCCATTTCTTCCAGCGCTTCCACCGGATCGTCGGCCCGGATGATGTCGTGCCGAATACGAGCCTTGAGGTGACTGAACACCAGGATGTAGAACTGCACCTTCTGCAGGGTATTGCGGTTGCCCTCAGAGAGGCGCAGCGCGTCACGCAACTCTTCGTCGTGAGCCACCGCCAGGCGCAGGGCACCCAGCGCCTTGTCGGAAATGGAACGCAGCTCGTCGGCATCCAGATACGCCAGCTCGGGCCGGGCCAGGCGGCGCACCACGTCGTTGTCGCGCGCCAGTCGCACCACCTTGGCCCAGTTGGCCTTGTGGGCCACCAGTGCCTTGCGGGCGGCAAAATAGCCCTGGCCGTCTTTGCCGAGGCGCTGACTCAAGGATTCGATTTCGCGCTTGCTCACCTGGCGCTGGGCCTCGGTCTGGCTGCGCTTGCCACGGGTGTGCACCAGCTCGTTTTCAATGGAACGCTTGGCCTCGCGGGCCTTGTCTTCCATGTCGGACGCAAGCTGAATGCCCAGGGCGGTCAGCTCGTCACGGAATTCGTTAAGGGTGGCGCTTCTTGCATCGCGGCCGGTTACCAGCGCGGTGCGGGCCTGCAGGGCGTCGGTCAGGCGACCGTTCAACTGCTCGGCACGCAACCCGGCCTTGCGACGGGTTTCTTCCGCCTGCACCAGCTTGGCCTTGAGGCTGTCATTCATGGCCGAGCTTTGATCCAGCAACTGCTCGGCGTCGGCATAGGCCAGGTGCGGCAGTCGGGCCACCAGCTGGGTCAGGGCGTAGGTACGGTTACGCGCTTCGGTCAGCTCGGCCTCGGCCTCGGCCACCTGCTGTTGCAGGGCGTCGAATCCGGCGGGATCCTGGCGCAATACCTGCACCTGCTCGGCCAGGCGCCCCAGGCGCTGGCCGTGGGCGGCCATGAAGTCGCGGGCCGTATCCAGCTGGGCCATTTCTTCACGGGCGGCGGCCAGGCGTAGGGCCAGGCCCTCGTCGGCCAGCCAGTCTGCCAAGGGCAACAGCTTGTGCAACAGGCTCTGCTGCTCGCGCAGCTGGTTGCGCCGGGCCTGCCACTGATCGCGCTGGGCGGCAATGGTGGCCAGCTCCTGTTCCAGCTGATGCTGCTGGGCAGCCAGTTGTTCCAGTGCCGCTTCCGGATTATCGCCAAAGGCCAGTTGCAGGCCCTGACCAACAAACTCACTCAACTGGTGATACAGGCGGCTGTGCTTCTGCTGGGCAAAGGCCGACTCGGCATAACGGGCGCTCACGGTTTCCAGTTCGGCGCTCAGTTGCTCGATTTTGCCCTCGCGGGCGGCGCGGCCAAACATCGGCTCGGTCGGAAAACGGGAATAACGCAGCTGGCGTTCGCCGTTTTTCACCCAGATGGCGCCGTCCAGCTCGGTGGCGTGCAGCAGGTCTTCGTCAAAGGCGTCCGGGTTGCCCTGGATCAGGTACAAGTCTGCCGGGCACGACTCCAGTGCCTGCAGTTGCTCCAACGCCGCCTGCGGGTCGGCCACCACTATGCCGTTGCGGGCCGGGCCATACAACGCCTCGTAATAGGGCGCATCGTCTACGGCAATGTCGTCGTATACGTCGGCCAGCAGAGTACCGCCCAGCTGTTCGCACAGGGCAATCAGCCGTGGATCGGCGTCAACGCCGCTGCTCAGGCCGCGAATTTGCTGTTCCAGCTGCTGCTTGGTGGCCAGAGACTGCTGCTTGCTCTGCTCGGCCTGATGCTCGTCGCGCAGCGCCTGCTGCATGGCGGCAGTCACCTCGTTGCTGTCACTCAGCGGCAGGCCGGACAATTCGCGCAGCCGCTCCAGCTGCTGTTGGGCCTTGTGCCAGGCAGGAGCCTGGCCGCGCAGCGCGGTCACCTGCGGCGCAATCTGCCCCAGGCGAGACTGGCTTTGGCGCTGGGCGTCGGCACAGTCGGCCAGTTTTTCTTCCAGCTCGGTTTTTTGCTCGTCCAGCTCCGCCAGTTGCAGTTCCAACTCTGCTTCGTCCTGCACCGGACGGCCCAGCCGGGCCAGCTCGGCCTGCAGCGCCGTGGCTTTTTCGCGCTTGCAGGCGCCCTGCTCGGCGTCCTGCAACTGGCGACGAATGGCGCCGTCGCGCGCCAGCAGCGCCTGATATTCCCTGCCCTGCTCCAACAACTGGTTGGCGCGGGCAAAGGCGGACTCGCGGCTCACGTTACCGTCGATGGCCTGCAACAGCGACAGCGCCTGATCGTATTGCGCACGAGCGGCTTCGGCGAGCGAGAGCTGCTGGCGTTGTTCCAGCACCACGGCGGTTTGGGCCTGCTCGCGTTGCTGGTGCGCCTGCTCTTCGGCTTTGGCCTGCTCCGGGCTCAGCTCCGGCAGGCCGCAGCGCACCTTGGCTTCACCCAGGGCCTGACGGGCCTGACGATACTGAATGGCGCGGGTCTGCTGGGTGTCGAGCGCCTGCTGATAATCGGCCAGCTGGCTCTTGAGGCTGTCCACCTCTTCTTCGGCCGCCGCTTTGGTGGCGGTGGCTTCCTGCTGTTCGTCCTGCAGCTCGGCCAGGGTTTCTTCCTGAATGGCGAGCTTTTCTTCCAGCTCGTCCAGCTCCAGCTGATAACCGGTGATCTTTTCGTTGAGCTTGACCCCGCTCAGCACCCGCGCCAGATGCTCGGAGGCGATGTCCAGCTCGTCACCCAGCATGCGCTCGCGGGAGCCCAGGTGTTCCAGCTCGTCGGCCAGATAAATCAGCCGGGCCCGCTCTTCGGCCAGAATGCGGCGCTCTTCGGCCAGCGCCTTGCGCGCCGACAATGCCTGCTCCGACAGCCGCTTTTTCTCGGCGCTGTTGCGCACGTAGTCGGCGGCCACATAGTGGGTGGTTTCGGTGATCAGCTGGCGAAACAGATCCCGCTGACGCTGGGTTTCGCGAATGGCTTCCAGGGTACGGCGGTTCTCGAAAATCGCCGCTTCCATGTCGTTGAACGCCTTGCGAATACCGGCATTTTCCGGCAGCAGGTAGTCTTTGAGGCTGCGGCTGATGGTGCTGGAAATACCGCCGTACAAGGAGGCTTCGATCAGGCGATAGAACTTGACCCGATCGCGCTGATCCTTGAGCTTGCGCGGGGTAACGCCGGTATCGAACAGAAAATTATGATACTCGCTCACCGTATTGAAACGGGTAAAGCGCAGCCCGTCCTGCTGGGCCACCGCCTTCAGCTCGTTGAGCGAACGCACCTGGCCGCGGCCGTCGTCCAGCCGGTGCAGCAGCAGCGCGGTAGGCGTATGTTCGGGCTTGATGCCCTGCACGCTGAAGGGCGTGAGATTGACCTTGTTGTCGCGGTTGGCTACCTGCTCCAGGTGCACACCAAACCAGACCCGTTCGCCCTGCGAGGTGTCGACCTCAATCATCGAATAGCAGTGGCCGCGCTGCAGCTTGCCGTACAGGCCCTTGTCGCGGCTGCCGGACTGGCTGCCCGCCTCTGTGGTGTTGCGAAAGTGCAGCAGGCTGAGATCGGGGATCAAGGCGGCAATAAAGGCGGCCATGGTGGTGGACTTGCCGGCGCCGTTACCGCCGGACAGCGTGGTCACCAGGGTGTCCAGCTCGAAGGTACGGGCAAAAAAGCCGTTCCAGTTAACCATGGTCAGGGAATGAAACTTGCCCCGGCTGAAGGTGTTCAAGGTGTTTTCGGGCGTCGCTGAGGTGCTCACTGCTCGTTCTCCTGCTCTTCATCCTGGTCGTGGCCGGCCACCGCCTCGCCGTCTTTAATCATGCGCAACTGCAGTTCGCGCGGATCTTCGTCACTGCGCACGTCGGCGGCAAAGCGAAACACCGCTTCGGTAATGCGAAACTTGTCCTGGCTGCCCACGGCGCTGACCATGCCCAGCCGTTTGAGCCGGCGAATGGCGCTTTTCAGCTTGTCGGCCAGCTTGCGTTTGTCCAGATCACTGCCGCCGGCTCGCTGGTTGACCATGCGCAGCAGCGCGGCCTCGTTGGCCAGGGTCAGCACTTCTTCCTGCAAATCGAGCAGGGAAAAGACCCCTTCGTTGATCAAGCGGTCCGGGCTCAGATACAGGTAGCACAGTACCTTGCCCACCAGCATTTCCAGCTCGGACAGAATGGAGGTGCCCAGCTCGCTGGTGGAGCGCGGGCGCAGGTAATAAAAGCCCTCGGGGGCGCGCACCAGTTCAACGTGATAGCGCTGATAAAAGGCTTCCAGCTCCGGGTAATACTCCTGCAGCAGCGAATGCTGCTCCAGCTCGTCGGCGCTGATGTGGCGGCCGGCACGCAGCTGGTTGTCCAGCGCCGGAAACAGCGGGTTGGCAATGGCCTGAACCAGACGCGGGTCCAGGGCGAGATCAGTATTGGTCGATAACATGTGCTTGTACCTTGGCCCCGTGGGCGTTGATGCGTTGCCAGTCCGGCTGGGCGGCGCCCATGCATTCGGCGTTGGCGTGGCCCAGCTTGACCGCTTCGTCGATCAGCAAACGGGCAATATCGAAATGTTGGTATTGAGGATAATCGTGCAGGTAATCTCTGAGCACCGCCGCCATGTCGAGCGGCTTGCCGGCGAGCGGAAACGCCTGCAGGTGATCGCGTATGCGGCCCGACAGCTCGGCCGACACGTCCACCATGTCGTGATATTCCAGCTCGACCGGCAGCTCGCCGGTCACTTCTTCGGCGTAGGCGGCCATGGTTTCGTCGCGCAGCTCCAGCAGCGGCTGGGCCTGGGCGATGCACAGCCGCCAGTTGTGATCTTCAAACTGGCGAATGGACTCGCGCAACCGCTGGCTGAAGGCACGGTTCTTGTCCATGTCGATGGCGGTACGAATAAAACGGTGCACGTGCAGGTCGTACCGGGCCCACAGCTCGATGCACTGGCTGCCCCACAGAATAATGGCGTCCAGTCGGGCCTGCAGTTGCTGGCACAGCGGCGCCAGCGGCTCGCCGCGTTCGCTTTGTTGTAACTGTTCTTCGATGTTGAGCAGGCTTTGCTGCAGGCCATGGCCGGCCTTGTCGAGCGTGTCCTGCAGCTCGCGCAGGGTCAGGCCGGTTTCACGCAGCAGCTGTTCGCAGGCCGAAATGGCTTCGTGCCAGTTCTTGTTGAGCAGCGAGGCGATGTTGGCCTTGACCGCATTCTGCTGCTCGTCCATGGCGCGCTGGGTGTCGTCGATGCGCGCCAGCTGCTCGGAAACCGAATATTTGAGCCGGCCCGCCACATCCTGCGCCCATTGTTGTTCGTTCGGGCTGGCGGCTATGGTCTCGGCAATAGTGTCCAGATCCTGGGCAATCTGCGCCAGCTGCAACGACAGCTTGATTTGGCTGACTTCGCGCTGGGCGGCAAAGAATTCGACGATGGCCACGCCCAGTCGCGTCAGCCGGTACAGGCTTTCGCCCTCGCCCGGCTCGCCCTGAAAACGGCTCAGCAGCCGCTGGCGCACCAAATCGTTAATGGCATTGTTACCGCGGCTGGACTGGGTGTCTGTGGCCTGCTCGAAGCCCTTGCTCACAAAGCCAAAGGCGTGGTGCAGCTCGGCCTCGGTCAGTTGCGGCTGCTCGCCACCCCGCCCGAATACCTGTATCGCCAGCAAGAACGCCAGCCGCTCGGGCGGCAGGTTTATGCCTAGATTTTCCTGTTTGACCCAGCCAATCCAGTCCGGCAGGGTGCGGGACATTTCCGTCATCTTGCAGCTCTCTTCAGTTCTTGTTTCTGTACGCCCGAAAATGGAAACGTGGCTGGTATACGAGGCCACAGGGCTCACTCCGCCGACTCGCTATGAATACCTCCCTGTACGCTCGCACATGCCATCCATGGCATATGACGGTCGGCCGAGCCGAGCCCTGCACCCTCTTCTCGTGGCGTTGGCATCGCCTGCCATGGCTGACAACAACCCCACGTCGTGCGTGGAAGCGTGGGTTGAGGCAGCGCCGATGCTACAGGGAGGAGCAAGAGAGCTGTCCCGCCGACCATGATATGCCATGGCCGAAAATTGCTCCTGCCGTTCCGGCATTCCCGCCATCCATGGCGGTCAGATGGCATATCGAGCCTCCATGGGGCGAGCTTGCTTGCCGTGACGAGCTGTTTCAGCCTGACCGAATATCCAGTGAATGTTCGCAGCAGGTTGAAACAGCGAGTGTCATGTCACATGGCGTGTCGGCGGGGCTGTCCCTTGCTCCGACTCTTCCTGACACCTAAGCCCTCAACCAGCTTTCTTTGCCAACACGTGAATGTAGCGCCCCAGGTGCATGAAGGGGGCTTGTCGGGCGTGGGCCAGCTCCATGGCGATGACTTCGTCTGCCTGCTCGACCTTGATGCGTTTTTCCACCATATAGTCGTGGATCACCCGCACCCCACTACGCCCGGTTATAACAAAGCCCAGCTCGTCCAGCCACCGGTAAACCTCATCAGGTTTGCAGGGCCAGCCCGGCGTCAGTTTCTGGCGTCGTTTCTTGACCAGATTGGCGTGCACATAATCAAAGTGCCCCATCACCAGGCTGTGATACAGAAGGCCGTCGCGGTTATAGAACATCAAAGACAAGTGGCCGCCGTCGGCCAGCAGCGCCTGCAAACAGGCCAGCAACTGAGCCTGTTCCTGCACCCATTCCAGCACCGCATGGCACAAAATCAGATCGAACTGGCCCAGGTCCTCAACAGTTAACGACTGAATCGGCGCCTGAATAAACTCGAATTGCGCCAGCAGGCCTTTTTCGGCTACCTGCTCCTTTGCCAGCGCCAGCATTTCACCGGACAAATCGCACAGCACCACCTTGTGGCCTCGGGCCGCCAGCGGCTGCGACAGCGGGCCGAAACCGCCGCCCGCGTCCAGAATGCGCAGCGGCCGATCCGGCAAGTCGGCCAGCAGCTCGTCGATATCGCGGCTCAACACCGCCAGCCGAATACGCCCCTTGGTGGTGCCGTAGATATTGCGGGCAAAGGTATCACTCTTGCCGTCGAAATTGGTATTGCTCTTTATGACCTTGGGCTTTCTTCTCACCGGGGTGTTTCTTGCTGAGTCTGGGGGCGCTATTCTGGCACAACCAATACGGTTAACAAATGCGTGTGTACATGGGAACGATGTTTTTGGCGAAAAAATGGCTGGGTAGCCTGTTATTACCGCTACCTCTGCTGCTGATACTGGGCTTTTTCGGGTTGATTATGCTGGCAAGGCAGCACAGGCGCAGTGGAAGTGCGCTGATCCTGCTGTCGCTGACCGCCTTGCTGCTGCTGTCTACCCGGCCGGTGGCCAACCGGCTGATAGCACCGCTCGAGTCGCAATTTCCGCCCCATGTAATCGACATCGACTCGCCGGTGCAAGACATCATAGTGCTGGGGGCCGCCCAGGTGGCGGATCTGTCGCTACCGCTGCTGAGCCAGCTGGGTAACGCCGGGCTTATCCGTATCACCGAAGGTGTGCGGCTGGCCCATGTCTACCCCGAGGCGCGCATGATAGTAAGCGGCTATGCGGGCGGCGAAGGCCGTTCCAGCGCCGAGCTGTACGGCGCCGTGGCCCAGGCGCTGGGCATAGCGTCCAACCGGTTGCTGATGTTACCCGAGCCGAAAGACACCGCCGAAGAGGCCGCCGCCATTACCCCGCTGATTGCCGGGCGCCGGGCGCTGCTGGTCACCTCCGCCAGTCACATGCCGCGCGCCATGACGCTGTTCGAGAGCGAAGGCGCACAACCCCGGGCGGCGCCGGTGGGCCACCACGCCAAAGAGAGCAACGCCGCCCTGCCCTTGTACACCTATCTGCCCCGCGGACGTTATCTGGAGCGCAGCGAAATTGCCTGGCATGAATATTTAGGGCTAGGCTGGCAAGCCCTTCGGGCTGCGGGAAGTTCCAGGCCGTAAAGCTGTCTTTTGGGCACAGTTTACACATAGGACAAAGGGCCAGCTCCGCCGACCCGCTATGAATACATCCATGTACGCTCTCCGTTTCGTCCCTGAAACGGAAGGTCGGCTGAGCAGATCCCTTTGTCCTCCTTGAAGCTCCGGCGTCGCCTGTTTGTGATGCCAACAGCTAACTCGGGCGTCAAGAAGCAGGATTGCTTTGCAGTTTCCTTTACTTACCGCTGATCGCTTACAGCTTACCGCTGCCCGAAGGGGACTCTGGTCTTGCCGGATCCCTGCCCCTATAATGCCCTCATTTAACGAACAGGAAACAACACAAGATGCGACAGACTCTGGTAATGGGTAACTGGAAACTCAACGGCAGCAAAACCATGGTGGCCGAGCTGATCAATGCCCTCAAGGCCCCCGCCGCCGAGACCCCAAGCGTGGCCGTGGCGGTATGCCCGCCGGTGCTGTTTCTTGGTCAGGCCCAGGCACTGCTGACCGACAGCAATATTCTCCTTGGCGCGCAAGACGCAGATATCCATACCCAGGGCGCTTTCACCGGCGAAAACTCCCCGGCCATGTATGCGGAGTTTGGCGTGCATTATGTGCTGGTCGGCCACAGCGAACGCCGCACCCTGCACGGCGAAAGCGATGCCATGGTGGCCGCCAAGTTTGCCGCCGTGCAGCAGGCCGGTCTGGTGCCGGTGCTGTGCATCGGTGAAACCCTGGAGCAGTTTGAAGAAGGTGAAACCCGGGCCGTGGTCGAGCGCCAGTTGCATGAAGTCATTGCCCACTGCGGCATTGATGCGCTGGCCAATGCCGTGATCGCCTACGAGCCGGTCTGGGCCATCGGCACCGGCAGGACCGCCACCCCCGAGATTGCACAGAACGTGCACGCGGCCATTCGCGGTTTTGTTGCCGGGCAACACGCCGAAGTCGCCGCCGGGGTGCAGATCCTCTACGGTGGTTCGGTCAAGGGCGCCAGCGCCGCCGGCCTGTTTGCCATGGAAGATATCGACGGTGCCCTGGTCGGTGGTGCCGCCCTGCAGGCCGACGAATTTGCCGCCATTATTCGCGCAGGTGCGTAACAAGCACCGAAGGTTCTTTTCATTCCCACGAAGGTGGGAATCCAGTGCCCTGTACCATGGATTCCCACCTTAGCGGAGCATATCTGTACAAGGGCACTATGAGTGATCAATGCTTCCCGAAATAAAAATGGATGTAAAACGAGGGCGAGATGATTAAACGAATTGGAGTACTGACCAGCGGTGGCGACGCCCCCGGCATGAACGCCGCCATTCGCGCCGTGGTGCGAACCGGGCTACACCATCATCTGGAGGTGTTCGGCATTCACAGCGGCTACCTGGGTTTGCATCAGAATGACATAGTACCGCTGGATCGGCAGTCGGTGTCGGATGTGATCACCCGCGGCGGCACCTTTCTGGGCTCGGCCCGCTTTCCCGAGTTCAAGAACGAAAAAGTTCGGGTGGAAGCGGTCGAAAACCTCAAGAAACACGGCATCGACGCCCTGGTGGTGATCGGCGGCGACGGCTCCTACATGGGCGCCATGTGCCTGACCGAAATGGGCTTTCCCTGTATCGGCATTCCCGGCACCATCGACAACGACATTGCCGGCACCGACTACACCATCGGTTTCGACACCGCGCTTAACGTGGCGGTAGAGGCCATCGACCGGCTGCGCGATACCTGCAGCTCCCATAACCGCATTTCGGTGGTGGAGATCATGGGCCGCCATTGCGGCGACCTGACCTCCTCCGCCGCGGTGGCCGGTGGTGCCGAATACGTTATCGTGCCGGAAGTAGCCTTCGATCAGACCGAGCTGATTCAACAAATTCACGAGGGCGTGGCCAAAGGCAAGAAGCACGCCATTGTCGCCATCTGCGAGAACATGTGTGACGTCAACCGGCTGGCGTTCGATATTCAGGCCGCCACCGGCCGCGACACCCGCGCCACCATTCTGGGTCACATTCAGCGCGGCGGTACGCCCACCGCACAAGACCGCATCATGGCCAGCCGCATGGGTGCCCGGGCGGTAGAGCTGCTGCTCGAAGGCTACGGCGGCCGTTGCATGGGCCTGCAGAGCAATCACATAGTGCATCACGATATTATCGATTGCATCAAGCACCTGAAGCGCCCGTTCAACGAAGAAATGTACCAGTTGTCGAACACCCTGTTCTAAACGAAAAAAACGGCCAGACCGGTCGAATAAATTCGACCCTACGAACACCAGAACCACACCATCTGTCGTAGGGTCGACTTCAGTCGACCAACGGCATGACACGCAGGCCTCACGGTCCAATAAATTGGATCCTGCGAACACCAGAACCACACCATCCGTCGTAGGGTCGACTTCAGTCGGCCAACGGTGTTATACGCTGGCCTCACGGTCCAATAAATTGGATCCTGCGAACACCAGAACCACGCCATCTGTCGTAGGGTCGACTTCAGTCGACCAAGGGGGTTCAGCCGTGTTCTCGTCATTTCCGCCTGCTCGTGGAGCCAGCTCGCAAAATCGATAAGACCAGCCTGGCCTATGCTTCCCCCGCTCACGGCGATTGGCCATAATGACTCCCATTTTGTGTTTTCAAGGCCATGACCCGATGGATAACCTCGATGTAAATTTCATGGTGCTGCTGCTGGCCGCGCTGGCCTGCTTTGTTGGCGCCTATGTGCAAACCGCCATCGGTTTTGGCATGGCCATAGTGGCCGCGCCGATCCTGTTTTATCTGGATCCGGCGCTGGTGCCCGGCCCGCTGATGGTGGTGCTGCTGGTCATGTGCCTGATGAACGGCTGGCGTTTTCGCAAGGGGCTGGAGCTCAACCTGCTGGCGCCGGCGCTGCTGGCCCGCATTCCCGGCAGTGCGCTGGGGGTCTTGCTGCTGGCGCTGGTGTCCCAGCAGGTGCTGGCCATTCTTATCGCCATCACCATCATGCTCGGGGTGCTGGTGCGGCTGAAAGACATAGCACTGCCGATGACCCGCACCAACATGGCGCTGGGTGGCTTTATGTCCGGGGTCATGGGCACCAGCACCACCATCGGCGGGCCGCCGATGGTATTGGTGATGCACGGGGCAGACATGCACCGCATTCGCGCCAACCTGGCCGGCTTTTTCGTGGTGTCGACCATGATGTCGGTGGCGGCCCTGGCGCTGGGCGGTTTTCTAACCCAGGAGCACCTCATACTGGCCCTGCCGCTGGTGCCCGCGACCCTGCTCGGCAACTGGGTGGCGGCCCATACCCTGCATCTGGTCTCCCGGCCCGTGATGCACTACGGCTCTTTGCTGCTTTGTACCCTTGCCGTTATTGGCATGTTAATTAACACTTTTTTCTGAGGCCCACCCTATACCCACAGCATCTGTGGCATTGTTAAACGAGGCATAAAGTCCGATAATAACCGCCGTTATTTATTATCCGCCGAGTGATCATGTCTGAATACCTGCTGCTGTTTGTCGGCACCGTGCTGGTCAATAACTTCGTGCTGGTCAAGTTTCTCGGACTGTGCCCCTTCATGGGGGTGTCCGGCAAACTCGAGACCGCCGTCGGCATGGGGCTGGCCACCACCTTCGTACTGACCCTGGCTGCCGCCTGCTCTTATCTGGTTAACCAGTATATTCTGCTGCCGCTGGATCTGCTGTATCTGCGCACCCTGTCGTTTATTCTGGTGATCGCCGTGGTGGTGCAGTTCACCGAGATGGTGGTGCACAAGACCAGCCCTACCCTGTATCGCCTGCTGGGTATTTTTCTGCCGCTGATCACCACCAACTGCGCGGTGCTGGGCGTGGCCCTGCTCAACATCAACGAACAGCATAACTTCATGCAAAGCCTGGTCTACGGCTTTGGCGCGGCGTTGGGCTTTTCACTGGTGCTGGTGCTGTTTGCCGCCATGCGCGAACGTCTGGCCGGGGCCGATGTACCGGCGCCGTTCAAGGGGGCGGCGCTGGCGATGATCACCGCCGGCCTGATGTCACTGGCCTTCATGGGCTTTACCGGACTGGTCAAGTTGTAATATGAGCAATATTTTAATCGCCATCGCGGTGCTGGCGTTGCTGGCCCTGATTTTCGGCCTGATCCTCGGCTTTGCCGCCGTGCGCTTTCGGGTAGAGTCCGATCCCATCGTCGAGCAGCTCGACGAGCTGCTGCCCCAGACCCAGTGCGGTCAGTGTGGTTATCCGGGCTGTCGCCCCTATGCGGCGGCGGTGGCCGAGGGCGACGACATCAACAAGTGCGTACCCGGTGGCGATGCCACCATGCGCAAAATGGCCGATCTGATGGGTGTAGAGCCCCAGGCCATGGGTGAAGAAGCCGCCGCCCCCGTGAAAAAAGTCGCCTTTATTCACGAAGACATGTGCATCGGCTGCACCAAATGCATTCAGGCCTGCCCGGTCGACGCCATCGTGGGCGCCACCAAGGCCCTGCATACGGTGATTGCGGATGAATGCACCGGTTGCGATTTGTGCGTGGACCCCTGCCCTACCGATTGCATCGAAATGATACCGCTCTCGGTCACTCCCGATAACTGGAAATGGCAACTGCCGCCCATCGCCATCAAGCAGGTAGATTAAGATGTCGCTGTTACAGGATCTCAATGCAGGCAAACTGCACGGCTTTCATGGCGGTATTCATCCGCCCGAGCGCAAGGCGCCGGCCAACCTCACACCCATCAGCCATGCCGGCCTGCCGGAAGAGCTGGTGCTGCAGGTACGCCAGCACATAGGCCAGCCGGCCAAGATCAGGGTAAAAGCCGGCGAGCGGGTGCTCAGGGGCCAGCCCCTGACCGAGCCGCTCAACCCCATGATGATACCGGTGCATGCGCCCACCTCGGGCATCATTGCTGCCATCGAAGACAGACCCCTCTGCCATCCCTCGGGGCTCGACGGCCTGTGCATCGTGCTCAAGCCCGACGGCGAAGATCAGTGGCGCCCCCGCTATCCGGTGGCCGACTTCCGTTTACTCGGCGCCGACGTGCTGCTGGAGCGTATTCATCAGTCGGGCGTCACGGGTCTCGGCGGCGCCGGTTTTCCGGCCCACGTCAAACTGACGCCGCGCAAGAAAAAAATAGACACCCTGATCATCAACGGCGTGGAGTGCGAGCCCTATATCAGTGCCGACGACCGGCTGATGCTCGAACACCCGGCCGAAATACTGCTGGGCGTGGAGATACTGCGCCACATAGTGCAGCCGCAGCTCACCATACTGGCGGTGGAAGACAACAAGCCCGAGGCGCTGGCCGCGCTGCGCGCCGCCAACCGGGACCAAAACCTGCTCATCGTGGCGGTACCCACCAAGTATCCGTCCGGCGGTGAGAAACAGCTGATTGAAATTCTTACCGGCCTGCAGGTGCCCCGCAACGGCCTGCCTGCCGACATCGGCATCGTAGTGCAGAACGTGGGCACGGCTTATGCGGTCAAACAGGCCGTTATCGACGACGAGCCACTGACGCGGCGAGTGGTCACCCTGGCCGGAGAGGCATTTGCCGAGCCCGGCAATGCCTGGGTGCATATCGGTACCCCGATTCGTTATCTGTTGCAGCGCTATGGCCTGACGCCCGAGCCGGAGCAGCGCATCATCATGGGCGGCCCCATGATGGGCTTTACCCTGCACAGCGCCGCCGCGCCCATTATCAAGGGCAGCAACTGCATACTGGCGCCGAAACAGGCCGAGCTGGCGCCGCCGGCGGAAGAAATGGCCTGCATTCGCTGCAGCAACTGCGCCGATGCCTGCCCCGCCAGCCTGCTGCCGCAACAGCTGTACTGGTATGCCCGCAGTCAGGATCACGACAAGCTGAACAGCCATCATCTGTTCGACTGCATCGAGTGCGGCGCCTGTGCCTATGTGTGCCCCAGCAGCATCCCCCTGGTGCAGTATTACCGGGTGGCCAAGGCCGAGATTCGCCAGGCCCAGCGCGAAGCCGAGCTGGCCGAACGGGCCAAACAACGCTTTGAGGCTCGCCTGCAGCGACTGGCGCGCGAGAAGGAAGAACGTCAGGCTCGTCAGGCCAAGGCCGCCGCCGAGCGCAAGGCGCGCATGGCCGAGCAGGCCGCCGCCGGGGGCGAAGATCCGGTCGCCGCCGCCCTGGCCCGGGTCAAGGCCCGCCAACAGGAGCAGGCGCCCGACGACATGGCTGCCGCCCGCGCCGCCCGCAAGGAAGAAGCCCGCCGCAACCGCGAGCTGAAACAGGCGCAGGCCGGTGGGAAAAATGCCGCCGACGGCACCGCTGACAGCACCGACACCGATAAAAAATCGGCCGTGGCCGCCGCCGTCGCTCGTGCCAAAGCGCGCAAGGCCGCACAGGAAACGGGGGCCACTCCCAAGTCGGAAGCGCCGGCTGAAAACACCACAGCAGACGACAAGCAAGCCGCCATCAAGGCGGCAGTCGCCCGGGCCAAGGCTCGCAAGGCCGAACAGGCCGCTGCCGCGGCTAAACAGGCATCCGGCACCGAGGCGGAGCCGGCGAAAACCGAGACTCCGGCCCCGGCCGAATCCGCAGCCGACGACAAGAAAGCCGCCATCAAGGCGGCGGTAGCCCGGGCCAAGGCACGCAAGGCCGAGCAGGCCGCTGCCGCGGCTAAACCGGCATCCGGCACCGAGGCGGAGCCGGCGAAAGCCGAGACTCCGGCACCGGCCGAATCCGCAGCCGACGACAAGAAAGCCGCCATCAAGGCGGCGGTCGCCCGGGCCAAGGCACGCAAGGCCGCCCAGGCCGAGAAATCAGCGGCATCCATTTCATCCGATCGAGAAGACGAGTCCTAATGGCGTTTACCATCAGCAGTTCCCCCCATGATCGCGCTCCGCTCGACACCGCCACCCTGATGCGGCGGGTTTGTTACTGCCTGATACCGGGCATTGCCGCCCAGTGGTGGTTTTTCGGCTGGGGCAGCCTGGTACAAATTATGCTGGCGGTTGCCACCGCCTACGGTGCCGAGGCGCTGGTGCTGACCCTGCGCGGCCGGCGCCTGCAGCAACTCAGGGACAATTCGGCACTGCTGACCGCCGTGCTGATCGGCATCGCCCTGCCACCACTGGCGCCCTGGTGGCTGGTGGTGATCGGTACCGGCTTTGCCATTATCGTGGCCAAACAGCTGTATGGCGGCATCGGTCAGAACCTGTTCAACCCGGCAATGGTGGCCTACGTACTGCTGCTGGTGTCGTTTCCGCTGCACATGACCAGCTGGCTGCCGCCGCTGGAGCTGCAACTGTACCCGCCGACCCTTGCCGACACCGTGTCGGCCATTTTCACCGGCTTTACCCTCGACGGTTTCAGCCCGCACCAGCTGCGTGAGCTGGCCGATGGCACCACCATGGCCACCCCGCTAGACACCCTTAAAACCGGCTTTACCCAGGGCCACACCGGCAGCGAAATTCTGGCCAACCCGGTGTTCGGCGGCCTGGCCGGCATCGGCTGGCAGTGGGTCAACCTGGCCTATCTGGCCGGTGGTCTGCTGCTGCTGCGGCTCAAGCTCATCAGCTGGCCCATTCCGGTGGCCATTATCGGCAGCTTGCTGCTATTCAGCCTGCTGGGCTTTCTGATGGCGCCGGACGGCACCGCCAGCTCCATGATGCACCTGTTGTCGGGTGCCACCATGCTCGGCGCCTTCTTTATTGCCACCGATCCGGTGTCGGCCGCCACCACCTTTCGCGGTCGCCTGATTTACGGCGCGCTTATCGGTTTGCTGATTTACCTGATTCGCACCTTCGGCGGCTATCCGGACGCGGTGGCCTTTGCGGTCTTGCTGGCCAACATGACGGTACCCATGATTGATGCGCTGACCAAACCCACCACCTATGGAGCGGCCCGCTGATGCTGGAGATGATGCGCAAAAACGGGCTGACACTGGCGACCTTTGCCCTCGGCTGTACCGCCGTGGTGGCCCTGACCCACAGCCTGACGCAGAGCACCATTATCGAGCAGGAGCAGGCCCAGCTGCTGCGGGTGCTGGATGAACTGCTGCCGCCCGAAAGCCACGACGAACCCCTGTTCGACCACTGCGTGATGCTGAGCAGCGAGCCGTTTCTGGGCACGCACGAGGCCCTGCCGGTGTTCACCGCCGTGAAGAACGGCGAGCCACAGAGTTATGCCATCGAGGCCATTGCGCCCGACGGCTACAGCGGCGAAATCAAGCTGGTGGTGGGCATCAAGGCCGATGGCACTCTCAACGGCGTGCGGGTACTCAACCACAATGAAACCCCGGGGCTGGGTGACAAAATCGAGCTGAAAAAATCCGACTGGGTGCTGGACTTCAACGGCCAGTCGCTGCAGGGTGAGGAAGACCCCCGCTGGGCGGTACGCAGCGATGGCGGCCAGTTTGATGCCTTTACCGGCGCCACCATTACCCCCAGGGCCGTGGTCAAGGCGGTACACAAGGTACTGCTGCTGGTAAACCAGCAACCCCGCTTACTGACCCAGGCGCCAGCGTGTGGAGAATCCCTATGAACGAACAACACAAAGAGATTATTCGCCAGGGGCTGTGGCGCAACAACCCGGCCCTGGTGCAAATTCTCGGCCTCTGTCCGGTGCTGGCCGTGACCAGCACCCTGACCAACGCCATGGGGTTGGGTATTGCCACCATGCTGGTGTTGATTGGCTCCAACCTTACCGTTTCTCTGGTGCGCCAGTGGGTACCTAACGAAGTGCGTATTCCCATCTACGTGATGATCATCGCCAGTCTGGTCACCTGCGTGCAGCTGCTGATGAATGCCTATACCTACGGCCTTTACCAGTCGCTGGGCATCTTTATTCCGCTGATCGTGACCAACTGCGTGATCATCGGCCGGGCCGAGGCGTTTGCCTCCAAGAATACCGCCGGACTGGCGGCGCTCGACGGTCTGATGATGGGCACAGGCTTTACCGCCGTGCTGCTGGTACTGGGCGGCCTGCGCGAACTGCTGGGCCAGGGCACCCTGTTCGACGGCGCCGAATTGCTGCTGGGCGACTGGGCAACCAGCCTGCGCATTGATGTGCTGCACCTGGATAACGGCTTTCTGCTGGCGATACTGCCCCCCGGTGCCTTTATCGGTCTGGGCCTGATGATTGCCGCCAAAAACTGGCTGGACGGTCGGCTGGCTGCCCGCCAGGCGCCGGCACCCAAGGCCGAAGTCACCCGCGCAAGAGTGACCTCGCTATGAACATGGAAAAACGTCGCCAGATCCTGGAGCGGCTGCGGGCCGAAAACCCGCACCCCACCACCGAGCTCAACTTTCGCAATCCGTTTGAATTGCTGATCGCGGTGCTGCTCTCGGCCCAGGCTACGGATGTGAGCGTGAACAAGGCCACAGTCGGCTTGTTTGCCGCCGGTCCCACCCCGGCGGCCATGCTGGCGCTAGGCGTAGACGGCGTGAAGGAGCACATCAAGACCATAGGCCTGTTCAACACCAAGGCGGTCAACGTCATCAAGACCTGCGCCATACTGCAACAGTTGCACGGCGGCGAAGTACCGGAAAACCGGGAGGCGCTGGAAGCCCTGCCCGGCGTGGGGCGTAAAACCGCCAACGTGGTGCTCAACACCGCCTTCGGCTGGCCCACCATAGCGGTAGACACCCATATTTTTCGGCTCTCGAACCGTACCGGCTTTGCTCCGGGCAAGAACGTGGACCAAGTGGAGCACAAGCTGCTGAAATGGGTACCGGCGGAATTCAAGCAGGACGTGCACCACTGGTTTATTCTGCACGGCCGCTACACCTGCATCGCCCGCAAGCCCCGCTGCGGCTCTTGCGTGATCGAAGACCTGTGTGAATTCAAAGATAAACAGTATCCCGATACCTGACGGGAAATATCCGACCTCTACATCCACACCACTCTGGGAGTGTTAATCATGCGTATTCTTCACACCATGCTACGCGTAGGTAACCTGGACAAGTCCATCGCCTTTTATACCGATGTCATGGGCATGAAACTGCTGCGTACCAGCGAAAACACCGAATACCAGTACACCCTGGCCTTTGTCGGTTACGGCAAAGAAGAAAACGAAGCGGTACTGGAGCTGACCTACAACTGGGGCACCGAGCAGTATGATCTGGGCAACGCCTATGGCCATATCGCCATTGAGGCCGATGACATCTACGGCATGTGCGAACAGATCCGGGCCGCCGGCGGCAAGGTGACCCGCGAGCCGGGCCCGGTAAAGGGCGGCAGTACCGTTATCGCCTTTGTGGAAGATCCGGACGGTTACAAGATAGAGCTGATTGCCAAGGCCGACGCCGGCAAGGGCCTGGGGGAATAACTCCACAGGCTCTAAGCCGCACGCTAGTTCCAATGTAGGCCCCACTTCAGTGGGGCTTATTTTTTAGAACGGCCCATCGCGTAGGGTCCAATTTATTGGACCGGCAGGCCCGCGTGCAACACCCTTGGTCGAATAAATTCGACCCTACGAAAAACGGCTCCCATAGGTGCAAACCGGCAGACGAGAAAAATTATCAGGCGCGGAGACGGACAGTTCCCTCCTCACGCCTCACGCCTCACGCCTCACACCTCACACCTCACACCTCACACCTCACACCAATCAGCGTACGGGCAACTCCACATCTTCAAACAGTTTGTCTATTTCATCCGGTGATTTCAGGGCCGTGGCTTTGTCTACCCGCTCGCGGGTCAGGTGGGGCGCAAACCGTTCCATAAAGTCATACATGTAGCTGCGCAGAAAGGTGCCTTTGCGAAACCCTATCTTGGTGGTGCTGGCCGCAAACAGGTGGCTGGCATCGATGGCCACCAGATCCGTATCCTGTTCGGGATCCACCGCCATGCTGGCGAGCACACCGATGCCGATGCCCAGCCGTACATAGGTCTTGATCACGTCGGCGTCGGTGGCGGTAAACACCACCCTGGGTTCAAAGCCGGCCTTGTTAAAGGCAGTATCCAGCTCGGAACGGCCGGTAAAGCCGAATACGTAGGTCACCAGCGAATAATGGGCAATCTCGGCAATGTCCGGCTTGTCGATGGTGGCCAACGGATGGTCTTTGGGCACCAGAATACAGCGATTCCAGTGATAACAGGGCAGCATGATCAGATCCTGATACAAATGCATCGCCTCGGTGGCAATGGCAAAGTCGGACGAGCCTTTGGCTACCGACTCGCTGATTTGTACCGGTGTGCCCTGATGCATGTGCAACGACACCTTGGGATAGCGGTTGATAAAGCCCTTGATCACCTCCGGCAACGCATAACGGGCCTGGGTATGGGTCGTTGAAATATTGAGCGAGCCCTGATCCGGGTGGGTATGTTGACTCGCCACCGCCTTGATGCTCTCGACCTTGCCCAGAATTTCGCTGGAAATACGGATAATATCCTTACCAGCAGGCGTCACTTGAGTCAGATGCTTACCACTACGCTCGAACACCTGAATGCCCAGCTCATCTTCCAGCATCCGCACTTGCTTACTGATGCCGGGTTGCGAGGTATACAGGCTCTCGGCGGTGGCAGACACATTCAGATTATGGTTGGCAACTTCAACGATATAGCGTAACTGCTGCAGTTTCATGGTGGCTCGATAGTAAGGTGACATAGCTAAATATTATCAGACCCTGCAAAAATATCCTCTTTGGTAATCATTAATAACCAAAGGTTATATGCTAACAGATTAAACAATCAGCGGTTTTATGTCGTTAACCGTATGGGGGTTAGCCAAAGTCCGATGACTGGGGTAACATTTCACTTCACCTTTACCTATCCACGAGCCGCCGACAGATGACGCTGACACTGATCCTCATAGCCATAGGCGCCTTGTTGTTTCTGGTTATTGTTTACAATATTCTTCAGCAGTACCGTCAAAAACAGGAAGCAGAAAGACGCACCCTGTTACTCAAGCACAAAAACATCATCAACGAGACCGATGAATTGCTGTTGCACGCCGGCCAGTTGCCATACAGCAAGGCGCTGGTGATGATGCTATACAACCGTATTCTGTCCAGCCTGCACATCATGCGGCAACAAGACCCCGCCAGTACCCAGGTAAAATCCCGCACTACCAATATCGAGCAACAGCTGCAGCAGGTAAAAGAACATTATCAGATGGAGCAGGCCAGCCTGCAGCCACCCGAGTCGGATCGGCAGGCCATCCATATGCTGAAGATCGTGAAACGACTCCGTGCCCTGTTACGTATAGAACACAACAACGGCAAGCTGGGAAACCAGACGTTTGTCATCGAAGATCGTCGCCTGGAACTGATACAGCTGAAAATCAATCTGGCCAATCTGACCAAGCGGGCGCATCTTGCGCTGAATAATAAAAACAACCCGATGGCTCATCAGATGCTGACCAAGGGCCTGAGCGTACTGGAGCAGGTGCCCGACAAGGATGAGCAGCTGAAAAACATCGAAGAAAATCTGCAATTACGATTGAACGAGCTGAATAACAGCCAGATCAAGGTAGAGCAAGAGCAAAAGGCTCGCGTAGAAGAGCAGGAAAAGTCCGAACTCGATCAGCTGTTCGAGCCCAAACGAAAATGGTAACCCCTATACCGTCAATGCTGGATTTACTGGGCGATGTGCGCGGTTTTATGGCGCAACTGGAGCAGGGCCTGCTCGGTTATGGCCTGCCGCCGACCTTGGGCCACATGGATCACGTCTGTTATCGGGCGGCAACGCCGCAAGAATACCTGCGGCTGCGCAATGCACTGGCCCGGTTTGGAGACTGCCTGGTCGAAGGGATGATCGGCAACCGGCCCATCATTACTTATCGGCTGCATCAACCACTCGCCAGCCCCTTCGGGCCCGTCCCCTGCCTCGAACTGGCCGCGCCCAAGGCCGGTAAACAGCATCTGCACGGCCTGGAACACGGTGAAATAGTGGTAAGCAAGCTGCAGCAGTTACTCATCGATTACCCGAACACCCCCTTCAATACCAAGGGACTAGCGGGCTCCTCGCCCGAGCTGACCCTGGCGCTGCCCCCTTATCAAGTCAAGTTTCACCAACGCAGCCTGGCCGACACCATAGCGTTTGAAATCGCCCGCAACGAAGTAATACCGGTACCCGATGATTACTGGTCAAAAGACAGCGGTAAGCCTGTCTCTTAGTCACAAGTCTGTCAGTCCATAAGATATGCTCAGAGGCAACTGGGTAGCCTCTTCCGACACGCTAAACCGCATCCCTGCGACGCTCAGCACATGACGTCCTGTCATGTGATGGTCGGCTGAGTCTATCCCAGCCGCCTCTTTTCGGGCTCAGAGTCGTCGGTGAGCACCACTGAAACCCCCTCGGTGTTGAGCACCGGGCTGGCTGTCAGTATTCAACAGACTGCACCGGAGCTTCACGAAGCAGTCGCGGGGATTGCCGGAGTCGACCGTCAAATGTCATGGATGACATTTGCCGAGCGTCCCATGGATGGGCTTGAAGCGTGTCGACGGAGTGCAACCGCGCTACTGCTTCGCGTGGCGATCATTCTCAACGATTTGTGACTAAGAGACAGGCTTATGGCTGACAACTTACGGCTGATTCTTGGCGCAGCAACCGCAGGCTGAGGCCCGCCGTCACCATCAGTACCAGCATCATGCCCGCCGCTACCCCCGGCAATCCGGCCCACGCCCAGAACGGATACAGATAAACCCCGCCCAGACTGGCCCCCAGATAATAAAACACCAGATACAGGGACGACGCCAGGGCCCTGTGGTGCTGCACGCTGCGCCCTACCCAACTGCTGGCACAGGCATGGGCCAGAAAGAAGGCGAAGCTGTCCACCAACAGCGCCAGCAGGATCAACGGCAAACGATCGCTGAGCAGGCCGAGGTTGCCAACGGCCATGATACCGATGGCGCCCAGCAGGGTTCGACACAGACCGAAGCGACTGATCAGCCAGCCGCTGATGCCGGAGGCGAAGGTGCCGGTGAGATAGGTCAAGAACAGCAGGCCCAGCGCCGCCGGCGCCATCTTGATGGGCGGCTCCGATAAATAGAAGGCTACATAGGTGTATTGATTCAAAAACACCATGAAGTTGAGCCCGCCCACCAGATACACGGGCCACAGCAGGGGGTTGCGAATATGCTCAAGCAAGGGCCGGACTCCCTGCCCCTTGCCGGCCGGCACAAAGTAGCGTGACGGCGGCAACCATTTCAGCAACGGCAGCCACAACAACAGGCTAATCGCGCCCAGCACCAGAAAACTGGTCTGCCAGCCTCCGATCCACAGCTCGCCCCCCTGTTCACCCCATTGGGCCAGCAGACCACCGAATACCCGCCCGGCGATGCCGCCCATGGAATTGGCGGCAATATAAATGCCGATGCTGGTGACCAGCGCCCTGGGGGTCAACTCCTCTCCCATGTAGGCCACCGCAGTGGCCGGTAGTCCCGCCAGAAAAAAGCCCTGCACGCCCCGCGCCGCCAGTAACCAGCCGAAGTTCGGTACCAGCGCCATCAGCAGACTCAACACAATGGCGACCAGCAAACAGCCCAGCATGACCGGTTTACGACCCAGCCGGTCGGCAATCCGCGCCCAGAACAGCAGACCAACAGCCAGCCCCAGGGTAGAAATCGACAAGGCCCAGCTGGCCGACAGCGCCGACACATCAAAGTCCCGGGCCAGCAGCGGCAACAAGGGCTGGGTCAGATACAGATTGATAAACACCAGCATGGAGCCCAGGCCCAGTGTCAGGGTGGCGCGCCACCAGAGCCGGGTTTTCAAATCGATCATGGCTTACTCCCGAATGACAGCCTTGACCTTATTCCTCACCTGCGTATAAATGAAATATATAAAATTTATAAAAAAAATAACAAAACCTTATGCTTGAAACCAAATGGCTACGCCAGTTCGTTGCCGTCGCGCGAGCAGGTAACATCACCCGCGCTGCCGAGCAGCTGCATCTGGCCCAGCCCGCCGTCACCATGACCATCAAGAAGCTGGAGCAACAGCTCGGCATCGCCCTGTTCGACCGTCGCCAGGGCCGACTGCAACTGACCGCAGAGGGTGAGCGGCTTTATCAGCATGCCGAAGGGATTATCAATGCCCTCACTCTGGCCGAGCAGGACATGGCGGCACTGCACGATCTCAACAGCGGCGAAGTCAGTATCGGCATTCCGAGCATGCTGGGCTCCTTTTACTTTCCGCCACTGCTGATGGCGTTCAAACACCGGTATCCGGGTCTGTCCATTCGGGTCATTGAGGCCGGTACCCAGGATCTGCTGGCCCGGTTATGCCAGGGGCAGCTTGGGCTGGGCATAGTGCTGACCTCTTCCCTGCCGTCCACCCTGACCGGCCTGCCGCTGCTGCGAGAAGAAATGGTGGCGGTGGTCAATGGCGAGCATCCGGCCCGCCATCAGGCATCCATCGCCATCGACGACTTTCTGGGGCAAGAGCTGGCGGTGTTTCGTCACGGTTTCTTTCACCGGGAATATATCGACGAGATGGCGAAACAGACCGGCATCAGTCCCCATATCGGTTTCGAGAGCAACCTGATCCCGCTGTTAAAAGCAGTGGTGCGCCGAGGCTTTGCCATCACCACCTTTTTACGCATGGTGATCGAAGACGACGCCGACCTGTTTGCGGTGTCGTTTGCCGAGCCCTACTTTCTCGACCTGTGCCTGGCCTGGCCCTGTGACCGCCGCCTGTCCCGGGCCGAGCAGGCTTTTATCGATTTTATTCGAACGGAACCGGGTCTCTTTACAGCTTCAATCAAAAACGTTATAACATAACAAAAATTATCGGAGCCCGTTATGTCCCTCAAACCCTTTGCCCTCGCCCTGCCCCTGTTGCCCTTCGGCCTGTTCGCCCAGAGTTTACCCGGTGTACACGAGCACGGCTTCGGCCGCCTCAGCCCTGAGGGATCCCCACAATTTTTGGCACTTAATACGCATAATTTTTGCTCATTTCATCATAGGCCTCGGCAAG
>NZ_CANLZU010000024.1 GCF_947495715.1 uncultured Oceanisphaera sp.
TTGAACCGACGACCTTCGGGTTATGAGCCCGACGAGCTACCAGACTGCTCCATCCCGCGTCCATGACTTACGCTTTTACTACTCTGGTATTACTGTACTGCTTGCTCAAGTTGGTTGCGGGAGCCGGATTTGAACCGACGACCTTCGGGTTATGAGCCCGACGAGCTACCAGACTGCTCCATCCCGCGTCCATGACTTACGCTTTTTACTACTTCTGGTCTTGCTGTACTGCTTGCTGAGTTGGTTGCGGGAGCCGGATTTGAACCGACGACCTTCGGGTTATGAGCCCAACGAGCTACCAGACTGCTCCATCCCGCGTCCTCAGGCTGCGTATACTAGTGATCCACATCACCGAATGCAAGGGCGTTGCCAGAACTTTGTTTTGTCTGCTGAATAATGCCGCAAGCTGCCGATATTGCGTGCAATAAGCGGCAATTCTTACAGACCGGCGGCGGTTCAGGTATAATGCGGCCCTCTTTTATTTGAAAAGCCTGACTATGCTGCCGTTTTTTGCTACCTGCCCCAAGGGCCTGGAATCCTTACTCACCGAAGAACTGAAAAACCTGGGCGCCACCTCGCTTCAGGAAACCGTGGCCGGTGTGGCCTTCAAGGGTGAACTGGCCACCGCTTACCGTGCCTGCATGTGGTCCCGACTGGCGTCGCGTATCATGCTGCAACTGGCCGACTTCACCATGCGTGATGATATGGACCTTTATCTGGGCGCGGCCAATATCGAGTGGGAGCAGCATATTCAACCAGGGCAGACCTTTGCCGTGGACTTTTCTGGCGGTAATGATGCCATCACCAATACCCAGTACGGGGCGCTCAAGATCAAGGACGCCATCGTCGACCGGCTGACCAAGCGCTGGGGCGAGCGACCGAACGTGGACAAGCGCACGCCGGACATTCGTATTCTGGCGCACCTCAAGCGTAATCAACTCAGCATTACCCTGGACTTGTCCGGCCCGGCGCTGCACCAACGGGGCTACCGCCAACAGGCGGGTGAAGCCCCCCTGAAGGAAAACCTGGCCGCGGCCATTCTGCTGCGCAGTGGCTGGAATATTACCAAGCCGTTGGTCGACCCCATGTGTGGTTCCGGTACCTTATTAATAGAAGCGGCCTTGATGGCGGCCGATCAGGCGCCGGGCCTGTTGCGGGTGCGTTTCGGCTTCATGGCCTGGAGCGGTCACGATCGCGCCCTGTGGCAGGAGATCAGCGCCGAGGCCACGGTACGTGCGACCCGGGGTATGAAACAGGCCAACACCCGGCTTTATGGTTTCGACCAGGACAAGCGGGTACTGGCCTTCGCCCAGGAAAATGCCGAGTCTGCCGGCGTCGCCGGGCTTATCCGTTTTGCCCAGGGCAGCGTCACCAGCCTGATCAACCCCGCCGCCGAGCCCGGCTGGTTGATCTCCAACCCGCCTTACGGTGAACGCCTGAGCGAGTTTCCGTCTTTGCTGGGGCTGCATCAGCAGCTGGGCGACACCCTGCGCGATCAGTTCAAGGGCTGGCACGTCAGCCTGATTTCCAGCTCGCCCGAGCTGCTCAGCTGCCTGCGTCTGCGCCACGAAAAAATCTACAAGCTGTTCAACGGCGCCCTGGCCTGTGAACTGCGTAACTATCAAATTGCCGAAGATGCCCGGGCGGCACGCCCGCTGGCGGAAGACTTTGCCAACCGCCTGGCCAAGAACATCAAGGCGTTGGAGAAATGGGCCCGTAACGAGCAGATTGACTGCTACCGACTCTATGATGCCGACTTGCCGGAATACAACGCCGCCATCGACCGTTATCAGGACTATATCGTCATTCAGGAATACGCGGCACCGAAAACCATTCCCGAGTACAAGGCCCGTGGTCGTTTCTACGATCTGGTGCAGGCGACCATGGCGGTTACCGGCGTACAGGGCAGCAAGGTGATACTGAAAGTCCGTTCGCGCCAGCAGGGCAGGGAACAGTATGAAAAGCTGGATCGTCGCGATCAGTGGCTGGAAGTGCAGGAGCACAACGCCCGCCTGTTGGTCAACCTGTACGATTATCTCGACACCGGCCTGTTTCTGGATCACAGACCCATCCGCAAACAATTGGGCGAACTGGCCAGGGGCAAGGATTTTCTCAATCTGTTTGCCTACACCGGCACCGCCTCCGTGCATGCCGGCCTGGGCGGCGCCAAATCCACCACCACCGTCGACATGTCCAGAACCTATCTGGGCTGGGCCGAGCGCAACATGCAGCTCAACGGTCTGACCGGTCGTCGCCACCAGTTTGTGCAGGCCGACTGCCTGAACTGGTTGAGCAAGCCGGGTGACGATTACGACCTGATCTTCGTCGATCCGCCGACTTTCTCCAATTCCAAGCGAATGGAAGATGCCTTCGACGTGCAGCGTGACCATATCGAGTTGTTGCGGTTGCTGAGTAATCGACTGCGCCCGGATGGCCTGCTGATTTTTTCCAACAACAAGCGTCATTTCAAAATGGACATGGCCGGGCTGGAAGAATTGGGCCTGGTGGCCAAAGACATTACCAAGGCCAGCCTGCCGAAAGATTTCGCCCGTAATCCGCACATTCATAACTGCTGGGAAATTCGCCGGAGCCGATGATGAGCCTGACGCTGTTTTCTACCGATGGTTGCCACCTGTGCGAACAGGCCTGGGCACTGCTTGAGCAGTGCGGCCTGGCTGGTGACACAGAGCAACAAGATATTATCAACAATGAGCAATGGCTGGCCGCTTACGCGGTACGGATTCCGGTTTTGCGCCGCCAAGATGGCGCCGAGCTGGACTGGCCCTTTAGCGCCGCCGATATTATTGCCTTTAACCGAGTGACTTCATGAGTTTGTTAACCCTGCAAAACGCCCAGTTGGCGTTTGGTGATGCCCCGTTACTGGACGGGCTGGAATTCAATATACTGGCCGGAGAACGGGTCTGTATCGTGGGCCGTAATGGTGCCGGCAAGTCGACCCTGATGAAGGTGATTGCCGGCGAACTGCAGCTTGACGACGGCCGTCGTCAGCTGCAGCAGAACATCAATATCGCCCGACTCGAGCAGGATCCCCCCAAGGTCGCCGACGATCAAACCGTGTTCGACTATGTGGCCGGTGGTCTTGCCGAGATGGGGGCCTTGCTGGCCAAGTATCATCATCAGCTGGATCTGGTGTGTCACGACACCTCGGAAAAAGCCATGAACGAGCTGATGCGGCTGCAAGAGCAGGTAGAGCATGCCAATGGCTGGCAGTTTGACACCCGTATCAATCAGAGCCTGACCCTGCTCGGCCTGAACGGTGATACCCGGCTGAACGACCTGTCGGGCGGCTGGTTGCGCAAGGTGGCCCTGGCCCGTGCACTCACCAACGATCCGGACATTCTGCTGCTGGACGAACCGACCAACCACCTGGATATCGACGCCATTGCCTGGCTGGAAAGCTTTCTGGTGGACTTCAGGGGCGCCATCGTCTTCGTCAGCCACGATCGTGCCTTTATTCGCAAGATGGCCACCCGCATCGTGGATCTGGATCGCGGCCTGCTGTCCAGCTGGCCCGGCAACTATGACGACTACCTGGTCAGCAAGGAAGAAGCGCTGCGGGTAGAAGCCGAGCAGAATGCGCTGTTCGACAAGCGTCTGGCGCAGGAAGAAGCCTGGATCCGCCAGGGTGTCAAGGCGCGCCGCACCCGTAACGAAGGTCGGGTTCGTGCCCTCAAGGCATTACGTAATGAGCGCAGTCAGCGTCGTGAAAGCGTCGGCAAGGTCAGCGTGACCCTGGACGATGTGCGTCGTTCCGGCAAAATCGTGTTCGAGGCCGAGAACATCGACTTCGCCTACGAAGGTAAACCGTTGCTCAAGAACTTTTCAACTCTGGTGCAGCGCGGCGACAAAATTGCCCTGGTGGGCCCCAACGGTTGCGGCAAGAGTACCCTCATCAAGTTGCTGTTGGGTAAACTGGAAGCTCAGCATGGCACTCTGAAGTGTGGCACCAAGCTGGACGTGGCCTATTTCGATCAGTATCGGGAACAGCTGGATCCCGAGCGCACCGTGATGGACAACCTGGCCGAAGGCAAGCAGGAAGTGGAAGTCAATGGTCGCAGCCGCCACGTGCTCGGCTACCTGCAGGATTTTCTGTTCGAGCCCAAGCGCGCCCGTACCCCGGTGAAAGCGCTGTCGGGCGGCGAGAAAAACCGCCTGCTGCTGGCTCGCTTGTTCCTCAAGCCCAGCAACCTGCTGGTGCTCGATGAGCCAACCAACGATCTGGACGTCGAAACCCTGGAGCTGCTCGAAGAGTTGCTCGCCGATTACAAAGGCACCCTGCTGCTGGTCAGCCACGATCGGGACTTTATCGATAACACCGCCACCCATTGCTGGTTGTTTGAAGGCGAGGGCAAGGTCAGCGAGTTTGTCGGTGGCTATCAGGACATGCAGCATCAGTTGTCCTATCAGACCGAGGTGGCGGTAGCGAAAGAAAAAGCCGCCAAGCCGGCAGCCAAGCCCGACAACAAAGCTGACAACAAGGCCGAGAACAAACCCAGGCCGGGCAAGAAGCTGTCGTACAAACTGCAGCAAGAGCTGAATGGTTTGCCGTTGCAGCTGGAACAGCTGGAGCAGAAGATAACGTCATTGCAGCAAACGGTCAATGCGCCGGACTTTTTCAGCCAGCCCGAAGCGCAGACGCAGTCGACCCTGCAGCAACTGGCCGATACGGAAGCCGAGCTGGAAGTGGCCTTCGCCCGATGGGAAGAGCTGGAAGCCATGTCCGCCGGTTAAGCCGCCGACATCACGCTTCTTTACTTTCAAGATGCCCGCCGATGCGGGCATCTTGCTATTCCGCGCAATAACTATGGTTCCGTCGTCATTCCCAACTCATACCAATCTGGAAAACTAACTGATCTACTTGGCTGCTAGGTAAAGGTCGAACGAAGGGTTCACTCCCCCGACACGCTGAACCGCATCCCTGCGACGCTCAGCACATGACGTCCTGTCATGTGATGGTCGCTGGAGTAAAACCCTTCATCCTCCCCAATGCTGCGGAGTCGCCTGTGCTGCCTCTGATCTCGGTTTTGAAAATGATCAGATGTTTATTCAAATTGCTATGAGATTGCCGGAGTGAAGTAACTCACATTTCACAGCTTTGATTTTCTCGGCCTTCATTAAAATGTCATAAATATCAGTTGTTAATCTCGAAACCACACTTTTGGTTAAAAATTAGTCTTGATCTCGGGCCCTAATTCCCTTATTGATAAGGGGCGGCGGTGGTAACGCTGCCGTGCACTTTTTGTTGATTATACGAGGGTTATACCTATGAAGAGACAAAAACGTGACCGTCTGGAAAGAGCACGTACCCGCGGTTATCAGGCTGGCGTCAGTGGTCGAGCAAAAGAGCAATGCCCCTATAATGATTTCGATGCCAAGGGACACTGGCTGGGGGGTTGGCGAGATGCCATGGAAGACAAGGGCTCGGGCCTCTTCATAAAATAAAGATATTACCGTTTCAACAAAAAAGGCCCCGACATGTCGGGGCCTTAATATTTTCACTCTTCTCTATCAGAAGCTGGACGTATCGGTAAAGAGACCGACTTTCAGATCTTTTGCTTCATAGATCACGCGGCCGTCGACTTCAACGATACCATCGGCGATGCCCATGACCAGCTTGCGCCAGATCACCCGCTTGAGGGTGATTTTATAGGTGACTTTCTTGGCGGTCGGCAGGATCTGACCGGTGAACTTCACTTCACCCACACCCAGAGCACGGCCCTTGCCGGGGCCGCCTTTCCAGCCCAGGAAAAAACCGACCAGCTGCCACATGGCATCCAGGCCCAGACAACCGGGCATGACCGGGTCACCGGGGAAGTGGCAATCGAAGAACCACAGATCCGGATTGATATCCAGCTCGGCGATGATCTCGCCCTTGCCGTGTTCGCCGCCATCGTCGTTGATGCGCATGATGCGATCCATCATCAGCATGTTGGGGGCCGGCAACTGGCTGTTGCCCGGGCCGAATAATTCACCCTGGCTACAGGCCAGCAATTCTTCTCTGGTAAAGGAATGTTTACCCAGTTCTTTTTGTGAAGACATTTCACTATTCCGTTTTGTTCAGGCCAAGGCCTGGATTGCAAATTGGCGCCACTTTAGCGAACAGTTGTTCGCCAGACAAGTCCGATCACTTCAGTCTGATTACTTCAGCGTCGGAACAGGCGCCGTAAAAAGCCGGTTTCCACAGTATGGCCGTTAAGTTCATCGAGGCGGTCACGAATGCGGCCGAACAGCGTATCCGGTTGCTCGACATCGCCGGCCACGCTGCCGGTGAGCAGCTCGATGGCCTGCTCGACATGGGCGACGGGATAAATATGAAACTGGCCGGCTTCGATGGCGGCACTGACCTCATCCGACAGGTTGAGCTGCAGCCGGTTGCTGGCCGGCAGCAAGACCCCCTGCTTGCCGGTGAGTCCCTGAATTTTGCACAGCCGGAAAAAGCCTTCTATTTTCTCGTTTACTCCGCCCACCGGTTGCACATGACCAAACTGATCCACGGCGCCGGTTACTGCAAAGTGCTGATAAATAGGCTCTTTGGCCAGGGCCGAGAGCAGGGCACACAGGCCGGTGAGCGAGGCGCTGTCGCCGTCTATCTCGTGATAGGACTGTTCGAACACCAGGTTGGCGGACAGGGGGGAAGGATGCTCGGCCCCGAACAGGTTGGCCAGATAGCCATGGATGATCATCATCGCCTTGGCATGAATATGACCGGCCAGATCGGCCTTGCGCTCTATATCCACCACGTCGCCATCGCCCAGGTGCACGGTGGCGGTGAGTCGTACCGGTTCGCCGAAGTCGTACGGGTGGCCGGTGATCTGTATGACCGACAGGCCATTGATTTGGCCAACGATCTTGCCGCTGGTCTGCAGCAGGTACTGGCCGTCACGCACGCCCAGATCCGATTGTTCCACCAGAAAGCTCAGGCGGTGATCCTGCTCTTGCTGAGCCAGCACCACATGGGCTTCGGTAATCAGTTCGCTCTGCTCGCGCCGGGCGATGACGTCCGACAATTGCATCATGGCCACCAGCTGGGATTCGACCAGAGATAACCGGTGCTGGTGTTCGGTCAGCCGGCATCCATAGCCGCACAGACGCAGTATGGCGCCGGTGTCCATGTCCAGCAGCTGGTGTTTCTGGCGCAGGTGAGACAGAAAGCCGAGGTAAGAGGGGAGATCATCGCGTACATCCCATTCGGGAATAATGTCGGCCCGCAAAAACGCCAGGGTATCCAGCTCCCGGTCGAGCAGGTAGAGCTCGGCCACCGACAGTCGATCGCCGACCAGGATCAGATGAATATCCAGCGGCGGTGGCTCGGGCTGAAAGTAGAACGAAGTCATTTCTGCCGCCCGACTCCATTCTACCTGACGGGCGGCGAGGGCATGCTTGAGCCGAAACCAGAGGTTGGGCTGATCGAGCAACTCTTCAATCGGTACTATCAGGTAACCGCCGTTGGCCTGATGGATCAGGCCCGGCTCCAGCAGATGATGGTGACTGAACACAGATCCCTGCTCGGTTTGAAAGTGGATGGCACCAAACAGCTGCTCGGGGGTGAACTGACGGGCATAAACAATGGGGATGGTATTGTCGTGCCGGTGCACCATCAGGTTGATCAATACGGGGTGGCTAAAGCCCTGACCGGCGGCCACATGCTGCGACAGCAATGACAGATAGTCGGCAACTTTTTCGTCGTTGCCCTGCTTTTTCAGGATCCGCTGCACCACGTGCTCGGCTTCCAGGTGGCGGGACGACAGTTCCAGCAACTGGCCGACCAGTTCACAGAACTCGAGGCCGGTGCCGGCTTTCAACCGTAACCAGATGGGTTTTTGAGGATGATTCAGGTTTTCGGCGTAGCAGAGGTCAAACAGGTCTGCATGCTTGGCATGCTTTCTGACCAGATCCTGCACCAGCTCTTCATAATCGGTACCCGGAAATCCGTTGAGTAACAGCACCGGATTGACCGCGTTCAGTTCCGACAGGGTGGCGAAGGCGGAATCTACCCGGGCCTGCAGCGCGCTGAACGGCCGCGAGGGCACATCGTTCAGGGTGGAGAGTTCGGGTAGTGTAAAGACGGGGTTCAGTTCGACGTGACTCAGTGGCTGCACTCAAAAACTCATCAACATTGGTAAATTGCCGTCAGTATACTGCAGCCACGCCCGGGGTCGACAGCGCTATGGTCAATATGCGCTAAAAAGCGCGTTTTCATGGCCGTTTGCCGGCGTAATTGCCGGTAATTTAATCATTGATGGGATGATACGCCACGGCGCTCCGGACTGCGGTAAAGGATACGGCGCCGCCTGTTTTGCTCAGCGGGCCCGTCGGCGGCGGTATGGTGCCAGCTCCACCACGTTATTGCACACCGGCTGATCCGGATACGGGCAGGGAAAGTCACCCACCCGGGTGTCGGGGTAGCTGGTGGCCGCCAGGCCCGAGCCAAAACGAAACAGGGCATCGTCCAGCAAGCGTATCATGGGCCGAAACGCCTTGGTGCGTTGGCCCCCTACGGTTTTGTACAGCTGGTTGATGTGCATGCCCAGGCCATAACAGTGATTGTCGTCCAGGTATTCCATGCCCTCGTGTGCCAGGGTCTGTTGCACCCATTGCCCCGCATCGGCGATATGGCCGTTGATACTGAGGTCGGTGTTGTTGACCCAGCGGGTGTGACAGGCCTGACCTGCAAAACAATCTGCCATCAGTGGCAGCTCGTCGTCGTTGATGGCCCCGCTGTTCAGCGCCAGGTGCAAGGCTTCGTTGCCCCAGCGTTCCAGCAGCACCTTTTCCAGCTCGACCTGGGTTGGCGGCCGGGTAAAAGGCAGCAGAATGGCATAGCGGCTATAGGCTTCTACCGCGATAACCGTATGGTAGCGAGCCCCGCGCTTGTTGCCGTGCTCCAGCACATGACATTGCCAGGCGACCTGTGCAAAGCCGGTGCTCAGCGGTTGGGTACCGATGCGTTTGCCATCGGGGCTGGGCTGCCGAGGCAAGGTCAGTTGCATCCATTTGGTCAGGGCATTACTGGCCGAGATAATGATATCCATGGTGTCTCTTGTTGCCGTTTGTTGCCCGGATCATAACCGAGGCTGCTGATTTTTTGTGGTAAAACTGTGATAATGCTCAAGTATATCGACTTTACTGTCGATATAACCTCGTTAGTCAGGCTGTTTTTATTGCATTTTAACGCCGATATAACAAGCCGTATGGAACAAACTTCTGGACAGATGGATCGCCAAGTGTACCTCCGTGATTTTATCCTGCCTGTAGTATCTTTATTGTAGGTTTATGGCCCTGTATGAGCGCTGTCATGCCGCAAGCTGATGTTTTCATTCAGCCATCAGTCGTGCGTGTTTTTCGTACTTCATGCTGACCATTTACCTCTGCTTTTTGAGTAAGGTAGTGATATGAGAGAAAATCTCCCCGTGACCAACCGAGAGAGAATGTTTAACAACGGTGAAAAACTGATTACCGTGACCGACAAAAACGGCAATATCACCGAATGTAACGACGCCTTTGTTGAGATGAGCGGCTTTGCCAGGGATGAGTTACTGGGCCAGCCCCACAACATAGTGCGGCACCCTGACATGCCGGTACAGGCCTTTGAGATGATGTGGACGCATCTGTTGGCCGGTAAACCCTGGATGGGGTTGGTCAAGAACCGGTGCAAGAATGGGGACTATTACTGGGTGGATGCCTATGTAACCCCGATGACCCACAATGGCCACATTATCGGCTACGAGTCGGTGCGCTCCCGCCCCCGGAAAGAGGACGTTGCCCGCGCCGAGCGTCTTTATGCCAACATACGAAATAATAAACCAACCACCCCTCGACTGAATATCGCATCAGAAAACCTGTTTCTGCTGCTGGCGCTGACAAGCTGGGCCGGACTGCTGCTATATGGTCATACCATGCTGGCGCATGGGTGGCTGTTGGCCGGTGTGCTCGGTTATGCCGGTTGGGTAACACTGGCCAGAAAGTCTACGGTCGCGTCATTGAATGCGCTGTTGAAAAATGCCTTTTCACATGATCTGGCGGTACAAAGTTATACCGATGACAACATGGAAACCGGCCGGTTGAAAGTTGCCATTCTCAGTCAGACATCACACCTGGGTACCGTGATCACCCGCATTGAAAATGCCGCAACCAATGTCGCCCGCGAGACCGACACCGGTCTTGAACTGACGCAGGTGACCAGCTCGGAAATAGAACGCCAGCAGGCGGAGACCCTGCAGGTAGCCACGGCGATGAATGAAATGACCTCGACCATTGCCGAGGTGTCTCGCCATGTCAATGAAACCGCCGCGTCGGCCGAGATGGCCAATGAGCTGGTCAACAAGGGCACCGGCCTGGCCGAGGTCACCAAGAAGTCGATAGAAACATTGCGTGATACGGTAGCGGAAATCAGTCATTCGGTATCTGCGGTGTCGGAGCAGACCGCCAACATTGCCAGCGCAGCCCAGATGATTGAACAGATTGCCGATCAAACCAACCTGCTGGCGCTGAATGCGGCCATTGAAGCGGCCAGAGCCGGTGAGCAGGGGCGTGGCTTTGCGGTGGTGGCGGAAGAGGTGCGAAATCTGGCCAAACGTACCCAGGAGTCCACCCGGGAAATCTACGCCATTATCAAGGAGCTGACGACGCGGGCCGACAATGCGGTGAATGTGGCCAATCATGGGGCCACCAATGCCGAACTGGGACTGGAGCGGGTCATCGAAAGCGGTGTCATGCTGAACGGTATTTCGGATGCGGTCGGTAATATTGCCGATATGTCGACCCAGATGGCGGCGGCGGTAGAAGAGCAGGCCCATGTGTCGGAAGACATCAATCGCCAGGTGGTCAATATCTCCGGCCTGGCCGACTCCAGTGCCGACAGTGCCGTTAATGCCTCGCAATCCATTACCTACCTGAAGTCAATCTCGGGTGAGCTACAGGAGCTGGTCACCCGATTCAAACCGGCATAAGGGGCGGCACAGCCTCTCCTGTTGATGAGCGACAGACAGGCTTCGGCGGGTTCACCGTTCGAAGCCTGTTTCTTTTTGGCGTGCCTGTATGTAAAAACCTGTTCTTTTCCTCGATAATCTCCGCTCATATCATTCGCCTTGATGATGCGTGTTAATGATTTCCAAGAGGTATCATGAAAGTGACCAGTGCACTGGGTACCTGTCTCAGACAGGCCACCCGCGATGCTCATCATCGTCTGGACAGCCATTCGGTGTTACGTCCGCTTGTCAGCTCCGGGCTGACAAGCGAAGATTACCTACAGGCATTGCTGGCGCTCTATTCCGCTCAGTGCCGGCTGGAAGAAGCCATCGCCCGCGGCTTGCACCATCTGCAGTTGGACTATCCGCTGCAGCCCCGAGTCCCGGCGCTGACAGACGATCTGACCGCCATGAATCAGCCGTTGCCAATTATCGATAAAACGCCAATGCTAACGGTTTGTCGGCCCGGGCAGCTCATCGGGTTACTGTATGTACTGGAAGGAGCCCGGCTCGGCAGCCGGGTTATCGCCCGCAACGTTCATCGCAGCCTGGGCGACCGGGTGCCGAGTGGTTATTTTTCCATTGCAGAGGAAGCGGAGAGCTGGAGTGCCTTCTGGCCGTTTGCCGAACGGCATTGTCCCGATGCCGAGCAGCCGGCTGCAATGACGGCGGCCGATGCCGCGTTTCAATTGTTCCTGTCAGGTCTCGATGAATATCAGGCAGCAGCGAGTCCCGGTTGTGCCTGATGCCGAAGATATCCCTTTAACTGGAAATGATACCGTGCCTCCCAAGACAACTCCTGAACTGACTGCGCTACAGGCGCAGTGCAACCGTGAAGCGGTACATGCCCCCGGCGCCATTCAGCCTGCCGGTTGCCTGCTGAGTCTTGATCATGAACTCGCGGTTATTGTGCAGATTAGCGCCAATATCGAACAGGTGTTGGGGATCAGTGTATCGCAAGCCTTGCAGGCAACACCCTCGCAGCTACTCGGCGCCAGGTTGATCAATCGGCTGCGGCAGGAGCTGCAGCAAAGGGAGCGACTGCCCGGCACCCTGACTATCCACCGACAGATTAATGGCTGTCGTTGTCGTTTCCGGCTCATCGCCTATCGTCATCGCCAGCGGGTACTGATAGAGCTGGAGCGGGTAGGTGGTATGACAGAGCAGCGTTTGCTGCCGGCGGTGAATGAATGGCTGACTCGAATCGCCGGTGCCGAGACTGAGGATACACTGCTGCAGTTGCTGGTAGAGGCCGTTCGCTCACTGACTGGTCATGACAGAGTCATGGTGTACCGGTTTGATGCCGACTGGCACGGTACCGTGGTTGCCGAAAGCCGCAGTGAACAGGCGTCCGGCTACCTTGGCCATTCGTTTCCGGCCAGCGATATACCGCCACAGGTGCGCGGCCTTTATCTGATCAACCCGGTGCGCAGCATTCCCGATGCCACCGTGGCGGCGGTGCCGCTGGTGCCGGCGGTGGATCCCGAGTACCCGGAGCCGCTGGACTTGTCTCCGGGTGTGCTGCGGGCGGTGTCGCCCAGGCATCTGGATTATATGTGCAACATGGGCGTACAGGCGGCATTGTCTGTGGCTATTCAGGGTGACAGCGGCCTCTGGGGGCTGCTTGCCTGTCATGGCCTGGCGCCGACGTCTTTGTCGCCACTGGTGCGTGACGCGGTTTACACCCTGGTGCAGATGACGACCCAGCGGCTGTTTCTGCTCAAGTCCCGGGATGAAACGGCGTACCTGCGACGGGTTCAGGAATGTCGCGAGCTCTTGGGTGAGGCTCAGACAGGGTTTCAGGAACCCGGGGAGCTGTTGCAGCACCGGAGCAAGGAATGGCTGGACGTGTTCAATGCCGGCGGGGTGGCGCTGATCCATAACGGGCGGATATGCAGCTCGGGTCAGGTGCCGTCAAAAGACGAATTGTCGAGAGTGGGAGCCTGGCTGAATGCGCATCATCAGGGAAGCGGGGTATGGTGCAGTCAGCATCTGGCCTCGACGCCGCTGAGTGACGTATGCGGACGGCCGGAATATGCCGGCTTGTTGGCGGTACCGCTCCCCGTGGATGCGAAACAGCGAGACTGGTTGTTGTTGTTCCGCGCCGAACGACTGAAAAGCTATCGCTGGGCCGGGCGGCTGGAGGCCATGTCGCAGATGGAAGATGGTCAGCGGATTCTGTCACCGCAGCGCTCCTTTGAAACCTGGGTAGAGGAGGTGCACGAGCAGAGCGATCCCTGGTTACCGCGGGAGCAACGGGCGGCACTGGATATCGGCGAAGATGTCACCGTGGCGATTCTGGTCAAGGCTATCAGTGATCTCAATAACCGACTGACTCAGGTCAACCGGCGCCTGGAAGGGATCGCCACCACGGATGCACTCACCCGGGTCTGGAATCGTTATCGTATCGAACAGGCGATTGAGACCGATATCGGTCTGGCGGTACGTCTGGGGCAGCCATTGGCGTTGCTGATGCTGGATGTGGACTTTTTCAAGCGCATCAATGATCGACACGGGCACGAGACGGGCGATGCGGTACTGGCTACCCTGGCAGAGGTCATCACCAGGACGCTGAGAGACAATGACTGTCTGGGGCGCTGGGGAGGGGAGGAGTTTGTGATTCTGGCATCGGGTTGTGGCCTGGATGACGGAAAAGCGCTGGCCGAACGCATCAGACAAGCGGTCGGTGCAACCGACTTCGGCGCCGCGGGTCGGGTGACCATCAGCCTGGGGGTCAGTCAATGGCGCCCCGGAGACGACCGCAAGAGCCTGGTGGAGCGGGCCGATACGGCCATGTATGCCGCCAAGCAGACCGGGCGAAACCGGGTCATGACCGAAGATGATCAGGGGAGCATCCCGTAGCTGCCGTTTTAGCTGGCAGGCTCTGCGAAGCAGGGCAATACAAACCACGCCGGGTGATGAGTCTGGCGTTCTATTTGTTTATACCCCGTCGTCTGCCGACTTGCGCCGAATGAATTGGCGCCTACGGGATCTTCAATTCAAGGTCTGACCCTTCAACATCAGCGTCCAATGTTTTATAGACCAAACACCAGCGCCTTGAGTCCGGCCTCCGGGTCTATGTCGGCAAACTCGGGCGGGTTGTCCAGTCGCTCGACAAAGTGCAAGGCTGGCGCCTGCTCGGCCATGTTATCGATCAGAAACCGGCTGGGCACATTCGGGTCGTTGACACAGGCCAGCACCTGACCGTTTTCACTCAGCAGCTCGGGCAGGCGGCGCAGTATCTTGTGATAGTCCTGGGTCAGGGCAAAGCTGCCCTTCTGGAATGACGGCGGATCTATGATGATCAGATCATAGGGTCCCAGTTTGCGCACCTTGCCCCAGGACTTGAACAGCTCATGACCGAGAAAGGCCACCTTGCCCAGATCGTGCCGGTTGAGCCGGTGATTGTCCCGGCCTCGGCTGAGTGCCGCCCGGGCCATGTCCAGATTGACCACCTGCTCGGCGCCGCCTTCGATGGCCGCCACCGAAAAGCCGCAGGTATAGGCAAACAGATTCAGTATCCGCAAGCCCCGCGCCTGTTGCCGCACCCAGCGGCGACCGAGCCGCATATCGAGAAACAGCCCGTGATTCTGATTACGGCCCAGCTCCAGCTGATAGTGCAGGCCCTGCTCGCGCACTCGGGGGCGTGGCTCCAGCGTTCCCCATAATACTTCTACCGGCGCCCCTTCCCGGCTGCGGTGTTGCAGCACCAATGCGCGGGCACCGCTCTGTTGCCAGGCGTCCTGTTCGGTCAGACTGTGCAGCAGGGTGTTAAGCTCGGTCAGAAACTCGCTTGTTGGCTCCTTGAACAAGGACACCAGCAACTGCCCATCCAGCCAGTCGGCGGTGAGCTGCTCCAGCCCCGGCCAGCAGCGGCCCCGGCCATGAAACAGCCGCCGAATCTCATCGGGGTGTTCATCTTGGGCCTGTTCGAAGGCGGCACACAGTTGGCGATAAAAAACGGGCAGGGCGTAGGTATCCATGGGGTTCTCGGCTGGTGAAACAGGGGCGCTATTCTAGCGGCCGCTTCCTGATTAGACCACCGCCGCCGTACTGGCGGCGCCGGTAGAGGTAAATCTACTGATACCCATCGCATTTGTCCTCCTTGATGCCCCGGCGTCTCCTGTTCGCATTGCCTGCGGATAACTCGGTGTTCCAGAAATTATTCTGCCTATGTCAGGGCACAGCAGGGGCTGGCGCCAACGGGCAGATGAGTGTGCCAGGCCGAGGAGATGGGCTGATAGGTCTGGCGGCTGGCGCCGATCACCGCCTCGATATTGATGGCGTTGCCTGCCTGTCGGATGGCACTGCTCAACGCCGCCTGCATCAGCCCGGGGGTAATGGGGCTGCGCCGATGCATCACGAAAGGTGGAGTGGGCGCCTCTGTGCTGTTGCCGATGATGCTGATGCCGCGGCTGTCCAGCAAGGGCCAGCTGTGGGCATCGATCGCCGCCACATCGGCGCTACCGTTACGCAGATATTCCAGGCTGCTTGCATGGCTGCCGCTGATCATGACCTGATCGCAGTCTATTCCGTTGGTCGTTGTCCATTCAAACAGGGCGGCACAGCCGGAGCGGGAGCTGGCGGAATTGATGACGAAGCGGCTCGGGCGGTGAAGGTCATGCCGCCTGAACGGTTTATGGCTGGCGCTGACGATATAGCTGAAATACTGCCCCGGAGTGCAGTCGAGATCGCCGAATACCGGGCGGGCGATGGGCACCAGCTCCCGTGCCTGAGGGGTAAACAGGTCCGGCCCGCAACACTGGCTGAGTAGCAAACCCGGGTGGCTCCACTGTTCGATGAGCGGAGTGTGACGATTCAGTCTGTCTGGTAACGGCAAGCGATCGGTATTCACACGCTGCAGATCCTTGTTCAACTCGTGGCTCAACTTATGGCTCAATACGGACCAGAACGCATCCAGCCGTGGCCGCAACACGGGCAAATCATACCAGGGTAAACTCGCGATCAGTCGCACGTGATGGTTTCCTTGTATATCGAAGATTCAACGTGACGATTTGAACTGCCTGATGCTGCGCTTGCCGGCGCTGCGGCGATTGGCCTGTTTGTCTCGGGGCGGACGCTTGCGCTCGCCACTGGCGGCCTGATCCGTGACCGGGAAGCCGTCCAGCGCCTGCAGCGGCAACTCGGATCCGGTCAGCGTACGTATCGCCGCCAGCGCTTCAGCCTCGGCGTGGCATGCCAGCGAAATGGCCAGGCCACTGCGACCGGCGCGGGCGGTACGGCCTACTCGATGTATATAGACGGGGGCGCTGGTGGGCAGATCCAGGTTGAAGACCACCGGCAGCGCGGTGACATCGATACCCCGGGCCAGCAGATCGGTCGCCACCAGCACCCGCAAGCGGCCGTCTTTAAACGCGGCCAGGGTTTGTTCCCGCACTTGCTGATCCTTGTCGCCGTGCAGCGCCGCGGCCTGAATACCGGCCTTGTTCAGCTTCTTGGCCAGGGCATCGGCGCTGTCGCGTGCATTGATGAACACCAGTACCTGCGACCAGGCATGTTGTTTGAGCAGGGCAATCAGCGCCTGCGCCTTGCTGCCCTTGTTGACCAGATAACAACGCTCTTCCATCTCAGTGACCAGGCTATTGCCGGCATGGGCTTCGAGTCGAGCGGGGTTAGTAAGCAAATGGGTCGCGATATCATCCAGCTCGGCGGGCAGGGTTGCCGAAAACAGCAGAGTCTGCCGCTGCGCGGGCAGCCTGGCCAATATTTTCTGAATATCCGGCCAGAAGCCCATTTCCAGCAGGCGGTCGGCTTCGTCCAGCACCAGCTGTGTAATGGTATCCGGGCTAAGCAGTTGTTGTTCCAGTAAGTCCAGCAAGCGACCGGGTGTTGCTACCAGCAGTTGCGGGCCAGTCGCCAGCGCGGCCAGTTGCTGCTCTTGTTCCACTCCACCACAAAGCGTCACTATGCCGATATTCATGGCCTGAGCAAGCGGCTGTAACACCATACTGATTTGCGTTGCCAGCTCGCGTGTGGGCACCAGTACCAATGCCTGGGGTTGAGTCTGCTCTTGCTGTTGCTTTGTTTGCTGTAATATCTGTAATAAAGGCAAACCAAAGGCGAGGGTTTTGCCACTGCCGGTCTGGGCCAGCGCGAGCACATCCTGTCCGGTCAGGATCACCGGAATGGCCAATTGTTGAATGCGGGTTGGCTGCTGATAATGGCTCGGCAAGGCGGCCTGCAGATCAGGATGAAGCTTTAGCTCGGAAAAAGTCATGGCAATACCAACAGAGAGAGTGGAGCGAAAGTCTAAACAGCGAACGCGGACAAGTAAACGGCCTTGATTAAGGGCATGTAAGTAGCACAAAAATCTGCATCGCCGAGTATACCCCCGGGATAATTGCAGACCATGCAGAATAAAATGCTGACACATGACTGATTTGACGGGCAAGGAGGCCAACCCGGCATTAACCTCCCTGCGTGAGCTCAGATAAAAGGTGGAGCAAAAGCGCTGCTTGCGCTTCATCTTGCTGTTCGAATCACGCCAGCTTGTTCTGCACGCTGGTCACCTTGTCTGCCATGGTCTGTGCTCTGTCTATTCGGGTCCCGAGCTTCATGTGGCTGGTAATACGCACCGCGCCGGCGGCATGAAGCTCCTCGTGACAGCGTTTTACCGCCGCCATTACCTCTTCCCATTCACCTTCTACATTGGTGCCGTAGCCATGCATGCTGTGGGTGAGGCCTGCCTGTTCAAAAATTTTCTGGCACATGGCCACATAAGGTGACACCGAGGTGCCCACGCCGCCGGGCGATACCATGATATCCATCAGTACATACATCCCTATTGTCCTCGTTGGTTGCTGATGACGCTTATCTTCAACCCGGGCACTGCGATGGCACAAGGACCAGTCTGCCGTTTTATAATGGCCACATATGATGAGCCAAGGCACCGGCGCAACGAGTAACGAAAACATAATAATTATGCCAACATGAAAATTTGATCGTAAAGCATATAATGGCAACATGCGATGTGATATGAATTGGATGAGTCAAAATGCAATATTTTTAATGCCTGGTAACAACAATAAAAGCGTAATTAGGATAGAATCCCTGTCCAACAATGTTGTGCTCTTTGGTTACACGCACAAAAAAATAAAAAACAACACAATCAAGCGCGATGACCACGCCTTGGGAGCGGTGCTAGTGACAAAATACGGATTCGGCCGGAAGCGTCCGGTTATGTCAGGACTACTGGGTCTTATATCTCATGGACAGCAACTTGTACTGTTACTGTTGTTATTGAGCGGTACGACGGCAGCACAGCCGACGGAACGACCGGTATTTGTTTATGCACTCAATCAGCAGTCACTTCCATTCGAAGCAAACAGCATTACCAATCGGGCCATCGGCTTTAATATTGACCTCATGCGTGACATTGCCGACACCATGAACTTTGCAGTGGAATTCAGGGCCATGCCGCTGGCGCAGGTACTGCAACAGCTACAGACGGGTGAGGTCGATATGGCCACCATTATTTCGTCACCGGAACGTGACGCCCTGTTTGATTTTGCCAAACCACATCATCTCTCGCCGGTGGTGATGATCGTCAGAGACGATAACGCCGAGATCTATCGCCTCGAAGATTTGCAGAACAAGGAGGTCGTTGCCATAAAAGGGGGCTTTGCCCATCGCCATCTACTGGCCGGTCAGCGCAACCTGGTCACGGTGGCAGATATAAAAACCGGCTTAACGCAGCTTTCGGCGGGCCATCACGATGCCATGCTGACCTTGCAAAGCATCGCACTGTATCAAATTCAGCAGCATAAACTGACCAACATGGTGATTACCGGCTCGGTTGGCTCTGCCCATGCCTACAGCTTTGCAGTGACCAAAGGTAACCGGGCATTGCTGGCGCAGATTAACGAGGGTATGAGCATACTGCGGCGTAATGGAACCTTTCAGCAATTGCATGAAAAATGGCTGGGAGGAGGGCGAACCGTCGAGCAGGAAAAACAGGCATTGATCGTTTTTTTCATCATTACCCTGCTTATTATCCTGATATTGGGGCTGGTGCTTTGGAAATGGAAAACCGAAGAAACCCGGGAGCAACTCGAACGGGCCCACCACGATGCACTGACCGGCTTGCCGGCGCGTGCCCTGCTGATGGACAGGCTGGAGCATGCGCTGAGCCATACAAGACGTACTGGAGCTTCGATGGCGGTGCTGTTTATTGATCTGGACGGTTTTAAATCAGTCAATGACACTCTGGGGCATGCCGCCGGCGATCTCTTGCTGCAAATGGTGGCCAAACGGCTGTTGTATTGTATGCGTGAAGAAGACACGGTAGCCCGGTTCGGCGGGGACGAGTTCGTGATTGTGCTGGAGAATATTGATCATGTCGGTGATATCGACATGATTGCCGATCGCATACTGGAGACGTTGCAACAACCGTTTACCGTCGTTGGCCAGCAGGTGTGCATCAGTGGCAGCCTGGGTGTCAGTCTGTATCCCCAGAATGGCACCAATGCCGATAGCCTGTTACGACACGCCGATGAAGCCATGTATCAGGCCAAGAAGCCGCTTTTGACAGAAGCCGATCGCAACGGGCGTGGCGAGGAGGGCGGCATCATAAATCAGCACGATAGTATTTGACGTCACCCCCTGGCCCGCGTAGAGTGCGCTCCAGCATAGAGTTTCAAGTTAGCGCGGCCTTTGTATATTGTTTGTTCCTTACGGCACTACAGTCACCAAACTTCCTTTCTTTGATATTTGTTGCATTTTTCGAGCATAAGCTCTCACTAAAATAAAGGTAAGATAAAATGGCTAACGGTACCGTTAAGTGGTTCAACGAAGCAAAAGGTTTTGGTTTTATTACTCCTGCTGATGGCGGCAAGGATTTGTTCGCGCATTTCTCCGAAATCGTCGGCAGCGGCTTTAAGACTCTGGCAGAAGGCCAGGCAGTATCCTACACCGCTACCGAAGGTGCCAAGGGTCCTCAGGCTTCACAGATTCAGGCTCTGTAATTACCCTTCGGTAATTCAAGACCTAAAAAACCCGCTTCGGCGGGTTTTTTTGTGTTTAAAGCCATGCCGGATCAGGCAGTCTTGCCTCTTTTCGAGCACCGAGTTGTTTGCAGGTCGTTCCACTGGCAACTTATCAGCATAGAAGAAGCTGTAGCTGGCGCCAGATAATGTGAGCCATCCATTAACATTATATTATGCCAACATACATGGTTGTATCAATAAAACCTCTCACATCAGAAACATCGCAAGGGTCGAACGTCTACACCATAATAGGCGGGCGGCCGGTTACCCATAATGCCTGATCCAGCATGGCGTCCAGCCTGCGGACAAACACATCCCTGGCCTTGTGCCGGTACCAGTCATTCAGCAAAGTCTGTACCTTATCGGGATTTTGCTCGCGTACCTTAAGCGGTAAGGATATGAAACAGATAGAAAAAGGCTTCAATAGTTACTTAACTGAGGTCAGTAGTATCAGCTCCCAAAATGTTATTAATTTCTTCGATATGCATTTTTAGCTTGCTCAAGCAAGTACTGGTATCTTGATCAGCCATCTCATTGCCTTCTAACAGGACATAGCGGCCTTGATCCAAACCTGCAATATGTGAGAAATAAAAGGCATCCTTCCAGAACTTACAAGGTACCGGCTCGGTGTTCAGGTGCTCCTGGCACAGCTGTTGATCCTTAACATAGGCCAGAACCGCCAGCGCCTTGTGTTTGTAAACTTTAACTGAAACACCTTCAGGCCAGTGCTTTAACCTGATGTCGAGATCGCACTTAATGTCGGCGTTTTCTTTCTTTACGTAAACTTTTTTTACTTCAAATGAGCCTCGCCATTGCGAGAATATATCGCCAGAAAAAATTTGGTGCTCGATATCATTAAATTTTTCTTCAATTTTCTGAGTGATGACATTGATATTATCTGACATGAGGGTTGTGACCTTGATTCTGTTGGGTTAACTGTTTTTAACGACAGTTTAATGCCGGTATGCTACTGGGAGTACCGAGTCGTGTAAAGTTGTTGCGTTTTTTTTGTTATGAGTATTTTTTATTTTTTGATAAGTTTATTTTTCACATAACGCTATTTGCCAGCATAGCTGCTGGATTGGCCGTATTATTTGCCTTTACTCGGAATTACTGTGATATGGCGCCGGTTGATTTTGCTGTATGATGCCCGGTTTTTCATGAGGGTGGTAACAGACAGTGCAGCGCTCTATTTTTACTGAACATAATTATCTGACCTATTTGTGTGGCAGTATCTTTTCCACTCAGGGTCTTTGGATTCAACGCATGACACTGGGCTGGATGATGTGGGATCTGACTCATTCAGAAAGCTGGTTGGGAATGCTGGCCTTTTTAATGTTTTTCCCGACTATTTTGGTCGGGCCATTGTTTGGAGCAATGGTGGATCGTATTAACCGTCGTCAGGCGGCCGTCGTCACCAGTATTTTACTTGGGCTATTATCGCTGTTATTGGCCTGGTTGGTGTGGCAACAGTTAGTGAATGCGCTGATGCTGTTGTTGTTTGCTCTTGGGATCGGCGTCGCCAATAGTGCCTATCAGTCGATACGGCTGTCTTTAGTACCAGAATTGGTCAGTGCCGAAAACATGCCTAAGGCCGTGGCCATTAATGCAATTTTATACAATACTTCACGTTTTATTGGGCCGGTTATTGCAGGGCTGCTAATTAAATATCAGGGCAATGCCACCGCGCTGGCGGTAGTTGCTACCTGTTATGTACCACTAACTATTGTATTATTATTATTGAAACTCGATAACTGCCAGCGAGTATCAAAGGCACAGAAATTGACCTTTTTCATGGATATAAAGGCCGGATTTTATTATGCCCTGAGTTCAGCTCTGATCCTTCGCTTATTAATGCTGATTGCGGCTTCGGCGATGTTAGGTCGGGGCTTGCTGGAAATTTTGCCCGCAGCGGTTGAGGTACTCTACGATAGGGGAGTGGAAGCCTTAGCCTGGCTTAATTCAGCAGCGGGGATAGGTGCGATTATTGCGGGTTTACTGCTGTCATTCTTTAGTGCCGATCGCTTATTTCCGGCGATGCGTCTGGGGGCTATTTCTTCAGGTTTATTGTTGGTGCTGTTCAGTTATACCAATAGTTTTGAACTAGGGTTGCTCATTGTGGGGGGCTTAAGTTTTTGTGCCACAGTTTGTGCTGTAGGCACTCAATCACTTATTCAGGTTTCAGTGGCAAGTGGATTTAGAGGCCGGGTTATGAGCCTGTGGGGAGCGATTAATGTTGGCGGTGGTGCATTGGGTGGTTTGTTATTCGGTGTGCTGACCGAATTTATGGGTTATTCATTTACGCTGATCACTGTCGGACTATGCTGTGTTATTATTTCCCACATTGTCACTCGTCGTATTGCCTTGCCCGAAGAGCTAAAATCGGCATAACAGTAAGCAAATGCTTACTATTATGCCAAATATCAAGAATCTTAAAATAGGTTGGCGTTGGAACGCGAAGGTAAAAGTTTCTATCCGACGTTTACCTTCCCGATCCCGTCGCCCTGACTAGGGTGCGTTCTCAATTATGCCAGCCAGATAACTGCTGATACGAGACTCAACATCGATTGGTAGTTTTTCACCCGCCGTTCGACCATGAGTTATTCAAAATCAGCATCTTCTGATAACGATTCCATTATTTTGAGCCAGGCTCCTTTGTGCGACCAACGGCTATAACGAACGTAAACACGGTGCCAATTGCCATAAAACTCGGGTAAGTCCCGCCAAGGAGAGCCGGTTCGAACAATCCAGAGTACTGCCTCGACGAACTTGCGATTCATGGGATAAGTCTCGTCAAACATGGATTGTGAATGGCATTCGATACCCCAAAGGACTTGTTTGCTAACTGCTGCCAGTGAGCTCAAGGGCAGGGGATTGATGTAAATCCAAGGCTTGGCCTTTGCTGAGTTGGTATCCATCAAATGGCGATAATGATCTTGTGTCTGGAGTCATACTGCGTCCAGCATCATGAATGGAGCTTTCAGAACAGTCTTCCATAATGAAGCAAGCTTGCTACCAGGCGGCCACAGCTTGGAACTAGTGTTCGCATAGCCACTGATCAGTCTGACAATACGGAAACTACTGCGTTATGGTAAATAGAGGGTGCCGGTATAACACGCCAGGGCCCGAAGGGCCTGGTCTAGCGGTTGAGTGCTAATAAAAAGAGAAACCCACATCAGCCAGCTACATGAGCATGGCCTTAGGCGGTTATGAGCATCTGGCGCCATAACCGCCGAGATGATTTCCAAAGCTTAATCATCGGAGCCGCAATGAATGTATGGCTGAATACCGACTGTCCGGCACTGATGATGTTGTCAGCCGAAACAGAGCGACCAGAGCAACAGGCATGGATCTGGTGGCCACGTGCATTATCCGATCAAAACGTTGAGCAAGAACCGAGGATGCTGTCGGCATTAGCCCGTGATGATGTGGACTGGCAGTCGAGCAACCGGATCTTGCTGGAGAATGAAGACTTCCGGGATTTCATCTCTGAAACGACACAAGCTATTGCGCCGACGGGCCGCCGGAACAACTGGCGGCCCGTTTTTTATATCTGGTACCGGCAATCTTGCGCAGCAGATCAGGGGCAGGTGACTGGATGGTGGATCTCATGGCTTTGTAAAAATCTCACTTTTAACTGAAACCCACACAACACAGACCTGAAGTTCAGAGATTCATAAACCTTATTTAACATAATATACATTATGCGAAGTTATGATTATGCCGGGAAAGGGCCGCTTCAGGGCCCGGCGTCTTCGTTCATGTATCAAGCCTGTCCAGTCGCTTACCGGCGGCGCTTTCATGGCGTTCCACCTTGCCGGTGTGCAGATATTGCGAGGTGGTGTCTATGCTGTCGTGACCGGCGTCGGCCTGCACATGAGACAAGGGTCGGCCGTTATAGTTGATGTCGTGAGTAATGCCGGTGTGGCGAATACTGTGTACGGTCAGGCTACGCATTTCACTGGCGTCCTGCTCAAAACCGTCTTCGGCGGCGGCATCGGCGGCGGCGGCCATAAGTTCGTTGAGCAGGTCGCGCAGTTGGCGTATGCCGAGGTTGGCGTTAAGCAGACCCTGATCCCGCCCCCGACCGGCGGCCCTGTGGCGCACAAACAGCGGCGTGGCGTCGTTGGGTGCCGGCAAAGGCGACAGCTTGAGATAACGGCGATAACACTGCAGCGCTTCCAGCAGTTCGCGGGATACGGCCACGGTGCGTTTTTTGCCGCCTTTGCTGACCGGAATATGAAAGCTCCAGATCCCGCTGTGACCGTCGCGGCGAAACTGGCTCATCACCGGCGAAAAACCGGGCCTTGCCGCGACTTCCGAGATACGCAGGTAGCAGCCGTACATCAGGGAGATCAAAAACAGGGAACGCTGGTGCCGCTCGGGCGCTTGTTCTGCCAGCAGACGCGCGGTACTCATCACATAGGACCATTGCAGATCGCTGAATACCCGCACTTCGTCTTCGTCACCCAGGCCCGCCACCACCACGGGGCTGGAGCCGAAACGGCTGTGACGCATCCACATCACGGCCGGGTTTCGCTCGGTGACTTCTTCGTTGATCAGGTAGCCATAGAAGGAAGACAGGATGGCCATCTTGGTTTTCAGCGCCTTGTCGCTCAACCGGTATGGCTGCTCGATACCGTCGACTTTTTTACCCAGGAATGGCCGCCACTGCAGGTTGGGCTGGCGTTCGCCCCAGTCCTTGTTCAGTACAAACTGGGCCACGTTACGGTAGGCAATCAATGCCGTCGGTGGCGCCAGGCAATACTCCACGTAACGGTTAATGCCCCGACGGTTCAATTCGATGGGCGAAACCTGCTCGACGTCGAAGCACCAGTGTAAAAAGGTGGTCAGCTCGCTGCGGTAGGTCTTGTAATTGTTCTCGTTGAAGCGGCTTTCCAGCAGCCAGTCCATGGCATGCTCATAAATAAAGGCGGCATCGGGTACCGCATTCAGGGTGATATCGGCAATATGCTGGTTAACGACGCTGTTGCCCTCTTCGAGAAACTGGGGGGCATCAAACAGCGGTAATACGGGGGCATTCATAGGACTGATGATTCCGAGGTCGGCTGTATGGATGCACAGTGTAACGTATTCATAAAGACTAATGCCGATAAATACAGTTATCGGCATTAGTCACTCTCTCCATGCCAACCATCACTTGTTCTATGCTTATGCATCAGTCACAACCCGGACAGACATTATGAACAGATACGGCTTGATGGTGGCCGCGCTACTGGGGTTTTCGACTCAGGCGGCGGTGGTTAGTGAATCGGTGAGTTATCGGGTCGATGGTCAGGAATTCAAGGGCTATCTGACGTTTGATGACAGTCAGACCTCCCCGCGGCCCGGTGTACTGGTGGTGCATGAATGGTGGGGACTGAATGACTATATTCGTGGTCGTGCCGAGATGCTGGCCGAACTCGGCTATGTTGCCCTGGCACTGGACATGTACGGTGACGGCAAAGAAGCCTCACACCCTGCCGAGGCCGGTGAATTCGCCAAGGCATCACTGGCTTCCCTCCCCCTGGCCGAGCGTCGTTTCAACGCGGCCCGCGAACAACTGGCCCGGCATCCGCGGGTGGCCAGCAGTCCTATTGCCGCCATTGGTTACTGTTATGGCGGTGGCGTGGTATTGCACATGGCGCGTAATGGTGCGCCTCTGGCGGCGGTCGCCAGTTTTCATGGATCCCTGACGCCCAGGGCCAATCCCCTGCCCGCGAATAGCAAGACGCGTATTGCGGTGTTCAATGGTGCCGCGGATCCGCTGGTTCCCGCCGATCAGGTCGCCGCCTTTCAACAGGAAATGGAAACGGCCGGCGCCGATTATCTGCTGGTGAATTATCCCGGTGCCCTGCACGCCTTTACCAACCCGGACGCCGATCGGGTGGCGGCCGAGTTCAAGATGCCGGTGGGCTATGATCAGGCGGCCGATCTGGACTCATGGAGCCAACTGCAGACGTTTCTGCAAGAGACGTTTGAGTAATGGAGGTGTTCAGCGTTCGACCTCAAACAGGAACTTGAGCTGGCGTGATTCGCCATTTTGTTCGACATCCAGTACCCAGGCCCACACCATGCTGCGCTCGGTACAGGCTCCTACCAGAGCTTGTCCCTGCCAGTGACCCGGCGTGCTTTCGCTGACCAGCGCCGGTAGCGTACCCATGTACATACTTTCTCCTTCCAGACGGCTGCGGGTGACCTTGACGTTGGGGTCGGACAGGGTCACTTCAAGCTGAAACGGGGCTTCCGGTTGCAATTGATCGGCCTGCAACTGTGCTTCGGCCCACAAATCCTGCAACTCAACCCGGCACTTTTTGTGAGATATATCACAAAAATCAGTATTACCTTTCTCTAATGCGGTGCCGTCATCGTCGTTAAAGTAGGTTCGAAGCCAGAATGCACTCGATAAAATCCCCAATACCAGCAGTATTTGCACCAGTTTGGGGCCTGTCAGTCGATCTCTCATGCCAATTCAGTTCCTGTATCGCACACAATTGACTCCCATCTTTGATCTTGATCAAGGTAGTTTTTTTATGCGTTATGGGGTTGGTTAAGTGGTAATCATATTACTGTTTATACTGTTATTTTTGCAGCCACTCATTTATCATCGCCCTGTGTATTCAGTATTCCCGATTTGCTTTGTTAGCATCATGTTAACGAAGCCGTTCAGGTACCTGATACCGAAATGAAAAACGGTTGTCTTCAATCCTTCCTACGTGATCACCCTGGGTGAGCGCAAACCTGAATAACAGCAGTGGAAGCGGAACTATAACGATGAATCAAACTAATAATCAACCAAACTACAATTACACTGTAGTTCGCCAGTTTACGGTGATGACCGTAGTCTGGGGTATCGTCGGTATGTCGTTGGGTGTGCTCATTGCGGCACAGCTGATCTGGCCTGCCCTCAACTTCGAAACACCTTGGCTAACCTATAGCCGGTTGCGTCCACTACACACCAACGCGGTTATCTTTGCGTTTGGTGTCAGTGCCTTGATGGCAACCTCCTTCTATGTCGTGCAGCGTACCTGTCAGACTCGCCTGTTTGGCGGTTCGCTGGCCTCGTTCGTGTTCTGGGGCTGGCAGGCTATCATTCTGGCGGCGGTTATCACCCTGCCTCAGGGTTATACCTCCTCCAAAGAGTATGCCGAACTGGAATGGCCAATCGATATCGCCATTGCCGTGGTGTGGGTGGCTTACGCTATCGTGTTCTTCGGAACCCTGTACAAGCGTGCGACGTCTCACATTTATGTGGCTAACTGGTTCTACGGTGGTTTCATTCTGACCGTAGCCGTACTGCATATCGTCAACAGCATGGCGATTCCGCTGACGGGCATGAAGTCGTACTCCATGTATGCCGGTGCTGCCGATGCCATGATTCAGTGGTGGTACGGCCATAATGCGGTTGGCTTCCTGCTGACTGCCGGCTTCCTGGGCATGATGTACTACTTTGTACCCAAGCAGGCCGGTCGTCCGGTATATTCCTACCGCTTGTCCATCGTGCACTTCTGGGCACTGATCACCCTGTATATCTGGGCCGGCTCTCACCACCTGCATTACACTGCCCTGCCCGACTGGGCTCAGTCTCTGGGTATGGTCATGTCACTGATCCTGTTTGTTCCTTCATGGGGCGGCATGATCAACGGCATCATGACCCTGTCCGGTGCCTGGCACAAACTGCGTTATGACCCCATTCTGCGCTTCTTGATCGTGTCGCTGTCGTTCTACGGCATGTCCACCTTCGAAGGCCCCATGATGGCGATAAAAACCGTTAACGCCCTGTCTCACTACACCGACTGGACCGTAGGTCACGTGCACTCCGGTGCGCTGGGCTGGGTTGCCATGGTATCTATTGGTGCCGTGTATCACCTGATCCCCAACCTGTTCGGTCAGGAGCGTATGTACAGCAACAAGCTCATCAATACGCATTTCTGGCTGGCGACCATCGGTACCGTGCTGTACATCGTGTCCATGTGGATCAGCGGTGTAATGCAGGGTCTGATGTGGCGTGCAGTGAACGACGACGGCACCCTGACCTACAGCTTTGTAGAAAGTCTGCAAGCCTCGTATCCGTTCTACTTCGTGCGTTTCCTTGGCGGCTGCTTCTTCGTGACCGGTATGCTGCTGATGGCCTATAACGCCTATCGCACCATCAATGCACCGAAAGGTTCATTGCAAGCCATTCCCCAACCGGCATAAGGAGACTTGTGAATGAAGAACCCAAACAATCGTCACGAGTTGGTTGAAACCAATACCACCTGGTTGGTGATATTCACGATTATTGCCATCAGCTTCGGTGGCCTGGTAGAAATTGTGCCGCTGTTTTTTCAGCAGCAGACCAATGAACCGGTTGAGGGCCTGCGCCCTTATACCGCGCTGGAAATGGAAGGCCGTGATATCTACATCCGTGACGGATGTCATGTGTGTCACAGTCAGATGATCCGTCCCTTCCGTGCCGAAACCGAACGCTATGGTAACTATTCCGTGGCCGGTGAAAGCGTGTGGGAGCACCCCTTCCTGTGGGGTTCCAAGCGTACCGGTCCGGATCTGGCGCGCGTAGGCGGTCGTTACTCCGACGAGTGGCACCGTGTGCATCTGCTCAACCCGCGTAACGTGGTGCCCGAGTCAAACATGCCTGCCTTCCCCTGGTTGGAAGAGAACACACTGGACGGCAAGGATACGGCGGCCAAACTGGCTCTGTTCCGGGACAGCTTCGGTGTTCCCTATACCGACGCCGATATTGCCGGTGCCGAGGCGGCGGTGAAGGGCAAAACCGAAATGGATGCCATCATCGCTTATCTGCAGTCTTTGGGCCACGCCCTTAAATAACCGGAGTCGATTATGGATTTCAGTACCCTGGAAGCGCTCAAGCCAACGCTGATCAGTTATCAGACTTTGGTATTGATGGTGATGTTTATTGGCCTGGTCTGGTGGGCCTACGGTAAGCGACGCAAAGACAAGTTCGATGCAATAGCCAACTCTATTTTTGATGATGAAAACCAGGCGAGCGGAACGCCTTCGGGGACTGAGCAGGATCGCGCAGGAGCTAATAAAAAATGAGTACTTTTCTGAGTGTGTTTGTCACCATCATCAGCCTGGGGACCATTTTTGGTTGTCTGGCCCTGTTGGTCTGGTGTTCTCGCGACAAAATGGGGATGGAAGAAGGTGCACCTACCGGCCATACCTATGACGGCATTACCGAACTGAACAACCCGCTGCCCAAGTGGTGGTCGTATCTGTTCGTGTTCATGTCGGTGTTTGCGCTGTTCTATCTGGCGTTGTATCCGGGTCTGGGTAACTTCAAGGGCCTGCTGGGCTGGCAGAGTTCCAACCAGGACGTACGTTCGCTGGAAGAATATCGCGCCGCTTCAACCGAAGCGCGTGAAGAAGGCAAGCTGGTGCAGTACGAGCGGGAAATGGTCAAGGCCGATGAGGTGTTTGGCGCCAAGTTCCGTGAGCTGACCTATGAAGCCGACGGTAATACCTATCGTGCCATTGCCGACATCGCCATGGACGAAGATGCCACCAAGGTGGGCCAGCGTCTGTTTTTGCAGAACTGTGCCCAGTGTCATGGCTCGGATGCCCGCGGTGCTCGCGGCTTCCCCAACCTGACCGATGCCGACTGGCTGTATGGCGGTTCGCCCGAGCAAATCAAAGCAACCCTGCTCCATGGCCGTAAAGCAGCCATGCCGGCCTGGGGTGCCAGCCTCGGCGAAGACGGCGTGCGTGAAGTGACCTCCTATGTACTGAGCCTGTCCGGCCGCAAGGTTGACCCGGTAGAAGCACAGAAAGGCGAAGCCCGCTTTGCCATGTGTGCCGCCTGTCATGGTATGGACGGCAAGGGTAACCAGGCCGTGGGTGCGCCCAACCTGACCGATGGTATCTGGCTCTATGGTGGCTCTCGCGCCGCGGTAGCAGACAGCGTGCGCAACGGCCGTGCCGGCGTCATGCCTGCCTGGAAAGACATTCTGGGCGAAGACAAGGTTCATCTGCTTTCCGCATATGTTTACAGTCTGAACAACAGTAAATAAGGCCCACCGGGCTTTGGTGAAAAAGCCCCGCTGGTCGGGGCTTTTTTTTGTTATATTAGGGCCTGTTGATCTTTCGAGATGATTTTTGCAGCAGTTTGTGGGGGCTTGATACAAGGCAGCGCTTATGCCGTGTAGTCACTCTACATAAATAAGCGATAACGCAGTAGCAAGACCCCACAAGCGCTGCCCTGCGGGTTCGGCTAAACACGTTTTTCTCTTTGTTGAGAGGGCTTTGCTTAGAATGACTAGGCTACACCTCTCTCGCCGCGATAAAAACGCGTTTAACTCGAACAAAATTTCATCGCGAAAGGTCAACAGACCCTATTCACCGCTTTTTTTGTCGTAGGAATTGGTTATGCAACGTCCCTGGTATCAGCAGTTCTGGCCCTGGTTTCTTATCGTGTTGCCGCTGTGTGCGGTGGCGGCCAGCCTTTATACCTTTCACCTGGCCAGCTCCGGGGCCGACAGCATGGTGGTCGATGACTACTACAAAAAAGGCCGGGCCATCAACAAGGACATCAGCGAGCTGAACAAGGCCGCCGAGCTGAAGCTGATAGCCGAACTGCGCTATCAGAATGATGAGCTGATACTCAAGATGGAAGGCCGGCACAATAGCGGAGAGGCGGTGAGAGTGAACTTCAACCACCCTACCCTTGCCAAGCAGGATCAACAGATACTGATGACCAGTGATGCGAATGGTGTCTATCGCGCACGCTTGGAACAGCCCTTGATGAAAGGTCAGTGGAACCTGCAGATTGAAGCCTTCGATGGTCACTGGCGCATGCAAAAGCGCATCGTTCTGCCGATCGCCAATCGGCTGCTCATTCGCGCCGGGAGCTGAGTGTGGACGGCTGCTTTCACTGCGGTGAGGCCATTCCCACCGGCAGACCCCATCAACTGGCGCTGGAAGGGGTCAACCACCACTTCTGTTGCCCCGGCTGCCTGGCGGTGGCCGACACCATTATCGAATGCGGTCTGGGCAGCTATTATCAGCACCGTTCCGCCCTCGCCCCCAAGGCCGATGCGGTTCCCGATGAGCTGAAACAGCTGCAGCATTATGATCTGACCGAAATACAGCAAGACTTCGTCAGCAATAAAGACAACCTCAAAGAAGTACAGCTCTCCATTTCGGGCCTGAGTTGTGCCGCTTGTGCCTGGCTGATCGAGCGTCATCTGGCACGGGTGCCGGGGGTGGCGCTGATTCAGGTTAATACCACCACAGAGCGGGCCCGCTTGCGCTGGCATGATGAACAGGTGCCCCTGAGCCGGTTGTTGGCCGCCTTTGCCGATATCGGCTATCAGGCGCGGCCTTTTCAGCCCCATCAGCAAGAGCAGGCCTACAACCGGGAAGTGAAGTCGTATCTGCTGCGCATGGGCGTGGCAGGCATCGCCAGCATGCAGGTGATGATGGTGGCATTGGCGCTGTATGAAGATCTGTTTCCGGGCACCGATGCGGATCTGGTCGAATACTTTCGCTGGATAAGCCTGTGGCTGTCGATTCCGGTGATGAGCTATTCCGCCCTGCCCTTTTATCGCAATGCCTGGCGTGGCCTTAAAAACCGGGCGCTGAATATGGACTTGCCGGTGTCGCTGGCGATGGTATTTGCCTTTGTCGCCTCCGTCTATGCCACCGTTACCCAGACCGGTGATGTCTATTACGAATGTGTGTCCATGTTTGCCTTTCTGTTGCTGACCGGCCGTTTTCTGGAAATACGCGCCAAACGCCGGGCCTCGGAAACCACCGCCAACCTCACCTTGCTGGTGCCCATGCTGGCCCGGGTAGAAACCGATAACGGCGAGCAGGAAGTCGCCGCCAAAACCCTGCAGCCGGGCCAGATTGTGCTGGTGGCCCCGGGCAGCCAGATTCCGGCCGATGCCGAAATACTCGGCGGCAGTACCAGCGTGAATGAGTCGATGCTGACCGGTGAGCACCTGCCGGTAACCCGGCATCAGGGCGATACGGTCTTTGCCGGCACCACCAACGTGGAGTCGCCGTTGCGGCTGCGCGTATTGCGCTCGCTGGACGAGGCCCGGGTATCGGAAATTCTGCGCGCCCAGGACGACGCCCTGGCGGAAAAGCCCAAGGTGGCGCTGATTGCCGATCAGCTGTCGCGCTATTTTGTCGCGGCCTTGTTGCTGGTTACCCTGGCCACCTATCTGGTCTGGCTGCAGCTCGATGCCGACAAGGCGTTCTGGGTCATGTTGTCGGTGCTGGTGGCGACCTGTCCCTGTGCCTTGTCGCTGGCAACCCCCACCGCCTTGACCGTGGCGACGTCACGGCTGAGTCGTTCGGGCGTACTGGTGCGCCGTTCCCACGTGCTGGATACCCTGCCCAAGGTCAACCGAATGGTGTTCGATAAAACCGGCACCCTGACCCGGGGCGAGGTCGCCGTTACCTCTGTAACCCTGCTCGCCGAGCTGAACGAAGCGCAGGTGCTGGCGCTGGCCGCCGCGCTGGAAGCCCAGTCGGAGCATCCCATTGCCCGAGCCTTTGCCCCTTTTGGTGAGCAGGCGTTGATGGTGACCGAGCGGGAAAACCGGGTCGGCCGCGGCATCTGTGGCCAGGTAAAGGGCACTCGCTGGCGTTTGGGCAGTGGCGCCTGGCTGGCACCGGAGAATCAGGATGCCGAACTCTGCGTTTATCTGGCCAATGAGCAGGGGCTGGTGGCACGTTTCGAGTTGACCGACCCGCTGCGTGAAGAAGCCGGTGCCTTGATTGATGAATGCCGGGCGCTCGGCATTGCGACCACCATTCTGACCGGCGACAGCTCCGGTCAGGCCGAGCAGGTCGCCAAGCGGCTTGGGGCCGACAAGCTGGTCAAACATGCCAGCCCCGATGACAAGCTGGCCTATCTGCGCCGCTGCGACCAGGCCGGTGATATCTGCCTGATGGTCGGTGATGGCATCAATGATGCGCCGGTACTGGCCGGGGCACATGTGTCGTTTGCCATGGCCGGCGGCACCGATATCGCCAAAAACAGTGCCGATGCCCTGCTGCTGTCGGACGATCTGCGGCGCATTCTGATTGCCCGTCATATTTCCGCCCGTTGCCGGCGGGTGATCAAACAAAACTTCAGCTGGGCGCTGGGTTATAACCTGGTGGTGCTGCCGCTGGCGGCCATGGGCCAGGTGTCGCCCTGGTTTGCCATGGTCGGCATGTCGGCCAGCTCGCTGATTGTGATGACCAATTCACTGAGACTGTCACGCTTATGAACGATATCGAAGTCTGGTACCTGATGATCCCCATCGCCATGGTGTTTGTCGCCATCGCTATCGCGGTGTTTTTCTGGTCGGTAAAAAGCGACCAGTTTGAAGACCTGGATCGCCATGGCAGCAATATCCTGTTTGATGATGACGACACCGCCCATCGTCGAGCACAAGGTAACCAACCACAGGATCAACAAGCACAACCGCACGCGAATCAACAGAAGGATCCGCATGACCACTCAGCTTGATGCCTGGGCGGCCTTGTTGATCGGCCTGTTGGGCGCCGGTCATTGCATTGCCATGTGCGGCGGTGTGGCGGCGGCCTTTTCCATGGCCATTCCTGCCAGCCAGCGCCGCTGGAATTGGGTGTACCTGCTTAGCTACAATGCCGGGCGAATCGTCAGTTACAGCCTGGCCGGCGCCCTGGTCGGCGGCGTGTTCGCCAGTCTGGCGGACGTCAGCCTGGGCAAGCAGGGGCTGGTATTGCTACGCGTGCTGGCCGGGGTGATGACCATATTGCTTGGCCTGTATCTGGCACGCTGGTGGTTTGTGTTGTTGCGGCTGGAAAAACTCGGCAATGGCCTCTGGCGCCACCTCAAACCCCTGGCCGGACGCTTTGTGCCATTCAGGCATCCGCTGGCGGCTCTGCCCTTCGGCATGATCTGGGGCTGGCTACCCTGTGGTCTGGTTTATTCGGCACTGACCTGGAGTGCGGTGGCTGGCGGCGCGCTGGAAGGTGCCCGGGTGATGGCGCTGTTTGGCATCGGCACCCTGCCCACCCTGCTGGCATTAGGCGGCCTGGCCGGCCAGTTGCGCCATTGGCTCAATCATCCCGGCTTTCGCCAGGCTTCTGGTATCTTGTTGATTTCTTATGGTTTATTCACGCTTTATCAGGCTTTTTCGCTGTTTTACTAAACTATTATGCCCCGATTATTAATGCTATGATTACGTATTGATACCACTAAAGTATTGAGCTATGGGAAATCAGACAAAAACAATTAAAACTGCCGCGAGCAGTTGTGCCATCCACTGCCAGGATTGCAGCATCAGCCAGTTGTGCATACCGCTCGGGCTCAATTCCGATGAGCTGGACGAGCTGGACAACATCATAGAACGCAAGAAGCCGATTCAGAAAAGCCAGGAATTGTTCAAGGCCGGGGAAGAGCTGAAGGCGCTTTATGCTATCCGTGCCGGCTCCATCAAGTCCTATACCATTACCGAACAGGGTGATGAGCAGATCACCGGCTTTCATCTGGCCGGCGATCTTATCGGCTTCGACGCCATCAATACCGGTAGTCACCCTTCTTTTGCCCAGGCGCTTGAAACCTCCATGGTCTGCGAAATCCCCTATGAGGTGCTGGACGACCTGTCGGGCAAGTTGCCCCGCTTGCGACAGCAAATCATGCGGTTGATGAGCAACGAAATCAACGGCGACCAGCAGATGATACTGCTGCTGTCCAAGAAAACCGCCGAAGAACGACTGGCCGCTTTTCTGCATGGTCTGTCGAGCCGCTTTTCCCAGCGCGGCTTTTCTGCCCGTGAGTTTCGTCTCACCATGACCCGGGGCGATATCGGTAATTATCTGGGACTGACGGTCGAAACCGTCAGTCGCCTGCTTGGCCGTTTTCAGAAAAACAACCTCATCGAGGTGGACGGCAAATATATTCGCATTCTGGATCTACCGGCGTTGGCCCAGCTGGCTGGCGCCCCCACTCCGACCTGATTCTTACTTTCATGAAAGGGACGCTTTATGATCAAGTATCAACACATTCTGGTGGTCATGGATCCGGTGGCAGAAAACCAGCCGGCCCTGCATCGCGCCGTGTCTGTTGCCGCCCTGCAGGAGCAGGCCGGCATTACCCTGTTTTTGCCCATCTACGACTTTTCCTATGAAATGACCTCCATGCTGTCCAGCACCGAGCGGGACGAAATGCGTGAGGGAGTGGTTCAGGGCCGGGAAGAGTGGCTGAAAACCCTGCTTACTCCCTATGAAGACAGCAAGATTAATTTTGATATCAAGGTGGTATGGCACAGCCGCCCCTTTGAAGCCATTATTCAGCAGGTACAGGATGGCGAGCATGATCTGGTGGTGAAGAGCACCCACAAGCACGCCATGATCCAGTCCTTTATTTTTACCCCCACCGACTGGCATCTGTTGCGCAAGTGCCCCTGCCCGGTATTGCTGGTCAAGGAACGAGACTGGCCCATGGGCGGCAATGTGCTGGCGGCCGTCAACTGCTGTAGCGACGATAAGGATCAGGAAGCACTGAACAACAAGATTATCGGCGTCAGTGCGCAAGTAGCCGAGTTGCTGTCGGCAAGTCTGCATCTGGTCAACGCCTACCCGATAACCCCGACCAACATGGCGCTGGAGCTGCCCGACTTCGATCCTCAGGTTTATAATGCCGCGGTGAAGAAGCACCATGAGCGTGCTCTGTATGAGTATGCGGTGCGCTTCGATCTGGAAGCCAGTGCCTTGCATCTGGAAGAAGGACTGGCAGAAGAGGTTATTCCGAACTGTGCCGACGAGACCAACGCCAGCCTGGTGATTCTGGGATCGGTGGGGCGCACCGGCCTGTCTGCCGCTTTGCTCGGCAATACCGCCGAGCATGTGATCGACAAACTCAGCTGTGACGTACTGGTGCTGCGGCCCGATGCCTGATCTGGCGACTGGCGCCTTGCCCTTGAGGCGCCAGTCACTATAATAGCCCCAGTTTTTTTGCCGGGGTTACCATGACCGAACAAGCCACTTCCGAACCAATCAATGCGGCTCACACAGAGTCAGTTCAAACTGCCAAGCAGGTATACAACTTCAACAAGCTGTACAAGCGACTGCGCCGAAATGTGGGCGAAGCCATTGCCGATTTCAACATGATTGAAGACGGTGATCGGGTCATGGTGTGTCTGTCCGGTGGCAAGGACAGTTATGCCATGCTTGATATTCTGCTCAACATGAAAGCCCATGCGCCGATCCATTTCGACATTATCGCGGTGAACCTGGATCAGAAACAACCGGGCTTTCCCGAGCATGTGCTGCCCGCCTACCTGGATGAACTGGGGGTGGAATACAGAATAGTGGAAGAAGACACCTACTCCATCGTGATGGACAAGGTGCCGGAAGGAAAAACCACCTGCTCGCTGTGCTCCCGGCTACGCCGGGGTATTCTGTATCGCACCGCCACCGAACTGGGGGCCACCAAAATTGCGCTTGGCCATCACCGAGACGACATTCTCGAAACCCTGTTGCTGAACATGTTCTATGGCGGCACCATGAAGTCGATGCCGCCCAAGCTGGTCAGCGATAACGGCAAGCATGTGGTGATCCGCCCGTTGGCTTACTGTAAAGAAAAAGATCTGGTGCGCTTTGCCGAGGCGAAAGCATTCCCGATCATTCCCTGTAATCTGTGTGGCTCGCAGGAAAACCTGCAACGCCAGGCCATCAAGAACATGCTGCAGGATTGGGACAAACGCTTCCCCGGCCGTATCGAAAGCATGTTCCGTTCGCTGCAGAATCTGGTGCCCTCTCATCTGCTGGATCATCAGCAGTTTGACTTCAAGAGCATCAACAGCGATTCGGGCGTAATCGACGGCGGCGACATCGGTTTCGACAAGCCGGAGGTGGCGCCGCGTTTTATCGATGCAGACGAGGAAGACACCGCGTCGGCACCGGGCGAGCGGCTCGATATCATCGAAGTGAAATAACGATTTAATATGAAGTAACAAAAAAGGCGCTACGGCGCCTTTTTTATTGGTGATGCTGAACGGTAAGAGCAGGGTTTTATCCTGCCAGGTCTCTTATTTTACCGAGGCTATATTTTAGCGTGCAGATACTTATGTCGCCATAATGTAAAAGCCGGATTAACCTGCTGCTGCATGTCTTTTTGTAACCAGTGAGTTGGATCACTACAACGACCTGAGCCCCCCTCACCTTCTGCTACTCACGGTTTAAAACCAGGGCGTGATCCGTACTGCCGGCAAGGACAGGCTGCGCTCGCCAGCCAGTTCGGCCTTGTTCAACTGTTGCTGTTCCAGGCCGTTCAGGCGTTGCCCCGGCTCGGCCGTATGCAGCTTGATGCCCTGCAGTTCCGGCACAAAGTATCTTCCCGGCCAACCGGCCATCTTCTGCAGCAGACGATACATTTCATCTTCTACCTGGCGCAGTTGTGCCATGGACACCTCGCCACCGGCCAGGTTTGCCTGAATCTGAATGGAGATATCACACTGTGCGGTATCGGTGACTTCGAGTTCAACCAGCGCCTTGTCCAGATCCAGTTGCTTGTCGTAGGGCAGTACAAACTGGCCGTGGGGAAGTACCTTGACTTCACTCTTGAGGGTGTCGTCCACCCGAACCATGCCGCTTTCTATGTTACAGAGCCCCTGCCCGTCGGCGCGACTCAGATAAAAACCGAGCTCGGCGTGCTCCACCTTGGCCTTTTCTACCTTGGCCATGTATTTGTAAAACCCGCTGTAACCGAGGCTCAACGGTGTCGCCTGCGCCGTCGTCGTGATAATGGTGGCAGTCAGGGCCAGCGTGGTAATGATAAAAGAGAACTTCATGCGTCAAAACGATCCTTGGGGGTATGAAAAGAAGGAGCCTGGCTATCCGGTAACCCTTCAACGCCACAGACTTCCCGGTAGAGAATGCCTTTCACCACGATATACAAGGGGGCGACCCAGATCAGACCGATGCCGAAGGTCAATACCGCGCCCATGAACAGTAACATCATCATCAAATGGATAGACAGCAGTACCAGCCACTGGCGGGCAAACAGCCGCAGCGAGGTGGTAATGGCCTGTACCGGACTCAAGCCCTTTTCCAGGATCAACGGAAAGGTGAACATCAGCGCCACGCTCAGGATCAGCGTCGGCAGCATCGACAGCATGGGCGGCAGTCCCAGGCTCTGCCCCAGAGGCAGAAACAGGCTGCTGATAATACCCATGATCATACTGGCCAGGGCCAGGGGCAACAGATAGCGGAAGTAGTCGAAGATCTGATTCGGGCGTATGGGTCTGTCGACGGATCTGTGCACGCCCATCATGTCCAGGCCACCACTCATCGGCGCCATGATCATCGAAATCAGCAAGCCCAGCAGGCTCAGACTCCATGAGGTTTCTTCGCCCTCGCCGCTTACCGTTACCAGTAACTGGTTCAACAGCAGCCAGCAGCCGACCACACCGACGGTGGCCAGCAGTATCGGCATCTTGGCGCTCTGAATACGCTGCCAGGCCTCCTGAAAAATAGCCTTGGGAGTCAGCGTAAAGCCCTGCTCCAGCGATTGTTGCAGCCGGGCAAATCGTGGTTCGTTCATAATGCGGTCTCTTACTTGAAGTGGTGCCATTATAACGAAGTAAGCAGGCCGAGGCAGTAGCGCCAAGCCATTATTAAAAATGGGGAATCCGCTAAATATAAAAATCCCGCTGAGCGCGGGATTTTTATATTGCTGATTTTTGTGATCATTCCCATCAGGCCGGGTTAGGTGCCCAACAGGTCTTCTCCGGGGGAGAATCTACCCTGGCTACTTTTGGGCACCGAGCAGTTCGTCCACATACTCGGCCACTTTCCGGGTAGCCGGTCCGTAGCGGTGCTCGTCAAAATGATTGTTGACCTGGCTGGGCTCCAGATTGATCTCTATGGTGTGGGCGTTATGCATCGCCGCTTCATGCACCAGACCGGCGGCGGGATAAACATTGCCGGAGGTGCCGATGGCGATAAACAAGCTGGCCTCGCTCAGGGCATGGTAAATGCGATCCAGCAACAGCGGCATCTCGCCAAACCACACCACATGCGGCCGCAGCGGCTCGGGAAACTGGCAGCAGTGGCACAGATCCGTGGTGTGTAACGGCCCCGTCCAGTCGATGGTCTGATTGGAGTGTGGGCAACGGGCCTTGAGCAACTCGCCATGCATGTGCAATACGGTGTTGCTGCCGGCTCTTTCGTGCAGGTCATCGATATTCTGGGTGACCACGGTAACTTGTCCCGGCCATTCGGCTTCCAATCTGGCCAGGGCAAAATGAGCGGCATTGGGGTTGACGGTCTGCAACAGCGTTCTGCGGGCATTGTAAAAACGATGCACCAGCTCGGGATCACGCTGGTAGCCTTCGGGAGTAGCGACATCCTCGATGTGATGTTCTTCCCACAGGCCGTCACTGGCTCTGAACGTTCTGATGCCTGACTCGGCCGAGATGCCGGCACCGGTGAGAATAACGATATTGCCTTTGTGCACTGTCCGCATACCTTCGCTTGATGATCCTGTGCCTAGGCTAACAGCATAAGCTCCCGTCGGCCAATGCGGCCTTAGTCTAAAATTCGGCAGCAGAGACAAAAAAGCCAGGCTCTCGGCCTGGCTTGGTTCTTATTCTGAATCGTCGAGCTGTGGTACGGTTTCTACCCTGGCCTTGAGCTTCTGACCGGGCCGAAAGGTCACTACCCGCCGGGCCGAGATGGGAATGTCTTCTCCGGTTTTGGGATTGCGTCCGGGACGCTCACCCTTGTTGCGCAACTCGAAGTTGCCGAAACCGGAAATCTTGACCTGTTCACCTTGTTCCAGAGCAGCGCGAATCTCTTCGAAAAACGCCTCCACCATGTCTTTGGCATCACGCTTGGTCATGCCAAGTTCGGTGAACAGATGCTCTGCTATGTCGGCCTTGGTTAACGCCATATCAATCCCTCAAGGAAGCACTAAACTCGTCGGAAAGTGCCGAGACAATTCGCGCCACGGTATCGGCAATTTCCTTTTCTTCCAAAGTCCTGTGGGTATCCTGCAACACCAAGCTGAGCGCCAGGCTCTTCTTGTCGTCGGCAATGCCCTGCCCTTGGTATACATCAAACAAGTTTAATCCAACCAATTGATCTCCGCCAACTTTCCTAACTAAATCAAGGATATCGCCGGCGGCTACCGATTGATCGACCACCAGCGCCAAATCACGGCGGTTGGCGGGGAAGCGAGACACCTCTACCGCTTCCGGCACCCGGCGTCCGGTGAGTGCCGAAAGTTCGATTTCAAATACATAGGCTTGTGACTTCAGACCCAGCTTGCGCAGCAGACTGGGGTGCACGGCACCGAGCAGACCGACCTGACGGCCCTGTTGCAGCAATGCCGCCGACTGGCCCGGGTGCAGGGCACCGGTATCGGTACGGGCAAAGGAGAAGCTCGACTCATTGGCACTCAGGGCCAACAGGCTTTCGACATCGCCCTTGAGGTCGAAGAAGTCCACGCCCTTGCCGGCCATGTCCCAGTGCTCGTCGACCACCGGGCCCAGCAAGAGACCGGCCAGCACCGGAGTCTGACGCACGCCGTTTTCTGCCTGCTGGTCCGGCACAAAGGTCAGGCCCTGCTCAAACAGACGCAGCCGTGATTGCTGACGGTTCTGGTTGTAAACCGCCGCCTGGATCAGCCCGGTCCACAGCGAGACCCGCATGGCGGACATGTCGGCGGCGATGGGATTGGGCAATATCATGGTGTCGACGCCCGGGAACAGATGCTGCTGCTGAGCGGGATCCACGAAACTGTAGGTAATGGCTTCCTGATAACCCAGGTCGACCAGCGCATCTTTCAGTCGGTTCAGGGGCAGTCTGGCTTCCTGATGGCGAGACATGGTCAGGCCGGCCACCGGGGCCACATCGGGAATATTGTTGTAGCCGTAGATACGGGCCACTTCTTCCACCAGATCTTCTTCGATGCCGATGTCGAAACGATAGCTCGGTACCACTACCTGCCAGCCATCGGCGGTAGTGGTGACATCCAGGCCCAGACGAGCCAGCATGTCGGTCACCTGAGCGGCGTCGATGTCGATACCGATCAGGCGATTCAGCCTGGCATGTCGCAGGGTGACGGTATTGGCCTGAGGCAGTTCCGACTCGGCTGCGGCTTCCACTATCGGGCCGGCTTCGCCGCCACAGATGTCCAGCAACAGCGCCGTCGCCCGCTCCATCACCTTGTGCTGCAGCCGGTAGTCGACGCCACGTTCGAAACGGTGGGATGAGTCGGTATGCAAGCCATAGCTGCGTGCACGACCGGTAATGGCCAGCGGGCTGAAGAAGGCACACTCCAGCAGTACGTCTTGGGTGTTTTCGGTCACGCCGGTGGCTTCACCGCCGAAGATGCCGGCCATGGCAATCGCCTGCTGTTGGTCGGCAATTACCAGGGTATCGCTGTTCAGGCTGACGGTGTTGCCGTCGAGCAGGGTCAGTTTTTCGTCCTGCTCTGCCATGCGTACGCTAACGGTACCGTTAAGGGTCGCCAGGTCGAAGGCATGCATCGGCTGGCCCCACTCCAGCAGCACGAAGTTGGTGATGTCTACCACCGGATCTATGCTGCGAATGCCGCTGCGGCGCAGTTTTTCCTGCATCCACATGGGGGTGCTGGCCTTGACATCGATATTCTTGACCACGCGACCGAGGTAACGAGGACAGGCCGCCGGGGCGTTCAGTTCGATACTGACCTGGTCATCGATGGTGGCGGTGACCGCCGGGATCTCGGGCCAGTTCACATCCTGCTGATTCAGTACGCCCACTTCCCGAGCCAGACCGGCCATGCTCAGGCAGTCGGCGCGGTTGGGGGTCAGGTCCACTTCGATGGTGACATCGTTCAGGGACAGATATTCACGCACCGGAGTACCCACGGGGGCATCAGCCGGCAGTTCGATGATGCCGCTGGAGTCCAGCTCGATGCCCAGCTCGCCGTAAGAGCACAGCATGCCGTGGGACGGTTGGCCGCGCAGCTTGGCTTTCTTGATCTTGAAGTCACCGGGCAGCACGGCACCGACCACCGCCACCGCCACTTTCAGGCCCTGACGACAGTTGGGCGCGCCACAGACGATGTCGAGCAGCTCGTCACCGCCGACGTTGATTTTGGTCACCCGCAGCTTGTCCGCATCCGGGTGCTGGCCACATTCAACCACTTCACCCACTATGACCTGGCTGAAGTCGCCGGCAACCGGCTCTATGCCATCCACTTCCAGCCCGGCCATGGTAATTTGCTCGGCAAGAGCCTCGGCGTTGAGGCCGGTGTTGACCCATTCATCCAGCCATGATTTTGAAAATTTCATTATTGCTCCTGCCGCTTACCGGAATTGCTTGAGAAAACGCAGATCATTTTCGAAGAAGGCGCGCAAGTCGTTCACGCCGTAACGCAGCATGGTGAGACGCTCGACACCCATGCCGAAGGCGAAGCCGCTGTAACGCTCGGGATCGATACCCACCGAGCGCAGTACATTGGGATGCACCATGCCGCAGCCCAGCACTTCCAGCCACTTGCCGTTCTTGCCCATCACATCCACTTCGGCACTGGGCTCGGTGAACGGGAAATAGGAGGGACGGAAGCGGATTTGCAGGTCTTCTTCGAAAAAGTTGTTCAGAAAATCGTGCAGCACCCCTTTCAGCTGGGTAAAACTGACGTTTTCGTCGACCAGCAGACCTTCTACCTGATGGAACATCGGGGTGTGGGTCTGATCGTAATCGTTACGATAGACGCGACCCGGTGAGATGATGCGGATCGGCGGCTGTTGCTGTTCCATGGTGCGGATTTGCACGCCGGAAGTCTGGGTGCGCAGCATCAGCTTGGGGTTGAAGTAGAAGGTGTCGTGATCGGCACGGGCCGGATGATGCGCCGGAATGTTCAGGGCATCGAAATTGTGGAAATCGTCTTCGATTTCCGGCCCTTCGGCAACCTGAAAGCCCAGCTCGCCGAAAAACGACTCGATACGCTTGATGGTGCGGCTGACCGGATGCAGACCACCGGCAGACTGACGGCGGCCCGGCAGGGTAATGTCCAGGGTTTCACTGGCCAGCTTCTGGTTCAACTCTGCCAGCTGCAGCGCTTCTCGTTTGGTGTTAATGGCGTTGCTGACGGCCTGTTTGGCCTGGTTGATAATCTGGCCGGCAGCGGGACGCTCTTCGGCAGACAGCTTGCCCAGGGCCTTGGACTGCTCGGTAAAGAAGCCCTTTTTACCCAGATAATGTACCCGGATGTCATCCAGTTCGGCGGCGTTGGCGGCAGCCTGGATCTCCGCCTGTGCTTTGACGATCACGTCTTCCAGCTGATCCATGTATTCCTCGTTACTTGCCCGCTTGATGCAGACACTGAATAATTTGAAAGGTCTTGATAATAAAGGATATGTCTCGTTCCTGCCACCTCTGAGCCTGGCAAGGAGCAACAAAAAAGGAGGCCGGAGCCTCCTTTTTTATTTATCGTCTAAGCGACTTAAACCAGGGCTTCTTTTGCTTTGGCAACCAAAGCGGTGAAGGTGGTTTTGTCGTGTACGGCGATGTCAGCCAGGATCTTGCGATCGATTTCAACAGAGGCTTTTTTCAGGCCATTGATGAAGCGGCTGTATGACAGACCGTTCTGACGGCTTGCCGCGTTGATACGGGCAATCCACAGCTGACGGAACTGACGTTTTTTCTGACGACGGTCACGGTAAGCATATTGACCGGCTTTGGTTACTGCCTGTACCGCTACGCGATAGACGCGTGAACGAGCACCGTAATAACCTTTGGCCTGTTTCAGTACTTTCTTGTGACGAGCGCGTGCAGTCACACCACGTTTAACTCTTGGCATTATTCACTATCCTCTTAAGCAGTCGGCAACATGGATTTGATCTGGGCAACGTCAGACGCCGCTACCAGACACTTACCGCGCAGCTGACGCTTACGCTTGGTGCTTTTCTTGGTGAGGATGTGACGCAGGTGGGCTTGCTTGCGCTTAAAGCCACTCGCTGTTTTCTTAAAGCGCTTTGCAGCGCCTTTGTTTGACTTCATCTTCGGCATAACAACTCCGCATTGTTAATAACAACAAACAGACAAGGCGAGCCGGATAACCATTACCCGGCTACTTGTAAAACCTTACTGTTTTTTCTTCGGGGCAAGCACCATGACGGCCTGACGCCCTTCCAGCTTGGGAAAGGCCTCGACCACGGCCAATTCGTCCAGATCCGTTTTGATACGGTTGAGCAAATCGAAACCGAGCTCCTGGTGCGCCATTTCACGACCGCGAAAACGCAGCGTGACCTTGGCTTTGTTGCCCTCTTCTAAAAAGCGAACCAGGTTGCGTAGTTTTACCTGGTAGTCGCCATCATCGGTACCGGGTCGGAACTTGATTTCCTTGACCTGGATTTGTTTCTGCTTTTTCTTTTGTTCCTTGGTCGCCTTGCTCTTCTCGTAGAGGAACTTGCCGTAGTCCATCAGGCGGCAGACGGGCGGCTCGGCATTGGGACTGATTTCCACCAGGTCTACACCTGCAGTGGCTGCAGTTTCGAGAGCCTCAGCAATGGAGACCACACCCATGGGTTCGCCTTCCAGGCCGACTAATCGAACTTCTGGCAGTCGGATTTCTTCATTCAGTCGATTGCGAGGAGCTGGTTTGCTCCCTCTTTTAGCGCCTTTTATAACCTATCCTCCACTGTTTTCTTACCGCGAGTATGGATCTCCTGCTGTATCAGCGAGGTCAGCTCTTCTACGTTGAAGACGCCTAGATCCTGTCCTTTCCGGGTACGAACCGCTACTTTGCCGGCTTCGACTTCTTTGTCGCCGCAAACCAGCATGAAAGGTACCCGCTTCAGGGTATGCTCGCGGATTTTAAAGCCTATCTTCTCATTTCTCAAGTCCGCTTTGGCCCGAATGCCAACATTATTCAGGCTGTTAGCCAGATTGAGAGCGTAATCGGCCTGATTATCGGTAATGTTGAGCACTACTACCTGATTGGGAGCCAGCCAGGTCGGAAACAGACCGGCGTACTCTTCGATCAGAATACCGATAAAGCGCTCGATTGACCCTAGGATAGCACGATGAATCATCACCGGCACGTGACGTTCGTTGTCTTCGCCCACATAGCTGGCTCCCAGACGGCCCGGAAGCGCGAAATCGAGCTGAACGGTGCCACATTGCCAGGCCCGGTTCAGACAGTCATGCAGGGTGAATTCGATTTTGGGACCGTAGAAAGCGCCCTCGCCCGGCTGCAGATCATACTCGATACCGGCGGCCTTGAGCGCCTGCTCCAGTGCCAGTTCGGCCTGATCCCAGACTTCGTCACTGCCGATACGCTGTTCGGGACGAGTCGAGAGCTTGACCGCGATGTTGCTGAAACCGAAGGTTTCGTAAGTGTCGTAGACCATCTGAATACAGGCGGACACCTCCTGCTGAATTTGCGCTTCGGTACAGAAGATATGAGCGTCGTCCTGGGTAAAGCCCCGCACCCGCATCAGGCCGTGCAGGGCGCCGCTCGGCTCGTTACGATGGCAGCAGCCAAATTCGGCCATGCGTAGCGGTAAATCGCGGTAGGACTTCAGGCCCTGATTGAAGATCTGCACGTGACCCGGGCAGTTCATCGGCTTGATGGCATAGTCCCGGCTTTCGGAATGGGTCGTGAACATATGATCCGCGTACTTGTCCCAGTGGCCGGATTTTTCCCACAGCACCCGATCCATCATGAAGGGACCCTTCACTTCTTCGTACTGATATTCACGCAGCTTGTCGCGTACAAACTGTTCCAGCTCGCGGAAGATGGTCCAGCCGTCGTTGTGCCAGAACACCATGCCCGGCGCTTCTTCCTGCATGTGATAGAGATCGAGCTGCTTGCCTATTTTACGGTGATCCCGCTTGGCGGCCTCTTCCAGCTGCAACAGATATCCCTTGAGTGCCTTCTTGTCGGCCCAGGCGGTACCGTAGATGCGTTGCAGCATCTTGTTCTTGGCGTCGCCGCGCCAGTAGGCACCGGAGACCTTCTGCAGCTTGAAGTGCTGGCAGAAGCGCATGTTGGGCACGTGAGGACCACGACACATGTCGACATATTCGTCGTGGTGATAAAGGCCGGGGCTGTCGTCCTGGCTGACATTCTGCTCAAGAATTTCAATCTTGTAAGGTTCATGTCGCGCGGCAAAGGTGTCTCGCGCTTCCTGCCAGCTGACCTTTTTCTTGATGACGGCATACTCGGTCTTGGCCAGTTGCAGCATGCGGGCTTCGAGCTTCTCGATGTCTTCTTCGGTCAATACGTGGTCGAGGTCGACGTCGTAATAAAAGCCGTTGTCTATCACCGGACCTATCGCCATCTTGGTCTGCGGCCACAGCTGCTTGATGGCATGACCCAGCAAGTGGGCACAGGAATGACGGAGAATATCCAGACCATCCTGATCCTTGGCGGTAATGATGGCCAGTTTGGCGTCGTTGGTTATCAGCTCACAGGCGTCTACCAACTGACCGTCGATACGCCCGGCGATACAGGCCTTGGCCAGGCCGGGGCCGATATCCTGGGCCACCTCGAGTACGGAAACGGCTTGTTCGAAATGGCGTTGGCTGCCATCGGGAAGAGTAATTGTCGGCATGAAATGTCCTTAACAGTGGTGCACCCTACCAAAGCGCACATGTAGTGTATGAAAATGAACCTATTTAATGAAAAGCTTCACGACTGCATCAACCATCTGGCGTACTCTGCCAGTCCGGCGCGCCCGGGGATGCGAACACAGCCCGGCGGCACAGGTTGAAAGCCACAGACCTTAGCAGAATTGCTCTTTTTCTGCCATGACCGCACCATTATTACGCTGCCCTGCCCCGTGTGATGATCTTCACTTACTGTTCGGCCTGGATTTTTATCCCGGTTGACTTGGGTGCCTGGGTCCTGGCCTATACTGTGGGCAAACCCAGCCCCGGCGGAGGTATTATGTGGCAGGTGATCGCGCATCAGATTGCAGAAGCAACCGGCAAAGATTTTATCATTTGCGAGAAAACGCCGCTCTCCGGTGGCGATATTCATCAGGCGTTCCGGATTTCGGACGGCCGGCACAGTTATTTCGTCAAGCTGAACGACAAGGAACGGGTGGATATGTTTCGAGGCGAGTGGAACGGCCTGGACCATTTACGACGCAGCCAGACGGTGACCATTCCTCGGCCTGTCTGCAGTGGTACCACCGCCGCCACCAGTTTTCTGGTGCTGGAATACCTGTCTTTCGGTGATGCGGAGGAAGAAGACTGGTATATGTTCGGCCGTCAGTTGGCGCAGCTGCATCAGAGCCAGCATCAGCCGATGTACGGTTGGGATGAAGACAACTTTCTCGGTTTGTCGGTACAACCCAATAGCTGGCACAAAAAATGGGCCATGTTCTTTGCCGAACAACGCATCGGTTGGCAGTTGAAGTTGCTGGAAGAGAAGAATATCCGGCTGGGAGACATTGAAGAAATCATCGGCGGCATCAAGTTGCATCTCATCCATCACCAGCCCCGGGCTTCACTGCTGCATGGCGATCTCTGGCGGGGCAATGTCGCCTTTTGCGATCACGTGGGGGTGGTGTTTGATCCGGCAAGCTATTTTGGTGACCGAGAAACCGATATTGCCATGACAGAGCTGTTTGGCCAGTTCCCTCAGGTCTTTTATCAAGGCTACAATAGAGTCTGGCCGCTGGAAGCGGGTTACAGGGAGCGGCGAGATATTTACAATCTCTACCATTTGCTTAACCATGTTAATCATTTCGGCGAGCCATATCTCGCTCAGGCCAAAGACAGCCTGTATCGTATTATTGCCAGTTAGGAGACGCTATGCCGCAACCTGTGGTGTTGATCACCGGTGCCGCCAAACGCATTGGTGCCGAAATAAGCCGCCATTTGCATCAGCAGGGATATCGACTGGTGCTGCATTATCACCGTAGTGAGGCGCCGGCCACCGCCCTGATGCAGGAACTGAACAGTAAGCGCCCAGACAGCGTTTGTCTGTTATGCCAGGACTTGACCCGACTCGATGAATTGAGCGGCATGGCCGACCGAGCCTTGAACTGCTTCGGCCGCCTCGATGGTTTGATCAACAATGCCTCCAGCTTTTACCCCACCCCTTTCGGTGAAGGTACACCGGCACAATGGCTGGATTTGTCGGCTACCAATGCTGCCGCCCCTTACTTTTTGAGTCAGGCATTGGTACCGGCATTGAGAGACAGCCGGGGCTCTATCATTAATATGGTGGATATTCATGCAGAAAAAGGGCTGAAAGATCATCTGTTATACACCATGGCGAAAAATGCCCTCGCCACTCTGACTCGGGGACTGGCGGAAGAGCTGGCTCCCTTGATTCGGGTCAACGGCATCGCACCCGGGGCCATTATCTGGCCGGCTCATGCCTTGACCGAGCAACAGAAACAGCAAGTATTGGCATCCATTCCGATGGCTCGACTGGGTGAGCCTAGCGAAATTGCCGAGACGGTCGCCTTTCTGTTGGCGGGACCGCGTTACCTGACCGGGCAGATTATCGCCCTCGATGGCGGACGTTCCAGCCGAGGATTAGCCGAAGCCTGAATTGAAACCGACATAAGGAAATACCCGATGCGAGACTATTTTGAGCAAAACATCCTCTGCCCTCACTGTGGTCATCATACTCGCATCGTGGTTGATGCGTCCGAAGGCGATCAGGATTACTACGAAGACTGCATGGCGTGTTGTAACGCCATGCACATTGTTGTTAAACGTAATGAATTAAGCGATAACGTTGAGCTTAGCGTTGATGCCGATGATGAGCAGTATTTCTGACCATGTCTTGATTAGGTAACACATTGTATGTTGGCATAATATTAACGCGTTGCCATCACCCGCTCTACCGTATCCACAATCGCCTGAGTTTGCGGATCAATCTCTATATTAATCAACCAGCCCGGCTCTATATGGCCCAGATTGGTACGCGCCAGGGTTTCCGGTATCAAATGCACCGCAAAGCGGTCTGTTCGCACTTCTCCCAATGTCAGGCTGATACCGTCGATGCCGATATACCCCTTGGTAAAAACGTATTTGGCAAGGGAGGCCGGCAGCGCAAACCACAAGGTGGTATTGGTTGGTGTCACGAGCCGCTCCAACAGCTCACTCTGTGCCATGATATGGCCGGACATCGCATGGCCGCCTATCTCGTCACCAAAGCGTGCCGCTCGTTCCAGGTTGATGCTGTCCCCCACGTTTAACCGACCCAGATTGGTCACCCGCAGGGTTTCCTGCATTAGATCAAACGCAATGCAGTCACCATCAATGGCGGTCACCGTCAGGCAACAACCGTTGTGAGCCACAGAGGCACCGAGCTCCAGCCCCGCCAGCATGGTCGGTGGCAGTTGAACAAGGTGGGTGCGAAAGTCCTGTTTTTCTATGATATCAAGCAGTGTGCCCTGCCCTTGTACTATTCCGGTAAACATGGTTTTTTCCAGCTAAATCGTCAGTTGAAGATAGTGGGAATATGCCTTCATCAAGGTTATATTCCCAGGCATTGTCGATATTCCATCTACTTTCCACTCTTTATCGGTTGGCGAACCCCGCTTTCGACAGCCTAATCCCCTTACAGCAAGCGAGAACACCATGGCCATAAAGCCTTATATTGCCGAAATTCCCCGTTTGTTACGACTGTGCGGTCCCATCATGGTGGCGCAAGTCGCCCAGACCACCATGAGCTTTGTCGATACCCTGATGGCCGGTCAGGTCAGTGCCACCGATCTGGCCGCGGTGGCGGTGGCCACCAGTTTCTGGCTGCCGCTGATCCTGCTGGTACAGGGCGTGATCATGGCGTTGACGCCCATTATATCGCAATTAAATGGCGCTCGTCGTCATGGTGAGGTCGCCGGGGCCGTGCATCAGGGGTTCTGGCTGACCATACTGGTAACAATACCGGCCATGCTGGCACTGTATTATTCGCCTCAAGCCCTGCACTGGATGGATGTGGAGCCACTGCTGGCCGAAAAAACCACCGGTTACCTGCACGGCATTCTGTGGGGCATGCCCGGCTATGCGCTGTATCAGGTATTGCGTAACTTCAGCGAGGGGCTGTCGCATACTCTGCCTACCATGGTCATCGGCTTTATCGGCCTGGCGATTAACGTGCCGGCCAATTATATCCTGATTCACGGCAAACTGGGCATGCCGGCCCTGGGCGGCGTAGGCTGTGGTTATGCCTCGGCGCTGGTATTCTGGGCCATGCTGGTGGCCATGGTCATCTATACCCGCCGCTCTCCCCTGTTGCACTCGTTTAACGTCTTTACGCGCTTGAGTTCCCCCGACTGGCCCCGGATTGGTCGCCTGTTTCGCCTGGGATTTCCCATCGCCATGGCCATTTTTTGCGAAGTGACGCTGTTCACCGTGGTGGCGTTATTGTTGGCACCGTTCGGCTCCGAGGTGGTGGCCGGCCATCAAATTGCCATCAACTTCTCCAGCATGATTTTCATGATTCCTCTGAGTCTGGGCATGGCCATGACCATCCGCGTGGGTCATAGCCTGGGTGAAAACAAGGCAGAGCAGGCCAGAATGATCAGCATTGCCGGTATCGTATTTGGTTGTCTCGTGGCGATACTGACCGCCTTGATGACCGTATGGGGCCGCCACTGGATTGGTGCCCTCTATACCGACAACACTGCCGTGCTGGATCTTGCCGCCGGCTTGTTGTTGCTGGCCTCTTTTTACCAGATTTCCGACTCGGCCCAGGTAATTGCTGCCGCCGCCCTGCGTGGCTACAAGGATACCCAGACCATTTTTTACATAACTTTTGTGGCCTATTGGCTATGCGGCCTGCCGGCGGGCATGGTGCTGGGCCTGACCGACTGGCTGGTGCCGGCCATGGGGCCACACGGTTTCTGGATTGGTTTTCTGATAGGCTTATCGGTAGCGGCACTCATGCTGATATGGAGACTACGGGTTATTTATGTACGGGTCGAACATCGTCATCGCGCTGGCTTGCCTCTGGTTGACGGCCTGTAGCCCGGCCAATGAACTGGAAGCGCACTTTCAGACTTATCTGAAGCGGGTTGCTCATGTACTGGAGGTGGAAGAGCCCACCTTGAGTCAGGCGTCGGCCTTGCCGCCGTTACCCCCTCAGCGGGAGTTACAACAACAGCAGCCCAGGATCAGCACCGGGCTGCTTGACGCCCTCAAGCTGGGCCGGTGCGGCTTGCTGACGCTGGTCGGTGAACACAACAGCCCGGTCGGCAAGAGCCAGACCGCCGCCGTTCAGCTGCTTTATCATCTGCGGTTTCAACAAGGCCTGCAACGTTGTCTGGCCAATACCGAGGATGCGGAATTAACCGACTGGCTGCACCAGATAGCCGCCCAAAAGTCACCCTTGTTACCCGGTTATCACTGGAACATGATGGTGGCGGAGCCGGATATTCGCGCGGCTCTCACCCCTCGCCTGCGAACTCTGGCCTTTGAACAGCAAGATGGCTACCAGGAAACGGTCAATGCCTTCAGCCTGTTCGAGCGGCTGCAGTTACAGGCCAAAGGTCAGTCCAGCGTGATGATGCTGACCCCAAAGGAGTTAAACCAGGCACTGAGTGGGCTTTATCGCAATGACTATCTCGGTCGACTGTTTTACTCCCTGCACAGCGCCGCTCACTACCTCGAGCAGAGTCTGGCTTTTCTGCGACAACTGGAACAACTTGACTGCCGGCGAGGTGGCAAAGTCCGAGCCGAACGGTTGCGCAATGCCATGCAACGTTATTATATCGACGGTATTCAGCGTTATTTCGGCCAAATTGACCGACAGTTTGCACAGCTGGCTCCCTTGCTGCAAAGCACACTGTACCCGCCTTCGGCCAGGCAAGCGCAGATGACGCTGTATCGCACCCAGTTTGGTAAAGGACTGAACAGCGAAATCTATCGTCGCTATCGAACCCTGACCCTGGAGCACGCCCGGCTATGGCAGCGCTTTCTTGAACGGTGCGATATTTCACCGACTTGAGCAATAGTTCCTCATCCGCTTGTTCAATAAGAAAAAAGGCTTGCCCCGCCCACGGCCCTTGGCTAGTATACCGCTCGCTTCAAGACAGTATGCGTCCTTAGCTCAGTTGGTTAGAGCACTACCTTGACATGGTAGGGGTCGGTGGTTCGAATCCACTAGGACGCACCACTTCATTGTGGCTACATCGTGAGATAACACGTTAACATCAACACTCTGCGTCCTTAGCTCAGCTGGTTAGAGCACTACCTTGACATGGTAGGGGTCGGTGGTTCGAATCCACTAGGACGCACCACTTCATTGTGGATACATCGTGAGACAACACGTTAACACCAATACTCTGCGTCCTTAGCTCAGCTGGTTAGAGCACTACCTTGACATGGTAGGGGTCGGTGGTTCGAATCCACTAGGACG
>NZ_CANLZU010000025.1 GCF_947495715.1 uncultured Oceanisphaera sp.
GCGTCCTTAGCTCAGCTGGTTAGAGCACTACCTTGACATGGTAGGGGTCGGTGGTTCGAATCCACTAGGACGCACCAGATTCCGAAAAAAGCGCACTCTAATGAGTGCGCTTTTTTCGTTTAAGGCCCCTGCCCTCTCTTTCGGTGATATTCATACCTATCTGTAAAACCCACTGATCTGTTGTCAGGATCTCTCTGCAGAAAGATACCGGGTCCGTCATGCTGATACTGAATCGAGTTCAGCATGACGAAGATTCTGTACCGGTATGACCGTGCTTAAAACACGGCATTGTTATCGGATATTGATTTCATCTTTAGTCCGATTGGTATTACCTGGTTATCAAGGCAGGAATAATGCGGCTGTTGAGTGAGCTTTTTTATTATTGTTAAATGCGCATGTTGGCATAAGTTAAACATTGCCAAGATGCCGGCGGCGATACCTCAGCCAATCAATCTCATGTGGGCGCGTTCGTCCGGGTGCAACCAGTGATGAATGGCGGCTCGGGTCTGCTCGTCCGGTTTCTGGTTGCGTGCCAACGCCACCTGACGTATTACCGGCTCTCCGTTTTGAAACGCCACTTCTATGGTCGCCCGCTGAGGCTGTATTATCCGGTAGATATAGCATTTACCCTTTATGATGTTGTGGACATAACTGGCCACGCAGTGGTGCATCAGCCGTCCTTCTTCCTGCAAATCTTCCATCGTCAGAATCGGATGAATATGCGTATTGCCGGGTACCGGCGGCGGTGGAAACTCCACTTTTCCGTGCACCGCAATTAAACGTTGCCGATTCAGGCGATCGGTCCAGCGGTCGTGCAGTGCCTTGAGCGCTTGCGGGTCTTCGCAACGCTCCAATGCAATACGGGCGTCGGTCATGCCCAGCAGCCGGGCTACATTGAGCGCATCCTGCCAGCATCGGCCATATCGACGGATCCTCGCCCTCATCGCTTCCGGGGTCAGCTCCTTCGTCAACACCAGCGGTTTGATCAGGCGGCCCCGGAGCAGTTGCGGGAAGTCGGTGGCCACCAGCAAGAGGTTGACCGGAATCCCGGCCCATGTCGTCAGGGGCTGCAACCGTTCTGGCTGGGCCAGCGCCTGGCAAAGCAGACGGTATTCTTTCAGATCGGCCTTGCCCAGCCGTATCCTGCCCAACAGCTTGACCATGGCCTTGCTGCCACTACCGGTCAGGGCCTTGAGGATCTGTCGGCGCGGCTGACTCAGCAGCTCATCCACCCTGGCGTTCGGCCATTCCTCCTCACCGCTACCGACCATCAGCAACCAGTACAGATTGGGTGAGTGCGAAAACAGCTCACGGGCATTCCGGCTTCGCGCCAGCCATTGCAGCAACCGGGTCTGCTGGTAATAAAAGGGCTGTACGGCCTCCCGCACCGGGGCCGGAATGTCGCCAACGAACCGTCCCAGCGGGCTGTCGGCACCGGCCAGGGCCGCGGCATCGAGCAGGGAAATACCAAAATCACCGTCTTCGGGCTGCCAGCGCCCCTGCTCCATTCGTTCACAGCCAAGGCCTTGCGCCCAGGAGCGATAGCGAAAGTGCGCCGCTATCGGTTCGGATAACTGCACTACAAAATGCCCCTCGGGGGTATATTCCATCTGCTTTGCGTCCAGCCACATACGCCTTCTCCGTCAATCAAGCCTGTCGCTCATCCTGAACATGGCTGGCGATAAAATAGGGTCCAGCACAGATAAAGAATACCCGATTGGCTACCATCGACAAAGGCCGGGTCTGATTTACTCTCGCAAAACCGGTTCCGGAGGCAGATCCAGGCTGGACAGTTCGTCCAGGGTCAGGGGCTTGACCGGGGCACGCAGGCGATAATAGCCCCCTTGCTCGACTTCCTGCCCCTGTAACCTGGCCATCAGCTCCGAAACAATCAGCCCGCACTGACGCCCCTGGCAGGGCCCCATGCCACAACGGGTAAAACTCTTCAGCTGATTAGGCCCCATGCAACCCAGGCTGACGGCACGGCGAATGTCACCCAGGCTTACCTCCTCGCAGCGACATACCAGCACCTCATCCTGTTCGGGCAATCGAAAGGCATCTGTGGGTCTGTAGAGCAGGTCGATAAATCGGCGAAAGGCCGTTTCCCGACCTAGCTGGCGGCGCAAACTGCGGGCATGATGATCTCGCTCGGCCTGTGTTTGCCGCCCCAGAGTATGGGCCAGCTGCTGTACCGCCAGCCGTCCTTTCAGCGCCGCCGCCACGGCACCACCTATGCCTCCGCCATCGCCGATAATACGGATATGCGGCTGTGAGCTCTGCCCCCAGGCATCCAGTAGCGGCTGCCAGCACAGTTGCGGCTCATGCCAGTGGTGCTCGCAGCCACTGGCCATGGCCAGGTTCACATTGGGTACCACTCCCTGATGCAGAAACAGCTGTTCGGTATCCAGGCATTGTTGCCGTCCACCGGCCCGATAGGTCACCCGGCTCAGCACCCCGTCTTCATCGTGGGCGGCAAGCTCGGTGACTCCACGCACGAAGGGAATGCCGGCGGCGCGAATGTCCCGCAGCAGTGTCAGTCCCTTCCACAGGTAGCCCGCCCCATACAGGGCGCCGTCGAGGGCGCCAAGGGCCCGGCGATAATTGGCGGCCGGCGTGGTATCCAGCAACGCCTTTACCTTGATTCCGGCCTGCAGATATTGCCATACCACCAGATAGAGCAAGGGCCCACAGCCGGCAAAAACGGCACCGTCGGCGGCCAGTCCCGGGCTTTTCAGCAAAATTTGCGCCGCCCCGGCGGTCATCACCCCGGGCAGGGTCCAGCCGGGAATGGGAAAGGGACGCTCCTGAGCGCCATTGGCGATCATCACCTGGCGGGCCTGCAACGAGGCGGCCCGACCTTGGTGACTGTAATACACCCGAGCATCACTCTCGATTTGCCACACCTGGGTGTTCGGCAAATATCGACAGCCGCTGTCGGCAAAGGCGTCGGCCAGGGAGCGACCCTCATCATAGTCGGGCCCCAGAATACGAGGGTCTGCAATAGAGGGCCGGCCTATGTTGCGGTAAATCTGTCCGCCGACCCGGGGTTGTTCATCCAGCAGCACCGACGTCAGGCCCAGACGTTGCGCCTCGATGGCCGCCGCCATGCCCGCAGGTCCGGCCCCCACAATGGCCAGATCAGCATCCATCATCACCCTCCTCCCACACACTCTGCTCTTTCTGCAGAGGCAAGCGAATGTGCATCTCCGGCCGTACCTCGGTCAGACACCCCTGTCGGTTCGGAATACCGTCTATCTCCACCAGACACTCGAAACAGACCCCCATCATGCAATAAGGACCACGCGGACTGCCGGAAACCGGGCTGGCCCGATTGACTTTGTATCCCAGCGCCAGCAAGGCGGCGGCCACCGTATAGCCGGCGGGAACCTGCCGGGGTTGCTCATCGACATAAAAGGTCAGCAAGGGGCGCGGTTGCTGACTGACATCCTTGAACATGACTTAGTCCTTGAATCGTTGGGGAGTGAAGGCATCCAGTTCCGGGCTCAAAGCGGGTTCCAGCAGCATCGGCGCCAGCGTCAGGGCATGTGCCGCCGCCAGGGTCACACCGCTGTGCGAGCTGAAGGCATGAACCCGGGGGCCCGCTGTCCGGCTTTGCTCATACACCGGATAACCATCCGGACTCATTACCCTGAGCGCCCCCCAGCCTCGTACGATACGCCGGTGGCGCAAGGCGGGCAGCAGCGAAATGGCCCGCCGGGCCAGTTGTGCCATGACAGCCGGGGTATTGCCGTCATTCAGACCCACCTGCTCGGATGAATCGCCGATCTGGATAGAGCCCTCTCCGGTCTGGCGCAGGTAGATGGACGGATAATTCAGCAGCCTGGGCAGACGTTCGGTGATCAGCAGCTGGCCACGCTGGGGAGTCAGGGGTTGCGACAAGCCGACCATGGGCGCCAGTCGGCAATTGTCGAGCCCCGCCGCCAGCACCAGCTGTTCGGCCCGTATCGGCCCCTGCTCCGTATGCAGTACAAAGCCATCGTGCCTGGTCTCTATGTTCAATACATGATGACGCGGCCGGTAATGGCCGCCCCTGGCCAGAAAACCCGCATGCAGGGCGCGCAGCAGAAACAGCGGATTGACGTGACCGTCGTTGGGCGAGTAGCAGGCACCGGGAATATTGGCGTCGATATGGGGTTCCAGCCTGGCCAGCTGTCGGGCATTCAGAAACTGATATTCGAAGTCTGTACCACTGACGGCGGCTTGTTGCGCCAGCTCGAGGCGATAGGCTTCCAGCTCCGGCTCATCCAGACAGTAATGAATGCCGCCGCGCTGGCGAAAGTGCACATCGATGCCGGTCAGCTCGATCAGTTCGGCGGCAAAGTCCGGCCACAGCCGACAGGAATCCAGGGTCCAGCGGGCATAGGCAGGAAAGTCGGCCCCCTTGCCCTGTACCCACAGCAGCCCGAAGTTACCCCGGGCCGCACGCAGCCCCTGGTCTCCTTCATCCAGCATCAGCGTCTCTATGCCTTGCCGGGCCAGACCATAGCCCAGCGCCGCGCCTACCATGCCACCGCCGATAACGACGACTCGGCTATCTTTCATGCTTAGCCGCCCTTATTTCATCCACCATAGATATCGAATTCGAAGTACTTGTCCTGGATCTGCTGATAGATACCCTTGCTGCGGATGGCCTTGATGGCGTCATTGAATTTTTCGCGCAACTCGTCATCGCGTTTGCGGACGGCGATGCCCACCCCCTCACCGAACCATTTTTTGTCGGTAATGAGGGGGCCGGTAAAGTCGAAGTCGCCGCCGTTTTGCTTCTCCAGCAAACCGCTTTCGATGGCGGGAATGTTGTTGAACACCAGATCGACACGACCGGATATCAGATCCAGAAAGGCGTTTTCCGGAGAGCCGTAACGCTTGATATCCACGCCCTCAAAATTATCGGCGACGTATTTTTCATGGGTGCTGGAGCCCTGTACACCGACCGACTTTCCTTTCAGACCGTCCGGTTCGAAGTTGAACTCGGTGCCTTTTTTCGCCACGAAGCGGGAAGATATCTGGTAATACTTGTCGGTAAAGTCGACCTTGAGCCTGCGCTCCTCGGTAATCGACATAGAGGCGACGATGGCATCGAACTTTCGCGCCAGCAGCGAGGGGATCATGCCGTCCCATTCCTGCGTAACCAGGGTGCATTTCACCTGCATCTGTTCGCAAAGGGCGTTGGCCATGTCGATATCAAACCCTTTCAGCTCCCCTTCCGTGGTGGTCCAGCTATAAGGAGGATAGGCGCCCTCTACCGCAATCCGTACCTGTTTCCATTCCTTGGCGGCAACCGGCCCTACGGTCAGCATGGTGGTGGTCGCAGCCAGGGCAATCATCTTCATTTTCATCGTGAACTCCTTGTCATCGGTAACAGACGCTTGTCGGAGTTCAACTTATAGTGCGCCGGCCACCGAACACCAATGCCGTTTGCCGCCCTGGGTATGTTCCCGTGTTATAGGCTGCCGTTCTTCTCATGACGCAGGCTGATCCCAACGGCTTCTGCCTGGCTGAACAGGGAGTCGACAAAGGCACGAGCCAGATCGGAATTCGGGCGAAAGGCGGGGTACAGGATCTGGAACCGATAGGGAATACAGGGACGAAACTCGCGGATGACGATGTTCAAGCCGCACTGCTGCGCATGCCGGGCGGTGAAGGGATCAACCACCGCCACACCAAGCCCTTCTGCCACCAGAGACGCCGCAACCGAGGCGAAAGAGACCTCAACCACATCCAGACTGTGTATACCGGCCTGCGCAAGCGCCCGATCCAGTGCCTGCTGGGCCGAATCGCTGTTTTCATAGCGGATAAAAGGCATGCCGGACAAATCCGCCGGCGTCAGGCTGGGCATCGCCGCCAGTTCGCTGCCGGCAGGCACAATGCAGACACAATCCCCCCACACCGGAATGGCCGTTACACTGGGACTGGTGATCTCCGTATCGGCAAACCCCAGATCACAAGACTGGATCTCGGTACGCCTGAGCACCTCTTCCGACCGATAGCTCTTCAGCGATGCCTTGAGCCCGGGGGTTTCCCGCATCAATCGCCCCAGAATCGCCGGCAAAAAACTGTTGGACAGCATGGGAAAGGCCGTGATGTGCAGGCTGCCATGATGCTGCTCGGCAATGTCTCGCGCACTGTGCTCTAAATGTTCCAGCGCCGAGAATGCCTTGCTCACCTCCAGATAGAAGGCCGTGCCCTTGTCGGTGGGTACCAGTCGCCCCCGTATACGCTGAAACAGGGCAAAGCCGAGCTGGTGCTCAAGGCTTGCCACCAGTCGGCTGATGGCAGGCTGGGTAACATGAATATGAGCCGATGCCGCCATCATGGTGCCAAGCTCATAGACGGCCTTAAAGGCATTGAGCTGCTGAAACTTTATCATCGAATCCTTTCCTCTTCGTCACTATCACCTGCCCGCTCATGTTGAAGCCGGTCAACTGACCCAAAACACACTACGCACAACAGGCAGATAACCGGAGATGACATTCTCTTTTCGCCAACCAATGGTGGTATGAAAAAGGGACTGCCATGGCAGTCCCTTTCTGGTCGATTCGATATTAATCAACTTCGATATTAATCAACAAGGTTAGCAATCATTACGCACAGCCCGGTTGGTAAGCGACCGGCTTTCCGACCATGATCAGACGGTTGCTACCAAGGCATCCAGCTGGTTCCGCGCATGCTTCAAACCGGCTTGCTGCGCTTCTTCTCCCATGCCCTGGGCCTCTGCATAAACGAACTCGACCTCATCGATACCGATAAAGCCCAGTACGGTGCGCAGATAAGGCGTGACCATATCATGAGGACTGTCTTTATGTCTGCCACCGCTGGTGGTCACCACCACCGCCTTTTTGCCGGTAAGCAGCCCCTGGGGCCCCTGCTCGGTATAACGAAAGGTCACCCCCGCACGACAGATAAGGTCAATCCAGGCCTTGAGCTGAACCGGAATATGAAAGTTATACATGGGAGCGGCAATCACCAGGGTATCGGCCCTCTTCAGTTCCTCCACCAACCGATCCGACAGCGCCAGCACTGCCTGTTGCTGTTCATTCAGGGGGGCTCCGCCACGCAGTGCCGAGGCGCCGGCACCGTCCAGCATCGGCAGCGGCTCTGCGGCCAGATCGCGTAACAGAGTACCCTCGTTGCCCATGCGTTCAACCATATAATCAATCAATTTTGATGATTGCGAGTATTCACCCAAAATGCTGGATTTCAGTACCAATGTCGTCGTCATACGAACCCTTCCGTGTAATAAATTCATGAAGTATCAGCTAATTGCCATCATAACGCAGCGCGCATGCAGGCTGTGTCGTTACTGTAAGGCAGGCGGGACGGGAGAGAAATCGGAAATTAACGCACAAGACTATCAATTTTTTTGAATGAAAGAAAAGAGTGCACAACAGGTTACGTAAACGTAATGAGGGTGAGACTGCAGATGCTCAGAAAAAAGAAAACCCTCGCAAGCGAGGGTCAAACAAACGGAAACGTGCTTAAACAGAGCTACACATAACACCTGACAAGATGCTCACTTGTGATGGAGCAAATAACCAAGCCTTAATGCGTGTTCAATCTAACCGGACAAAAATGTGAAGTCAACGTAAAAAATGATAATACCCGCAATTGCACAGCAAACAAACACAAGTCAGACGATTACGTAAAGGTAAGCTTGTGATCGCCTCACGGATAGATTCAATCGGGTATGAATTGACGTCTCTCTGTTTTCTGACAAAAGCGGCCTTGCTCCAGGCCCCGTTCAACACGGTGGGCATCACAAAATCTTCGACATTTCTGAACGTTACACATGCGTAATAAGAAAATACTGACTAACCTTTCATCAAGGGAATGAAATATGTGTGCGCAAGGCTCTTTCTTATGTGGTGAACGTCAGAGCCGGTATTTATGGGGGATAAACCATGGGAATATTCGAGCATTACCAATCGCGCTACGAGAAGGCAAAAGAAGAGGAATACGGCCTGCTGGAATTCCTGGACATGTGTCGGGAAGACAAGGCCTGTTACGCTTCGGCCTCCGAGCGCCTGCTAATGGCCATCGGCGAGCCGGAAATGATCGACACCGCTCAGGTGCCAAGATTCAGCCGGCTCTTCTCTAACCGGGTGATTGCCCGCTACCCGGCTTTCGCCGAATTTTACGGCATGGAAGAAAGCATTGAGCAGATTGTTTCCTACCTGAAGCACGCCGCTCAGGGGCTGGAAGAAAAGAAACAGATACTGTATCTGCTGGGGCCGGTGGGCGGCGGTAAGTCATCGCTGGCCGAGTGCCTCAAGGGACTGATGCAGAAGGTGCCTATCTATCGACTCAAGGGCTCTCCGGTCAACGACCATCCTTTCTGTCTGTTCGATGCCGCAGAAGACGGCCCCATGCTGGAGCAGGAATACGGCATTCCACGCCGTTATCTGCGGCCCATTATGTCGCCCTGGGCGGTGAAACGGCTGCATGAATACGGCGGTGACATCTCCCGCTTCAAGGTAGAAAAGGTCTATCCTTCGGTGCTCGACCAGATTGCGGTCGCCAAAACCGAGCCGGGTGATGACAACAACCAGGACATTTCATCTCTGGTCGGCAAGGTCGACATCCGCAAACTGGAGCATTATGCCCAGGATGATGCCGACGCCTACTCCTACTCCGGCGCCCTCTGTAAGGCCAACCAGGGCATGATGGAATTCGTGGAGATGTTCAAGGCGCCCATCAAGGTGCTGCACCCACTGCTGACCGCCACCCAGGAAGGTAACTATAACGGTACCGAGGGACTCTCTGCCCTGCCCTTCGAAGGCATTATTCTGGCTCACTCCAACGAGTCCGAATGGCAGCACTTCAAACACAACAGAAATAACGAGGCCTTTCTCGATCGGGTGTATATCGTCAAGGTGCCTTACTGCCTGCGGGTCACCGAAGAAGTGGATATCTATCAGAAGCTGCTTGCCAACAGTGAGCTGTCTCACGCCAAGTGTGCTCCCGGCACCCTGGAGACCCTGGGTCAGTTCACCGTGCTGTCACGTCTGAAAGAGCCCGAAAACTCCAGCCTGTATTCCAAGATGCGCGTCTATGATGGCGAAAGCCTGAAAGACACGGATCCCAAGGCCAAGTCGTATCAGGAGTATCGGGACTACGCCGGGGTAGACGAAGGCATGAACGGTCTCTCGACCCGCTTCGCCTTCAAGATACTGTCGCGGGTGTTCAACTTCGACCACGCCGAAGTCGCCGCCAACCCGGTACACCTGTTCTATGTACTGGAGCAGCAGATAGAGCGGGAACAGTTTCCCCAGGAAGTGCACGACCGTTACCTGGAGTTCATCAAGGGTTATCTGATCCCCAAGTACGTGGAGTTTATCGGCAAGGAGATTCAAACCGCCTATCTGGAGTCCTACTCCGAATACGGTCAGAACATCTTCGACCGTTACGTCATTTACGCCGACTTCTGGATTCAGGATCAGGAGTACCGGGATCCGGAAACCGGCCAGCTGTTTGACCGTTCGGCGCTTAATGCGGAACTGGAAAAGATAGAGAAGCCCGCCGGCATCAGCAACCCCAAGGATTTTCGCAACGAAATCGTCAACTTCGTGCTGCGGGCCCGGGCCAACAATGCCGGTAAAAATCCCAACTGGACCAGTTACGAGAAGCTCAGAACCGTTATCGAGAAGAAAATGTTCTCCAACACCGAAGAGTTGCTGCCGGTCATTTCCTTCAATTCCAAGACCAGTGCCGACGAGCAGAAAAAGCACGACGACTTTGTCGCCCGGATGATGGAAAAAGGCTATACCCGCAAACAGGTGCGACTGCTGTCTGAATGGTACCTGCGGGTACGCAAGTCAACTTAACAAGATAAGCGTTGGGGGAACTATGGCGCATTTTATCGATAGACGACTAAATGGCCGCAACAAAAGCGCTGTTAACCGGCAGCGCTTTATCCGCCGCTACCAACAACAACTGAAAAAAGCGGTGTCGGACGCGGTACTCAAACGCAGCATTCAGGATATCGATCAGGGGGAAAGTGTTTCCATTCCTACCCGGGATATATCCGAGCCGGTGTTTCATCAGGGTAAGGGCGGTCACCGGGATCAGGTGCACCCGGGCAATGATCAGTTTGTCACCGGCGACCGGGTCGATCGCCCCGCCGGTGGTGGTAGCGGCGGCAGCGGCCAGGGCGATGCCAGTAATCAGGGCGAAGGCGAAGACGATTTCGTCTTCCAGATCTCCAAGGAAGAATATCTGGATTTGCTGTTCGATGGTCTCGAGCTGCCGAACCTGGAGAAAAACAAGCTCAACAAGATAAGCGAAATGAAAACCTTCCGCGCCGGCTACACCGCAGACGGGGTGCCGGCCAATATCAACATAGTACGATCTCTGCGCCAGTCTCTGGCTCGGCGCATGGCGCTGCAGGTAGGCAAGAAGAAAACCGTCGCCGAACTGGAGCAGGAGCTGCTTGAACTCGGCAAGCATCCCGCCGAAAACTATGCTCGCATACAGGATATAGAGGCACAGATCGTCGAGCTTAAACGGCGCATCGCGGCGGTGCCCTTTATCGACACCTTCGATCTTCGCTTCAACAACTTTGTACAGCGCCCCATTCCTTCGACTCAGGCGGTCATGTTTTGCCTGATGGATGTCTCGGGCTCTATGGATCAGGCCACCAAGGACATGGCCAAACGCTTTTATCTGTTGCTCTATCTGTTCCTGACCCGTACCTATAAAAATGTGGAGGTGGTATTTATTCGCCACCATACCCAGGCCAAGGAAGTGGACGAACAGGAGTTTTTCTACTCTCAGGAAACCGGGGGCACCATTGTCTCCAGCGCCCTGCAGCTGATGAAAGAAGTCATGGCGGCCCGCTATCCTCCGGATCAATGGAACATCTATGCGGCACAGGCATCCGATGGTGATAACTGGGCCGATGACTCTCCGCTATGCAAACAGTTGCTGCAAGAGGACATCATGTCTTTTGTGCGTTACTACGCCTACATAGAAATCACCAACCGGGCACACCAGACACTCTGGCACGAATACGAGTCCATCGCCCGTCAGTTCCCCAACTTTGCCATGGAGCACATACGTGCGGTAGAAGACATTTATCCCGTATTCAGGGAACTGTTCAAGAAACAAGCGGCATGAGGTAACTATGTCTAAAACAACCACCTCTGATGCAATAACAGCTATTCACCCGCTCAGTGACGGCCCCGACTGGAGTTTTGAGCTACTCGAGGACTATCACAAGGAAATAGCCCGTATTGCCGAGAGTTATGGCCTGAGCACCTATCCCAACCAGATAGAGATCATCACCGGTGAGCAGATGATGGACGCCTACTCCAGCATCGGCATGCCCATTGGTTATCATCACTGGTCCTACGGTAAAAAATTCATTCAGACCGAACAGCATTACAAGCGTGGTCAGATGGGCCTGGCCTATGAAATAGTCATCAACTCCAACCCTTGTATCGCCTATCTGATGGAAGAGAACACCATGCCGATGCAGGCCCTGGTCATCGCCCATGCCTGCTATGGTCATAACTCTTTCTTCAAGAACAACTACCTGTTCACGACCTGGACCGACGCCGAGTCCATTATCGACTATCTGCTGTTCTCGAAACATTACATTACCGAATGCGAAGAGAAATATGGTGTTGCCGAGGTCGAGTCCATCCTCGACAGCTGTCATGCACTGATGAACTACGGGGTGGACAGATACAAACGGCCACAGAAACTGTCTCTGGCCGAAGAACGCCGGCGGCAGAAGGCGCGCGAAGCCTATCTGCAAACCCAGGTCAACGAGCTGTGGAAAACCCTGCCCCGCATGGACGATGCCAAGCAGGAAAAGAAACGCCGTTATCCCGAAGAGCCGGAAGAAAACATTCTGTACTTTATCGAGAAACACGCCCCCCTGCTCGAGCCCTGGCAGCGGGAAATCGTGCGCATCGTGCGCAAGATAAGCCAGTATTTCTATCCCCAGAAGCAGACTCAGGTGATGAACGAAGGCTGGGCGACCTTCTGGCACTACACCATCACTCAACATATGTACGACGAGGGGCTGGTGACCGACCGCTTCATCATGGAAGTACTGCACAACCATACCAACGTCATCTACCAGCCGTCTTATAACAGCAAGTATTATTCCGGCATCAACCCCTATGCCCTGGGCTTTGCCATGTTTCAGGACTTGCGCCGTATCTGCGAGCACCCCACCGACGAAGACCGGGCCTGGTTTCCGGATATCGCCGGATCCGAGTGGGTAAAGACCCTGCACTTTGCCATGGAGAACTTCAAGGACGAGAGCTTTATCAGCCAGTTTTTGTCACCCAAGGTGATGCGCGATCTCCATCTGTTCGCGGTGGCCGATGACGATACCCGTAATTATCTGGAAATTTCGGCCATACATGATGAACAGGGCTATCGCCAGCTGCGTCAGACCCTGTCAAATCAGTATAATCTGTCCAACCTCGAGCCCAACATTCAGGTCTATAACGTGGAAGTAAAGGGCGATCGCTCTCTCACTCTGCGACACGTACCGCATAACCGTATTCCACTGGCAGATTCGCATCACCAGGTGCTGAAACACGTGCATCGCCTGTGGGGCTTTAATGTGATACTCGAGCAGGAAGAAGCGGACGGCAACGCCAGCATCATAGGCCGCTGCCCGGAACGACCACTTGCCGAATAAAAAAACGCCTCCGAAAGGAGGCGTTTTTTAGCAGTGCTGTCTCTATCAATGCTGTGCCTATCAGTGTTGTGCCAGGGTATCCGGTAAATGCTCACGCATATCCAGCCACAACCGGCCCGAATTCTTACCGTAATCCCGTACCAGCTCGGCCACCTCATCAAGGTTGCCGCTGGCTGCCAGTCCGGAAAGCGCGCGATAATACTCCGCCGCCAGCCGGCGTGCCGCCGGTTGTGAAAAATAGTGGCGCCCCACCCGACAGTACAATCCCTTGAAACCATTAAGAATCAGGGCATAGATAGGATTGCCGGAAGCAAAGGCCAGCTGATGATGCAGTTCATAATCATAGGCGGCAAAGGCCTCTGCCTCATCGGCCAGCTGTTCCAGCTCGGCGATGACGGCCATCACCCGTTCGGGATCATTTTTTACCGCACCACGAATGAAAATGCTGCTGATATGTGTGCGGGCAGACAACAGATGGTCAATCAATTCAGGCATCTTGTCTTCATCGAGGCGAGCCAGGGTTTCCAGTATGTTGAGACTCGACGTTTCCCAGAAGTTATTTACCCGGGTCGGCTTGCCGTGCTGTATGGTCAGCCAACCGTCGCGCGCCAGCCGTTGCAGCACCTCACGCAGGGTGGTGCGAGTCACTCCTATCAACTCCGATAATTCCCGCTCGGCGGGCAGGATGGAGCCTGGGGGAAAGTGACTGTTCCAGATGGATTCTATGATATATTGTTCTGCAAAATTAGCTGGGCTTTGTGCCTTGATGACCATGAAACCACTCTGTTAAATTTGTTATGGCAGGCAGGATTAATGGTCGATAATAACAGAGCTGACCAGTTTGTCACAAGCCCAACCCAGCCAACCGTCCCCACCCCGAACGCCATGAGGAATCGATGCTGTACGCTTTTTCACGTACCCGACTTGCCTGGGGTCTGTTGACCTTTACCGCCACCGCGTTATTGCTGACGGCGCTGTTTTTCCAGTATGTACAGGAACTGTATCCCTGTGTGATGTGTGTCTATCAAAGGGCCGCGCTGGCCGGGGTGATACTGGCTGGCATACTCGGCTGGCTGGCGCCACGCAATGGATGGGTAAGCGGGGTTGCCCTGGTGGCCTGGCTGGCGGCGGCAGCCAAGGGATTCTGGCTGGCAAAAGTCCATGTCGGTTATCAACTCAACCCTTCTCCCTTCAACCAGTGCTCCAGTTTCGCCGAGTTTCCGGGCTGGCTGGCGCTGGATCGCTGGTGGCCGGCCCTGTTTCATCCCACGGGAGACTGTGCCGATGCTTCCTGGGCCTGGCTGGGCTTGAGCATGCCCCAGTGGCTGATGGGTATTTTCGCCCTGCTGGCCGCACTGGCGGCTTTGTTTATTGTCGTGCGGGTAAAAAACGTGAGGGGTGAGGGGTGAGGTTTTACCCCTCTCACCTCACCTCTTACCCCTCACGAATTAACAAGCCCAGGTAATGATGTGGTCTTCCCAGTTTCCGGCCTTGGACTCCGGCACTACCTTGCCGCGTACCGACTGGCCGGCTTTGTGCATGGCGCTCTTGGAGCCGGTGCGCAATGGGTGCCAGGACGGCAACGACTGGCCTTCTGCCAGCAAACGGTAGGCACAGGTGGACGGTAGCCAGAAATAATCGTCCAGTTTGTCCCGGGTAATCTTCAGACAATCCGGCACCTTGGCGAAGCGATTGGCATAATCGCTACAGGCACAGCTGTGCGTGTTCAACAGCTCGCAAGCCACATTGGTGTGCACCAGCTCGTCGGTGTCTTCATCAATCAGCTTGTTGAGGCAACATTTGCCACAGCCGTCACACAAGGCTTCCCATTCCCCGTCGGACATCTCCTCCAGAGACTTGGTATACCAGAAATCGGCCTGCATAAATTTATCCTGCTACTTTGGCACTGAATCGGTACTGACCGTCCAGTTGCATATCGAGTTCATCCAGCGGTTTGAGTTCGGCTACGCCCTTGGGAGTACCGGTCAGTACCACATCGCCGGGATTAAGGGTAAAGCAACGGCTCATCTGGGCCAGCAGCTCACCAATAGACCACATCATCATGGCGGTATTACCATTTTGCCGCGGCTCACCATTGACCTGTAAAGAGAAATCAAGCCGCTGCAAGTCGTTGAGTACCTCGGGCAGGGCAAAGGGAGTAACAGGGCAACTACCATCGAAGGCCTTGGCTCGCTCCCAGGGATGTCCCTGAGCCTTAAGCTTGTCCTGCACATCGCGCAGGGTCAAATCCAGTGCCAGGCCCACACCGGCAACCGCTTCCAGCGCGTGCCCGGGTTCGACATGGCACAAACGACGACCAATCAACAACGCCACTTCCAACTCATGATGCACGGCGCCCAGCCCCTTGGGCAGCAACAGAGGCGCGTCCAGCCCGGTCAGGCTGGTAGACGGCTTGATGAATAACAGTGGTTCTTCGGGTACGGGATTGTTGAGCTCCGCCGCATGATCCTGATAACTGCGGCCCACACATACCACTTTACCTACCGCATAGGGCAACGGTTGCCCCTGTAAGTCCATATGTTGATACATAAGAGGCTCCTTGCTGATACGCAGCGTGTTGAAGAGGATTCAGGCGGAAGGATCTGCCTGAGATGCCCGGTGTTGTTTAAGCAAATTTTCCGGCGGTGGTGGTAATTGAAGGTAATACCCCTGGGTCTGTAACGCCAGCCTGACCTTGGCCAAATCAGCCTGCGCCAGGTGAGTCTTTGTTGCCAGATTGATGATCATGGCGAGCCTGGGCGACCCGAAGGTATCCAGTAAAGGGGACGGTACGCGAGAGAAGTCGTCGCGCCGCTCGACAAAAAGATAAGTCTCTGCCTTTTTGGGGCTTTTATACACTACACACAACATGGAAATTGCTATAATCCGTCGGGTTTATTGCCAGTTAAGATGGCAAACTATAACATCAGCACGACCAATAACAAAAAGGATTGAATCCTCGGGGGAAAGCCGCTTATGGCGGAGCATGGCATCGAATTGAAAGGCAGTAACTTTACCCTGTCGGTTGTGCATATGGCCGATGGCGATATTCAGCAGGTAAAGCGACAGCTGGAAGAAAAAATTGCACTGGCACCGGCGTTCTTTCGCGCAGCACCGCTGGTTATCAATATAGAAAAGTTGTCACAGACACCCGATTTTACGGCACTGGCTGATGCGCTCAAGGCACTGGATCTGGTACCGGTGGGCATTACCGGCGCCAAAGATGATGCGACCCGCAACGCCGCCCGGGCCGCGGGCCTGGCGGTGGTCAGCACCGGTAAAATTCCGACGCAGCAAGACGCTCCCGCAGCCCCGGCCGCCACGATTAACCAGCCCGGAACCAAGGTTCACCGCGGCCCGGTACGCTCCGGCCAGCAGGTTTATGCTGCCAATGGTTCACTGGTGATTCTGGGCTCGGTCAGTAACGGCGCCGAAGTCATCGCCGATGAGAGCATTCATATTTACGGTCAGCTGCGGGGCCGGGCTGTGGCCGGTGCCAAGGGCAGCGAGTCGGCACGCATTTATTGCCAGCAGTTAATGGCCGAGCTGATCTCTGTTGCCGGTCATTATCAACTCAGTGATGGATTACAGGGTGATAACTGGGAAAAACCAGTCACTATTTCTCTGGCGGGCGAACAGTTAAAGTTCGATCGCCTCTAATTTTACGAGCTTAGGAACACACTATGGCACGAATTATCGTCGTCACATCCGGGAAAGGAGGCGTGGGTAAAACCACCTCCAGTGCAGCCATCAGTACCGGCCTGGCCAGTCTCGGTCATAAAACCGTGGTGGTTGATTTTGATATCGGCTTACGCAACCTGGATTTGATCATGGGCTGCGAACGTCGCGTGGTATACGACTTTGTTAACGTGATTAACGGTGACGCCAATCTCAATCAGGCACTGATCCGGGATAAGCGGGTAGAACAGCTCTATATTCTGCCCGCCTCCCAGACCCGGGACAAAGATGCCCTCACCCGGGAAGGAGTAGAAAAGATCCTCAACGACCTGGCCGACATGGGTTTCGAGTACATTATCTGCGACTCGCCTGCCGGCATCGAAACCGGGGCGCTGATGGCACTGTATTTTGCCGATGAAGCCGTCGTCACCACCAACCCGGAAGTATCCTCGGTACGGGATTCCGATCGTATTCTGGGTATTCTGTCGTCCAAATCACGCCGGGCCGAGCAAGGGTTGGAGCCGATTAAAGAACACCTGCTGCTGACCCGCTATTCTCCCGAGCGTGTCAGTCGTGGCGACATGCTGAGCGTGCATGACGTACAGGAAATTCTGGCCATCCCCCTGCTGGGTGTCATCCCCGAGTCCCAGGCCGTGCTCAAGGCATCCAACGCCGGTGAGCCGGTGATTCTGGATGGCGAATCCGATGCCGCTCTGGCTTATGCCGACACCGTCGCCCGCCTGCTGGGTGAAGAACGCTCCTTCCGTTTCCTCGATGAAGAGAAGAAGGGATTTTTTAGCCGACTTTTTGGGAGTTAACCCATGTCTCTACTGGACTATTTTCGTTCAAAAAAGACCCAAACCAGCGCCAAGCTCGCAAAAGAGCGCCTGCAGATCATTGTTGCCCACGAACGTAGCCAGCGGGACACCCCGGATTATCTACCGCAAATGCAACAGGATATTCTGGAGGTGATTCGTAAATATGTGGACATCGACATCGATCAGATTTCGGTACAGCTCGACCAGAAAGGCGATCACTTGTCGGTACTGGAGCTCAACATCATGTTCCCCGATATGGACGAAAAAGCAGAAAAACCGGTCGCATAGTAAAAGTCAGGGGCGAGCCTGTTCGCCCCCTTTTATGCATTACAGCTGTGATGCAAGCAGTTCTCCACGCCAGCCTTGCAACAGGATCGGCGTCATGTCCTTACTTTCTTCCAGCCGCCATTTCCAACTCAGATACTGATGGATCAATCGCTTCGATGCGATGAGTTCCGCCGGTATTTCCGCCTGCTCTCCGGCATGATCCACAATGGCCTTGATCCGCTTGAGCTCCGCCTTGTAGCCGGGATAATCCACCAGTCGCTGCACCGGCTCCGGCCAGTGGTCGGGCGCATCCAGCGCCTGCCGTACCAGCGCCAGCAAGGTGTCGCCATGACGTTTGATTTCCATGGGTTCCAGCCCCAGCCGGTTCAAATCGGCCAGACTCTGTGGCGCCCGCTCTGCCACGCGAAACAGATTGGCCTCCTTCACCACAAAGTTGACCGCCAGATCCCGACGGCGCGCCTCGGTCAGCCGCCACTGACACAACCGCTGCAAGATACCCAGCGCCTGCCTGTCCAGGGTCCAGGCATTCTTGATATCCAGGTAGGCAAGCGCAGGAGCCACGCTCTCGCTGCGTCGCTTTACGGCTCGAGCACATTCCTGCTCGAACCAGTCGGTCAGCCCCTTTTGCTGCAGCTGTTGCATCAGCTTTTGATACACAGGATAGAGATAAATCACATCGTCGGCCGCGTAGCTGAGCTGTGCGCTCGACAAGGGCCGAGCCAGCCAGTCGGTACGTGCATGGGCCTTGTCCAGGCTCACACCAAGCAGCTTCTCGACCAAGGGAGCAAAGCCAAGCTGGGTACCATAGCCCAGAAAGGCGGCCGCCAGCTGGGTATCGTGTACCCGGGCCGGCAAGGCGCCACTTTGATGCTGGAACAGCTCCAGATCCTCTCCCCCGGCATGCAGCACACACAGGCGTTCGGGATCGTGCAACAGGCGCCACAAGGGCGACAGATCAGATACCGCGACCGGATCGATCAGCGCCGTCTGCTTGCCGTCAAACAGTTGGTAGAGACCCGGTTTGGCATAGAAGGTACGGGTGCGAACAAATTCGGTATCCAACGCCAGCAAGGTGGCGTCGGTGGCACAGAAATCGGCCAGGGTCTGGTTATCGGTGATCAGTGTATAAGTCATGGGCACTCTGCGTTGGCGGCAAAAACAAAAAGACCCCGGTCGCCCGGGGTCTCGGCTCAGGAAGCCTCTTCTCTCAGCTCCCGGCGCAGTATTTTACCGACATTGGTTTTGGGCAATTCGTCGCGAAATTCTATCACCTTAGGCACCTTATAGGCAGTCAGATATTGGCGACAATGGCTGATCAGCGTTTTTTCATCCAGACTGGCGCCCGGCTTTTTCACCACCACCAGTTTGACCACTTCGCCGCTGTCCTGATGAGATATCCCCACCGCCGCCGCCTCCAGTACCCCTGCATGCTGCATGACTACTTCTTCAATTTCATTGGGAAACACATTGAAGCCGGACACCAGTATCATGTCTTTCTTGCGATCCACTATGTTCAGAAAGCCCTGCTCGTCGATGGTGGCAATATCGCCGGTACGTAACCAGCCGTCATGAAAGGTGTTGTCATCTTCGTCACGCGGCCCCCAGTAACCGCTCATCACCTGAGGGCCCTTCACTTCCATCTCGCCCGGTGTGTGGGTCAGGTGAATTTCTTCGTCGTTATCGTCGACCAGTCGCACCTCGGTGGAGCACACCGGCAAGCCGATGGATCCGTTATACCCGTCCATGTCATAGGGGCAAACGGTCACCAGCGGTGAGCATTCGGTCAGGCCATACCCCTCGAGCAAACGACTGCCGGTAATGGCCTGCCACTGCTCGGCCACCGCACGCTGTACTGCCATGCCACCGCCGATGGTCAGCTTCAGACTCCTGAAATCATGCGCCTGAAAATCCGCATTGTTCACCAGCGCATTGAACAGGGTGTTTACTCCGGTGATGCAGGTGAAGTCAACCCCCTTGAGCTCCCGTACGAAGCCCGGAATATCACGCGGGTTGGTGATCAGCAGATTGTGGGCGCCGATGCGAAAAAACAGCAAGCCGTTTACCGTCAGTGCAAACACATGATAGAGCGGCAGCGCGGTCACCACCTTTTCCTGTCCCTTGTTCAATACCGGGCCATACACACCCAGGCACTGCTCTACGTTGGCCAGCATGTTGCGGTGGCTGAGCATGGCGCCCTTGGAACGACCTGTGGTACCGCCGGTATATTGCAAAAAGGCCAGGGTGTCGCCATCGAGCTCGGGCCGGATATAAGGCAGGTCTTTGCCCTGATTCAGCGCCGTCTGATAAGGAATGGCATTCGGTAATGTAAAATCGGGCACCAGCTTCTTGATGTGCCTGACCACCAGATTGACCAGAGTCCCCTTCACCCGCCCCAGATGATCGCCCATCCGGGTCAGGATCACCTGTTTCACCCGTGTATCTTCAAGCACCTCGCTCAGGGTATGAGCAAAGTTTTCCACAATCACTATGGTGCTGGCCCCGGCATCATTGAGCTGATGCTTCAGCTCGCGGGCGGTATAAAGCGGATTGACGTTCACCACCACCAGGCCGGCACGCAGCGCACCAAACAGACAGACCGGATACTGCAACAGATTGGGCATCATCAGCGCGATGCGCTCACCCGGCGCCAGTTTGAGCCTTTGTTGCAGATAGGCGGCAAAATCCCGGGACTGGCTATCCAGATCTCGATAAGTGAGGGTCTTGCCAAAGTTACTGTAGGCCGGCAAGTCGGCAAACTCGCTCACCCCCTGTTCAAACATCTCCAGCAGCGAGCCGAATTTATCGGCGTCAATTTCGGCGGGTACGTCCACCGGATAACGATCCAGCCAGGGCTTGCCGGAAAAAGGCGTCGGCTGGCGGTCAGACAGAGTATGTTCCATGTCAGTCTCCTGGACAGAGCGGGAAAGCCGGGTACCCGTTACATGAGTGCGCGCAACTTAAAGTGTTTGCTCTAAAAAATTATCCGCAGCGACTGACCAATGCAACATAAAAGTAACCACTTTGTGATGAGCTATCGTTACCGCCGCCGATAATGCCACAGCCGCAAACAACGGCGATTATTGCGCCGGCGCCGTTTGCGATACTGAAAACTACGGTGGTAGGGCCGCTGAGGATAGAACAGAGGAGGATCCGAGTCCTCCCGTTGTCTGATTGAGAAAATATTCACTGCAGCTCCCGTCAGCGGCCCGGCAGTTTTTGCCAGGTCACCTTGTCGCGCAGATAGACGGGACGCGCATCGGCCGCATCAACGCCCAAGCCGCCCCGCCATAGCTCCAGCGCCTGGGGCAGCAGATCCCGCGCCTCGGGAAAGGGTACCGCCTCGCATCGTCCTGCTACCCGACTCATCAGTTCAGCATAGGTGACAAAGGCCGAGCCCACACCCAGCGGCCAGCGGGCGGTGTCCGCGCACGTATCCAGAAATTGCGCCGGCGCCAGCACCTGTTCATCAATGGTGCCGACCATGAGTCCCTGCTCCAGCCGATAAGCCCCCACATAGATCTCGCCCATGCGCGCATCGATGGCCGCCAGCACTTGCTCGCCCCCACAGGCACGATAGGCGCCCTGGGCCAGCGCCTGCAGATTGGACACCCCCAGCAGTGGCAGGTCGGCGCCATAGGCCAGCCCCTGTGCGACTCCCAGGGTGATGCGCACGCCGGTGAAGGAGCCTGGACCCCGACCGAAGGCCAGGCCATCGAGCTGATTCAGCGACAGCTCGCCTTCGGCCAGCAGCTCGGCGACCATCGGCAATATCAAATCCGTATGGCCACGAGGGGCCACCTGATAACGGCTCAACAACTCGCCGTTTTGCCACAGGGCGGCAGAGCAGGCCTCGGTGGCGGTGTCGATGGCCAGTATTCGGGTCATGTGTTCATTACTCCAGGGTTGATAAAAATTCGGCCAACTGCTGCAGACTGCGGGTACGAGGCATGGCCGGCAGGCTATTAATAAAGTCGGCACCATAGGCCCGGTTGACCAGGCGACCGTCGGTGATCACCAGCACGCCCTTGTCCTGTACATCCCGGATCAAGCGCCCTACCCCCTGCTTGAGGGTAATAATGGCCTTGGGCAACTGCACGCGGGCAAAGCCGTCTTCGCCCCGCCGGCGACAATCTTCGAGCCGGGCGCTGAGCAAGGGATCATCCGGGGCGCTGAACGGCAGCTTGTCGATCACCACACACTGCAGGGCGTTACCCCGCACATCGATGCCTTCCCAGAAACTGCTGGTCGCCACCAGCACCGCGCGGCCGTCCTGACCGAAACGCTCCAGCAGCCGCACCTTGTTGTCTTCACCCTGTACCAGCACGGTGCGATTCAGACGAATGCGCAATACCTCGGCCACCTCGTTCATGACCTTGTAGCTGGTACAGAGAAAAAAGCTGCCGCCGGGCACCGCATCCAGGGTGTCGGCCAGGCTTTCGGCCAGCCAGCGGCCACGGCCGGCGGCGTTGGTTTCCGGTAAATAGCGGGGCACGCACAAACGGGACTGGCGAGAGTAATCAAAAGGACTGTCCAATTGCAAGGTACGACACTTTGACAGCCCGAGATCGGCGCAAAAGTGCGCGAAACTGTCCCCTACCGCCAGGGTGGCGGAGGTAAAGACCCAGCTCACCTCGTCTTTGGCCAGCTCCACCGAGAAGCGTTCGGCCACCGACAGCGGGGTTTTATGAAAGCTGACATGCAGCCGGGTGCAATCGAACCAGTAGGAATAGCCGTCTTCTTCTACCCGGGTAACCGAGTCCAGCTGGGTACGCAGCCCCACCAGACGCTCGAAGCAGTGATCGAGCTGCTCGCCGCGCCCCAGCGCCAGCTTGAGCACCTCGTAAGTGAAGGCCAGGCTTTCGTTCAACCGAACCATGGCCTGCGCCACTTCGGCTCGGGCCAGCATGGGGCGCAACTGTCCCCGGCTGCTGTCATGACCAAAGGTCAACCGCAGGTCCTGAGCATGACGCTCCAGCTGATCCGCCGCCTTGCCCAGCTGGGCCATGTCTTTGGCTTCCACCTTTTGCGCCAGCCGCAGATCCCGCGCCAGCTCAAGCACTTGCTTGCTCGACTGACTCTGACCGAAATACTGGCCGGCAATCTCCGGCAACTGATGGGCCTCATCCAGAATATAAGCGTCGGCGTCGGGAATCAGCTGGCCAAAGCCGGTGTCACGTACCGCCATGTCGGCGAAGAACAGGTGGTGATTTACCACCACTACCTGTGCCTCCATCGCCTTGTTGCGGGCCTTGACCAAGTAACAGTCCTGGTAATGACCACAGTCGCGGCCCAGACAATTATCGTTGGTGCTGGTCACCAGCGGCAGCACCTCGCTGCGTTCGGCCAGACCCGGAATATCGCCGATGTCACCGCTGTGGGTCATGGGCACGAAGCGCCGCACCCGCTGCAAATCGGCCAGCCCCTCTGCCGACAGCATGGGTACGCTGTCGTTCAGCAGACCCAGCCGTTCCAGACAGAGGTAGTTGGATCGCCCCTTGAGCAACGCCACCGGATGGTGATAGTTCATCGCCTTGACCAGGGTGGGCAAGTCGCGATGAAACAACTGTTCCTGCAGGTTGCGCGAGCCGGTACTGAGCACCACCTTCTTGCCCGCGGCCAGCACCGGCGCCAGATAGGCGTAGGTTTTGCCGGTACCGGTGCCCGCCTCGACCACCAGCGGGACCTTGTCGTCCAGCGCCTGACCGACCGCCGTCGCCATCTCTACCTGAGCTGCGCGGGGTTTAAAGCCGTCTATGGCCCGGGCCAGCGGCCCTTGTTCTGTGAAAAGCTCGGTAAAGAGTTCGGTAGAAAGCGTGCTGCTGTCGTCGTGATCCAAGGCAGGCAAATCCCGTCGGTGAAAAGGGCATGATAACAAAAGCGGCCGGTACACGGCAGCCGCCTGTTCCGTTTTAACATTCCGTTTTTAACATTCCGCCCCTTCTCACCTCACACCTCACACCCTGTATCTTAGTCACAAGTTTTTGTTGAACTTAATGAGGCCATCAGGCAAAGCGCACTGCTCAGCCGACACGCCGTAAACCCCTCCCTAGGGGCTCAAACCGCGCCATCCCTGGCGCGGATGGTCGGTTGAGCAGACACCCTTTGCCCTCCCGTCGGCAGCGGAGTGGTCTGTCAGCGGTGCTCACCGGCGACTTCGAGCCCGAAAAGAGGCGGCTGGGATAGCCTCAGCCGACCATCACATGACAGGACGTCATGTGCTGAGCGTCGCAGGGATGCGGTTTAGCGGGTCGGAAGAGGCTACCCAGTTGTCTCTGAGCATATCTTATGGACTGACAGACTTGTGACCAAGAGACAGCCTCACACCTCACACCTCACACCTCACATTATTGAACTCACGCATGGGTTGTCAGCATGTGCCCGAGAATACCCAGCACGAAGCCCAGTACCGCGCCCATCGGCGGGGCCCAGTGTTTTTCCAGCACCGCCTGCGGGGCTATGTCCTGAAACACCGAATAGAGAATACCGCCGCCGGCAAACAACATGATACCGGCCACCAGCGTCGGCGAGTCCGCCAGCCAGACATAGCCGGACAGTCCGGCTACCGGACCCAGCAAGGCCATCAGCGCAAACATGGTAATAATCCTGCTACTCGTGTAGCGAGAAGTTGCGCCCAGCTCCCGGTAGGCATTAAACCCCTCGGGCATGTTCTGCAACACCATCAGGGCGGCCAGCAACAGGGCGCTGCCCGTCCCTCCCAGCGCCAGCGCCGCCCCCAGCGCCAGCGATTCCGGAATAAAGTCCGACAGCATGGCCGCCAGCTGACTGGCCGGGGTATTGAGTTTATAGAGCAACACATCCAGCGCCATGAACGTCAAACCACCACCACAAAAGCAGAGGGCAACCGTCGTCATATCGAGATAAGAGGATCCCTCCGGCACCAGCACCAGCGCCACCGCCGACAACAGGGCACCGCCGCCGAAGGCCACCACCGAATGGCGAAATTCGTTTTCCAGCCAGTCCGGATGAATGTGCTCCTTGCACCCAATCAGTGCCCCAAGCGGCATGGCCATGCCGGCCATCAGGGTCAGTGCCAGTATGATCATCACTTCAAACATCAATACACCCTCATATGAATCTTTTTTTATGACGTCTTGTTATCACACCGGCGCCGGAATAGCCATGGAAGCACCGCCAATACGCAAGGCGGACCGACGCTGATATACTGCGCGGTTTGATGTCACAGACCCTTATCATGAAAATCGGCAAACGACTCCAGCACATCGACGCCATGGTCGCCACCGGCTATACCCATATCTGGGATTGCTGCTGTGATCACGGTTTATTGGGCGCCTCTTTATTGTCCCGGCAGGCGGCACCATTTATTCACTTCGTCGATATCGTGCCCGAGCTGATGGGCGAGCTTGAAACCAGGCTACGACGCTTTTATCCGGCCATGGCGCCCCACCCATCGCCCTCACCGGCCCGGTCTTTATGGCAGGTGCACTGTATTGACGTGGCCAGCCTTCCCCTGTCCCGGCACGAGGGCAGGCAGCTGGTGATCATCGCCGGTGTCGGTGGCGATTTAATGGTGCAACTGGTGCGCGCCATTCATGAGGCCAATCCGAATGCCGACATCGACTTTCTGTTGTGTCCGGTTCATCATCAGTTTGCCTTGCGCCGGCAACTGATTAAGCTGGATTTTCAGCTACTTGAAGAACGGCTGGTGGAAGAAAACCGACGATGTTACGAACTGCTGCTGGTGTCGAGCAAAGCCCGTGACATGCCGTCTCGGTGCAGAGTCCCGTGCAGAGTCAGTACCGTCGGCGAGCAGATCTGGCAGGCACACAGCCCCGAGCAGGCCGATATTGCCTCGCGTTATCTGAGCAAGACACTCGCGCATTATCAACGCATGCAGCGTGGCCTAGATGATGTGACTCCCATCATCGAGGCCTATCAGGCGGTCATCATTCAAGCGCATCGCTGACCGGGCTCGCCTTGCTATCCATTCCAATATGGAATGGATTTGCGAGCAGTCGCCGTTTGTCATTTATCATGCGCCGGTATTAAAGTTGATGGCATCATCACCTCATCGGTAAAGGGACTTCAGCATCATGGCGCACGACTCTTTTTTGCCTGCGGACGATATCCGCACTTTGTTTTCCGAATCCATGTCTCGTATGTATCAGCAGGAAGTGCCTCAGTACGGCACCCTGATGCAGCTGGTGGCCCAGATCAACGAGCGGGTACTGGCCGCCGAGCCGGCACTGCAACACCAATTGCGCGAGACTGGCGAGCTGGACCGACTGAGTCTGGAACGCCATGGCGCCATTCGGGTAGGTCGTGCCGCCGAGCTCAACATGCTGCGCCGCATCTTCGCCATCATGGGCATGCATCCGGTCAGCTATTACGACTTGTCCGAAGCCGGCGTGCCGGTGCATTCCACCGCCTTTCGCCCCACCGACGACGCCTCGCTGCGGCGCAATCCATTCCGTATTTTCACCTCGCTGCTGCGCCTGGAGCTGATTGAAGATGATGCCCTGCGGGCTCGCGCGGCCGAGATCCTGGACGGGCGCGATATCTTTACCGCCAAGGCCCGGGTGCTGGTCGCCCAGGCCGAAGCGCAGGGTGGCCTGACCGAAGAGCAGGCACGGCACTTCGTGGCCGAAGTGCTGGAAACCTTTCGCTGGCACCAGCATGCCACCGTCGATCTGGCCAGCTATCAGGCCCTGCAGGATGCCCACCGGCTGATCGCCGATGTGGTCTGCTTTCGCGGCCCCCATATCAATCATCTGACCCCGAGAACCCTGGACATAGACACGGTGCAGCAACAGATGCCTGCCGTGGGCATCAACCCCAAGGCGGTGATTGAAGGGCCGCCCCGCCGTCGCTGTCCGATATTGCTGCGCCAGACCAGCTTTACCGCGCTGGAAGAGCCAGTTCGCTTTGCCGGCGAGCAGGCCGGTACCCATACCGCTCGTTTCGGTGAAATCGAACAGCGCGGCATGGCGCTCACCCCCAAGGGCCGCGCCCTCTACGACGAGTTGCTCAACCGCTCGCGTCAGACGCCGGCCGAGGCCGACAACGAGGCCCACCAGCGCCAGCTGGCCGAGGTGTTCGCCGATTTTCCGGACGATGAAGACAGCCTGCGCACACTGAAGCTGGGCTATTTTCGCTATGGACTGACCGAGGCCGGGCGCCGGCAGGCAGAGCGGGGAGAAAGCGCCAGTGGTGATATTGATACACTGATCGAGGCCGGTCTGATCAAGGCCACCCCCATCATCTATGAAGACTTTCTGCCGGTCAGCGCCGCCGGCATCTTCCAGTCCAACCTGGGCGGTGTGCAGCATCAGGCCTATGTTCAGAATGCCAACCAGGCCGCCTTCGAACAGGCCCTGGGTTGCCCGGTGCAGGACGAATTCGCCCTCTACGCCAGACTGCAGGACGACTCCATCCGGCAGGTACGTCAGGCGCTAGGCGCCTGATTCTAATGCCATTTATACCAACTTGGAAAACTAACTGTCACAGTAAAAGTCGAACGAAGGGTTCACTCCCTCGACACGCTGAACCGCATCCCTGCGACGCTCAGCACATGACGTCCTGTCATGTGATGGTCGCTGGAGATGAACCCTTCATCCGCCTCTATGCTACAGAGTCACCTGTGGGACAATCTGCAGACAACTCGGTGTTTAAGGAGAGGCAACAGAGATCGGCTCCCACGACCGTGAAATGCCATGGACGGCATTTCCGAGCCCCCATGGATGGGTTTATGGCGTGTCGTGGGAGCTGACTCTGTTTCCTCGAGTACCCTGTTTAAGAAACAGCGAATGTCATCCCCTAACGGCGTGTCGGAGAAGTGGGCCCTTTGGCCGATACGCCAAAGAACCCAACCTTTACCTTTGGTACAGATAAGCCCCGTCGGCACCACTCAGCAGACCCGGCCCTGCGGGTATTTCCCGTTCGCTGTGGTACTGCACCGGGGTTCCGCTACAGCCACCGAGTAACAGCAGTATCACCAGCATGATGCTTATTTTCATCACGACTCCTAAAACTTGATTCGGGCACCGGCAATAACCGCATCCACCTCATCGAGGTTTTCTCCCGCCCGTTCCAGATCATAGTTGCGATAACCCACATAGAGTTCGGTCGCCCAGTTATCGACATTCTGTACCATCTGCACCCCGACCGACTTGGCCTTGTCGCTTCTCTCCTGGGCATGGTTGGCCACATGGTAGTCGGCAGAAAATGCGGTTTTACCGGCGTCAAACCACCGGTTTTGATACCCCAGTTTACCGTATACAAAGTTGGGATCGAGTGACTCGCTGTCCCGCTCCCCCGCCGCCAGGGTGACACTCACCCCGCTGTTATGCAGGAAGGACGCCGAGCCGTTCACCTGACCGTCGTTGCTTTCCTGATCCGAATAGGCCACTGCCGCCGCCACAGTCCCCTGACTATACTCGGCGGCATAGGTCAGCGCCGTATCCCAGGCACTGTCTTCCACCGCACTGGCCGCCAGTTTCACCCCGGCCATACTCGGGGTATCGTAGCGCAGACGGTTTTTCCGGCCCAGACCGTCCAGGTTGAGAAAGACGTCACCCACCCGGGTTGTGCTCAGGTTACCGGCGCCATTGCGGAATTTGATGCCGCCGGCAATATCGGCAGTAGAGGAATAACCCACCAAAGCGGTGCCGGACAAGTCCATTTCGGAGCTGTCTTCACTGGCGGTCCAGCCTTTACCCATCCACACCTTACCGAGCCGGTCGTGATCGAAATACACCTCCAGCCGGCGATCGGAAACACTGTCGCCACTGACCGCTTCGTTATCCTGGCTGACGCTGGCGGTTGAATTGGACTCCAATTGCACCTCGATGGCGGTCCCTACTGTCAGCTCGGGGCTGACATCCCCTTCCCCGATCACCCTTAAGCGAGTGGAGGAGCTGTCGTTATCAACATGGTAGAGCTCGCTTTCTTCACCGTCATCCACCACCAGCAGGGCCCTATTCACATGCCCGGACACAGACACTCGTATCTTGTCATTCCCCGAACTGACCACGGCCGGTGCCCTGGCCGAACTCATGGTCTCGGCTTTTGTTTCCGCCGCCCGGGCTCGCGCCTCGGCATTCTGTGTTTTGGTTTCAAGCTGATCGACCCGCTCAAGCAGGGTGCCAAGCTGGCGCTTGAGCTGCTCCAGTTCCTGTGCATCGGTCAGGGCTAATGCGGGCCCGCTGGCCATGGCGCAGACGATGGCCGTCGCCAATAGCGTTTTTTGATGGCTCATGATGCTTCTCCTCTCGCTTCACTGCATTCCTGGATACAGACACCGTCACCCGATGGATAAGGCATCGTGTTATGAAGGTGTTGAACGAGGCAGTAGATAGCAGAGTGATTCATCCTTTATAAACGATATCCCTCCCTGGAGTTGGTCACTTTTTGAACAACACCTTGTCGTTAACTTTAGTCAAGTTCAGCTTGAAGCACCATGCGGCACCGCGAAGGAAAGGCTCGCCGTCGCCCCTGGCTGTTGACGGTCGGCTTCCCACCGATACTCAAGCGATCATGACAGGAGTATACTGGCGACCTGTTTTCTATCGATGAACGGATTCATGCGCTATCTACCTTCCATCGCGGCCATGCAGTGCTTTGAAGCTGCCGCCAGACACCTTAGCTTTACCCGGGCGGCCGACGAGCTCAGCCTGACCCAGAGTGCGGTCAGCAAACAGGTGGCTCAACTGGAATCGTTCCTTAGTCGCAAGCTGTTTCGGCGGGTGCGGCGTTCCCTGTGTCTGACCCCCGAAGGCGCCATCTACATCGGTGAAGTGCGCAAAATCCTGGCCCAGCTGGAAATGTCGTCCCAGTACGTCATGTCCTACAACAATCACCTCGATGTGCTCAAGATAGCGACGTTGCCCACCTTCGGCAGCCGCTGGCTGGCGCCGCAGCTGAGCGCCTTTCTCGACGCTCATCCCCATATCAGCCTGGACTGCTGTGAACAGGTGGAGCCTTTCGATCTCGACAAGGAAGGCATCGACATCGCCTTTTTCTACGGCCACGGCAGCTGGCCCGGCCTGGAATGTCACCGCCTGTTTGACGAAGAAGTGGTGCCCGTTTGCGCGCCATCGTTGCTCGACGGCCAGGCACCGGACTCGCCACTGGATCTGACCCGGTATCGGTTGCTGCACCTGTCGACCCGGCCGCAGGCCTGGCACGACTGGTTTGCCTCCCAGAGCCTGACCACCGAGCACAGCTATCAGGGTAATCGCTTCGAAACCTTTCATATGTTGATCCGCGCCACCATGGCCGGTACCGGCATCGCCCTGCTGCCGCGATTTTTGATTGAAGACGAGTTGTCGCGTGGCGAGCTGCTCATGCCCTGGCCCCATACCCTGCTCAGCGCCAACGGCTATTATCTGGCTTATCCCGAGCGACTCGGCGAGGTAGAAAAAGTCCGGCTCTTTGCCGACCACTTGCTGCACAGTGTCGGCGAGCGGCAGATTCCACCAATAAGACATGAATAATTATTTATATTTTCTGCAATAAACAAAATTCCCCCTATAGTCCACCAGCGTTCCACCTGAGTCAGACAGCCGACTCGGTGCCGGTCATCATAGAGCTCCAAAGTTTCTTGCAAACCGGGGTTGGCAAAACCGGTTCGGCTTGCTAAGGTGGCCGCAGACCTCAAGAGATATACGGGCCAACCCTTATTATGAACTTCCTGCACAACGCCAAGCACCATCATCATCCCGACTAGGCTTTCAGAATTTTATTCTGGAAGGCCTATCCCTTGGCGGCTTCCAGCAGGACAGAACTCCTAAACCCTCGGAAGCAACTGCTCCGAGGGTTTTTTCGTTTTACGTGATTTACAGACTTTATTTACTGACAGGGAATACAACATCATGACACTGGATCAAAATCGTCTTCGCATCGCCATTCAAAAATCCGGCCGCCTCAGCACCGAGTGCCAGAAGCTGCTCAAGGGCTGTGGCGTCAAACTCAACCTGCGTGAACAGCGTCTGATTGCCCACGCCGAAAACATGCCCATCGATCTGCTGCTGGTGCGCGATGACGACATTCCCGGTCTGGTGATGGACGGCGTGGTCGACCTGGGTGTGGTCGGTGAAAACGTGCTGGAAGAAACCCTGATGGAGCGCCAGGCCCAGGGCGAAAGCGCGGAATACAGCGAACTCAAGCGGCTCGACTTCGGCGGCTGCCGACTGTCGCTGGCGGTGGCTCAGGAGTTTGATTACCAGGGCCCGCAAAGCCTGGAAGGCAAGCGCATCGCCACTTCCTACCCCTGGTTACTCAAGCGCTACATGGACAGTCAGGGCGTAAAATTCAAGAGCGTGATGCTGAACGGCTCGGTCGAAGTGGCGCCCCGCGCCGGTGTGGCCGACGCCATCTGCGATCTGGTGTCTACCGGTGCGACGCTGGAGGCCAATGGCCTGGTCGAAACCGATGTCATCTTCCGCTCCAAGGCGGTGTTGATTCAAAGCGCCAACGTGCTGCCGACTGCCAAGCAACAGGTGATCGACAAGCTGCTGCCGCGTATTCAGGGTCTGCAACAGGCGCGCGAAAGCAAATACATCATGCTGCACGCCCCCAAGGATCGCCTGGAAGCGGTGATCGATCTGCTGCCCGGTGCCGAGCGCCCCACCATCATGCAACTGGCCGGCGAAAGCAACCAGGTGGCCATTCACATGGTCAGCAGCGAAGACATGTTCTGGGAAACCATGGAAGGTCTCAAGGCACTGGGTGCCTCTTCCATTCTGGTGCTGCCCATCGAGAAGATGATGGAGTAAGGCATGAATATTCTCGACTGGAATACACTGAGCACCACCGAGCAGACCGAGATGTTACGTCGCCCCGCCCTGGCGCAGGGCGGGCGCGAAGCCCAGGTGGCCGACATTATTGCAAAAGTACGCCAGGGCGGTGACGCCGCCCTGATGGAGCTGACCCGCACCCTGGACCGCGCCGAACGCAGCACACTGCAGTTGTCGGAGCAGGAAATCGAGGCCGCCGCCGATCGCGTGAGTGACGAGCTGAAGGCCGCCATCGAGCTGGCCATCATCAACATCGAGACCTTTCACCGCGCCCAGCTACCGACGCCTATCGCGCTGGATACCAGCCCGGGCGTGCGCTGCGAGCTGCACTTTCAACCGATAGAAAAGGTCGGCCTCTATGTGCCCGGCGGCAGTGCGCCCCTGGTGTCGACCGTGATGATGCTGGCCATTCCGGCCCGTCTGGCCGGCTGCGAGCGGGTGGTGCTGTGCTCGCCGCCCCCGATCAACGACGCCATCGTCTATACCGCCCGCCGCTGTGGCGTGGACGCCATCTATACCCTGGGCGGTGCCCAGGCGGTGGCGGCCATGGCCTACGGCAGCGAGAGCGTCACCAAGGTCGACAAGATTTTCGGCCCCGGCAATGCCTGGGTAACCGAAGCCAAACAGCAGGTGTCGTCGGACGTGGACGGTGCCGCCATCGACATGCCCGCCGGCCCTTCCGAAGTGCTGGTAATCGCCGACGACACCGCAAATGCCGACTTTATCGCCTCGGATCTGCTGTCTCAGGCCGAGCACGGCCCCGACTCTCAGGTGATACTGGTGACGCCGAGCAAGGCGCTGGCCGACGCGGTCAACGCCGCGCTGGAGCAACAGCTGGCACAACTGTCTCGTGCCGATATCGCCCGGCAGGCATTGAGCGAGAGCCGTACCTTTATCTGTGACGATCTGGCGCAGGCCGTGGCAATTTCCAACGCCTATGCCCCCGAACACCTGATAGTGCAAACCGCCGAGCCTCGCGCCCTGCTGCCGGACCTGAAGAATGCCGGATCGATTTTCCTCGGTGCCTGGACGCCGGAGTCGGTCGGTGATTACGCCAGCGGCACCAATCACACCCTGCCGACCTATGGCTATTCGCGCACCTATTCCAGCCTGGGGCTGGCCGATTACCAGCGCCGCTTCACGGTACAGGAACTGACCCCGGCCGGGCTGCGTGCCATCGGCCCGGCGGTCGAGTTGCTGGCGGCGACCGAAACCCTGGATGCCCACAAGAATGCGGTGAGCCTGCGGCTTGCCAAACTGGAGAAGCAAGCATGAGCATCACCCAACTGGCCCGCACCCAGGTGCAGGCCCTGACGCCTTACCAGTCGGCCCGGCGCATCGGCGGCCAGGGCCACATCTGGCTCAACGCCAACGAAGCGGCCGACAGCGGTGAATACCGCCTCGATTGTTCGCGGCTGAACCGCTACCCCGAGTGCCAGCCACCGCAGGTCGTCAATGCCTATGCGGCCTACGCCGGAGTTGAACCCGAGCAACTGCTGGTGACCCGCGGCGGTGACGAAGGCATAGAGCTGCTGATCCGTACTTTCTGCGAGCCGGGCCAGGACAATATCCTGATCTGCACGCCCACCTACGGCATGTACGCCATCAGCGCCGAAACCAACGGCGTGGGCATCATAGAGGTGCCGCTGAACAGCGACCGCCAGCCCGACTTTGACGGCATCATCAAACAGCTGGACCAGGTCAAACTGGTGTTTCTGTGCTCGCCCAACAACCCCACCGGCGATCTGGTGAACAGCGCCGGACTGTTGCGCCTGCTCGACGCCGCCAAAGACCGCGCCCTGGTGGTGGTGGACGAGGCCTATATCGAGTTCTGCCCCGAGTTCACTCAAGCCGGACTGCTGGCCGATTATCCGCAGCTGGTGCTGATCCGCACCCTGTCCAAGGCCTTTGGTCTGGCCGGCATTCGCTGTGGTTTCACCCTGGCCAACCCCGAGGTCATCGGTCTGCTATTGAAGGTCATCGCCCCCTACCCCATTCCCGAGCCGGTGGCCCAGATTGCCGCCCAGGCGCTAAGCGAGCCGGGTCTGGCCACCATGCGTGGGCGAGTAGCCGACATCAACGCGCTCAAGGCAACCCTCGCCGAACAGTTACGTCAGAACGCCCAGGTAAAAGAGGTGTTCGCCGCCAACGGCAACTATGTGCTGGTGCGTTTCACGCCCGGCACCCAGCTCTTTGCCCGCATGAGCAAGGCCGGTATTATATTGCGCGACTTTGCCAGCAAGCCGGGGCTTTCCGACTGCATTCGAATCACCATCGGCAACCAGGCCGAAATGGACGCGGTACTTCAGGTACTGCAACAGGAGCAATAAGTGACTAAGGAACGTATCTTATTTATCGACCGCGACGGCACCATGGTAGAAGAGCCGGCGGTAGACAAGCAGCTGGACCGGCTGGACAAGCTGGCCTTTTTGCCCGGCGTGATCCCGGCCCTGCTAAAGTTGCAGGACGCCGGCTACAAGCTGGTGATGGTGACCAACCAGGACGGCCTGGGTACCGACAGCTTTCCGCAAGCCGACTTTGACGCACCACACAACCTGATGATGCAGATCCTGGAATCTCAGGGCGTGAACTTTCAGGACGTGCTGATCTGCCCCCACTTTCAGCACGACGACTGCGCCTGCCGCAAGCCGCGTCTGGGCCTGGTAAAAGACTATCTGCAGGCCGGCCGCATCGACTTTACCGACTCCTGGGTGATCGGCGATCGCCAGACCGACATGCAACTGGCCGAAAACATGGGCCTGCCGGGTCTGCATTACGGTCACGGTGACGTAGCTCATGAGAAGCTGGGCTGGTCCGAGATAGTGGCGCGCCTGCTGAGCCGCGGCCGTACCGCCGAGGTGACCCGCACCACCAGGGAAACCGACATTCGCATCGCACTGGATCTGGACACCCAGGGCGGCAACCGGATTAACACCGGGCTGCACTTCTTTGACCACATGCTGGATCAGATTGCCACCCACGGTGGTTTTCAGCTGACTGTGGCGGTGGATGGCGATCTGCATATCGACGATCACCACACGGTGGAAGACACCGCCCTGGCACTGGGCGAAGCGCTGCGCAAGGCGCTGGGCAACAAGCGCGGCATCGGCCGGTTCGGCTTTGTGCTGCCGATGGACGAATGCGAAGCCGCCGTCACCCTGGACCTGTCCGGTCGCCCTTACATGAAGTTTGAAGGCGACTTCCGGCAAGACAAGGCCGGCGATCTGTCGGTGGAAATGGTGCCGCACTTCTTCCGCAGCCTGAGCGACAGCCTGGCCGCCAATATTCACCTCAAGGTCACCGGCCACAACACCCACCACATGGTGGAAAGCGTGTTCAAGGGCTTCGGCCGCGCCCTGCGCCAGGCCATCAAGGTGGAAGGCAATGAACTGCCCTCCAGCAAGGGGGTCCTGTGAGTTCTTCTATCAACGTCGTCATTATCGATACCGGCTGCGCCAATCTGTCGTCGGTGCGCTATGCCATCGAACGACTGGGTTACGACGTCACCGTCAGCCGCGATCCGGCCGTGGTGCTGGCCGCCGACAAACTGCTGCTGCCCGGTGTGGGCACCGCCAAAGAGGCGATGAAAAACCTGCAGGAGCGCAACCTGATCGAGCTTATCAATCAGCTGCAGCAGCCGGTGCTGGGTATCTGCCTTGGCATGCAGATGCTGGTGAAGCATTCTGCAGAAGGGGACGTCGACTGCCTCGGCAAAATCGACGCCGACTGCGCCCACATGGAAAGCAGCGAGGGCATTCGCCTGCCGCACATGGGCTGGAACCAAATCACCCCCATGCCGGGACACCCCTTGTTCAAGGACATTCCCGAAGGCAGCTTCTTCTACTTCGTGCATTCCTATGCGGTACCGGCCGGCGAATACACCCTGGCATCGAGCCGGCATGGCCAGACCTTCAGCGCCGCCATCGGCCAGGCCAACTTCTTTGGTGTGCAATTCCACCCGGAGCGCTCCGGTGCCGCCGGTGCCCAACTGCTGAAAAACTTTCTGGAGCTGTAAATGATCATTCCCGCCATAGACCTTATCGGTGGAAAAGTGGTGCGCCTGTATCAGGGTGACTACCAGCAAAAAACCGAATACACCGCCTCCCCGCAAGCGCGGTTCGACCTCTATGTGGCCGAAGGCGCCACCCAGCTGCACCTGGTGGATCTGGACGGTGCCAAAGACAGCAGCCGGCGCCAGCTTGAAGTCATCAAACAGCTGATTGAAAACACCCCGGTGCCGGTGCAGATTGGCGGCGGCATCCGAACCGAGCAGGACGTGAAGGATCTGCTCGACATCGGTGCCCAGCGGGTGGTGATTGGCTCTACCGCGGTCAAGCAACCCGAGCTGGTCACCAGCTGGATCAAGCAGTATGGCCCCGACCGCATCGTGCTGGCGCTGGACATCAACATCACCCCCGAGGGCGAGAAAAAAATCGCCATCGCCGGCTGGCAGGAAGACAGCGGCATCACCATCGAGTCCCTGCTCGAACACTACCTGCCCGCCGGTCTGTGCCATGTGCTGTGCACCGATATCTCCAAGGACGGCACCCTCACCGGCTCCAACGTGGCGCTGTATCGCGAGCTGGCCGCCCGCTACCCCACCATTCTGTGGCAGGCGTCCGGCGGCATCGGCAACATCGATGATGTGGACGCGCTCAAAGGCACCGGCGTGGCCGGGGTGATCCTGGGTCGCTCCCTGCTAGAGGGTAAATTCACCGTGGCGGAGGCAATCGCATGCTGGCAAGACGCATAGTTCCCTGCCTGGACGTCAAGGACGGCCAGGTGGTCAAGGGCGTAAAATTCCGTAACCACGAGATCATCGGCGACATAGTTCCACTGGCCCAGCGTTATGCGGCCGAAGGCGCCGACGAGCTGGTGTTTTACGACATCACCGCCAGCAGTCAGGACCGGGTGGTCGACAAAAGCTGGGTCAGCCGGGTGGCGGAAGTAATCGATATTCCTTTCTGTGTGGCCGGCGGCATCAAATCGGTAGAAGACGCGGCGCGCATTCTGGAATTCGGCGCCGACAAGATTTCCATCAACTCTCCCGCCCTGAGCAACCCGGCGTTGATCACCGAACTGGCCGACACCTTCGGCGTGCAGTGCATAGTAGTAGGCATCGACTCCTACTTCGATGAAGCCACCGGGCTTTATCAGGTGCACCAGTTTACCGGTGACGAAAGCCGCACCCAGGTGACCCAGTGGAGCACCCTCGACTGGGTGCAGGAAGTGCAGCAGCGTGGCGCCGGCGAAATCGTGCTTAACGTGATGAACCAGGACGGCGTACGCCAGGGTTACGATCTTGAACAACTGCTCAAGGTACGCGCCATCTGTAACGTACCGCTGATCGCCTCCGGCGGTGCCGGTGAAATGGAACACTTCCGTGACGCCTTTCTGGAGGCCGATGTAGACGGCGCCCTGGCGGCCTCGGTCTTTCACAAGGGCATCATCAATATCGGTGAACTCAAGCAGTATCTGAAACAGCAAGGAGTGGTAATACGTGACTGATAATAAAGCATTTGATGCCGGCAAGCTGGACTGGGACAAGGTAGATGGCCTGATGCCCACCGTGGTGCAGGATTGCCACAGCGGCCGGGTACTGATGCTCGGCTACATGAACAAGGACGCCCTGGCCAAAACCCTGGAAACCCGCCAGGTCACCTTCTTCAGCCGCACCAAGAACCGGCTGTGGACCAAGGGCGAAAGCTCCGGCCATGTGCTGCAGCTCAAGGACATCAGCACCGACTGCGACAACGACACCCTGCTGGCGATAGTAGAGCCGGTCGGCCCCACCTGCCACCTGGGCAATGTGTCCTGCTTTAACGAGCAACAGGTGCCCGATCTGACCTTTATCGCCGAGCTTGAAGCTGTAATTGCCGGGCGCAAGGGCGCCGATCCCAAATCCAGCTACACCGCCAGTCTGTACGCCAGCGGCACCAAGCGCATCGCCCAGAAAGTGGGTGAAGAAGGGGTGGAAACCGCCCTCGCCGCCACCGTGCACGACCATGACGAGCTGGTGTGCGAGTCCGCCGACCTGCTCTATCACCTGACGGTGCTGCTGCAGCAGGAAGGCCTGCAACTGAGCGACGTGGTCGCCAAACTGCAGGAACGACACAGCAAATAAACGCAAAAGGCGGGCAAAAGCCCGCCTTTTCTTTATCATGCCGATTTACATTGCCGAACATGCATGCGCCCTCTGCAGGCCCCAATTTATTGGGGCAAATACGCTTACAGACAGAATACCCCTAGCTGCCGCTTTAGCTGGCAGGGCCTGCGCAGCAGGCCAACATGCCCCGCACGCCCAAACACCTCGGCTGCCCGGTCTCTCTTTGCCGTCATTCTCGCGACCCTTCCTTTGTCATTCTCGCGAAGGCGGGAATCCATTTGCGATCTATCACAAACAATACAAACCCGCAGATACCGCTCAACATCATCAGCCAACACCAAACAACGGAACGCAGCTCACGAACAGTTACAATCAACTTCGCGCAGCAAAACTTTATGTAAAATACAAGAGCCACACTTGCCCGGCCCTACCGGTGCGCCAGCGCGTAGTCTATCGCCGCACACACGGCGGCTACCTGCGCGGTATTGCACTGCTCGGGCGTGGCGCGGGCGCTGTCCGGGTACACTTCCGTGGTGGTCTTGTAACGGGCCTTGGTCATGCCGGCGCACAGACCCAGCTCAGTGAGTGGATACTGGATCACGCCTTTGGCCACCACCGGTGAACCGATGATCTCGCCGTTATCATCCGCCGGTGCGATATGAGTGATTTTCTCTACCGCCTCAATCACCGCCTGCTGAAACGCGGGCTGCGGGTGCTTGCTGTCATCCACCAGATAAAAGCCATCGGGAATACCGCAAGGCTCATAAGGTTTACCGTCCCGCGCCGCCAGCGCCGGGCGAAACTCGCTTTCGTCGGTATCCGTGGTCTCGTGCAGATCGATATGCAGCAATACTCGCTCACGCACCGGCGCCACCAGTTGCAACAGTGCCGCCGACTCTTCTGCCGGACTGTTTTCCAGGAATGAACGGTTTGGATCCACCGCATGCGCATTCCAGCGATGAATGCGCTCATAGGCCCAGGGGCTGATACAGGGGGCCACCAGCAAATTGACCCGGCCTGCATAATCCGCCGCATGCCGCTCCACGAACTGCAGCGCACCATGCACGCCACTGGTTTCATAACCGTGCACTCCCCCGGTGACCAGCACCACCGGCAGTTCATCCCGCCAGTCGCGGCTGCGTATCGCCATCAGTGGAAAACGTTTATCGCCATAATTCAACTGGCCATACTGCTGCACATCAAAACGCGGGCGCAGGCGCTCGATCACGTTCAATACTTCCGCTTCATAACTGCGCTGGCGGCGCTGCAACGTCCGCCACCGGGCCCGCTCCGCCTCGCCCCAGGGGGTGCCGGGCGTACCGATGGGATAAGGTGCAGGATCCATGTTCATATCGCTTTCTCCGGTAATGGCCAATGCCGGCGGGTATTTGGTAGTCGCGTACAGGGTTGCAATCAGGGCTGATATCTCTGCAGGTCGACTCCTTCGTAGCCGCAGGCCCTCTTCTACTGATTTTTTTCACCACCCCTTAACATAACGCCTAATTCAGGTGCGCCGTAGACGACACCTGGAATTTCTTGTTAGCTGCTGGCTGGTTTATGAAACTCGATAACATTGCCATCAGGATCTCTGATAAAGAAAAACTGAGCACCATTATATTCAACCTCACCAGTGATCGGAAAACCCAGTTTTTGAATATTACTTTTGGCTGAGCTGTAGTCTGTAATTTCAAGGGCTATGTGTGTATAGCCAGGATATTTCATATCTCCTTCCATCAGCACATTCTTCTTTGGAGCATCTTTTGATACATTCAGAATCAGATTGATATTTATTCCAGATGGATGCTCAACAATGGCAACAGGCTCTGGGCCAACTGGACCAGCAAGGAAAACAAAACCTAGTTTTCCATAGAATTCACGAGAGACTTCCAAGTCTCTAACTCTCAATCCTACATGATTAATTCTGGTGATTTCTTTCATCATATTCCTTTGATATTGAGTGTTGGGGAGCAGTTAACGCCCGCCGTCCCCGCCGATGGCAAAGCCGGAGCAAAGCGGAGGTTTTGCCATCCGGTGGATGGCTTGGTTAGCACTGCTAAACCGAGCACCGCTCGGTATAAGTCAAAACGGTATCCCGCCCTCATCTTCTGTTGTCTCTGAATCATTAGCTGGGCCAGGTATGAAAATAGAGTCTTCCACTGGCATCAGCTCCCATCGTTCATTTTGATGCAACCAGATTGGATCAGCATTTTCTTCGATGAACTGATCTACCGGCATGCCATTTACAGTAGGTGGTCGCTTAATCTTGACTTGCTTGCCACTCATAAAGGCTCACTGGTATTTCTTTTGACGCTCAGACTTTGCGGCCTTTTCGCACGTTTTTGAGCCGAAGTGAACATTTTATTAACCTTTGCCATATCTGAACTTTTTGGTGCTAACGCCGGCAACACCGGCCGGTTTAAAGTTTCTGTAGTGAAACGAAAGCGGCTTTAAACCGTTCCGCGTGATTGCCCTTGTTAGCGGCACTTTGCTGAATACGATTCTAACCACGAAACACAACTGCGATAGAACATATTGTATTTCTCAATCATCGAAACAAGTGACACATCATAAAATTCTTTGGTATAACTTTGTTTGTTATATGCCAAACCTAACGCATGTACGCGAGGTTCGTCAGCTCCCACAAGGGTATGATCAGAGTTTATGAATGAATGCTTAAATGCATTTGAAACGTCATTCAGCACACTCATTAGTTCAACATGGTCTGAAAATGCTGGGTGTCGATCATTCTCATTTTGGGCTACGACAGCCCCAATGCAGTCAGTTTTGATTTTTGTTGGATAGCTTCCATTTTTTTCATGGCTCGTAATACACCAAATCAATGACACCAACTCATCTGCGGCACGCCGAAGCATATAAACCAACTCTTCGTTTGCAAAGACATGCTGCTCTAATGCGCCAATAGGAAGCATTCCCCCAGTTTGGCAGGATTTCCATGTATTAAAGCTATCTTCTATCCGTCTATTTGCCTGATCTAAACGCTGAACAATTTTCATAAATTTTAGCTGAAAATTACCATATGTAGTTCTAGGTGGTAGCCAAAACCCTAGACCAGCATTGTAGGGCTCGTTCGGCTTCTTACCGTTATCTATAAGCAATCCGAATATCCTTATTTATCGCTAACGCCTCAATCAGCAGCCGATATTGCGGTCTGTTGTATTGATTTGTTATGCGTATATAAATGTGAACTTGCTACAGCATTGGAACCAAAGGCTGATCGTTTGACCGTGCCATCATCATTAAACTCTATATACTTCAACAGATCTTCTTTGACTGTATATATTACTTGACTAGACAGAGTAAAGCGCTTCCAGAAATCTTCTTTCCCAAGCTTTAAATGCTCCAGCATTTTGAATTCAATAAGTAAATTTCTAAATTGTCCCGAGTCAACACTGGTGCATATACAATTAAAGTACAACACTGCCAACTCATCTGTTGATAGTTGGGCTCTCAATATCCTTGAGTAGTTTTCCTTTGCATCTTTTGTTATGTCTGAATAATCTATAAATTTTAAGATTTGATAAAGACCACGAAAGTAGTGTCCTACAATATGGTTTTCAGTATCTTGAAAGGACTTATAGTTTTCGATAGACTTTTTCATATCATCTTCATCTGTACCCATCCAAGAGAGGATCGATGAAAATACTGCCCTACCAACCGTGTCTTCTGTATTTACATTTAATGCGCAACACAATAACTTATCGTTAAACTTTAATGACTCTAAAGTTTCACTGTGTATTTTAAGAAGATTAAAGAATGTAGTTTCAAACACTTGTTTTTTTGAAGACTGACTTTGCTCATGAAGCGAGCTTGCAGTTCGGCTAAACTCCTCTCTGGCTAATGCAAGTTCTGTTTTTTGAACAACTATGGTGATAATCAGGCCAATAAACATTAAAAAGGTAAGGATTGGATTTAAAATTCCGCCAAAAAAATCCCCAAACTCACCTAACTTCCAGTCACTTGAAGGAAGAAAACCTGCTCTTAGCAATAAATTCACTAAAAACACTATTAGCGAAGCAATCAGTGCAAATCTGAAAATCTTATATAGGTTCTTTGTTGTATCGTCATTCGACTTTCCAACCACAGATTCAAACTGTTCACAAACAGCTTCATCTAAACTGCGAATAAACTTCATTATCCACAAGTAAACGTTCTTAATATTAGCCATCAATGTTTGCCCTATATGCATAACGCCCGCGTAATAGGCGCGAGATTGCGAGCGTCCTAATTGACGCATTTGTTATGTGCATGTCAGGCAGGTACTGCATCAAATTTTCTGATCAGATCGCCCTCTACGTAAGATACAGCCTTATCTATTTTAGCCAGTAATTCATCAATATCTGCATAGCCAGCGTGATATCTATAGGTCAATATGTCTTTTGATGTTCTATCAACATTTCTCCAATACAAATTAGATTCGAGTTCCCTTTCACGCGTTATCGCCAACCTTTTCATGGTTGAATTGTCAAGGAATGTCGAATGTATATCTCGGCTTATTCTGTATAGCTTATGATCATTTGTACCAACCCAATTATCTAATTTCAGTCTAGTTCCGTTGATATCAATATCATGACCTAAATCCTCAGAAAGATTAGCACCACTAAGCCAATGGAGATCCATGGCTGAATCAAATGCAAATTCTCTGCACTTCGAAATATCACTTTTTACCTTGGCAAAATTTTCTCTAATATCTTTACGCCTTTGCTTTACACCTGGAACAAGCTGATTTATCTCTTTTTTATTCAGCTCCCAAAAAGCCCACTTAGCAATTTCAAGTTCAAACCCGCTTACTATGCCAAGTAACCCAATCATGCTATGAAGGTATATTTCGAATCTATTCTCTGGCGTGGTGTCAGGGTAGCTATGGTGAATATTCTGTATTTGCATAATAGAAACATATGCGCCCCCATAAACACACCGAGCCCCATCGCTCAGCTCATCAAACTTAACTTTTCGTTCCTTACACTCAGGGTTATATTCTCTATAGGTCGCATCCTTGTCATCTTTGTGTCCAGGCCAAAACTTTCTGCAAAACCTCTCGTACGCAGCATGGGCATTTTTCACTCTCCAATCGGGCATCTCGTTGACACCAATACAAGTAAGGCTAACCATTCCCTTTTGAAGAATTTCAAATAGGGGGAGTAAACCAACAGCTTCAACGTCTTCGATCGTGGATTCTTCCGTCAGATCCTCCATTCTCTGAATGGAACAATTGTCGAGGTTGATCTGAACTATTCTACCTCTAGCGATCGATTGCAGAGTATATTCGGGGGTTAACAAGCGATGCTCTTCCTCTGGAAATCTGCAAGGCTTGATAAATTGAATATTCCAATTTTCTTTACTCATACTCCATCCTGGTTAGAGTTTTAGATTGTTGGTACACGGGCACATAACGCCGGCCACAGCGGCTGGCAAAAGTGGCGCGTAATTGCGCCCGCAATTTAAGTGACACTTTTGACAGTCCGTTGCTGGCCCTTGTTAGGTTGCCGTAAATTTAATTGAACACACAACCAAATTTAAAAGAATACTATAACTTGGGAACGGTAGTTTGAAAATGCGCAATACATAACGAAGCTGGGAAAATTCACTTACTATGCGTAAATGCAAAACTTCTTAAGCCTGTAACTTGGGGCGACAAACTGAATAAATGTACAAACGATTTATATGTAATTATACAAGCCGAAATACGTGTAAATACGCGATAAAGCTTAGCCTTAAAACTGGGCCCGATGCTTTGAAAAGGCCTTAACTTGCCGATTTTACGATTGATGAAAAGTACTCAAATTCCAGCCAAAACTTGCTAGGAATTACGCACGATATCTAAAGCAACGAACGACAATTACAACCTAACGCCGCCAGCAGGGGCCGAAAAACCAGAGCGAAGCGGCGGTTTTTTGGTCCCTCTGGCTGGCCTTGTTCAATTTTATAGCTTGGAAACCCTTATTTCCGTCTTGTCGTATCCAAACTTTAACAAAGTGCTTTTAACTAAATCACTATACCAACTTGGGGCGAACGGAGAAATATGGACAACCTTAATAAGTTTTGACAGATCGACATCAATTTTTATTGCCTTAGTTTGATTGTAAAGAAGCCTGCTCGGAAGAGCTTTTTCCTCATGGGTTTTGTAGTTCAGTAACTGGTCTTCAATTTGTCGTGGATGAGATACTATTAACCTAAACTCACTTTCAGATTTATACTCAACTCTTTTAATTGTATAAACAGTTAGGCCATTTTGCTGCCAATCAATAATATCCTTCTCGAAATCAACATATCGTATTTGTGTCGGGTAGACGTCTTCGCTGTCAGTTATTGATAACTTCAGATCTTCATACGAGGTTTCAATGGCCACCCCACATTCCTTTGAGTATATTTTCCACATATGGATCATTTCGGTATCTTCCTGACACCAGCAGCTTAAAAATGCATGTGTTTTGTCTTGAGTTAAAACTTGCGACAAATTTCTATAACCCGGATTTAACTCACCACGCTCTATAAGACGATTAGCCTCTTCATCAAGTAATTGAGCATTTAGCTTTGGGAACGTACCTTCAAACTTATCTTCCATCAGATCAGCTCTAGAAAAGCAAAGTTTTGAGTCCACCAATAGTGAAAAGAAGGCTGGCAAATCCATGTAACGCCATAACTTTATATTTGACTCTGGTGCATTCATCACCGGATGAGACTCATTTATTGCCATTTAGATACTCCGACTTTTAGATTTGGTGCAATTGAACGCCCTGCAGCAGGGGCCGTAGTGGAGGCGGTTGTTTTTGTGTTAGCGTAGCGACCAACACAAAAACGAGCGCCGGAACGGAGGTCACCCTGGCTGAGTTTGTTAGCTTTTGGGGCGACGAACGTAACCATATATATGAAGTTCACAAATTACTAATATTGTTACAAGATAAACGAAGAATGTATTTCTCCCACCAACATCAAATACCACTCTCCGAGACCAAGTGCCAGGGACTCTCTCTCTATAATTGAACAAGTCTGCACCATAAACGATGGTTAAAACCACCAAGATAATACAAATTATTGCTACTGGATATACATGTAACTTCGGCCAAATTTCAGAAGCGTAAGAAACAATATTTAGCAGAAACCAGAGCAATATATAGAGTTCTGGATATGAACCTTTCGAGAAAACCGTTGAAAATACAAGCCCCAACCCCGAACAGAGAGTGACTGCAAACCTCAACTCTACAAATCTTGCATAGGCACTTCCAACTTCTGTTTCTTTATATCCGTATCTTTTCATATGAGGAAGCTAACGCCGCATTAAGGTGTGAGCAACGCTACCACGAAACTTAACCAGACCGCCGTAAACACGAAACCCAACGATAGAATGAGAAATGCCAAGCGTTGGGAATCACTCTTAAATGCTTTGTTGAACTAAGCCGCTTCGCGGCAGAAAAATGTCGCTCCTTATCATACTGATCTCAG
>NZ_CANLZU010000026.1 GCF_947495715.1 uncultured Oceanisphaera sp.
GGTGGCTATGGCGGGATTCGAACCTGCGACCCCATCATTATGAGTGATGTGCTCTAACCAACTGAGCTACATAGCCATTGCTTTCTCGTTGATGACGTCTCGTCACCGAACGGGGCGCATTATGCGTATCCGGGCCAAAAGCGTCAACCGTTTTTTCCCGAAAAGTTTGACCTTCTCAATTGTTTGGCCAGAAACTGAACGGGTTGCCGAGAGACTATACAAAACCCGGTGAGATTTACAACACGGCGAGAGGATTAGGGATTAGGGAATAGGGAATAGGGAATAGGCGGGGGAGCAGGGACTGGGGATCGGGTCCCCAGTCCCTCAGGTGTATTTAGACGTTGAACAGGAAGTTCATCACATCGCCGTCTTTGACGATGTAGTCTTTGCCTTCGGCGCGCTGCTTGCCGGCTTCCTTGGCACCCTGTTCGCCCTTGTAGGTGATGAAGTCTTCATAGGCGATGGTTTGGGCGCGAATAAAGCCTTTCTCGAAGTCGGTGTGAATTTTACCGGCCGCCTGGGGGGCAGTGGCACCCACGGGGATGGTCCAGGCGCGTACTTCCTTCACCCCGGCGGTGAAGTAGGTCTGCAGGTTGAGCAGCTCGTAACCGGCGCGGATCACCCGGTTCAGGCCCGGCTCTTCCAGACCCAGATCGGCCATGAATTCGGCGGCTTCTTCCGCATCCAGTTCGGCAATTTCCGACTCCATGGCGGCGCACACCGGTACCACGACGGCGTTTTCGGCGGCGGCGATTTCCATTACCTGGGCCAGGTAGGGGTTGTCCTCGAAGCCGTCGTCATTGACGTTGGCAATGTACATGGTGGGCTTGATGGTGAGGAAGTTCAGGTAGTCGATGGCCGCCTTTTCTTCCTTGGTCAGTTCGACGCTGCGCAGTACCCTGGCTTCTTCCAGTGCCGGCAGTAATTTTTCCAGTACCGCCACTTCAAATTTGGCATCCTGGTCGCCGCCCTTGGCCTTCTTGGCGTTACGATGGATGGCACGCTCGCAGGTGTCCAGATCCGCCAGTGCCAGTTCGATATTGATAACGTCGATATCGTCCTTGGGCGACACCTTGCCGGATACGTGCACGATATTGTCATCGTCGAAGCAGCGCACCACGTGGCCGATGGCGTCGGTTTCACGAATGTTGGCCAGGAATTTGTTACCCAGACCTTCCCCCTTGGAGGCACCGGCGACCAGGCCGGCGATGTCCACAAATTCCATCGAGGTGGGCAGTATGCGCTGAGGCTTGACGATTTCGGCCAGGGCATCCAGACGCTTGTCCGGCATCGGCACCACGCCGGTGTTCGGCTCTATGGTGCAGAACGGAAAGTTGGCGGCTTCGATACCGGCCTTGGTCAGCGCGTTGAACAGGGTGGATTTGCCTACATTGGGCAGGCCCACGATACCGCATTTAAAACCCATGATGAGTGTCCTGAAAGTGATGACTAAAAGAGTTACTTGGTGGAGTCGGCGTTAAAAGCATGCAGGCGATTCATTGCCTTGTTCATGCCATCGTTAAATAAAATATCGGTGCAGCGAGCGGCCTCGTCGACGGCGGCTTCCAGCAGGCTGTGCTCGGCGGCCGGTGCCTTGGTCAGTACAAAGCCGGCGACCTGAGACTTGTGGCCCGGGTGACCGATGCCAATGCGCAGACGGTAAAAATCCTTGTTGTTACCCAGGCTGCTGATGGTATCGCGCAGGCCATTATGACCGCCGTGGCCGCCGCCCTGCTTGAAGCGGGCGCTACCCGGAGGAAGATCCAGTTCGTCGTGGGCCACCAGAATCGACTCGGGCGGTATCCGGTAAAAATTGGCCATGGCAGCCACCGCCTTGCCCGAACGGTTCATGAAGGTGGCCGGGATCAGCAGGCGGACATCTTTGCCCTGGATGCGTACCCGGCTGGTCCAGCCGAAGAACTTGCCTTCTTCTTTCAGCTGGCCGCCGTGCATCCGGGCCAGCTCGGCCACATACCAGGCGCCGGCATTATGGCGAGTCTGGGCGTATTCGGGGCCCGGGTTAGCGAGCCCGACAATCAGTTCGATAGAGTGCATATGCTGAGTCGGCCGTTAAAATGACGCCATATTCTAATTAAGAGCGGCAATAATGGCCACCTCGGTCGAACCAATCGACCATAATAGGCGGTTTGAACAGTATTATTTACAATGTTTGTTGTTATTGTTTTTCATAATTTGGGTGTATGATCGTTCATTTTACACCCAGAACTCCTCTGCTACGGAATAACATCATGTTCGAATTATTAGGCTGGTCGCTGCTGGCCGGGGTGGTCAATGCCCTGGCCGGCGGCGGTCTTTTTTTCACCCTGCCGGCCTTGCTGGCGCTGGGGCTGCCCAGTACCGGTGCGGTGGCTACCGCCAGCGTGGCGTCCTGGCCGGGTTATGTCAGCGCCTTCTGGGGCATTCGTCGCCAGTTGAGCCAGGGACCTCTGCTGGCGCTGACCCTGATCGGTCTGCTGGGCGGCGGCCTGGGTGCCCTGACGCTGGTGCAATTTCATGCGGATAACTTCAACTATCTGGTGCCCTGGCTGTTGCTGGGGGTGAGTGTGCTCTACGGACGCCAGCTGTTGAGCCGCTCCGGCTCCGAGGGGCCGCTGCAGTTGCGTCGCCGGGCCTGGCCCATGTTACTGGGCGGCAGTTTTTACGGCGGCTTCTTCGGGGGCGGCCTGGGGGTCTTGCTGATGGCGCTGTGCGGCCAGCTACGTCTGGGGTCAAATCTGCAGCAGCATGCGATCAAGCTGTATCTGTCGATGCTGGCCAGCGGTGCCACCATACTGGTGTATTCGTTGTCGGGGCTGGTGTACTGGCATGAAGCCTTGTTGCTGGCGCTGGGTTATCTGCTGGGGGGCAAGCTGGGGGCCAGGGTGCTGGTGTGGATCAGACCGAAGCTGCTGGCCTGGGGCATAGTGGCCTTTGGTATCGGTCTCAGCGGCTATTACTTTGTGCGGTTTTACGGGTAACTGCGGGGATTGGGGATTGGGGAACAGGACTGGTAAAGAGTCTGAAGGTTCTGGTTCAGTCCGAACCAATCAAGTCGCCTGTAGTCTTGCAGTCCCGCTAAAACGGAGCATGATGCCCAGTCCCCAGTCCCCAGTCCCCAGTCCCCAGTCCCCAGTCCCCAGTCCCATCCACAAAAAAAGCCCGCGAATTCGCGGGCTTTTTGACTTTCGGCTTTCAGCTTAACGCTTCAGGCTCTCAGTGCTTACTGCTCGAACATGGCGGAGATGGATTCTTCGTTGCTGATGCGACGAATGGCTTCGGCCAGCATCGGCGACAGAGACAATTGCTTGACCTTGTCCAGTGCCTTCATCTCTTCGCTCAGCGGAACCGAGTCGGTGATGATGACTTCATCGATCACGGAATCCTTGATGTTCTGAGCGGCGTTGCCGGAGAACACGGCGTGAGTGGCGTAGGCAAATACCCGCTTGGCGCCGCGCTCTTTCAGGGCTTCGGCGGCCTTGCACAGGGTACCACCGGTGTCGATCATGTCGTCGACGATCACGCAGTCACGGCCTTCAACGTCACCGATCAGGTGCATCACCTGAGACACGTTGGCGCGGGGACGACGCTTGTCGATGATGGCGATGTCGGTTTCGTCCAGCAGCTTGGCCACGGCACGAGCGCGAACCACACCACCGATATCGGGTGAAACCACCACGGCATCCTGCAGGTTCTTGGCTTTCATGTCTTCCAGCAGCACCGGGGTACCGAAGACATTGTCTACCGGCACATCGAAGAAACCCTGAATCTGTTCGGCGTGCAGGTCAACGGTCAACACCCGATCAACACCCACGCTGGACAGGAAGTCGGCCACTACCTTGGCGGTAATCGGCACACGAGAAGAGCGTACACGACGATCCTGACGGGCATAACCGAAGTAGGGGATAACCGCGGTGATACGACCGGCGGAGGCACGACGCAACGCATCCACCATCACGATCAGTTCCATCAGGTTGTCGTTGGTCGGAGCACAGGTAGACTGGATGATGAAGACATCGCCGCCCCGTACATTTTCGTTGATTTGAACGCTGATTTCGCCATCACTGAAACGGCCGACATCGGCAGCACTCAGTTTGATGAAAAGACGGTCGGCGATACGTTGGGCGAGTTCCGGCGTAGCATTACCAGCAAACAGCTTCATGTCGGGCACGGTTGAAAACCTCGGGGTTGCTTCATGGGTGGCGAGACTGGACGGGGCCGTGAACCCGTTATCACGGAACAAACATCCGCTATCCAGCCTGTTTTAGAATTCTATTCTAGTCTGTCGTGCGCCTGGCAGGTAGTCGGGTTAAAAACCCGGACGGCAAGTGGGCCTTGTGCTCTGTCGTCCTGCAGGTGTCACTGAACAACCGATTGACTCTTGAAACCAAGAGCGAAACAGGGCCCATCCCCGGTTTCTGCAATCGTTGTCTAGGTTGCCGTGTTTGATGACGGGGTGGCGGCGTCCATTTTCTGTAATGCACTGAAAAGTGGCGATAAATTGCAGCCTTTCGCGACAAATCCGCGTGTGCCTTCCGGTGCCTTTGCCAGGGTTTGTTCTGCCTTTTCCCGGCTGCCAAAACTGGCGAAAATACAGGCTCCGGTGCCCGTCATTCTTGACGGCGCGTATTCTAGCAACCAGCCAAGGAGCTTGGCAACCTCGGGGTGGTGCTTTTTGACCAGGGGTTCACAATCGTTTTGCCAGGGTAACGCCAGCCGTTGTTGCAGGCTTAATACCGGGCTGTTACGGGGGAGTTCCGGGTCGTTGAACACGGCGGCGGTGGCCACTTCAATCTCGGGATGCAGCACCAGATACCAGGGCTCTGGCGGGTGAGCCGGAGTCAGAATGTCGCCCACGCCTTCGGCAAAGGCGGCCTGGCCGCGGATAAATACCGGCACATCGGCACCGAGTGTCAGCCCCAGTTGTGCCAGTTGTTCTGTTGGCAACCCGAGCTGCCATAACCGGTTCAGGGCCACCAGGGTGGTGGCGGCATCGCTGGAGCCACCGCCCAGGCCACCACCCATCGGCAGGCGCTTGGTCAGGTGAATGCGCGCCCCCCGGGTGCAGCCGGTGTGGTGTTGCAGCAGACGGGCGGCCTTGATGATCAGATTTTGTTCCTCGGTCACCCCGGGCAGAGCGGGATGCAGCGACAGCTCGCCGTCGGGGGCGGGCTCGAAGCCCAGGCTGTCACCGTGGTCGACAAACTGAAACAGGGTTTGCAGGTTGTGGTAACCGTCATCCCGGCGGCCGGTAATGTACAGAAACAGATTCAGCTTGGCCGGAGCCGGCAGCACCATCATCATTTCAGCTCCCATTGGTTGATGGCCAGACGCAGGGTGGTGGTGTCGTGGCTCAGATCGAGCCGGCTGGGCAGCCAGAGCCCGTCAATCCGGGTATAGCCCAGATAACGCAGTCGCCAGCCATGGGCCACTATGGTTTCGGGGCGCCCGTCGGCATCATATTCCACCTGATCCGCTTCCCCCGGCAGGCCCTTTATCCAGTACGACAACTGCTCGACCGGCAGATCCCAGCCGGTGAGGCGAAACACCAGCTCGCGGGCATCGGTCGCCTGGTGTTGCCGGCCCTCGCTGTCGGTCAGTACCACCAGCCCCTGACGCCGACTCAAATCGAACACCCGCTTGCCGACCACATTGGTCAGGTTCATGCGGTAGTCATCGCTGTTCTGACGCCAGAACAGGCTGAGGCTGCCACGTTCATCGGGGGTGATAATGCCGAGCCGCGCCGACAGCTGCCATTGCTGCAATTGAGCCAGGGTGGTTTTCTGGGCTTGCCAGGAGCCGACGGGGGCTTGCTGAGCCTGGTAGGCACAGCCCGACAGCCACAGCAAAGCAAAGATGAACAGTAAAATACGCACGGATAACCCCGGAATGAAATTTGTCGTCAGTATAAGGGCAAGGTCAGCGCCTTTTAAAGCCCCGGTCTTTCTCGTACAATAGCCGGCTATTCGAAAGATGCTGTGAGCCGCGCAAAACCCTCATGAACCTGTTGGTACTGGGAATTAATCACAAGACAGCTTCCGTCGCCCTGCGCGAACGGGTGGCATTCGGACCTGAACTTGCCCCCAAGGCACTTCGGGAGCTGATGCATACCCAAGGCGTAAACGAGGTGGTGATACTGTCGACTTGTAACCGCACCGAGCTTTACTGCTGTCTGGAACCCGATGGCGACAGCGATTCGGTGCGGCACTGGCTGCAGCATTTTCATCGGCTGGATGAAGATGAACTGACCGCCTGTCTGTATCAGCACAGCGGCGAAGAGGCCGCACGACACTTGATGCGGGTTTCCTGTGGTCTGGACTCCCTGGTGTTGGGAGAGCCGCAAATACTGGGTCAGATCAAGCAGGCCTATGGCCAGTCGCATCAGGTCGGCTCTCTCAAGGGCGTGCTGGAACGGTTGTTTCAGAAGACGTTTTCCGTGGCCAAGCGGGTGCGCACCGAAACCGAAATTGGTGCCAGTGCGGTGTCGGTGGCCTTTGCCGCCGTCAGTCTGGCCAAGCGTATCTTCTCCGATCTCAGCCGTACCCGGGTGTTGCTGGTGGGGGCGGGTGAAACCGTCGAACTGGTGGCGCGTCATCTCAAGGAACAGTCGGTCACCAAAATGATGGTGGCCAACCGTACCCTGGATCGGGCCCAGAACCTGGCGCAGGAGTTTGGTGCCGAGGTGATGACCCTGGAGCAGATTCCCGACTATCTGCCCAAGGCCGATATCGTGATCAGCTCCACCGCCAGCCCCCTGCCGATCATCGGCAAGGGCATGGTAGAGCGGGCGCTCAAGGCGCGTCGCCAGCAGCCCATTCTGCTGGTCGACATCGCAGTGCCACGGGATATCGAGCCCGAAGTCGATGAGCTTAACGACGCCTATCTGTACACGGTGGATGATTTACAGGGCATCATCGAGCAGAATCTGGAGAGCCGCAAACGGGCCGCCGGTCAGGCCGAACTCATCATTCTGGATGAGCGGGATCAATTCATGGCCTGGTTCCGCTCGCTCGAGTCGGTGAACCTGATCCGCGATTACCGCAGCCAGGCCGAGCAGTTACAACAGCAGGAACTGGACCATGCCCTACGGGCGCTGGCTCACGGCGAAGATGCCGCGCAAACCATGCAGCGGCTGGCACGTCGGCTTACCAACAAACTGATCCACACTCCTACTCAGGCGCTGAACCAGGCGGGCAAAGACGGCGAGCAGGAAATCCTGGCCGTGCTGGCCCAGAGCCTGAAGCTTGGTCAGCGCTGATTGAGCCACAGCGGCGAGACATCATGAACATATCCATACTGAAGAAACTGGAAGGCCTGCAGGAGCGTTACGAAGAGGTGCAGGCGCTGCTGGGCGAAGCCTCTGTTATCAATAATCAGGACCGCTACCGGGCCCTGACTCGTGAATATTCCCAACTGGAAGACGTAGTCGGCTGTTTTCGCCGTTATCGTCAGGCCGAAGCCGACCTGGCTGCCGGCAAAGAGATGCTGGCGGAAGACGACGCCGAGATGAAGCTGATGGCGCAGGAAGAAATCGACGCCGCCAAGGACACCATCGAAGCCCTGAGCGTCGAGCTGCAGATACTGCTGCTGCCAAAGGATCCCAACGACGACAACAACTGCTTTCTGGAAATCCGCGCCGGTGCTGGCGGCGACGAGGCTGCCATCTTCGCCGGCGACCTGTTTCGCATGTACAGCCGTTACGCCGAGCAGCAACGCTGGCGGGTGGAAATCATCAGCGCCAACGAGGGCGAGCATGGCGGTTTCAAGGAGCTGATTGCCCGCATCGAAGGAGTCGGCGTCTACGGTCAACTCAAGTTCGAGTCGGGCGGCCATCGGGTGCAACGGGTGCCCGAGACCGAGTCGCAGGGCCGTATTCATACCTCCGCCTGTACCGTGGCGGTGATGCCCGAGGTGCCGGAAGCCGAAGCCATCGACATCAACCCCGCCGATCTCAAGATCGACACCTTTCGGGCCTCCGGCGCCGGTGGTCAGCACGTCAACAAAACCGACTCGGCCATTCGTATTACCCACCTGCCGTCCGGCATGGTAGTGGAATGCCAGGATGAACGTTCGCAGCATAAAAACCGGGCCAAGGCGATGGCGGTACTGAACTCGCGGCTGGCGCAGATGGAGCAGGACAAGCGCCATGCCGAAGAACAGAACACCCGTCGCAACCTGCTGGGCACCGGCGATCGCTCCGACCGCATTCGAACCTACAACTACCCGCAGGGGCGAGTGTCGGATCATCGTATCAACCTGACCCTGTACCGGCTGAGCGAAGTGCTGGAAGGTCAGCTCGACATGCTGACCCAGCCGATATTGCAGGAACACCAGGCCGATTTGCTGGCCTCGCTGGCGGAGCAGTAATGACCCTGGCGCAATGGCGGCAGTGGCTGCGAGCGCAACTGGCGGGGGGCGAGTCGCCGGCGGTGGATGCGGACGTATTGCTGTGTCATGTGCTGGCCAAACCGCGCAGTTTTCTGCTGACGTGGCCGGAATACGAGCCGACGGCGGCCGAGAGTGAGCAGCTGACGGCCCTGTTGGCCCGCCGGAAGAGCGGTGAGCCGGTGGCCTATCTGACCGGCGAGCGCGAATTCTGGTCGCTGGCGCTGGAAGTGTCACCCGCCACCCTGATCCCTCGACCCGACACCGAAATCATCATCGAGGCGGCCCTGGCCCGTTTGCCTGCGCGGCCGGCCACCCTGGTGGATCTGGGCACCGGTACCGGCGCCATTGCCCTAGCACTGAAAAGCGAACGTCCGGCCGATACGGTGCTGGCGGTGGAATACAACCCCGACGCCGCGGCGCTGGCCCGGCGTAACGCCACTCGGTTGGAGCTGGATGTTGAGGTACGCCAGGGCAGCTGGTTCGCGCCGCTGACCGGCCAGCGTTTTGATATGATACTGTCCAACCCGCCCTATATCGACGCCGCCGATGCTCATTTACAATCAGGAGATGTGCGTTTCGAGCCGGCGTCGGCGCTGGTGGCGGAGCAGCAGGGCATGGCGGATCTGCATTATTTGATTGACCAGTCTCGCGAGCATCTTGAGCCTGGTGGTTGGTTGCTGCTGGAACACGGTTGGCAGCAGGGCGCCCTGGTGCGCAACGACTTGTCGGCGCTGGGCTACCAGCAAGTGGAAACCCTGCGCGATTATGGCGGTCAGGAACGAATAACATTGGCACAGTGGCCCGGGAGGCTGAATGCTGAAAACAAACATCAGTGATGGCTGGTCAAGCGACGAGCCTCGTAGTCTGATGACGCTGGCACTGGACGTGGTGGAAAGCCTCTACGGGCTCAAGGCACGGGATCAGGCGGAGATCAGTCTCTTTGGCCTGGAGCGGGAACTGGCCGAGCAGTTGCCGAATCAGCAGCAAGAGCAGGCGCAAGACACGCCAACGGCGCAGCAGTTGCTGTCGGCACTCTATGGCCCCTTGGGCGTGACGGGTGACTGGGAGCGCTTTTTCTCCAGCGATAACTGCCTGATGAACCGGGTACTGAGCCGTCGTCGCGGCATTCCGGTGACCCTGGGTATTCTGTTGCTGCACCTGTGCGAGCGTTTCGGGATCAAGGCCGAGGGTATCGGCTTTCCGGGGCATTTTCTGGTGCGTGTCTGGTTCAAGAAAGAAGGCGTGGTTATCGACCCCTTCACCGGCCGTCACTTGTCTCGTCATGAAATGGAGCAATTGCTGCGTGGTGCCCGGGGTAACCTGGCCCGCATCAAACCCAATCATCTCAAGGCCGCCGAAAAGCTGGAGATACTGACCCGACTGCTGAACGTGACCAAGGCGTCGTTTATTCATCACAAGCAATTTTCCCAGGCCCTGGCCTGCAGCCAGCTGTTGCTCAAGCTCAAGCCCGACTGTCCGTTTGAACGGCGTGATCGGGGATTTCTGTTCGAGCAACTCGACTGCGATCAGCTTGCCGCCGATGATTTTGAGTTCTTTATCGAGCACTGCCCGGAAGATCCGGTGGCCGATGTGCTCAAAGCCCAGATAGTGGCCCTGGATCTGGGCCCCAAAACCCTCCATTAGGAGCAGTCTTGATGAAAACCGTTCATATCAATCATATTCCCGTTGCCAACGATCAGCCCTTCGTGTTGTTCGGCGGTATCAACGTACTGGAGTCGCGCGATCTGGCCATGCGGGCCTGCGAGCATTACGTCAAGGTGACCGACAAGCTCGGTATTCCCTATGTGTTCAAGGCCAGCTGGGACAAGGCCAACCGTTCCTCCATTCATTCCTTTCGTGGCCCCGGCCTGGAAGAGGGCATGAAACTGCTGCAGGAAGTGAAGGACACCTTCAAGGTACCGGTGATCACCGATTTGCACGAACCCCATCAGGCGGCACCGGTGGCCGAAGTGGCGGACGTGATCCAGTTACCGGCCTTTCTGGCGCGACAGACCGATCTGGTGGAAGCCATGGCCAGAACCGGCCGGGTGATCAACATCAAGAAGCCCCAGTTCCTGAGCCCGGGGCAGATGAAGAATATCGTCGATAAATTTATCGAATGCGGCAACGACCGGCTGATGCTGTGTGAGCGCGGTGCCAACTTCGGTTACGACAATTTAGTGGTCGACATGCTGGGCTTCGGCGTAATGAAACAGGCCACCGGTGGCGCGCCCATTATCTTCGACGTGACTCACGCCCTGCAGTGTCGTGACCCATTGGGTGAAGCCTCGGGCGGCCGTCGCGAGCAAATCGTGGATCTGGCGCGCGCCGGCCTGGCCACCGGCATGGCAGGCCTGTTTCTTGAAGCGCACCCGGATCCGGCCAACGCCAAGTGCGACGGCCCCAGCGCCCTGCCGCTGGCCAAGCTCGAACCCTTCCTGGCCCAGCTGAAGGCGCTGGATGAACTGGTGAAAAACTTCGAGCCGCTGGATACCTCGAACTAAAAAATACTTCTAACTAAAAAGCCCGGCTGAATAGCCGGGCTTTTTAATGGCTCCCTGTCGGCCCGACTTTAGTCGGGAGCTTTTTATACCAAGCTGATTAAATAACTGATCTATTTGGTTGCTCTACAAAGGTCGGACAAAGGGCCAGCTCCGCCGACACGCCGTGAATACCTCCATGTAGGCTCCACCGCGCCATCCTTGGCGCGGAGGGTCGGCGGAGCAGATCCCTTTATCCTCCCTGACGCCAGAGAGTTGCCTGTAGGCGACATCTGCGGACAACTCGGTGTTCCAGAAGAGGCAACAGAGAACGGCTCCCACGACCGTGAAATGCCAAGGCCGGAAAATGCTCCTGCCGTTCCGGCATTCCCGCCCTCCCTGGCGGTCAGACGGCATTTCCGAGCCCCTATGGGGCAGCTTGCTGCCGTATATCTTTGTTGGGTAATGGACCAAATATCCAGTGAATATTCGCAGCCGTTATCCAGCAAAGATGGCTAGCCCAGTGGCGTATCGTGGGAGGCGGCTGTGTTGCCTCTGATCTGAGGCCTTAATATGACCAGATCATTACTGGGGTTGGTATTACATAGCCCCACTGAAGTGGGGCCTACAAGGTGACCCACAGAAAAATCTGGCTGTGGTTTTAACGTTTTACCCCCCTAGGGATCAGGTGATCTCGCTGGGTGACTGGGGATCTTTCGGTGCAGCGGCCGGCTCTATGATGGGCTGCAGCAGCTTGCCCAGATCCATCGGCAGTGGAAACACGATGATCTTGCTGTTGTCGTTGGTAATTTCGGTCAACGTCTGCAGATAACGCAATTGTATCGCTTCCGGCTGCTGGCCCAGCATGCGAGCGGCTTCCAGCAACTGCCTGGAGGCTTCCAGCTCACCGGTGGCGTGAATGACCTTGGCCCGACGCGACCGTTCGGCCTCGGCCTGGCGGGCGATGGCGCGGATCATCGACTCGTCCAGATCGACGTGTTTGATCTCTACCGCCGTGACCTTGATACCCCAGTTGTCGGTGCTCTGATCCAGAATTCGTTGCAAGTCTGCATTGAGGGTGTCCCGGGCCGAGAGGATCTCGTCCAGCTCATGCTGACCCAACACCGATCTCATGGTGGTCTGGGCCAGCTGACTGGTGGCCTCCAGAAAGTTTTCGATATTGATGATGGCCTTCTGCGGATCCAGCACCCGGAAATAGAGCACCGCATTCACCCGTACCGTGACGTTGTCTCTGGAGATCAGATCCTGCGACGGCACGTCCATGGTAATGATACGCAGATCGACCCGCACCATTTGCTGCACGAAGGGGATCAGGATGATGAAACCGGGCCCCTTTATCTTGTAAAAACGCCCCAGCAGGAAGATCACCCCCCGTTCGTATTCCCGCAGTATTCGAAACATGCTGGCAAACAGCATCACCACCAGGATCACTATCAGCAGCTGGAAGTAGAGAAAATCGATGATCATGACGGAGTCTCCTTCGCCGGAGCGACGTTGAGGGTGAGATCTTCTACCGCCAGCACCACTATGGGCTGATGGGCGGCAACGGGTTGCCGGCTGCGGGCCTGCCAGCGTTCGCCCTGCACCATAACGGTGCCGGTGGGGTCAATGATGGTCAGGGCGATGCCCTGTTCCCCGATCATGGCGTTTGCGCCCGACACCGGCGCGGCATGACGTTGTTTAACCAGCATTCGCACCACCACCAGGATCAGGGTCAGTGAAAACAGGGTAAAGGCGGCGATAAAAGGCCAGGCCACCCTGAATGCCTGATCCGGGGTGTCGAACAGAAGCACGGATCCGATGACGAAAGCGACCAGGCCACCACCGCCCAGAATACCGAAACTGGGAGAGAGCCCCTCGGCCACCATCAATGCGAGTCCCAGCCCCAGCAGGGCCAGTCCGGCGGTACTGAACGGCAGCATCTGCAACGCCAGCAAGGCCAGCATCAGGCAGATGGCGCCGGTGACCCCGGCCACGCCGAAGCCGGGGCTGTAAAACTCCAGCAGGAGACCATAGACGCCGACCAGCATCAGCAGATAGGCGATATTGGGGTTGCTGATGGTGATGATAAAGCGCTGGCGCCAGTCGGGCTGGCGCTGCTCGCCCTGCAGTCCGGAGCTGGCAAAGGTATAGCTGCTGCCGTGTAGCTCCAGTGTGCGACCGTCAAGGCCCTGCAGCAGGGCCGGTATATCGTCGGCGATCAGCTCGATGACATTTTTGTCCAGCGCCTCGGTGGCGGTGAGAGTAGCGGCATCGCGTACCGCCAGCTCGGCCCAGTCGGCGTTGCGTCCGCGCAGCTGGGCCAGAGAACGAATATAGGCGATGGCATCGTTCAGGGTCTTGCGTTCCATGGCGGTGCTACCGGGAGACGACGTATCCTGCGGGTCTTCGTCTTCACTCTTGTCTGTGCTCTTGTCTTTTTCGGTCGGTGTACCAGGCAGGGAGGGGCCGCCTATCTGCACCGGCGTGGCCGCGCCCAGATGGGTACCCGGCGCCATGACGGCCACATGGCTGGCATAGAGAATATAGGTGCCGGCCGAGGCGGCACGGGCGCCACCGGGTGACACATAGACCACGACCGGTATGCGTGATTCCAGTATGGCGGTGATGATGTCCCGGGTGGCGCTGTAAAGGCCACCGGGGGTGTCCATGTTCAGCAGTACGAAGGCGGGTTTCTCTGTCTGTGCCTGATTCAGCTCGGTGACGATAAAGTCCGAGGTGCCGGGGCCGATGCCGCCCTTGACGTCAAGCTGCCAGTAACGCTCTTGCGCCAACGCCTGCATTCCCAGCCCCAGCCACAATAACAGCACTAACAATAATAACGGCCCACGCCAGCTCATCTTATTTTCTCCAGTTCCATCCTCATTAGAGCTTAGTGCATGACATCGGTTTGGTTGTTATTTGACCGCCTTTGGGGGCTCAATCCCGGACAAAGAGCCCGCTCCACCGACCCGCCGTGAATCCATCCATGGAGGCTCGACGGCGCCATCCATGGCACCAACGGTCGCTGGAGCAGATCCCTTTGTCCTCCTTGATGTATTGGCGTCTCCTGTTGGCATCGTCAACCGGATACTCAGTTGTCAAGAAGAGACGGCAGGGATTGGCTCAGCCGACCATCACATGCCACGGATGGCATGTGTGAGCGTTACATATATGTACTTGTAGCGTGTCGGAAGAGGTAACCCTGATGTCTCTTTGTACGTACTAGCAAACCAGTAGACTTGTGGCTAGGAGAAAGCCGTCAGCATTATGCCGACGGCGGACTTTGCTTTACCATTTACCGCCATGTAACGAGCATTGGCCGACATGCAGGCCCGGGAGTGAGAATGAAGATAAGAGCGGCGACCAAGGCCGATTTGGGTGAGGTCTTTCGGCTGGAGCTGGGAGGCTTTGGTGAACACGGCTATCCTGATTTTTTTATTCGTCAGGCGCTTGATCTGTGGCCGGGCACCCTGCTGGTGGCGGAAAGCGAAGCGGGGCTTGTGGGATATGCCCTGGGCAGCATGGGCGAGGCGAAAGAGCAGGGCTGGATTCTGTCGCTGGCGGTGGATGAACGGCAGCGGGGCCTGGGGATCGGCAGGGCATTGCTGCAACGATTGCTGGCCGAGCTGGCACAGCGCGGCTGTTGCGAGCAACGCTTGACCGTACACCCGAATAACCCGGCGGCGGGACTCTACCGCTCGCTGGGATTTGAATTTGAGACTGAGGAGCCGGATTATTTCGGACCCGGCGAACCCCGGCAGGTCTTGCTGCGCCGGGGATAAACGGCCATTACTGCAGGCGTGCGGCCTGCTCCAGGCTTTTCCAGTCGCTGAACAGATGCACCGGATCGCATAGCTGGCTCATGGCGTGCAGGGCGGTGGCATAGCCAAGCTGTAACCCGAACAGGCGCACCCCCTGCTTTTCCTTGGCCTGGTCTACCTGCTGGCGCAGGGCGGCGTCGACCTGAAACTCGCCGTCGCTCACCAGCAGAATATCCGCCTGCTGCCAGCCTTGCTGCTGCAGCCGCTGCAAGGCCGCCTGCAGCGGCGTATTGACGTCGGTGCCGCCGCTGAAGGAGCCGCGCAGCATGTCCAGCAGCTCGGGCAGGGTCAGTGTTTGGTTATCCAGGGTCAGCAGTTCATCGGCGCCGCCGAACAGGTAGATAAGACAACCTCGATTCTGTTTTTTGGCCAGGCGCAGGGTTTCAAGCACCAGCGCTTTCGAGACCTGCTCTGCCATGCCGTGCATGGAAGCCGAGGTATCCAGACACAGAATAAGGGGTCCCTGTTGCAGACCCTGACCGGCACCTTCGCCCTTGCCGGAGCGGGGAGACGTCCAGTCGTTGCCGGCGTCGATGGGCATGACCCCGGCCACCGCATAGCTGAGTAATCCCTGCTCGGCCCGGCGGGCATGCCACAGCATGTGCAGTACCTCGTGGCCCATGAAGGCCGCCTCCAGCGGCAGCATACGGGCCAGATTGTCGGAGCGGGTAATGCCCTGGGTTTCCATCGGAACACCGGGTATTTTTCGCTCCTGCGGACCTTGCTCCTTCGGGCTCATCTGCTGCATCAGCCGGCTCAGGCTGGCGCTTTGCTCCGGGTTCGGCCTTTGCTGGCCCAGCAACTGCAGCAGGCGCTGCAATGGCTGAATTTGTGCCACCCACTGACTGAGCCGCAACAGATCAAACCAGGCGCGATCGCGTAGCTGGCCGCTGTTCTGGTCGGTGCCGATGGCCGGGGCTATGCCCAGCTCTTCCGCCACCTGATCCAGTGACTGCCACAGGCTGACCCTGTGCTGCCACTGTTCGGCCAGCTTGTTCAGCTCGCTGCGAGTATGGCGTGCCCGGGCGCGGGCTTGTGCCAGGCTGGCCGGAGTTCCGTGCAGCGTCAGCCCTATGGCGGTGGCCGGCCAGCTCAGCTCTACCTGCTCCAGCGCCAGCAGAATGTCCTGCACCACCGCCTGGGCCACTTCCGGGGTTTGCTTGCAGTAATCCAGCGCGCCGGAGCGCACCAGTAACTGGCGAAGTCGGCGTTCGGTACTGCTGTTGAGCCAGCTACCGGGCCGGGGCAGTTTGCCCTTATCCAGTTGTTCCAGCATGTGTTGCACCTGGGTGGCCCTGGGCAGCAGGCTGCCGATCGGGTGGGTCACCACCAGCGCAAACAGGTGTTCCGGAATCGATGCCAGTGGGCTCAGTCCGGGCGGCAAAGGGGCGCTCACGGGTCAGTCCTCGACCGGCAGGGCGGCAAAGTCACGGTGCAGCTGTTGCAACCGTTCCCGTTGCTGTTGCAATTGCTGTTGCTGCCGCTCCAGCTGGCGCGTCGCCTGAGTGGCCAGATCCTGCTCCAGCCACAGGTGCTGGCGCAGGCGCTCGCTCAGGCCGTTCAGCTGCTGACCCAGCCAGCCGAGATAATGGGTCAGCTCGTCGATACGTTCATCGAGCTGGCGCAGACGCGAGGCGATGTGCGTCGCCGGCCAGGCCTTGGGCTGCAGGGCGGTGGGGCGCTGATAGCTTTCCAGCAGCGGCTGGTATTGGTCCAGACTGCCGCCGAGGTTGCGAATTTCATCGGCGGTAAAGCTGGCGTCCGGCAACCGGGGCTGACGAAAGAGGGGCTCGCCCCTGGCATTGCGGCGCGGGCGCTGGCCCCGGGCTTCGGTGACCGGCTGGCCCTGCTCGTCCAGATAGAGCTGATAGCCCTGTTCGTTCAATGCCGGCAGCACAGGATCCGCATCCTGCTCCAGCCGTTGCTGCCAGCTGTCGACCAGCTCGGTGATCAGTTCGGGGCTGAAGCCCGGATCGGCGGCGATGTGCCGGTGCAGCCAGTCGTTCAGTTGCTCGAACTGCTCCGGTTGCTGCCACAGGCAGTGGGGCAACAACCAGGCATCAAACAGGCCGGCTTCGGTCTCGCCATTGCAGAAGGCGGACACCTTGAGCAGCTTGACCACCTTGCGCCAGCGTCGATCCGACACCGGAATATCCTGCTCGGCCAGAAAGGCACGCAGGCTGTGCAGCAGCCGGATCAGCGCATCGGCCAGCTGCAGTTGCTCGGCGCCGTCGCGAATGGCACTCAGATCGTCCCGGCTCAGGCATTGCTCGGGCGAGGGTGCTTGATAATCGTGATTCAGGGTCAGCAGGGCGGTAAAGCTGTCGTCCTGTATCGGCGCCACCTGAAAACGCAGCAGAAAACGGTCGTATAGCGCGTTCAGCTCGGCTCCGTCGGGCAGCTCGTTGCTGGCGGCGATCACCGAAACCAGCGGCACTCGCACCCGTTCGCTGCCGTTGTCGAACTGGCGTTCGTTGAGCAGGGTCAGCAGGCTGTTGAGGATGGCGCTGTTGGCCTTGAAGATTTCGTCGATAAAGGCGATGGCGGCTTCCGGCAGGTAGCCTTTGGTCTGGCGCAGGTAACGGTCCTGCTCCAGCGCCTTGATGGACAGCGGGCCGAACAGTTCTTCCGGTACCGAAAAGCGGGTCAGCCGCCGCTCGAAGTAACGGCCGTCATCCACCAGGGTGTGCAGGCGGCGGGCCAGTTCACTCTTGGCGGTACCGGGTGGGCCCAGCAGCAGCAGGTGTTCACCGGACAGGGCCGCCAGCAACGCCAGCCTGGCTGGGGTGTCCCGTTCCAGCAGCCCTTGCTGCAAATGGTTGATTAATGCTGCGATACGGGGTTTTACGACCATGTGCCAGACCTGTAAGTTAATTGTATTAAATGTATATCATTATTGTACTCAAAAAGCCTCGAGTGACCAGCATCAATCAAGTGCTCTTGTTCAGCATGGCGTCGTTGAACAGCGCCTTGTTGGCCACCAGCGCCTGTGGCTCGAAGTCGTCGACGTTGATGGTGCGCAAGCGGCTGGCTTCCGCCTGCTGCAGCAGGGCGGCTTCTTGTGAGTCAATGATGTCGGCGCTCAGAGCCTCTTTAGCCAGCTGATCCAGCCGGGTGAAGGACCGGCGGCCGAGGATTTGGGTGATTTTGTCGAATACCGGCTCGGCGGCGAGGACGTCGGTGAAGGCCTGCTCCAGCATGCCCAGCGGGTTACCATCCTCGGCGGCCAAGTAGAGCCCGTCGCCGATGTGCTGGCGTACCGTTCCCGGCGTTTGCAGGGCGCGGGCAACCTGATGATCCAGCCGGTCCGAAGGCCGTTTGAACGGGGCACCATAGGGCATCAGCAGGAACTTGAGGGTTTTGCCCAACAGGGGGGCGGGAAAGTTGTCGAGCAGCTCCACCAGTGCCACCTGTGCACGGTACAGGCCATCCTGACAGGCCCAGTGTACCAGCGGCAACACTTCGGCCGGGCGGCCTTCGTCGTTGAAGCGCTTGAGAGTGGCGGACACCAGATACAGCTGACTCAGCACGTCACCGAGGCGGGCCGACAGTCGTTCCTTGCGCTTGAGCTCGCCGCCGAGGCTGGCCATGGCCACATCCGACAACAGGCTCAGGTTGGCGCTCAGCCGGTTCATCTGGCGGTAATAAGGCGCTGTGTCATCAGCAACCGGCGTCGGGCTGAAGCGGGCCCCGGTAAAGCCGAACCAGAGGCTGCGCACCAGGTTGCCGATGGCGAAGCCGAGATGGCCAAATACCGCCTGGTCGAATTGCGTCAGCGCCTTGCGGGCATCCGGCTCCTGCACCGACAGCATCTCCGCCAGCAGGTAAGGATGGCAACGAATGGCACCCTGGCCGTAGATGATCATGCTGCGGGTCAGGATGTTGGCGCCTTCGACCGTGATGGCGATGGGGGCGCCCTGATAACCGCGGGCCAGGTAGTTGTTGGGCCCCATGCAGATACCCTTGCCGCCGTGAATGTCCATGGCGTCGATGATGCTGCGCTGACTGCGATCGGTGAGATGATATTTGACGATGGCCGACACCACCGAAGGCTTTTCGCCCAGATCGATGCCGGTTACGGTCAGCATGCTGGCCGCATCGGACAGGTAGGCGTTACCGCCGAGGCGAGCCAGCGGCTCTTCGATGCCTTCCATCTTACCGATGGGTAGCCGAAACTGGCGACGAATACGGCTGTAGGCACCGGAGGCCAGTGCCGAGACCCGGGTACCGGCGGTGCCGGTTGAGGGCAGGGTGATGCCGCGACCCACCGACAGGCATTCCATCAGCATGCGCCAGCCCTGACCGGCCATTCGCCGACCACCGATGATGAAGTCGATGGGCACGAACACCTCTTCGCCCTGAGTGGGGCCGTTCTGAAAGGGCACGTTCAGCGGAAAATGACGGCGACCTATTTTTACGCCGGGGGTGGTGGTGGGGATCAGGGCGCAGGTGATGCCGAGATCGGTCTCGCCGCCCAGCAAACCTTCTGGATCCTTAAGCTTGAACGCCAGCCCGAGCACGGTGGCGATGGGCGCCAGGGTAATGTAGCGTTTGTTCCAGGTCAGACGCATGCCCAGTACTCGCTCGCCCTGCCAGTCGCCCATGCACACCAGGCCCACATCGGGAATGGCGCCGGCGTCGGAGCCCGCTTCCGGCCCGGTGAGGGCAAAGCAGGGAACCTCTTCGCCGCGGGCCAGCCGGGGCAGATAGTGATCCTTCTGCTCCCGGGTGCCGTATTCCTGCAGTAACTCGCCCGGGCCAAGGGAGTTGGGCACACCGACGGTTGAAGCCAGCACGGCGCTGGTGCTGCACAGTTTTTGCAGGATGCGGGACTGGGCATAGGCAGAAAACGCCAGGCCGCCATACTGCTTTTCGATGATCATGGCGAAGAAGCCCTGCTTTTTCAGGTAATCCCAGACCTCGGGCGACAGATCGGCGCGCTCGTGAGTCACCTCCCAGTCGTTGGTCATGCGGCACACCTGCTCTACCGGACCGTCCATGAAGGCCTGCTCTTCGGCACTGAGCTTCGGTTGAGGATATTGGTGCAGGGTGTGCCAGTCCGGTTTGCCGCGAAACAGCTCGGCCTCCCACCAGGTGGTACCGGCCTCGATGGCTTCGCGCTCTGTGGAAGACATCTCCGGCATCAGCCCTTTATACAAGCCGAACAGCGGGCGGCTGAGCAGGCCGGATCGCAGCGGCGTCATGTTAAGCAACGCGGCCAGCACGGCAAAAATCAGCCAAAGGCTGGAGTGAACCTCGCCCAACAGGGTGCCCACCGCCAGTACCAATGCGCTGATCAGGGTGGTCGTGGACAGGCGGGAGCGGCGGTACGCCAGAATGCTCCAGGAAATCAGCAGTAGCAGCAGGGTAATCATCAATAACTCCTTTTACCGGCATCAGTGCGGCTGTGAGGTCTGACCTGTTTGGGTGCTCCTAGTTGTAATTCATACAAATGTTTAAAGCAAGCTGCGAAAAAGTTAAAGAAAAGGGCGCCATTCTTCCCGATTCTGCCGCACTCTCACCACAACAGGCGGTGGCCGGGATCGCCCGGCTTCCCGCTGCGGGTGACTTGTGCCAAAATGCCCTTTTATCGTGAGTGAGAGGCAATTTCATGTATCAGGATCTGATCCGTAGCGAACTGACCGACGCCGCCGAAGTGCTGAATCGCTTTCTGGCCGATGATGCCAATATTCAGGCCATCGAGCAGGCGGCCAAGTTGCTGGCCGACAGCTTCAAGGCCGGTGGCAAGGTGTTGTCTTGCGGAAACGGCGGCTCTCATTGCGATGCCATGCACTTTGCCGAAGAGCTGACCGGGCGCTATCGGGAAAACCGCCCGGGTTATCCGGCCATCGCCATCTCCGATCCCAGCCATTTGTCTTGCGTTGCCAACGACTTCGGTTATGAATACGTATTTTCCCGCTATCTGGAAGCGGTAGGGCGGGAAGGGGACGTGCTGTTCGGTCTCTCTACCAGCGGTAACTCCGGCAATATTCTCAAGGCCATCGAAGCGGCCAAGGCCAAAGGCATCCAGGTGATTGCCCTGACCGGCAAGGACGGCGGCAAGATGGCCGGTCTGGCGGATGTGGAAATTCGCGTCCCTCACTTCGGTTATGCGGACCGGATTCAGGAAGTACACATCAAGATCATTCATATTCTGATCCAGTTGGTCGAAAAAGAGATGGAGCAGGGATAAGCGATATGTGTGAATTGCTAGGGATGAGCGCCAACGTACCCACCGATATCTGCTTCAGCTTTACCGGCCTGATGCAGCGGGGCGGCCGCACCGGCCCCCACAAGGATGGCTGGGGTATCGTGTTTTACGAAGGCAAGGGACTGCGTACCTTCAAGGATCCGCAGCCGTCCAGTCAGTCGCGCATCGCCAGGCTGGTACAGGAGTATCCGATCAAGAGCTGCTCTGTGGTCAGTCATATCCGGCAGGCCAACCGGGGCGGCATCGCGCTGGAGAACACTCACCCCTTTACCCGGGAGCTGTGGGGCCGGTACTGGACCTTTGCCCACAACGGCCAGTTGAGCGGTTACGACCATCTTGAAACCGGGCGGCACAAGCCAGTGGGTGAAACCGACAGCGAGCTCGCCTTTTGCTGGATTCTGGATGCCATGGAGCGCCAGTTTCCCACCAAACCCCATGATGCCACGGACATGGCCGCCATGTTCCGTTATGTGGCCGGCCTGTGCGATCAGTTGCGTGTGCTCGGCGTGTTCAACATGCTGCTCACCGACGGCGAATATCTGATGACCTATTGCAGCAACAATCTGCACTGGATTACCCGCCGCGCCCCCTTCGGCCCGGCCCGGCTAATCGATGAAGAAGTCGAAATCGACTTTCAGAAGGAAACCACGCCCAACGATATCGTGACCGTGATCGCCACCCAGCCGCTGACCAACAACGAGCAGTGGCACAAGATGCAACCGGGCGAGTTCAACCTCTTCCTGCTGGGCGAACGAATCGCGGCTACCGATTTGTGAGCTTGTTCCCTGCAGATGGCTCTAATACCAATCTCACTAAACAAATGATCTATTTCATTTTTGTATAAAAGTCGAACAAAGGGCCCGCTCCCCCGACTCGCCGTGAATCCCTCCCTGGAGGCTCAGCCGCGCCATCCGTAGCGCGGATGGTCGGCTGAGCAGATCCCTTTGTCCTCCTTGATGCACCGGCGTTGTCTGTTAGCGCCACCTACAGACAACTCGATGCTTGAGAAGAGGCAACAGAGATCGACTACCACGACCGTGAAATGCCATGGACGGCATTTCCCGAGCCCTCAGGGATGAGTTCATGGCGTGTCGTGGGAGGCTGCTGTGTTGCCTCTGGAACCATGATTTATCTGCATTCACACAACAAAAAGCGCGCTTATGTCACCATAAGCGCGCTTTTTCAGTAGCAGAAGAAAATTACTCTCCGGCGTGACCCTGAGCGGGCAGCAAGGTGCCGTCCAGAAAGGCACTACCTTGCTGCATCATCAGACGACCGTCGCAGAACCAGCGCACCACCAACGGATAAATAGCGTGCTCCTGCACCTGTACCCGCTCGGCCACGGCCGCTTCGTCATCACCGGCAAAGATGGGCACCCTGGCCTGCAATGCCACCGGGCCGCCGTCCAGCTCTTCGGTAACGAAGTGCACGCTGCAGCCGTGCTCGCTGTCACCGGCCTCAATGGCTCTTTTATGCGTATGCAGCCCTTGGTATTTGGGCAGCAGGGAAGGATGAATATTGATCATTCGTCCCTGATAATGGCGCACAAAACCGGGGGTGAGGATGCGCATAAAGCCGGCCAGTACCACCAGATCGGGCGCATAGCTGTCGATTTGCGTCATTAACGCCGCATCAAAGCTGTCCCGATCCGCATAGTCCTTGCTGGGCAATACCGCCGTGGCGGTGCCCGCGATGCGGGCACGTTCCAGACCATAGGCGTCGGCCTTGTTGCTGACGACGGCCACCACGTCGCCGCCCAGCAGGCCGGCGGCGGACTGATCCAGCAACGCCTGCAGATTGCTGCCGTTGCCGGAAATCAGGACGACGATACGCTTCATTTGATCTCGACCTGCTCTTCGCCGTCGGCCGCATTGTCGATCTGACCGATAACCCAGGCTTGCTCGCCCGCGTCCTGCATGAACTTGACGGCGGCGTCGGCCTGGTCGGCCGGCAGGGCAATCACCATGCCCACACCACAGTTGAAGGTGCGATACATTTCATGAGTTTCCACACCACCGGCCTGCTGCAACCAGCCGAACACCTGCGGCCACTGCCAGCTGCTGCCGTCGATAACGGCCTTGGCACCTTTAGGCAGCACGCGGGGAATGTTTTCCCAGAAGCCGCCGCCGGTGATGTGGCTCAGCGCATGGATGTCGAACTGCTTGATCAGCTCCAGTACCGGCTTCACGTAGATGCGGGTCGGGGCCATCAGTGCATCGGCCAGGGTGCCATCACCCAGCGGCTGTTGCAGATCGGCCTCGCTGACTTCCAGCACCTTGCGGATCAGGGAATAACCGTTGGAGTGGGGGCCGCTTGACCCTAAGGCGATCAGCGCATCACCGGCGCCGACTTTGGTGCCGTCGATAATTCCGCTTTTTTCTACTACACCAACACAAAAACCTGCCAGGTCGTAGTCGCCGGCTTCGTACATGCCGGGCATTTCGGCGGTTTCACCACCGATCAGGGCGCAACCACTTAGCTCGCAGCCTTCGCCGATACCGGTCACCACGTCGGCGGCGGTGTCGACGTCCAGCTTGCCGGTGGCGTAGTAGTCGAGGAAGAACAGCGGCTCGGCACCCTGCACAATCAGGTCATTCACGCACATGGCGACCAGATCGATGCCCACGCCCTGATGACGCTTGAGATCGATGGCCAGGCGCAGCTTGGTGCCTACGCCGTCGGTGCCGGCGACCAGCACCGGCTCCTTGTAACCGGTCGGCAGCTGGCACAGGGCACCGAAGCCCCCGAGTCCACCCATGACTTCCGGGCGTTGAGTGCGACGGCTGACGCCTTTGATGCGTTCAACCAGGGCGTTACCGGCATCGATATCTACACCGGCATCTTTATAGCTCAGGGGTTTTTTCTGCGTCACGAGTGGTTACCTTGTCATTTTATTTAGGAGCGGATCTGGTACCGGTTGGCTCTTGTTGGCGGCTGTTGGCACCGTTGCCGGCTGTTAGTCACTGTTTCGGCCGCTATTCTAATTTAATGCGCGAGGCAGTGCCACCGACGTTGGCCTGTCAGACCATGTTCTTGCAGTGAATGTGAGTGGATGATTCGATATTGCCCGGCGGGCGCTTGATAGGGGACCTTAGGTAGATGCCCGTCACCTTTAACGACAGGCTCACAGTTTAAAACTCACAGTTTAAAACAAGGGGCCGAACAAGGCTAAACAGGAAGAAGACGACATCCTTTGCTAAAATTTACCCTGAATGCCTGCCGCAGGGCGCTATTTTATGCTAAAATCCCGCGGTTTTTTTGTGCATGTGCATACAGTCAGGGCGTCGGGAGAATAGGTTGATGAAAGTTGTTGAAGTTAAGCACCCTTTGGTGAAACACAAGCTGGGTCTGATGCGGGAAGCCGATATCAGTACCAAACGCTTTCGTGAACTGGCAAAGGAAGTCGGCAGCCTGCTGACCTATGAAGCCACTGCCGATTTTGAAACCGAGAAAACCACCATCAATGGTTGGCACGGCCCGACCGATGTTGATCAGCTCAAGGGCAAGAAAGTGACCGTAGTACCGATTCTGCGTGCCGGCCTGGGCATGATGGACGGGGTGCTGGAGCATATGCCCGGTGCCCGGGTCAGCGTGGTGGGGGTTTATCGTGACGAAGAAACACTGCAACCGGTACATTACTTCAACAAGCTGGTCAGCCATATCGACGAACGGATGGCGCTGATCGTCGATCCCATGCTGGCTACCGGCGGCTCCATGATCGCCACCATCGATCTGCTGAAGGAAAAAGGCTGTCAGCACTTCAAGGTGATCGTGCTGGTGGCTGCCCCCGAAGGCCTCAAGGCGCTGGAAGCCGCTCACCCGGACGTAGAGCTGTATTGTGCCTCTGTTGACGAGCGGCTCGACAAGAATGGTTATATCATTCCCGGTCTCGGTGATGCCGGCGACAAGATTTTTGGTACCAAGTAAGTCAAAACCGGCGCAGGCCGGTTTTTTTCCGTTTGTTCAAGGTAAATAAAAGATGAGTTCAGTTAATCAACCCGACGTTCTGGCCCACAGCCAGAGTGCGGCCAATACCCCGTTGCGCCAGGCTCTGGCCGGCTCCCAGATGCTGTTTGTGGCCTTTGGCGCCCTGGTGCTGATGCCGCTGATCACCGGCCTGGATCCCAACGTGGCCCTGTTTACCGCCGGTTTCGGCACCCTGATTTTTCAGTTGTGCACCAAGCGTCAGGTACCGATTTTTCTGGCGTCTTCTTTCGCCTTTATCGCCCCGATTCTGTACGGCGTGCAAACCTGGGGCATTCCCGCCACCATGAGCGGATTGATGGCGGCCGGTGTCATGTATGTGCTGCTTAGCCAGCTGGTACGCTGGCGCGGTACCGCTTTACTGACCCGGCTGTTGCCGCCGGTGGTGGTCGGGCCGGTGATCATGGTGATCGGTCTGGGGCTGGCGCCGATGGCGGTGAACATGGCCATCGGCAAGAGCGGTGATGGTGCATCCGAAATGATGGCCAACGATGTGGCGTTGTGGCTGTCGCTGTCGGCGCTGGTGACCACCCTGCTGGTATCCACGGTGGCGAAAGGGGTATTTCGGCTGGTGCCCATTACCGCCGGCATCGCGGTGGGCTACAGCCTGGCACTGTGGTTCGGCGTGGTCGACTTTACGCCGGTACGCGAGGCGGCCTGGTTCTCTCTGCCGCATTTTGTCGCGCCCGAATGGCATTGGCAGGCGGTGTTGTTCATGCTGCCGGTGGCCATCGCGCCCGCCATCGAACATATCGGTGACGTGCTGGCCATCAGCTCGGTTACCGGCAAGGATTATATCAAGAAACCGGGTCTGCACCGCACCCTGCTGGGTGATGGCCTGGCCACGGTTGGTGCCTCTATGTTCGGTGGTCCGCCCAACACCACCTATTCCGAGGTGACCGGCGCCGTGATGCTGACCAAGAATTTCAACCCGGTGATCATGACCTGGGCGGCGGGCTTTGCCATCGTGCTGGCCTTTGTCGGTAAATTCGGCGCCCTGATGCTGAGCATTCCGACCCCGGTGATGGGCGGCATCATGATTCTGCTGTTCGGCTCCATCGCGACCGTGGGCCTGAACAGCCTGATCAAGCATCAGGTGGATTTGTCTCAGGCACGCAACCTGTGCATTGTGGCGGTGATCCTGATCTTCGGCATCGGCGGCATGGCCTTCGGTATCGGCGGTTTCAGCCTGCAGGGCATCAGCCTGTGTGGCATCGTCGGCATACTGTTGAATCTGGTACTACCCAGAGCACAGCCCCATTGAGTCTGGTTTGCATTCATGTCTGTGGTTATCATGCGCCTCATGCTTTTCAAAAGTGGTAACTTGATGTTGAAAAATCTGTTGCTGACGACGCTGCTGCTGTGTTCGGCTGCCGCGTCGGCTCACTCGGTGTTTGAGGTTAAGCTTGATCCGGCCCCCTATAACCGAAGCGAGGCGCGGACCCAGGCGGTGGAGTTGGTGCTGGATCGCCTGACCGGCGGCCGAGCAGAGAACTCCTGGGTGCAGGATGAAGTGGGTCGAGAACTGTCGCGCTACCTGCAGGCGGAGCCGACAGGATCCGGCTATAACGCCGTGTTCAACGAAGCAGAGTTGCTGGCCTTGCTGCAAGGCGCCGAGTTGCCGTTTTCGCTGGCGCCGAGGCCGACCTTGCTGGTGTGGCTGTCGACAGAGGGGCGTGCCCGCAGCGAGGCAAACCGCTCCTGGCGACGAGCCTCTAATGCCTATCAGATACCGCTGCTATGGCCACTGTGGGATCTGGACGAGCACATGACGCTGGACCCCCGCGAGCTGTTTGCTGCCAAGCCTCTGCGTGAGGCCAGCCGGCGCTACGGCGCAGAATACTGGCTGGCAGTGGAGCAGGGCACGGAGGGCGGCCGCTGGCAGCTGTTTGGCTCCGAGCAAGTGACGCCGCTGCTCGAAGGTAAACTGGAGTCGGGTGCCGATGCGGTGACCAAACTGATGGCGCGTCTCAATCGTTACTGGGTTGAAAAGCATGCACAGAGACGGGCGCCCCGGCCTGCCAATCCGGCGCCGGAACAGCCGTTGCTGGCCGAGGTGGATGCCGGCGGCGAACTGACCATAGTGGTTTCCGGTCTGCGCCGGTTTGCAGACACTGTGTTGCTGGAGCGCAAGTTGCGCCAACTCGATGGAGTGGGGTCGGTTTTTGTGGTTGATAGCGCCGGCTCTCAGGGACGTTATCGACTGGACCTATACGGCTCTCGCGCCGCCGTGCTGCAGGCGTTGACCACTATTGGCGGACTGACCGTAACCGGTGAGCGGGAATTCAGCTGGTCGGGAGCCACACGTGATTAACGGCGATGAAGAAGATAACCAGCCAGCCCAGTTGGCGCTGGCGGTACAGCTGCCGGATGATGAAACCTTTGCCAGTTTTTATCCGGGCGATAACGCCCAGCTGATCACCGCCCTTAAAAATGCGGCCATCGGTCAGGGTGACGAGCTGCTGTATTTCTGGGGGCAGCAGGGCAGTGGCCGCTCTCACCTGCTGCATGCCGCCTGTGCCGAGCTGGATGGGGAAGGTGAGACCGCGGCCTATATTTCGCTCGACAGCTATCAGAACATGTCGACGCGCATACTGGACGGCATGGAGCTGCTGGCGCTGGTGTGTCTGGATAATCTGGATGCCATTGCCGGGGTGGCAGAGTGGGAGCGGGCCGTGTTCAACTTCTTCAATCGCCGCCGCGAGCGGGCGCCGGGCTCCCTGGTGATCAGTGCCATCAACGCGCCGCGCAACCTGGGGCTGGCACTGCCGGATCTGGCCTCGCGCCTCGATTGGGGCGTGGCCTATCAGCTGAAACCGCTGGATGATGAAGGCAAGCTCAGTGCCCTGCAGCTGAGAGCCGAATTGCGCGGCTTCAAGCTGCCCACCGATGTGGGCCGCTTTCTGCTCAATCGGTTATCCCGCGACATGAGTACCCTGCTTGCGGCTCTCGATCTGCTCGACAACGCTTCTTTTCAGGCCAAACGCAAACTCAGCATTCCCTTCGCCAAGGAAATACTGGGGCTGTAGCGGGGCTGATAACCTGCATTTATATGTAATACCGAGCCCATTTATGCGGCGCAAACTTGCAGGTAACGGTATGTCTGCAAGAACTGCATATCGCCTGACGGTCTCGCGTGGTCTGATCCGCCAGCTGAAGCGGCGGCTACAAAACCGCAAGCCAGCTCGTCCCGTAGGGTCCATTTCAATGGACCAGCCTGACCTGAGAGCCATACCTCTGGTCGAATAAATTCGACCCTACGAAGAAAGAGATACTCATCAGCAAGTATCTCTTATTCCCATCCCGATCCAATGTATCCCTCAGCCAAAAGTGGCCCAGATGGGGGCGTGATCCGAGGGCTTTTCGATACCGCGCAGCTCGTAGTCGATACCGGTGTCGATCAACTGCTCGACCAGCGGCCGGGTGGCGAGGATCAGGTCGATGCGCAGGCCGCGGTTGTCGTTGAAGCCCTTGCTGCGGTAGTCGAACCAGGAATACCGCGCGCTCTCTTCCGGGTTCTGCAGCCGCCAGGTGTCGATCAGTCCCCAGCCCATCAGCGTGTTCATCCATTCCCGTTCTTCCGGCAGAAAGGAGCACTTACCCTCGCGCAGCCAGCGTTTGCGGTTGGGCTCGCCGATGCCGATATCCAGATCGGTATGGGAAATATTCACGTCTCCCATCACGATAACCGCGTCATCCGGCTGATGGTGCTCGGTCAGATAGCGTTGCAAATCTGCATAAAAGCGGGTCTTGGCCGGAAACTTGGTTTCGTGGCTGCGGTTTTCGCCCTGAGGGAAATAACCGTTGAGCACGGTCAGCACGCTTCCGTCGGGGCGGGCGAAACGGCCCATGATCATGCGTCGCTGGGCATCTTCTTCATCACCGGGAAAGCCCTTCTGGATTGCAAGCGGGGCCTGCTTGCTCAGCATGGCCACGCCGTAATGAGCTTTCTGGCCATGAAAGTGCACGTGATAGCCCATGGCTTCCACGGCGGCCAGCGGAAAGGCGTCGTCGTGAACCTTGATTTCCTGCAGACCTATGATGTCCGGCTGGTGTTTGTCGATAAGCGCCTGCAACTGGTGCAAACGCGCCCTGAGTCCATTGATATTGAAGGAAACAACTTTCATTACGGCGCCCGATACAAAAAAGAGGGCGCCATGCTAGCAGAAACCGGGGTCAGTCGGCAGTCGCCCCGTCCGGATAGATCATCCGTTTGCTCATGCCGCCGTCGATAATATATTCCTGACCGGTAATAAAGCCGGCCTCGTCGGATAACAGAAATCGCGCCAGCGCCGCCACATCGTCGACGTCACCCACCCGGCCGGCCGGGTGCAGGCCGTGATCGTGCCGGCTGGGCGCCGGCTCCATGGGGTTTGGCTGCAGCCGACTCACATCAATCCAGCCCGGGCTGATGACATTGACCCTCACATCCGGCCCCAGGCTGATGGCCATGGCATGCGTCAGGGCGATGAGTCCGCCCTTGGCGGCAGCATAGGCCTCGCTGTCGGGCTCGGACTGATGCGCCCGGGTCGAGGCGATATTGATGATGGACCCGCCCGGCTTGAGCAGGGGGGCCACATGCTTGCTGATCAGCATGGGGCCGGTAAGGTTGACCGCCAGCACCCGCTGCCAGTGCGACAGGGGGAGCTGAGCCAGTGGTTCATGATGGGGCTGGCTGATGGCGGCGTTGTTGATGATGCCATCGATCTGCCCGAACTGACGTTCAATCAGTCGGCTCAGCGCCTGTACCGAGGTTTCTTCGCTGACATCGAGGTGAACCAGTTGCAGGCCGGGCAATCCGGCGTCGTCCAGCCGGGTGAGGGCATCCTTGTCGATATCGACCCCCACTACCTGATAGTTGTGTTGCAGAAAGTAGCGGCTCATGCCCAGTCCCAGCCCCTGGGCTACCCCGGTGATCAGAATTTTTCCCTGCTTCATACTGTCTCCTTGACGAGGCTCCTGCCGGCTTGTGGTGTCTTCGATTAAGCCCTGTTGCATCCTCGACTAAGCGTAGTGGGGTTTTGTCACACTTTGTTACCTCTTTGCCGGTAGCTGACATAGTCTGGCCGCACTAAACGGGTACACTAGGTCCAATATGCACAAAGGAATAAAAACATGTTTCGTCATCACCATCACTCCGGTCTCTGGTTGATCTGCCTGTTGAGCCTGTCGATCATGACGCCGAGCGCGGTACTGGCCCGCAGTGCGCCGCTGGTCTCTACGGTACGGGTCACCGAGCAGCCGGTGACGGCCGGCATTGAACTGATTGGTACCCTCAAGGCCAGTCAGCAGGTGGCCATTTCTCCCCAGGTCAGTGCCCGGGTGACCAGGGTGCACTTCGTGCCCGGCCAGATGATCGCTCGGGATCAGCTGTTGCTCAGCCTGGATGACAGAGCCGCACAGGCGACGGTACGCGAAGCCGAAGCGGTGCTGATGGACGCCCGTCGTGTGCTTAACAACTTTCAGACCCTGTTCCGGCGCAAGGCGGTCACCCAGACCGAGCTGAACGGCCAGCAGGCGGTGGTGGCCATGGCCGAGGCCAAGTTGCAGGCGGCTCGCGTGCAGGCGGACTATCTGACCATCAAGGCCCCTTTTGGTGGTGTGATAGGATTGAGCGATGTGGCGCCCGGCGCCCTGCTCGGGGCCAACGAACCGGTGGCAAACCTGCTTGATGTGAGCAGCCTCAAGCTGGATCTGGCGGTACCGGAAAAATATTTTCGTCTGCTCAAGGTGGGTGAGCAGTTGAGCGCTCACACCCAGGCCTATGGCGAGCAGACCTTTATCGGTGAGCTGGCGGTCATTGCCCCCCGCGTGGATGAAGACACCCTCAACGCCCGGGTTCGCTTGCTGTTTGATAACAGCGAGGGACTGCTGGTGCCGGGCATGCTGATGCGGGTGCAGCTGAGGGTAGATAACAACACCCAGGCGGTGATTCCGGCGCAGAGCCTGCTTTATGCGGGCCAGCAGCGCTATGTGTTTGTGGTGGATGACGAGGGCAAGGTCAGTCGGCGCAACGTGAGCATAGGCCGCAACCTGGGGGAGCGGGTGACCATTACCGACGGACTGACCCTTGGCGAGCGGGTGATCAGCGAAGGCACGGTCAAGGTACGCAGCGGCATGCAGGTGGAGGTACAGAGTGAAGCTCTCTGATCTGTCTATCTCCCGCCCGGTACTGGCTACGGTACTGAGCCTGATGTTGTGCGTATTCGGGCTGATTTCCTTTCTTGAGCTGCCGCTTCGGGAAATGCCCGACACCACCTCGCCGGTGGTGACGGTACGCACCGATTATACCGGTGCCAGCGCCGGCGTGCTGGAGACGCAGGTCACCAAGCGACTGGAAGACGAGTTGTCGGGCATCAGCGGGGTCAAATTTATCAGCTCCAGCACCAGTGACGGCCGCTCCAGCATCACCATCGAGTTCGATCCGGCGCGAAACCTGGACAACGCCGCCAGCGATGTACGCGAAGCGGTGGCCCGGGCGTCCCGCGGCCTGCCCGATGATGCCGACGCTCCCATCGTCACCAAGGACACGGGGCGCAACGATGTCATCTTGTGGGTAACGCTGCGTTCTACCGGTATGTCGCCACTGGCACTGGGGGATTATGCCCAGAACGTGCTGGCCGATCGTTTCAGCCTGCTCGACGGCGTCAGCTCGGTCTGGGTCGGTGGTCGCAAGGAGCGGGTGATGAACGTGCGGCTCGATCCGGTGGCCATGGCCTCGCGCGGGGTCACGGTGGCCGATATTCGCGCCGCCTTGCGTGCCCAGAACGTGGAGTTGCCGGCCGGCACCCTGGAAAACAGCCAGCAGAACTTCGCCGCCCGCATTCAGCGTGGTTACGATCAGGCGGTAAACTTCCAGACCCTGAGCATTCGCCGCATTGACTCGGGGGCTCGGGTCTATCTGGGCGACGTGGCCGAGATCTGGGAAGGAGAAAAGCCGGAAGATACCCTGTTTCGCTCCAACGGCCAGAACGTGGTGGGGCTGGGCATCGTCAAGCAGACTCAGGCCAATACCCTGGATGTGGTGAACGAGGTCAAGCAGGCGATTATTGCCCAGCAGCCCTTTCTGCCGGCAGGGGCCGAACTGACCTGGACCTACGACAGTTCGGTGTTTATCGACAGCGCCATCAGCGAGGTCTATCAGACCCTGATGATCACGGTGGGGCTGGTGATACTGGTGATTTACATCTTTCTGGGGCAGGTGCGCGCCACCCTGATCCCGGCGGTAACGGTGCCGGTGTCGCTGGTCAGTGCCTTTATCCTGGCCTATGCGCTGGGTTACTCGGTCAACCTCATTACCCTGATGGCGCTGATCATGGCCATCGGCCTGGTGGTGGATGATGCCATTGTAGTATTGGAGAACATTCACCATCACCTGGAGCGGGGCCGTTCACCGCTGGCGGCGGCCTATCACGGTGCGCGCGAGGTGGGGTTTGCGGTGATCGCCACCACCCTGACCCTGGTATCGGTATTTCTGCCCATCGTGTTCATGGGCGGCATCATAGGCCGTATTTTTACCGAATTTGCGATATTGCTGGCCGGAGCCGTAGCTTTTTCGTCGCTGGTGGCGCTGACCCTGACCCCGGTAATGGCCAGCAAGATCCTCAAGCCCAAACAACAACCGGGCTGGCTGGCGAGCCGTTTCGATGCAGGCTTTGCCCGACTGGAACAGGGCTATCGGCGCCTGCTCGGCAGCGAGCTGAGTCATCGCTGGTGGGCACCGGTGGCCATGGTGCTGGCGCTGGGGTTCATTACCCTGTTGTTTCGAGAAGTACCGCAGAGTCTGACTCCGAAGGAAGACCGTGGCGTGATCTTCGTGTTGGTGCGTGGGGCCGAAGGGGCCAGCTTCGAGCGCATGAGCCGGGCCATGGGGGAGGTGGAAGCGCGCCTGGCGCCTTTGCAGCAGGATGGCACCGTTACCAGCCTGACGGTCCGCACTCCCGGCTTCGGTGGCGGGGTGAACAGCGGTATCGTCATCGCCAGCCTGGAAGCCTGGGATAAACGCGAGCCCTCGGCCGAAGCCGTTGTCGGGCGTATTCGCGGCCTGACCCGGGACGTGGCCGATGTACTGGTGATTCCGATACTGCCTTCGTCCATTCGGGGCGGCTCCAGCTCACCGGTGGAGTTTGTGCTGGGCGGGGCCGACTACGACGAACTCTATGGCTGGGCCGAACAGTTGCAGCGGCTGGCGCGGGATAACCCGGGTCTGAGTGATCTGGATCTGGATTATGCCCAGACCAAACCCGAGCTGCTGGTGGAAGTGGATCAGCAGCGGGCGGCCAAGCTGGGGATTTCGGTAACCGAGGTGGCCGACAGTCTCAATGTCATGCTCGGCGGCCAGGGCATTACCACCTATGCCCGCCAGGGGGAAGAGTACGATGTCTATCTCAAGGGGCAGCAGGACGCCTTCAGGCAGCTCAGTGATCTGGGCGGCATCTACCTGCGCACCGGCGGCGGCGAGCTGGTGTCGCTGGACAACCTGGTCACCCTGAACGAGCAGGGGGCTTCGCCTTCCCTTAACCATTACAATCGCAAGAAGGCGATTACCCTCAGCGCCAACCTGGTCGGCAACTATAGCCTGGGTGAGGCGCTGGATTATCTGGACGGCCTGGTGCGCGAGCAGCTGCCCGACAATGCCACTGTCGATTACAAGGGCGAGTCGCTGGAGTACAAAAGCAATCAGGGCGATGTGGCCTTCGTGTTCGGGCTGGCGCTGGTGGTGGTGTTTCTGATCCTGGCGGCCCAGTTCGAGAGCTTTGTGCATCCTTTTATCGTGCTGCTGACGGTACCCCTTGGCCTGCTCGGTGGCCTGCTGGGGCTGTATTTTACCGGTATGACCCTTAACGCCTACAGCCAGATAGCCATGGTGATGCTGATAGGATTGGTGACCAAAAACGGCATTCTGATCGTGGAGTTTGCCAACCAGCTGCGTGACCGGGGGCAGCCGTTTGCCGAGGCGTTAATCGAGGCGTCGGTGCGACGTCTGCGGCCCATTCTGATGACCGCCTTTACCACGGTGGCGGGCGCGATTCCACTGATCCTGGCCAGCGGTGCCGGCGCCGAAAGTCGGCAGGCGGTGGGTATAGTGGTGTTTGCCGGCGTGGCACTGGCGACCCTGCTGACGCTGTTTATCGTGCCCGCCATGTACCGGTTGCTGGCGCGGCACACTCAGTCGCCGGAGCATCAGCAACGACGGCTGGAAGCGGCGCTGAAGGAAAAGCCTGAAGGATAGAAAGCTGAAAGCGGTAAGCGCGAAGCTATAAAGCACCGGGCTTGTGAGCTCGGTGCTTTTTTAGGGTCGAATTTATTCGACCAGAAACCGAGGCACTATCCTAAAGCGGTCGAATAATACCAACCTAAGTAAAAATATGATCTATTTTAAAGCTCGGAACGAGAGGCAACAGAGTCACCTCCCACTACACGCAATAAACCCATCCATGGGAGCTCGGAAATACCGTCCCTGGCATTTCACGGTCGTGGGAGCCGATCTCTGCTGCCTCTCCTGAAGCACCGAGTTGTCTGCAGGGCACTCCCACAGGCGACGCCGCAGCACAGGGGCGGATGAAGGGTTCTACTCCAGCGACCATCACATGACAGGTCACCAAAGGCTCCTGCAATGCTGACACTCCCGCCATCCTTGGCGGTCGGACGTCATGTGCTGAGCGTCGCAGGGATGCGGTTTTGTCGGTGGAGTGGACCCTTTGTTCGACCTTTACAGGGCAGCTAAACAGACCAGTTAGTTTTACAGATTGGTATAAATTCGACCCTACCACAGGTTTTTTACAGCGTTTCTTCGCGCTGTGTTTTCAGCAGGCATAAAAAAAGCCGGTGCTGAGCACCGGCTTTTAAAGGATGGTGGAGGGAGCTGGATTCGAACCAGCGAAGGCTGAGCCGTCAGATTTACAGTCTGATCCCTTTGGCCACTCGGGAACCCCTCCACGAGTTAACTTGTTGCTGTTTAATGAAGTGCGTTAAACAGTTTTAATTTTTAAGTCTTACATCAATGCCTAAGGCACTGATTAACAATAGATGGTGGAGGGAGCTGGATTCGAACCAGCGAAGGCTGAGCCGTCAGATTTACAGTCTGATCCCTTTGGCCACTCGGGAACCCCTCCACACTTTGTGGGGCGCATATTACCAAAAAGAGGGAGCTTGTGAACCCCGAAAGGGTAATTTTTTACTAAAAAAACCGGACTTGCTGCCGATAACCATTCAAATGCCTAATATTTGCACTTTTTATGCTGCCAGAACTTAATACCAATCTGCTCGTCAACGACAGCCAACTCGGAGATCGCCTTAACCAGGCGGTCATCGACGGCCGTCGTAGCGATTTTGGTTTGCTGCTGGCGCTGCTTTCCGAAGATGCGCGGGATCTGCCGCGCATCGAAGAGGCAAAAAATGAGCAGGGGCAGCAGGATTGGCGAAAGCATTTCGAACTGCCGGCGCAAAATCCGCTTTATGCGCACCAACAGGACAGCACCAGAGCACCGGAGCTGTCGGCCCTGGCCGGTGGCCTGCAGCAGGACAGCTTGCGTTTATTGCTGGCGATGCGGGCCGAGCCGTTACGGGCGAGCGACGAACTGCTGCCGACCGACGTCAGCAGCAACCTGAACCCGCGCACCCTGGCGCGGCTGTCGAGTGAGCTGAATCCCCGGCTGCCGGTACAGCCGGGACGCATGCTGGAGGTGTTGAACGCCGTCAAGGCGATGGCCTGAGACGATTAGCCTCACCCCTCACCCCTCACCCCTCACCCCTCACCCCTCACCCCTCACATTTCATTTCATTTCACAGACCCATCAACCGCCGTGGGCCTGGCGACAGCCCATGATGGCCGGTGCCAGTAGTTCCAGTGCGCTTTGCTCGCAGGGCGGCAGGGTTGCATCGGAGCGGTTCAGCGGGGTGATGCGATCGCCCCAGCGGATCACGCCGGCGCCCCAGGTCAGGCCGGCACCGAAGGCGGCGGTCAGCAGCAAAGCACCGGGCTTGACTCGTCCCTGCTCCAGCGCCTCGCACAGGGCGATGGGCACGGTAGCGGCAGAGGTATTGCCGTACTGCGCTATGTTCACCATCACCTTTTCCGGCGGCAATGCCATTTTTTTGGCCAGCGTTTCGATAATGCGAATATTGGCCTGGTGGGGCAGCAGCAAGTCGATATCCTGCTCGGTGACCCCCGCCTGATCCAGCACATGAGCGGCCGCATCGCCCATGCCCTTGACCGCACGCTTGAATATTTCCTTGCCCTCGAAATTGACCTCGAACAGGCCATCGATATGCTCGAAACGACGGCGGTCGGTGCCTGAATTGGGTACGGCAAGAATGTCTCTGGCCTCTGCGTCGCAGCCGAGCTTGTCGGCGAGCAGCCCCACCGGTTGTTCGCTGGCTTCCAGCACCACGGCCCCGGCGCCGTCGCCGAACAGTACGGCGGTATCTCTTTTGGTCCAGTCCAGATAGTGAGTCAGTCGTTCGGCGCCGATCACCAGTACGCGCTGCATGCTGCCGGCCTTGATCAGGGCGCTGCCCACGCTCAGGCCATAAATAAAGCCGGTACAGGCGGCATTGATGTCGAATACCGCCGCGCGGCCGGCCCCCAGCGACTGTTGTACCGCCGAAGCGGCGCTGGGCACCAGGCTGTCCGGGCTGGCGGTGGCCATGATAATGCAGTCCAGCCGGCTCGCGTCCATACCGGCGGCGGCCAGAGCATGGCTGGCTGCTACCGTGGCCAGAGCCGAGGTACTTACATGAGCAATGCGACGCGAGCGAATGCCGGTACGGCTATGAATCCACTCATCGGAAGTGTCGAGAAAGGTGCCGAGATCGTCGTTACTCAGGGCGGCGGGGGGCAGACATTTCCCCCAACCGGTAATATTGGCGTAGCGCATGTTAAGCCCTGTTTGCGAGATTAAGGTGAATGCTGCCGATGTTGTCCTGGCGACTTCAAAGCGTCATATACCGGCAATATCGTCAGCTTGGGTATTCGATGTTGTTTACGGGGTGGTGGCGTTAACCTCGGCCTTGCCGTTCCAGTCGTAGCTGAACCCAGGTACGATAAATCCAGGACAGACAGGGCCGAACCAGCGGCAGCCCAATCAACCAGGCCAGTGGCTTGAGCCGGGGCACCCGCTGCATCAACAGAATATAGGCGTCCAGCTCGGATCGCACTTCTCCGTCTGCGGTTTGTACGTGCAGCTCGCGTAATGCCTTGTAAGGACTGATCCCCAGGCTCAGCAATACTTCTTCCCGACCCGTGATATCAAACCAGTAAATATCGTCACCACCGGTGCCTGCCCAACGTTCATAACGCGCCCTGTCCTTGATGCAGCCCTCGCAACTGCCATCGTAAAACACCACCAGCTGATGGCGCGGCTTTTTTCCATCCATCACCACGTCCTCCATGACAAGGAAGTTCCGTCCCTGGAACTCTGAGCTAAGCATAGTCGGCATTAGCCCAGATACCTTTGCTGCAGATGGTGTTTGAAGGCGGTGGCATCCAGTGACTGACCACAAGCCTGTTGAATCAGGGTGTCGGTCTCCAGCAGGCTGGCGTGTTGCCAGATGTGCTGTTGTAGCCATTCGAATACAGAAGACAAGTTATTGCCGATCAGCTGTTCCAGTGATCCCTGCTGTTGCTGCATGGCTGCGGCCTGCTGGGACGCATAGATGGCGCCCAGGGTGTAACTGGGAAAATAGCCGAAGCTGCCGTCGGTCCAGTGAATGTCCTGCAGGCAGCCGTCCTTGTAGTTACCCTTGGTGCTCAGCCCCAGGTAGGCTTGCATCAGCTGATCCCAGCGTTCGGGCAGATCGCTGGCTTCCATTCTGCCTTCTATCAGATCCCGCTCTATTTCGTAGCGCAGCATGATGTGGGCCGGATAGGTTACTTCGTCTGCGTCGACCCTGATCAGACCGGGGCTGACCCGAGTGTAAAGCCTGGCCATGTTGTCCGGGGCAAAAGCCGGTTGGGCACCGAAGTGACGCTCCAGCAAGGGAGTCAGTCGGGCGATAAAGGCGGGATGACGGGCCAGTTGCATCTCGAAGAACAGGCTTTGGGATTCATGCACCCCCATGGATCTGGCCTGGCCCACCGGCAACCGGCGCCATTGGGCAGGTAAACCCTGTTCATAGCGGGCATGGCCGGTTTCATGAATGATGCCCATCAGCGCCTGAGCCACATCCTGCTCGTTATAGCGGGTGGTGAGCCGTACATCTTCGCTGACGCCGCCACAGAAGGGGTGGGCACTGACATCGAGCCGGCCATGATTGAAGTCAAAGCCGAGCAGCGTCATGACCTCCAGCCCCAGTGCCCGTTGTTGTTCTATGGCAAAGGGTCCCTGGGGTTGCAGCATGGGCTCGTTGCGCTGCTTGTTCTGTACCTGAGTGATCAATTCCGGCAACCAGCTTTTCAGGCCGCCAAACAGGGTATCGAGCCGGGCGCTGCGCATGCCGGGCTCATATTGCTCCAGCAGGCTGTCGTAACGGGACAGACCCAGCGCCTCGGCCCGGGCCGAGGCGACCTGGCGAGACAGGTTGAGCACTTCTTCAAACAACGGCAGATAACCGGCCCAGTCGTTGGCAGGACGCAAACTGCGCCAGGCATGCTCGCAGCGCGAACCGGCCAGCGACATGGCGCGCACCAGATCGGCCGGTAACAGGGTGGCATCGCGCCACTGGCGGCGCATCTCGGCCAGACTGACCTTGTGCTCCCGAGCCGACGATTCCTGCTCGGCGTCGGCAAACCAGTCGGCCAGCCGCGGATCCTGCAATTGTTGATGGCACAGCACCGCCAGGGTGCCCAGGGCTTCGGCCCGGGCTTCGTTGCCGCCGGACGGCATCATGGTGGCCTGATCCCAGCCACAGATGGCACCAAGGTGTTGCAGATGATGGAGCTGTTCGAAATGCTGACTCAGAGCATGATAAGACATGGGCGCTTCCTTGAATGAGTTGCGCGATAGAACTGTCGGTATGGGCAAGCCGAAAAACGGAAAAGAGGCAGACAACAGCTCAGACAGCGCAAGATGATAAATAGCTGCAGTATAATCAAGTTAAACAGGAAGCAGAATGACCAAGTTGAATGGACAGAGGAAACGACAGGCCTCGGGGAGGAGGTGAGACCTGCCGTTATTAAAAACGGGGTATTAAATATGGAGCCAAGCTCGTTCAATTACTCGTTTGGACCGGCTTTGCTGACTTTATAAATAAAGTAGCCGGCATAAAAGCAGATCAGTACCGTGGTTGCAATAATCACCAGCATGGACATCAAGCCAACATCGCTCCCAAACATTAAATCAAGCCAGAATGACATGGGTCGTCTCCTTTCGTATGCGTTATGAACTCATCTTAGCGAGATGTTTTCTGGTTGTGCTGATCCTGATCAATAAAGTGAGGGATCATTAATGGGTTAGATCATTTATGAATTTAATTATTCATTCCGTCATTTTATTCAGTGTATAGCCGTCTTGCTCCAATAATCGAAGCAGGCCATGTTCGCCATAAAGATGCAGGGCGCCCACCACCAGTAATGCCTTTTGCGGAGTCTGGCTTTTAAGGTGTTCCAGCCACAGCCGATTGCGGGACAGCAGCAAATCCTGTTCGATAAAACGGTTCAGCGGGGGCGACTGCTCGTTGCGCAGCAGACTGAGCAAGGCCTGTTCGTCTCCGCTTTGCCAGGTGTCCAGCAGTTTCTCAAGGTGCGGTTGCAAATCGTTCAGCTCATTCAGGGTATGGTGCACAAAGTCTGCTTCCAGTTGCCGTTCAGGCAGAGAGGCCAGCATGCTGAACACCAGATCTGGCGCTTCCAGCCCCCGTATAGGAAGTTGCCGTTGTCTGGCCAGACGCATTATCTGCATATCGACGCCCTGCTCACTGGTAAAACCGAGTTTCTGGGCCCGAGCCTGAGTCAGCTGCAGGGCGGCAAACCAGGGCGGCAGTGATGTCAGTGGCGACAATGCCGTGTCGTTGATGGCCTGTTCAAGTTCATCGGCCAGTGGAGTGCCCAGCCGAGCATGCCAGCTGTCACCGGGCGACATGGTGATAAAAGGGGCCAGAGTGGCCGGCGATAGAGCATCCGGGTCGACTTCCAGAAACAGCTGCTCGCTTTGCTGCAGGCTGTGCAGCAGTGGCGCCGGCAGTGAAGTCAGGCGTTTATCGGCAAGATGAATTGAGCCGAATAACCACAGCTGTTGGCCCGCTTTTGTGGCCGACCACAGGGCAGGAGCGGCCAGAGTGATGCTGCTCCAGAACCATAGTAGTAATAAAGATAATATTTTCATCGGCACTCGCTGTTTTGTACTTCGGCTTTGATTATGATGCCGAAGTTGTGATTCACACAAGAATAAGGAATTTATCATGCCTCATTTACGTTTTCGTGGACTGTCCCGTGAAACGGTCAAACAAATCAGCAAACCTTTGGTCGACATCTTATCGCCCATGATTGGCAGTCCGCTGGATCATTTTACGCTGGAATTTATTCCCGCCGAATTTGTGGCCAAGGGTCAGGTAATAAGTGGTTATCCCATAGTGGAAGTACTCTGGTTTGAACGCCCACTGGAGATACAGGACAAGGTCGCGGCCGAAATTACGACAACATTGCGGGCCAGGGTCGGTGCCGAGCAGGATATCTGCGTCATTTTTACCCGGCTTGAAGGCCGCCAGTATTACGAAAACGGCAGCCACTTCGGTTAAATAGTTACCCTCCGGCCTTGAGCAGCAGTTTGTCCAGCGCTCGAGCACTGAGCACACGGCGTAGCCAGCCCATCATCACGGTGGGTCGGGTCACCGGATAGCGAATCCTGGGGCGAGAACTGGTCAGTGCATGCAGCAGCGGCGCCATGCAGGCATCCGGCTCCAGGCTGAAGCGGGAGCTGGGGCCGGGTTGTTGCAGCCTGGCAAGGGTTTGCCGGTAACCTTGCCGGTGACGGCTCTGTTCAACATCTATATGACGTAAAAAAGCGGCCTCGGCGTTGGCGCGAAAACGAGTCTCTATAGGGCCGGGTTCCAGCAGGCTGATATGTATGCCAGTGCCGGTCAGTTCCAGGGGCGTTGTTTCCTAAATCAGGGAACTATCTGCTTCTCCCGTGATCCGATCTCCTGACGAACGGACTCGGGAGCA
>NZ_CANLZU010000027.1 GCF_947495715.1 uncultured Oceanisphaera sp.
CTTCAACCTTGGGCGCTTCGGCTTCAACCTTGGGCGCTTCGGCTTCAACCTTGGGCGCTTCGGCTTCAACCTTGGGCGCTTCGGCTTCAACCTTGGGCTCGACGGCTTCAACCTTGGGCTCGACGGCTTCAACCTTGGGCTCAACGGCTGCTGTCTTGGGTGCTTCCTGTTGTGGCGCGACTGCCGCAGGGCGGGTTTCCACCTCGGCCTGGGCGACTTGTTTTGCCGGTGCCGCTTCCGTGTCGGCGGTTTCCGATGCAACCCACTTTTCTTCACCCTGAGCGGCAATCAGGGCGGCTATGCTGTCCTCACGACGGCGACGACGGCTGTCTTCGTTGATGCGTTTGCGCTTGGGCATGGCACCACCACGCTGGTGGTGAGTCGCGGGCTTGTCAGCGGCGCTCTGTGCTGCAACGGGCTCCTGTTTTGCCTTGGGCTGACGTTGCGCCGGACGCTCGGCCTGCTCTGTGGCGGCATCTGTCTGGCGGGCTTCGCTGCCAATGCGTACCTGCTTACGCATCTTGCGACGCTGACGGCGCTCGGCAACGGCCTGTTCTTTCTGCTCGATTTCCTGAGCAGGCTGTTGCTGTTGTTGAGGCTGTTGCTGCTGTGGAGCCGGGGTCTGCACCTGCTCTGCGGCGGCAGTCTCTTTTTGTTGCTGCTGCTGAGGCTGCTCGCGACGCGGCTTGCGACGTTCACGACGCGGCCGGTCGGTCTTGGCCTCGCTCTGCGGTTGTGACTGAGCCTCGGCTGCGGCCGGAGCGGCTTTGTTGCTGCGCTCTTCATCACGCGGTCTGCGGTTGTTGCGGGTGTTACGGCGATCGCCACGGTCACGGCGCTCGCTGTTTCGCTCCTGATTGCGTTCGCTGTTGCGATCCTGGTTGCGATCCTGATTGCGTGACTGACGGGCCGGTTTTTCGACCGGGGTCGGCGCTGGGGCTGGCTGAGGCTCGGTAGTTCCCTTGAACCAACTGCTCAGGGCACAGAACATGCGGCTCAACAGGCCAGGCGCGGCAGCAACGGGAGCGGCCGCTTCGGCTTTGGCTGCAACCGGCGCCGGAGTGGGAGCCGGGGCAGGTGCGGGAGCAGTAAAGCCCTGCAGTGCCGGTTGCTCGCTCTTGGCGGCAGCCGTGCCCTGGCGGGGGCTGTAGGCCGGCTTTTCGACGGTGGTTTTCAGCGCAAAGCTGGAGACATTTTCTTCTTCCCCGCTGCGAACCCGGGCCACGTCGAAGTGTGGCGTTTCCAGCTGTTCGTTGGGAATGATGTAAATCTCTACCTTGTAGCGATTTTCCAGCCCGGCAATGGACTTGCGCTTTTCGTTGAGCAGATAGGCGGCCACATCGACGGGCACCTGGGCATGAATTTGCCCGGTGTTGTCTTTGAGCGCTTCTTCTTCAATCAGGCGCAGTATGGCCAGTGCCAGCGATTCGTTGTCGCGAATGGTGCCCTGACCCAGACAGCGCGGGCACACATGGGTGCTGGACTCGCCGAGGGAAGGACGCAGACGCTGTCGGGACATTTCCAGCAGACCAAAGCGGGAAATACGGCCCAGCTGAATGCGGGCTCTGTCCTGGCGTACCGCGTCGCGCAGGCGGTTTTCCACCTCGCGCTGATGGCGTACCGGGGTCATGTCGATGAAGTCGATCACCACCAGGCCACCCAGGTCACGCAGGCGCAGCTGACGGGCGATTTCTTCTGCCGCTTCCAGGTTGGTCTGCAGCGCAGTTTCCTCGATGTCGCCGCCCTTGGTGGCGCGTGAGGAGTTGATGTCGATACTGGTCAGTGCTTCGGTCGGGTCGATAACGATGCTGCCGCCGGAAGGCAGACGCACTTCCCGTTGAAAGGCCGACTCGATCTGGCTTTCAATCTGGTAGTGGCTGAACATGGGCACGTCGCCCTCGTACAGCTTGACCCGGTTAACGAAGTCGGGGCGAACCAGTTCGATGTGCTGCTTGGCGCGCTCGAAAATCACCGGGTTGTCGATCAGGATCTCGCCGATATCGCGACGCAGATAATCGCGAATGGCGCGCACGATGACGTTGCTTTCCTGATGGATCAGGAACGGGGCGCTACCGCCTTCGGCGGCTTCCTGAATGGCGGACCAGTGAGTCTGCAGCACGTGCAGATCCCATTCCAGCTCTTCGCCGGTTTTGCCGACACCGGCGGTGCGCACAATCAGACCCATGCCGTCGGGCAGCTTGAGGTGAGCCAGGGCTTCCTTGAGCTCGGTACGCTCGTCCCCTTCGATGCGGCGGGATATACCACCGGCACGGGGATTGTTGGGCATCAGTACCAGATAAGAGCCGGCCAGACTGATAAAGGTGGTGAGGGCGGCGCCTTTGTTGCCACGCTCTTCTTTATCAATCTGAACGATAACTTCCTGACCTTCCTTGACCACTTCCTTGATATTGGGGCGGCCCTGATAGCTGTAACCGGCGGGGAAGTAGTTGCGGGCGATTTCCTTGAGTGGCAGAAAACCGTGGCGGTCGGCACCGTAGTCGACGAAGGCGGCTTCCAGGCTGGGTTCTACCCGGGTGATCCTGCCTTTATAGATGTTGGCTTTTTTTTGCTCGTGGCCGGGACTTTCAATATCCAGGTCGTATAGTTTTTGCCCATCTACCAGGGCTACACGCAACTCTTCTTCCTGGGTTGCGTTGATTAGCATTCTTTTCATTGAGTACTCTTTTTTATTAAGTTTTTACTGTTTCTACAGTGTTGGTATTCCCCTGGCTTGACCGTGTTATTCCGACGGACACCGGCCTCGAGTCTGTGAGCGTAATGGTTACAGCCTCCCGGCTGGGTACGCATGAGGCGCATATTCAGGTGTCTTTCACGTTAAGGGGGGAGCCCAAAGGTCGCGAATAAAACGGAAAATCAGAGGTATTCAGGGTGCGCCCTCCGATCCCGGAAAGCACGAAAAACGGAGTCATTATCACACTTTAACTGCAGCCTTAGCAAGACGCCTTTTTTGCAGCCAAAGCACACTGGCTGGTGTTAGAATAACGGCCATGAAACAAGAACAACACAGCGTGCGGCTGCTCACCATCGAGGCTGAGCATGAAGGGCAGCGCATTGACAATTATTTACGGACTCAGCTTAAAGGCGTTCCCAAAAGCCTGATTTATCGAATTTTGCGCAAAGGCGAGGTAAGAGTTAACAAAAAGCGCATCAAACCGGAATACAAGCTGCTGGCCGGCGACGTGATCAGGGTGCCGCCGGTACGGGTGGCGGAACGCGAGAATACGCTGCCATCGGCCAAACTGAACCAGGTGCAATCGCTCGATGCGGCCATCATCTATGAAGATGATGCGCTGATCGTGCTGAACAAGCCCTCGGGTATTGCGGTACATGGCGGCAGCGGCCTGAGCTTTGGCGTGATTGAAGGCCTGCGGGCGTTACGGCCCGAGGCGCGGTTTCTGGAGTTGGTGCACCGGCTGGACCGGGATACCTCCGGCATTTTGCTGGTGGCCAAGAAACGCAGCATGTTACGCAGCCTGCACGAGCAACTGCGTGAAAAAACCATGGACAAGCATTACCTGGCCTTGGTGCGCGGCCAGTGGCAGCCTCATCAAAAGGTGGTGAAAGCCCCGCTGAAGAAGAACGAGCTGGCCTCGGGTGAGCGCGTGGTGCGGGTTGATAAAGAAGGCAAGCCGTCGGAAACCCGTTTTCGCATCATCCAGAAGTTTACCGGGGCGACCCTGGTGGAATGTAGTCCGGTTACCGGCCGAACTCACCAGATCCGGGTTCATACCCTGCATGCCGGCCATCCGATTGCCGGTGACAACAAATACGGTGATCAGTTGTTTGATCAGAAGATGAGCGGAATGGGACTGAAACGGCTGTTTTTGCATGCCTGTCGTATTCGTTTCTTCCACCCTGGGCGTGAAGAGAGCATGGTGCTGGAAGCCCCCCTGGAGCCGGCGCTGAAAAAACTTCTGACCCGGATGGCGCAATCGTGAAGTATCAGCTGGTGATTTTCGACTGGGACGGCACCCTGATGGACTCGGTGGCACGCATCGTGTCCAGCATGCAGGCGGCGGCGCAGGATTGTGTCCTGGCCGTGCCCACGGCGGCGGCGGTGCGTGACATTATCGGCTTGAGTCTGCACAAGGCCTTTCCGTTGTTGTTCGGCGCCTTGGCGGCGGTGGAAGAGGCCGCCCTGCTGGCGGCGTATCGCCGTCATTATCTGGAACTGAACGAGACGCCGTCCCCCCTGTTTACCGGCGCGGCGGACATCATCAAGGGCTTGCATGGTAATGGTTATCGGCTGGCCGTTGCCACCGGCAAGCAGCGAGTGGGGCTGGATCGGGTGCTGGCAGAAACCGATCTCGGCGCCTATTTTCACGCCCTGCGCGGCGCGGATCAGGCTCAGTCCAAACCCCATCCCTTGATGCTGGAGCAAATTCTGGACGAGCTGAAGCTCAACCCGGCCGATGCGGTGATGGTGGGGGATTCGAGCTACGATCTGGCGATGGCCGAAGCCATTGGCATGGACAGAATCGGCGTGACCTACGGTGTGCATGACAGTAAAAAATTATGCCAACATACACCGTTGGCGCTAATCGATGATATCCGCCATTTGCCCCGTTGGCTTTAAATATTCAGTAAGGAGTGAGGCGTAAAGCGTGAGGAGTAAAACCGGCCTGCAAATATGATGTTTTGCACCTCACACCTCACACCTCACACCTCACACCTCACACCTCACACCTCACATCCTCACGGTACTTCCACCCCAAAACGACCCAGCAGTTCCACCAGGGCGATCAACGGCAAGCCGACCAGGCTGTTGGGATCCCGACCTTCCATCCGTTCGAACAAACTGATGCCGAGGCCTTCACACTTGAAGGCGCCGGCGCAGTCCAGCGCCGGCTCCCGGTCCAGGTAACGCTCGATCTGCGCCTCGCTCAACGAACGGAGTACCACCGAAAACGGCTCTACCATCGAATGCAGGCGATCATTTGCTGCATCCAGCACTGCCAGACCGGTATAGAAGGTGATGTGTTGCCCGCTGGCAGCCAGTAGTTGTGCTCTGGCGCGATCCCGGGTACCGGGCTTGCCCAGGATCTGGCCCTGATTGACACACACCTGGTCCGAGCCGATGATGAGCCCCTGAGGAAACCGGGTCGCGACGGCGCGGGCCTTTTGCTCGGCCAGCCGTTGCACCAGCGCCGTTGCCGGTTCGTCGGGCAAGGATGTTTCGTCGATGTTCGGGCTGCAGCTTTCAAAGTCCAGCCTAAGCTTGCTCAGCAGTTGCTGGCGGTAAGGGGAAGAAGAGGCGAGGATAATTCTGGCCATGGGCACCCGAGCCTGTTTTAGGCAGTAAAATAAGAGGGTTGGCATTGTAGTCGCCGCAGGCGGTAACGTCACGGGCAGGACTCGAATGCTTGCCGTTTATTCGCGCTCAGTTTGCTTTTCTCTTTGACTCCGAAGGCCCGTCGCTATAATATGCGCGCCTTATGGAAAAGGTAAAGTTGCCCATTAAGGTTGATCCCGCTCGCTGCGCGCAAAGTCGTCTTGTATATCAAGGTGTGTTTGCCGCTGCTCTGATGCCCAGACTGCAGGATTCAACCCAAGGTATCCATGGTGATATCGACGTGTCTCTGAACTTTGGTACAGATGCCCAGGGGCTGCGCGTGATGTCGGGCCATGCCCGATCTCAGGTGTCGCTCCAGTGCCAAAGATGCAATGAGCTGTTTGATACCACTATAGAATCCGAATTTACATACACGCCGCTACGTGCAAACGCAGAGGCGCCTGAACTGCCGGAAGATTACGACACTATTGAAGTGGATGAAATTGGTGAAATCAACCTGGCCGAGATCATCGAGGATGAATTAATCCTCGCTTTACCGCAGATACCGACTCATGAAAATGAGCAGTGTTCCGAGGGTAAATTTGATCAAAGCTTTGGTGAGATCCCTACCGCTGAAGAGCGTCCGAATCCTTTCGCGGTTCTGGAAGGACTAAAACGTAAGTAACTGATTTAGGAGTGAGGTCAAATGGCCGTACAAAAGAGTAAAGTATCTCGTTCTCGTCGTGGTCAGCGTCGCTCTCATGACGCACTGACCACCGCAGCTCTGTCTGTGGATAAAACCACCGGTGAACTGCATCGTCGTCACCATGTGACTGCCGACGGTTTCTACCGTGGCAAAAAGGTAATCGCCAAGTAAGGGTTGCCTTTTGCCGCAGCTGACCGTTGCGTTAGATATGATGGGGGGCGATCATGGCCCTTCGGTTACAGTGCCTGCCGCCGCGCAGGCACTGTCGCTTCTGCCTGATCTCAATCTGGTTCTGTTTGGCCTCGAGGCCGAGCTTTCTCCCTGGTTACGCCGCTTTCAATTGGACTCCCATCGTCGGGTGTGCGTGCAGTATTGCAGCCAGCAGGTAGAAAACGAACATAAAGCCGCTTATGCCCTGCGTCATCTGACCGACTCCTCCATGCGCAACGCGCTTGATGCCTTGGCATCAAGGCGGGCGCAGGCCTGCGTCAGCGCCGGTAATACCGGTGCCTTGATGGCGATGGCGATGAAAACACTCAGTACCCTGCCCGGAGTGGACAGACCCGCCCTGATCACCCGGATGCCACAGGCCGGTGGTGGTTATGCGTTGCTGCTGGATGTGGGGGCCAACCTTAGCTGCGGCGCCGGGCAACTGGTTCAGTTTGCCCTGATGGGCGAGCAGGCGGCACGACATATCCTCGGCATCAGCCAGCCCCGCATCGGCCTGCTGAATGTGGGCGTGGAAGCCAACAAGGGTAATGAGTCGGTTCGCGAGGCGGCGCAGTGTTTGCAACAGTTGCAGCAGACAGAAGGGTTGCACTATAGCGGGTACGTGGAAGGGGATGAGCTGTTTTCCGGTCGCGTCGATGTTATTGTATGCGACGGTTTTGTCGGCAATGTGGCTTTGAAAACCAGCGAAGGGGTAGCACGGCTGTTGCTTGGTCAGCGACAACAGCGCGGTTTTTTAAGCAAAATATTGACTGTTTGGTTAAAAAAGCGGCTTTCCCATCTGAACCCCGACCAGTATAACGGCGCAAGTCTGATAGGATTGCGCGCCAGTGTGGTCAAGAGCCACGGGAGTGCCGGCTCACCTGCCTTCTTAAATGCGATCTTGCAGGCCGTTTCCGAAATTGAACATGACCTGCCTGCGAGCATCGCGCATCGTTTTGATACTGCCCCACGGGACAGTCACGCAAGATAACGCCTATGAACAGTAGAATATTGGGAACTGGCAGCTACCTGCCTGAAGCGGTACGCACCAATGCCGACCTGGAACAAATGGTAGAAACCAGCAATGACTGGATCGTCGAACGTACCGGAATCCGGGAACGTCGCATCGCCGGGGCAGAAGAAACTGTCGCCACCATGTCTTATGGCGCCGCCCTGCGTGCTCTGGACGCCGCCGGCATAGACGCGCAGCAGCTGGACATGATAGTGCTGGCCACCACCAGTGGCGATAACGCCTTTCCGGCCGCCGCCTGCGAAGTGCAGGCCATGCTGGACGTGCCGGGCATTCCGGCATTCGATCTGGCCGCCGCCTGCGCCGGTTTCAGCTATGCCCTGAGTGTGGCCGATCAGTTCATCCGCAACGGTCAGGCCCGTCACATCCTGGTGATTGGGGCCGATGCCCTGTCACGCATGTGCGAGCCGGGCGATCGTTCCACCATCATCCTTTTCGGTGATGGTGCCGGTGCCGTGGTGCTGGGTGCCAGCGAAGAGCCGGGCATTCTGTCCACGCATCTGCATGCGGATGGTCGTTATGGCGAGCTGCTCAAGCTGCCCCAGCGTCAGCGCGGCGTCAGCGGCAGCGAGATGGACGCCTACATGAGCATGAAGGGTAACGAAGTGTTCAAGGTGGCGGTCTCGCGGCTGAGTGAAATCGTCACCCAGACCCTGGCCGCCAACGGCATCGACAAATCCGAGCTGGACTGGCTGGTGCCGCATCAGGCAAATTACCGCATTATCAATGCCACCGCCCGCAAGCTGAACATGCCGATTGAGCGGGTGATCCTCACGCTCGACAAGCACGGCAATACCTCGGCGGCCAGCGTGCCCATTGCGCTTGACGAGGGCGTGCGGGATGGCCGTATTCAGCGGGGCCATCTGGTACTGCTGGAGGCCTTCGGTGGCGGTTTCGCCTGGGGCTCTGCCCTGGTGCGCTTCTAACGACCGGCTTGTTTTTTAAACGGATTCGTTTTCAAAGAAGGACAGACAATGACATTTGCCATTACCTTTCCCGGACAGGGATCTCAGGCGGTAGGCATGCTTGCGGGCGTGCTGGCCGAGCATGATATCGTGAAGCAGACCTTTGCCGAGGCGTCCAGCGCCCTGGGTTACGACCTGGCCGAGCTGGTACTGAGCGGTCCGGCCGAAGAGCTGAACAAGACCTGGCGTACCCAGCCGGCCTTGCTGACTGCTTCGGTTGCCCTGTGGCGCCTGTGGCAACAGCAGGGCGGTGCCCAGCCGGCCGTGATGGCCGGTCACAGCCTGGGCGAGTACTCGGCGCTGGTCTGTGCCGGTGTACTGAGCCTGACCGACGGCGTCAAACTGGTCGAATTGCGTGGCCAGTTGATGCAGGAAGCCGTGCCCGAAGGCACCGGCGCCATGTCGGCCATTATCGGTCTGGACAACGACACCATTGTGGCCAACTGCGCCAAGGCGGAAGAGGGCGAAGTGGTGTCGGCGGTGAACTTCAATTCACCTGGCCAGGTCGTGATCGCCGGTAACAAGGCGGCGGTAGAGCGGGCCAATGTACTGATGAAGGAAAGCGGTGCCAAACGCGCTCTTCCACTGCCGGTCAGCGTGCCTTCACACTGTGCGCTGATGCGAACTGCCGCCGAGCAACTGGAGCAGACCCTGGCCGAGATGACGTTCAACGAGCCGGCAGTACCGGTGATCAACAACGTGGACGTCAAGATGGAAACCTCGGCGGCGGCCATCAAGGACGCTCTGGTACGTCAGCTGTACAGTCCGGTACGCTGGACCGAAACCGTGGAGGCCATGGTGGGGCAGGGCGTAACCCTGGCGCTGGAAGTCGGCCCGGGCAAGGTATTGTCCGGCCTGGCCAAGCGTATCGACAAGCGGGTTGAAGGTCTGGCGGTTAACGACGACGCCGGCCTGCAGCAGGCTCTGGCGGCAGTACAGGCTTAACTATATACAACGCAGAATTGATAAGGGATGGCAGAGTGACAGCTAAGCCGACCGTGACATGCCAGCGCCAACAACAGCTCCTGCAATGTTGGCATTTCCGCCATCCGTGGCGGTCAGACGGCATGTCCGAGCCCCCAGGGAGGGGTTTATGGCGTGTCGGCGTGCTTCGCTCTGCCAGCCCTTTGCACAATCGAAGGAGTCACTATGAGTTTTTCCGGTAAAGTGGTACTGGTCACCGGCGCCAGCCGGGGTATCGGTCGGGCAACCGCCGAGCTGTTTGCCAGCCGTGGCGCGACCGTTATCGGTACCGCCACCAGCGAAAAGGGCGCCGAGGCGATCGGAGCCTATCTGGGCGACAATGGTACCGGTCTGGTCCTGAACGTGACCGATGTCGAGTCCATGAATCAGCTGCTGGAAACCATCAAGCAGCGTTATGGCGATATCGATGTGCTGGTCAACAACGCCGGCATCACGCGCGATAACCTGATGATGCGCATGAAAGACGACGAATGGCAGGATATTCTGGACACCAACCTGACTTCGGTATTCCGTTTGTCCAAGGCGGTACTGCGGGCCATGATGAAGAAACGTCATGGCCGTATCGTGACCATCGGCTCCGTTGTCGGCACCATGGGCAATGCCGGTCAGGCCAACTATGCGGCCGCCAAGGCGGGACTGATTGGGTTCAGCAAATCGCTGGGTCGCGAAGTGGCTTCGCGTGGCATTACCGTCAATGTGGTGGCACCCGGATTTATTGAAACCGACATGACACGTTCATTGAATGAAGAGCAAAGGGCCGGTATCTTGTCACAGGTTCCAACACAACGGTTGGGCGACCCGAAAGAAATTGCCTCTGCCGTGGCTTTTTTGGCTTCGGATGAGGCCGGTTATATCACAGGTGAAACGCTGCACGTAAATGGCGGCATGTACATGGTGTGATGAAAATCTCCGCAGTTAGGAGCTATTTGACGGAAATTGCGACATTATTGGCAGTTTTTCTGGTTTGACCAGACTCAAATAGTCTTGCAAACTACGGTTAATTTAATACACTACCGCAACGACACGCACTTGCGTATTTCTAAAGGATAATACTGGTCATGAGCAACATCGAAGAACGCGTAAAAAAAATCATCATCGAGCAACTGGGTGTTAAAGAAGAAGAAGTTAAGTCTGAAGCCTCTTTCGTTGATGATCTGGGCGCCGATTCCCTGGATACCGTTGAGCTGGTAATGGCTCTGGAAGAAGAATTCGACACCGAAATTCCTGACGAAGAAGCTGAAAAAATCACTACCGTTAAAGCGGCAGTTGATTACATCAACGCTAACCAGGAATAATAAACCTGTACCGAAGTGGCTATCGCCACTTCGGTTCTTTCCCCGTTTTAACCCCCATTCGGAGACGCTCCTGTGTCCAAACGCAGAGTCGTGGTGACTGGCCTCGGTATGCTCTCTCCTGTCGGTAACTCGGTCGATGCCAGCTGGCAGGCCCTGTTGGCAGGCCAAAGTGGCATCAGCAACATCGAACACTTTGATACTACCGACTACAGCACCAAATTCGCAGGCCTGGTCAAGGACTTTGATCCCGAAGCTCATGGTATCGCCAAGAAAGAAGCCCGTAAGATGGACTTGTTCATCCAGTACGGGGTGGCGGCCGGCTTGCAGGCCATGGCCGATTCCGGTCTTGATATCACCGAAGCTAACGCCGACCGCGTTGGTGTATCCATCGGTTCCGGTATCGGTGGTCTGGGTCTGATAGAGCAGAACCACACCAACCTGATGGCCAGCGGTCCTCGCAAACTCAGCCCGTTCTTTGTACCGTCCACCATCATCAATATGGTGTCCGGTCATTTGTCGATCATGAAGGGTCTGCGAGGCCCCAATATTGCGGCGACCACCGCCTGTACTACCGGTACGCACAGCATTGGTCTGGCCGCACGCATGATTGCCTACGGTGACGCCGACGCCATGTTGGCGGGCGGCACCGAGAAAGCCTCCACCACCATGGGCATGGGTGGCTTTGCCGCCGCTCGTGCTCTGTCTACGCGCAATGACGAGCCGCAAAAGGCGAGTCGTCCCTGGGACAAAGAGCGCGATGGCTTTGTGCTGGGTGATGGCGCCGGTGTGATGATGCTTGAAGAGTATGAACACGCCAAGGCGCGTGGCGCCACCATCTATGCCGAGATGGTTGGTTTTGGCATGAGTGGCGACGCCCATCACATGACGGCACCACCCGGCGATGGCAGCGGTGCCGCCAAGGCGATGGCCAACGCCATCAAGGATGCTGATATCGCGCCCGAGCTGATCGGATACGTCAACGCCCACGGCACCTCTACCCCGTTGGGTGATGTGGCCGAGCTGCGTGGCATGAAAACGGTATTCGGCGCTCACGCCAATCAGTTGATGATCAGCTCGACCAAGTCGATGACCGGTCACCTGCTGGGTGCTGCCGGTGCCGTGGAAGCCATTTTCAGCGTGCTGGCGTTGCGTGATCAGATTGCGCCCCCCACCATCAACCTGGATAACCCGGATGATGAGTGCGATCTGGATCTGGTGCCTAACCAGGCGAAGAAAGGTCAATTCGAGTATGCCCTGTCCAACTCCTTCGGTTTTGGCGGCACCAATGGCTCATTGATTTTCAAACGCATATAATGGCCTTTTGGCCAATCCCGAGCCCGGCCTTAGCGCCGGGCTTTTTTATTGGGTGATCATGCAAACCATTCTTACAGACACGAATCCATTGTCGGCCCTGAGTCGGGCCTGGCAGCTGGGCGACGGGCATTTCAGTACCCTTCACGCCCAGGCTGGCCAGTTACGCCACTGGCATTATCATCAGGCCAGACTGATGGCTGCCTGTCACCGGCTGCAAATGCCGATGCCGGACTGGAACGCACTGTATGCGGCGGCCCAGGCGGCGTTGAACGACGACGATGAAGTGTTGCGCATCACCCTGGTGCGCGGCCCGGGTGCCCGTGGCTACGGCATCGCCGGCTGCGGCGACACTACCGTGGTGCTGAATCGCTCGCCGTTTCCCGCCCATTATTATCAATGGCGGCAGCAGGGCATCGCCATCGGCGTTTGTGCCGGTCGCCTGGGGCAAAGCCCCTTGCTGGCGGGACTGAAAACCGTGAATCGCCTGGAGCAGGTGATGCTCAAGGCCGAACTGGAGGCGAATGGCTGGCCGGAAGCGGTGGTGCTGGACGCCGAGGGTAGGGTGATGGAAGCGGTGACCGCCAACCTGTTCTGGCGAGAAGGCGAACGGGTGTATACCCCGGATTTGTCGATGGGCGGTGTTTGCGGTACCTTGCGCGCCTGGTGTACCGATTATCTGGGTGAACGACTGACGGTGACCCATGCCGGCTTGTCCCGTTTGTTGGCGGCCGATGAAGTCTGGCTGACCAATGCCCTGATGGGCGTGGTGCCGGTCACGGCGATTGACGAATGCGTTTTTAACCCCGATTTCATGATGACGAGAGAATTACAGCAGGCTTATGAACAGACTGACTAAATGGCTGGGGCGCGTGTTGCTGCTGGCGATACTGGCACTGGGCGGGCTGACCGCATATGGCTACCAGCAATGGCAGCAACTGGAGCAGAAGACGGTGGCGACGGTGGCAGACAAGCCGCTGTTTGTGGTGGCCCGGGGAGAAACCAGCTTCCATTTGATCAATCGCCTGAGTGCCGAACCGGTGCCCGCCTTGCATCGCAAGCTGTGGTTGCGCTTTCATCCCGAGCTGGCGGCGGTGCGCCAGGGCACCTATAAATTCGAGCCGGGCACTCGGCTGCGTGATGCGCTGATGACCATAGTGAATGGCGATGTCTATCGCCTGCAGGTGACGCTGGTAGAAGGATTGCGACTGAGTGACTGGTTGCAACGGCTGGCGGGGGCGGAATACATGAAGGCCACACTGGCCGAGATTGACGAAGGCGAGCTGGCCAACAAGCTGGGTGTGGAGCGGAACAAGCTGGAGGGGCTGTTCTTGCCCGAAACCTACAGCTATACCCCGGGCGATACCGACATCTCCATTCTGCGGCGGGCGCATCGGGAGATGGAACGTTTTCTGGATGACACCTGGGCCGCCCGGCAACCGGGCCTGCCCATCGAGACGCCTTACGAGGCGCTAATCCTGGCGTCCATCATCGAAAAGGAAACCGGTATCGCCGAAGAGCGACCCATGATCGCCTCTGTCTTTGTCAATCGCCTGCGCCGTGGCATGCGGCTGCAGACCGACCCGACGGTCATCTATGGCATTGGAGAAGACTACGACGGTAATATTCGCAAGCGGGATCTGCAGACCCACACGCCGTATAACACCTACATGATTGATGGGCTGCCGCCCACGCCCATTGCCATGCCGAGCAAGGAAGCGATTCTGGCCACCCTGCAGCCGGCAGACAGCAAATACTATTATTTTGTGGCCATGGGCGAGGGGCGCCATCATTTTTCCAAGACGCTGCGCGAACACAATAACGCCGTTCGTCGTTATATTCTGAAAAGGTAATACATGAGCCAGTTTATCGTGATTGAAGGACTCGAAGGGGCGGGCAAGAGCACGGTGCAGCGTCATGTGGTGGCCTGGCTCGAGGCTCGAGGGCTCCCGGTAATGAGCACCCGCGAGCCGGGTGGCACGCCGCTGGCCGAAAAGATGCGCACCCTGGTGAAAGAGGTTCATGAAGAGCCGTTGACCATGGAAGCCGAACTGCTGCTGATGTATGCGGCCCGGGTACAGCTGGTGAAAAACCGCATTCAGCCGGCGTTGGCGGCGGGCACCTGGGTAGTGGGAGACCGACATGACTGGTCTTCCCAGGCCTATCAGGGCGGGGGCCGGGGTATCGATACCCGGCTGATCAGCCAGATAAAACAGGCGGTGCTGGGGGACTTCGGTCCCGATCTGATCCTGTATCTGGACATCAATCCGGCACAGGGACTGGAGCGGGCACGGGTGCGGGGCGAGCTTGACCGTATCGAACAGGAGCAGTTGGGCTTTTTTGAGCGCACTCGCGCCCGCTACCTGGAGCTGGCACAGGATAATTCCCGTTGCGAACTGATAGATGCCGGCCGTAATGAAGCCGAGGTAAAAGCCGCGGTCATTGCCTGCCTGGAGCGCCGCCTGTGTATCCCTGGCTAAGTGGTCAACAGCAGCAACTGACCGCGCTTATCCGCCAGCAGCATCTGGGCCATGCCCTGTTGTTGAAAGGGGTGGAAGGCGTGGGCAAGCGCGAACTGGCGCAGGCATTGGCACATGCTTTATTATGCCAACATACAAATGATGGCCATCATGCATCCGGTGAACAAGGCGTCCCCTGTGGGCACTGTCATTCCTGTCAGCTGATGGCTGCCGGCAATCATTCGGATCTGCATGTCATCAGTGGCAGTGCACGCAGCATAGGGGTGGATGCCATCCGCCAGTTGACCCAGGTATTGAATGAAAGTGCTCGCCTGAGCCATGGCAAGGTGGCGGTGATCGAGCAGGCGGAAAAAATGACCGAAGCCGCCGCCAATGCGCTGCTGAAAACCCTGGAAGAGCCGGCGGGCGAGGCGACGCTGCTGCTGACCAGCTCGCATCCCGAACGATTGCTGCCGACCATTCGCAGCCGCTGCCAGCAGTGGTTGTTACCGGTGCCCGAGTCTGAAGTGGTCTTGCGCTGGCTGACCGGGCAGGGGCTGGATCCCAGCCTGGCGGCGCTGAATGTAAACCAGGGCTCGCCGCTCAACACCCGCGATTACCTGATTGCCGGTACCGATCGGCGGCGCCGTGAGCTGTTGCAGCAGTTTGTCGAGCTGGCCACACAGCCGCGAACCCTGACGTCGGTGCAAAGCGGTCTGCTGGAGCAGCCGGTGCACCTGCTCTGGTTGCAAATGCTGCTGCAGGATGCGCTGCAACTGGCGCTGGGTTTGTCACCGGCCGGGTTGCGGCTGGCCGACAGCGAACCCCTGTGCCGCACGCTGAGCCAGCATGGGCCGGAGCGGCTGACTCAGGCGCTGAACAGCCTGTTGCAATTGCGCCAGACCCTGCAGCCGGGCACCGGCAGGCCGGTAAATACCGGCCTGCAACTGGGCCAATGGCTCAATGACTGGCTGATTAACATAAAGTGAAGTGTGAGGAGTAAGGAGTAAGGAGTAAGGAGTAAGGAGTAAGGAGTAAGGAGTAAGGAGTTTTGTACTGCTGCCTTTGTCTCACGCCTCACGTCTTACTCCTCACGTCTTACTCCTCACCCCTCACATGTCTTTCCCCTCACTATCTATTCAAAGGAGACGGTTTTGCTGGTTGACTCCCATTGCCATCTGGACAAACTCGACTACGGAAAAAAACACCGCGACATGGCCGAGGCCGTTCGCAAGGCCGCCAACCGCGGTGTCGATCACATGTTGTGCATCAGCGTCGGCTTGTCATCCTTTCCTGCCATGCTGGAGGCGATAACGCCTTTTCCCCAGGTGTTTGCCTCCTGTGGCGTGCATCCGCTGCATCAAGATGATGAGCCCAATGATCCCGAGCAGTTGCGGCAGTTGGCGGCGCACCCCCGGGTGGTGGCCATCGGCGAGACCGGCCTCGATTATTTCTATGCGCCGGAGTCCGCCGAGCTGCAGCGTCGGTCCTTCGAACAGCATGTGGCCGTGGCCGTGGAATTGAACAAGCCGTTGGTCATTCATACCCGCAGTGCCCAGGAAGATACCCTGGATATTCTGCGCCGGGGCGGGGCCGACAAGGTGGGCGGCGTGCTGCACTGCTTTACCGAATCGCTGGAGATGGCCGAAGCCGCCATCGAGCTGGGTTTTTATATCTCGATTTCCGGCATCGTCACCTTCCGCAGCGCCGACGCATTGCGCGAGGTGGTCAAGGCATTGCCGCTGGAGCGGCTGCTGGTGGAAACCGACTCGCCCTGGCTGGCCCCGGTGCCATTTCGCGGTGAAGAAAACGAACCCGCCTACACCCGCACCGTGGCGGAGTTTATCGCCGAGCTGAAGGGCGTGTCGGTGGAGGCGGTTGCCAAGCAGACCACCGCCAATTTCTTCGAACTGTTCAAGCTGGCCAAGCCGGTCGGCAATTGAAAGTAAGGGGTGAGGGGTGAAAAATAAGCACCGAGCTCCAGGCGCCAGGCTAAAACATACACCCAAGGCCAATAATCGTCATACCGGGCGTGCCCCGGTATCTCTTTGCAAATAGCCCCCCAGACCGAAACAAGATCCTGACGTTCGTCAGGATGACGGCTTTCGTTGAACTCGGCGTTTGTCTCTGTTCCTCACTCCTCACCCCTCACCCCTCACATCTTTTATCCGTTTCCTTTCTATCCGTCTGTCCCCTATAGTAACTCTAGTTTCAATTGCGTCTTATCTTTGGAGGTGATGCCTTGCTTGCCTGGCATTGGTGGCTGATTGCCGCCTTGTTGTTGTTGTTATTGGAGTTACTGGGTACCGGTTTCTTCGCCTTTGCCTTTGGATTGGCGGCGCTGGCAGCCATGGTGGTCGCCTGGCTGGATGTTGGCGTCACCTGGCAGTGGTTTACCTTCGCGCTGGCGGCGGCGCTGTTGGCACCGCTGCTCAAGCGACTGTTTCGCCGCTTTGCACCGTCGCAGCGGACCAGTTTTCTGGCCGGCGAAAATCGTCGGCAGCAGGGAGAAATCGTGCAGCTGGCGTCCGGTGACTTTCGTCTCAAACTGGAAGGCGACCTGTTCATGGTGCGCAGCGCCTCGGGAGCGACATTAACGGTTGGCGATCGGGTCGAGATCCGCCGTTTCGATGGCATTACCGCCATCATCGATTAAAAGAGGGAACAGCAATGGATGCGATGTTAGTGATAGCGCTGGTGTTTACGGCCCTGATCCTGGTGTTGATCATCAAGGGCCTGATGATCATTCAGCAGTCGGAAGCCGTGGTGATTGAACGGCTCGGCAGTTATAACAAGACCCTGAGCCCGGGGGTAAACTGGGTCATTCCCTTCGTGGACAAACCTCGCTCGATCAAGGTGCGGCGCTACCAGGCCATCGGTGGGGAAAACGTCGCCGTGGTACAGGAAGAAACCCGTATCGACCGGCGCGAGACGGTGCTCGACTTTCCCGGCCAGTCGGTGATCACCGCCGACAACGTCAGCGTGACCGTGAACGGCGCCCTCTATTTCCAGGTTATCGATCCCGAGCGGGCCGTCTATCAGACCGAGAACCTGATCCAGGCCATCGAAATTCTGGCCAAAACCTCTCTGCGTTCGGAAATGGGCAAGATGGAGTTGGACAAGCTGTTCGAGTCGCGTCAGGAAATCAACGACAAGTTGCAGCTGGTGATGGACGAAGCGGGCAACAAGTGGGGCGTCAAGGTCACCCGGGTCGAGATTCAGGACATACTGATCCCGGCCGAAGTCGAAGATGCCATGCGCAAGCAGATGGCGGCCGAGCGTGAGCGCAGGGCGCTGGTATTGCGTGCCAGCGGTGAACGGGAAGCCGCCATCGCCAAGGCGGAAGGCGAGAAGCGTTCGAGCGTTCTGGTGGCAGAGGGCAAGAAGGAGGCCGCGATCCTGATGGCCGAAGGTCAGCGCCAGGCCATCGATCAGGTGCTGGCCGCCGGCAACGAGAAGCTGGAGCCGCAACTGGTGGTGGGCTATCTGCTCGGGCTGGAATACCTGAAAACGCTGCCGGAAATCGGCAAGGAAGGGGATCGCATCTTCTTGCCTTATGAAGCCAGCAGCGTACTGGGTGCGGTGGGCAGCATAGAAGCGCTGCTCAAGGGACCGTCAAAATAAACCAGGATTAATCAATCTGGATTAACGGGAAGCGCAGGCTTCCCGTTTTATTTCTGTCAGTATTAAACATAATCATATTGTCGGCGCAGTAGTGTCAGTTTCATTAAAAAAACGATCTATTTCATCTCAGTGTAAACGTTGGACAAAGGGCCCGCTCCGCCGACTCGCCGTAAATACATCCGTGTAGGCTCAGCCGCGCCATCCGTAGCGCGGATGGTCGGCTGAGCAGATCCCTTTGTCCTCCTTGAATCTCCGGCGTTGCCTGTAGGCGCCGTCTGCTGACCACTCGGAGTTCAAGAAGAGGCAACAGAGAATGACTCCCGCGACCGTGAAATGCCATGGATGGCATTTCCGAGCTTACATGGATGTACTCGTGGCGTGTCGAGGGAGGCGGCTGTGTTGCCTCTGGTCTGAGGCTTTATGATTAGAGACTTACTCCCGATCACACAACAGGCGATAGGCCAGCATGGATATCAGGGCGCAGCCGCTCATGGTTACCAGCATATACAGCGGCGAGCTGTCGGGCAGGGCGGCGACTACGGCGCCCACCAGGGCGGCGGTGCCAAAACGCAGGGTACCGGCCAATGACGAGGCGGTGCCCGCCAGATTGGGCAGGCTGCCGAGCAGACTGGCCATGGTGTTGCTGCCGATGGTGGAGATGACGCCGACATAAAGCATGATGGGTGCCACCACCGACCAGAGTCCCCAGCCCATCAAGGGCCCTATCGGCATCAGAATCCCGGCCAACAGCTGCAAACCCAGCGCCAGCCGCAGCATGGTGCGTGAGCCCAGTCGACGAACCCATTTACCGTTTAGCGTGGTAAACAGCATCAGACTCAGTACGTTAAGCCCGAACAGATAGCCGACATGCTGGGGAGACACCCCATAGAGTTCGATATAGATAAACGAGGCGCCGGTGAGAAAGGCAAACATGCCCGCGAAGGAAAAGGCGCCGCAGAGCATGAAGCCGAGTGCCTGGCGGGTGGCGAGCAAGCGCAGATAGCTGCGTAAAATCGACATCAGGTGCAACGGCTGTCGATGCTCCGGTGCCAGGGTTTCCGGTAAGCGCAGGCTGCAGATCAACGCGATCAGGGCGGTAAAACCCGCCAGCACCCAGAAAATGGAACGCCAGCCAAACCAGTGGGCCAAATGACCGCCCAGCATGGGGGCTATCAAGGGAGCCAGCGTCATGACCAGGGTGATATAGGCCATGGTGCGGGCAAAGTCTTCCCGGTTGAACAAGTCGCGCACCAGTGCCTGTACCACCACGGCGGAGGCGGCGCCGGCAAAGCCCTGGGCGGCCCGCAGCCAGGTCAGACTTTCCACACTGTCGGCCAGCGCACACAGCAGGGCCGCAATCATGAAAATCACCATACCACCCAGTAGCACCGGTCGCCGCCCGCGGGCATCGGAAAGCGGACCAAACAACAGCTGGCCGAGGGCAAAACCGCCGGTATAGGCGGCAAGGGTCGCCTGCACGCGATGGGAATTACTGGACAGTGCTTCGGCGATGGCGGGCATGGCCGGCAGGTACATATCGATGGCCAGGGGGGTGAGGGCAGAGACGGCGCCCAGCAGAATAATCAGCGGTAAGGTGGCACTGGATGACATAACGCAGCAGGTTCCTCCGAGACAACAACCCGGCTCCCAGCCTGCTGTTGTGATAAGAAAATGATTGTCATTTCTGCTAAACAATGAGCAAAAATAACAAACAAAAAAAGCCAGGTACCAAATCCATGTACCTGGCCTAGGGGAATGGCTCATTGACTGAGCCGTGCGCTAGTGTGAAGGCACCAAGAAGGCACACTTCGATTAAACTATCGGCCAGAATACGCTCGCTCGCCAGAAACCGGGCAAAAAAGTTGCCCGAATCCGTTTAAATCAGCAGATCGAGCGGCCTACTATAAAGCCGTTATTGTGTCTTGCAACCGGCGCGACATAATATTACTGTATGTATATACAGATAAGGAGTCAGTTATGGCAGTCACAATACAGTACCTGGTGGTAAGAAACGGAATCGATAAAATGACGTTTACCAATAAAAAAGACGCAGATGCCTACGATCGTCTGCTCGATCTGGCCGAACACCTCGACGAGCTGCTGGCCGATGCGCCGGTCAGCCTGAATGAAACCGATCGCGAAGCCCTGGCCCTGTACCTGGCTGAGCATCAGGATCAACTGAGTGGGCCCAAGAAGAAACCGGCCAAAAAAGCCGACAAGGCACTGAACAAGTCTGAAGCCGCTCATGCTACCGAGCATGACGACGATATTCAGGCCGTTGCCTGAAGTCTGTTAAAGTGAGACATGAGGGCGCGCGATCGTCGCCTCATGCCTCACTGCTGCGTTGCTAGCTGTACAGGGTGCGGTACAGACCGGGCTGCTCCAGCAGCTCGTGATGGGTGCCGGACTGGCTGATTTTGCCGTCTTCAAATACCAACACTCTGTCGGCCTGGCGCACCGAGCTTAACCGGTGCGCCACTATCAGGGTGGTTCTGCCCTGTAAAAAGCCGGCCAGCGCCTGATGCAGCTTTTGCTCGGTTTCGGTATCCAGCGCGGAAGTGGCTTCATCCAGAATCACGATGGACGGATTTTTCAGCACCATGCGCGCAATGGCCAGCCGCTGTTGCTGCCCCCCCGACAGCTTGACGCCACGCCGCCCTACCTGGGTATCCAGCCCTTGCTCCATGGCGGCGATCACCTCATCCAGTTGCGCCACCCGCAATGCCTGCCACAGCGCCTCGTCGTCATGCATATCGCCCAGGCTCAGGTTGGAGCGTACCGTATCGTTGAACAACACCGGCTGCTGCAATACCGTGGCCACGTGCTCACGAATGGTTGGAAAGCCGATATCCCGACTATTGACGCCGCCAAAGCAGATACTGCCGGTATCGGCCGGGTAAAGGCCCAGCAGTAGCTGGATAAAGGTGGACTTGCCGCCGCCGCTGGCGCCGACCAGGGCGACCTTTTCTCCGGCCCGGATCTGCAGGCTGACATCATCCAGCACCCTGCGTTCGCCATTGTAGGAAAAACTGAGTCCGTTCACCGAAATGGGCAAGGTCGTGCAGCCCTCGAACGGATCGACCCGGCCCACCGGCTCCGGCTCGCCCCCCAGAACCAGCATGCGGTTGATGCGCTTGAGGGCGGCGGTGGCGGCATAAAAGGAATACTGCATGTTGAGCAAGTCCTGCACCGGTCCCATCATGAACCACAGGTAACTGAATACGGCAAAAATCTGGCCGACGGTCAAATCGGTATAAAGCACCATGATCATGCCGGTGGCCCGAAACAGCTCCACCCCGGACAGAAACAGCAGAAAACTGGCGCGACCGGCGGCTTCGCTCTTCCAGGCGTAATCGATGGCGGTATCGCGGACCCCGCGGGCCCGGTCGATCACCCGCAGCATATAGTGACGCTCGCGGTTGGCCGCCCGAATTTCGTGAATGCCGTCCAGGGTTTCCACCAGTGCCTGCTGAAAGACCTCGAAGGCGCTGTTTTCGTTACGCTTCAGATGTTTGACCCGGGCTCCGAGGCGGCTGGAAAAATACACCACTACCGGATTGAGCAGCAGAATAAAAAGTCCCAGCTGCCAGTTGAGCAGCAGCAGTACCACCGCCGTCCCCACCACGCTCAGTATGCTGATCAGCAAGCGACTCAGGGTTTCGCCGAGAAATTTATCCAGGGTTTCCACATCGGTGACAAAATGCGAACTGACGCTGCCGGCCCCGATGGACTCGAAGGCGCGCAAGGGGGTTCGGGTCAACTGGCGCGCCAGTCGCCGACGGATCTGAAAGGTCAGGTGTTTGGCCACTCGCGCAAACTGGCGGCCCTGTATGATGTTGAATACCAGCGACAGACTGCGCAGTAGCAGGGTAATGACCAGCACCGCCAGAATATAGCCGACTCCGGTCTGCCAGGCGGCAGGCAGCAGCCAGTCCAGCCCGCTCAGCAGACGACCGGGGCTGTCCAGCAGCACTTCATCGACCAGCAGCGGCATCAGCAGCGGCACCGGCACCGCCAATAAGGTGCCGCACAGGGCAAACAAATGCGCATTAATCAGCAGGGAGCGATGGCGCTGCATCATCCGAATGATGTTCGGCCACTGTAAAAGCGGGGCATTCAGGTTTTTTTTATCCATCAATCACCATCATCGGGTTTTCATTTGGGAAAAGGGCAGGTAAGTTAGGCAAAATTTTACGGTGCTCTGTATTTTATGTCTGAAAAATCTGCATTTTACCAAAGCCTCACCGCCCAGGCACAGGCTCTGTGCGACGGTGAGCCCAATCGTATTGCCAAGCTCGCCAACCTGTCTGCCCTGCTTAACCTGGCACTGGAAGACATCAACTGGGTGGGTTTTTACCTGCGGGAACAAGACACCCTGGTGCTGGGACCTTTTCAGGGCAACCCGGCGTGCGTCCGGATTCCGGTCGGCAAGGGGGTTTGCGGTACCGCCGTTGCCACCGGTCAGGTGCAGCGAATTGCCAATGTACATGAATTTTCCGGCCACATCGCCTGTGACAGTGCCAGTAATGCAGAAATCGTGCTGCCGCTGAGTCGGGACGGCGAGGTATGGGGCGTGCTGGATATCGACAGCCCCACTTACGGTCGTTTTGATGAAGAAGACGAAGCCGGTTTACGGCACTGGGTTGCCGCCGTATTGCCGCTGCTGTAACGCCGGGGTCGCTTTTGTCTGCGTGCGCTTTATAATATGAATGTTTCAATGGGCGCTGCGCCCTTAGGTCTTACACCAAGGTATTTCATGGAAAACTCGGAAAAATTGAAAAACAGTAAAGAAGTTATCGCCTACCTGGCCGAATGCTTCCCTCAGTGCTTCGTAGCGACTGGCGAAGCCAAACCGCTGAAAATTGGCATTTTTCAGGATCTGGCTAGCCGTCTGACCGACGATCCCAAGGTATCCAAGACCCTGCTGCGCACGGCGCTGCGTCAGTACACCTCCAGCTGGCGTTACCTGCACGGCCTCAAGGCCGGACAGAGTCGGGTAGATCTGGACGGCGAACCTTGTGGCGAGCTGACTCAGGAACATGTCGATCATGCCCGGGGCGCGCTCAAGGAAAGCAAGGAAAAAGTGTTTGGTCCGCGCAAGGACAAGCCGGCTGCCAAAAAGCCTGCCGCCAAAAAGCCCAAGCCCCGCAAGGTGGATCCGGCGGCCCTGACCGTAGAGCAGAATGTTAAAGTATTGCTGGGCAAGTCCCCGGTTCCCGCTACGATTAAAGAAGTGACTCGTGATGACGTTCAGGTGGAACTTAAAACCGGCATGTCCATGCGCGTCAAGTTTGAGCATCTTATTCTTTAAGGAGTAGGGTTTGATCAATCACGGAATTCGTTTGTCTCTGGTAGCCGCCGGTATCATGGCTGCGGGAATCGCCTGGGCGGTACCGCCGGCCATCGATGCTTCCGCCATTCCTGTTTTGGCCCCGGAAAGTCAGCATGCGGCTGCCAGCAAGCGGGTTACCGCGCTGTTCACCCGTTCCCATTATCGCCAGTTTCAGCTTGATAATGCCTTCTCTGAAGCGATCTTCGATCGCTTCATCGACAGTCTGGATTACAACAAGAATATCTTTACTCAAGCCGATATCGCTCATTTCGAGCGCTATCGTGACGAGTTTGATGATGCGCTGCGAGCCGGTCGTCTCGATATTGCCTTCGACATGTATAACGACAGTTTGCAGCAACGCTATCAGCGTTTGGTGTATGCCTTGTCGTTACTCGATACGCCCATGACCTTCGATGGTCAGGAGCAGTATCAGTTTGATCGCCGCGAGGCCGACTGGCCCAAAGACAAGCAGGATCTCGACCGGCTCTGGTCTCAGCGAGTCAAATATGACGCCCTGAGCCTGGCACTGGCCGATAAAGACTGGAACGAGATTCGCGATACCCTGGGCAAGCGCTACAACAACGCCATCAAGCGTCTGGCCCAGAGTGAAAGTGAAGATGCCTTCCAGAGCTTTGCCAACGCCTTTGCCCGTGCCATAGAGCCCCATACCAGTTATCTCAGTCCTCGCAATGCCGAGCGTTTCGAGACCGAAATGAATCTGTCGCTCGAAGGTATCGGTGCCGTACTGCAGGCCGAAGACGACTATACGGTGATCCGCTCTCTGGTCCCGGGTGGTCCGGCTGCCAAGTCCGGTGAGCTGCTGCCCGAGGATCGTATTATCGGGGTCGGGCAGAGTGCCGACAAGGTGACCGATGTGATCGGCTGGCGCCTGGATGAAGTGGTTGATCTGATCAAGGGCCGTAAAGGCACTCGGGTCTGGCTGCAAATTCAGCGCGGCAAGGCGGTGACGGCGACGCCAAAAGTCATCGAGCTGACCCGTGATACCGTGCGGCTGGAAGACAGAGCCGCCAACGGCAAGGTGCTGCCGATCGACGGTGAAAATATCGGGGTGATCGAAATTCCGAGTTTTTACGTCAACCTCAGCGCCGATGTGGCGGAAGAAATCAGCAAGCTGAAAGCCAAAGGCATTCAGGGGCTGGTCATCGACCTGCGCGGCAATGGCGGTGGTGCCTTGACCGAAGCCTCGGGCCTGACCGGACTTTTTATCGACAGCGGCCCCGTGGTGCAGATTCGTGATGGTCTGGGCCGTATTTCGGTCAACGGTGACGAAGACGACTTCCTGGCCTATGACGGGCCGATGACGGTGCTGGTTGATCGGTATTCTGCCTCGGCGTCCGAGATTTTTGCCGCCGCCATGAAAGACTATGGCCGGGCGGTGATCCTGGGTGAAAACACCTTCGGCAAAGGCACGGTGCAGCAACATCGCAGCCTGTCGCGTATCTACGATCTCTATGAAAACCCCATGGGGTTTGTGCAGTTCACCATTGCCAAGTTTTATCGTATCAACGGGGGCAGCACCCAGAATAAGGGCGTGCAGCCGGATATTCCGTTTCCGACCCCCATTGTGGCCGATGAGACCGGTGAAAGCCTGGAGAAAAACGCACTGCCCTGGGATCAGATTGCCAGCCTCGACTTCAAGCGTATTCGGGATCTGACTCCGGTATTGGGTGAGCTTCGTCAACGCCATCAGGCGCGCATCGAACAGGATCCCGAGTTTGTTTATGTCTTTGAAGACATAAAGGAATACAGGAAACTGAAAGACAAGGATTCGGTGTCACTCAACCTTGTTGAGCGCAAAACCGAGATGGAAGAGCAGGACGCCAAGTCTCTGGCCCGTCTTAACGACCGGTTACGACGCGCCGGACTGGATCCGGTTGATTCCCTCGATAATATCCCCAGCGATTTTGAGCCGGATGACGGCTATCTGAAAGAAGCGGCACGCATTACTGCCGATCTGGCCCGACTGCTTGGCTGACTCCCTGCCCGAATCCGCTCACACCGGGTTCGGGCTTTCTCATTAAAGCCCCCTCCGACGACGTTAACGAGATCTCCGCTATGACCCAAACAAAACCGCAAGTGCAATATCGCGAAGATTATCAGCCACCTCATTACTGGATTGATACCCTGGATCTGGACATTCAGCTGCATGACAGTGCCACCGAAGTGGTAGCCATCAGCCGGGTGCGCCGCAATGGTGAACATGACGAACCGCTGGTACTGGACGGCGAGCAGCTCGAACTGCTGCAGGTGGCCGTCAACGGAGTGGACATTGCACAATATCAGCAGACCGAGAACGGACTTGTCCTGTCTCAGCTGCCGGAAGCATTCGTGCTGACCATCAAGACCCGAATCAACCCGGCCGGCAATACCGCGCTGGAAGGGCTGTACAAGTCGGGCTCGGCATTCTGCACCCAGTGTGAAGCGCAAGGGTTCCGGCGCATCACCTATTATCTGGACAGACCCGACGTGCTGGCGCGATTCAGTACCCGGATCACCGCCGATGCGGCGGCCTATCCCTATTTGCTGTCTAACGGCAACCGTGTCGATCAGGGGTCGCTGGATGATGGCCGTCACTGGGTGCAATGGCAGGACCCTTTCCCCAAACCGGCGTATCTGTTTGCCCTGGTGGCGGGTGACTTCGATGTGTTGCGTGACAGCTACACCACGTTGAGCGGACGGAACGTGGCACTGGAGATCTTTGTCGACAAGGGTAATCTGCATCGGGCCGGGCACGCCATGGACAGCCTCAAGGCTTCCATGGCCTGGGACGAGCAGCGTTGCCATCTGGAATACGATCTCGATATCTACATGATAGTGGCGGTGGACTTTTTCAACATGGGGGCCATGGAAAACAAGGGCCTCAACGTGTTCAACGCCAAGTTTGTGCTGGCCGATGCTAACACCGCCACCGACAGCGACTATCTGGATGTAGAACGGGTGATCGGTCACGAATATTTCCATAACTGGACCGGTAACCGGGTGACCTGTCGCGACTGGTTTCAGCTGTCGCTGAAGGAAGGACTGACCGTGTTTCGGGATCAGGAGTTTTCGTCCGATCTGGGCTCGCGTACCGTGAATCGCATTCAGAATGTACGCATCATGCGTGGTCCCCAGTTTGCCGAAGACGCCGGTCCCATGGCGCACCCCATTCGCCCGGATGCAGTCATCGAAATGAACAACTTCTATACCCTGACCGTGTACGAGAAGGGCTCGGAAGTCATTCGCATGCTGCATACCCTGCTGGGCGAACAGGCGTTTCAACGCGGGCTGGCGCTGTATCTGCAACGCTTTGATGGCCAGGCGGCCACCTGCGACGACTTTGTGGCGGCGATGAGCGAGGCCAGCGGACGGGATCTGAGCCGTTTCAAACGCTGGTACAGTCAGGCCGGTACCCCGGTGCTGACCGTGACCGATGCCTATGATGCCGAGCAACAGCGCTATACCCTGACGGTGCGCCAGCATACGCCGGCCACCCGGGAGCAGCCCGGTAAACTGCCGCTGCATATTCCGCTCAGCCTGGCGCTTTATACCGAGCAGGGTGAGCCGCTGTCGTTGCTGGTTAACGGCGATACCGTCGGTCCGGTGCTCGATGTACTGGAAGACGAGCAGCAGTTTGTATTCGAACAGATTCCGTCCCGGCCCGTGCCGGCGTTGTTGCAGGGTTTTTCGGCTCCGGTGAAGCTGGACTATCCCTATAGCGATGAACAGCTGACCCTGCTGGCCAAGAGCAGCATCGACGAATTCGTGCGCTGGGATGCGGTACAGATGCTGATCAACAAGGCGGTGATGGACAAGCTGTCTCGCCTGCAGCGTGGCGACGTGGTGTTGGTGCCACGCACCCTGATAGACGTGTTTCGCACCACCCTGGAAGATACGTCCCTCGACCGGGCTCTGCAGGCACAAATGCTGGCGTTGCCGGATCTGGGCAGCCTGCTGGAACTGTTTGAGCAGGTCGATATCGGCTTGCTGGGCCAGGTACACCAGCAACTGCAGGCAGAGCTGGCCGAGGCGCTGCGCCCTCTGTGGCAGCAGGCCTATGAGCAGAACCTGACGCCGGAATATCGCATCGAACACCAGGATATAGCGCGGCGGGCCATGAAAAATGTGGCGCTGGGCTACCTTGCCCTGGCTGGCGATGCGGTCAAGGTGCAGCAGCAATATCAGGATGCCGACAACATGACCGACACCCTGGCGGCGATGAAGGCGGCGGTACGTGCCGAATTGAATGAAGCCGACGCCATGCTGGCCGACTTTGAAACCAAATGGCGTCAGGATGGCCTGGTACTCGACAACTGGTTCCGGCTGCAGGCCACGGCGCCGGGCGAGGGCACCCTGGCCCGGGTACAACAGCTGATGAGTCACCCGACCTTCAGCATGAACAACCCCAACCGGATACGGGCCTTGATTGGTGCCTTTATTTCGGCCAATCCGCTGCAGTTCCATCGTCTGGATGGCGCCGGTTATGATCTGCTGGTGTCGGTGCTGGAGCAACTCAACGACAGCAATCCGCAGGTGGCCTCGCGTCTGGTAACGCCGCTGATCCAGTTTTCCCGACTGGATGACGCCCGTCAGGGGCTGATCAAGGCGCGGCTGCAGCAGTTGATGGCAATGCCTGCGCTGTCGCGGGATCTGTTCGAGAAAATCAGCAAGGCGCTGGCCTGATGCAACGGCTGCGTTTTCGTCTGACCATCAGCAGAGCGCAGCTGCTGCAGTACTATCAGGGTCACACCGCCGCCCTGTCGGTGATCACCGAGCAGGGGCTGCGACTGCAGGTGGCCCTGCATCACTTTCGCAGCTTTGTCGGTCACGACGGCCTCAACGGCCGTTTTGAAATCGAACTGACCGAGCAACGCCAACTGCATCGACTCCACCGCCTGTCCTGATCCGGGATATAAAGCAGGCTGGCAAGTCGTCGGTCTGCTTTCATTCATGTTATTTCATGTTCGTTACCACTTTCGCGCAGGGGCATAGTGCCTGTGATGTTATTTTATTCGTTAACCCCACAAATTAAATAAATAACGCGCCTAATTATTCAAAATAACACTGAAACAATTCATTTACGTTTAGATGATTATTTTGCAAATGTTTTTCTATGCTTTGTGTATATTCTGCCCACTAGTGATCGAGTCGATATTTTGAAACCTTTTTCTCCTGCTTTACTCGCATTCGATATATACCGGGCTTACACTGTTTTGGTCCCGTTGGGGCTCCACTTCCCCATGGTCATTGCCTGTATCCGAGGAACACGACGCCATGATATTTAAAGACGCAGCAACGTCCGTTTTACTTGAAAATGTGAATCAACTGATAGCCGACAAGTTTTCCGATAATGCCGCGCCCCTGGTAAACACTTTTGTCAGCAAGCTTTATAGCGGCATGACCCACCACGATCTGAACCATCGTAACGATAGCGATCTGTATGGTGCTGCCATCAGCCTGTGGGGTTCTTTTGAAACTCGCGCCGAACAAACGCCCTATGTTCGCGTCTACAATCCCGAATTGTCCCGTCACGGTTGGCAGTCCCCTCACACCATCGTCGAACTGATTATCAAAGACGCGCCTTTCCTGGTGGACTCCATCCGCATGGTACTGACCCGCATGGGCATTACTTCCCATCTGATGCTGCACCAGCCGATGCATCTGGTACGCGACGAGCAGGGCAAGCTGCAGCAGATACTGTCGAGCAGCGAGCAGAAAAAACAGAACCGGGTCGAAACCGCCTTTTTGATCGAAATCGACAGGCAGCCCCAGGCAAAGACCCGGGAGCAACTGTGTGACGAATTGCTGTCGGTGGTCGAAGAAGTCTCGCTGATGGTGGGTGACTGGCAGCCGATGGTGGAACGCTTCGGCGAGATCATCAAGGAACTGCCCAGGCAGGCCAAGCGCGCCAACCCGGAACATCTGGAAGAAACCCTGTCCTTTCTGAGCTGGGTCGCCGATCACAACTTTACCCTGATGGGCTACCGCCGCTACCATATTTCCGCCATCGAAGGTGACTACGAGCTGGTACCCGAGCAGGACACCAGCCTGGGCTTGCTGCGTCATGTGCAAAAGGACGACAGCCTCAAGTTCAGCAGCCTGACCTCGACCGCGCGCGAGGCGGCGCTGAGCAAGGATATTCTGGTCCTGACCAAGACCAATCACAAATCCCGGGTACACAGACCCGCCTATATCGATTATATCGGCGTCAAGCGTTTTGACGACAAGGGCAATGTGGTGGGGGAAGATCGCTTTATCGGCCTCTATGCCTCCAGCATCTACAACACCAGTGCCATGCAGATTCCGCTGATTGGCGCCAAGCTCAGACGCATCATCGATGGCTCCGGCCTGGAGCACGGCTCGCATGCCTACAAGGCGCTGCTCAATATTCTGGAGACCTATCCGCGTGATGAGCTGATTCAGGCGACCGAAAAAGAGCTGCGTGATATCGGCATGGGCGTACTGGCCATGCAGGAGCGGGACATGACCCGGCTCTTTGTGCGCCGCGACCTGTTTGGCCGTTTCTTCTCCTGCATGGTGTATGTCACCAAGGAACGCTACAACACGGCGCTGCGTGAAAAAACCCAGCGCATACTGCAGCGTTATTTCGGCTCGGAAGAAGAAGTGGAATTCACTACCTACTTTTCGGAAGGCGTACTGGCCCGCACCCATTATTTGATTCGGGTGCCGAACAATTCGATGGATATTGATGTGAACGACATTCAGGCAAATTTGATTGAAGCGGCGCGCAGCTGGGAAGACAAGCTGGAACAGTCGCTGTCCGTCAGCTTCGGCGAGGCCGAAAGCAATCGACTGAAAGAAAAATATCGTAATGCCTTTCCGCGCGCCTATACCGAGCATGTGATGCCCGGCTCTGCGGTGGGGGATATCGAAAAACTGGAAGCACTGAGCGATAACAACCCGCTGGGCATGCTGTTCTACCGGGCCCAGGAAGAAGACAAGGACTCCAACCGAGTACGCCTCAAGCTGTATCACAGAGCCGAGCCCATTCATTTGTCCGATGTGTTGCCGATGCTGGAAAACATGGGGCTGCGGGTGATTGGTGAAACGCCGCATGAAATCGACTGTGCCGGTGATACCTTCTGGATCCTCGACTTCTCCATGTATTACAACGGTGCGCCGCTCGATCTGGACGCCACCCAGGAACGGTTCCAGAAGGCCTTTGCCCAGGTGTGGAGTAACGAGCTGGAGAGTGACGGTTTCAACCGCTTGGTGCTGGCCACCCGGCTGACCGGGCGCGAGGTCAGCGTACTGCGCGCCTATGCCCGCTATATGCGCCAGACCGGGGTCACCTTCAGCCAGAGCTATATCGAGGAAACCCTGTCCCGTTACCCGCATCTGGCCTGTCTGCTTTTCACGCTGTTTGAACAGCGGCTGTCGCCCGTTCACAAGCAAAGCGTCAAGGCGCTGCAGGCGCTGCATCAGGAAATGCTGGAGGAACTCGACAAGGTCGCCAACCTGGACGATGACCGTATCATCCGCCGTTACATGGAGATGATTGAAGCGACCCTGAGAACCAACTTCTATCAGCCTGCCGTTGATGGCAGCGACAAGGCCTATATCTCGTTCAAGATGGCGCCCGAAACCATCAGCGACATGCCGTTGCCGCTGCCCAAGTTCGAAATCTTCGTCTACTCGCCGCGAGTGGAAGGGGTGCATTTGCGCTGGGGCAAGGTGGCGCGGGGCGGCCTGCGCTGGTCCGATCGTCGGGAAGACTTCCGTACCGAAGTGCTCGGCCTGGTCAAGGCGCAGCAGGTCAAGAACACCGTTATCGTGCCGGTGGGTGCCAAGGGCGGTTTCGTCTGCAAGCAACTGCCGGTCGGTGACCGAGCCGCCTTCCTCAAGGAAGGCCAGAATTGCTATCGTCTGTTTATTCGCGCCCTGCTCGACGTAACCGACAACATCATTCAGGGCGAAGTGATTCCGCCCAGGAATGTGGTGCGTCACGACGAAGACGACTACTACCTGGTGGTGGCGGCCGACAAGGGCACCGCGACCTTCTCCGACATTGCCAACGAAATCAGCGCCGAGTACGGCCATTGGCTGGGCGATGCTTTCGCCTCCGGCGGCTCTGTCGGTTACGATCACAAGAAAATGGGCATTACCGCCCGCGGCGCCTGGGAATCGGTGAAACGCCATTTCCGGGAAATCGGCATCGACTGTCAGCAGACCGACTTTACCGCCGTTGGTGTGGGTGACATGGCCGGCGACGTGTTCGGTAACGGCATGCTGCTGTCCGAACATACCCGTCTGGTGGGGGCCTTCAACCATCTGCATATCTTCATCGACCCGGAGCCGGATGCCGCCAGCAGCTACAAGGAGCGGCAGCGTCTGTTCAATACCCCGGGTTGCAGCTGGGACGATTATGATCGCAGCCTGATTTCCGACGGTGGCGGCATCTTCCTGCGCTCGGCCAAGTCCATCAAGCTCAGCCCGCAGATGAAGAAACTGCTGGGTACCCAGAAAGCCAGCCTGACCCCGACCGAGGTGATCCGTCACCTGCTGATGGCCGAGGTCGATCTGTTGTGGAATGGCGGTATCGGTACCTACGTCAAATCACGCCGGCAAACCGATGCGGATGTGGGCGATCGCGCCAACGATTCCGTTCGTATTAACGGTGAAGATCTGCGTGCCCGTATCGTGGGCGAAGGCGGTAATCTGGGTTGTACCCAACTGGGCCGTATTGAATATGCCGGCAAAGGCGGGCGCATCAATACCGACTTTACCGACAACGTCGGCGGGGTGGATTGCTCGGATAACGAGGTTAACATCAAGATCCTGCTCAATTCCCTGGTCGACAAGGGTGAATTGACCAAGAAACACCGGGATCAGTTGCTGTACGACATGACGCAGGATGTGGCCGACATAGTTCTGACCAACGCCTATCGTCAGTCACAGACCATCTCCATTACCGCGCATCGTGGTGCCAGCCCGCTCAAGGAGCATCAGCACTTCATGCACTGGCTGGAGCGGGAAGGCAAACTCGACCGTAACCTGGAATACCTGCCGAACGATGAAGAGCTGGCCGAGCGCATGGCCGACGGTCGTGGTCTGACCCGTCCCGAACTGGCCGTACTGGTGGCCTACGGTAAAATGGTGTTGAAGGACATGCTCAATGTGCCCGAGCTGACCGATAACGACTACATTGCCCGCCTGCTGCCCACCAGCATGCCGGCCAAACTGGTAGAGCGGTTCGGTGAGGCGCTGATGGAGCACCCGCTGCGCAGTGAAATTATTGCCACCCGTCTGGCCAATATCATGGTCAACGACATGGGCTTCAACTTCGCCAACCGGCTGCAGGATGAAACCGGCGCCAGCATGTGCGATATCGCCATCAGCTTCATGATTGCCCGTGAAGTGTTCGGCATGAACCAGTTGCTTCGCGATATTGAAGCGCTGGACAACAAGGTGGCGGCCGCAACCCAGCTGGAGATGTTCTATCAGGTACGGCGCATGGTTCGCCGGGCGACCCGCTGGTTCCTGCGCTCGCGCAACCGTAACCAGAGCATCGAACAGACCATAGATCTGTTCAAGCCGGCCTATGCGACCCTGACCGAGCATCTTTATCAGGTGATGGTGGAGTCCGAGGTCCAGGAGCACCAGCAAGACGTCGCCAGGCTGGAAAAGCAGGAGGTGCCGACCTCTATCGCCGAACGAGTGACTCAAATGAGCAGCTTGTTCTCGGCGCTGGATCTGGCCCAGATAGCCGTTGAGCAGGAGCGGGATATTCGGGTGGTGGCCGAGCTGTACTTCCATTTGGGTGCCGAGCTTCAGTTGCACTGGTTCCTGGAGCAGATCAACAAGCAGGCGGTGGGCAACCACTGGCAGGCGCTGGCCCGGGCCGCCTTCCGGGAAGATCTGGATTATCAGCAGCGCAGCCTGACATCAGTGGTATTGAAACGCTGTAAAGCCAAGGTTGAATGCGCTAACATGCTCGACCAGTGGCTTGATGAGCATGAACAGTTACTGAATCGCTGGCGTCATCTGCTGGCGGACTTTAAAGCGTCCGGCAGTCATGAGTTTGCCCAATTCTCTGTCGCCATGCGCGAGCTGAACCTGCTCCATCTCAATTGTATGAACGCCGTCTAAATATCACGGTGTAAAACACAAAAGCCCCGGCCATGACCGGGGCTTTTTTATGAGGAAGAAATACGTGTATTCACTGGTTAAACCCCTGCTTTTTCAATGTGATCCCGAACATGTGCACGAACTGACCATCAAGGGGCTGGCCAAGTCTCAGCACGGCCCGCTGGCGGCCTTGTATCGTCGGCCCAGCATTCATAATCCGGTAGAACTGATGGGGCTGACGTTCGATAATCCGGTCGGGCTGGCGGCCGGACTCGACAAGAACGGGGACTGCATCGATGCCTTCGCCGCCATGGGGTTCGGTTTTATTGAAATTGGTACCGTCACGCCGCGCGCGCAGCAGGGCAATGAAAAACCGCGGCTGTTCCGTATTCAGGAAGCCGACGCCATTATCAACCGCATGGGCTTCAATAATAACGGTATCGATTATTTAATCGAAAATGTCCGACAGTCTCGTTATACCGGTGTGTTGGGTATTAATATCGGCAAGAATAAAGATACGCCTATCGAGCACGGCAAAGACGATTACCTGATTTGCATGGAAAAAGCCTATGCCCATGCCGGTTATATTACCGTGAACATTTCTTCGCCCAATACGCCGGGCCTGCGCTCGCTGCAATACGGCGAGGCACTCGACGACTTGCTGTCTTCGCTCAAGCAAAAACAGCGGCAACTGGCCGAGCAACATAACAAGCAGGTACCCTTGCTGGTCAAGATAGCGCCCGATCTGTCGATGGAAGAAATCGAGCAGGTGGCCGACAGCCTGGTGCGCTTCGAGCTCGATGGTGTCATCGCCACCAATACCACCCTGGATCGGGAGCTGGTGTTCGACCTGCCGCATGCTCATGAAGCAGGGGGCCTGAGTGGTCGACCGGTGCAGAACAAAAGCACCTTGGTGATCAAGGAGTTGTCGCGCCGCCTCGATGGTCGACTGCCGATTATCGGCGTCGGAGGGATCGACTCATTGACCGCCGGCAGAGAAAAAATGGCCGCCGGTGCCAGTCTGGTACAGGTCTATTCCGGCTTTATTTATCAGGGACCGGCACTGATTCAGCGTCTGGCCCGACATCTGTAACGGATATTATTGGTCTGATAATTTGCTCCCCACGGCCAAATACAATATAAATTAAGGGATTGGGGAGCAAGATTATCATTTTATTCTCACAAGGTGTGACTGGGATGTTACTACAACCAAATGATTGCTGGCGCTGGTTCATGGGCGAGGATCGACACCTTATGTTGGATCTGGGGGCGGAAATGCTGTTCAGCACGCCCTACCTCAAAAAACAACTGGTGTGTCCGGAAACGATAAATCAGTGCTTTTCGGTCGAAGATGCCGGTCTTTATTATCGCTTTCTCGATACGCTGTCTTCGATCCGTGCGCCCGCACAACGGGTACAGGCTGCCCTGAACGGCGTTGCCATCGCCCGTTTTTATAAACCCCTGATGCCACAAAGCTGGTTTTTCGAGCCACAGGCCGATTACCATCAACCGCAACTGGGAGAGCTGATTGCGCTCGATATCCAGACCGAGCTGTTGACCATGATGGTGGTGGAAACCTCGCCGTCGGCGACAGTCTGCATGTCCTTGTCGGGAGATCAGTTACTGGCGAACAGCAAACAACTACCGACTTTCGCTGCCATCAAGGTGATGAACGACAGGATCATCAGCCTGGAAGCATCTTATCGGGAAGAAGAAATCAGGAAAGTGGGATAAACAAAGCTAAAAGACAGCGGTAAGCCATAAGCGATCAGCTGTAAGGTAAGAAAAACAATGATTGGATTTAAATGCACGACGCATAAACTAATTTGATAGCTGATAGCTGATAGCTGATAGCTTGAAGTTGGATATTTCTGGGAATGAATAACAAGAGAGATATTACAGGGGAGGGGATTCGTTGCTCAAGTTGGTTGCGGGAGCCGGATTTGAACCGACGACCTTCGGGTTATGAGCCCGACGAGCTACCAGACTGCT
>NZ_CANLZU010000028.1 GCF_947495715.1 uncultured Oceanisphaera sp.
CAGCTACTGACTGAAGTTTCAATGTTGCTAAAGGGAGTAGGAAGTGAATTCCACATACGTTATACGTGATTGCTTATGTCTTACCATTCCGCTTATCTAATTTCAGGTATAAGTTGGCGGTATTGATATTATGAGATCGTTTTCTTGCCATAATTTAGGATGCTCGCAACTAAAGGGTCGGTGCTGGCTGGGGCCTCAGTCAATCCAACATATTTGGCATTTTCATCAACCATCCATCGGCCTGCAAATTTTACCGGAGGCGGGTAGATTTGCCCGGTTTTTGCATATCCGGATAAAGTGGTGTTGCTGACCTTTATAGCAAAATTATTTTTTGCCCACTCTTGAATAGTGATGAACATCATTCAGACCTCTTGGTATTTTCCTGGGCTTCCCTACTTTGGTGACATTGAGGAAAACCACAGTTTCCAATCTTTAAATCCATTATGCGCTCATCTCTCAATCGAGCAACTTGGCTAATTTGAGGAAATAGTGAATTGGACGGACACTGGGTCATTGATTGGATGCAACCTCACTTAAAGCGGGCTGAAGATCTACGTGGTCGTGCCGTTAATAAGAAGTACTAAACCTAAAACTCAGGAGAAGCGGATGGGACTTTCTACAATATGGAATCGTGCGAAAAAGGCGGTGTTGCTGATCACCGTGCTGGTGGGGGCAGTTGCCATTCTGCCCAGAGCCTGGGATGCCTTTCAGATCCTGGTACTGGATGATACGGCCCGCATGATCGAGTATCGCCTGAAATCGCTTTCTCCCGACCAGTATGCGTTAGCCATTCAGGACGCTCTGTCTGAAGCAGACATGGATCTCGCGTTGTCTTTGGCCACGCTGGCGACACAACAAGATGTTGCGCTGCCTCCAGAGTTGTTGGAAGAGCTGGAGCGGCAGCAGGGATTTTTTCAAACCTCTGCCCGGGTTGGCAAGGATGTGTGGACCGGGGTCAGTACGGGTGAAGCCAACAGTATGGCTGGCCTCAGTGCGGCCATGGTCAGTGATATGGCGGTAATCGGAGATGTCAGGGATCTGGTTAACCAGGCGAAGCTCTGGCCTGAGCATGATCCGGTGATTCTGGCACTGGCCGGCACCGGAACCCTGCTAACGGCTGCCACGGTGACCACCATGGGAGGAACTGCTGCAGCCAGAGGCGGGGTGTCGCTTATCAAGGTGGCCAGAAAAACAGGAAAACTGAGCAAGGGGCTTGCCAGTCAAATTTCAAAAATCAGCAAGGACGTCATCAACAGCAAGGCATTACGGTCATTTTCCGACCAGGCAAAAAGTATGAATATGTCTCAACTGACCAGTGGTCGTTATTGGGATGAGTTGAGCGAAGCATCTCGGAAAATCATTTCCCGCAAGAAATCCGCCGAGCTGGTGGATGCCGGCGGCAGCATTAAAAATATTGGCTCCAACACAAGTCTTAAGGGGGCACTGGATGCCTTGGACAAGGCGGGTACGGTGAAGGAGTTGCGCCGATTGGAGAAGGTATCCAGCACGCTCGGTGATGGCTTTCGCGGTGCCCTGAAGGTACTTCCGGACATTGGAAAAAGCGTTTACCGGCTTTTTTCGCTGCTGTTCTCCTTATTGTCATCCTTGGTGATGGCCGTCATCTGGCTGATATATTCACTCTGGGTGACGATGAAGTGGCTGGGTGGGATCAGCCTGCCGTTCAGGCGTTTTACCTTGCCCTGGCGGTAACTGTTCCGCCCTCACTGCGGGGATACTACATCTGCTTGAATATTGCACTGTCCGCTTTCGACGCTGTAAGCGGCAGTGCTTTTTTGTCGGGAAACAGGCGACGTATTCAGTCGCTCGAATGGAACATTCTGATCCACATTCAGATTGGTCTCATACAAGCCCGCTAGGCATAATGTTTACCAATGCTGGCTGAGATCTTTGCGACATCACGACAGCCGCTTAATGGAAAAGGAGCACGGATAAAAATGGAAATGGTTGCTCAGCTAGAGCGTGGAAAGCAAATAAGTCAGGTGCAGACAAATCCTGTTCAGGTGAAAGTGTTAGGGTTTGATGAGCTACGCCAGCTCGATTATTCGCTGCAGCTGGACAACTATCAGCGGCCCTATGTGTGGGGGAAAGACAAGGTCGGGCAGTTGTTGGATGATCTCAATGCCTTTACCGGGCAGAGTGAACAGACCGACTACTATCTGGGTACTCTGTTGCTGCACCGTCAGTGCGCTAAAAAGGCACTGTTTGTTATAGACGGCCAGCAACGGCTCAGCACCCTGGCAGTGCTGCACCATGCGTTGCACCAAACCATGCCAGACCGGCTGGATTTTCACTATCGTTCGCCCCGGTCGGTAGTCAACCTGCAGGGGGCAAAACAACTGATGACATCCCAAAGACTGGCGCTGCTCCAGGATGTTTTTCAGCGTTTACGTTTTACGGTGATCATCGTTGATCGAGAGGATCTGGCTTTTACCTTTTTCGATACCCAGAACAACAGGGGGGTACCACTGGCTGCCACCGATCTGCTCAAGGCTTATCATCTAAGGGCTATTGGTGGCGAACGGGGTGAAGCTTTGCAGGCAGAATGCGCCCGGTTATGGGAAGGAGTTCAGCAATCGGGCAAAGCGAGGCGCGGCCGGTCAGACTTTGCCCCCAAATTATTTAACCGCTATCTGTGGCGAGCACGCAACTGGCGAGGATCGCATCATATAGAGCTGGAGCAGCATGACGGCTTGCTGGAAACCTTTCAGCAGCAAAGCTTGAAGAGTGAGGAGGAAAATAGTATTCCGCTTTATCCTGGACGACATAACCAGTTTGCAACCCGGCTGACTATGCAGGAAAGCGATAACTATCAGCTCGAGCTAAACCCGGTTCGTATTGGCAGTCATGCCGCCAGGTTACCCTTTTCTCTGCGACAGCCTATTCATCAGGGAGTAGGATTTTTTCTTTACACTCAGAAATATGCTGCCCTGATCGATGAGTTATGGCATCAGCCTACAAACTGCTTCGAGGTAAAGACTTTACGCTGTTTTTATCAGCGGGTGGTGTTGTCAAATGCTGGCTATTTACGTGAGCTGTTCGACCTGGCCCTGCTGATGTATGTGGATCAGTTTGGTGAAGAGCGTATGGTGGAGTTTGCACTGGCGTTTGAACTTGTGCTTTGTGGTATTCGCCTTGAGAAGAGATCTGTTTATGACAGCACTCCGAGAAAGTACCTACGTGAAGCGGATCATAACCTGCTGGATATCATTGCCGGTGCCTATCGTCCAGAGGAAGTGCTGGTTGTACTGCAAGGACAGCAGAAATGGCTTATCAATAGCAGCCGTTTGTTGGAAAGTATCACTAGGGGACAGGGGGTTCGAGGTCGTTATCTTTCAGCTTGGGTTAACTATCTGGATGATGAAAAGTGGCAAGCAATTGCACTGCCTCCAGAGTTTGAACAATTGCTTAACCAATATCGAAACAAGGAAAGTACCCATGCATAACTCCATGCTTGTAAGTCTGGAGCAGGTAATTGAGCAGAAGCTGCTGTTCAATGTTCCCATCTATCAGCGTTTGTATGTATGGGGGCCTGAGCAGATTAAGACCTTGCTCGACGATCTGGTGGCTGCCTGTAAAGCAGGCAAGGATGTGTTCTATCTGGGCGGCACTCTGGTGATTGAACAGGAAAACACAGGCTTCATTGACCCTGTTCTTGATTTGATTGACGGCCAGCAACGCTTCACCACCCTCTGGTTGCTCAGTATCGCCCTTGAGCGGTTGATCAAGCAACGTCAAAGCCAGGAAGTGAACCACTTGTCTGAATATCGCATGGTGGAGATGAACGACTCACACCAGCCACGTATTCGTTTTGCCATTCGGCCCGAGGTTAGCCGGTTTTTTGATGCATTGCTGCACGGAGAGACATTACCGGATAATACCCATGCTGATGTATTAAGCCATGCCATCAGTGAGATGGAGGGGTATTTCGGTAAGCATACTGAACTGTGTTTAACCGATATTAGCCATTTTATTCGTCATCGCGTCCAGCTAGTGCTGACCCGAGTGCCTGTTAACACCGATCTTAACAAGTTATTTGAGGTCATCAACAATCGTGGCGCGCAGCTGCAGCATCACGATATTCTCAAGGCGAGACTGCTGGAGTTGATTGAAGATGATCAGCAACGGGAGATCCATGCTCAGCTTTGGGATGCCTGCGCCTACATGAATGATTATGTAGAGAAAAATCTAGCAAGTGCGACTGGAGTAAAGTTGGCACCCTGGTATCGGCAGGATGACGATACTGCTGATCCCTTGGCCACAGCAGGCTGTGTGCGTGGCGCACTGCAAAGCCTGAGTTCAGGCCATCAGAATCGAGTTTTCACTCTTGCCGACATTCTTGAAGGTAATGTTGCTGTTGATCCAGCATCGGTCAATAAATACGAACAAACTACTCAGGTGCGTAGCATCATTAGTTTTCCCGTGTTGTTGCAGCATGTGCTACGTATTTTTTTGCATCAGCAGCACCAGACAGACATTGAGCATATTCTCGACAAGGAGCTGCTGACCATTTTTGATGAACACTGGTTGGCGATGCATAAGCCAGGTGGCAGTGAAGTCATGGCCTTTATTGGTTTGCTCTGGCAATGCCGTTACTTGTTTGACAAACATGTGATCAAATGGGTGGATGATAATGGTGAAGACCGTCTGGTTATCAGACCATTACGGCTTAACGAGAATAGTCTGGTACGTGATCAAAGCAATGCCAATAGCTCACTCAGCATGTTACAAAGCATGCTTTATCACTCCCAACAACTGACCACCCAGTACTGGCTGACGCCACTGCTGAATTACCTGCTGCAGTTTGGTGGCCAGGAGGTACTGACGTATCTGAAATATCTGGATAATCGGTTGCTGTGTACGAGCACCGGCCAGAGCCTGATGGACAGAACACGGCACTTTTTGAAAGAGCCTTGGTTTGATGGTCACTCATTAATGGACATGGAAGGTGCTTTGAGTGCCAGCCACGGCACCGGCTTTTGGCACTACTGGTTCTACAAACTGGAGTACATCTTGTGGGACCGTTACCGAGAGGAAAAAGGATCAGCCTGGCAGGCATTCAGAATGACGGCGAAAAACTCGGTAGAGCATGTGTCACCGCAGCAACCGGAAGGCTGTGACAGCAATGTACTGCAAAAGCTGGTGGATAACTTCGGTAACCTGGCACTGGTGTCCCGGGGCATTAACTCTGAATATGGCAACAAACCATATGTGGAGAAGCGAGCGCGTTTTCGCGAGCGTAATGCAGCCCGAGCTGACTCTCTGAAGCTGTGGCTGATCTACGAACACGAGAGCTGGAATGATGATTTTGCCTTGGAGCATCAGAATAGGATGATAAAAGAATACGCCTATTACTTTGAACAGGTGGAGCACGCAGCGTTAAAGGTCCGCACATAATGCTAAGCTCATCGACTTCCCTGAATTATGCCCGGTCAGTGTCGGACTGAGGAGGGTTACGGTAATTTCATTGCAGGGCATCGGCCAACATCCAGCACCACGGGCTCACCTAATCGATGAGCCTGTGGTGCTTGGCATGTTTTGACCTTCTCGGTTGAACCGGATAATTCTACCCCGGTAGAATGGAGTCAATTGGGTTTTTCCAGGTTCCTGAAAGCACGGAAATAACAGCAATCAGTCACACTCACATCTATTCGCTACAGGGGCGTCAATGGCTGAGTGGCCTTAAAACCGCACACAACGTTGGAACCAATGTGATTGACACCTTAACTCGTCTGATTGCGGAATGTGAGCAACAACATGTGGCCGTCGATACCAACTTCGAGGCGGAGGTAGCAAAGCTCAGGAAAAGCCCACCCGCAACACCTCCCTTAGGCAACAAAACGCCGGGCAAGGCTCAGCCTTCTGTAACTACCTATACACGTGACCCTGCAGTGGTCGCCTGGATACTGAATAACGCGGCGGGAATCTGTGAATGCTGCGATAAGCCGGCCCCCTTCCAACGAGAAGACGGCACTCCCTATCTGGAGGTTCACCAGGTTCAACGGTTAACCGATAAGGGAGAGGACATCATCAACAATACCTTGCCCTGTGCTCTAACTTCCATAGAGAGCTTCATTACGGCGCAGATAAACAAAGCTTGGCGCATGAGCTGAGAGCCAAGCACTCCCGGCTAACCAGTAAGTAAAACACTCTCCTTTTGAAAAAGTCGTTATAGGGCGAATAACTATCCATATTGCGACCTTTTTACCTCATCCCGATGATTGAGTAAGCCCCCGAAACCACTGGATTTTTTTCATTAAGGCCGGAAAGGCGAGTAACTGTACTTTTAACGCTCTCCTGGTGACAGTTATTCGCCTTTTGGTGAATTGGAAGGGAATGTCGCGAGAAAAATCGCATTTCTGTAGCACCTAAACAAAACTTGTTTCGGTACCGTACCGCGACAAGTAGATATACTGTTTAGATACCCCCCTTTGGCGAGTCTGGATTTGGGGGTTGCTCGTGAAAAATCCTTCAGGAAGCCTCGAAAACAGCAGTATTTCGTAGTACCTAAACAAGGCTTGTGGCGGAACCGTACCGCGACAAGTAGGTATACTGTTTAGATACCCCCCTTTGGCAGGTCTGGATTTGGGGGTTGCTCGTGAAATTCTCCCCTCATGACTGTCAAATTACAACCCAACCTCAATTAGACGAACCTTGTTTTATGACCCGTATGTGAACATGCCTGCTTGTTTTGGAACCCATTAAAAAACATACATGTTGAGCAACCCGTTGCTAGCTGCACGGATCTTATGTGTGGGGTTGCTAAACAAGTAGGTACTTGTTCTGGTACGGGGTCAGTGTCCCGCCAGCCACTACTTGTCCCAGAGGGGTAGCGCGACATGTAGATAGTTAATGTTCTGGAGGCAGGTAATGGCAAAAGAGATTTCGGCGAGCAAAGCGGCCCTGAACGAAGAGAGAGAAGACGATCAGGTAGTGTGGGGTGCGATATGGGAAGAGCCGGACGTGCTGGTGCTGGACGGTATGGATCTGGTGGATATCGGCAGAAGGCAACTGAAGCGAAATCTGCTGGCCTGGGCAACTCGGGTCGCGGAAGATTTTTGGTCGAGAAAGCGGAAAATGAGTACGAAAAGATTCGCAGGTGCAGCGACCACTTGAAGACCATGTTGGCTCCGACCCGGGGACACACTCAAACCCTGCTCAATCACGAGGACGGGAAGGCAGGATAATCAAGCCGGTCAACTCAGGTGGAGTAAATCCGGTAACTTGGATGTATTCGGAGAAGTAAGCTGGGCATAGATACGGGCGATAAGGGTGTCTGTCAGTGAGCAAGAGCGATACGGGGAAAGCAGAGGTGGCTCTGCTGATACGGGCCCCTAGCCGGCGAGTAGCCGGCTTTTCTGTGCGCCGCAGATGCGCAGATGGTTTAGAGGGCCTTTACGGGCCTCCTGCCGCAAGATCGTTGTTCAGAGAGCAAATCCCCAAAGAGGGTCAGAAAGTGCTCAGATTCGGGTGATTCCGGCGTTTTAAGGGGGTATTGGGTTGTGATGGCTGTTCAGATTGCCGATACAGTATCAGGTTCAGGTCTCTCGCAGGCGTCGAGCCCGGACTGCTAACCCCGAAGTGATGACTGCACCAAGCAGTGTCCAATCCCCCTGGCCGGCACCGGCTCACAGGGGTTCGATGGTCTTGCTGGCACTCACTCCCCTCTCCATTCAGCTCACATTTAACCACGCCCGCCAGGACAGACGACTCCCTCATCGATACTGGACCGAGACTGCGGACACGCCGGCCCGCTCTTGGTCGAACTGGACCGAGAAAATAGAGGCGTCTCTACGGACGAACCCGAGGAGCCCTGACCTATACGCGGAGTTAGATGAGCCAGGCTTTTGCCAAGAAACATCTCGGTCGGCACCGGACGGCCTGCAGACTTCAGAGCACACCCACAATCCGACGTCGACATGAACCCTAGCGCCACGGGCAACCACACCGTCGACAGCGGACATTGATTCATCTACTCATCGGTACCCGACAAACCGCACAGTCGAAACCAGACAGCGCGCGCAAGAGCGCAAGGTTCAAAGTCAGTGACAGGTTCGCCTGGCCACGCGGATCCGGTATTCAGGTACACAGCTTCACGGTCGACACCGGACTGACGCTCAACAAGACAAACATGAAGTAACCTGGATGCACGGCATTTCTGCCCGGAAACAGGGTTTTTTCTATCTTGCTCCACACGGATGACCGAACAATACGGTCGATATCGGACCGGCAACCATCACTGAGCTGTAGTAGTCAGACGGACCCAGGCGACGATGCGGCAACAGCAGAAACACCGATGTCGATAAGCCCCTCTTGAGCCTGGTCAGGGAATGGGTCATTTAAGATTTGTCGGCACAGGCCAATTTTCATTTGGTCACAAATGAGGAGTGCCACACAATGGAGCCTGAGTGATCAAAGATCTATGGGCAGCTGGCTGATCACCAAGGTCGAGCTGGCGCCATCGCGGTCGTCCATGATTCTCCATCAGTCCGTTACGGTGCGTTGCCGTCAGCGGCTCCAGTCCCCAAGAGCCAGCCGGGCTATCTGCGTCTGGCTGATGTTGCGTGGGTGCTGATAATCGATGTCGTGTACTGTGGCTGCCAGCTTGAAGCGGGCCTTACCTGCCAGCTGGCCATGTTTGCGTTGCTCTCGGCTTAGGGTTTCCTTCTCCATCTGCAGACCCAGCCGCTCCACGAACGGCAGGGACTCGTAAGTGCCGGTTTGCTCCTGCTGGGTTTGCTCCTGCTGGGTTTGCAGGGTGTGGGCCATGCCGCTGAGTTTAAGCTGGCGCAGTTGTGCCAGAAGTTGCGTGCTCATAACAGGGATCCTTGTGGGTGAGTTAGTGGAAGCTGCGGGGGCCGCGGATGTTTTCATGTTGCTGAGGCGGTTCAGCCTACACCGTCAGTGTCTCCGGCAGGCGATCGCGCTGGCTGGTGAGGATCGACTTGATCTGTTTAAGCTGGTTCGGGGTCCATTGCTGCTGCTTCTGATTACGCTTGGGCATGTGGCTAGCCTCAGTGGTGGTATCGGGCTTGGTGCAGCTCATAGGTGCTGGCACAGATGATGGACACGGTCTTACCGCAGTAGTCGACGAAGCACTTTCACCCGCCAGGTGGGTGTGCCACATTGAGCGTTTCTGCTGACCGCACCAGTGACGGTAGCGGTTACAGAACTGGGAGTTGCTGTAGCAGCGATTGGGATAGTGCTGGGTGTACTCTTCCCACAGTAACTGCTTGGTCATGCCCTTGCATTCTTGGTGGAGGGCGGCCCTATCGGACTGGGCGTCTCGGGCCGATGCGGTGGTGTCAGCGGCAGGATAAAACAGCCGGGCCAGCTTGCTGTCGTCGAGGTCGTCGGGCAAGGGCCAGACTAGGCTGAGCTCATCGGCCTTGCGCAGCAGCTTCTGAATGGCCCCGACACTGATTTTGGTGCTTTCCCGGATCTGCCTTATCGACAGCCCGGCAGCAAGCCGCAGGCGTAGCACCTCTCTGATTTTACGCATTGTCATCTTCTTGGCTGGCATATCCTCTCCCTGAAAATAGGAAAAGGATATCAAACAATTTAAAAATCAATGCGTTAAGAACAATTCCGGCGGAAGGTGAACAGTAATTCCTAAAAACTCGGCAAAACTGTTCATTTTGGGCTGGAACAGGTGTTCACGTTGAACTGGAATGGCTGTTCACCATGGGCCAGAATATGCTAGCACTATTGTCGACGCTGACGGTCAGCTCACCTTTACTAGGGAACAACTGTTCACCAGACCTTCACAGGCCGCCGCCATTATTGTGGGTTAACCCATTAATGGCCGTACCAACTGGATCGATGAGCAAGGACGCAGTCTTAAAGATTTCGAAGGGCAAACGGCTCCCTGACCAAGGAGATAAGATTAGCGAGCAATGGAGTGAAGCGTTTTTCTGTAATTTGTAAGTAATTGTCTAGCCGCGACAAACGCCGCGGCTAATTTCAATCGTTTGCCATGGTTTTTTTCACGCGCCGGATATAGCGATACATAGTCGACACCGCCACGCCAAAGTATTTGGCCTCGGTTTGTACAGTGGCGTTGCCCTGCTCAATACGCTCGATGGCATTCATCACTTGTCGATCAGTCAACACTCCCGCCCTTGCCATGCGAGCTCGAGTGAAATCCCATGCAGCCTGAAACTGCTGAGCGGTAGATGCAGCAAATCCGGCCTGCTGCAAGGCCGCATCGAGCACCACCTTGACCTGCTTGTATGACCACCCGGAAATTTCATCGACCTCAACAAAGGTAACTCCTGCCTGTACAAAGGCGGCACGTTTGATGTCATCGTGGCGCAATGTCTCTTCATGTTTGGCCTGGGCTTGACTCCAAGTATTGAGGCCGGGCATTAGCACAGGTCTGTGATGCAATGCACCTTGGTACTCGACCACAATACGGTAACGATCACACCAGCCATCTACTCGCAGGTGTTGGCCGGTGAGTTTGCATAAAAAGGGCGGGGTCATGTCTTCAGCAAACTGGATTTCCTTACCTAACTGTTGTGTAAGCAGGTGCGCCACCATGGATACACTGCGTTTTTCATTTAAGCGGTTATGACGGCGGGCGCGGGTACAGAAGCCGCAGCCAACATCATCATTGATCAGGCTGTTCACCATCACAGCTCGTTTTTTTGCTAGACAGCCCCGGCATTCCAGTTCCACCTTTGACTGCACTGTGAGTTTGTCTCCCTGCGAGGCATTGTGATGAAGGGACAAAATTCTAAAACCACAGGCCTCGGCCTTGGTTTCAACTTTCTCCCGTGTAGTGTGATTTTCCCGGCGAAAGGATAGGGGCACGATGTGACGCAAGAGCAGACCAACGGTGGTGACACTGCAACCAGCCTCATTAGCAATGGCCTGGTAGGTAACGTAGCGTGACTGTCCTTCTGCCAGTTGTCGGGACTGGATGGTCATGCCGATCTGAATCAGGTGCTCGGTGTCGGAGGCCTTTTCGGTGGGCGTTCTTGGCTTCGGGCCAGTTTTTTTTCGCTCGAACGTGATGAGTCCGCGATCCAGGTAGTCGCGCAACCTCCTAGCGAGGTGTTTGCTACAGAGGCCATGGAGTTTGGCGATCTGATGGCCTGATTCCTCGGGGTTTGCATGAGTGTAAATGATCGCATCGATCATTTTATTTACGGCAGCATCGGTGCAGCCGGCTTGGTACGCCGCCAGCTCAGTCAGCTGTGTAGGCCGTAGCGGTCTCCCCAGCAGCTTGCCATTGCGGTAGTTAAGGCGCAAGGCATAGTAATCGGTTGGCTGTTTGGCCATGTAGGCTTCATACAAGCGTTTCAGGGTTCGGGTATCATGGTGAAAGAGCTTGCGAACGGCATTGACCGACAAACCACTCAACAGCGCCAGCATGATTTCTGCCTTGCGTCGCACGTTGTCATCAGTGCTGCACAGATCACGGTACAAGTCGATGAGATTGGGAGTAGACATCAGAAGTTACCTTATGGTTTTGGGTAAGAATGATAATAAAAAACCTAGTTCGGTACTGTATGTATGTCCAGTATAATTTGTTCCTAGTTCAGTGGTAGGGAAAGAGCTAGATAGTGTTCCTACCATGAGTTTCGGCGACTTGAGAGCAGCACAATGGACTAGTTTTCGCTGGTTGAGGCCGAGCGTCGGTCGAATTTACTGTCCGGGGTTTTGCTGACTACTACAAAGATCGCAGCGAGGGCATTACCGAGCAGACCCGTACCATGCTGGCCAAGGTTGATGCCCTGCTGGCCGAAGTGGACAGTGACCGCAATCATCTGCTGAGCGCCACCATTTATGTACAGGACATGAGCCTGTTTGCCGAAATGAACAAGCTATGGGATGCCTGGATACCGGCTGGTCACGCCCCCGCCCGGGCCTGCGTAGAAGCGGCCATGGCTAGCCCCGAGTTGCTGGTGGAAATCTCGGTGACCGCCGCCATACTCGAAGCCCGAGCCTGAACGCCCAAAATAATACCCTCATACCAGACGGTGATTAGGGTATTCTGACGCAGCCTAAGGATCGGTTAACCGATCCCCAAATTTTCTTAAATGATCGCTGTTACTCCATGACACAGCTGATGTATGTCGGCCATTCCCCCCGCTGCTGCATGCGAGCATACGAATATTTTTCGAACAACTGCTGAAGTTGCTCATCGTCAGTAGCACTGAAGTCGAAGTTCATCTGGTCACGGTATGGCATTCTGGCCCTCCAGTAACCCATGCCCTGATCGAGCAGTATCTTGCTGACCTTGCCTGATGCCCATTCAACTGTAATCACCCGGCCATGCAACAGCTCGTAAGCTTTGTTCATCATGGTGATGTTCGGTGAAATATTAAGCTGCTCTTTCAGCCAATGCTCGATAACGGCTTTTTGGTCATCCGGGTGTGTCCAGTCATGGGATATCTGGTAACTCGGCTGACTGGGGTTTGAAGCGAGAGTTTGTATAGTCAGCGACTGTAGTTTGTCGCCAGTAAACAGCTCAAGAAATCCGTTAAGAAGCATCAGTGACCACGGTGACTTGAGGTAACGATCCGAATAGCTGACCGATACTGCATCGTCACTGGAGAGCAGGTCAGACAGTTCAGGCATGTGCTCCTTCAGCAGGGCTTCTAGCCTTGTCTTCAGCGTGTTAACTGGGCCATCCAGTTGGGAAGTGATTTCAACAATACGTGCTCCCTGCACAGTCCGGTGCCAGTCGGAAGTGTCAATAGATCCTCCTTGAACGGTGGCTGCTTGCTCGCTGGTTACCCAAACTGCATCTGTCAGGCCTTTCAGCCAATCTTCTCCCGGTACGCCGGCATGGTCTGAGCTGCAATAGAGGCTTCTGGCTTTGGTTTGAGATGAGAGCTGTGCAATCAGGTAAGGCTGACTCAGTACATTGCTGTCCAGTTTGACCAGTTCAATTCCCATACGAGTAAGTAACGAGAGGGTTTCCCTATTCTCTTCGCTCAATTTGTTGGGTTCGCTAATGCCGATACGTACCTTGAGTTTTTCGGCAATGGCCCAGGTCAGCACCTGCTCTCTGAAGCCAGGATAATCGAGATCCCACTCAACCTGTTCACCATGCAGGCACAGCAGCAGTGAAATGGTTTCGTCGGTACGATCCAGAGAGTTAATGGCTTGGGTCAGATCACGAGTAGGACCCATGGAGCAATACCGGGCACCATTTATGCCTGTAAAGATATCGGGTAGTGTCAAATGTTCGACCAGCTCGGCGTTGGTTAACCACTCAAGCGCCAGCTTGCGATCCAGCTCTTCGCGCTCAACACGACTGTCCTGGCTGGCAAGACAATGTGAGCAGATATTTTCGCAGTCTACCGGACACTGCAGATGCCCCTTGGCTGCTTTAAGCAGCTCGGTGACATCGTTTAACCCCTCCAGCACAAACCCGGCACCACCACTGACTTCGTCAAATAGCTGGATTACCGCACGGCCTTCGTTACTGTCCTGATCCCGATCGAAGCGATAGCTGAAGCCCATTTCACTGCTGGCAATCCCTAAGCGATTGGCGATGACATCACGGATGGCCACTCCGAGCGTTGTCGCGATCACTCGCCCAGCAGGAGTATCTGGCAGCCACTCCTTGGTGAGCGGATTGCGAAGGAATATTTCCAGCACATCCGTGCGTATCTGGTACCCCAGGTGCAGGTGAGTTTGTACCGCCTCGCCGGAGCAGTCTTTTTCTTTCCGGCTTCCTGCAAGCCCGCCTACCGGCCGGTGATCCCTGCCTGCTTCCAGCTCTTTTGGCACTCCCCCGGAGGCGAGCATGGACTCGGCCCGTCCGCAGGTCAGGCAAACGGCGTAACCTTGCTCATGTTCGCCGGACGAGTGGTAAAACACACTGCCTTCGTGGCCAAAACGTGCAAAACCACAGCGGTGATCCGGCAGGGCGATATTTTCGCCATTAACCTGAATACGGGGGCGTTCAATCCTTATAAATTTCTGGGAAGTGACGTCGTTGGTAGTTTCTTCATAAAAATCGGTCACAAAGCCACCCGGCCGTAGAACCCGACGTCGTCCATCGAATGCAATTGCGGTGTGGCAATGAGAGCAGTGCAAGTCTGCATTGTTGGAATAGGCGTTTTCAATCACCCCTGAATGGCCACATTCCTTACATTGCCAGGCTATATCAAATTTCTGGGCTTCATTAACCTGTCCATTCCCGTGCCACTGCAGACTGACGCCGGCGGAACGATATACACGACCGTCGATGACTATCTGAGAGCCGGGAGCGTATTCGCGAATGGCCATGTTCAGGCTGCGAGAGGGCATTTCCTTGCTGTCGAAGACATTATCCTCCCGGCTATCTTCCTGCTTGTTCTTCTTGTTCAGAAAGTCTTCGACGTTATAGGTTTTCAGGCTCACCACATCGGTGGGGAAGCCGTAACCGGGCAGAAATGCATAAGATGCCAGGTGCCGTAGCAGATACTCGTTGGCATGGCGGTGTTGCTCAAGGGCGAGGGCGCGCCGGTAGGGGCCTTCAGGAGCCGCTTGCAGCTTCTGGCTGATATTGTCGTACTCGCCTGTCCAGCGATCTTCCAGTGCGCTTAATGCCTGTCTGGTTTCACCGGTAATGACGTTCAGGGCTCTGCCTTCAAGGCTGGTGCCCCGGATCAGTTGCTTGACCGGCTCGCTGAACTCTTCCGGGCTGGCCTCCAACCAGGCCAGAAACTGCTTGCAGGGGGAGTCCTCCGGGGTGAAAAACCAGTGCAGGGTCAGCTTGGTACGATCACCATCATTGCTGCTGTGCCGGCGCAGATACAGCGCCAGCAGCAAGGAGTTGACATGCCGCTGTACGATGCGGCCTGAGCTGAGCGTGATATTGGGGGCCGGAATGGCGGTAACAAACGGCCATTTGGGGTTGGCAAAGGCCCGCTGATTATGGGGATCGGCCTTGCACAGGGTATAGGCGATGGCGCGGGCCTCGCTGCGCCGTCCGGCCCGGCCAGCCCGCTGCAGGTAGTTGGCGGGGTGGGGAGGCAAGTTGTTCATGACCACGGCGGAAATCCCACCGATGTCCACACCCATTTCCATGGTGGTAGAGCAGTTCAGCACGTTGATATCACCACGCTTGAAGGCTTCTACATAGTCATCCAGCCGTTTGGCCGATTGCTGGGCCGAGTGCTCGGCGGTGCGGTAGTAAAAGCCGCCTTCCACGGTACGGTCGTTGATATCCGTCCACAGATTTTCCTGGCGTAAACTGGTAATGTCAGCATTCTGGGCTACCAACTGGCGGATCTGCGCTTGCTTGGAAACCGGGCTGCCGTCTGCTAACAAGGTACTCAAGGCGGGCAGCTTAACATGTTGACAACGGTAATCCCGATTCTGCATTTTTTGAGGCAGATAAGGCGTCAGCCCACGGAAAGTGGTATCGAAAATACGGCGGGTCAGCGGACAGACCCAACCTTCCGTTGGCAGTGAAAAGGTCAGTGTTTCCAGCTTCAGCCTGCGGCCAATGTCAGATTCCGCAATAATGCTGTCACTAGACCTTGTGAGCTCTTTCCAGGCCGCTGCCAGCCAGCTGTTAATCTTGTCAGCATCCGCATTAAGGCGGTGGTTTAGCCCTGTGGCTTGTTCCAGCAGTTTGACAAGGCGGTGGGGAGTGCCTGGCTTTATTTGCGGCCACATTCTGATGGTGCTGCTTTCCACGGTATCGCTGTTGGGCGGGAACAGTGCCTTGGGGGAGAAGCGGCTGCCCATCCAGCGTCGCATTCGGTTTTCCATTGGGATAAAGGTGTTTTCCCGGACATAAAAGTCCAGGGCCACCTTGAGAAAGTTACGCCAATCCTGCAGTGTCAGCGGTGTGCGTGGCGCATTCATGTTGCCAGTGGCCGGAATGGCTTTAGTTTCGGTCCAGAGTGGTGGGGTAGTGGAAACTTTCTCCAGCCCCTGATAACCCACTTTGATCAGTCCCAGGGTTTCGGTGCTGTTCTGGTTTTTGGGCCTCCGTGAAAACTCACGGGCCAACAGCAGGCGTGCCATGGTCAGGCCGCCCTCATTACCATCGAACAGTGCCGGGTTGGCATAGCGGTTATAGCGCAGAATGAACTGCTCAATATCCTTGGTAGCTGCCAGTTCCCTTACCATTTCCGGCCAGGAAAGCTGTATGGGGGGAGAAGGTGGTGGTATCAGCGCTTCTGCTGTTGCACGAGTTTCTTTTGCAGCCTCATATTGATTAATGCGCTCTAGCATAGCTGCAGTTTCAAGTAGTTTTTGATAACCAGCTGGTGGCTCAGTTTTTTGTTGGTTCTGTAAGGCTTGAGCACTTCTCAACACTTCAAATGCCAGCCCGCGTAGCCGTGAGCGCTCGGCTTCCTGTTGCATGCGAACCGCCATACGCGCCGTGCCCTGGCGACTATCGGTAAAAGTGATCAGCTTGCGGCCACGGCCCGGCAACTCTTCCGGTGAACGGCCCTCGCAATCCTTCTTGTCTGGATCCGGGCAGAACTCCAGCACGGTGGGTACCGCATTGGCGACATAGAAGGGGGCGCCCAGATAGGCCTTTTTCAGAAAATCACTGGTGCCGGTTTTGGTAGCATGCCCACACTGGTTGCAGCAAACCTGATGTTCTATTGTGCTTAGAATATTGATGTTGATATTGCGGGGGGCATTTACTGCCCCAAGCCTTTGGGTCTCTAAATCCAGACTAAACGGTAAGTACGCTCCATTTTCACCTTTAGAGCCGGCAATAATCAGTTGCTGAATACTGGGTTTATGAGGATCGGTATCAGCTTCTGAACTTTCATTCTCATCTTCATGATTCAGGGCAAATTCATCACCGGCATAGGGACTGGGCTGATGCAAAATGCCATTCCTGTCCTCGGCCAGCAGGTGCGGGGTTTTGCAGTCACCACAAAAGCCCAGTTCATAGACGGGGGCGTGGCACTCACAGCGGGAACGCTGGTTTACATAGACGTTGCCGAAGGGCCAGTCCTGCAGATGTTGAGATTTTTTGCTGCATTGTGGATCAACGCAGGCCCAGAGACCATGCAGCATGCGCTGGAACAGGTGGGCTCTGAGTTTAAGAAAGGGGGGGTGCTCTTTTTCCTGATGGGTGCCGGTCATCAGGTCAACCCAGTCGAGCATTTCCTGCTGCTGCTCCAGCCGGCTGCTGCCCTGCAGCTGATCGGCCACCACTTTTATCAAATCGTTCAGGTCGAGTGGCTTGTCAGAGCTGACCATGGCATGCCGCAACCGCCTGGCGATATGGCTCTGGCAAAGGGCCTCGAAGCGGGCTGGGGAAACAGTGTTCTCCGGTTCGATATCGCGGAGGGCCTGCAGGCCGATGTTTTTAGCAGGAGAATTAACATCAAGGTCAGGCCACTTGCGCGATCCATCAATAACCTCAACATGGTCGAGAGGCACACCGGCAAGGTCGGCCAGATAGCGCTGCAGACGCTCCTTTGCATCGGCACCGGCAATGGTGGCCGAGGTGGCGACAAAGCGGATTTGCTCGGAGGTTCTGCCAAATGCCTGTACGACCCGACGCAGTAGCAACGACAGCTCTGCCGCCTGGGAGCCGACATAGGTATGCGCCTCGTCGAGCACAATCCAGCGCAGGGATTGTTGTTGTCTTGAGATTTCCAGAATCGGATTATCGACCTGGCGCACCAGCATGTATTCCAGCATGGTGGCGTTGGTCATCAGTATGGGAGCGGGTTCCCTGCGCAGCAGCTCACGGGACAGGATCTGGTTTGATTTTTTGTTTTGTTCCCTGCGGATTTTGTCGGCGCGTTCTTCAGTTTTGCCGTTGTACAGGCAGAAACGGATATTGTTGCCATATTGACGGGTCCAGGCGTCGAGACGTTCCTGCTGGGAGTTAATCAGGGCGTTGAGGGGGTAGAGAAAGAGGGCGCGAACACCGACCAGTGCTTCTTTTTTCTGCTCATGCTCTCGTATCAAGTCTTCAAGAATCGGCACCATAAAGCATTCGGTTTTCCCCGAACCTGTGCCTGTAGTGATCACCGCCGAGCGCGGTTTTTCATCCAGCAGTGTGCGCCAGGCATGTAGCTGGTGCACATAAGGGTGAGCGGTTTTGGGGAACTGATAAGCGGGTGCCTTTTCCAGTGTGTTGAGCAGACTGGGCGACAGCAGCTCATTCTGCAGGTCTTGCAGTTGCAAGTCAGATTCGTGCCAGCCAAAGGTGTGCTCAAACACCGGTGGTGCCAGAAAGCAGCCATCCGCTCCCAGCTCATTCACCATGCTTTGGCTCAGGTGCTGGCGCAAACCAGCATGATTGATGCCGAGTACGCTCAAAGTTGCTTCACGGGTGCGATCCAGGCTTTGTTCGATCAGACTTCTGAAATAGCGCATTAGAGTTCCTGTTTTGTGTTTGGTGATGCAAGCAGATAAGACACCATCAGGGCATGCACCGGCATAAACCAGCCTTGGCGGTCGAAGTCGGCAACAATGCGAATGGCAAACTTCAGATAAGCGTGGGTAGCCGGTAAGTCGGTAATCTTGGCCCGGCCTGCAGTCACAAAAGCCATAAAGATGGGCAGATAGGTGACCGCATCGGTAAAGTCGACCAAGGATAAGGCTTTTACCTGTGGTGGAAGGGTCTGCTTCTGTATCCAGCTGGTCAGCTCGCTGCTCAGTTGAGTTGGCCAGTTACGGTTGTCGGCATGCAGCCGGCGCAGATCCTGATACCAGAATGGCAGGATCTGTTCTGGCGATATTGTCGTCAGAGAATAGCGGTTTCCTGTGCTCAGATAATCTCCCAGATAGTCGAACCCGGATACGATGGATCTCAGCACACTGGCGCGGTTCGACACCAGATTGTTGATCAGTACTTCTGGTAGCCCAGTCTGTAACATGCTTTTGTGAAATAACTGGTTAGCTTTTACCCAGAGCGGAAGTGGGATGGTTTCCCAGATAACTGCGAGCTCATCACGTATACGGGAGCAGAAGACTTCATCCAGTTCGAGACGGAATACTGCAAAGCTCAATGCTTCCGGGGTTCGTGCAAGAGCTTTCCAGGCTTCAAAGGATGACAGTGGCAGGTGGCGATAGTTTTGCTTCAAATCGGCTAGGTACTGCCAGCCGCTGTGGTTGAAGTTTTCCGCCATGGCTGCAACCTGCTCGTCAATGACGTGTGGATTGTGCACCGGATGGAAAAGCTCGGCTGCTCGGTGCAGAGACGTGGCGTGAACGTCTGAACCTTCGTTGTTTTCCGGAGCGAGATACAGGGCCGGGCGAAAGTGAACGGCTGAACTTTTTGACGGATAGATAAGCCACGGGCCGCAGGATTGCATAACCGACGGGACTTCAAAGCTACCGGTGCCTATGTACTCGGTAGTTTTTTCGTTCAGCAGCAAAGGGGTACGTTTGGGATCGGATAGCAGCATGGCCTCGGTTTTTGCACCATCCAGTACGATCTTATTGGAAGCGTTGCATATAAAAAATTCATCACGCCCTTCCCACTGCATATGACCGTTGTAACGGCGAATATCGAGTTTTAGCAAAGGCTGCCCGGTTTCGAGGGAAAGTCTGATATAGGCATCCTGTTCGTTTACTGCTCCCAGCATATTCTGTATATCGTTCAGGTAGCTGAACAGGCTGAGCATAACCGGCTTTGAGCCGACCTGAATGCTGAAGATGCGCTTGGGATGGGGCTGCTCTGTACTTATCAGTTGTAACTGCAGGTGAAAGGTTTGCCCTTGTGGCTGGCCGGAAGTCAGTACAATGCGATGCCCCAACAGTTCATTTAATGTCAGCTCAAATGCTGATGATGGGTTGTCGTTTTGATCCAGCAGACGTGCCCCTTGGTAGGGGTAGGGGAGACGAAGCTGTACGGGTGGCAAGTTCTGGCCTACTTCGAGAGTAAACGAAGAAGGTGGGGTTTCAGCGAGATGCTGAAGGTACAGAGTATGTTCAGCTTGCTGTACTTTCAGGCTATTGCTGGCGATGTGCAAGTCTAGTTCGGCTGCTCCTTTAGCAAACAGGCGAGCCGGGTGATCCGGTGATTCGGGAAAGAGAGAAATACTAAAATCTCTTGGCAGTACACCAAAACGCCTGTGAAGCAGTAATGCGCCAGAACGGGTACGCACTGAATAGCGAACTGCACCCCAGTTGTGAGGTTGTTGCCGATCGAGCGGTTGGCCGTTGACGAACTCCAGTAATTCTTCTTTTACATAGGGAAAGCCATCTGGCAACTCCAGTTTTGGCCATCCCATATAAACCATGGAAGGGATAGTGTCATAGAGTGCGAAAACACCGGTGAGAATAGGCTTCTCGCTGTTTTCGCTTTCCTGTTTTAATGTGATGGAATAATGTTCATCACCCCTTGCCAGTGAGAGTGATTCGCTGGATTCCACCCAGAGACCTTGTTCCTGATCTTCACCCAGAACAAATTGGTCCTTGCTGTCGCTATTGAGGGTAAAGCCTAGTGGAACTCGCAACCGAATCAGGTCTGATGTCAGAGAACAGCTGGAAGAGGCAATCAGCTGCCAGCGCTCGGAGCGATGCTCAAATATCAATGGTGCTTCAATGTAATCAAGGGCACTGTCATCAAAGAACAAGCAGTGCACCATATAGCCGTTGTCCAGCAAGCGCAGGCTGATGGGCTCATCAACTTTGCGTCGCTCTAGAGTGACCTGAGTGTTGCTGAACCGGACGTTAATACCTTGCTCAGTGATCTGTCCATATACAGCTGGTCCCCTTGCCAGCAAGTGTTCACCTTCGTAATAAGCCAGCTCAAGGCGTGTGCTGTTCAGACTTTTTACATCTATTTGGATCATGGTCTCAGCGGGAAGAGTCAGCTCCGTGCGTACAGACCATTGGAGTGGTGTGCCGTGCAAAAAATGTTCACAAGTGAAGGCCTTGGCTTTTTCCAGGGCTTCTTTGCGCTCTTGGCGTTTTTGACCAGCATCCCGCAGCCACTCATTCAGTAACAGGCGAGCATTATTTTCATCCAGGGGGATAGGAAAGGTGTTGGCCCAGCCGGGAGCAACCTGATCAAGATAGCCTGTGGGGTCTTGTTGATCTTTGAGGGGATACTGTTCTGCCAGATACATCAGCTGATCAACGATACCAGCCAGGAGCTGTCGGGTTTCTAGGTTACGAAACAATAAGGGTAGTTCGTTTTCAAAGTCCGCCATCAGATCGGCAGTTGTTCTGCGATTGCCTTCAGTTCGATAAAAATGCCTGATGCCACGGTGAACAGCTTTACCAAAACCATGAGAAGTACTTTGTACCAAGGGCCAGGGAAGACCCCCTTCGGCAAAAAGTGAGCCCAGCCAATCGTTGCCATTTTCACGGGAGCGTATCGGTCTTTGCCAGTAGGACAGGCCTATGGATGTCAGCGAGGCCCGGTGTTGGGGTGACAGTTCAGTTTCAAGTACTCCCTCGGCGCCAGACCAAGACCATGAAGAGTTGTAATCGCGACGGTAGTGTTCACTTACAAACAAGCAGAAGCATGCTGACAGATGTACCGAACTGGAGGAGTAATAGCTTTTTTTAAAGTTGGAAATGAGGAGATTAATGAGAGAGCGATACTCATGTTCGGTAACGTGATAACTATAGAGAGGCTTACCATTTGGACCTTTGAATAGCGCCCGGCTAAATAAAAGCTCACTGAGCCATGCTTTGGGGGACATGGAGTTGATAGAGGTAGCAGTCATCTTAAAGGCCCGTCCACTTTATGATTTTTGTACTTTTTGGGTGACTTTATTTTCGGTGTGTTGAGATTGGTAGCTTTGGGGTTAGCTCAAATTCCGATATTTGCAGAGTCGTGAAAAAGTAGAATTTTTTGTTGCAGAATAACGGAAAAACATGTTAATTGGCTAGTGCTTTGGAACAGTGTTTGGAAATTTTTTGTTACTGGTGGTATTAATAAAAAAGCCTTAATTCGCAGTAATGCCGTTCACTTAAGGAGTTCTTGACCGATCTTGCATGGTTGACAAAACTGGATGAACACTGGTCATTGGATTTTTGTTGCTGCATTCTGACACGCTTGCTCGTAATGCACTATTAATCAAATCAGATCTGGGGCAGGCTGTATCTACAGGGCTTGGTAGCTTTAGCTGACCGGCTGGCGAACAGGCATAGCGAGCTCGATGACCTTGTTCATTAACTTCACTCTGCCAGAACTTGGCCGACATGGCCGTTGTAGCTACTCAGTTTACGCTTAGGACGCACCAGTTGTTTGTAACGAGACATTGCCGTTTCTGCCAGCGAACGCAGATAGCATTCGCGAGTATCGTTAGCGTCATCGCCTAAAACATGAAGTAACTGACGCCGTAAGGGGTTGATCATGGGGGGGACAGATAGTTCACTGAATTGAATTTAGGAAACAACGCCACTACAACTAATACAACTCAGCTCAGTGCAGAAATTTGTTTTTTCATGTGCTCTTTCCTTTTTGGTATGTAAAGGGCCGCACGGCTCAGTACGGCCCGACATCAATTACAACTGCTGGTTCTTTTCAATCAGCTGCAGCAGCTGGCTGTAGTGTTCCAGTTGTTGCTGGCGCTGGCTGAAGTCGTGCTTGAGCTTGTCGAGCTCTTTGCGTAGATCTTGGGTGAGGCTGTTTGCCAGGGTAGCGGAGACCGTCTTGAGTGCATCGTTCAGGCGGTTTTCTCCTTCACCAACACTTTGGCCAAGGCGCACAAACACCTGTTGCAGGGTTTCTGCCAGGGTATTGCGCAGTGAGTCGATGTCGCTGCCTTTTACTTCCCCTTGAAAACGGCTGCTGATCATGTCGGCCATATTGCCGGTTTCCAGCTCCAGGGGCGACAGTTTCAGCTTTTCAATACCGTGATCCAGAATGGTACGAAAGCTTTGTGGGTCGAACTGTTCACTCTTGGTGTCCAGCACATCCAGCAGGCTGGCTTTCAGCTCGTTTTTCAGGGCGCTGGGATTTATCAGTCGGTTAAAGCTGTGCTCAATGTCCTGCTTGCAGAGCTGGGCATATTTGCGTACCTGCTCGGCGGCATCGGCACTGTTGGCAAACTGATAGCTTTCGTAGTCGGTATACCAGACGGTTTCACTGCTGCCCCAGGAAAAGGGGTTATACCATCTGGAAGTGCTGACGGTTTTTGGGCGCGGAATGGACTTAGTACCGGTTTGGGTATGAACCTGCTGGTAGTCTGCTGCCTGCTGCTCAAGCGATGCCATCAGTTCGCTGGTGGCTTGATTGATTCGCTGAATATTCTGGCGAATGTGCTGTTTGAGCAGCATGTCGAAGTTGCCGATGCGTTGTTCACACTGAGCCTGTTGCTGCTGAAGCTCGTTGATATCTCCCGTTTCCAGCTTGTTACGGCGGCTTTCAACGGCTTCTTGCAGCAACTGTAGCCGGTGTTGCCACTGCTCCCAAGTATGGCTGGCTATGCCGTCCCGTTGGGCATCCAGCAGGGGCTGGCGATCGGCTCTGGCCTGCTCATAGGCTTTTTGCAGGGTGGCAAAGTTGCCAATACGCAGCCAGTCTTGTTGAGTGAACTGGTAGCCGTTCCACTCGTTTTCGGCCATCTCTGTCAGCTCGCTGTGGCTGTGCTGCATGGATCGCCCCCATTTTTCCAGAGGCAGGCAGGCAAAGCCGTGAGCAAAGGTACTGGCAAATACCGGCTTTTTCATCTCGCTTAGCATGGCGGCAATCTCGGTCTGGCCGCGCTGCTCCCGTTGCGTTACCAACTCCTGTATTTTTTTCTCGGCTCCCCGGCCCAGGCGCTCAAGAATGTTTTGCTCGGTGTCGGCAAGGGAGGCTCTGTCGTAGCCATCATCCAGAATGGCACCGTCGAGCTGTCCGGCCACGAGCACCATGCGTTTTACGCCCTTGCCGGGCAGTTGCTCGCTCAGCAGGTTCATGTCGGATTGATCGAGAAACTGGCTGGCCCGTGACAGGAAAAACACCACATCGCACTCGGCCATGTAGTCCCGGGTTTTTTGAGTACGGCTTTGAATGGGATCATTCATGCCGGGGGTATCGACCACCTCGTAGCCGCGCAGCTCTTTTCGGGGCAGATAAAGATGGGTCATTTTTACCAGAGCGGTATAGCAGCCGTTTTCACCCACATAGTCGTTCAGCAGCTTTAGCAGTTCGTCATTATCGACGGCAGAAAGAGTTTCTGTGCTGCCGTGGCGCAGTTTTTCCGCCACGTTCAGCTCATATTTGTTCACCAGGGCCATCAGCTCTTTGGCTACCTTGGTCTGAGCGCTGTCGCCCGGCAGGGCGGCGGCCTTTTCCAGCGCCTGCCATTCTTCCAGGCTGTAATACTCCACCACCAGCCTTGGTTCTTCACCATAGGTAATACGGGTGAGGTTGGCGGTTTTGGGAGTGGCAGCCTCGGGCAGCACCGGCTCGCCATTAAACAGCAGGGCGTTTAAAAAGGTGCTCTTGCCGGCCTTTACCTGCCCCATAATGCCAATGCTCAGCCGCTGCTCTTCGGCGGAAAAACGGGAAATTTTATCCGCCAGCTCCTGCTTCAGCTCCAGCAGGCTTTCGGTTTCGGTAAAGCCACTGGCCTGCTCGGAAAACTGAGAGCAGAGATCGCTGATCTTATCCTGCAGATTATTTAAGTTGATATTCATTGTTATGCTCTCTATTAGAAGTCGTCCCACCAAGTTTGGTGGGGAACACCCCGAGATGATCCTGAAAAAACATATAAGTAAACACTGTTAGTAATTTTGGATGCGTGTCGTTGACCGTATATGTGTGTACCGCTATCGTTTACTGCTAGAGTTGAATCTAGCATTTTACAGTCCCTCATTAAGTCATAATTTCTTTTTGATTTTATTTTTATGGATGACTTTTCAAAACTGCATTGTTCAATATCATGCTCACCAGCAATGTAGTCTAAAAAAAGGCCTCCAGCATTATGGCCATAACTAACGGATTTCTCTATGTCTTCTAAATCGAAATCGCATTCGTTAATGTACAGAGACCTGCAACTTTTGAAGTGGCAGTCTTTTATCTTTGCATGTGAAGCTCTAACACCACCAGCGATTTTTGCTTTACATTTGGAAAATTTTGTTTTGTTGATATAGAAATAGTTTGTGCGAGAGCTTACTCCTCCTCCAACTAAATCAGGATGGCCGCAGTTGTTAAAGTTACACTCATTAATTTCAATGCTGCCATCTATAATGCGTAGTGCTCTTGAGTTTTTTGTTTCGAAGTCGGTATGTTCAAATTTAGATGCTACTTTATTGAGAGTTAAAGCAGTTGTTTTTTTTGACGTTGAGTATTCACCTTTTAAAGTGCAGTTGTATAGAGAAAAGTTTAGGTTTTCGGTCCCATTTACTTTTATTACTGGGTTGGTGAAGGTGGTGTTATTTATTTTTATCTCATTGGTGGTTTTTATGTTTAACCTTCCATTTTCAGAGAAATATACTTCGGTATTGTTAACTACAAAAGGAAAATCAATATTCAGTGGCGCAGAAACACGCCAATAACCATTGTGAATGCCAGCTTGCAAGTGCTCTGCAGTCAGTTCCCGGTATAAAAACTCTTCCCAGCAGTCCAGTTTAAGCGGATCCGGGTTAAAGTCGCTGGGCAGCTCCTCGGTCTGGGGCAGGCCGAGGATCAGGGCTGCGACCTGTGCTAGATGCTCCATATCGGCCTGGTGTAAGCCAAGCAATGCGACCAGCTCGGCCAGGATTCGGCATTGATCCTGGTTAAGAGGCTGCTCCAGCCGGCACAATACCAGTGCATCTACAATAAAGGTTTTGGCAAGTTCTTTTTCCTTTAGCAGCTCAATTCCGGTTTCCAGATCTTCCTGCGATATTTTCTGTGCCCGGGCCATCAGAGCCGGCAGTTTGCCGGTCAGTCCTATTGCGGGTAACAGCAGTTGCAGCAAGCGATGCTGATTGGCGCTGATATTGCCACCAGCCAGCAATAACAGGGCCAGTAGGCTGAAATACAGCTCCCGCTCATGATCCGCTAGCTCAGCTATGGTGTGGGCCGGCAGGGAAAAGTGCTTTAGCTTGATGTTATCAAGCAGGCCCAATACCTGCTGAATATTGAGGCATTTATCTAATTTTACTGGTGCGTTCATGATTTATTCTACCAATGTGTGAATTTATCAAAGTCGATGAGGTCGATCCATGTTGAAAAAGTATGAGGGAAGGAAACTATATATATGTATTCAGGGTTGTTTGTTAAAACGACTCCTGACGTCTTTGCATACTCACGAAGTTCGATGTTTGTGGAGTCAATAATAACTTCACCACTCACGATAAATTCTTTATCTAGTTTTTTGGTTTTTGTAGTTGTTGTGATTGATGACTGGGTGAATGAACTAAGAAAACTGTTAGTGACTTGTGGTTTTGATGGTGCCTTGTGTTTTCTTATCTGTGGTTCGAAACTTGATGTTCCCTCATTTATACCCAAGATTTCATTAAGCCAATAATTTATTATCCTGAATTTCTTTTCGTGAATGGAAAGGGCTGCTGCCAGTTCAGAAACAAGGCTGAGATCCTGTGTTGAAAGATGGTTGTTTATTCTTAGTAGAATCAGAATGTCTAGCATTAACGCATTTTTTTTATCTGATTGTTGAATCAATTCAATACAATCAAGCAGCTCTTTATTGCTGAGCTGACCGCCATTAGCCAACAGTTGTGCTTGCTGGCCATCCAGGTCCATGGCGTGCAGCAGTCGGCGGAACAGCATGTCCTGCTCGGCGCTGATGCTTGGTTGGCCGCGCAATATGGCCGCCAGCAGGGTGGCGTATGCCTGGATCACGGCGGGCTGCTCAGAGGTGATTACATGGCGGCGAAGGGGAAACAGCTGGTGTTTAATGCCGTTCAGTTTTTGTTCCAGTGGATGCAGGAGAGCGTTCATAACACCTCAGGGCAATAAGCGTTCAATGGAAGTGGAAGATGCTGGCTGACGCAGCAGCTCAGCCAGGCGCGTTACCGGCTGTGGTCTGGTCAGCTCCAGCAGGGCCGGGTGCGGGGGCGTGCGCAACATCAGCTTGTCCAGGTTGCCCGGCTTGCCGGCTTGAGTCAGCCCTTGCAGGGCATCGGTCAAATCCAGCTCGGGCAAGTCTTTGCGCTCTCTCAGCTCGCGCAGCATGGTGGCCAGATCCTGATGGGCGGGCTGCAGCAAATCCAGTGCGCCCGGCTCGGGCATGGTCATGTTCAGCGCATCGGCAATCAGCCTGAGGTGTTTAAACAGACGGTGCTCAATATCTGTCAGGGTGTTATCCAGCGCTTCGGTCTGGTTGCACTCCTGCTGTGCCATGTTCTTCAGATCCTGAGCGTCTTTCATCAGTACATCGTTGTCGGCGAGGGCCAGAATGCGGTTAATTTTGTGCAGGCGACGGCCGGCTCGGCGACGCCACTGATCCAGAAACAGGCGGTAGTTAAAAAACAGCTTGCTGAAGTTAATGGCAAAGGTGGGAGCCTGCTGGCTTTGCTCCCATTGCTCCAGCCAGGCCTGAATGGGGGCCACCGGATACAGCTGTTTTTTTCGGCTGGAAAAAGGCAATACATCCAGCACAGGTATACCCCGGACGGCCAGGGTATCGCGTACCAGCTCGGTAATGGCACGAATGTCTTCTTCCGGTTTCTTGTCGGCACGGCTAATTACTACCAGCAGCGGTATGTCCCGGCGCAGGGTGGCCAGAAAGGCCAGATCGTTTTCGCTGATCACACCGGCATCGGCCTGCACCAGCCAGATAATAAACTGGCAGGCGTTAAGCTGGCTGCGGGCGATATCGGCATCACTGCTCTGGTGGCTGCCTTCATCTTCAGGCTTGGAGTAGCCGGGAGTGTCCAGCAGGCTAAGGTGACGCCAGGGGAAGTCGGGCAGGGTCAGGTAGGCGGATTTGAGCAAGGCACTTACCTGACTGCCAAAGCGGCTTTTTTCTTCGTGAGTTAAAGACAGAAACTCTTCCTGGCTCAGGCTCACCCGGCGCTGAAACAGATTAAGTGCCAGGATCTGCTCCTGCTCGCCCCACATCAGATAGCTGGGCAGGGCAGTGGTTTCATCCACCTCGGTGGCCAGGCGTTTGGTGCCGCCCAGCAGGGAATTGATAAAGGTGGACTTACCCGTGCTGAAGGCACCGCCAATGCCCACCACCACCTTGCTGCCAAGAGCCGGAAACTCGCAAAAGGCGGCCAAGCGCTGATACTCCCGGCTCATGTCTGCCAGCAGATCGGCAATGTGATCCGGGCTGCCCTGGCGGGCCAGCTCGGGCAGCTCCTGGTGAACCAGTGTATGTAACTGGGCCAGGCTGTCGATCAGGGCAGGTGGCAGTGGGTGCTCATCGGGATCCGGGTGGCTGGCCCGGCATAACAGCTGGTAGCGGTTTGCCAGCGTTTGCTGGTCAAGTGCAGGAAAACTCACTTGGTGTTCTCCTTGGTGTTAAAAAGCTGGATCCACTGCTTAACGGTGGTCAGATCGTTCAAGTATTGCTGACGCTTTTCTGCAAAGGCGGCTTCGCCCTGGCGCAGTTGCTGCTCCAGCTCGTGCAGGGTTTGCTGATTTTGTTTCAGATAGTTATTGGTCTCTTCCGCCACCTTGTCTTTGATTGACTGGCCTTGCTGCTGAATTTGCTGACGTAGATGAGCCTCTACCTGATTCATGACGGCGGGAATGCACTGGCTGCGAATTTGTGACTCGGCGGCTTCCTGCTGACGAGCCGCTTCCAGCTCTTTGTTGGTTTTGCTGAAAAAGTTGCGGGCAACGTCCACCAGCACGGCTCCGACCACTCCCAGCACTTTTAACGGCAGTCCTACTGCGGGGATCATTAACGGCAGCATGCTGACCAGGGTGGTGGTAAAGGTATTGCTGGTTTCATCCGAAATTTTGAAGCCGTCGGTATTGGCATTGAACTGACTGCTGACGGTAATGCCCTGAGGAACGTCACTGGCCACGTTGTTCAAGTAGCGGCTGATATGAACGGAAAACTCTTTTTCCACGCTTTCGGCCAGTGCCAACCGAACAATGGTCATGATGTTGCTTTCGAGGCCCGAGCCGTAAATCAGATCATTGGCCAGGCTTTGGGTGTTGCTTTGCAACCGGGCGCGAACATGGCCAAGCACACGCTCTATGCCTTGCTGCAGATCCTGATCCAGTTGCTGCTCCTGAAGTGTCAGGCGCTGGCGGAATTGTTCGGCTTCCTGATGCAGATCTTCATTTTTAGCGCGGATCTGCTCTGCATCCAGATTATCTGCATTACCGAGTTGCTCCAGTCGCACAGCCAGTTGCCGGAGCTGCTCTGTTACCGGTACCAATATTGCCTGGGCAAAGCGTTCATCCATTTTTCCGTGCAGAGAGGTGAGGGCACTGGAAAAACCGGTTATTTGTTTTTTGCGGGCACTGACCACGGCCACTGCCAGGGGCGGCTGGCCGAGCAGATCGGAAACTTCGGCCTTTAACTTGGTCACCACGGCATCAATGTCTTCGGCCGGTTTTTTATCGGTTTTGGTGACGATCAGCAGGGCTGGCATATTGCGGCGGGCTAGCTCTCCAAGAAAAGAGCGAATGGAGTCACGCAGCGTGCCTTCTTCGGCACTCACCACAATGGCGTAGGCCAGGCTGCGGGTAATGTATTCGTCGATAGCCTTGGAGTGCTGGGTGATTCCTGAATCCCAGCCGGGCATATCGACCAAGGTGAGGTAAGGAAAGTGAGCAAGCTGCTCTGCGGGTAGCCGGGCTTCCAGCCAGCCGTCGGGCAGAATGGCGTCGTAGCTCTGCTGCAGCACCTGCTCCTGGGAGTAGGGGAGGCTGATACCCTGTTTGCCGTGGCCGCTAAAACTGACCTCATCACCAAAACTTAGCTCTACCGGCAAACTGGTTTCTGCGTTTACCTCTACGGCAAAGTACTTTTTGCCAAGCAGGGCGTTAATCAGGGACGTTTTGCCACTGCTGAAAGCCCCAACCAGCGGCACCCGAACGGTGAAGTGCTCCACTTCTTTCCTTTTTTCAACAAAAGCGGTGGCATCAAGCTCGTAATGGCTTAACAGCGTTTCTATATCCGGAGCCTGCTGCAGTAGGGTTTCCTGCAGCGCGGGTTTGGCGATGGTCTGGGCCATGGCTACCTCTGTCAGTTATTTTTTAATAGAAGAAGTGAGGAGCTGCATTGCAGACTCCAGTAAAGATGAAGGTCTTAATTGCACCTTGGGGTGACCACAGCGCGGGCACTGTTTTGGAGGCCCCATCACCACATCTCCCGTGGAGGGGCAGGCTTTTTTCCAGCCGCACTCGTGGCAAAAAGCAGTAAGGGGAGGCAGTTGTGTTGGCATCTTTTATCCTGGTGCTCTGGCCATGTCTTCTAGTTGCGTTTTAGTCTGACATGGCAGGCGACATTTGATGTCGCTTTGAATGTTTTTATCTGTTGAAACTATGCCAAAGAATTAAGTGTAAGGTCCAGCCAATTCGGCTGGGAGGGTGAAGATGTGACGAGAGTGGAGTTATTTTAATTTTTTCCTGCAAGGGAATCGCTGTTTTTGCCTTACTAAATGATTTCGGGAGTAGAGACTGTAATTAACGATCGGAAAATAAGCACCCTGCTTGTTCGGTGGTGCCAAGGCCGTTACTCTGTTGAGCAACAATAACAAGAGAACGGAGCTGGGGAATGGCACTGACCCATGAGATTCTTAAAGAACGTCAACGCAAAGAACGCGACAGCCACCCAGAAGCGCTGGCGCTGAGAGTGCATCGGGCATTGAGCTGGCTTGACCGGGCCGAACAGTGTAATGACGAAGACGGGCGCTTTGTATTCCTGTGGATTGCCTTTAATGCCGCCTATGCCAATGAACTGGGCGAGCAGCGCATGCTGGAAGGGGAGAAGTTCAGCCGCTATCTGGCCCGGCTGGTGGAACTGGATACGAATCAACAGCTTTATAATCTGATCTGGCAGCGTTACTCCGGCGCTATCCGGGTGCTGCTTGATAACCCCTACGTCTATCAGCCCTTCTGGGATCATCGCAATGGCCTGGCGATGAGAGAAAACTGGGAAAGCCGTTTTGCCGCCGCCAAGCGGTTTGCGAATACGGCACTGGCCGGCAAAGATACGGCTAGTGTGTTGGCGGTGGTGTTCAACCGGCTGTATACCCTGCGTAACCAGTTGATCCATGGTGGAGCTACCTGGAACAGCCGTATGAACCGCAGCCAATTGCGCGATGCTAACGCCATTCTTGGGAAGCTGGTGCCGGTGATTATCGGCATCATGATGGATAATGCCGGATTGGTATGGGGTGATGCGAGTTATCCGCCGGTTAGCTGACATTCCTTGCGGGCGTACATGTTCAGCATCTTGTTAGCCTGCTCGCAGATGGCCTGACGCCACTCAGCCGGTTCCAGCACTTCAACTCGGGCACCAAAGCCCATCAGCCACCATTGGGTTTGCTGATCGTTGGGCACGGTGGCGGTCAGGGTAACCCAGCCATCCTCGTCGGGTATGGACAGCTGTTGCTGTTCGCTGACCGGAGTTTCTGCCAGCGTCCAGGCTACGTTTGAGTCAACTTTGGCGATCAGTTGTACTTGTTGCTTGTCTAGCGGATAGCCGAAGATTCCTTCAGCGATGTAATTCTCCACACTGAAGGTTGGGTGTAGCCGAAAAGGATATTTGCTCAGTGCTAGTTGCTGAATGCGGTGCAGGGCAAACTGGCGAATGTCTTCATAGTCGTTCACTGTAGCCAGCAGATAGCTGACGCTGTGGCGTACCACCAGCCCTTGAGGGTGCAGAGTGTACTGTTTTACCTCTTGCTTTTGCCGGCTGAGATAATGCACTTCTATTGCTTGGCGTTGGAGCAAAGCATCGCTGATGCCCTGCCACACAGGCGGAGTTATAGCCGCTGGCAGTAATGCTTTGCCATTGGGAATGGCGCGTACTTGGCGGGCCCAGTCGGCAAATCCGTTTTTCTGCAGGCCGTCCAGAAACTTGCGGGCACTGTGAAACTGGGGGCTAAGTTTGTCTACCGCTATCTGGGGCAACAGGCTTTTGAGATATTCTTCCGCCAGTACCAGAGTCAGGGCGGTGGCAGTATCCATGGCGGGCAGGGTACTTTTGAAATTCGGGTCGAATGACCAGCGGTAGGGGCGCTCACTCTGATCGCAGATAAGCGGAAAGTGGTTTGAAAGCATTTCCAGGTTACGTTGAATGGAACGGATATTAACCATGAAGCCCTGCTCTTCCAGCAAACTCTGCAAAGTTGTTGTCGCTTTGTATTGGGGGGCGCGGGGGATTAATTGCAACATGGCAAGGTAGCGGAAAAGTGTGTCCATCGGTTCTCCGATTGTTGTGCCAGCATCCTGACGAAAACGCAAGCATACCTCATAAAGTGTCGTTTGTGTCTGTGGTTTACGGGCTCTTCATGTAGCCTGCTGGGCTGGTGCTGTAGAGTTCACTCACCAGTCGTCAGATAGCCTATAGGTCTGGACTGCCCACTGGAGAACTGCTGCGTGAAGACGTAATTACTGAGTTGGGCCTGTCTGTCAAGGAAATGGCGGAACGACTGGGCATGTCCCGTGTGGCCCTGTCCCGTGTATTGAATGGCCGAGCGGCGATCAGCCCTGACCTTGCCCTCCGCCTGGAAATGGCAGGAGTGAGCACAGCCCGTGCTTGGCTTGCCATGCAGGTGAACTACGACCTAGCTCTGGCCAGACAGCACCCGCAACCACAACCACCGATCCGAGCGTTACAGCCAGTGGGATCGCCCATCACGCTATTTCGACGCAGTACGGTGGTGAAATTACCAGGCGTCAGTTGTCCACTTTCCAGCAACTGGTTCATCCAGGCCTTCCGACCTTCGCTGGTATGTTCGTTGAACACGTCTTCCACTTCGTCGAAGAGCACCAGACTGTGGTTATTGTGGCGTAACACTTGCTGGCATAGCTGGTCTGAAAGGGGCAAGCCAGAGCTGTGGGGTTAGTCTGTGCTGGAGGCCAGTCTATGAGTCTGATGATAGTCCTCGATCGAGCCTTATCAGGCATAGGTTTTTATGGCATATGGAACATGACCCTTATGCTCTTTATGCTGGTACTGAGTACCGAGGCAATGACTAAAATCAGCTCCAAAAGCCACATATCACTGAACTTAATTTTTATACTTATATTTCAATGATTTACGTATTTTTTCGGGTTTTATGGCAAGAGCGAAAAGACTCGTTTGGGGTTGACAAATAGCGAAAACCTTCCCCAAAATGATCAGTAAGTCACTGAATTTTAAGAAGTTAATTTTTGTTCATAAATCGTAAAAATAGGTGCCGATATGACTGATAAATCACTGAAAAATAAGCAAAAATATAGTGTGCTTTTCGCCTGTATGGGCAACATCTGTCGCTCGCCTACTGCCGAAGCGGTGTTACGCCAGCAGGCGTTGAGGGCGGGAATAGAGATAACCATCGACTCGGCGGGAACGCTCGGTTATCACAGCGGTGCGACACCCGACAGTCGGGCTCGGGCGGCGGGCGAGCGCAGGGGGTATGATTTCAGCGGTATCCAGGCACGACAGGTAACGGTCGAAGACTTTGCGAGCTTCGATATGATACTGGCGGCGGACAACAGTAATATGGCCGATCTTCGGTTGTTGTGTCCGCCTGAACATGAGCACAAACTCCGGCTGTTGCTGAGCTTCTCCCCCGAAGCCGAGCAGGAAGTACCGGATCCCTACTATGGTGGCGAGCAGGGTTTTGAGCGGGTACTGGATCTGGTGGAGTCGGCCTGTACCGGTCTGCTGGCCCGGTTAAGCAAAGACTGAGAATAAAAACGTCAGACAATAAAAAGGCTCCCGAAGGAGCCTTTTTTCGTGGAGTAAGTGTTACTCGGGTTTGGCCATGGGGGCCGAGGCGGTGTTGCGAGCCGCGCTGCTACCGGCCTGACGGCCACTGGTAGTAACGGCCTGACGCTGCAGCGGCGGATACTCCGGCTTAACGTAAGGCGGCTGTGCCACTACGGTCGGCTTGACCATGGGCGCAGAGGCCTGGCGGGCACGGGAGTAAAGGCCGGAGGCGGTGGCCTTGGGCGCTTCGGCTGCTGCCTTGGGTGCTTCGGCTGCTGCCTTGGGCGCTTCGGCTTCAACTTTGGGCGCTTCGGCTTCAACCTTGGGCGCTTCGGCTGCTGCCTTGGGTGCTTCGGCTTCAGCCTTGGGCGTTTCGGCTTCAGCCTTGGGCGCTACAACTTCAGCCTTGGGCGCTTCGGCTTCAGCCTTGGGCGCTTCGGCTTCAACCTTGGGCGCTTCGGCTTCAACCTTGGGCGCTTCGGCTTCAACCTTGGGCGCTTCG
>NZ_CANLZU010000029.1 GCF_947495715.1 uncultured Oceanisphaera sp.
ACTTAATAAAGGCAGCTTCGGGCTTGTTCAACACCCGGATGAAGTGTCGGCTGCGCGACACTTATCCTTATTTGTTAAGCATTTTTTTCCCATATTTTCATTGCCATTTCTTCCACTACATCTTCATACGACCAATCTGCGGAAATAATTGGAATTCTTTTTATGAAGTTGACCCTTCGAGTAGAGAGCTGCTTTTCACATTTCCTAAGAAATTTCTCTGGATTTTCAGTAACGATGGCAACTACATCACTATATTTGAATTTAAAGTCACCACTATGTCGCCACTCACGCTCCCACGAAAAATCATGCCTGCCACTCATAAGATTGACTAAAGAATAATAATGTACGATCTCTTTATAATTGTCTTCATGTTGCTTTAGCTTCGACATTGAATTAATTCCTTCGAAGTGACGGTCAAACTCACTGAGTAAATACTCTCTTAACGAGGTTCCATCCGCATTAAGATATATCGCTGGATTAGCGCCTGAATTAAGCATCTCATCGCGCCAAAAAACAAGACCATGTGGCTGAAGTTTAATTCTTCGAGGGAAATCTTCAGCTGCTAATTTATATATTTGATTCAATGGCGCTTCCGTGAAACATACCGTTTTAAATGCATTCCTTAACTTCTGAGTAAAACCCATTGCGTTAATCTTAGGGCTAAAAAGACAGTGATGGTTTCGTGCTTCTATTGTCTTTGATTGAAGCATATTAATAAGATTATCTTCCGCAGAGACCTTTCTAGTATTCCTCGTTAAATGAACAAGAAACTTAGAAATATCACTTCTATATCTAGGATCAGACAACACAATGCTCCTTTTAATCGATCAACTACATAAAATGCTTAACGCGGAGCTTTGCGGCAATTTTGGAACCGCGAAGCGGTGGAAAAATTGTCCGACAACAGCGTATTGTTAGCACTATCCGGCTGTTCACCAAACTGGAATACTGACACCCAGGTAAGTTTGCTGTTGCTCAGTTTCATAACTCAAAACTATTCTCGGGCCATCATCGGCGAAGCTAAAGCTTGCACCAATGTCCGCGCCGATTTCAGCGAAATCTCTTTCACTCTTGTCACCAATATTAACGTCAGAGCTATAAAGCGCGGCGACCAAACCACCGTGCAGTCTTATTCGATCAGATAACCAATAGGTTGGTCCCAGTACCAACCCATATCTATTGAACTCAGTTGCTTTTGTACCACTGACTCCCCCATGCCCGGAACACGTTCCGCTGCCCGAAGAACCCGATATTGAGCCATCAGAGCAGATGCTCACAGTTGTTCCATCTTCATATTCTTCAAAGTCCCACAAAAACCTAGAATACAGTCCAATTTGAGAATTAAGCTTCTTGGAAGACCATAAATCGAGGGAAACGGCATCACCGGAGCCTGAGACACCCAGCTCTACGGCGACCACGACAGGCGAAAACATCAACGAGCACAGCAGAACCAAATTCCTCATTTCGCATCCCTTCATTTTTGCGTTGCTCGATGTATAAGTGCGTATCACGGGCTTCTCTAAGCAGGTGCTAACGCTGCCAACACAGGCGAGCGTCAGCGAGTCCAGCCAGCTTGCTGGCGTTTGTGATTGGCCTTGTTAACTACTTACTTTACTAGTGCCTAAAGTATTAATAAATCCTCTTATTAAGCGATTTTTTGAAACAACAAATCCTTCTGAGAGCAATATATCTGAACCGCTCTCCGTCTCATTTAACAACTCAATATATTGCACACTTCTTAATTTTTCGGCAAGTTTTTTATGACTACTATTTTCGTAGTTAAGCTTACCAGCAGCATGGGCAATTACGTTTCTAATTTCACCAGCTAGTTTTATTTCTTGCCATTCACAGGTGTTAAAACACCTTTCAAGACCTGCCACTTTACTTAAATAATTCTTTGCTCTTTCTATACCTTGACCAGATAAATCTTTAAGTTTCAAATTTGAATCAACCTTTTGAGCTGCAATACTACAGTAGCTATTAAGAATAGTTTCAAATAATCCGTATAAAAGCAGATAATGAGAGTGCCACAGAAACTTAGGGTATTGACTAGTTAAATTCCAATGTTCATCTTGTAAAACCCCTTCAAATAAATCTCTGTGCTCAGGAGAAACCTTTTCTATTTCTTGTGAATAATTCTTTTTTAAATCATCCACAGCATGACTTAAGGAACTTGATATAAATGAACAACTAGTTTCTAAGCAGTCAAGTTCAATAAAATGCCGAGTTCTTGTCCACTGGTCAATAAACATACAAACCATCCTAAATAGTTAACATTTTAATACTGCGCATGCGCATATTTATTCCACCGAGCCAGTTTGTTTTTATTTTTAAGTAACTGAGAATAAATAAATTATTACTGATGATCTGTATGTAATGGTGAGCAAAAACACGCATGCGCGTTATCAGCAACAGCTTGCGCACTATCTTCTCTTCCCTGCCCGTAACTTTTTCATATCATGAGTGTTTTTCAACCTGCTCTGCTGTACACGCGCATGCGTTGTTGATAGTGCGCACCGTTCCTGCAGTCTCGCCAATATACTGTATAAATCACCAGGTCATTTGTCTCGACCACGCTACCGCCCCTCGCTGTTCCGGGGCTTAAGCGCATGCCCGTCTTACTTGTTTGGGTCCATTTTTGTCGTGTGAGGCTGAAAAGGCAACGTGAAAAATCATTTTGCGAGGCGGGTGTATGAATTTGGTTGGATTATGGTCGTTTGTGGGGAGAGAATGCCGGAGCCAGAAGGAGGGCAAAGGGCCCGCTCGGCCGACCATCATATGACGGGGCCAACAAAAGCTCCTGCAATGTTGGCACTCCCGCCCTCCGTGGCGGTCGGATGTCATGTGCTGAGCGCACATGGGGCGAGCTTGTCTCGCCGTGACGAACGGTTTCAGCCTGACCGAACATCCAGTGAATGTTCGCAGTAGGCTGAAATCGTGAGTGTCATTTACCTGAGCGAGTCGGCGGAGCGGGCCCTTTGTCCGACGTGCCGCGATACAGCCGGGCGCCGATGTGAGCAACAGGTCCACATCATTCAAATGAGCCCCACTTAACATGCCAAGGTCGCAGACGGAAAAACAGCCCTTATCAGCATGCTGGTAATATGCTGAAAAACACAGGAAGCGAAACATGACAATATCCACACTCGGAATCCTGGGGGTCGGGCATCTGGCCACCTACACCGTCACCGGCCTGCGCAACAGTGGTGAGCAAAGGCCGATCACCTTGAGCCCCCGTAATGCTGAAGCCTCGGCGCTGCTAGCCGAGCGCTGCCAGTGTTCCATTGCCGCCAATAATCAGCAGGTGGTGGATAACAGCGATATCATACTGCTGGCGGTAAGGCCGGAGAGGCTGAGCGAGCTGCTGGAGGATTTGACATTCAAACCTGGGCAACTGGTTATCTCGGTGATCGCCGGTGTCGTGTTAGCACAGTTGCGGCAATATCCGGCACTGCAAGAAGCTACCCTGACCCGTTCTCTGCCCCCCGCCAGTGTCGAGGTCTGTGCCGGACCCGTGCCGCTGTTCCCGGCCAACGCAGCAGCCGAGCAACTGTTTGGCAACATCGGCAAGGTCATCGTACTGGAGTCGGAAGCACTGTTTGATGTGGCGCTGGCCCATGGCTGCCTGCATGGCTGGAGCTATTTTCTGGTGCAACAACTGATCGACTGGAGCGTAACTCGGGGCATGGACAAGGCAACCGCGCGGGATATGGTGGTGCACTCTATCGGCAGTGCCTTTGAACTCGCAGAATCCCGTCCCGAGCTCGACTATGGCGACATCGGCAACGCCATTGCGACTCCCGGCACCTTTACCCTGCAGGGCATTGAACAGATCAAAGCAGCGAATGGTCTGCAAGCCTGGAATGATGCCATGGACAGTATCTGTAAACAGCAATAATACAGATGGCGCCTACAGGCAGCGCCAGAGCTTCAAGGAGGACAAAGGGATCTGCTCTACCGACCATCACATGACAGGGACGTCATGTGCTGAGCGTCACATGGATGTGCTTGAAGCGGGTCGGTTGAGGAGACCCTTTGTCCGATGTTTACATTGAGATGAAATAGATCAATTTCTTAATCCGATTTGTATCACTCGGCCGGCAGCATCAAGACTCGTCATTCACCGAAACCTGCATCGAGCAAGAGAGGTAATGACTGCTGGTTTTGTGAGCTGGACGATTAAACGTTATAAAACTTCAATACCCAGAAGGTGACCATGCCCATGCATAATGGCCAGAATACACCTCTGAAACGCCAGGCCAGTATGGCCGTGACGAGGGCCGCCGTTATCTGTGTGATGCTCACCGAATCCAGCGACGTTTTATCCTGGAATATGATGGCGGGGATGGACAACGCGGCCAGCACGGCGGGGGCCAGCAGTTGCAATGCCCTCTGGTGCTTGCCAATATCGAAGCTTCCCCTGCCATGGAGATGAACAAACGACAGCCGTATGGCGAAGGTGCCGATGCCGACGGCGATGAATATCAACCAGAGTGTCAGGTTATCCATTGTTTTCTCTCTGTACCTTCAGGCTGTTTTTGGTGATGAAAGAGCTGGCAACCAGGCCGATGGTGGTTCCGCCGATAATCGCCGCAATAAAGCCCAGATTATAGGGAAGCTGGATCAGGCTGGTCGCCACCAGAGCCGAAAACACCGCCGTGATCAGCGATGCCCGGTTACGGATACTCGATACCAGCATGGCGATAAATGCCAGGGGAATGGCGAACTCCAGTGACCACTCGGCCGGTATCTGTTCGCCAACCAGCAGGCCCAGGATGACGGAGCCAACCCAGCTTACCGCCAGCGCCACTGCCGTACCGGCGTAGTAATAAAGCTTCTCCCTGTCACTCTGGTCGGGCGTAAAGCGAGTCGAACACAAGCCATAGGCCTGATCGCTGATCAGGTAGGCCAGGGACCATTTGTGGCGGGTCTTCAATGAGTGCAGCAGCGGGGCGAAGGTGGCGCTGTAGATCAGGAAGCGAATATTCACCATTAGCGCGGTGAAGATAATGACCGCCGGTAACGCCTGTTCCTGAATCAACTGATAGGCCGCCAGCTGGGCCGAACCGGCAAAAAACAGCAATGTCATGCCAATGGTCATCTCGGGGCTGAATCCCAGGCTGGTACCATTGGCCCCGGCGATCAGGCCAAAGGGAAGCACCCCCGGCACCATGGGCAGCAAATCTCTTACTCCTTCAAAAAAAGCGCTCTTGCTGCTTGTTTGCATGTTTTGTTGTCCTTGCACGTTCATGAGGCGTCAGGGCTGAATGGGTCAGGGACCCAATGTGCAGGATCCCTTGTTATATCTCAATACTCGATTAAGGATTCAATACCTGGTCGAGTAATGCACCGCAATCGCCGGCCTGTTCCAGCTGGTCTACCGCCGATATAATAGACTCGATACGCTCCTGGCTGAAGTTGACCGAGGCCAGTTGTACGAACTTGGTCCTGAACTCTGCCCGGGTCATGGCGGTATCCGGGTCGCCTTTGGCGGCGGTGATCGGGCTTTCGAAGTGTTTGCCGTCTTTGAGCCGTATGCTGACCCGCGACAGAATTTCCCGGGGAAAGCGGGCCGACAGATCCTCGGCTTCGACGATGTCGATGCGGCGGCTGACTGCCAGTATATCCTCTGCGTGAATGGCATCGCCGGTCACCTCGTTCGGCCCCACCTGGCCCCGGCTGAGCAGGGCCGCCAGGGGGAAGGCCAGCCCATACTGGGCTTCATCCGCATTCGCCGGAAAATGACCCTGCAGGCGCACCGACTCATGGAAGGTTTCCACCCGAACCTGTTCTATGGCGTCGTTGTTGATCTCGGGATGGGCGGCCAGCAGGGCGGTGGCGGCGGTGAGTGCGGGCTGGGCCCAGCGGCATACCGGCCAGGGTTTGAAGTACTGGGCATCGATTTCCCAGTGGCTACCCAGATCCTGCCAGCAATGCCGGACCCGCTCCATCTCGACGGTTTCCGCCGGAGCACCGGTGATCCCGGCCTGGGCCATCAGCAGGGCATTGAGCCCGGCATAGGCGCCGGCCCCGTGAGCGTCGCGCAGCATGGAGGGAAAATCCACCAACCGCATCATGGGGCAGCGGGGGCCAAAATATTCGGCGATGCCCAGTGCATGCAGAAACTGCTCTTCATCCAGGCCCAGCAGGCGGGCGCCACCGCAGACCACGCCGATGCCGGAAAAAGCCCCGGAGGCATGGTATTCGGCTGCCGTGTCCATCAGCGCGACGCCGGCACGCAGGCCGGTTTCATAGGCAACGGTGAGTGCTGCCAGAAATTCGGCACCGCTGATGGTGCGTCCCTGATCGCGGCAGGCATCGACCAGCGCCAGCAGGGCCGGGACCACGGTGGCACCGGCGTGACCTTTGGAGGTGAAGTGGCCTTCATGAGCGTCCAGGCTGTCGATGGTGAAGCCGCCGACCCAGGCCGATCCCAGGGGGTGAGCGGGTCGGCCGTCGAATAGCAGACGGCTGCTCAGCCGAGAAGGCAGATAGTGGGCGAGGGCATAGTTTTTTATACACTCGGTGGTGTTGTTTTTCTGGGCACCGGCCGCGACACCCAGAATATCCAGCAATGCGGTGCTGACCAGATACCGGGTATGTTCGGGTACTTCGGCAAAGGTCAGTCCCTTTACAAACGGATATAAAGACATGATCACTATCCTGTATAAGTCGGTAATAAAAAAGGTGCCCGACTGGGCACCTGTTCCCATCATGGGGATAAAACAATCACCGTGAACAGATCTGCGTCAGTTGGCCACAGAACGGGCCTGTTCCAGCCAGCCGTCAAAGGTGGTGCGGTGGGCGGCAATCCACTCCTGGGCGTGGCGCTTGATATCCTTGACTGATTTTTCGCCATTCTGCATTTTCAGGTTTTGGGCGCTCTCGTCAGCGGTGGTGATTTGCACCTGAGACAGAAAGGTTTTTGCGACCGGGTTTTCTTCGGCAAATTCACGGTTCATCACCGCCATTACCCTGTCGATAGCAAAGCCCAGATTTTTACCTTCATGCATGGTGTTCACGCCCTCATTGCCACCGGGCAGGCTGGTATAGGGAACTTCCAGCCATTCCACATCTTTGCCTTCAACCAGAACACCGGCGATCCACTGGGGTACCCAGGTAAAGTAGAGCACGGGTTGGCCTGCCTGGTAACGGGCGATGGTATCCGCCATCAGGGCAAAGTATGAGCCCTGATTGTTGTTGACATAGTCCTCCAGCCCGTAGGCCTTCATGTGGTGGTTGATCACCAGTTCGCAGCCCCAGCCCGGGTTGCAGCCGGTCAGATCGGCCTTGCCGTCGCCATTGGTATCGAACAGTTTGGCGATTTCCGGTTTTTTCAAATCTTCCACCGAGCGGATGTCATAGGCATCGGCGGTTTTTTTATCGATCAGGTAGCCCTGCAAAACGCCCGGTATAATACTGCCGGCCTGGACCATGGTCTCGTCACCGCCGGCTTTCTGGTAAAAGCTGTCGTGCAGTACCTCCCAGGGGTGTACGCTGAAGTCCGCGTCGCCGTATGAGAGGGCCAGCATCAGGGCGGCATATTCGGTTTCCTTGGGTTCCTCCACGTCGTAACCCAGCTCTTTCAGACCGGCCATGGCAATTTCACCCCGAAAGCGCTCTTCGGCGATGCTCGGGAAGATGGGAGTGACCGACACCCCTTCGCCCGGCTGGCTGGCGGCATGGGCTGCGCCGCCGAGGGACAGGGTGAACAATGACGCTGCGGTCAGTTGCAGTGCTTTCCTTGTCAGTTGCTTGAACTCTATTTGCATCTTCTCATACTCCATATGATGGTTGTTGCGGTCTTGTTTTACAGGGGTTCAAGGGTCGGTTCTGGGTGAGTGCTGCTTGCCCAGAAGGTTGCGATAGAGACGGACGCAGATGCCGGCCGGCCCGCTTTCGTACCAGTGCTGGGTATTGCCGCTCTCGGAGCGCTTGCCCATCGCCTGGGTCAGGCGATCGAGAAAGATGGCCAGCAGCACCAGGCCGACACCGCCAACGGTGGCCAGACCCATATCGAGGCGACCGATACCGCGCAGTACCATCTGGCCGAGGCCGCCAACCGAAATCATGGAGGCGATCACCACCATCGATAAAGACAGCATCAGGGTCTGATTGAGGCCGGCCATGATGGTCGGGGTCGCCAGTGGCAACTGGATTCGAAACAACATCTGGCGCGGAGTGCAGCCGAAGGCGCGGCCGGCTTCTACCTTGTCGGCCGGGACCTGACGGATGCCCAGGTTGGTCAGGCGTACCAGTGGCGGCAGGGCAAACACAATAGTGACCAGTACACCGGGTACGTTGCCGATACCGAACAACATCACCACCGGTACCAGGTAAACGAAGGCCGGCAGGGTCTGCATGGCGTCCAGCACCGGGCGCACAATACGCTCGAGGCGGTCGCTGCGGGAGCAAAGTATGCCCAGCGGAATACCGAACAGCACGCAGAAAAATACCGAGGTCAGCACCAGCGACAGCGTGGTCATGGACTCGGACCAGACCCCGATCAGGCCGAGGCAGAACAGGGTGACGGCACAGAACAGGCCCATCTTCTTGCCCGCCAGCTGCCAGCCGAGCAGGGAAGAGAGAATGATACCGATCAGTGGCGGGATCGACTGCAGTACGAACTCGATACCGTCAAGTACCTGATCTATTGGCCAACGAATGCTACGGAATACACTGCGAAAATTCTGTACCAGGTAATTCAGGATACTTTCTACCCATTCACCCAGCGGCACATTTAAATATTGAAACGGATCTAACAGGCTGAAATCTGACATCAGGTTACCCCTTCCTTTGAATAGTGGTGACAGTGGTTGCCTAGCTGTGACTCAGGGTTTGCAGCAGGCGGCTTCTGGAGATGGTGCCGTGGAACAGGCCGTCCCTGTCGACCACCGGGATCGGGTAGGGCGTGGTGGCCACGGTATCCAGAACCTCATGCAAGGGGGTATCGTGGTAGAGGCTGTAATGACCGTTGATACGCAAGGCCTGCAGATCCGTATTTTTACCATCGTAGTCTTTGGTGGAAATCACTCCCTGCAGAAGGCCCTGCCCATCAATCAGATAGCCATAGGGGGTGTCTGCAGAGATGCTGAAGGAGGGGATGCTGCCGTTGACGGTGATCAGGTTGTCGGTGTGTTTTTCGGCGATATCGCCGGCCTTGAGCACCTTGGACACGTCGACTCCCTTGAAGAAGGTTGCCACGTAGTCATCCGCCGGGTTGTTCAAAATCTCTTTTGGTGTGCCTATCTGTACGATGCGGCCGCCTTCCATGATGGCTATCCGGTCGCCGATGCGAATGGCTTCTTCCAGATCATGAGAAATGAAGATGATGGTGCGTTCCTGCTCTTGTTGCAGGCGGATCAATTCCCCCTGCATCTCCTGGCGGATCAGCGGATCCAGAGCCGAAAATGCCTCGTCCATCAGCAAAATGGTGGGATCATTGGCCAGGGCGCGGGCCAGTCCGACCCGTTGCTGCATGCCGCCGGACAGCTGATGCGGATAACTGGCGCCATGCTCACCCAAACCAACCTGAGCCAGGGCATCGGCGGCCCTGGCATGGCGTTCCTGTTCGCCGACGCCGGAAACCGACAAGCCAAAAGCCGCGTTTTCCAGTACCGTCATGTGAGGCATCAGGGCGAAGGACTGGAACACCATGCTCATGTCTTTGCGCCGAACCTGCAGCAGGTCGGTATCCGACAGGCCGGTGATCTCGCGGCCATTGAGCTGGATGGTACCGGCGGTGGGTTCGATCAGGCGGTTGAGCAGCCTCACCATGGTGGATTTTCCCGACCCCGAAAGGCCCATGATGACAAATATTTCTCCCCGGTTAACAGAAAAGCTGGCATCAAATACGCCAACGGCCTGACCGGTTTCCTCAAATATCTCGTCTTTACTGGCCCCTTTATTAAGCATCTCCATCGCAAGTTCAGGCTGGGCGCCAAATACTTTATAGACATTTTTTATCGAGAGGATTTCTCGTGACTCCGTCGTTACAGCCATAATTGCTACATTCCCTGTGATGATTACCGATGATTTATTTAGCGGTAATGATTAACGCTATTCAGATTGTCTGGCTGCCCGCATTAATCAACTGTCATATTATATGGCAGAATTAATGTTGGCTGCAGGATGACCATGAATATCCGTTTGGCCTGGTTATATATCTCCCTGATTGCCATGAAAATACAGCGGCACTACATGCCATTAGTTAAAAATATTTAACAACACTTTCTTTATTGATGCCGATGTATAAGTGCCATCGGATATTTGTTGTTTATTTGTAACAATCAATTTATTGCTTTTGGTCAGGTCCGTCTAACTATGTTTGGTAGGTGGAAACCATAACGATAAGTTATTGTTCGGGGTAATTTCAGTGTGCGAGGACAGCGCAACCCGGTGGAAGCAACATCATCGATGGCAAGAGTGGCTGCCCTGCACAGGGAGCTGGGTGGTGAATGCAGAACAAGCAAGAGGTGCACGCGCAGAGACAGCGCTCGGAACAAGGCTGGGAGTCAGTGCGGAAAGCGGGGGGTATCGGAGAAGTATGGTATGAACATGCCTCCTGGCTATGGGCAGGAGGCATGTTGCCGGACTATGTCATTGGTTAGTCGTTTAGCTTCTTTTTCATGGTGTCGCAGTACCAGTCGACGAACTGGCAGACGCCGTTCTCTGCAATATCCGAATAAGGTCCCGGAATATAGGATGGTGAGCCGGTGCCCTGGAAGGTTTCTTCCACCAGCTTGCGATCCTGGTTGTTGGTTGCCAGCCACACCTTGGTCAGGTTGTCCAGGTCATAATCGACGCCTTCCTGTGCATCCTTGTGTACCAGCCACTTGGTAGTGACCAAGGTTTCACCCGGGCCCAAGGGCAGGATGCGGAAACTCAGCGCATGATCGCCGAGGAAATGGTTCCAGGTGGAGGGATAGTTGAAGTACAGCAGAGCACCGATATTCTGCTCGTCGGTACTGTCCAGCCTGCCGTTGACGGCGGGTTTGCCGTTCATGGTATAGCTGACGGCGTTCTTGAACAGCGGGATGCGGGTCATGCGGTACCGGCCGTTGGGGTCCATTACCAGGCGGCTGGGCAGGCCCGCCGCTTCGCAGCGTTCCCAGTGGGCCAGCAGCTCGGGATCTTCGGCCCCGGCCACACCCGCGACAGCCAGATTTTCCAGGAAGGAGTTGAGCAACTCGGGGTGGCAGCCATCGCAATGGTAACATTCCCGGTTGTTTTCAAATACCAGCTTCCAGTTGCCTTTTTCAATCAGGTTTGACTCAAAGGCTACCTTGCAGTCTTCCAGGTTGTGCGGACCGATAAAGGGGGATACATCGCGGCGGAAGGGTTCAAAATCGGGCGCATCCTGTGCCACACAGACATAGATGTAGCTGTTGACCACTTCACAGTGAACCGGTAACAGGCCGTGTTCATCGGGGTTGAACTGCTCGCCCATATTGGCGGCAAACTTGAGCTTGCCGTCCAGATCATAGGTCCAGCGATGGTAGGGGCAGACCAGCTTGGCAACCTTGCCTTTTGACTCGGTACAGAGGCGTGAACCCCGGTGGCGGCAGCTGTTATGGAAGGCGCGGATATCGCCGCTGTTGTCACGCACGATAACAACCGGATAGCTGCCAATCTGCAGGGTCAGGTAATTTCCCGCCTTCGGGATTTCGAAGGTGTGACCGGCAAAAATCCACTCCTTGTACCAAATCTGCTCGAGATCCTGCTGATAGGTATCGGCATCGTGATAGAGTTCACGACTCAGGCTGTGGCGCGGCTTGCGCTCATTGATAAGCGAAAGGGTCTTCATTTTGCCCGTCATCATTTTAACTTCCATTGCCCTGCTCCTTGCTTTAACGGCTTTGACATGCGGTATTAATTACAGGAAGACAGACATTCTTGATTGAATGTTTGCTGATTAAAAATACAGTAAGGTATACATTTTAATTGATAAATGCTGACAATAAACAAGTGTTCTTAATGTGCAGCTTTCCAGGTTGCACGGTAGGGTTTTGTTATGCTTTATCCCTTCATCAAGAAAATCTTCAATCTGTTTATTAAGAGATAGCTGATTGACTAACTATATAAGTACGATAGAGTTGAGAGAAGCAACTTTAACTTATCGGAATTGATAATAAAATATTATGGTTAAGCTTGTAGAACCGGACAAAATATTGGTCAGAATGCCCTCGTTAAGGGCAGTCAGGTCGTTTGTGGCCGCCGCCAAATACTTGAGTTTTACCCGGGCGGCCGAGGCGCTGTGTGTCACCCAGGCGGCGATCAGCCGTCAGATCCGCGAGCTGGAAGCCCATCTGGAGGTGGAGCTGTTCAGGCGTATCGGGCGCTCGGTCGAGTTGACCGAAGCCGGCACTATCTTCTACGACGCAGCCTACCTGTCATTTGTGAATATTGCCCAGGCGGCTGAACGTATTCAGAGTACCAAGAGCGGCAAGCCGGCCCTGACCATCTGTTGTTCACCGGCGTTTTCCGGACTTTGGCTGTCGCGCCGTCTGCCCGATTTTTTTGCCGACAACCCGGATATCGATATCAATGTGGTGACTACCGGCAATTTTCTGCAGATGGAACCCGGTGTGCATCCCGATGTGTTTATCAACAAGGTCACGGATCCGCGGGAGGGGTATCATTCCACCCCTCTGTTTTATGATCTTATCTACCCGGTCTGCACTCCGGCGTTTCTGCAGCAAAACCCGGCCATTGCCAGCCTGGAGGGCCTGCGAGATACCGTGCTGCTGAATCTGAGCCCCTACGGCAGGGCACAGGTTGCGGAGCATGTGGACTGGAGCGTCTGGTTCTCCTTCTTCAATATCAACCTGGAAACCCGTTCCAGAGACGACAAGCATTTGTTTAATGCCAATGATTACAACATGCTGATACAGATGGTGCTGAACAATCAGGGCGTGTCGCTGGGCTGGCACCATCTGGTGTCGCCGCTGGTGGAGCAGGGGCTACTGGTCAGGCCGGTAGCGCAGGAAGTGGTGTTTCGGGAGAAACGGCACTATCTCACCTATCTCGAGAGCAAGGTCAATAACGAGGTGTTCTGTCGGTTCAGAGACTGGATGCTCGGCTGCATGGACGATGAACGGATCTCGGTCCCGGCGCTCGAAAGGGAATAAGCCGCGGAGGGTATCTTTATTGCGGGCCAGCAATCCGCGTGGCCCGAGAGCAATATTACTTTTGGCTCCACTTGGTGCTTTATTCTATTTTATGAAAATGCACATTCTTTTTCTGCCATTACTCAGCGGCATTGCTTATTCGAATTTCTCTGGGGTTATCCCGGGATAACCAGCAGGATGCACATGGTCAAAGTTTCATTCCAAGCCTGCCTGTCTGCAGGCTTTTTGTTTTTTATCCTCATGATTGGATAACCCAAGGTTATGTTTATCCTTCAATAAAAGTGTGTTGTGGCGTCCGGTAGCTCTTGGTTAATCTTGCCTTAATGAAATTAACCGAGCCCTGCCGGGATATTGAATATCCCTTGTGCAGACATTTAAGACGATATGATACAGGGATATAGGTGATTAACATGCAATTCAAGGGAATTTACACACCAGTCATCACGCCGTTTGCCGAGGATTACAGCATTGATTATCAGGCCTTCACGGCACTGATTGATCATCTGGTCGATGCCGGTGTGCACGGCATTATCGTCGGTGGTACTACCGGTGAATATTACGTTGAAACGTTGGACGAGCGGGTCCGCCTGCTGCAGTTGGCCATCGAGCGTTGTGCCGGGCGGATACCTGTCATCTTTGGTACCGGCTCTATCAATCCGGATGAATCTATTGCGCTGGCAGAGGCTGCTGCCAAGCAGGGAGCCGATGCGATCCTGGTGGCCACTCCTCCCTATTCATTGCCAACGGAGCATGAAGTGGCGCAGCACATTCTCGCCGTCGATCGCGCCGCGGACTTGCCGATTATGCTGTACAACTACCCGGCCCGTATGGGGGTGACGATGGGCGAGGCGTGTCTCGACGAGATTGCATCTTCCAAAAACATTTGTGCGATCAAGGAAAGTTCCGGCGATATTAACCGCCTGCACTTGCTGGTCAATGATTATCCGCAACTGCAGTTGTCCTGCGGCATGGATGATCAGGCGCTGGAGTATTTTGCCTGGGGTGCTCAAAGCTGGGTTTGCGCCGGCTCCAATTTCCTCGCTAAAGAGCATGTTGCCTTGTACAACGCCTGTGTGGTGGAAGGGGATTTCAACAAGGGGCGCCGCATCATGGCGGCCATGATGCCGCTGATGAGCGTACTGGAGCAGGGTGGCAAGTTCATCCAGAGCGTCAAGCACGGCGTGACCCTGTCCGGGCATTTTGCCGGTGTGACCCGCAAGCCCCTGTATGGTCTGAACCAGGATGAGCAGGATTCACTGGCGCAGGTGGTTTCTACCCTCAAGCGCACGATTGCCGATATCCAGGCGGAAAGTGCCGTTTTTGCGAAGGAGGCATAAGCCATGAGCGAACTGTTGACCCGGGAACAATACCACGCCATCGCTGCAGACCTGCAATTGCCGACCCAGAGCTTTATCGACGGTCGCTTCCGTCCGGCTCTGTCCGGCAATACCCTGCCAACCGTCAACCCGGCTACCGGTGACGTGCTGACAAATATCGCTGCCTGTAACGCCGAAGACGTCGACTTCGCGGTGCAGAAAGCCCGCGCGGCGTTTGATGACGGTCGCTGGAGCAACCTGCATCCGGGCGAGCGCAAGGCGGTACTGTTGCAGCTGGCCGAGCTGATGGAGCAGCACAGCCGCGAGCTGGCGGTACTGGAAAGCCTCGACTCCGGCAAACCGGTTGCCGAGTGTGAGACCGTTGATGTGCCCGAAACCATCCACTTTATTCGGTGGCACGCCGAATCCACCGACAAAATCTACGATCAAACCGCGCCGGTTGGTTCCGATGCGGTGGCGATGGTGGTGCGTGAGCCGATCGGCGTGGTGGGTGCGGTACTGCCCTGGAACTTCCCGTTGCTGATGCTGGGCTGGAAACTGGGCCCGGCGCTGGCGGCCGGTTGTACCGTGGTGCTCAAACCCGCCATTCAGACCTCGCTGACCGCCCTGCGTGTGGCCGAACTGGCGCACGAAGCCGGCCTGCCGAACGGGGTGCTGAACGTGATCACCGGCCGTGGCTCCGAGGTAGGGGCTGCCATAGGACGTCATCCGGATGTGGACATGGTGACCTTCACCGGCTCCACCGAAACCGGTCGTCTGTTCCTGAACTACGCCGCCGAGTCCAACCTGAAAGAGGTGGTGCTCGAGTGCGGTGGCAAGAACCCCTGTGTCGTACTGGACGACGCCGAAGATCTGGATGCGGTGGCCGAACACGTGGTGGCGGCGGCGTTCTGGAACATGGGTGAGAACTGCTCTGCCGGCTCGCGCCTTATCGTGCACGAAAACATCAAGGATGCCCTGCTGGAGCGGGTGTGTGCTCACACCCGCGAATGGCGTACCGGTGACCCGCTGGATCCGGCCAACAAGCTGGGGGCCCTGGTCGATAAAGGGCACTTCGATAAAGTGGTGAGTTACCTGAATCGAGGCAAGGAAGACGGTCACACCCTGTTGCTGGGCGGCGAGTCGATGGAAGGCAATTTTGTGCCGCCGACTATTTTCGACGGCGTGAAGAATGGCGATGCGCTGGCGCGGGAAGAGATCTTCGGCCCGATACTGGTCGTGATCACCGTGGCCAGCGTCGAGGAGGCCATTGCGGTAGCCAACGACACCGACTACGGCCTGGCCGCCTCGGTGTTTACGGCCAATGCCAAAAAAGCGCTGCGTGCAGCCCGGGCCATTCGTGCCGGTACCGTCACGGTGAACTGTTTCGGTGAAGGAGATGCGACGACGCCTTTTGGTGGCTACAAGCAGTCCGGCTTCGGCGGACGCGACAATTCTCTGCACGCCCACGATCAGTATACCCAACTGAAAACCGTCTGGATTGACCTGAGCTAAGAACCCGAGAGCGCCCGGCATGATGCCGGGGATCTTCTCTGACCCGGGCCGCCGGCCCGGGTCAGGTTCCACCGTTTCTCCCCGAGAGGAACCAGAGAATGACCAAAACGATAAATGTCAGCCGCATCCCTAAAGACACGGGGCCTGCCGGCTGGAATCAGATACTCCCCTCCGCAAAACACTACCCTCAGCTGAAGGAAGATATCCAAGCTGAATGGGTGGTGGTCGGTGGAGGATTTGCGGGCATTGCCGCCGCGCGACGGTTGAGTCAGTTGACCGGCAATGACCGCATCGTCTTGCTGGAAGCCAACCGTTTGGCGGAAGGGCCGGCGGGACGTAACAGCGGCTTCATGATTGACCTGCCTCATGAGCTGAATTCGGAGACTTATGCCGGTGCGGCGGAAGCGGATCTACAACAGATCCGGCTTAACCGGACGGCCATCGACTTTGCCCGCCAGATGGCGGAAGAGTTTGAGATGCCCAAACGGGTATTTGACCCCTGTGGCAAAGTCACAGGGGCTGCCTCGGCCAAAGGCGAACAGCATATCGATAGCTATGTGAACCATCTCGGCAGCCTGGGTGAGCAGTACCGGTTGCTGACGGCGGCCGAGATGAAAGAGCGGACGGGTACCGATTATTATCGCAAGGGGCTGTTTACCCCCGGTGCCGTGATGATCCAGCCGGCGGCCTATATCCGGATGGCGGCAGAGGGGATTTCCGGACGGGTGTCCATTTATGAGCAAAGCCCGGTACTGGCAATGGAGCTGGGCGACGAGCATGTGCTGACCACGCCGGGGGCCAAAATTCGTGCCCGGAACGTGATCCTGGCGGTAAACGGACATATTCAGTCGTTCGGGTTTTTCCCTCGTCAGTTGTTGCATGTGTTTACTTATGCATCTATGACCCGGGCTCTGAGTCCGGCAGAGGTGGCGCGGCTGGGCGGCCAGCCCGACTGGGGCGTACTACCGGCCGATCCCATGGGCACCACGGTGCGCCGGGTCTCGAGCCTGATGGGCAGTGGCGACCGGGTGACGGTACGCAACCGCTTTACCCTGAACCAGTCGATGGAGATATCACAGCGGCATATAAAGGAGGTGGCGCGGGCCCATGACAAGTCCTTCGCCACCCGTTTTCCCATGCTGGACGGGGTGCCGATGGAACATCGCTGGGGGGGGCGGCTCTGCCTGTCCTGGAATTCGGTGCCGGCGTTCGGCGAGCTGGAGGAGCGAGTCTTTTCCGCTGCCTGCCAGAACGGCCTGGGAACGGTAAAGGGCACCCTGTCCGGAATGATGGCGGCGGAGCTGGCGGTGCGTCGTCAATCGCCGCTGCTGGAAGAGTTTACCCGTTGCGACGCGCCGCGCCGGCTGCCACCCGAGCCCTTTCTGTCGGTGGGCGCTAATATGACCATGCGCTGGAAAGAATGGCTGGCGGGTATCGAGTTGTGATTGCCGACCGCATCTATTGTTTTGCCGGGCAGGCAGTGAACAGGTTTGAACAAGGAGTATGCCATGAGTATTAACACTGCCGAGTTTCTTAACCCGGTGAATACCCAGACCTGGGAAAATGGTCGACATCTGGTTCGTTGTGTCAAGGTCATACAAGAAACCCATGATGTCTGCACCTTTACCTTCGGCATGGGGCAGCCGGTGCTGTTTTTCTTCAAGCCGGGTCAGTTTGTGACCCTGGAACTGGAGATTGAGGGTGAGCGGGTCATGCGCTCCTATACCATTTCCAGCTCTCCTTCCATTCCCTACAGTTTTTCGATCACGGTGAAACGGGTGCCCGGGGGCGTGGTATCGAATTGGTTGCATGACAGCTTGCAACCCGGCGATCAGCTGGCGGTGCATGGTCCGGTAGGACAGTTCAACTGTCTGGATTACCCGGCTGACAAGGTGCTGCTGCTGTCGGGCGGCGTGGGCATTACTCCGGTGATGTCGATGGCGCGCTGGTGGTTCAACACCGACTCCGAAGTGGACATGGTGTTTGCCCACAGCGCCAGGACGCCCAGCGACATGATCTATGGCCATGAACTGGAATACATGTCGTCACGCATTGACAACTTCCGGCTGCACCTGATCTGCGAACGAATTGACGTAGGCCAGTCATGGAGTGGCTACCGGGGGTATATGGGACGGTCGATGCTGGAGCTGATTGCCCCGGACTTTCTCGAGCGGGAAGTCTTCTGTTGTGGCCCTGCGCCCTACATGAAGGCGGTGCGAAACCTGCTTGAAGACGCCGGTTTCGATATGCGGCATTACCATGAGGAATCGTTCGGCGCAACGCCCGTCGAGGACATCCAACAGGCGGAAGTACACGCGGATGAAGCCGAGGTGCTGGAAGCCGAGCAGGAGCTGCTGGAAACGGTGGCGGTCAGTTTTGCCGATTCAGATGTCAGCATCGATGTGGTGATGGGTACCAACCTCAACGAGGCGGCCCTCGAGGCTGGGGTGAGCATTCCCAAGGCCTGCGGCATGGGGATCTGTGGCGCCTGCCGGGTGAAGGTGAATGCCGGCCAGTATGACATGGAGCATAACGGCGGTATTAGCGAGGCAGAGATTGCCGACGGTTATGTGCTGTCCTGCTGCACCAAAGTCAACGGGGCCATGGAGGTCGAATACTGAAACAGAGCGGGCGTTGGCCTGCAGATGGAGTGACAAACGCCGGGGATGCCCCGGCGTTTTTGTTTCCAGTAGACTCGTAACTAGCGCTTTCAAGCCTCGCAGGCGCGTTCGACCAATACCGTCTTGCGGCGCCGCCTGACCGGCCACGACTGGCAGGCGAGGGCGGCGAGTACCACCAGGCCGCCCATCCAGGCCTGCGGGCCGGGTTGCTCTGCCAGTACCAGCCAGACCCACAGCGGGCCGAGCAGCATTTCCAGCATCATCAGCAGGCCCACTTCCGGCGCCGACAGGTAGCGCGGGCCTTGCGTTATCAGGGCATAGGCCAGGGGCACCACCAGCAGGCCGAGAATGGCTATCCACACTATGTCTTGGGTCGGTAGTGCCAGAGTAGGTGCCTGAAACAGGGCGAACAGGCTGACCATAAGGCCGGCCGGTACCAGTGCCGGGGTCATGTTGGCGGGGCTGGCGGCTCGCTCTACCACAAACTTGGCCGCCATGCTGGCGGCACACAGCAGGGCGGTGATATCGCCCTGCAGGTGGCTGCCGTCCCGGCTGCCGGAAAACACCAGTGCCAGTCCGCCCAGGCACAGCAGTATCGCCAGCCAGGTGCGGCCGGATACGCGTTCTTTCAGCACAAAACGGCTGAGCAGGGCACCGATCAGCGGCGCGGCGCTGAGGATGATCAGGGTATTGGCCACGCTGGTCAGGCGTATCGAGATCACGAAGGTGATGGTACAGACTGCATAAAACAGCGCCGAGCCCAGGCCCAGCGAAAGCAGCTTGCGAGTGGGGCGGTAGCTGTGAGCACGAAACAGGCAGACACCGCCGATGCACAGGCTGAGCAGCAGGCCGCGCCAGAACAGTAAAATCCAGGGATCGGCGCTGATCAGCCGGATCAGCAGGGCGTCCAGGCTCAGCACCGCCACCCCACCCGCAGTCAGCAGCCCACCTTTCAAGCGGTTATCCATGATGTTCTCCCGTTTATTTTGTTGTTATGCCGGCATGGTACCCTGCCTTTTCTTCGGCATGGCTCTGGCAGCGGCCCGGTATTGTCTTAAAACGACCTGTGGGGTGGATGTCGTCTGCGTCATATCAATCCCGGACAAAGGGCCCGCTTCTCCGACCCGCTCAAGCACATCCATGTGACGCTCAGCACATGACATCCCTGTCATGTGATGGTCGGTGAAGCAGATCCCTTTGTCCTCCTCGATACTCCGGCGTGGCCTGTTGGTGACGTCTACAGGCCCCTCAATACTGCCGGTGGTTCAGGATAGATTCCGCAGGGGGGATTTTGCCCGCTGGCGTTGCTGCCATTGCTCATCCATCCCCACTTCCGCCACCGAGGGCGCCAGCGGCGTCTTGCCCAGGATCAGATCTGCGGCCCGCTCTGCCACCATGATGGTGGGCGAGTTCAGGTTGCCGTTGGGAATGGTGGGGAAAATGGACGAGTCCACCACCCGGAGGCCCTGTATGCCGTGCACCCGGGTGTCCGGGCCTACCACGGCCCGCTCGTCCGTGCCCATGGGGCAGGTGCAGGTGGGGTGATAGGCGCTTTCTACCGCCTGGCGCACGAAGGCATCTATCTCGTCATCGGTCTTGATCTGCTCGCCGGGCTGGATTTCCTCCGCCCGGTAAGGGTCCACCGCCGGCTGGTTGATGATCTCCCGGGTGCAGGCGCGAAAGCCTTCCCGGTCGTCTTCGTGCTCCAGATAGTTGAAGCGTATTTTCGGCGCCACGCTGGGGTCGGCACTGGCCACCTTGACCGTGCCGCGGCTTTTCGGCTTGTTATGGCCGATATGCAGCTGAAAATCGTGGCCGGAAAAGGCTTCCTTGCCGTCGTAGCGCATCGCCGCCGGCAAAAAGTGGTACTGCAGATCCGGCCATTCGACACCGGCTTTGGAGCGTATGAAACCACAGGACTCGAAGTGGTTGGTGGCACCCAGGCCGTCTTTTTTCAGCAACCAGCGGCTGCCTATCTTGAACTTGCTCCACAGCCCCAGCTGACCGTTGAGGGAGATGGGCTGCTTGCAGCGAAACTGGAAGTAGAACTCCAGATGATCCTGCAGGTTTTCGCCCACGCCGGGCAGCTCGTGCTGGAGTGGAATACTGGCCGCCTCCAGGGGGGCTCTGGCACCGATGCCCGACAACTGCAGCAGGTGCGGCGAGCCGATGGAGCCGGCGCTGAGGATCACTTCCTTACCGGCCCGTACTTCCTGCACCTGCACCTGACCCTGCCGCTCGTAACGCACGCCCACCGCCTGTTTGTCTTCCAGCAGCACCTTGTGCACCAGGGCATGGGTGACCACGGTCAGGTTGGGGCGGTTCATGGCCGGGCGCAGGTAGGCGTTGGCGGTAGACCAGCGCCTGCCGTGCTTCACCGTCATGTGCATGGGGCCGAAGCCTTCCTGCTGGCGGCCGTTGTAGTCGGGGGTATGAAAATAACCGGCTTCCTGCCCCGCATCGACAAAGGCCTGGTACAGGGGGTTTTTCATGTTGTTGCCGTTGTTGACCCCGAGCGGGCCCTGGTCGCCCGGTAGTCGTCACCCCCGAAGGCCCAGCTTTCGGCTTTCTTGAAGTAGGGCAGGCAGTGGGCATAGTCCCAGCCCTCGGCGCCTCGGCTCTGCCATTCGTCGAAGTCCCGGGCGTGGCCGCACACATAGACCATGCCGTTGATGGAGGAAGCCCCCCCAGTACCTTGCCGCGGGGGCAGTGCATGACCTGGTTGTCGAGAAAGGACTCGGGCTCGCTGTGAAACTGCCAGGCGTATTTCTTGGTGTTCATGGGAATGGACAGAGCAGTGAGCATCTGAATGAAAATGCTCTTGCCGCTGCTGCCGGTTTCCAGCAGCAGTACCTTGCTGGTGCCGTCTTCGGTGAGGCGGTTGGCCAGCACACAACCGGCGGAGCCGGCGCCCACTATGATGTAGTCGAATGCGTTGTTCATTGCGTTACCTCGTCACCGCCCTTAAAACGGGCTTTCCAGCTTGTTCATGCCCACATACACTGCCTTGAGCTGGGTATAGTGGTTCAGGGTGGCCAGGCCGTTTTCCCGGCCGATGCCGGACAGCTTGTAACCGCCCACCGGCATTTCGGCGGGGGAGGCGCCGTAGGCGTTGATCCAGCAGATACCGGCCTGCAGCCGGTGAATGATCCTGTGTGCCCGACGAATGTCGTTGGTGAAGACGCCGGCGGCCAGGCCGGTCTCGGTGTCGTTGGCGCGGGCAATCACTTCTTCTTCGTGCTCGAAGGTCAGCACCGACATCACGGGGCCGAAGATCTCTTCCCGGCAGATGCTCATGTCGTCACGGCAGTCGGTGAAGATGGTGGGCGCCACAAAGTAGCCGTCGGGCGCGTTATCCGGGTGCAGCGCTTCGCCGCCGTGGGCCAGGGTGGCGCCTTCTTCCAGACCCTGGTGGATGTAGCCCAGTACCTTCTGCTGATGCTCCCGGGAAATGAGGGCACCGAAGTTGGTGGCGGGATCCATGGGGTCGCCGACGATGATGTTGTTGCGGGTGCGCTCCAGCAGCCGTTCCATAAAGGTCGGATAGATATTTTTGTGCACGAATACCCGAGTGCCGTTGGTACAGATTTCGCCTTGGGTATAGAAGTTGCCGAGCATGGCGGCGGAGACGGCGTCGTCCACCTCCGCATCGTCGAAGATGATCAGCGGCGACTTGCCGCCCAGCTCCATGGTGACCTCTTTCAGCGAGCCGGCGGCGGCGGCCATGACTCTTTTGCCGGTGCCGACTTCGCCGGTGAAGGACACCTTGGCAATGTCCGGGTGGTTCGTGAGCCAGGCACCGACGGCGCCGTCACCCTGTACCACGTTGAACACCCCGGCGGGCACCCCGGCCTCGATGAATATTTCGGCAAGCTTGAGTGCCCCCAGCGGGGTTTCTTCCGACGGCTTGAAGATCATGGCGTTGCCGCAGGCTAGGGCCGGGGCGGCTTTCCAGCAGGCGATTTGCAGCGGATAGTTCCAGGCGCCGATGCCGGCACAGATGCCGAGCGGTTCGCGTCGGGTGTAGTAGAAGTCGCCGCCGAGATCCTGCTGGTTGCCTTCGAGCGAAGGCGCCATGCCGGCGAAGAACTCGATGCTGTCGGCACCGGTTACCACGTCTACCACCGAGGCTTCCTGCCAGGGTTTGCCGGTGTCCTGCACCTCGATGCGGGCCAGCTCATCATTCCGCTCTCTGAGTAGCGCCACGGCCCGTAACAGGATGCGGCTGCGTTCCATGCCACTCATGGCCGACCACTGCTCGAAGCCCCGACGGGCCGAGGCGATGGCGGCGTTCTGTATGCAGGCGTCGGCTACTTCCATCTGGTAGGCGACGTCGCCGGTAGCCGGGTTGATGACGTCGAAGCTGTCGCCGTTTTCGTTGGCCAGGTAGCGTCCGTCGACAAAATTCTGATAGCGCATCAATGACATGCTTTTGCTCCATGCGAGGTTAACAGCTGTTCGATAAAGGATTTTCACAGGCTCTCGGCACGAGCGAAGTAGGCCGAGGGCTCTGCACTCAGGGTACTACGCAGCCAGAAACCGTCGATCATGGCTGCGGCAAAAGCACCCCTAGTCCTCCCAACCACCGGCGCCTGCAATGACGGCACAGATGGTGAGAAACAGCACATCAAAGAGAAGGTAACTAATTTTAGTCGGCTGGCTAGGATTGTTTATCTCACCCTGGGACGGCTGGGCCGCCCCATTCTTGATGCCTTACTGTTTAATAAGCAACGACCAGATCTTTCTCCGGGATGCTACAGCAGCTGAGGATATATCCTTCGGCGATATCGTCCTCGGAAATGCCTCCGTTATGTTCCATGGTCACCTCGCCGGATACTTTGAGTACCTTGCAGGTACCGCAGATACCCATGCCGCAGGCCTTGGGAATATAGAGCCCCAGCTTGGAGGCTGCGCTATGTACGGTTTCACCCGGGGCAATTTTGACACTTTTACCCGATTGGGCGAACTCGACCCGCAGCATATCCTCGCTGACCAGGTTGTCGCTTTCTTCCTGGGCCAGCTCAATCTGTTCGGCCACATCTGTCTTGACCTCATCCGGCGTTGCCCCGAAGCTTTCTTCGTGATAGCGCTCCATGGGAAACCCCTGGCGTTCGAGCATGGCTTTAATGGCACGCATATAAGGAGTCGGCCCGCAGCAGAAAATTTCCCTGTCCATAAAGTCGGGAGCGATCAGCCTGAGCATGTCTTCTCCCAGATAACCGGTAAAGCCGCTCCAGGTATCACCGATCTCATAGCGCTCGCAGATCAAATTAAGGTTAAAGTTAGTTACGCGTGAGTCCATGTGTTCCAGCTCACGGCGGAAGATAATGTCCTTGGGGGTGCGCGAGCTGTGTACAAATACCATGTCCACCTCGGCGTTGCTGTCGAACCACCAGCGGGCCATGGACATCACCGGTGTGATGCCTACGCCACCGGAAAGCAGCAGCACCTTGTCGGCCGAGTGGTCGATACAGTTGAAATCGCCGACCGGGCCATGCACCGCAACTTCATGACCTTCCAGCAGGTGATCATGTAGCCAGTTAGAAACCAGGCCGCCCGGGACCCGTTTGATGGTGATGGAAAAGCTGTAGGGAAGCGAGGGGGAGGACGAAATGGTGTAGCTACGCATCACTGGCCGCCCGTCGATTTCCAGCTCCAAAGTGACAAATTGGCCCGGTTTAAAGAAAAACATCACCGGCTGCTCGGCCATAAAGCAAAAGGTTCTTACATCCCAGGTTTCCTGGATGACCTTGACGCAGCGCACCAGATGACGGCCATTGACCCAGGTCTGGGTATTAACAGAGTGTACAGAAGGGGTCATGATTGTTGCTCTCTTGGGAAAATCAATGGATTCGGAATTAAGGAAAAGTCCCCGGCTATACCTGATGGCTATGGCCGAGGAAGCCTTCATATTTCACCAGCTGCCTTGCCTGCTTCGTAATGGAGCCGGATGCGGGCACCCACGGAACGAAGGGGATCAGGTGGCACCCAGCTGGGCTGGTTGTGCCGGCGGATAAAGTCGAGTTCGTCACTGTCACGACCAGCAATCCATTCGGCCAGGTAATAGCCCAAGTAGGTGCCCTTTGCGACCCCGACCCCGTTCATGCCGCTGAGCGCATACAGGTTATCTGCCGACTGCTGGAACAAAGACTGGTGATTGAGAGTCATGCACAGCATACCTCCCCAGGTATATTCGAAGTCGAGTTCGCTGAGTTCCGGGAAGCGGGCGGAGAACGATGCCCGGTGTTGCTTCCAGGCCCGATCCAGGGTGTGCTGATCGGTCCGCAGCGAGGTTTCGAAGCTGAAGCTATTGCGGATAAAAATGCGTCTGTCCGGGGTCAGACGTACCGTAGTGCCTGCAGGATGCGCAGAGGTCAGGCCCCAGGGAGCAGTATCCGGGAAATACTGCCCGGCCTGAGCCTCGCTCATGGGGCGGGTCAGGCTGGCATAGGTGAACACCGGCGCCAGGCGCTGCTGGAACAGACCAAACTCCTCGCCAAATGAATTGGTGCTGAGCACCAGCGTGTTGGCTTCAATCTCGCCACCCAGGAAACGGGCTCGGTGGGGGCTGCCATATTCGATGCCGGTGACCGGGCTGTTCTCAAACAGGGTGACATTGGCGGGCAGCGCCAGCGCCACCCCCTGGGCCAGGGCCGCCGGGTTCATCAGTATGTTATCCGGTGTGTACACGGCCTTCTGGTAATACCCCGTTCCCAGCCGCTGCTGTAATGCGGAGCCTTCGATGACTTCATAGGGGGTATTTAGTGTATCCAGGGTTTTGGTGAAGCTATCGAGATGGCATAAGTTGCTGGCTTCATGAGCGGCAAAATACTTGCCTGTTTTCTGCCATGAGCAATCGATGCCGTTTTGCTGGCGGATCTGATCCAGGCGGCTAATGGCAAAGCGGTTGAGCTGATAGATCTTTTTGTCTATCTCGGGGTCGGCATTGGCATCCAGGTTATGGGGCAGATCTATGATAAAGCCGGCATTCCTGCCCGAGGTACCCTGGCCGACACGCAAAGCATCGACCAGAGCAATACGGCTGTCGGGCCATAGTTCGGCCAGGTGGCCGGCGGTAGAGAGGCCGGAGAAGCCGGCACCGATAATAAGCACATCGAACTTATGCTTGCCTTTTAGCCGGTCCCCCTTGGTGTGTCCGGTTAACGGAGATGTTTCATACCAACCGAGTTCACCATCGATGGCAGGAAGGCGATGTATCTTTTTCATGGTCTGGCTCCCGATATGTTATGGAACTGATACTAAATTCTGACGAAACATTTACAATGGACGAATAAGCACCGATTGATTCCTGTGAGGAATCTCAAATGATAGGTGCCACCGGACGATAAATAGAAAGAGGCTCTTTGACTCTTGTGCTCTTTTCTATGAGACTGGGCTGCTCGGTAGTATGATGAAAAGGAATGAGTTCAATGACATGGAGTCGAGATAATGAAGCCCCTGTTTAAGCAATTGCCACCGTTGCTGACTCTTACCTTTTTCGAGGCCGCTGCCAGGCACGGCAGCTTTACTCGTGCTGCCGACGAGCTGTGCGTGACTCAGAGTGCGGTCAGTAAGCAGATCAAGTTGCTGGAGGAATATCTGGGGATCGAGGTGTTTTATCGAGAGCGGCGGCAGGTGGTGCTGACCGATGATGGCCAGAAGCTGTTTATCGATGTAAAAATGGTGTTGGGGCAGTTGGCGGACAGTTGCAACCAGATCCGCTCACACGTCTACAGTAAGAATATTACTATCGTTTCAACGGTTGCGATGGCAAATTACTGGTTGTTTCCCCGCATTGCCCGCTTCAACATGGAATATCCTGATATTAATATCAATATCTATGCCACCGACGATATCGATGAAGAACATTGTCGCAAGTCGGATTTGGGGATCCTTTACGGTTATGACAAGTGGCAGACAAACCTGACCGGGCACTATCTTTTCCGTGAGCGTATTTACCCCATCTGTGCCTATGATATGCCATTGACCGAGATAAATACGCCCGAAGACTTGCTGAATAACCGCATCGTTCATTTTGACCCCTTGAAGTGGCGTTGGATGAACTGGGGCGACTGGTTCAGTTACTTTGGTATTCATTACCATGTTCCTTCAAACTCGTTGATTTTTAACCAGGTCCCTTTGGCGGTCAATGCTGCTCTGAAAGGGATGGGGATCACCCTAGGTTGGGAGTTCATGCTCAAGGAGATGCTGGAAAACCGTTTTATCAAGATAGCCGGAGATTTTTATGTCGAAACCGGCCGGGCCGATTACCTGGTTTACAGCACGACAAAACCCTTGTCGGCTTCGGCCGGTATCTTTCGTGACTGGTTGCTGAATGACGCCGAGAAGGATGTAGCTCAGCTGGATGCCATCGTCAACAACATCGATATACAGGCCGACTGAGCTATTGTCAGGGCGTTTGTTACAGAATACAGGCGGGGTCCGTCAACCAGGCCCTTTGCATCATGGAAAGTACGACTCAAGCTTGCGGCGTTGCCAACGCCACGGCCTGAGCCTCGATAAGGTAGCCCGGATCTGCCAGTGCCGATTGTACACAGGCTCTGGTGGGTTGGTGCGAATTATCCAGCCAGGCTTCATAGACTTCATTCATCTCATCGAAATGACTCATGTCACTGAGCCAGATATTGACGCTGATTAATCGCGATTTGTCTGAGAGGGAAACTGACAACAGCCTTTCTATTTTTGCCAGTACCTCTGTGGTCTGTTGTCGGATATCGCCCTGCAGGTTGTCGGCGACCTGACCCGACAGGAAAACGAAGTTATTGACCGCTACCGTCTGGCTCATGCGCGGGCTGCTTTCTTTACGTAAGATAGTCGTCATCTTGGTTTCCAGTAATAAGTATGGATTTTGGTTTATATTATTTTTAATAAAGCGGGCGGGAATTACCCGCCCGAATCTCACACCGGCTCAGTTTGTATTCTCGCGCCCTGTCTTCTGGTAAACGCAGATCTTAGGGTGCCGAGACACATCAGTATCATGATCACCGAGAAGGGTAGCGCACCTATGACCATGGCCGTTTGAATGGCACTGAGGCCACCGGCCAGCATCAGTGAGCCCACCACCAGGGTAAGGATGCTTCCCCAGATCACGCGGTGACTGACACCAGGTTGGTCGTTACCGCCCGCCATGATGGTGTTCAATACCAGCACGCCGGAGTCCGCCGACGTGACCAGGTAGGTCAGGATCAGCAGGATAACCATCAGCGACATGGCCATGGCTGCCTCGGCCGGCAGCAGCTGCTGCAGAGTCACGAACATCTGGGATTCGATGGCCGAGCCTATAATGCTGCCGTTGGCGCCGCCGTTCAGCTCCAGATCCAGGGCGGTACCGCCCAGCAGGGCGAACCAGAAGGCACACATCAGGGTCGGAATGATCATGGCACCCATGACGAATTCCCGAATGGTGCGGCCCCTGGAAATGCGTGCCAGAAACAACCCGACGAAGGGAGCGAAGGCGATCCACCAGGCCCAGTAATAGATGGTCCAGCTACCCTGCCATTGACCCAGTTTTGACTCTCTGTCCCAGACGGTAAAGCTCATTGCCGGCAGTTCGATCAGATAATCGGTCAGGCCGCTGATATAGGTTGAGAAGGCAAAACCGGTGGATCCGAAGATAATAAACACCGCCAACAGGATAAAGGACAGCGTCAGGTTGATATTACTCAGCCATTTGACACCTTTTCCGACGCCGGTCATGGCCGACAGGGTAGACAGGCCCATCACCAGTAGCAGGGCGAGCACCATGGCCGTGCTGGTGGGTTTACCCTCATCATTCAATAACCAGGCAGCACCGGTGACGCTTTCAAAGCCGGAAATCAGCTGTAGCACGCCGGTACCGACAGTGGTAGAAATCCCCAGTACGGTCGCCACCACGGCGATGATATCGATGGCATGTCCCAGAGAGCCGTTCAGCCGGTCACCAAACAACGGGGTCAGGGCGGAGCGAATGGTCAGCGGCAGGTTCAGTCGATAGGCGAAATAGGCCATGGCCAGGCCGACAGAAACATAGATACCCCAGGCATGCAGCCCCCAGTGGAGGAAGGAGAAGCGCATGGCGGATTCCACGGTATCGGCGGTGTTAGCGCTGACCGCCCCCTTGATCACTTCCGGATTACCGGCAAAGTGATACATGGGCTCACCGATGGAGTAAAACATCAGCCCTATGCCCATGCCGGCACCGAACATCATGGCAAACCAGGAAAAGTTGGAAAATTCCGGTCGCTCCCGATCCTGCCCCAGCTTTATTTTACCCAGTGGGCTAAGTGCCATGGCAAGGCAGAAAATAAGAAACAGGCTGACGGAGATAATATAATAGGAATTAAACGTCGAAAGTAGTGCGGTATTAACTATGCCCAGTGCTTCCGTCGCTTTGTTCGGCATGACGATGGCAAACAATACCAGCGTAACAATAATAACCTTGCTGATAATGGTAATCGTTGGATTCAGGCCCTTATAGAATCCCTTTTTAGAGGTGTGTATGTTGACTTCTATATCAACATCAACGGGGTTGTTTGCTGTGTATTCCTTAAGCATAAATTCTCCTTGATCACATTAAAATTAATTTAAGTGAATCATCCTTGGTGATGTGAGCTTATAGGCGCCCTGACGGTAAATATTTTTAAATTGACAGAGTGTAAATAAAAAAGGCTGTGGGTCATATCCCACAGCCCGAAGCCTTAGATGAGCCAGCCCTCTTCCCAGCGGTAGCTGGAAAGCGGCACGCATCCATCTTTGGTGATCAGTACCTGTTCCTCCAGCTTGATACCTTCTTTTCCACCTTCTACGGCGATACAGCTTTCGATGCAAATAGTCATATTTTCTTCGAAAACTCCGTCATATCCCGACTTTTCCCAATCGTCGCCAGCATGGGCAATGGCCGGGTATTCATCCGCCATGCCGATACCATGGGCCACGCAGCAATAGCGGTTCTTGTAGAACTCATCGGAAATGGACCAGCTCTTGTCTACAAATTCCTTGATGCTCATCCCGGCTCTCAGAATATCCATGTTGTGGTGTATTTGTTGATAGGCGGCGCTGTAGAGGCGACGCTGTTCGTCCGTGGGGCGTACATGGCCCACTGTCCAGGCGCGGGAGATATCGGCGCAATAGCCGTAGGGTCCAATCATATCCGTATCGAAGGCGATAATTTCCCCTTCGTTCATCACCCGGTTGCTGCATTCCTGCATCCAGGGGTTGGTACGCGGGCCTGAGGCCAGCAGGCGGGTTTCGATCCACTCGCCGCCATTACGGATGTTTTCGAAGTGCAGATAGGCCCACAGTTCCTGCTCGGTCATGCCCGGGCGAAGTTCGTCGGACATCCGCTGGATGCCGTGTTCGCATACGGTGATGGTCCATTTCATCAACTCGAGCTCTTCCGCCGATTTAACGGAGCGGGCCTGCTCCAGCAGGGGTTGGCCCTGCTGGAGCTGAACCCCCAGGGCATTGAGGCAGGGCACGCCTTCCGGCTCCATCTTGTCGACCGCCAGGCGCATGTTTCCGCCTCCGTGTTGCCGGAGCAGGTCGGCGATCTCTGCCGCCCATATCTTGGCCTTTTCCGAAACCCGTGGGCCGGCACCAAAATAGGCCCAGTTGATAGCCATGCGCACTTCATCCACGGTTTCTAGGTGTTCGCACAGGTGCTCACAGTTGTGGAATTCCCAGATGATCACCGGCCCATCGGCAAAGACCATGGCATAACGGGAGGCGTTGTGGGCGGTCCAGACCTGCATATTAGATGCATCGGTGGCGTACCGGATATTGACAGGATCATAGAGCAGCACGGCCGAACAGTCGTTCTTGACCAGTTGTTCCCTGACCCGTTGCAGGCGATAGGCCCTGGCCGCCCTGTGTGTTTCTTCCGATACCGGGTTCTTGAGTGGCTGATCCTTGGCGATATCATTGAGATATGAATTCTTGGTTTCGAACATGTTTTTACCTACCGAAAAAGGTGCGATTGAGCCGATGAGAACGAATCTCTGTTAAATACCGGATTGCAACTGCTTGATGTACCAGCCGATGAAATTCATCACCAAGCCTTCGGTTTCTTCCGAATACTGTCCCGGCCGGTATGCGTCGGAACGAATGCCGGCATAGTTGATTTCTGCCAGCCATCTGTCCTGGTCATTGGTCTTGACCCACACATGAGTCAGGTTATCCAAGTCATAGTCGACCCCTTCCTGAGCGTCTTCATGCACCAGCCAGCGAGTGCGCACTAGGGTTTCGTCCTCCGAAAGGGGGATGACCATGGTGGTGACCACATGGTCACACATGAAGTGGTGCCAGGAGTTGTAATGGGTCCACATGGACAGGTCGCTGTTGTCTGGTTCGCTGAAACCGGGCAGCAGTTTCTTGCAGGCCAGTTCGCCGTTCATGGTCTGCGACAGGGCACCGTTTTCCAGGATCATCATCATGGCGCGATACCAGCGATCCTCGGTCAGATCCAGCGGCTCGTGGGCCATGCCCATGTTGTCCCATTGGGGGCGTTTGACTGCATAGGCCTCGTCTATCTTCTGGGCGATGGCGGCGGCTTCCCGGGGGTCGTCCGGCCAGCCGAATCCGGCACCAAACGGAGGCCAGCTTTTCAGCAGCTCGGGGTGGTTGGCGTTGCAGTGATAGCACTCCCGGTTATTTTCCACCACCAGTTTCCAGTTGGCCTTTTCGATGATGTCGATCTCTTTGGCGACCTTGAGCTTGTCCAGCTGATAGAAGCCCACATAGGGAGCGAGATCCGCCTTCATCTTCTCTATGTCGGTATAGGAGGGGTCTTCCGACAGGTTGATAAACAGCAGACCGGCGATCGACTCGATAGCGACCGGCTTGAGGCCATTGCCCTTGCAGGAGAAGGACTCACCCATGCGTCCGGCGTAGATTAAGTCGCCGTTCAGGTTATATGTCCACTGGTGGTAGGGGCAGACCAGGTTGGGCACATTACCTTTGTCGGTGGTACAGATCTGGGCCCCTCGATGGCGGCAGGAGTTATGGAAGGCGCGGATCTCGCCCTGTTGATCCCGAACCAGTATGATGGAGTTGTTATCCACCTGAACCACCCTGAACTCGCCCTTTTTCTTGAATTCGGATACCACGCCGGCATAAATCCAGGTTTTCTTGAATACCTGCTCCATATCGAATTTGAACATCTCTTTGGATGTATAAAAATCGGCCGGTAATCCCTGACTATGGCGATATTGACGTAACAGCTCAGTGATGTTTTCCATTGTTCTTTCCTCGAAAATAATCTGTTGATGCCAAGAGGTTAAGTAAAGCAGTCAATACTTATCCGGCTGTTGAACAAGATGTTCAATATGTTCGACTTAACTTTAATTAGTGCTTTTATTTACTTGTTAAGCTGGGATGACCGTTGGTTTTTTTAACCAAGGCAAGCCTGGCAATTCTTCCTTGTGTTTACAGTTTGGCTATTCTTTAATAACAATGAAGTAACATCAAGTGACTTGTAAGACTCTGTTGATGAGTGGTAGGAATGTGTAGTGTGGCGAGTTAAACAGGATTGCTTTCTGTATATGAAAATAAAGTGTTCGACCTTGATTTAATTGAAATTGATTATCTGCTTACGACTATTGCCATTCTAAAAACGAAGTTAGGAAAAGCGATATTACAAACTTTGTATGACTACTTGCCATAGCTCTGGCGGCGGCAGGCTTAGCCATCCCCTCATATGAACTAGAGCTGGCGCGGCCTGGCGGGTAGACTACCCGCCTTTGAACCAAACTCGATG
>NZ_CANLZU010000030.1 GCF_947495715.1 uncultured Oceanisphaera sp.
GGGTCGTTAGCTCAGTTGGTAGAGCAGTTGACTTTTAATCAATTGGTCGCAGGTTCGAATCCCGCACGACCCACCATTCTCCTGTTATTCCCTCTTCTTGTTGCAGTAATCCCTTTAGTCCCCGTTATTTCTATTCGTTCATTGTTAATTCCGTACCCGACTTGGGTTTAACGCCGCTGTAACGGTATAATGCCCGTCATTGATGTTATCCGGATGGATCAACTGGAACCAGGACATGACTGAAGCTGTCGATATTTTCGAGTTTGACTACCCCTTTCCCGCCAAGCCGGCTCCGCTGACGAATGAGCAGCAGCAGGCGCTGAAAGATGAAATCAAGGCCCTGCTACGCGCCCGCAATGCCGTGCTGGTGGCTCACTACTATACCGATCCCGAGATCCAGGCGCTGGCCGAGGAAACCGGGGGATGCGTGTCCGACTCGCTGGAGATGGCGCGTTTTGGCAAGGAGCATGAGGCCGATACCCTGATCGTGGCCGGTGTGCGCTTCATGGGGGAAACCTCGAAGATTCTGAGCCCGGAAAAAACCGTGCTGATGCCCACGCTGGAAGCCGAGTGCTCTCTCGATCTGGGTTGCCCGGCCGATGAATTTACCGCCTTTTGTGATGCGCACCCGGACCATACCGTGGTGGTGTACGCCAATACCTCGGCGGCGGTGAAAGCCCGGGCCGATTGGGTGGTGACCTCCAGCATAGCGCTGGAAATCGTCGAGCACCTGTACAGTGAAGGGCACAAGATCATCTGGGCCCCGGACCGGCACCTGGGTGCCTATATCGAGAAGCAGACCGGCGCCAAGATGTTGCGCTGGCAGGCGGCCTGCATAGTGCACGACGAGTTTCGCGCCAAGGCGCTGAAAGAGCTGAAGGCGCAGAACCCGGATGCGGCCGTGCTGGTGCACCCGGAGTCTCCGCAGTCCGTGGTGGAGCTGGCAGATGCCGTGGGCTCCACCAGTCAGCTGATCAAGGCGGCGCAGACGCTGCCGCATCAGAAGCTGATTGTGGCCACCGACAAGGGCATCTTCTACAAGATGCAGCAGGCCTGCCCGGACAAGGAAATGGTTGAAGCGCCGACCGGTGGTAACGGTGCCACCTGCCGTAGCTGCGCCCATTGCCCCTGGATGGCGATGAACGGCTTGGTCGCCATTCGCGATGCCCTGCGTGACGGTGGCAAGACTCACGAGATACAGGTGGATGAAGAGACCCGTATCAAGGCGATGATCCCCCTGAACCGCATGCTGAACTTTGCCGCCGAGCTCAAGATGAAGGTCAAGGGTAACGCTTAACAGAAAGCTTTAAGCCGTAAGCCGTAAGCGATCAGCTTGAAGCTAAAACAAAATCGGCGCCAAGATTAATCTTGGCGCCGATTTTTTATTGTCTGCTGTTAACTTATGGCTTTCAGCTTCTCGCTTTCAGCTTCTCGCTTTCAGCTTTCATACCAATCTGTAAAACTAACTGATCTGTTTGGCTGCCCCGAAAAGGTCGAACGAAGGGTCGACTCCACCGACACGCTGAACCGCATCCCTGCGACGCTCAGCACATGACGTCCTGTCATGTGATGGTCGGTAGAGTAGAACCCTTCATCCGCCCCTCTGCTGCGGCGTCGCCTGTGGGAGCGTCCTGCAGACAACTCGGTGTTTAAGGAGAGGCAACAGAGATCGACTCCCACGACCGTGAAATGCCATGGACGGCATTTCCCGAGCCCTCAGGGATGAGTTCATGGCGTGTCGTGGGAGGCGACTGTGTTGCCTCTGATCCCGGGGTTAAAATGATCAGATGTTTATTCAAATTGGTATAACTTACAGCTTAAAGCTGATGGCTTATGGCTGTTGTTACCGGTTTTCTTCGCCGCCGAGGGCTTCGATAAGGTCGGGTACAAAACGAGACAGCTCGCCGGTGACCAAGGCAAAGTCGGCATCGAAACGGGCCGCCACGTCTTCGCTGGTAACGTCGTCATTCTGCTCGCGCAGCTCTTCGGAAAACTTCAGCCGCTTGACGCTCATGTCGTCACTCAGCACGAAGCTGATGGTCTCGGCCCAGTTCAGCGCCAGCTTGGTCACCAGTTTGTCGGCTTCCAGATGGGCCTTGATTTCTTCACTGAGCAGATCCTGCTGCTTGGCACGAATAATGCCGCCGTGTTCGAGAGCGGAGCGCAGCTCGGCTTCGTCTTCCAGCGCAAAGCCGGCCGGCGCGGCGCCTTCTTTCAGCCAGTCGGTCAGGGTCAGCTCGGGCGGGGTTACCATGGCCAGCGGCACCACCGGCAAGGAGCCGATGCTCTTGCGCAGCAGCGCCAGCAGATCTTCGGCCCGTTTGGCCGAGCTGGCATCCACGGCGATAAAGCCGTCTTTGGGATTGATCCAGGCATAGGTTTGCTGAAAACGGCTGAAGGCCCGGGGCAGCAGGGTGACGATGATCTCTTCTTTTATCGATTCTTTTTCTTTTTTCTTCAGCGCGCGACCCTGCTCGATTTCCAGCGCCTCCACTTTTTCGGCCACCATGTCGTTGACCACGGAGCCGGGCAGCATTTTTTCTTCTTTCTTGGCACAAATCAGGATCTGGTCGTCGGCAACGTGGGTCAGGGCATGGCCCTGTTTGCCCAGCGGTGATATCCAGCCGAATTTGGCCTGCTCCTGACTGCCGCAGGGGCTGAAGGGCAGGGCTTCAAGCTGCTTTTCCAGGTCTTCAAGGGTGACATCGAAAGGGCGGGTAAAACGATAAATCTGCAGGTTCTTAAACCACATAGCGTCCTCGGTAACGAGCCGGAAAAAACGCATTGTACTGCAAAGCGGCTTTGTGATCAGGTAGTCATTCCCGGTCAATAAAGGCCGATCCTGCTCACAGTGCCTGATGAAAGCCGATTCGATGTGGCACCGTCTCTATACACTCAGGTAAACAACGCAGGTAAACAACTCAGGTAAACAATTCGGGTAAACCCAGGCCGGAGATAAAGTGATGATACGACAAGCTACGCCCGATGATACCGATGCCATTCTGGATATCTGGCTGTTGGCGTCGTTGCAGGCTCATGATTTTATACCGGCGGCTTTCTGGTGGCAGCAGCAGGAAAAGATGCGCGCCCGTTATTTGCCCCGGGCACAGATATGGGTGTGCGAAAGGCACAGCGAGGTGCAGGGCTTTGTGGCGCTGGTGGACGAGTATCTGGCGGCGCTTTTTGTACGACCCGACTGTCAGCAAAACGGCATTGGCCGGGCGTTGCTGGACATGGCCAAGCACCAGCGGCGGCGGTTACTGCTCAAGGTATTCTGTGAAAACGACATTGCCGTGAATTTTTATCGTCAACAGGGGTTTGCCATCACCGCAGAAAGTACGGATCCCACCACGGGCGAGCCGGAGCTGCACATGAACTACCGCGCCGGCGTAGTCCAACATGACTGTTGCCCTTCTGGTTGACATGGTGGTGTCATAAATTCATAAAACTGTCACACTCGCTGCCAATAATGGTCTTATGCGTAGCCATATCCGTAAGGACAGTTGAACCATGACACGGAAAATACTGGTAGTTGAAGACGAAGCCGCTATCCGCGAGATGCTGTGCTTTGTGCTGGAACAGAAGGGGTTTACCACCGAGTCGGCGGAAGATTACGATCAGGCGCTGGCCATGCTCCAGGAGCCCTATCCCGAGCTGATTCTGCTGGACTGGATGCTGCCCGGCGGCAGCGGTATCCAGCTGATCAAGCACCTCAAACAGGATGAACTGACCCGGCAGATCCCGGTGATCATGCTGACCGCCCGTGCGGAAGAAGAAGACAAGATCAAGGGGCTGGATGTCGGCGCCGACGATTACATCACCAAGCCGTTCTCTCCCAAGGAGCTGACCTCCCGTTTGAAAGCGGTATTGCGTCGGGTAGCGCCGACGGCGGTCGATGACGTGATTGAAGTGCAGGGCCTCAAGCTGGATCCGGTGAGCCACCGCGTCAGTGCCAATCATTTACAACTCGACATGGGGCCCACCGAATTCAAGCTGCTGCATTTTTTCATGACCCATCCGGAGCGGGTATACAGCCGCGAGCAGTTGCTCAATAATGTGTGGGGTACCAATGTATACGTGGAAGACAGAACCGTGGATGTGCATATTCGGCGGCTGCGCAAGGCGGTGTCGGAGTCGGGCCACGACAAGTTGATCCAGACGGTACGTGGTGCCGGGTATCGCTTCTCCACACGCCTATGAGGCCTGTATGCAGTTACACGAATCCAGTCATGGCCTATGGTGGCGGTTAGTCGGCTACTATCTGGCGTTTTTTCTGCTTGGCATGTTATTACACCGCGTCACGCTGGGGCTGCTGGTGGCCACGGTATTGCATCTGTTATGGCATTACCGCTTTCAACACAAGCTGGCCGTCTGGTTGTGGCGCGACCGCAGCCTGACGCCGCCTCAGGGCCAGGGCAGCTGGGAAGCCATTTTCAACGGTATTTACCGCTTGCAGCAACGCCAGCGGGCCCGCCGCCGTGAGCTGGCCAACCTGATACGCCGTTTTCGGGAAGGCGCCGAGGCGCTGCCCGATGCGGCGGTGGTGATCCGTCGCGACGGCAGCATCATCTGGTGCAACAAGCTGGCGCAACAGTTACTGGGATTTCGCTGGCCGGAAGACGCGGGTCAGCATATCGGCAACCTGATCCGCGCGCCCCTGTTTATCGCCTACATGGAGCGGGGAGCCTTTCACGAGCCGCTGGAGCTGCCATCGCCCATCAACGAAGAAAAACTGATTGAATGCCGCATCATGCCCTACACCGAAGATCAGGCGCTGCTGGTGGTGCGTGATGTTACCCGGCTGCGAAGCCTGGAGCAGATGCGCAAGTCGTTCGTGGCCAACGTGTCTCACGAGTTGCGCACCCCGCTGACGGTGCTCAAGGGCTATCTCGAAATGCTTGAAGATCGCCCCTCGGAGGCGATGTGGCATAAAACCCAGAGTGTGATGCTGGAGCAGACCCAGCGCATGGATGCCCTGGTGAACCAGCTGATGACCCTGACCCGAATTGAAGCGTCGGCCACCATCGATACCAGCAAGATTGTCGATATTCCGACCATGCTGACCATGCTGGAACAGGAGTCGCTGGCCCTGAGTGGCGACCGGCATCATGAATTCAGTTTTCAGGTCGATACCGGCCTCAAGGTGCGGGGCGATCAGGAGCAGCTGCGCAGCGCCCTTTCCAATCTGGTCTACAACGCCATTCGCCACTCGCCGCCCGGCACCCGCATCACGGTGGAGTGGGGCCGGGTAGGCCCGAATGCCCGCTTTGCGGTAACGGATAACGGTGACGGCATCGCGCCCGAACATATTGCCCGCCTGACCGAGCGTTTCTATCGGGTCGACAAGGCACGCAGTCGCCAGACCGGGGGCTCCGGGCTGGGACTGGCCATCGTCAAGCATGCGCTGGGTCATCATGACGCTCATCTCGATATCAGCAGCAAAGTGGGTGAGGGCAGTTGTTTCAGTTTTATGCTACCCGAACGGCTGCTGGTGCTGGATAACCCCAATCGGGCCATTGCCTGATGCCGAAAACCGCAGCCGCGGTTTTCTTGTCTGCTTGTCATAAATGTGTCACTTCGAGTTCATATAGTTGTCATCACCGGCGGCAATACTGACCGCGTCTTGAAAGACCGAACTCAGATTGGAGATTAAGGATGAAACTGAACAAACTGGTAACAGCACTTGGTTTGACTGCAGCACTGGCTTCCACCACTGCGCTGGCCGCCGTAGACAGCTCCCTTGTGGATTACGAGAAAGTGAGCGGTATTTCCGGCAACCTGTCTTCTGTGGGTTCCGACACCCTGGCCAATATGGCGACCCTGTGGGCCGAAGAGTTCAAGCGCAACTATCCCAACGTCAACGTGCAGATTCAGGCTGCCGGTTCTTCTACCGCACCTGCCGCCCTGACCGAAGGCACCGCCCAGTTCGGCCCCATGAGCCGTTCGATGAAGAGCAACGAAATCGAGGCCTTTGAAAAGCGCTACGGTTACAAGCCGACGCCGGTGCGCGTTGCCATCGATGCCCTGGCAGTCTTCGTACATAAAGACAATCCCATCGAAGGTCTGAGCATCGATCAGGTGGATGCCATCTTCTCCAGCACCCTGAGCTGTGGCAACAACGAGCAAATCACCAAATGGGGCCAGACCGGCCTGACCGGTGACTGGGGCAGCCGCGATGTGCAGCTGTATGGCCGCAACTCGGTATCCGGCACCTACGGTTACTTCAAGGATGAAGCGCTGTGCAAGGGTGATTTCAAGAACAACGTCAACGAGCAGCCCGGCTCTGCCTCCGTGGTGCAGTCGGTGTCTTCTTCTCTGAACGCCATCGGTTATTCCGGTCTGGGTTACAGCACCTCCAGCGTACGTGCGGTTCCGCTGGCTGAAGCGGGCTCTACCGACTACGTTGCCGCCAATGCCGAGAACGCCATCACCGGTAACTACCCGCTGTCACGTTTCCTCTACGTATACGTGAACAAGCACCCCAACAAGCCGCTGGGTCCGATGGAAGCCGAGTTCGTCAAGCTGATGCTGTCCAAGCAGGGCCAGGAAATCGTCGATAAAGACGGTTATGTACCGGTACCTGCCGCCGTGATTGCCGCCGACATGAAAAAACTGGGTCTGAACTAATCCAGCCCGTGTATTGACCGTCGTAGTGAAGATTCCCCGGGGCCTCCCGGGGTTTTTTTGCGTTCTATTTATATGATTTTTCATATATTCTTTTTGACGTTCTGAGTTGGCTGTTGGCGTTATCATCAGGCGATATCAAGATTTTGGGAGGGCAAAGGGATCTGCTCAGCCGACCATCCGCGCTACGGATGGCGCGGCTGAGTCTCCATGGATGGATTCACGACGAGTCGGCGGAGCGGGCCCTTTGGCCGATATGCGAATGTCTGGCTAAAACATTAAACAAGGAATAGCAGCAATGAGTATTAAAGTCGGTATCAACGGGTTCGGTCGCATGGGGCGCCTGGCGCTGCGGGCAGCCTGGGAGTGGGACGAGCTGGAATTTGTACAGATCAACGATCCGGCCGGTGATGCGGCGACTCTGGCGCATTTGCTGACCTTTGATTCGGTACACGGTCGCTGGGCCCATGAGGCGGTGGCCGACGGTGACGAGATGCTGATCGGCGAGCGGCGCATTCGCTGCAGTCAAAACAGCACCATCACCGAGACCGACTGGTCCGGCTGTGATCTGGTGATTGAAGCCTCCGGCAAGATGAAAACCACGGCGCTGTTGCAGGCGTATCTGGAGCAGGGCGTGAAGCGGGTGGTGGTGACGGCGCCGGTCAAGGAAGAAGGGGTACTCAATGTGGTGATGGGGGTGAACGATCACCTTTATAATCCGGCCGAGCATGCCATTGTGACCGCCGCCTCCTGCACCACCAATTGTCTGGCGCCGGTGGTCAAGGTGATCCACCAGCAGCTTGGCATCAGGCACGGCTCCATGACCACCATTCACGATATTACCAATACCCAGACCATACTGGACGCGCCCCATAAAGATTTGCGCCGGGCCCGGGCCTGTGGCCAGAGTCTGATCCCCACCACCACCGGCTCCGCCACCGCCATTACCCATATCTTTCCCGAGCTCAAGGGCAAGCTGAACGGCCATGCGGTACGGGTGCCGCTGGCCAATGCCTCGCTGACCGACTGTGTGTTCGAGCTGGAAAGGGCGACCACCGAGGGGGAGGTAAATGCGCTGCTCAAGTCCGCCGCCGACGGCGAGCTCAAGGGCATTCTCGGTTTTGAAGAGCGTCCGCTGGTGTCGGTGGATTACAGAACCGATCCGCGATCCAGCATTATCGATGCTCTGTCGACCATGGTGGTCAACGGCACTCAGCTCAAGCTCTATGCCTGGTATGACAACGAATGGGGTTATGCCAATCGTACCGCCGAGCTGGCGCTCAAGGTGGGCCGACTGGATCTGGCCGGTTAATGCAGTCCCGATTGTCACCCGAGCTGCGCCAGTATGGGCTTATCACCGGCAACTACTGGGCCTTTACCCTGACCGACGGCGCGCTGCGCATGCTGGTGGTGCTGTATTTTCACCAGCTTGGCTATGCGCCGCTGCAGATTGCCCTGCTGTTTCTGTTTTATGAACTGTTCGGAGTCATTACCAATCTGGTCGGTGGCTGGCTGGGCGCCCGTCTGGGGCTGAATCGCACCATGAACATAGGGCTGGGATTGCAGATACTGGCACTGGCCTTGCTGCTGGTGCCGGTGAGCTGGCTGACGGTGCCCTGGGTGATGGCGGCCCAGGCGCTGTCGGGCATCGCCAAGGATCTGAACAAGATGAGCGCCAAGAGCGCCATCCGGTTGCTGGTGCCCAGGCAGGGGCCGGCAGCGGAGACCGAGGGCCGGCTCTATCAGTGGGTTGCCCTGCTTACCGGCTCCAAGAACGCCTTGAAAGGGGCGGGCTTCTTTCTGGGTGGCCTCTTGCTGGCCTGGCTCGGCTTCGCCGGTGCCGTGGCGGCCATGGCCGCCATGCTGGCACTGGTATGGGTATTCAGTATCATCATGCTGAAACCCGATCTGGGCCGGGCCCGCTACAAGCCGAAGTTCACCGACATTTTCTCCAAGAGCCGGGCCATCAACGTGTTGTCGGCGGCGCGGTTGTGTCTGTTCGGTGCCCGTGATGTCTGGTTTGTGGTGGCCTTGCCGGTGTTTCTGGCCAGTGAATTCGGCTGGGATCATTGGCGGGTAGGCGGCTTTCTGGCGTTGTGGGTGGTCGGCTATGGCCTGGTGCAGTCGCTGGCACCGTATGTCACCGGCAAGCGGGCGGGGCGGGTGCCTGATGGCCGTACCGTCTTCGCCTGGGCGCTGGGGCTGACCCTGGTGCCTGCCATGATTGCCCTGGGCGTAGGGGGCGAGTCATACCCCCATGAAATCCTGATAGGAGGCCTGCTGCTGTTCGGCGCGATTTTTGCCATCAATTCCTCGCTGCACAGTTACCTGATCGTCAGCTATGCCAGTGACGATGGCGTATCGCTGGATGTCGGTTTTTATTACATGGCCAATGCCATGGGCCGCCTGCTGGGTACCCTGTTGTCCGGCTGGGTTTATCAGCAGTCGGGGCTGGTGGCCTGCTTATGGTTTTCTGCCGGTTTGCTGCTGCTGGCGGCGATGTTGTCGCTGAAACTGCCGAGGTGGCGAAAATCGCTCGCTGAACGCGAGTAAATTAGTCTATATGGGCAATAAATATGGTAAAGCGGCAGTGATGCCGCTTTTTTATTTCGAGTAACTGTGGCTAGATAGAGGACGAATAGGAATCTATACGGGTATCGGCAGGAGTCAGCATGGAAATCAGGAAGATCCGCAGCGGTGAAACAGGCAATATCTGGCGTTTGTTCCATGACACCGTACACCGCATCAACCAGGCCGACTACAGTGCGGGTGAGTTGGCGGTATGGGCGCCTGATGAATATGACGAGCCACGCTGGGTCAGCCGTTTTATTCGTACCCGCCCGCTGGTGGCGATGGACGGCAAGTTTCTGCTGGGCTTTGCCGAGCTGGGAGACGATGGCCGAATCGGACTGTTTTATGTACATCATGCCCACCAGGGCGAGGGGGTTGGCCGGGCGCTGATGCAGCGACTGAAAGCCGAGGCGGCTTCGCGTGGCCTGAGCCGACTTTATTGTGAAGCCAGCATTACCGCGCAGCCGTTTTTCGAGCGCATGGGGTTTGTCTGTCTGGAGCAGCGTGAGCTTGAGCGCAGAGGCGAGCAGGTACAAGTGATTGTGATGGAGTACAAGGCATGAGACGGAGCCATGTACCGAGTGACAGGGTACCGAATGACAGGCAATAAAAAACCCACTTTGCGGTGGGTTTTTTATTTGATTTGGTCGGCGTGAGAGGATTCGAACCTCCGACCCCTAACACCCCATGCTAGTGCGCTACCAAGCTGCGCTACACGCCGAATCGGTGGCCACTATATAGCGCCGGATGGGGTGCTGCAAGCCTCTTTTCTTCATTCGGGCTCGTTTGCCGAGTTCTTGTGCAGTCGAGTGCTTTTTTCAATCTTTTCGGCGCAGAGGCGGTCCTCATCAGCGGGTGTTAATGACAACCCCTGCTTGCAGCCGGTTGGTCTTTTGCCATAATACGCGGCCAACGGAGGCGGTAATGAACGAACAAGACGAATACTGGATGCGCCGGGCCATGATGCTGGCGGCAAAGGCCGAGACGGAAGGCGAAGTGCCGGTCGGGGCCCTGGTGGTGTATAACGGCGAATGCATCGGCGAGGGCTGGAACAGGTCCATCGGCAGCCATGATGCCACCGCGCACGCCGAAATCATGGCGCTGCGCCAGGCAGGTCTTGCCATCGGCAATTACCGGCTGCTGGATTGCACCCTCTATGTCACCCTGGAGCCGTGCATGATGTGTGCCGGGGCCATGGTGCACAGCCGCATTCAACGGCTGGTATACGGTGCCGCCGATGCCAAGACCGGGGCGGTCGACTCGGTGCTGCAGCTGCTGGCCACCCCCGGGTTGAATCATCTGGTGGCCTGGCAGTCGGGCCTGTTGGCCGAAGACTGTGCCACCCAGCTCAGCGCCTTTTTCAAGCGCCGCCGCGCCGAGAAAAAAGCCGCCCGCAAACAGGCGGCGGAATAGCCGCCATTACACCTTCATCAACTCCAGTTTCCAGTCGATCTTGGCCTGATAATCCCGCTCGCGCTGCAGTGTGGCCAGTAGCAGCGGATTATGCTCACACCAGTCGGCAGGCAAGTGCAGCCGTAATGCATCCTGCCCGCCCAACTCCAGCACCAGCGGGGGCAGGGCGTGGTTCTGACGGCGGCGGTGCAGTGCCACCGCCAGCCGCAGCAGGCGTACCAGGCGCCACAGCTGCGGTTCCGGCAGCGTGCCGAGCGGCTCCAGTTCCGACAACTTGAGCGCCTTGCGATGAAAGCGCACCAGAGCGGCCAGTATCTTTTGCTGTTCCAGGGTAAAACCGGGTAACTCGCTGTGGCGCAATATATAGGCGGAGTGGCGATGAATACCGGTAAAGTTGATATGCAGCCCCACCTCATGCAGCCGGGCCGCCCCGGCCAGCAAGTCGGCGGACTCGGTATCCAGCTGCCAGCTGTCGCGCATTTGCTCAAATAATTCGATGACGGTGGCGCTAACCCGCTCGGCCTGCCGGGTATCGACCGCATACTGACTGGCTAGCGCCTGCAGGGTACGGATTTGTACCGAGTGATGGTCGAGTCGGCCAAAGGCGCTGTACAGCAGCCCTTCGCGCAGGGCGCCGTCGGAAAAGTCCATTCTTGCCAGATTCAGGCTTTGAAACAGGCCGAGCAGGATGGACAGACCGGCGGCGAGCAGCGGCTTGCGATCCTCGCCCAGCCCGCTGATGCCGACCCGGTCGATATGACCGGCATTAATCATTCGGGCCCGAATATGCAGCAGGCCCGGCAAGTCGATGCACGACTCACCGGTGACGGCACGGCACATTTCCAGCAGCGTCCTGATGGTGCCGGAACACCCCAACACTCGCTCCCAGCCCAGGGCAAGATAAGCGCCCAGCTTGGGTGCCAGCAGGTACTGCGCCGCATCGGCCGCCTGCTGAAATTGCCGCTCGCTCAGGTTGCCGTCGGCAAAATACCGTTGCGTGAAACTGACACAGCCCATGCCGTGGCTGGAGACCAGCCTGCAATCGAACCCCTGGCCGATGACCAGTTCGGTACTGCCGCCGCCGATGTCGATAACCAGTACTCGGCCCTCAATCTGCTGGGTGTGGGCCACACCCTGATAGATAAGGCGGGCTTCTTCATTGCCGCTGATGATGTCGATGGGAAAGCCCAGTATTCGGCGGGCCTGATGCAGAAAGTCGTCGGCGTTGGCGGCTTCGCGCAGGGTAAAGGTGGCCGCGACTCTTACTCGACTGGCAGGAAAGCCGCGCAGCCGTTCTGCAAACAGGGCCAGGCAGGCGAGGCCGCGCGCCATGGCCTCCTGACCGAGTTGTTGCTGTTCATTCAGTCCGTCGGCCAGCCGAACCCGTTCTTTTATGCGATCGACGATACGCAGGGTATTACCCTGATAGCGGGCGATGACCATGTGAAAGCTGTTGGAGCCGAGATCGATGGTGGCTACGTCGTGTTCGTCCATGAAAAAATTATCCCTCCAGGGCTTTCAGGTAGTCATAGATAGCGGCCTGGGAGCGGATTTTACGCCGGTTACCTCTGTCCACGTAATGGTTGTTCTGTGCCTGATCCAGCACCCGGGCCTTGGTGGTGTCGTTGAGCTGGATCTGCAGAATATCGATGATGCGGTCTTTCAGCACAGGATCCAGAATCGGGGTGGCCACTTCGATGCGAAAGTCGAGGTTGCGGGTCATCCAGTCGGCCGAGGAGAGATAGACCCGGGGCTGGCCATTGTTATGAAACACCAGTACGCGCGGGTGCTCCAGATGACGATCGACGATGCTGATGGCGCGAATATTATCGCTGACCCCGGGTACGCCGGGCTGCAGCGAGCACATGCCCCGCACGATAATATCGATATTGACGCCGGCCCGGCTGGCGCCATAGAGGCGGTTGATCAAGCCCTTGTCTACCAGGTTGTTGATCTTGAGGGTCAATGCAGCCGGCAGTCCCTGTTTGGCGTTGGCAATTTCGTTGTCGATCATGCTGTACAGGCTGCGTCGGGCATTGAGCGGCGACACCAGCAGGTGATTGAACTTGACCCGCCGATAAGGCTGGCGAATAAAATCGAATACCGCCGCCACCTCGTTGGTGATCTCGGGATTGGCGGTCAACAGCGAGAAGTCCGTATAGATTTTGGCGGTTTTTTCATTGAAGTTGCCGGTGCCGACATGGGCATATTGCACCAGTTGCTCTGCTTCCCGGCGGGTGACCAGACACAGCTTGGAATGCACCTTGAGACTGGGTACGCCAAATTCCACATCGATGCCGGCTTCGGTCATGGTCCTGGCCCACTCGATGTTGGCGGCCTCGTCGAAGCGGGCACGCAGTTCAATCACTACGGTGACCTTCTTGCCGTTGCTGGCCGCATCCATCAGTGAAGAGATGATGCGTGACAGGCTGGCCACCCGGTACACGTTCATCTTGATGCTGACCACCGCCGGATCGAACGACGCCTGACGCACGAATTCGGTGACGTGGCTGAAGCTGTGATAGGGAAAATACAGCAGAATATCGCGCCGGCGAATGGCGTCGAAGGAAGAGGGACTGTCGCGGAATTCCCGGCATTTGAGCGGCGGCAGCGGCTTGTTGACCAGGTGGCGGCGCCCGATATTGGGAAAGCCGATAAAATCCTTGAAGTTGTGATAACGCCCACCGGACATTACCGCATCGTGGCCCTGAATCTGCAGCTTGCGCACCAGGGTCTGCACCATTTCCGCCGGCATGTCCCGGTCGTGCACAAAGCGTACCGGCAGGGCGGTCAGCCGTTGTTTGAGGCCATCGCTCATCTTTTCGAGCAGGCTCTGATCGAGTTGATCGGACAGGTCGTATTCCGCATCCCGGGTCATCTTGAAGGAGTAGGCGTGAATGTCGTCATACTCGAAGAAACCGGCAAACAGGTCGTTCAGGCAAAGCCGAATCACGTTGTCCATGATGATGATGCTTTTTCGGCGCCGGCTCTTGCCCGGGGGCAGCACCACGAAGCGGGGCAGTACATCGGTGGGAATTTCCACCAGCGCGTAATGGCGTTCTTCGTTTTTTATCATGCCGACGCACAGGTAGGTATATTCATCCTTGAGGAAGCGAACCGGGTCGATGTCGGCGCGCAGAATGATGGGCGACAGATAGGCGCGAATTTCATTGTCGAAATAGCGTTTGGCCCAGGCTTCCTGATCGGGCTCGAGCTGAGACTCGTTGAGCAGAAAGATATTCTGTCGGGCCAGGGTGACGATCAGTTCCTTGTAGACTTCATCGAAGGTGTCGCCCAGGGTGATCACCTTTTGCTGAATATCGCGCAGCAGGGTGGCGGCACCATTGGTCTTGCCCTGATCCGCATCGATCATGATCTGGCGTTTGATGTCGGCGACCCGGACGCGAAAGAATTCGTCCTGATTATTGGAAAAAATACCCAGAAAGCGTACCCGCTCTATCAGGGGTACGCTTTTGTCCATGGCCTCCTGCAATACGCGCTCGTTGAACGACAGCCAGCTCAGTTCCTTTGGCAGATACCACTTGTCCGTACTCATCATTATTCCTGTCAGGCTGGTCAGATCATGTTTACCGCACCTTTTATGACAGATTCATGTGACACTTTTATTGCAACTCAAATGAGATCTATATCAACTACCAGATCATCGCTGAGGGCTTCCAGTCGCGTTTGCAAATCGTTCAGGGTCTGGCCGTGGGGCAGGGTGAGGGTACTGTTGGCCTCAAATAGCATGATGCCGGTAATCGGCGCCGGATGGCTGTCGGTCTTGAGGGTTTTTACGCTGATATTGAGCTGGTTCAGTATGTCGGTGACTTCATCGATGATGCCCAGCCGATCGTTGGCGGTGACCGTCAGCTTGAGCGTCTGCCCCTGCAGCGGCTGATGACTGCCTTCTACCAGCTGTACCTGAAAGTTGGGCAACTTGCCCAAAGCGTGACTCAGTGACTCTCTGTGCTCTTCCGGCACCCGTATTTCCACTATGCCGGCAAAGTAACCGGCCAGTTCGCTCATGGCGCTGGCCTGCCAGCTGCCGTGGTGTTGCTTGATAAGCGTGGCCAGTTGTTTGACCAGACCGGTTTTGTCGGGCCCTATCAGGGTGGCGACCAGAGTTTTCATGGGCTCTCTCCTTGTAAACATATACGGGTAAAAGGCATGACTGCCTGTTCAAGATAGATGGTTTCGATATTTTTTACCGCCATACAGCTCACGCTTCATGGATGTAACAATACTGTCATTTATCTGCCATATACTGAGCGCAACTGGACATTTATCGAGGTGACTGATGTCAACCGAAACCCAAACTCTGGCGCTGTCGGGCAGCCGCAGACGCTGGTTTAAAGACCGGCTGGCGCACATAGGCGTGACCACCGGTGGCATACTGGTGCTGGTGGCGCTGCTGCTGATCTTCTTCTACCTGCTGTATGTGGTGAAGCCGATTTTTGATGATGCCCGGGTCGAACCGGGCCAGGAATTCAGTCTGGTCGAGTCTGCCTCTTCCATGGGCAACACGGTACTGCTGGGCGTTGAAGAGCAAAATGAGCTGGTGTATCGCTTCAACGATCGGGGTGAGGTGAACTTCTATTCGATACCCGAAAAAGGCAAGCGTATTTACAGCGTTCAGGTAGAAGGTGACGTGACCAGTGTTGCCCGTAACACCGGCGACAAGATGGTGGCTTATGGGCTGAATGACGGCCGGTTCATGGTGCTGTCGCCCAAGTTCAACGTCAGTTACCCGGACAACATCCGTACCATCAAGCCCGAAGTGGTGTTCCCCTTCGGCGAACAGCCGCTGGTGCTGGATGAGCAACAACGCTCCCTGAGTCAGCTCAGCATAGCGCGCAACGGCGACGATCTTGCGGCTGCCGCGCTCACCGCTGACGGTACCGGCGTGCTGACCCGCTTTGCCGGCAAGGAAAACTTCATCACCGGCGAAGTTGAACTCACGCCGACTCAGGTGACGATTCCGGGCTTGCCCGAGCAGGTGGATCAGCTGTTGCTGACCCCGAACCTGCGCTTTTTGTTCGTGCGCAGCGCCAACGAGGTTTATATCTATGACGTACGCAACATCAACAAGCTGCGTCTGCGCAATGTACTGACCATGAACGCCGTTGGCGGCAACATCAGCAGTCTGAGCCTGCTGTCCGGTGGCAATTCGCTGCTGGTAGCCAACGACAACGGCAAGGTGTCCCAGTGGTTCGAGGTCACCCGTGACGGCAAGCGCGAGTTCACCTTTATTCGGGAATTCGAAGCCAACGGTGCCATCGAGCAGATAACGTCCGAAGTGAACCGCAAGGGGTTCATTACCGCCTCGAGCAACGGTAGCCTGGATATTTTCCATACTACCGGCGGCACGCGTCTGTTCTCCGAAAAACTGGCCGGTGACCAGGTGTCGGCGTTGGCGATATCGCCCCGTAATTCCATGCTGCTGTTGCTGGAAGGCAACACCCTGTCCACTTTCCATGTGGAGAATGAGCACCCGGAAGTGACCTGGCGCGCCATGTGGACCAAGGTATGGTACGAAGGCTATCCCGAGCCGCAGTATGTGTGGCAGTCCACCTCCGGTAGCAGCGATTTTGAGGCCAAACTGAGTCTGGTGCCCATCTCTTTCGGCACCATCAAGGCGGCCTTCTATGCGCTGTTGTTTGCGGTGCCTATCGCCGTTGCCGGTGCCGTTTATACCGCCTATTTCATGTCGTCGGGACTGCGCAAGGTGGTCAAGCCGACGGTGGAAATCATGGAAGCCCTGCCGACGGTGATTCTCGGTTTTCTGGCCGGTCTCTGGCTGGCGCCGCTGATCGAAACGCATCTGCCGGGCATGGTGATACTGCTGGTGATGCTGCCGCTGTCGATATTGCTGATGGCCTTTGTCTGGCATCACCTGCCCAAGCGCATCCGCAATGCGGTGCCCGAGGGCTGGCAGTGCATTCTGTTGCTGCCGCTGGTGGTCCTGGTGGGCTGGATGTCCTTTGCCTTCAGCCCCCTGGTGGAAACCGTGTTTTTCGGTGGCAATGCTCGCAGCTTTCTCACCAACGAGCTGGGCATCGGCTTCGATCAACGCAACTCCCTGGTAGTCGGTATCGCCATGGGCTTTGCGGTGATTCCGACCATCTTCTCCATTGCCGAAGACGCGGTGTTCTCTGTGCCCCGGCACCTGACCAACGGCTCGCTGGCGCTGGGTGCCACCACCTGGCAAACCCTGACCCGGGTGGTGATGCTGACCGCCAGCCCCGGTATTTTCTCGGCGGTGATGATGGGCCTGGGCCGGGCCGTGGGCGAGACCATGATAGTGCTGATGGCCACCGGCAATACCCCGGTGATGGATTTCAGCATCTTCAACGGCATGCGTACCCTGGCCGCCAATATCGCGGTGGAAATGCCGGAAGCCGAGGTCAACAGCTCTCATTATCGGGTCTTGTTTCTGGCGGCGTTCGTATTGTTTGTTTTCACCTTCTTGTTCAACACGGTCGCGGAGTTTGTTCGTCAGCGACTGCGTGACAAATACAGCTCAATGTAAGGGCGGGACGACTCATGAGAAAATGGTTTAAATCGGGAGCGCCCTGGATCTGGATGACCGGCGGCGCGGTCAGTATCAGCCTGGTAGCGGTGCTGGGGTTATTGTTGCTGATTGGCTGGCGTGGTCTGACGTTTTTCTGGCCGCATGCCATCTACGAATGGCAGGTCAGCTCGCCGGCCGGTGATCGTCAGACCGTCATCGGTGAAATTCATGATCGGGAAGTGGTGCCGGTGGCGCAGTTGCGCGGCGCAGGCCTGACACTGGAAGGCGTCACGTCCGAAACCCTGACCCGTTATCTGGTCAAGACCGGTAACCGGGAGTTTGTGCAGCTCGACTTTCGCTGGTTGCTGGAAACCGACATCGTTTCCCGCCAGGAGCCGACCGATGTGGTGGTGCTGGAGCGCTCTACTCACGGTAACTTCTATGGTTATGTCGAACGGGTGCTGGAAGGTGAACGGCCGGTGGCCGGCGAGGTGCGCGAGCAGCTCAAGCAGCGTATCGAGCGGGTAAGTGAACTGAACAGCCAGATGAAGTCCCTGCAGCGGGGCGAAATCGGCACCATCAACTTCGAGCTGGAAAAACTGCGTCTCAAGCAACGTCGACTGGAGCTGGACGGCGAGGCAACCGACGAGGCACTGGCCGAGATTCAGGCCGAAGAGCAACGGCTCAGAGCCGATTATCAGGTGCTGGAAAAGCAGCTGTTTTCCCTGCGTGAAGAAGCCCGCCGCGATAATGTGGTGGTGCGGGACATGCGAGGGGAAGAGGTCACGCTGTCATTGGGTCATGTGCTGGATGCCACCTGGCCCAACGACATGGGGCCGGTGGCCAAGGTACTGCACTGGTTCTCGCAAATCGGCAAGTTTGTCAGTGGCGAACCCCGTGAAGCCAATACCGAGGGCGGTGTGTTCCCGGCCATCTTCGGCACCGTGTTCATGGTGATACTGATGGCCATTATCGTGACCCCGCTGGGGGTGGTGGCGGCCATTTATCTGCACGAGTATGCGGGCAAGAACAACCTGACCAAGATTATCCGCATTGCGGTGATCAACCTGGCGGGGGTGCCGTCCATCGTGTACGGGGTATTCGGCCTGGGATTCTTCGTCTACATGGTGGGGGGATCGCTCGATCAGCTGTTTTATCCCGAGTCGCTACCGACACCGACCTTTGGTTCGCCCGGCGTATTGTGGTCGGCATTGACGCTGGCCATTCTGACCCTGCCGGTGGTGATTGTGTCTACCGAAGAAGGGCTGTCGCGAATTCCGAGCGCGGTACGCCAGGGCTCGCTGGCGCTGGGCGCCACCAAGGCGGAAACCCTGTGGCGCATCGTGATCCCCATGGCCAGCCCGGCCATCATGACCGGTCTTATTCTGGCGATTGCCAGGGCGGCGGGTGAAGTGGCGCCATTGATGTTGGTGGGGGTGGTGAAGCTGGCGCCCAGCCTGCCGGTAGATGGTAACTTCCCCTACCTGCATGTGGAGCGTAAATTCATGCACCTGGGCTTTCATATTTACGATGTGGGTTTTCAGAGCCCCAACGTCGAGGCGGCGCGACCACTGGTTTACGCCACCTCCTTCCTGCTGGTGACGGTGATTGTCGGTCTTAACCTGACCGCTATCGGTATTCGTAATCACCTGCGTGAAAAATTCCGCTCTCTTGATCAGTAAGTTCAGGGCAGCCCATCATTTTGAGGTAATAAGATGATTAATGTAGCAACCACCATGAACGAGGATGCGACCCTCGATCTCGGCAAACTGACCGACGAGCAGACGGCGCTTAAGATCCGTGACCTCAACCTGTTCTACGGCAGCAAGCAGGCGCTGTTCAACGTGGACATGAACATTGCCAAGGGCCAGGTGACCGCCTTTATCGGGCCGTCGGGCTGTGGTAAATCGACGCTGCTGCGCTGTATCAACCGCATGAACGATCTGGTGGACAACTGCCGCATCGACGGCGAAATTCTGCTGCACGATCAGAACATTTACGGCAAGGGCGTGGATGTGGCGGCCCTGCGTCGGCAGGTCGGCATGGTATTCCAGCGGCCCAATCCGTTCCCCAAGTCGATTTACGAGAACGTGGTCTACGGCCTGCGGCTGCAGGGCATCAATGACCGTCGTCGTCTGGATGAGGCGGTAGAGCGCTCATTGCGCGGCGCGGCGCTGTGGGATGAGGTCAAGGATCGTCTGCACGAAAACGCCTTTGGTCTGTCGGGCGGTCAGCAGCAGCGACTGGTGATTGCCCGGGCCATTGCCATTGAGCCGGAAGTGTTGCTGCTGGATGAACCGACCTCGGCGCTGGATCCGATCTCGACCCTGGTGATTGAAGAGCTGATCAGCACCCTCAAGCAACAGTTCACCGTGGTGATCGTGACTCACAACATGCAGCAGGCGGCGCGGGTATCGGATCATACCGCCTTCATGTACATGGGCGAGCTGATAGAATATACCGATACCAATACCCTGTTCACGACGCCGTCCAGGAAAAAGACCGAAGATTATATTACCGGGCGCTACGGTTAAGGAGCACAGCGATGATGGACAATAACAATCTCAAGAAACACATTTCCGGCCAGTTCAATACCGAACTGGAAGGTGTCCTGAACCAGGTGCTGGTGATGGGCGGTCTGGTAGAGCAACAGCTGACCGACGCCATTACCGCCATCCACAAGCAGGATCTGGACATGGCCCGGCAGATAGTGGCCAATGATCACAAGGTGAACGGCCTCGAGGTGCAGATCGACGAAGACTGCACGCGAATCATCGCCAAACGCCAGCCGGCGGCCTCTGACTTGCGACTGGTACTGGCGATCATCAAGACCATTACCGATCTGGAACGCATCGGCGATGTGGCCAAACGTATCGGCATGATGCTGCTGGATAACGCCAACAAGAAGCAGCCACCGCTGGTGTCGATGGAAAACATGGGGCGGCGTACCGTCAAGATGCTGCATGACGCGCTGGATGCCTTTGCCCGCATGGACGTGGAAGCGGCGATAGAAGTACACAAGGAAGACTCCAAGGTCGATCGGGAATATGAGTCGATCATTCGCGAACTGATGACCTTCATGATGGAAGATCCGCGTTCTATCCCGCATGTGCTGAATGTGCTCTGGTGCGCGCGCTCGCTGGAACGGGTAGGGGATCGGGTACAGCATATCTGTGAATACATCATTTATTTCGTCAAGGGCAAGGATGTGCGTCACACCAGCGACGAAGACATTCACAGCATGCTCGATTGATAATAAACGATTGTTTCAGCTCGGCCGAGCTTGCTTTTCGGTTGCTTGAAAACGCGCATTGGCGCGTTTTTTTGTGCGAGCCGTATAGCCAGGATCGTCTTGCCATAATCCTGCTCAGGACAGCGCCTGCGGCAGAGGTGGATGAACTTAACCGGAGCTCTGTGGACATTTATATCATTGAATTATATGTAATATTATAAAACAAATGACTTTTTATGCACAATTTGTAAAGATCATGTGAGTACTCATTGCAATTCCACTTTGCCTCTGCCTCCCTTCACGAGGTAAACTGTCGCTCCCAAGCGATTAGGGTTAGTGATCGGTCTTAAACATAACTACTGACAACTAGAATAGAAGAAGCAACTATGACGGAACGTACTCACCTCGGCACTTTGCAAGTCGCTACCGTTCTTCATGATCTGGTAGTAAATGAAATCATCCCCGGTACTGGCGTTGAGCCGGCCGACTTCTGGGCCGGTATGGAACAGATCGTTAACGATCTGGCTCCGAAGAACCGTGCTCTGCTGGAAAAACGGGATCAGCTGCAACAGCAAATCGACCAATGGCACCAGGCCCATGCCGGCCAGACCTTCGATGCGGCGACCTACAAGCAGTTTCTGACCGACATCGGTTATCTGCTGCCGGCCGTTGACGATTACAAGGTCACCACCACCAACGTGGATGCCGAACTGGCAACCCTGGCAGGTCCTCAGCTGGTAGTACCGGTCAACAATGCCCGTTACTGCCTGAACGCCGCCAACGCACGTTGGGGCAGCCTGTACGACGCCCTGTATGGCAGCGACGCCATTCCCGAAACCGATGGTGCCGAAAAAACCAAGGCATTCAATCCGCGCCGTGCCGAAAAAGTCATCGCCTGGGGCCGCAACCTGCTGGATCAGGCCGTACCGCTGGCCAATGGCAGCCACGCCGATGCCACCGGCTATCGGGTCGTTGATGGTCAGCTGCAGGTCACCCTGGTAAACGGTGAGACAACCACTCTGGCCGACGCCGACAAGTTTGCCGGTTACAATGGCGACTCCGCTACTCCGGCCGCCGTACTGGTGCGTAACAACGGCCTGCACATCGAACTGCAGTTCGATGCCGGCAACCCGGTTGCCCAGCTGGACAAGGCCGGTATCAAGGATCTGATCGTTGAAGCCGCGCTGTCCACCATCATGGACTGTGAAGACTCCGTTGCCGCCGTTGACGCCGAAGACAAGGTCGGTGTGTATCGCAACTGGCTGGGCCTGATGAAAGGTACCCTGACCCAGACGGTACAGAAAGGCGACAGGGAAATCGTTCGCAGCCTGAACCCGGATCGCGAATACCTGAGCCCCCAGGGTGAAAAATTCAGCCTGCACGGCCGCAGCCTGTTGTTCGTGCGTAACGTGGGTCACCTGATGACCAACGAAGCGGTGCTGGACAAAGACGGTAACGAAGTGCCGGAAGGCATTATCGACGGCCTGGTAACCTGTCTGATCGCTATTCACGATCTGAAAGGCAACGGCACCGTTAAAAACTCCCGTACCGGCAGCGTTTATATCGTTAAGCCCAAGATGCACGGTCCGGAAGAAGTGGCCTTTGCGGTGGAGCTGTTCGAGCGCGTCGAGCAGGTACTGGGTCTGGCCAGGAATACCCTGAAAGTGGGTATCATGGACGAAGAGCGCCGTACCAGTGCCAACCTGAAAGCCTGTATCTATGAGGCTCGCGAACGTGTTGTGTTCATCAACACCGGCTTCCTGGACCGTACCGGTGATGAAATTCACACCAGCATGGAAGCGGGCCCCGTGGTACGCAAGGGCAACATGCGCAAGCAAGCCTGGATCAGCGCCTACGAAAACAACAACGTAGACATCGGTCTGGCTGCCGGCCTGCAGGGCAAGGCACAAATCGGCAAGGGCATGTGGGCCATTCCCGACAACATGGCCACCATGCTGGAGACGAAAATCGTACACCCGCTGGCCGGTGCCAACACCGCCTGGGTACCGTCCCCGACGGCTGCCGTACTGCATGCTACCCATTATCATCAGGTGAACGTGAAGGCGCGTCAGGATGAGCTGAAGTCCCGCAAGCCCGCCAGTCTGGATGACCTGCTGACCATTCCTCTGCTGACCCGGGCCGACAAAGACGCCCTGACTGCAGAAGAGATCCAGAACGAGCTGGATAACAACGCTCAGGGTATTCTGGGTTACGTGGTTCGCTGGATTGATCAGGGTGTGGGTTGTTCCAAGGTGCCGGACATCAACGATGTTGGCCTGATGGAAGACCGCGCTACGCTGCGTATTTCCGCTCAGCACATCGCCAACTGGCTGCGTCACGGCATTCTGAGCAAGGAACAGGTGATGGAGTCCATGCAGCGCATGGCCGGCATCGTCGACCAGCAGAACGCCGCCGACCCGCTGTATAGCAAGATGGCGCCGGGCTTCGATGGTATCGCCTTCGAAGCCGCCTGTGCCCTGGTATTCGAGGGTACTACTCAACCCAGCGGTTATACCGAACCCCTGCTGCACGCGTATCGTCGCAAGCTGAAAGCCCAGGGCTGATACTTTCCCTGCTGCTGACAAGCTGCTGCTAAAAATCCCCGGCCAGTCCGGGGATTTTTTTGCCTGTTCGCCGCTCAAAAAACTCATGAGCCCATGTTTTATAATCGTGATCGAAGCCGGATAAAAAAGTGTATCTTTGCTGTTAACCATGGGGGTTTCCTGTCAATCTGACGGCAACCTCATCCAGTTATTTTCACAGCGGTCGTTCATGATCAAACGTCTGGTTATCTCGCTTTCTGCCCTGATTTTCAGTGTGTTCCTGTTGATGGGGGGGAACACCTTCGTCATGACCCTGCTCGGGGTAAATCTGGGGCTCAGGGGGGTTGAGCCGACGCTGATCGGCAGCATCATGGTGTGTTATTCGGTGGGTTTTGTACTCGGCTCCCTGTATGGCCCCCGGGTGATCAAGCGGGTGGGTCATATTCGAGCCTTTGCCGTGTTCAGTGCCTTTCTGGCCAGCTCCACCCTGATTTTTCCGTTGACCGACAGCATCTGGGTGTGGGCGCTGTTGCGTGCCTTTGCGGGCATCGCGGTCGCCGGCAGCTTTGTGGTGATTGAAAGCTGGTTCAGTGCCGTGGCCACCAATGAATACCGGGCGACGCTGTTTTTTACCTATCAGATTTGTACCTATCTGGCGGCAACCGCCGGCCAGTTGCTGATTGGCCTGACCGATCCGGCGGCCTTTGTGCCCTTTACCCTCGGGGCCATCGTGCTGACCGCCGCATTGGTGCCGCTGTCGCTGAGCCGGGTAGAAGCGCCAACCATAGAGCACAATGAGCGCATCAGCGTGAAAGCCATTATCAAGGATGCGCCGGTAGGACTACTGGCGGCCTTGTGCTGCGGCGTCCTGATCAGCAGCTTCTATTCGATGGCGCCTGTTTATGCCATTGAGGTTGGATTACCGGTGAACCAGTTGTCTTATTTCATGGCGGCTTCGGTCTTTACCTTTATTTTGTTCGCCTGGCCACTGGGCCGGTTATGTGATCGGCTGGATCGCAGCAAAATCATGGTCTGGCTCAATACCATGGTGGTTGGCAGTGCCCTGGGCGTGGTGTTTATGGGTCACATGAATCTCTGGTTACTGATCGGCTTTTCTTCACTCTATATGGGCATGGTGGCCGCTATCTATCCGGTGGCGGTGGCGATCACCAACGACCGCATCGAGGCTCATCATATCGTGGCGGCCAGCACCACCCTGTTGCTGAGTTACGGTCTGGGCAGCACCCTTGGGCCGCTGTTCAGCTCCAGCATGATGACCTGGCTCGGCGCGCAGGGGCTGTATTACGGTTGTGCGGGGGTGGCGCTGCTGCTGGGAACCTATACCTGGATCTGGCAGTGGCGCAGTACCTCGGTGCCGGTGCAGGAGCAGGCCCACTATATTCAGACCCCGGCGGAAACGGCCGGTATCATTGTCGAGCTGGATCCTCGAAACGAAGAATTTGTGGATGTGCCGATGGAAGAGGTGTTCCCGTATCTGGAAGCCGAGGAAATTGCCGAAGCGCAGGCCAGCCAGATGGAGCTGGACTTGTCCGAGCCTGAGCCCGAATCCCGGCCGGAGGCCGAGGTAGAAGAGCCATTGCTGGTGCCGCACTGAGTTGCGACAGCATCACAGCTGTTATGCAGCACTGCTTATTCCGTCATAAAACCGTCAACCGGGGATGCTAGCGTGTAACGACCAACTTGAACTTTGTTGCATCAGCGAGGACAAGATCATGGATTATACGCCGCAGATAATACCCCACCTGTCGTTACCGCCTTGCCTGTCGGCGGCGGATGACTGTTACCCGGCGCAGTTGCTGCGCTGGTTGCAGCACCAGGCCGACAACTCCCTTCAGGCCGACCGGCGAGAAATCGAGCTGGAAGGCGTTTGATCCCCCCGTTTTGATGACTTCCCCGGCGGCCCAGGCGCCGGGGTTTTCCTTTTTAGGGCGCCATCACTTACCCAGCCATTCCCCTTGGTTTCAATCCCCGTTAGACTTGTGCCTGACTTGAGTACCGGAAGGGACATGCCCGGTGCTGCCATTATGCCCAGCAGGAACAAGTGTAAATGATTCGACTCGCCATCAACGGCTACGGCCGCATCGGACGCAGTGTATTACGGGCTTTTTACGAACGTGATCTGCACCGGTATATGAAGATCGTCGCCATTAACGAACTGGCCGAGCCAGACGCCATGGCCCACCTGACCCGCTACGACTCCAGCCACGGACGCTTCGGTCGGGAAGTGACGCTGTTGCCGGGTGCCTTTGAAATTGAAGACGATATCATTCGCCTATGCCATGAGCCCGATCCTGCCCGCTTGCCCTGGGCCGAGCTGGGCGTCGACTTGGTGCTGGAATGCACCGGCGTTCTGTCCAGCCGGGCCGATGCCCGGTTGCACCTGCAGGCCGGCGCCAAAAAGGTGCTGTTCTCCCACCCGGGTGACAACGACCTGGACGCCACCATCGTTTATGGCGTCAATCATCAGCAACTGACCGGTAACGAGACCATCGTCTCCAACGCCTCCTGTACCACCAACTGCGTGGTACCGGTGATCGAGACGCTGCACCGGGAGTTCAATATCAAATGCGGCAACATCACCACCATTCACTCGGCGATGAACGATCAACAGGTGATTGATGCCTATCATGCCGATCTGCGCCGCACCCGCGCCGCCAGCCAGTCGATCATTCCGGTAGACACCAAGCTGGCCAAGGGCGTTGAGCGCATACTGCCGCACTTTGCCGGCAAGTTCGAGGCCATTTCGGTGCGAGTGCCCACCATCAACGTGACCGCCATGGATCTGAGTGTGATTGTGGAGCATCCGGTCACGGTCGAAGCGGTCAACCGGGTATTGCGCGAAGCCGCCGCCGGGCCGCTCAAGGGCATTCTCGGCTACACCGAGGCACCGCTGGTGTCGGTGGATTTCAATCACGATCCCCATTCGTCCATCATCGATGGCACCCAGACCCGAGTCAGTGACGCCAACCTGATCAAGATGCTGATGTGGTGTGATAACGAATGGGGCTTTGCCAATCGCATGCTGGATACCAGCCTGGCCTGGCTCAAGCCGGCCGACCTGTTTTAACAACACTAAAAATGCAATATAGAGGACGCCTTATGTCTGTCATCAAAATGAATGAACTCGACTTGTCCGGCAAGCGGGTGCTGATCCGTGCCGATTTGAACGTGCCGATCAAAAACGGCGTCGTCGGCTCCGATGCCCGTATTCTGGCGTCACTGCCCACCATTGAAACGGCGCTGGCTCAAGGCGCCCAGGTCATGGTGACTTCTCACCTCGGACGCCCCACCGAAGGTGAATATGCCGACGAGTTCTCGCTGCAACCGGTGGTGGATTATCTGCAGCAGGCGCTGTCTGTGCCGGTGCGTCTGGCCAAAGATTACCTGGACGGCGTAGCGCTGGCGGCCAATGAACTGGTAGTTTTGGAAAACGTGCGCTTCAACAAAGGCGAGAAAAAAGACGACGAGACCCTGTCTCGCCAGTACGCCGCCCTTTGTGATGTGTTCGTGATGGATGCCTTCGGTACCGCCCACCGGGCCCAGGCCTCCACCCATGGCGTGGCCAAGTTTGCCCCCGTAGCCTGCGCCGGCCCCTTGCTGTCTGCCGAGCTGGACGCCCTGGCCAAGGCGCTGGATAATCCGGCCCGGCCGTTGGTGGCGGTAGTGGGCGGCTCCAAGGTATCTACCAAGCTGACCGTACTGGAATCCCTGTCCGGCATCGCCGATCAGCTGGTGGTGGGTGGCGGTATCTCCAATACCTTTGTGGCAGCAGCCGGTCACAACGTGGGCAAGTCATTGTATGAAGCCGACCTGATCCCCGAAGCCAAGCGACTGATGGCCAAGTGTGACATTCCGCTGGCGACCGACGTACGCACGGCCACCGAATTTTCCGACACCGCAGCGGCGACCCTGAAGAATGTGTCCGAGGTGAACGATAACGAGCAGATCCTGGATTTGGGTGACGAGTCTGCCGAGCAACTGGCCGAGATCCTGAAAAATGCCAAGACCATCATCTGGAACGGCCCCGTGGGGGTATTCGAGTTTGAAAATTTCCGCCGTGGCACCGAGATTGTGGCCCAGGCCATTGCCGAGAGCGACGCCTTCTCCATCGCCGGTGGTGGTGACACCCTGGCGGCCATCGACTTGTTCGGTATCAAGGACCAGATTTCCTATATCTCTACCGGTGGCGGCGCCTTCCTGGAGTTTGTAGAAGGCAAGACGCTGCCGGCGGTGGCCATGCTTGAGCAACGCGCGCGTGGCTAACCCGGGTTATTGATTCAAATCGGCCGGCACGGGTTGCCGGCCGAACGCTTTCCAACAGGAGCAAGATAATGTCTCAGAAGATTTTAGATGTGGTGCAGCCAGGTGTGGTTTGCGGCGACGATATGCAGAAGATTTTTGCCATCGCCAAGGAACAGGAATTTGCCCTGCCGGCGGTGAACGTGGTGGGTACCGAGTCGGTAAATGCGGTGATGGAAGCTGCCGCCAAGGTCAAGGCCCCGGTGGTAGTACAGTTTTCCAACGGCGGCGCCGCCTTTTTTGCCGGCAAGGGTCTGAAGCTGGAAGGCCACCAGGCTGCCATTCTGGGTGCCATTTCCGGTGCGCGTCATGTGCATGCGTTGGCCGAAGCCTACGGCGTGCCGGTTATTCTGCATACCGACCATGCGGCCAAGAAGCTGCTGCCCTGGATTGACGGCCTGCTGGATGCCGGCGAGAAGCACTTTGCCGAAACCGGCAAGCCGCTGTTCAGCTCACACATGATCGACCTGTCGGAAGAAAGCCTGGAAGAAAACATCGAGATCTGTGCCCGATATCTGGCGCGCATGAGCAAGATTGGCATGACTCTGGAAATCGAACTGGGTTGCACCGGCGGTGAAGAAGACGGCGTCGACAACACCGGCATGGACAGCTCGCTGCTGTATACCCAGCCGGAAGACGTGGCCTATGCCTACGAAAAACTGAGCGCCATCAGCGACAAGTTCACCATTGCGGCCTCTTTCGGTAACGTGCACGGGGTATACAAGCCGGGCAACGTCAAGCTGACGCCGCAGATCCTGGATAACTCCCAGAAGCATGTGTCCGAAAAATTCGGTTTGCCGGCCAAGTCGCTGAACTTCGTGTTCCACGGTGGATCCGGCTCTTCTGCCGAAGAAATCAAGGAGTCCATCGGTTACGGTGTGATCAAGATGAACATCGACACCGACACCCAGTGGGCAACCTGGGCCGGCGTGATGGCGTATTACAAGGACAAGCAGGATTACCTGCAGGGTCAGATCGGCAACCCGGACGGTGACGACAAGCCCAACAAGAAATATTACGACCCGCGAGTGTGGCTGCGTGAAGGCCAGAACAGCATGATTGCTCGCCTGGAGCAGGCCTTCAAAGAGCTGAATGCGGTTGACGTGTTGTAACGAGTTAATTTTTTTACCTTTTCAAAATACCGGCCTTGTGCCGGTATTTTTGTTTTACCCGATAACGGTATGGGGTAAAACTGAGCATTCATTCTAAAAAATAGAAATGACAGGGTGAAGACTCGTAGGAATACTTCGATAAAACAGGATAGAAGGCTTCAATCGCGACCTATAAGATTGTAGTCATAAAAAATCGTATCCGTCACGGGAGTGAAACATGGCACAAGTGCAACAGGCAGCAACGATCACCGTTTTGGTCGGTAAGGCTTTCATGCTGAATGAAGGCGGTGACAAAGTGGCTTTGAAGCAGGGTGATATGCTTCCTCCCGGCAGTGTCATCATGACAGAAGCGGGCAGCAATCTGGTCGCCATGGGTGATGATTTCAGGTTGCAGTTGAATGAAAACAGCCTGACGGAAATTCCCAGAGAGCAGCTCGAACTGGCGTCTGCTCCTCCTGTATTGAGTAGCGCCGAAGAGGATGTTGCCGCCATGCAGGCTGCCATTCTCCAGGGCCAGGATCCTACCCAGGCCTTTGAAGCTGCGGCCGCAGGCCTGACACAGAATGTATCCAGCAGTATCGGCAGTCTGGACGGCAGCGGTAATGGCGGCTTTGTGCAGATTTTTCGTACCGGAGACAGCCGGATTGCCGAAGCCGGATTTGATACCGGTGTGGCTCAGGATACGTTTGAAAATGAACAACCGGAGCAAGGAGCAGAAGGCAGCGGAACGGTTCCACGCAATGCTGTGATCACCTTGAGTACGTCCGATACGGTGACAGAGGGTGGCCTTATTACCGTTTTTGCCAATGTGGATATTGCCTCAGATACCGAGCTGCAAATTACCCTGAACAACGGTCAGATTATTATTATTCAGGCTGGTGAAACGGCAGGTAGCGTGACGTTTGAAAGTCGCCCCGATGATACCTATGCACAAGGCGACGAAACTCTGAACCTGGGCATCAGTAATGTGCAGGGGGGGAATTACGATACCCTCGATACCAGCTCAACGACCCAGACTACCCAGCAGGATGATGCCGACGTCACTACCGTGACCCTGACGGCGCCGGAGCAGGTGACCGAAGGCGAGGCCATCACCATTACCGCGACGGTCGATCGGGCGCCGGCAACGGATCTGATCCTGACCCTGAGCAACGGGGAAACCATCACCATCGCGGCCGGTGAGACCGCCGGTAGCGTCAGCTTTGACAGCCGCGCGGACGACGGCTTCAACCAGGCGGACGGCACGGTGGGCGTGAGCATCACCGGCAGCACGGGCGGCAACTTCGAGAGCCTGAACACCAGCAGCACCGCCAGCACGCAGGTGGTGGATGATGCCGACGTCACCACCGTGACCCTGACGGCGCCGGAGCAGGTGACCGAAGGCGAGTCCATCACGATTACCGCGACGGTCGATCGGGCGCCGGAAACGGCGTTGACCTTGACCCTGAGCAACGGTGCAACCATCGTGATTGCGGCCGGCGAGACCGCAGGCAGCGTCAACGTTGCCAGTCGTTCGGACGATGGTTTCAACCAGGCGGACGGCACGGTGGCCGTGAGCATCACCGGCAGCACGGGCGGCAACTTCGAGAGCCTGAACACCAGCAGCACCGCCAGCACCCAGGTGGTGGACGATGCCGACGTCACTACCGTGACCCTGACAGCACCGGAGCAGGTAACCGAAGGCGAGGCCATCACCATTACGGCGACGGTCGATCGGGCCCCGGCAACGGATCTAACCCTGACCCTGAGCAACGGGGACATCATCACCATCGCGGCCGGTGAGACCGCCGGCAGCGTCAGCTTTGACAGCCGCGCGGACGATGGCTTCAACCAGGCGGACGGCACGGTGGCCGTGAGCATCACCGGCAGCACGGGCGGCAACTTCGAGAGCCTGAACACCAGCAGCACCGCCAGCACCCAGGTGGTGGACGATGCCGACGTCACTACCGTGATCCTGACAGCACCGGAGCAGGTAACCGAAGGCGAGGCTATCACCATTACCGCCACGGTCGATCGGGCGCCGGAAACGGCGTTGACCCTGACCCTGAGCAACGGGGAAACCATCAACATCGCGGCCGGCGAGACCGTCGGCAGCGTCAGCTTTGATAGTCGTCCGGACGATGGCTTCAACCAGGCAGACGGCACGGTAGGCGTGAGCATCACCGGCAGCACGGGCGGCAACTTCGAGAGCTTGAACACCAGCAGCACCGCCAGCACCCAGGTGGTGGATGATGTCGACGTCACCACCGTGACCCTGACGGCGCCGGAGCAGGTGACCGAAGGCGAGGCCATCACCATTACCGCCACGGTCGATCGGGCCCCGGCAACGGATCTAACCCTGACCCTGAGCAACGGGGACATCATCACCATCGCGGCCGGTGAGACCGCCGGCAGCGTCAGCGTTGCCAGTCGTCCGGACGACGGCTTCAACCAGGCGGACGGCACGGTGGCCGTGAGCATCACCGGCAGCATGGGCGGCAACTTCGAGAGCCTGAACACCAGCAGCACCGCCAGTACACAGGTCGTGGATGATACGGACACCACGACGCTGACGTTCGATAACATCACCGTCGCCGAAGGCAGCGGCACCGCCACCGTGACCGGCACCCTGAGCCAGCCGGCGGGCACGGCCTTCACCGTGACCCTGAGCAACCAGGCGAC
>NZ_CANLZU010000031.1 GCF_947495715.1 uncultured Oceanisphaera sp.
CGTTGGCGTGTTGCCCCGTGTCAGTGGATGCGCATTATAGGGAACCGCTGATTTTGCGCAAGGGCTTTTTTGATAAATAAAACCGCCTGCTCACATATCAAACAATCCGCTTGTTTTTGTCGCTTTGCTATCTATATAGATGGCTTTCTCGCTTCTATTCTTAGCCTCAGGCTTATCGAGGACGCTTTGACGGATGCGCCCTTTGTGGGCTTGGGGTAAGATAGCGCCCCTTTTTTATTCCCCCTCTTCAGCTTGGAGAATTGAATGCCTTTTTCCCTCGGCCAACGTTGGATTAGTGATACAGAAACCGATCTTGGACTGGGCGCCATCGTCGCTATCGATGTGCGTATGGTGACCATGCTTTTTCCTGCCTGTGGTGAAAACCGCATGTATGCCAAGGACGATGCCCCTATTACCCGGGTGATGTTCAACCCCGGCGATAGCATCAGCAGCCACGAAGACTGGGAGCTGGAAGTGGCTTCCGTCACTGAAGACAAGGGTCTGTTAACCTACCACGGCACTCGCCTGGATACCGGCGAGCCTGCCAGCCTGCGGGAAACCTTTCTCAACCACTTTATCAAGCTGAACAAACCCCAGGAGCGGCTGTTCGCCGGCCAGATTGACAAGATAGGTCGCTATAACCTGCGCTATCAGGCGCTGATGCACCAGTTCACCCAGCGCCGTTCGCCGTTACGCGGACTGGCCAGCGGCAAGGTCAGCCTGATCCCGCACCAGCTGCATATCGCCAAGGAAGTGGGTAGCCGTTATGCCCCGCGCGTTCTGCTGGCGGATGAAGTCGGCCTGGGCAAGACCATCGAAGCCGGGATGATTATTCAGCAGCAATGGCTGTCGGGTCGCGCTAGCCGCATTCTGATCCTGGTACCCGATGCATTGATCCATCAGTGGCTGATCGAAATGATGCGTCGCTTCAACCTGCATTTCGCGCTATTCGATGAAGAACGCTGCGTCGAGGCTTTTGCCGATGCCGCCAATCCGTTCGATACCGAACAACTGGTGCTGTGCAGCCTCGATTTCATTACCAAGAAGCGCAAGCGTTTCGAACAGTTGCATGAAAGCGACTGGGACCTGCTGGTAGTAGATGAAGCCCACCACCTGATCTGGGATGCCGAGCAACCCAGTCGCGCCTATGAAGTAGTGGAAGCACTGGCCGAAGATACCGCCGGCGTCTTGCTGCTGACGGCAACACCGGATCAACAGGGCCACGAGAGTCATTTTGCCCGTCTGCGCCTGCTCGACCCCGAGCGCTTCTATGATTACAACGCCTTTCTGGCCGAAGAAGAAGAATATCAGCCACTGGCCGCCGCCGCCGAAGCCCTGCTTTCCGATGCGCCACTGGATGAAACGGCAAAAGCCCGCCTGGCTCCCTTTATGGATGGCCAGGATGACAGTAGCCTGAGCGATCCGACCGCCCGCCAGCAGTTACTAGCTCAGCTGCTCGACCGTCACGGTACCGGCCGCCTGCTGTTCCGTAATACCCGTCAGGCCATCAAGGGTTTTCCCGCCCGTCAGTTGCATGTGCACCCCTTGCCGCTGCCAACCCAGTATAAAACCGCCATCCGCGTGGCCGGCATGATGGGTCGTCGGCAGGATGATGCCAGTCAGGCATTGCAGGCGCTGTATCCGGAGGAGATTTATCGCCAGTTTGAAGGTGGCGACAGCTCATGGACCCAGTTCGACAGCCGGGTCGAGTGGCTGCTGGAATACACCAAGGCCAGACGCAACGACAAGATTCTGATCATCACCGCCAAGGCCGGCGTGGCGCTGGCACTGGAAGAAGTGCTGCGGGTCAAGGAAGGCATTCGCGGTACAGTCTTCCACGAAGGCATGTCATTGCTGGAACGCGACAAGGCGGCCGCCTACTTTGCCCAGCAGGAAGGCGGCGCCCAGGTAATGATCTGTTCGGAAATCGGCTCCGAAGGCCGCAACTTCCAGTTCTCGCATCAGCTGGTGTTGTTCGATTTGCCGCTCAATCCGGATCTGCTGGAACAGCGCATCGGTCGCCTCGACCGTATCGGCCAGCAACACAATATCGACATTCATGTGCCTTATCTGGAAGGTACCGCTCAGCAGGCACTGACCCTCTGGTATCAACAGGGTATGGATGCCTTCAGCAAGCCCAATGCAGTTGGCCAGCCGGTCTATCAGCAAGTTGGCGAGCGACTGTTGGCGCTGCTGGCCGATCACGGCCAGGACGAAGCGGCACTGGAGCAGTTGATTGCCGACACCCGCACCCTCACCCAGGAACTCAACAGCCAGATGGAACAGGGCCGGGATCGCCTACTGGAACTGAACTCCAGCGGCGTGATTCTCGACCGGGATCTGGCCGCAGAGCTGACCGAAATCGACGAAGATCCGACGCTGGCCATCTTCGCCATCAAACTGTTTGATGAAGTGGGCGTGCATCAGGACGACCGCGGTGAAAACGCCATCGTGTTGCGTCCCACCGAGCAGATGCTGATCCCGAGCTTTCCCGGCTTGCCGGAAGACGGCGCCAGCATCACCTTCGACCGGGATACCGCCCTCAGCCGGGATGACTTGCACCTGCTGAGCTGGGATCACCCGATGATCCGCGGCGGTATCGATCTGGTACTGGGATCGGAAATCGGCACTACTTCGGTGGCCATTCTCAAGAACAAGGCACTGCCGGTCGGCACCCAGTTTCTGGAGCTGATTTTCGTGGCCGAGTCGGCCCATCATGCCCAGCTGTATCGCTTTCTGCCGCCCGCCCCTATTCGCTTGTTACTGGATAAAAACGGTAATGATCTGGCCGACAAGGTCAGCTTCGAGTCGTTCGACCGACAGCTCAGCCCGGTCAACCGTCATCTGGCCAGCAAGCTGGTGAATGCCTCGCAGACCATCATTCATCATCTGCTGCAACAGGCTCAGCCGGTGGCAGAAGCACAGATGCATGTGCTGGTCGAGCAGGCTCGTTCTCGCATGCAGGCGTCTATCGGCCAGGAATTGCAGCGCCTGCAGCAGTTGGCCAAGGTCAATCCCAATGTGCGAGCCAGCGAGATTTCCCATGTGCAGGAGCTGCGGGACGAGATCGACAGCCTGCTTAGCCATACCCGCTTAAAACTGGACGCGATTCGGTATATCGTCGTCAGCCACCAATAAGGAAAGAGCACCATGGTTTTGCTGCGTTACGATCCGCCGATGGATCCCCCGTTTGACGTGCTGTACCAGGATGACAGCCTGATCGTGCTGAACAAGCCCAGCGGCCTGCTCAGCGTACCCGGCCGGGATCCTGTTCATTACGACAGCCTGTCCTCTCGGGTAGCCCGCGTTTATCCCACGGTTCAGGTGGTCCACCGGCTGGACATGGCCACCTCGGGCGTGATCGTAATGGCACTGCACCCCAAGGCACACCGAGAGCTGAGTCGTCAGTTTCGCGAGCGTGAAACCGCCAAGTGCTATTACGCCTGGGTGTATGGTAATCCCAAACAAAGTGCGGGCAGTATCGATCTGCCCCTGTGCTGTGACTGGCCCAATCGACCACGGCACATGGTGGATCATGAAAACGGCAAGGCGGCGCTGACCCACTGGCGCTGTCTGCGCCGGCTGGCAGACCGCAGCCTGATCAAGCTGACGCCAATCACCGGTCGTTCTCATCAGTTGCGGGTGCACATGAAGAGTCTGGGTCATGTGATTTTGGGCGATAACCTCTATGCAGAAGGGGAAGCGCTGGAGATGGCACCCCATTTACAGCTGCATGCCGCCGAGCTGGAGTTTCGCCACCCCCGAAGCAAAGAGTGGCTGAGCTTCACCGCCCCCGCCCCGTTCGACATGACATAATGGCGTTTCGGCCAAGGTGGTGGGCAGCATCCTTCCTGGCAGCCTGGCTGGTCGCACCGGTCAGCCAGGCTCGGCTCGACTGGGCGGCCTTTGAGCAATATCAGCCGGCCGCCCAGCTGCTGCGCTTCAACACCGCCGGCGCCAGTACCGCCGGCACCCTGATGATCTGGCCCGAACAGGGCCAGACTCATTATTGGCTGCCGATGGCCACATACTGGCAACAACGAGGCTGGGACTTCATTGTGCTGCAGCCCGATCCGGCTCAGCAGTCCTTCAATCCCGCCAGTGAGCAGCCCACCGCTCAACAGCGGCAATGGCAAGAGCAGACCGCGACTCGCCTGAGCGGCGTACTGGCCGGGCTGGAGTCATCCCCTCCCTTACTGGTGGTCGCACAAGGCAGCGCCGCACTCTGGTATCAACAGCTGGTCGACAGCACAGCACTGCCGCCGCCACAGGCACTGGTACTGCTGGATGCCTTGCCGGTTCCCGCTGCCGAACAGCAAATGCTGGCCATGAGCCTGGCCCGCAGCCCCTACCCGGTGCTGGATATCTATAGTCGACCTGACAGCCCATTAGCCTGGCACAATCAGCGGCGGCGCCGGCAACAGCTTGGTAGCAGGGGAAAAACCGATTATTTGGTGCAACACTTTGCCGCACCAGGCATGCTGGAAAAACAAATGGCCAGCTGGCTGATCCGTCTGGGTTGGTTACCCTTACCCCCCAGCGCACCGGACTACTTGAAAGAACAATTAAAGGAACAACGCCATGAAACTGGTATTTCTGGATCGCAAAACCCTGGCACCGGAGATAACACTGCGCGCCCCGGCCTTCGAGCACCGCTGGCAAACCCATGAAGAAACCGAACCCCATCAGGTACTGGAACGGCTGCAGGATGCGGATATTGCCATCGTCAACAAGGTGCGGCTCGGTGCCGACATACTGGCGCAACTGCCCCGGTTAAAACTGGTGGTGATTGCCGCCACCGGCAGCGACAACGTCGATCTGGACGCCTGCCGCCAGGCCGGTATTGCCGTGTGCAATATTCAGGACTATTCGAAAAACTCGGTGCCGGAACATGCACTGGCCATGATCATGGCGCTGAACCGCAGCCTCAATGCCTATCATGCCTCCGTTGTTGCCGGACGCTGGCAACAAAGCGGCCAGTTCTGTTATTTCGACTACCCGGTGCGGGATCTGGCCGACCAGACTCTGGGGTTGATCGGCTACGGCACCATCGCCAAAGACCTGGAAAAACTGGCCACGGCGCTGGGCATGAAGGTAATAGTAGGAGCACGCAAGGGACAGCCCGCCGGCAAAGGTCGGGTCGGCTTTGAACAACTGCTGAAGGAAGCCGATGTGGTCAGCCTGCATTGCCCGCTGACTCCCGAGACCCGTCATCTGATCGGGGAGCGCGAACTGACACTGATGAAGGACGATGCCCTGCTGATCAACGTCGGCCGCGGTGGCCTGGTGGACGAAGCGGCCTTGCTGGCGGCGCTGGCGCAAAAGCGCATCGGCGGTGCCGGGGTTGACGTGGTAAGCCAGGAGCCACCGGCACCGGATAACCCCTTGATGCAGGCACTGCAGTATCCCAATTTCATACTGACGCCACATGTCGCCTGGGCCAGCCACAATGCCATGCAGCGACTGGCGGATCAGCTGATCGACAATATCGAGGCCTTCGTCGCCGGCAAGCCACAGAACCGGCTGGTTTAAAAATCGGGGACTCGGGATTGGGGATTAGGGACTGGGAAGTAACGAATCCCTGCTCCCCAGTCCCCAATCCCGGTCTTTCAGCGGATCTTGCGTACCGCCTTGATGGTTTCCCACGCCTGCTGAATGTCCTGGGCTTTTTCCTTGGCCATGTCCATCATCTCCTTGGGCAGACCCTGAGCCGCCAGCTTGTCCGGGTGATGCTTGGACATCTGTCGCCGATAGGCGCGTTTCACCGTGCTGTCGTCGGCTCCCTCTTCCACTTCGAGAATACGATAGGCGTCACGTAGTCGCTCTGCCGGCGGTTGCGTATGGCCGGCCGAGCCATGACCCTGCCCCTGATGAAACCCGTGCAACTGGGCCTCGGCAAAGGCCAGCAACTGCTCCAGCTCGACTTCGGAAAAACCCAGTTCCCCCGCAATGGTCAGCAACAGGCGACGTTCCTCCGGGTGCAACTCACCATCGGCGAAAGCCAGCTGCAGCTGTACTTCCATGAAGAAGCGCAACAGGTTACGGCTGTCTTTGACTCGCGTGCGAAAACGGCGCAGGGTTTCGGTTAGCGGAAAATCGGCGCTTTTACCCTCGCGAAAGGCGTTCTGGGCCTGCGCTCGTTGTTCGCCCTGTAACCGCATCTGGGTCATCAGCTGCTCGGCCAGACGAATCTCTTCGCTCGATACCTGGCCACTGGACTTGGCCACATGGCCCATGGTAGCAAAGGTGGTATAGAGAAACTCGGCCTGAGCGCCCTTGTTGAACAGCCAGGCATTGGCCAGTTTCTTGTCGACCAGGTGCCCGAGCCATAACCCAAGCAGGGCGCCCGGAATATTGCCAATCAGCAGGCCGAAGAAAAAGCCAATCAACTTGCCTTTTATATGTGCCAGCATTTATCCAGCCTCCGGGGCAGTCACTTGCGAAACGTGCCGAACGGCAACAGCAGTGCGCATCGGGAGCAAAAACCAATGGGGAACGGCTAACTTCATGAACGGGATCCTGGATGAAAAAATGACGCTAAAGCAGGGCCATAGTGCTGACCGCAAGAATGCTTTATCATAGCCCGCTACCATAAAGTAATGACACCAAAAGCTCAACCAGCCTCCAAGGGACGGTGTCGCCACGACAGGAATGCGAGCGTAAACCCATGAGAATACGGATTATCGGCTTTCCCCTGCTGCTTGTCTCAAGCCTGGCTCAGGCTCAGACCACAACTGAAACCACCGCAGAAGCGTCCCCGCTCCCTCTTAACTTCAGCCGTTGTTTCAGCCATGTTCCGCTGCGGGTGGACGCCACTCAGGGTGATCCCAACGCACCCATTACCGTCACCGCCGAGGTACTGAATGCCACGCGGGACGGCAAGATTCTGTATCGTGGCGATGTACAGGTCGCCCAGGAGCAACGTCGGTTCAGTGCCGATTACGTCGAGCTGGAACAGCTTAGCCGCGATGTGCTGGCCGAGGGCAACATCCACTTCACCGACGGCACCATCAGCGTAGACAGCGATGAGCGCCTGACCGGTAACCTCACCACCAGGGATACCGAGCTGGACGAGGCCAATTACCAGTTTCATGGCGAGAAGGGGCGAGGTGAGGCCAAACGGGTACAGCTGAGCGATAACGCCAACCAGGTTGAATTACAGGGCGCCAGCTACACCACCTGCCCGCCCGGCGAAGAAGTGTGGCAGCTCAAGGCCAGCTCGGTGCAGGTAGAACAGGATCAAGTGTTCGGCGAAGCCTGGAATGCGGTGCTCTGGCTGGGCGAAATGCCGGTGTTCTACTTTCCCTACATCAAGTTTCCGGTCAAGGACGAACGGCAAAGCGGCCTGCTCTACCCGACTATCGAGCTTGGTGGTTCAAACGGAAATGACTTCAGCTTACCTTATTACTGGAATATCGCACCCAACTACGACGCCACCCTGACGCCCCGTATCATGAGCAAGCGTGGCACCATGAGCCAGCTCGAATTCCGCTACCTGCCGGTAGAAGGACAAAGCGGCACCCTCTATGGCGAATATCTGTCTAGCGACGATCAGCTGGCCGATACCCAATGGCAGGATGACGCGCGCTGGCTGTTCAACTGGCGCCATAACGCCCGCTTCGATGCCGATGGTCACTGGCGCGGCAACATCGACTACACCAAGGTCGCCGGCTGGGATTTCGCTTATTTTGACGATTTCTCGCCACCGGTCGGGCAACTGGTCGACAACCAGCTGATGCAGTCATTTGGTGGCGGTTACTATGACCGGCACTGGCAGCTGACCACCGAGGTGCGGGATTACCAGATCCTCAGAGCCAATCAACAGACTATGCCCTTTCAGCTGGCACCCAGCCTGGCGCTGACCAGCTATCGTGGCTTTGGTGAGTTCGATCTGGGGCTGGATTCCGAGCTGACCCGGTTCAACAACGACAACAACAATACCTACCAGGCGACGCGCTTTCATGCGGAGCCCAAACTGGTGTATTCCGTCGTCAACCAGCCGGGCGCAAAACTCACCACCGATGTGGGCGCCTATTACACTCATTACGAGCAGGATATTCCAGACACGCTGGCTCCCTATTACCGTAACGTTCAGGGCTTTACCGCCGACAGCCTGGACTCCAGCGTCGACCGGCTGCTGCCCCGCCTACGACTCAACGGCACCCTGGTGTTCGACCGGGAAGCCCAATGGTTTGAGCAGGACTTTACCCAGACCCTGGAGCCGCAACTGCAGTACCTGTATGTGCCGTTCAAGGAGCAGGATAATATCGGCCTGTACGACACCACCGATATGCGCCAGGACTACTACAGCCTGTTCAGCGACCGCCGCTTTGCCGGTCTGGATCGGATCAGTGATGCCAACCAGCTGACCGCCGGCTTCACCAGTCGCATCTACGATGCTGACAGCGTCGAACGGTTGCGCCTGGCCCTGGCCCAGACCTATAACTTTACCTCACCCCGTGTACGGCTGTTTCCCAGTGAGGAGCCCAGCGATTTCAAGCGATCCTTCCTGACTTTCGAGGGTGACCTGAACATCGACGGCAGCTGGTTTGTACATACCGAGGCCCAGCAGGACACCACCAATAGCCGGCTCGCCGCCGGCAATGTCACCCTCGAATACAACGACGAGGGCAAGCTGGCCCAGCTTGGCTTACGCCACCTGAACCAGAGCTATTTTACGGATGCCAGCCTGGGCAATGATCTCAACCAGCTGGGGGGCACCTTCTCCTGGCCACTGGATCCGCAGTGGCGGCTGATTGGCGGTCATTACCGGGATATTGAACTAAGTCGCAATATCGATACTCTGATAGGGCTGCGTTACGACTCCTGCTGCTGGGCCGTCAGCCTGGTGTGGGAACAATCACAAAAAGAAGACTCGCTGCTCAGTCCGACCGAAACACAGCAGGAAACGCTGATCGGACTGCGCTTCGAACTGAAAGGCTTCAGCTCATTTGGTACCGGCAGCGGTGACTTTTCGCCGGGTACCAGCTTGTTGCCCTATTATCGCCCCTTTAATCTCAATAACTGATTTTCATTGCGCACAGGACTTGTCATGAATAATAGATGTAAACAACTGCTGATTGCCGCCGGTCTGGGCCTGATATCGGCCACCAGCCAGGCGGCGGAGTTGCTCGATAAAGTCGTTGCCGTCGTCAACCAGGATGTAGTGCTGGAAAGCCAGCTCGAAGGCCTGGTCACTCAGGTAAAACAAAGTGCGGCCACCGCCGGGCAGCCACTGCCGGATGAACAGTCACTGCGTCGACAGGCGCTGGATCGACTGGTACTCGAAAGCCTGCAACGGCAACTGGCCGAACGGCTGGGGCTGCGCATCACCGATACTCAGCTTGAACAAGCCATTACCAACATCGCCCGCAGCGAAGGCAAGACGCCCGAGCAATTGCGCGCCGGCATCAAGGCCGACGGCCTGACCTACGCCCGGTTTCGCGAGCAGGTACGCAACGAAATTCTGCTGAGTGAACTGGCGCGCAATCAGGTGCGCCGTCGCATCAATATTTCCGATCAGGAAGTCAAACAGGTGGTGCAGATGATCAAGGAGCAGGGCCAGAACCAGACTCGCTACCGGGTCGGTAACATACTGCTGCCGCTGCCCGCCACTCCCGACACCGAACAATTGCGCCAGGCCAGCCGCCAGGCGGAAAAGCTGCTCAAGCAACTGGAGCAAGGGGCCGATTTCCGCAAGCTGGCCATTGCCCACAGTGCCGGTCCCAAGGCGCTGGAAGGCGGTGACTGGGGCATGCTGGGCATCAACGAAATGCCCTCCCTGTTCAGCGAAGCCGTGAAGAATAACCGCAAGGGTGATATCATCGGCCCAATTCGCTCCGGTGCCGGCCTGCATATTCTTACGGTGTTTGATACCCAGGGCAGCACAGCCAAAACCGTGCAGGCGGTTGAAGTCAGAGCCCGCCATATCCTGCTCAAGCCTTCCATCATTCTGAGTGAAGAAAAAGCCCAGTCCCGACTGGCCGGCTTTGCCCGCTCCATTCGTGCCGGTGAGGCCAGCATGGCCCAGCTGGCGGAACAGTTTTCCGAAGATCCGGGCTCGGCCATCAATGGCGGTGACCTGGGCTGGGCGGCCCCGGAAATGTATGTCAGCAGCTTTCGTGACACCGTCAACCAGCTTGAGGTGGGCCAGCTCAGTGAGCCGTTCCGCTCCGAGCATGGCTGGCACCTGGTGCAGCTGGAGGACAAGCGTGTGATGGATGCCACCGAGCAGGCCACCGAGCAAAGAGCCTACCAGCTTATTTTCAACCGTCGCTTTACCGAAGAAGTGCAGACCTGGCTCGATGAGCTGAAAGATGAAGCCTATATCCGTATTGTCGACACTCATTTATCGAACGGTGAACTGTGATTTGTCAACGTATCGCAATAACGCCCGGTGAGCCCGCCGGCATCGGCCCCGAGCTGATGCTGGCCCTCGCCGAGCAAGACTGGCCGGCAGAGCTGGTGGTGATCGCCGATCCGGAGCTGATCCAGAGCCGGGCTGATGCCCTGGGCAAACAACTGACCCTGCAACCCTACCGGCCCGATCTGCCCCCTCGGCCCCAACGGGCCGGTACCCTGACCATAGCACCGGTCAAACTGGCAAAGCCGGCCTTGCCCGGCGTGCTCGACGAAGCCAATGGTCTCTATGTACTGGAAACCCTGAAGCGCGCCTCCGACGGTAACATGAACGGCGAGTTTGCCGCCGTGGTCACCGGTCCCGTGCACAAGGGCATCATCAACAAGGCCGGGGTCTCGTTCAGCGGCCATACCGAATTTTTTGCCCAGCAGGCCAATGTGCCGGATGTGGTGATGTTGCTGGCCGCACCGGGACTGCGTGTGGCGCAGGTCACCACCCACATACCGCTGGCCTATGTGGCCAAGGCCATCACCGAAGACCGGCTCAGCAAAATCATTCGTATTCTGCACGCCGAGCTGAAGACCAAATTCGCCCTGCCCAGCCCGCGTATCTATGTTTGCGGGCTGAACCCCCATGCGGGCGAAGATGGCCACCTGGGACGGGAAGAGCTGGATATCATCATTCCCACCCTCGAGACGCTCAGAGCCGAGGGCATGGATCTGGTGGGCCCCCTGTCGTCCGATACGGTGTTCCAGCAAAAATACATGCAGGATGCGGATGCCTTCCTGGCCATGTACCATGACCAGGGATTACCGGTACTGAAATATATCGGCTTCGGCAAGGCGGTCAATATCACTCTGGGGCTGCCCTTTATCCGCACCTCGGTGGATCACGGCACCGCTCTGGAGCTGGCCGGAACCAATAAAATCGATGCGGGCAGCATGCTGTGCGCGCTTAATCAAGCCATTGAAATGATAGAAAAACGCGATGAATAGTAAGGTTCACCAGGGTCACAAGGCTCGTAAACGTTTCGGTCAGAATTTTCTGCATGATGACTACATCATCGATCAGATAGTCGATGCCATTCATCCCAGCGATGACTTTACCATGGTCGAAATCGGCCCCGGACTCGGCGCCCTCACCGGCCCGGTCTGTGATCGCATCCAGCGGCTCAACGTGGTCGAGCTGGATCGGGATCTGGCCGCTCGGCTGGCCGAGCATCCGTTTCTGAAGGACAAGCTCAGCATCCATCAGGCCGATGCGATGAAGTTTGACTTCACTCAGTTGCAGGAGCCGGGCAAGAAACTGAAAATTTTCGGTAACCTGCCGTATAACATCTCTACTCAGCTGATGTTTCACCTGTTCGAGTTTGCCGCGCACGTGGAAGACATGCACTTCATGCTGCAGAAAGAAGTGGTCAACCGGCTGGCTGCCGGTCCCGGCAGCAAGGCCTATGGTCGGCTGAGTGTGATGGCACAGTATTATTGCCAGGTGGTACCGGTACTGGAAGTCGGTCCCGACGCCTTCCGTCCGGCCCCCAAGGTAGACTCCGCCGTGGTCAAGCTGCTGCCTTACGAAGTACCGCCTTATCCGGCACAGGATATCTCCTGCCTGTCCCGTGTGGCCGCCGATGCCTTCGGCAAACGACGCAAGACCATTCGCAACAGCCTGAGCCATTTGTTCAGCGTCGACCAGCTCACCGCACTGGGGCTGGATCCGACCGCTCGGCCCGAGCAGCTGTCTCTGGTGCAGTACGTGACCCTGGCCAACGCCCTGGCCCAACGCAAGGAATAATTATGACCCCCGGCGCGATTCATATCATCACACAACCCCGTTATCTGGCCGACCGCTCCGCTCCCGATGAGCAGCATTATGTGTTTGCCTACACCATTACCATTCGTAACCGTGGTGATGAAAGGGTCAAGCTGATCAGTCGTCGCTGGGTGATCACCGATGCCAACGGCAAGGTAATCGAAGTGGAAGGCAGCGGTGTGGTGGGTGAGCAACCGAACATAGCGCCGGGGGAAGAATATACCTACACCAGTGGTGTCAGCCTGGAAACACCGGTGGGCGTCATGGAAGGCAGCTATACCATGACCCGGGAAGACGGTGGCGAATTCGAGGCACCGATAGATGCCTTTCGTCTCGCCCAGCCCAACCTGATCAACTGATGGCCACCTACCTGATTGGCGATCTGCAGGGTTGCCTGGTCGAGCTGAATCAACTGCTGGCCGAAGTAGCCTTCAATCCGTCCCGTGACCAGCTCTGGCTGACCGGCGATCTGGTGGCGCGCGGGCCGGACTCACTGGGCTGCCTGCGCCGGATCATCGCCCTTGGCGATGCCGCCACTACCGTACTCGGCAATCACGATCTGCACCTGCTGGCGGTGGCCCACGGCATCCGCAAGCCCAAGGCCGCCGACCGGGTAGATGAAATATTGCAGGCGGCCGACCGGGCCGATCTACTGTACTGGCTGCGCCATCGGCCGCTGCTGGCCGAGCATGAACAGCACGGCTTTGCCATCAGTCATGCGGGCATACCACCACAGTGGAATATCGAGCAGGCTCGTACCTCGGCGCGCATGGCCGAGGCCGAGCTGCAGTCGCCTCATTACCGGGAGCGACTGCAACAGATGTATGGCAATCAGCCGGATTTCTGGCAGCCGACGCTGTCCGATACAGAGCGGCTACGCTATACCGTCAATGCCTTTACCCGCATGCGACTGTGCCACCCGGATGGCCGTCTCGACTTCGAGCACAAGGCCGCCCTGACCGATGCGCCATCGACACTGGTACCCTGGTTCACATTACGCCAGGATCGCCAGGATCCACCGCTGATCTTCGGTCATTGGGCCGCACTGGAAGGCCGATGTGATGCCGCCGATATCCATGCTCTGGATACCGGCTGTGTCTGGGGAGGAAGTCTGACCATGCTGCACTGGGAAAGCGGAGATCGTATCGCAACGCCCTGCCCGGTTTATGCCTGAGGCCCGTGAGGTGTGAGGTATAAGGTGTGAAACCAATCCCAGTAATGATCTGATCATATTAAGGCCTCAGATCAGAGGCAACACAGCCGCCTCCCACGACACGCCATGAACCCATCCGTGGGGGCTCGGAAATGCCGTCCCTGGCATTTCACGGTCGTGGGAGCCGTTCTCTGTTGCCTCTTCTGGAAGTCCGCAGGCAGAGCTAACAGGCGACGCCGGAGCTTCAAGGAGGACAAAGGGATCTGCTCAGCCGACCATCCGCGCCACGGATGGCGCGGCTGAGCCTCCAGGGAGGGATTCACGGCGAGTCGGGGGAGCGGGCCTTTTGTTCGACTTTTATACAAAAATGAAATAGATCATTTGTTTAGTGGGATTGGTATGAGATGTGAGGTGTGAGGTGTGAGGTGTGAGGTGTGAGGTGTAAAAAAGCCCGGCTTATCGCCGGGCTTTTTTACACACTCAGGCTCGCTCCAGCATCTGAAACCGGCAATCGTATCGATTGCGCTCATCTGCCGGCCGTCGTTGCTCCAATACCAACTTCCAGTCTGATTCAACCAGAGGAAAGTGGGTATCCCCTTCCAGGCTGGCTTCAATGCGGGTCAGATACAAGCGATGTGCCAACGGCATAAAGGCCGCATAGAGCTGACCGCCACCGATGATCATCACCTCGGCTTCATCCTGCAGCAACGCCAGCGCCTCGTCCGGAGAAGCAACCAGTTCGGTCCCCGCCGGCGCCTCGGCCAGGCGAGTACTGACGATGACATTACGCCGTCCGGGCAGCGGCTTGCCGATGGAATCGAAGGTATTACGCCCCATCACCACCGGCTTGCCCAGTGTCGTTTGCTTGAAATAAGCCAGATCCGCCGGCAGGTGCCAGGGCATACGGTTCTCTTTACCGATAACCCGCTCTTGGGTCATCGCCACGATCAACGACACCATCATGAATTATTCCCGGGTATAGACAACATGACCATCGTCGTCGTCTTCATCCCAGTCGTCATCATCGTCATCGACCGACTCGGTATTTTCGGCCAGTGTAGCCTGATGATACTCATCCCACTTGAAGTTGACCGGCTCACGGGCTTCTTCCAGCTCTTTCTGGGTACGCGGGTTCTCATCCAGGAAGCTCATCAGCGCCTGAGTCAGCTCCTTGGTGCCTTCTTTACCGATGGCACTGATGCGGAACACGGGGCCTTTCCAATCCAGCAGCTCGATGACCTTCTGTATGGTGGCTTCGGCTTCGTCTTCCAGTACCAGGTCCAGCTTGTTGAACACCAGCCAGCGCGGTTTGGCGGCCAGGGCATCGCTGTACTGCACCAGTTCATTGACGATAATGTCCGCATTATCCGCCGGATCGGACTCATCCACCGGTAGCACATCGATCATGTGCAGCAAGACCCGGCACCGCTCCAGGTGCTTGAGAAAACGAATGCCCAGACCGGCGCCATCGGCCGCGCCTTCGATCAAGCCGGGAATATCGGCAACCACAAAGCTCTTGTGGCCATCGCAACGCACCACGCCCAGATTAGGCACCAGGGTGGTAAAGGGATAATCGGCCACCTTGGGCTTGGCGGCAGAGACGGCACGGATAAAGGTCGACTTGCCCGCATTGGGCAGGCCCAGCAGACCCACGTCGGCCAGCAACAACAGCTCAAGCAGCAGGTTGCGGATTTCCCCCGGCGTACCGTTGGTCTTCTGCCTTGGCGCCCGGTTTACCGAGCTTTTGAAACGCGCGTTGCCCAGGCCGTGAAAGCCGCCCTTGGCGACCAGCAGTTTCTGGCCATGACGGGTCATATCGCCCAGAATTTCACCGGTCATTTCATCTTTGGCGCGAGTACCTACCGGTACTTTCAGCACCAGATCCTGACCACGCTTGCCGGTACAGTTACTGCTGCGACCATTTTCACCCCGCTCGGCACGGTGAAAACGTTCGAAATGATAGTCGATCAGGGTGTTGAGGTTCTCGTCGGCCAGCATATAAAGATCGCCGCCATCGCCGCCATCGCCGCCGTCGGGGCCCCCATTGGGGATGTATTTCTCACGGCGGAAACTAACGCAACCGTTACCACCGTCACCGGCTTCAACCCGGATTTCCGCTTCATCGACAAACTTCATTGTATTGCTCTCCCATTCGTTTCTGAGCGCAGTATATCCGGCTCAAACGCCGAATGTGCTTTTTGTAAAGCAAAAAGCCCCGCCGGTTGGCGGGGCTTTTTTAGTCCTGCTTGCAGCTTACTCGGCTACAATGCTAACGAACTTGCGGTTCTTGGGACCTTTAATCTCAAACTTCACCTTGCCGTCGGCTTTGGCGAACAGAGTGTGATCTTTGCCCAGACCTACGTTGTCGCCGGCGTGGAACTTGGTTCCGCGCTGACGAACGATGATGTTGCCCGCCAGGACATTTTCACCACCAAAACGCTTGACGCCAAGACGTTTGCTTTCTGAATCGCGACCGTTACGAGTTGAGCCGCCTGCTTTTTTATGTGCCATGGAACTTAACTCCCCTCTTAGGCGCTGATACCAGTGATCTTAACTTCAGTGAACCACTGACGATGACCCTGCTGTTTGCGAGAGTGCTTACGACGACGGAACTTGACGATCTTGACTTTTTTGCCACGACCGTGAGCTACGACTTCTGCAACCACTTTGCTACCGTCGATGTAAGGAACACCAACTTTAACGTCTTCACCTTGAGCAACCATCAGCACCTTGTCGAATTCGACAGATGCGCCAGTTTCAACGTCCAGCTTTTCCAGACGAATGACCTGGCCTTCGGCTACACGGTGCTGTTTTCCGCCGCTTTGGATTACCGCGTACATGATTATAACTCCGATTTTTGGCACTTTTACCCTCTTCGGGTCGTGCACTAAAACTGTTCTACAATGGTCGCGTATTGTACGCAGATTGATATGCCGAGACAAGTCCGCAACCATAAAAAAATCGGTCGCGCCGGCTTTAATCCCAAAGCCCGGCGGGGTGGCTTTATCCCTTTGACAAATAGTGTAAAATCCCAACATCAATGACTTCAGACTGCATCGTCCGGCTTATAACTTTATGGTAGATATCAACAAGATAAAACAACTGACCGAGCTGGATATGCAATCGGTCAACACACTGATCATGTCACGCCTGCAATCGGATGTGGCCCTGATCAACCAACTTGGCTTCTATATCGTCGGTGCCGGCGGCAAGCGTATGCGGCCCCAACTCACCGTGCTGGCGGCCCGCGCCCTGGGCTATGAGGATCAGGCCCATATTACCCTCGCGGCCATCATCGAATTCATTCATACCGCCACCCTGTTGCATGACGATGTGGTGGACGAGTCGGATCTGCGTCGAGGCCGGGATACCGCCAATGCGCTGTTTGGCAATGCCGCCAGCGTGCTGGTCGGTGATTTTCTCTATACCCGCGCCTTTCAGATGATGACCGAGCTGGATAACATGAAAATCATGAATATCCTGAGCGACGCCACCAATATCATCGCCGAGGGCGAAGTACTGCAGTTGATGAACTGCAACGACCCGGATACCACCGAAGACAGCTACATGCAGGTGATTTACTGCAAGACCGCCAAGCTGTTCGAGGCCGCTACCCGGCTGGCCGCCGTACTCACCCATCAGCCGCCCGAGATCGAGCAGGCCATGCTCGACTACGGTAAATACCTGGGTACCGCCTTCCAGCTGGTGGACGACATCATGGACTACAGCTCGGATAGCCACGACATGGGCAAGAACGTGGGTGACGATCTGGCCGAAGGCAAGCCGACGCTGCCGCTGCTTCGCGCCATGGCCGTGGGTAACCATGCCCAACGCGAGCGTATCCGTGACGCCATCGCCAACCGCACCGGCATGGAGCACCTCGAGGAGATCATGGCTATCCTGGCCGATACCAAGGCGCTGGAATACAGCCAGCAACGGGCTCAGGATGAGGCCCAGAAAGCCATCGACAGCCTGAACATACTGCCCGACTCAGAGCACAAGTCGGCCCTGGTTGCTCTGGCCCATATGGCGGTAGAGCGCAGCAGTTAAACAGTGAGAAGTGAGGAGTGAGGAGTGAGGAGTGAGGAATAAGGTGTGAAACGCCAGGGCCGAGAGGTCTTTCTCCTCACGCCTCACCCTTTTCCCCCTCACGTTCTCGCGCCCAATAAAAAACGCCAGCCCCTTGAGGCTGGCGTTTTTTATAAGCGCTGAGCGTTACGCTCAAGCGTCGAAGGGATGACGCAGAATCATGGTCTCATCACGATCCGGACCGGTAGAAATAATATCTATCGGCACACCGGTCAGCGTTTCAATACGCTTGATATAGTTACGGGCCGCCTGAGGCAGGCCTTCAACGGTAACAACACCAAACGTCTTCTCGCTCCAGCCAGGCATGGACTCGTAGACCGGCGTCACGGTTTCGTAGTCTTCGGCGGCCATCGGTGGCACATCCTTGACCGAACCGTCGGGCATTTTATAGCCCACACAAATCTTGATCTCTTCAAGACCGTCCAGTACGTCCAGCTTGGTCAGACAGAAACCGGAAATGGAGTTCACCTGAATGGCGCGCTTCATGGCCACGATATCCAACCAGCCGGTACGACGTAAACGACCGGTAGTCGCACCAAATTCATGGCCCACAGTACCCAGGTGTTTACCGTCTGCATCCAGCTTCTCTTTACCGTCGTAAAGCTCGGTAGGGAAAGGACCGGAACCAACACGCGTGGTATAGGCTTTGATAATGCCCAATACATAATCCAGGTAGCAGGGACCAAAGCCGGAGCCGGTCGCCACGCCACCGGCGGTGGTGTTGGAAGAAGTCACGTAAGGGTAGGTACCGTGGTCGATGTCCAGCAGCGTGCCCTGGGCACCTTCGAACATGATCTTGTCGCCCTTGATACGCGCCTTGTCCAGCACGTCGGTCACGTCCACCACCATGCTGGTCAGCAGCTCGGCATAGCCCTTGGCCTTTTCCAGCACGTCCTCATAAGAGACAGCTTCGGCACCATAAAAACCGGTGAGCTGGAAGTTGTAGTATTCAACCACTTCCTTCAGCTTGACGGCAAAGGCGTCCATGTTGGACAAATCGCCAACGCGCAAACCGCGACGGGCAACCTTGTCTTCATAGGCCGGGCCGATGCCGCGACCTGTAGTGCCGATGGCCTTGGCGCCACGGGCTTCTTCCCGGGCCACATCCATCGCCACATGATACTGAAGGATCAACGGGCACGCTTCGCTCAGCACCAGGCGCTCGCGCACCGGTACACCGCTGGCTTCCAGACCGGCCATTTCCTTCAGCAGCGCTTCCGGTGACAACACCACACCATTGGCGATGATGCAGGTACAGTTGTCACGCAGAATGCCTGATGGAATAAGGTGGAGAACGGTTTTTTTACCATCGATGACCAGAGTATGACCGGCATTGTGTCCGCCTTGATAGCGCACAACATAACGGGCCTTGTCGGTAAGGAGGTCTACGACCTTGCCCTTGCCTTCGTCACCCCATTGGGTGCCAAGTACAACAACGTTTTGTCCCATTTTTCCTTTCACTAACTGTTAAGTTATTAAAAATGGAGTCTATCAAATTTTGACCAAGGTCGGAACATGATAAACCCGGCTTTAGGGAATATGTCAGGCAGAAAAAAGCCCGGTTTCCCGGGCTTTTTTTTACTGCGGTTGTCCCGAAGGATTTTTGAGATAGCGGAAGAAATCGCCCTCCGGCTTGAGGATCATCATGTCACCCCCCTGCTCGAAGCTCTTGCGATAGGCTTCGAGGCTGCGGATAAAGCTGAAAAATTCCGGATCCGCCGAGTAAGCATCGGAATAGATGTTCGCTGCCAGTGCATCTCCCTGACCTCGCAGGGTACGGGAGTTACGCTGAGCGTCGGCGATCATCACCGTCACCAGTCGATCCGCTTCGGCCTTGATGATCTCGGCCTGCTCGCGGCCTTCGGATCTGTGCTCTCGGGCCACCGCGGTACGCTCGGCTCTCATGCGCTGATAGATGGAATTGGATACTTCGGTCGGCAGGTTGATCTGCTTGATCCGCACATCCAGCACCTTGATCCCCAGCTCGGAAGACGACTCCAGCAAGCCACGCAGCGCACTTTCCATCACGTCACCCCGCTCACCGGACACGATGTCGCGAATGGTGCGGCTACCGATTTCGGAACGCAGGCTGTTGTTGATCCGCCGACGCAGCAGGCTTTCGGCCTGCAGGCGGTTACCGCCGCCGGTCGCCAGATAGTAGTTGGCAAAGTTATCGATGCGCCATTTGACGTAGGAGTCGATGATCAAGTCTTTCTTCTCCGAGGTCACGAAGCGATCCACCTGATCGTCCAGGGTTTGAATGCGCGCATCCAGCTTGCGTACCTGATCGATCATCGGCACCTTGAAGTGCAGACCCGGCTCATAGACGGTGGGCAGATCGGAGCCTTGCTCCCGCTTCACCTTGCCGAATTGCAGCACTATGCCCCGCTCGCCTTCTACCACCACAAATACCGAGGAGTAGAGCACAATGACAATCAGGGCAAGAACCACGATTAATACTCTTTTCATCGCTTAGTTTCTCCCTGTTGGACGAATGGAACCGCTATCGGAGCCGGATCTGAGCTGTCCGCTGTCCGAACCGGCTTGCTTTTGTAAGCCGTTAATATAATCCGATGTGATGACATTGGGATCAACCCGGGCAGGACGGTTGGCATTCTGCTCTGCCAGTTTGTCCAGCGGCAGATAAAGCAGGCTGTTATTGCCTTCCGGCGTATCCACGATCACCTTGTTGACCTTGCTGTAGATCTCTTCCATGGTTTCCAGATAGATACGGTCACGAGTCAGCTTGGGCTGCTGCTGATACTGAGGCAGCAGTTCACGGAAACGAGCCACTTCACCTTCTGCACGCAGTGAAACCTGTTCTTTATAGGCTTCCGCCTCCTGCAACAAGCGCTGTACCTGACCCCGGGCCTTGGGCTCGATTTCTCGGGCATAGGCTTCGGCTTCACGAATAAAGCGCTGTTCATCTTCCTGCGCCGCAATGGCATCATCGAAGGCATCTTTCACTTCTTCCGGCGGACGCGCCGGCAGGAAGTTGAGATCCAGAACCGCCAGACCCAGCTGGTAAGGTTCGATAATCTGCTCCAGCAACTCACGCGTTTCCTGACGCACTCGCTCACGACCCACCGTCAGTACATCGTCCATGGTGCTATGACCCACCACGTAGCGCAGCGCACTGTCGAGCGCCTGTCGCAGGCTGTCGTCGGCATTGGTCACGTTAAACAGGTAGTCACGCGGCGCAAGCACACGATACTGAACATCCATTTCGACGCGGACCAGGTTTTCATCCTTGGTCAGCATAAAACCGGATGCCGGTAGTGAGCGTACGGTTTCCACATCAACCGGAAACACTCGATCGATAAAGGTCGCCTTCCAGCTCAGGCCCGGCTCCACGCTTTGGTAGTAGTTACCAAACCGCAGCACCACGCCACGCTGGGCTTCGCCGATGGTATAGAAACCACTGACCACCCAGACCACCAGCGCGAGCACCAGCCCCACCACGATGCCGAAGGAGCCAATGCCACCACCACCGCCGCCTGAGCCGCGACGGCCCAGCAAGCCACCTAATTTACTACTCAGGTTACGAATAACCTGATCCAGATCCGGCGGGCCACCTTGTTGCTTGCCGTTATTTCCCCAGGGATCACGGTCTTTGCCACCATTTCCAGGCTCATTCCAAGCCATTTGTCTCTCCGTCTGTCTGGTTTATAAAAGTAACTTTACCAAGCAATCAATCGCTTATAAAGCGTGCTAGCTGTTCACCTTCCTGTTTAAGCAGACGATGCCAATCGGCCTGCTGCAACCGGATATCAACCACAAACTCTCCCTGCTCCCCAAACGCTTCATTCACGATTCCGTTCATGGCGTACAGTCGACTGCGCAGCCTGGACGCCGATGGCGGCAGAATCAGCCGATGTTCAACCAGCACCCCCGCCAGCAATTGATTGAGCGCCTCCAGCAGCCCCTCTATGCCCAGATCCTCCTGCGCCGACAGCCAGACGGCTCGGGGCTTGCCCTCTTCATTCAGCTCGACCCGACTACTGGGCTGCTCCAGCTTGTCTATCTTGTTGAATACCATCAACACGGGTACTTCGTCGGCGTCGATCTGCTCGAGCACCGAATCGACTTCGTCGATATTTTCTCGCATCTGCTCATCGGCGCAGTCCACCACATGCAGCAAAAGATCCGCATCACGCGTTTCCTGCAGCGTGGCCTTGAAGGCGGCGATCAAATCGTGGGGCAGATGGCGAATAAAGCCGACAGTATCGGCCAGGATCACCGGCCCGGCATCCGGCAGCTCAACCTTGCGCAGGGTCGGATCCAGGGTGGCGAACAGCTGATCAGCCGCATAGACACCGGCCTGGGTGATTCGATTGAACAGGGTCGACTTGCCGGCGTTGGTATAGCCGACCAGCGACAGGGTCGGAATCTCGTTGCGCTTGCGCGCTCGCCGGCCCTGCTCACGCTGACGCGAGACTTTTTCCAACCGCTTCTGAATATATTTGATGCGATCACGCAGCAAACGACGATCCGTTTCCAGCTGGGTTTCCCCCGGGCCACGCAGACCGATACCGCCTTTTTGGCGTTCAAGGTGAGTCCAGCCCCGAACCAGACGGGTCGACAGATGGCGCAACTGGGCCAGTTCGACCTGCAGCTTGCCTTCATGTGTACGGGCGCGCTGGGCGAAGATATCCAGAATAAGGCCGGTACGATCCAGCACCCGACACTTCACCTCCCGCTCCAGGTTACGCTCCTGGGCCGGGCTCAGGCTGTGGTTGAAGATCACCACATCGGCCTGATGCATCTGCACCAATGCCGCCAGCTCGTCTACCTTGCCGGTGCCGATAAAGAATTTGGGTTGCGGCGAACTCCGGCTCCCCGTCAGCACCGCGCAGATGCTAACGCCGGCAGAATCGCTCAGTAGCTCCAGCTCTTCGAGATCTTCCCGTTCGCTGTCGTCGGCGAAATTGACGTGAACCAGAATGGCGGACTCACCACCTTGATAACGTTCAAACAAGGCCAGTCCTCCGTCTTTCGGAACCTTCGCACGGCATCAGGCCGCAATAAGGCGGCAAAGAATGGTAAATCAAGCTCAAGAAGGATCCTGTTCCGGTTCTGCGGGCTCGGCGCCACCGGTGGGCGGTGTCACTAAATGCACCGGCCGGGCGGGTACCACGGTCGAAATGGCATGCTTGTACACCATCTGACTGACGGTATTTTTAAGCAGAATAACGAATTGGTCGAATGACTCTACCTGTCCCTGCAACTTGATGCCATTCACCAGATAAATAGAGACCGGGACCCGCTCTCGTCGCAGCGCATTCAGAAACGGGTCCTGCAAAGATTGTCCCTTAGCCATCTTGTTGTCCTTATCTTTTGTCATTATGAAAATTGTTATTGTTGTCTTTCGTGTCGGGCCTGTCTGACCTGTGCAATCACGTCACGACCGACCTCTTTATTATCGGTGCCCAGCCATTGCAGATCCGGCCATCCCCTGAGCCAGGTCAACTGCCGTTTGGCCAGCTGGCGGGTAGCGGCAATACCGCGTTCCACCATTTCATCATAGCCGACAACCCCATTCAGGTAATCCCACATCTGTCGATAGCCGACACAACGAATAGACGGCAGATCGGGATGCAAATCACCTCGCTCATAAAGCGTTCGAACTTCCTGTTCGAAACCCTGAGACAGCATCAGCCGAAAACGCTCGGCAATACGTCGATGCAGCTCGGTCCGCTCGCTGGGTGCAATCGCAAACTGTAACACTTTGTAAGGCAAGGGATCACCCTTGCTCTGCGTTAATTCTGTGAGCGTTTTACCGGAAATACGAAAAACCTCCAGCGCCCGGGACAGCCGCTGAGGATCGTTGGGATGGATTCGCGCCGCCGCCACCGGGTCTATATCGGCCAGCTGTTCGTGCAGCTGGCTCCAGCCATGTTGTCGAGCTTCGGATTCAATTTGAGCTCTTACTGCGGCATCGGCACCGGGCAAGAGCGATAGTCCTTCCAGTAACGCCTTGAAATAGAGCATGGTGCCGCCCACCAGCAGCGGAATGCGACCGGCCGCCGAAATCTCGGCCATCGCCGCCAGGGCATCACGCCGAAAATCGGCGGCCGAATAGGCCTCTTTGGGATCCAGCAAATCAATCAGCCGGTGAGGGGTGACGGCCAGCTCGTCGGTCGTCGGCTTGGCAGTGCCGATATCCATGCCCCGGTACACCAGCGCCGAGTCGACGCTGATCAGCTCGCAGGGCAGCTCCCGGCACAGCTCCATCGCCAGGCTGGTCTTGCCCGAGGCCGTGGGCCCCATCAAAAATATTGCAAGGGGTTCAGTCCCCATTTATCCACCTGTCTAGTTGTTGCTCTATCGCCACCGGCTGCAGAAACGGCGCTTCATCCGGCATGTCCGGCTGCAGCTGTTGCCACAAGGCTATCGCCTCGGCCATGGTCCAGCGTTGCCGAGCCGACCTGCCCTGGGCCGCCAGCCACTGACACAGGGCCGCCGGCTCGGCAGCCGTCTCCCGCTCCAGCCGCGCCAGCAATTCGGGAAACAAACGGGCCAGATCCGCATGGCGCAGCGGCTGCGGTACCCGGGTCAGAATAATGGTGTCGCCGGCTGCGGTTTTCAACTCCAGCCCCAACTTTTGCAGCTGTGGTTGATGCCGCTCCAGTGCCGCTTGCTGCTTCACATCGAGGGCAAGTCGGATGGGCAGCAACAGCGGCTGCGGGGTCAGCCCCTGCTGCCAGACCTCGAGCAAGGCCAGACCATCGGCGTAAGCCCGGGCCCGGTCGAGATCACAGAGCCAGAGGCCTTGCCGATGCAATACCACCAGCCCTCGCTCCTTGATCAGCAACAGGGGTTGACCCGATATGGATTCTGCCGGCGGCACGGCGGTATCGTGCGTGGATGACACTAGATACGGTGTCGGTAACGGTGATGAAGCCGTCTTCTGCTCGGCCGTATTCTGTTCGGCAGCAACGGTGGTCAACAGACCATCGATGCCCTGCCATTCACCGCGGCTGACCGCACTCGGCCGAGACTCGCGTGCAGACAGGCCACTGCCATAGCCATGACGGGGCGCCTGATAGCTGATCGACTCACGCCGCGTGGCCGAACGGTCAGCTGCCGATGCCGTTGTATCGAGCGGTTGTTTCAGTTCGCCGGTGTCGGTATTGACCCGTAATGGCGGTTGCGGTTGCTGCTCCAGCACCTGCAGCAGTACCTGACAGATAAAATCGTGCACCAGCCGTGACTGATGAAAACGCACCTCGTGCTTGGCCGGATGCACATTCACGTCCACTTCTCGCGCATCCAGCTCCAGATAAAGCACGAAGGCCGCATGCCCTTCTGCAGGCAAACGATCGCCATAGGCCTGGCGCACCGCATGATTGAGCAGTTTGTCCCGCATCATGCGGCCATTGACATAGGTATATTGCACATCCGGCTGGGCCCGGGCCGCACTCGGCGGTGCCAGCCAGCCCCATAACCGCAGGCCATGATGCTCGCTGTCGAGCTTCAGCGCCGAGTTCATGAAAGCCGGACCACATACCGCCGCCAACCGCTTGTCCTGCTGGGACGGCAGCCGACCCGCCCGGTACTGCCGTACCTGCTTGCCATTGTGACGCAGCACCAGATCGACGTCGAAACGACTCAGGGCGATACGACGGATCACCTCATCGATATGGCCGAACTCGGTTTTTTCGGTTCGCATGAACTTGCGTCGCGCCGGGGTATTGAAAAACAGATCGCTCGCTTCCAGCGTGGTGCCCTGCGGGTGCGACGCCGGCTGCAGTTTGACCGCCATGTCGCGCCCTTCTGCCATGGCCTGCCAGGCTTCGCTTTGCTCGGCCGTTCTGGAGGTCAGTGTCAGCCGCGATACGGAGCTGATGGAGGCCAGGGCCTCGCCGCGAAAGCCCAGACTCAGTATCTGCTCCAGATCCTCCAGGGTACTGACCTTGGAGGTAGCATGGCGCGACAAGGCCAGCGTCAGTTCGTCCTTGCCGATACCGCAGCCGTTGTCGCGAATGCGGATCAGCTTGGCGCCGCCCTTCTCGATATCAATCTCGATACGGGTCGCCCCCGCATCCAGGCTGTTTTCGACCAGCTCTTTTACCACCGAAGCCGGTCGTTCCACCACTTCACCGGCGGCAATCTGGTTGGCCAGCCGGGCCGGCAGTATCTGGATTGGCATATCAGCTCCCGGGAATATCCAGCACCTGGCCGATACGAACCACATCGGACTGCAGGCTGTTGTGTCCTTTCAACCGACTGACGCTGATGCCGTAACGCTGGGCGATCAGTGACAGGCTTTCACCGGTTTGTACCTTGTGCTGGCGCGCCTTGCCCGCCGGCTCGCTGGCCATCATGGTGCCGCTGGCCGGGTTTTGTCGATAATAGGACTTGACCCCGGCCAGCACCGCCTGGGCCACCTTTTGCTGGTGTGATGCGCTGAGCAGCAAGCGCTCTTCCTGCGGGTTGGAGATAAAGCCGGCTTCAATCAGCAGCGAAGGAATGTCCGGTGATTTCAGCACCGCCAGGCTGGCATGTTCCGGCTTGCGCTTGTGCAGCCGCACCACCTTGCTCATGGCGGACAATATATGCTCGCTGATGGCGTAGCTGTCGGCCCGGGAGCGGTCCATCGACAAGTCGAGAAAGGTGCGGGTCAGATAAGGATTGCCGTCGGTCTGCGAGATCACCTGGCCCACGCCGCCCAACAGTTCCGATTGCCGTTCCTGCTTTTCCAGCCAGCCGGCCATTTCGCGATTGGCACGGTTGGATGACAACACCCAGACCGAGGCGCCGCGTGGGCCACTGTTGGCCACGCTGTCCGCATGGATGGAAAGCAGCAGATCCGCCTTGGCCTTGCGGGCAATCTCGGAACGCCGGTTGAGGTTGACGTAATAGTCACCGGTGCGGGTCAATACCGCCCGCATGCCCGGCTCTTTGTTGATGATATTGGCCAGCCGGCGGGAAATGGCGAGGGTAATGTGTTTTTCCCGGTTTTTCTTCGGCCCTATGGCCCCGGGATCCTCACCGCCATGGCCCGGATCGATGGCAATGACGATTTCTCTTTTCCCGACCGGCATCATCTTGCGCACCGACTGTGGCGCCCGGCTTTTATCGGTATAAGGCAGATCAATCACCAGTCGGTGGCCATAGTCGCCGGCCGGCGCCAACGGAAAGACCACCGGCTTGACCCCGGACTTCAGCTCGAACACCAGGCGGTAACTGCTGGCCAGCGGAGGCTTACTGTTGCGTATTTTGGTGATCAGCTCGCTGTTGTTGTTGATGGCGGAAAATTTGACCCGGCTCTGGGTCTGACTCAGATCCACCACCAGCCGATGAGGCCCGCTGAGCATAAAATACTCGTAGGCCGGCGCCGTTCCCATGTCGAGCACGATGCGGGTATTGTCCGGCGACGGCCAGATGCGGATGCTTTCCAGCTGGTTTGCCCAGGCCGATACGCTGAACCACAAACAGAAAAATGCCAGTATCGACTTCACCTTGTTATTTTCTCCAGTAACGCCACGCCAGCCGGGGTGCGGGCTTCCATCAATGCCTGGCGTTGTTCACCCTGATAGCGCAGTGTCACTTCCAGATCGGCCGATGGCAGCATACCGGCACCTCGTTGGGGCCACTCCACCAGACAGAGGCTGTCGGGAGTAAAATAGTCACGAATTCCCATGTATTCCAGCTCTTCCGGGTCGGCCAGGCGGTAAAGATCGAAGTGATAGACCTGCCAGCCTCCCACCTGATAGGGCTCGACTAGGGTGTAGGTCGGGCTTTTCACCTTTCCTTCATGCCCCAGGGCCTGAATGATGCCCCGGCTCAGGGTGGTTTTTCCCGCGCCCAGCTCACCGTGCAGAAAAATAATGAGCGCCTCGCTACAGGATTGCGCCAGTTTTTTACCCAGCGCCAGTGTCTCTTGCTCATCGGCAAGCGTCAGGGTCAGCGTGTTAGTTGTCATGTTGATCATCTTGATTAATAAGACTTCTGAGTGGAGAGAATAAATCCGATGCCAGCAATCCGAGCATACCGCCATTGGTGGCGGCCTTGTCACCGGCCAGGCCATGAAGACACACCGCCACCGAGGCCGCGTTAAAGGGAGTCAGTCCCTGAGCCATAAAGGCGCCGATTATACCAGATAACACATCGCCCATCCCGCCCGACGCCATGCCGGGGTTGCCATAATGACATAATCTGACATGGTGCTCATCTGCTATCAAAGAGCCGGCGCCTTTCAATACCGCCACACCACCATATTGTTGCTGAATGGCTCGCACCGCCGCCAGTCTGTCGGCCTCGATGTCGGCGGTCTTGCAGCCCAGCAGCATCGCCGCCTCCCCCGGGTGGGGCGTCAGGACCCAGAGGCCGGTAAGCGGCAAGCGGTTGCGATCTCGAGCCAGCCACCAGAGCCCGTCTGCATCAATCACCATCGGCTGGTCGCCCGCAACCCCGGCCTCGATCGCCGCCTCAAACAGGCGCTGGGCCCAGGCGTCTCGCCCCAGCCCCGGGCCCAACACCAGCGCATCGGCCCATCCCCAGTCATTAACGTCAGAAAAAGCCGCCGTCATTAACTCGGGCCGCGTTAAATTCAGCAGATGAACATGCTCAGAATGACTGAGCAGCCGCACCAATCCGGTGGCACAGCGCAAGGCGGCTTCGCCGGCCAGCCTGACGGCACCGTTCATACCGGTGTTGCCGCCGGCCACAAGCAAGCGCCCTGCTTCGCCCTTGTGGGCACCGCGTCGGCGGCGGGGTAATTGCCGTCGCACCTGCTCCCAATGCATCAGGCTGGCCACCGGTGTCTGTTGCAGCCGGGGCTGAATACCCAGGCTTGCCAGCAACAAGCGACCGGTGACATCGGGTCCGCGCCCGGTCAGCAAACCGGGTTTCAAACCGATAAAAGACAGCGTCAGCTCGGCCTCGACCGCCGCCCCCAGTATGCGGCCGGTATCGGCACAGAGTCCTGAAGGCACATCCACCGCCAGCACCGGAGCGGGCGTTTGGTTAATCAAATTGATATGACGCAGCGCATGCTCTCTTACCTCACCGTCGAGGCCGGTGCCGAGCAGCCCGTCGATGATCAAATCCGGCGTGCCCTGCAGCGCATTCAGGCTTTCGATGGCGCCGCCATCGGCCCGGTAATGATCCCGGGCGGTGGCCGCATCGCCGCTCAAGCGTTCGGCATCACCCATCTGCACCAGTTGCACGCGAATACCGGCCGCCCGGGCCAGCCTGGCCACCACATAACCGTCACCGCCGTTATTGCCGCCGCCGGTAAATACCCACCAGTGCCGGGCGTCGGGCCAGTGGGCGCGGGCCAGTTCGAATACCGCCAGTCCGGCCCGGGTCATCAGCTCGAACATCGCCATGCCACAGGCCGCCGCCTGCCGCTCACCAACCCGGATCTGCTCCGATGTCCACAGCGACTGTGTTAAACTATGAGGCTTTTCCAGACCGATAATGCCCATGACCGCTCCCGACTTTGAGACTTTGGCTCACGATATCAAGCTCTGGGCAGCAGAGCTAGGCTTTGACCAGGCCGGTATTACCGACACCGACCTGGCCGAGCATGAGCCGCTGCTGGCCGACTGGCTGGCTAAGGGCTATCACGGTGAAATGGACTATATGGCCCGTCACGGCATGATGCGCGCCCGCCCCCATGAGCTGCTGCCCGGCACCCTGAGAGTCATCTCGGTGCGTATGAACTACCTGCCGGAGCAGGCGGCCATCGCCCGGGTGCTGGGCAATCCGGATCTGGGCTACATCAGCCGCTATGCCCTGGGCCGGGATTATCACAAGGTGCTGCGTCAGCGACTGAAGAAACTGGCCGATAAAATCGAACTGCGGGCAAGCGACTTGGTCGCCCGCCCCTTCGTCGACTCGGCGCCGGTGCTGGAACGGCCACTGGCGGCCAAGGCCGGCCTGGGCTGGACCGGCAAGCACTCGCTGCTGATCAATCGCCAGCAGGGCTCCTTTTTCTTTCTCGGCGAATTACTGGTCAACCTGCCCCTGCCCGTCGACCAGCCGGTGGAAGAAGGCTGCGGCAAATGTGTGGCCTGCATCACCACCTGCCCCACCGGAGCCATCGTCGCCCCTTATGTGGTGGATGCCCGTCGCTGTATCTCCTACCTCACCATCGAGCTGGACGGCTCCATCCCTGAAGATCTTCGCCCGTTGATGGGCAATCGCATCTACGGTTGTGACGACTGTCAGTTGATCTGTCCCTGGAACCGCTTCGCCGATGCCAGCCAAGAGCCTGACTTTACCGCCCGGGATAACCTGCATACGCCCGAGTTGCTGGCATTGTTCGAGTGGAGCGAGGCCAACTTTCTCAAGCAGACCGAAGGCAGCCCCATCCGGCGAATCGGCCACCGACGCTGGCTGCGCAATATCGCCATCGCATTGGGCAATGCTCCGCCAAGCCCCGCTATTGTCGACGCCCTGGAGCTGAAGCGGGAACATGTAGATGAGATGGTGCTAGAACATATCGACTGGGCGCTGGTCCGGCAGCGGGCAAAACTGGCACAGGTGGATCGCAAGACGGAACGGCTGATCCGGGCGGTAGACAAGGGCATGCCCAAACACGCCCGCTGATGACTTGTATCGACCCAATTAAGTATCTGCCCATCTTCAGCTCCAGAGGCAACACAGCCGTCTCCCTCGACACGCTACAAGTACATCCGTGTAAGCTCGGACATGCCATCCCTGGCATGTCACGGTCGTGGGAGCCGTTCTCTGTTGCCTCTTCTGGAACACCGAGTTACCTGCAGACGGCACCAACAGGCGGCTCCGCTACATTAATGAGGGCAAAGGGATCTGTTCCACCGACCATCACATGACAGGGATGTCATGTGCTGAGCGTCACATGGATGTGCTTGAGCGTGTCGGTGGAGCAGACCCTTTGTCCGATGTTTACACTGGAATGAAGTAGATCATTTGCTTAATGGAGTGGAAGTGACGGCGAGTCGGCGGAGCGGGCCCTTTGCCCGCCCCTTACAAAGCAACTGAAGAGATCAGTTATTTAAGCTGTTTGCTATAAACACCAGCTGGAGAGACAAATACAAAAAAACCGACCTGATGGTCGGTTTTTTTGTATTTGGAGCGGGAAACGAGATTCGAACTCGCGACCCCAACCTTGGCAAGGTTGTGCTCTACCAGCTGAGCTATTCCC
>NZ_CANLZU010000032.1 GCF_947495715.1 uncultured Oceanisphaera sp.
CCTCGATGCGGGTATAAGCCGCATACTCCCTTAGCAGGGGAGCGCCTTCAGCCTCTCGGCCACCTCACCGTGTTTGCGGGGCGTATATTAACGTCAGGCCAAAATAAGTCAAACACTTTTCTTGCCTGACTCTTTTGTTCGAACAGTCTTTAAACACAATGAGTTAAAAGCGGCCAGAAAGAACAGAAAACACCCCGAAATTGTTTAGTACTGGCTGTCTTCCGCGGTACCTTTCTCAGCCTGTATCCGCATATAAATCTCTTCACGGTGCACAGATACTTCTTTCGGCGCATTTACACCGATACGCACCTGGTTACCCTTAACACCCAGCACGGTTACGGTGACTTCGTCACCAATCATCAGGGTTTCCCCTACTCGTCGAGTCAATATCAGCATCTGGCTGCTCCTGTATACGCTATGTAATAGTCAAAAATGTTACTTATTATCCGATAAAGGTGTGCAAAAACCTAGCTTTTCCCCCACCAACCAACAGATGGGGTGCTCTTAGCTTCAAATCAAGAGGCCTGTCATAGACAGGCCTCTTTTATTGCCGCTAACTTTCCACAGCAGCCTAATTTTACCCTTTTAACATTATAGCCGCTCTGTCAACCAGGGAGTGACAGACGCCAGCGCCGCCGGCAGCTGGGCCGGTTCGGTACCGCCGGCCTGAGCCATGTCCGGTCGGCCGCCGCCCTTGCCGCCCACCTGCTGGGCTACCAGGTTGACCAGCTCACCGGCCTTGACCTTGCCGGTCAGATCCTTGGTGACGCCGGCAATCAGGCTTACCTTGCCCTCGGTCACGGTAGCCAGTACCACGATACCGGACTGCAGCTTGACCTTGAGATCGTCCAGAGAGCCGCGCAGCGACTTGCTGTCAACGCCTTCCAGGTTGGCGACCAGCACCTTGGTGCCGTTCACCTCGATCACCTGCTCCAGCAGCGCCGTGCCCGCGTGCGCGGTCAGCTTGGCCTTGAGCTGCTCGATTTCCTTCTCCAGCTGACGGCTGCGATCCAGCACCTGGCGCACCTTGTCGGAAACCGCAAACACATCCCCTTTCACCAGGCCGGCCGCCTGGGCCAGTTCCTGATTCAGCTGATGCAGATAGGCCAGCGCCGCTTCACCGGTCACGGCTTCGATACGACGAACGCCGGCGGCAATGCCGCTTTCGGACAGGATCTTGAACAGACCGATGTCACCGGTGCGCTGCACATGGGTACCGCCACACAATTCGGTGGAAGCGTCGCCCATGGACACCACGCGCACTTCATCGTCGTATTTCTCGCCGAACAGCGCCATGGCACCGGCTTCCTTGGCGGAGTCCAGATCCATCAGCCGGGTAGAGACCTCGTGGTTGGCACGGATCTCCTTGTTGACCATGTCTTCGATTTCACGAATTTCCTGCTCGGTCATGGCTTCCAGATGAGAAAAGTCGAAGCGCAGGCGATCGGGTCCCACCAGCGAGCCTTTCTGAATGACATGGTCGCCCAGCAGATTACGCAGACAGTCGTGCATCAGGTGAGTAACCGAGTGGTTCAGCGCCGTGGCCTGACGGCGGGAGGCGTCCACCGCGGCGGTGACCGACTCCCCCACCTCCAGGGTACCCAGCTCCAGCTGACCCAGATGCAGTATGCCCTTGCCGGCTTTCTGGGTGTCTTTAACCACGAACAGGCCGTCATCCAGCTTGATCACGCCGGTATCACCAACCTGACCACCGGACTCCGCATAGAAGGGGGTCTTGTCCAGCACCACGGCGCCTTCTTCACCCGCAATCAGCGCCGACACCGGCTCGCCGTCCTTGAACATCGCCGTCACCCTGGCCGGCTCGGCCAGGTGCTGGTAACCGGTGAAGTCGGTTTCGCCATCCACCTTGATCACCCTGGAGTAATCCACACCGAAGTTGGAGGCTTCCTTGGCCCGCTCCCGCTGCTGCTGCATCAGGGTTTCGAAACCGGCCTCGTCGATGCTCAGCTCGCGGTCACGCAATACGTCGGCGGTCAGATCCGCCGGGAAACCATAGGTATCGTACAGCTTGAACACCACCTCGCCCGGCAGCACCTTGGCGTCACCCAGCTCTGCAATGGCATCTTCCAGCAGTTGCAGACCACGACCCAGGGTGCGGGCAAACTGCTCTTCTTCCAGCCGCAGTACCTTTTCGATAATGGCGCGCTGGGTGTTCAGCTCCGGATAGGCATCGGACATCTGATCGCACAAGGCGCCCACCAGGGTATAAAAGAAGGACTGCTCGGCCCCCAGCTTGCGACCGTGACGCACGGCACGACGAATGATACGACGCAGCACATAGCCCCGGCCTTCGTTGGACGGCATGACGCCGTCGGCAATCAGGAAGGAGCAGGAGCGAATGTGGTCGGCAATCACTCGCAGCGACTTGTTGTCCAGGTCATCGGTACCCACGGCCTTGGCCGCCGCCTTGATCAGTGCCTGGAACAGGTCGATTTCGTAGTTGGAATGCACGCCCTGCAGTATGGTGGCAATACGTTCCAGCCCCATGCCGGTATCGACCGACGGCTTGGGCAGCGGCTCCATGGTGCCGTCTGCCTGGCGGTTGAACTGCATGAACACCAGGTTCCAGATCTCGATATAACGATCGCCGTCTTCTTCCGGGCTGCCGGGAGGACCGCCCCAGATATGCTCGCCGTGATCGTAGAAGATCTCGGTACAGGGGCCGCAAGGGCCGGTATCACCCATGGTCCAGAAGTTGTCGGATGCATACTGGGCACCCTTGTTGTCGCCGATACGCACGATACGCTCGGCCGGCACACCCACTTCCTTCGACCAGATGTCGAAGGCTTCGTCGTCGGTGGCGTACACGGTCACCCACAGCTTGTCTTTGGGCAGCTTGACCACCTCGGTCAGAAATTCCCAGGCGAAGCGAATGGCATCCTGCTTGAAGTAGTCACCAAAACTGAAGTTACCCAGCATTTCGAAAAAAGTATGGTGACGCGCGGTATAACCCACATTCTCCAGATCGTTGTGCTTGCCGCCGGCACGCACGCAACGCTGAGAGCTGGTGGCCCGGTTGTAGGCCCGCTGCTCCAGCCCCAGGAACAGATCCTTGAACTGGTTCATGCCGGCATTGGTAAACAACAGGGTCGGGTCGTTGTGGGGCACCAGCGAGCTGGATGCCACCACCTGGTGGCCCTGCTGGCGGAAATACTCGAGAAACGCGGTGCGTAACTCAGATGTGGTCATCTGCATGGATAATCCTGTTCAATTGCGAGGTTCATAGGCGTTAACCCGGATAATTTAAAAGGTATCCGGGCCAATGTAAAACGCGCCTTGCAACGGCGGAGCAGAAAGGGCTACTCCGGCGGGGTCTCCAGGGCATAGCGAACCTGGTCTGACGTGAAGCCCCGGCTCTGCAGATAACGCACCCGTCTGGCTTTTTCCTTGATATCCAGCCGCTCGGTAAAGGCGAAGCGGGTCCGGTAGCAGGCCAGCGCCAGCTCGAACCAGTCCGGGGCTTCCTCTTCCAGCGCCTGTTCGATATCGGCCTGAGTCACGCCCTTGCGCTGCAGCTCGACACGAATACGCAGCGGGCCGTGCTTCCTGAAGATATGCTGGCGCACCTGCACCACGGCAAAGCGGCTATCGCACAGCCATTGCTGCTGCTCCAGTTTATCCAGCGCCAGCTCGATAAGTTCGGCATCAAACTGCCGTTGCCGCAGTTTTTGAGCCAGCTCGCGACGGCTGTGATCCCGGCGGGACAGCAGCCGGAGGGCGCAATCCCACAGCTGTTGAGGAGTAAGTGGTGGTTCCATCATGTTCTGTTAACAATACCGATAAAAACAAAGGCCGGGAAATCCCGGCCTCTTGATTAAAACTCTTCGTTGTTGTCCGGGCCGTCCAGCTCGGCCAGCGCCTCGCCTTTGGCTGCCCCTTCGTCTTTGGCACTTCCCGGTGCCAGCAACAGCATCTGGCGCAGCTGCAGCTCGATTTCGTCGGAAATGTCCTTATGCTCCAACAGGTATTTCATCGAGTTGGCCTTGCCCTGGCCTATCTTGTTGCCTTTATAGCTGTACCAGGCACCGGCTTTTTCTACCAGCTTGTGCTTGACGCCCAGCTCGATCAGCTCGCCTTCCTTCGAGATACCGGCACCGTACACGATCTGGAACTCGGCCTGCTTGAACGGTGGTGCCACCTTGTTCTTGACCACCTTGACCCGGGTTTCGTTGCCGATGACTTCGTCACCTTCCTTGATGGCGCCGATACGACGAATGTCCAGACGAACAGAAGCATAGAACTTGAGCGCGTTACCACCTGTGGTGGTTTCGGGGCTGCCGAACATGACGCCGATTTTCATGCGGATCTGGTTGATGAAAACCACCAGGCAGTTGGCGCTCTTGATGTTACCGGTCAGCTTGCGCAGCGCCTGGGACATCAAACGCGCCTGAAGACCCACGTGGGAGTCGCCCATTTCGCCTTCGATTTCGGCGCGTGGCGTCAGGGCCGCCACCGAGTCGACAATGATGACGTCGACGGCACCGGAGCGCACCAGCATGTCGCAGATTTCCAGCGCCTGCTCGCCGGTATCCGGCTGGGACACCAGCAAGTCGTCGACATTTACACCCAGTTTGCCCGCATAAACCGGATCCAGCGCGTGCTCTGCATCCACGAAGGCACAGACCTTGCCGGCACGCTGTGCCTCGGCAATCACCTGCAACGTCAGGGTGGTTTTACCGGAAGACTCGGGACCATAGATCTCGACAATACGACCGGTGGGCAGACCACCGATACCGAGCGCGATATCCAGCGACAGAGAGCCGGTGGAGATCGACTCGACATTCAGCGCCTTGTTGTCGCCCAGCCGCATGATAGAGCCTTTGCCAAATTGCTTTTCAATCTGGCCCAGGGCCGCAGCCAAGGCTTTTTCTTTGTTCTGATCCATGAGGAGCTCCGCTGATTAATGCGTCGAAAAATATAAGGTTGAGTATACTGGTTATTCGTACAGTATCAAGTCTGTGAAGAAGCCAACAGGGCCAGACAATCCTGCAGCGCCGCCGCTATGGTTTGCCGGCGCACGGCCAGGCGGTCACCTTCAAGTTGCAGCAGGCGACAACGGGTTTTATTCTCCGCCGCCAGATAGCAGGCCAGCCAGACGGTGCCAACCGGTTTTTCCGGGCTACCACCGCCGGGGCCGGCCACACCGCTGACCGCCACCCCGAGTGAGTCACCGCCGGCCGCACAGGCACCTTTGGCCATGGCGATCACCACCGCCTCGCTGACGGCGCCCTCACGCTCGATAAGCGCGGGATCGACGCCCAGCATCTCGCTCTTGGCCGCATTGGAGTAGGTAACAAAACCGCGCTCGAACCAGGCCGAACTTCCGGCAATATCGGTGATGGTACAGGCAATGCCACCCCCGGTACAGGATTCGGCCGTGGTCACCGTCAGCCCTCGACTCAGCAAGGCATCGCCCAGTTGTTGTGCCAGTGTCGTCAGATTCAAAGCGCCCTCCCCGGTCCATCGATATATTGAAAACTGATGGCTATTATGCCGAGCCGGAGCGGCATCGCCAACCGTCGCCTCAGGTATTAAAAAAAGGGCTGGCGGTGATCCCCTGCCACAACACCACCAGTGCCGACAGGGCGGAAATCAGCAGTATCGCCGGGCGGGCGCTGTCTTTCTGAAAGACCCTTTCAAGCCGCCGCGACAACCAGAAGCCCAGCAAAACGCCGGGCAGCATTTTCAGAACCAGTGCAGGGGCAAGCAATTCAAGCCCGCCATTCAGCAATAACATCAGTACCGACAACGGCGTGCCGATCAGGAAAAAAGCGGCAATCTCGTTGCGGGTCGTCAACCGTGACTCGTGCTGATAGAGCAAGGCCATCGGCGGGCCACCGACCGAGGTGGCGGTGCCGAGCACGCCGGAGAGAAATCCCGCCACCGTCAGGCTGACCGGGGTCAGCGCGACCCCGTAGCGACGCAGGCTCAACCAGACCGCCAGCAGCAGCGCCGTGCCGAAAAACAGGCTCAATTGCCAGGACGCTATGCTCACCAGCAATAAAGCGCCGCACCAGGAGCCGGGCAGACGCGCCACAATGGCGGGCAGGACTCGCCGCCAGTTAAGCGTATGCCGCTGCTTGAGCACCACCACGATAGACAGCATCCAGCCCAGTACCAGTACCGGCCCGGGCACATAGGCGGGATCGATCAGATACAGCAGGGGCGCGGCCAGCAAACCAAAGCCGATACCCACCCAGGCTTGCACCACTATGCTGCAGGTAACAATCAACAGCGCCAGCAAATCGATCGGGGTATACAGCATGCCGTTATCCTGCGTAAAAGGCGGCTATTCTAGCACGCAATAACAATGCGGGGCCGCAGACATGGCTCATCGCCAGAAAGACGGTCAAAGACGGCGCCAAGATTGGTATATTGCACGAATGTAGTTGCGCGCTTTAGCCGCGAAATCCTGCGCAGCAGGATCTGACGCACAGAGCAACATGAAACATAAGCGCAAAGATATCGCGCTGCGATATTGCAGGATGTGGCTACGCCACATTGCGAAGCTGAAGCATCGCCTACAGCAGTGCCTACAAAAACGGTTATTCTGCAATAACCGTGATCGCAGGCAAACCGAGATCCTGACCTTCGTCAGGATGACGGCACTTCAAATAAAAAGGCACCCATCAACAAAGAAGGGTGCCTGTCTTTAAGCCGGGAGCTTGTTGTTACTGGTTACCGGCTGCCGGCTCCCTGGCGGGATCGATCGCTGTTTTCCACCAGAATACCGGCACCGAGGCGGTTGATCTCGGCCCACAGCGACTCATCGATCTCGATGCCGTTATCGATGATGTATTCCTTGTTCTCGGCCAGATCCTCGGGACTCATGTAGCGCGCATTGCGGTTACCCTTGGATCGCTGCAGCGATCCGGCCAGATCCACCCGGGAACTGCAGACAATGGTCAATGTCTGGGGTTCATCCGGACTGGTCACCAGGGTGGTGGCCGCTTCGCTGAAGCTGGGATAACGCTCCCCCGCCTTGATGGCCGCGGCGTATTCCTTCACCGTCTTGCTGCCATTCTGCCAGTAGGCGGTCACGCTGATACCGCGTCGGCCACAGTCGGTCAGGGCCTTGAGCGCAAACATGCGATTGTGACAGTTATGCACGGTAATGGTGGCGATGCCGTTTTCCAGCGCCTTGGCGTGCGCCAGATCCACCGACGCCGCGATGCAGTTCAACGCACTGCGATCATTGCTGTCGATAATGGCCGAGGTACTGTCTTCATAGACCACGGTACTCAGCGGCTTGTCGGCATCCAGACCGATATAGGGCAGCGCCCGCTTCAGTTCTTCCAGCCCGTTGAGGCCGTGCTTTTCCAGCCACAACACCATGTTGGCGGCATCTTCATAGTTGCCCACAAAATAACCGGCCGCCTCGAAACAGCGGCGCAGTGCCGCCTTCAGTTCATTCATCGAAACCTGCATCAGCTGTCTCCTTCCTGTGTCGGTGCCAGCGGCATAAACCAGTCGTCGTTATAGATTTTTCCGATGTCTTCCAGCAAGGGCGCGCCCTGATACATGGTATTGCGTACCCACAGTTTGGAGCGCGGATCGAACTTGCTGACCCCGAAAAAAGACAGCTTGCAGCGCAACAGGTGCATGGGCAGTATGTCCCGCGCCAGCAGGTTGGCCTGAATGTCGCCATACACACACCGGTCCATGCTCTGGATGCGGCGCACTATGCCGCGCAGCTTGGGCCTGGCCACCATGAAGCGGGCCGTGGTGTGCTGCGGATTTTCCTTGATGTACTGGCACAATAGCTCGTAACACTTGGATACGGCGTAGCCCACGCCCAGCGCCATCTGTTTTTCCCGGCCGCTATCGAGGGCACATTCACCCAGTCGGGGTTCCATTTTTTCTTCCGAGCGATACCAGAAAATATCCCGCGCTCCCGCCTTGCTGAAGTCGATTTTCAGCGTCCAGTCGTAGCGACGCTCTATCACTTCCTTCAGCTTCTGCAGCGGCATCAGCGGATCCAGATCGAGAAACTCTTCCACGCAATAGTAGTCATCGAGCCCGTCCACCAGTTGCGGGTACAGCTCCAGCAACACAGAGACCAGCAGCTCCTGTCCCTGCAACGAGCAATGTTGCTCACTCCAGGCTAGCAGGGTATTCCAGTCGGTCAGGGAGCGAGCGGCCTCTTGCTGCAGGGCCGCCAGATCTTCAATCACCCGCTTGTTGTTATCGCTCTGCCAGGGATCTTCGGTCAGGGTTTCGGCCATGTGCCGGGCACTGCGGGCCAGCAGGGTGTCAAACTGGCGGCGCACCGGCTCGTCGATATGGCCGAGGCTGCGCACCAGCGCCAGCGCCAGCTCGCGCATTTCTACCCACTGGTTGATCAGCATGGGGTGATTGATCAGATACGGCGCCATGCCAAGACCGGTGGAGTTGCCGATGCCGAAGTAGCGTTTTATCTCCGGTTGCATGGGGTTGTATTGCTGCGGATTACGGCTTTGGGCGATATGTTCCACCTGCAGCAGACTGAAGTTTCTCAGCATCAGGCAGGCAAACATTTCGGCGGCAAAGGGACGGGCAAAGTCCGGATAACGGCTGCTGACCTTGTCCCAGTCGGCCATGCCCAGCTTGCCGCTGCCATAAACCGCGGTGGTGCGATACAGATAACCGACCTTGGCGATCTGGGCCACATCGGGCTGCTCGCCTTTGGCCAGCTGATCGACCACATAATCGAAGTTGCGGGCGCTGCGATTGGCACGAGACAGTACGAATACCCGCGAATCCACCCTTCCGGCCTCCTGCAGGGGGACATTCTGGCGCAAAAATGCCAGATACTCGTCTTCGACCCGGCCTTCCACCAGCGCCATGGTCAGATCCCACTTGCTGGCGATGACCCTGTCGTTACGTTCTTCGGGGCTCAGGTAATCGGAAAAAATGACGAAGCTGAACAGGCCCTGAGGGGTGTTGATTTCATAAATCACGGTACCATAACCGTCGGCACACAAGTCCTGACGTACCGTACCTATCTGCCAGCGTTCCAGCATGATGCGGCGCACCAGTATGCGCATGAAACTCAACCGACTCTGATGCATGGCACCCAGCCGTTCCAGATCCATCACCTGCTCAACGGGTCGCAGCGGCAGTGCATTGGGCCCCCGCAGGGAGGCTTTGATCGCAGCTAACCTCATCATATTTCTACCCTCGATAATTGCTACATGTCCTTATTGCGCCATTGTTCGGACACCTAGCCCGACACGACACAGGGTCTGGAAGAAAAGACGGCATTCGAATTTCTGTGTCGAATGATCGGCCCACTTCCTGCCTCATGGAGCGCATCATCAGACAAAGCGATAAAACCAGACAAGTTAAATGGATATATCAATTGATAAGTAAAGTTTATCGAGATGCTAACAAGGCGCATCAATACTGATGGCAATGTAAATATATGACCGCTTAATCAGGAAATATAATTAACAAAAATGAGAGATAAGGCAGGTTATGGTCGCTCATCCCTGCCGGTGGGGAGCCGGCAGGGAGCAGTCACTCAGTCTTGTCGACTGGCCAGAATGAAGTCAACCAGCGCCTGGGCCGGCGGGGGCAGTGACTTGTTGTTCAGCCGAATGATGCCGATGCGGCGGGTGATCATCGGGGTGTGCAGTGGAATGAAGGTCAGCCGGGTATTGCCCTGCGGAAAGGCATACCAGGGCAGCGTGGTCACGCCAAAGCCGGCTTCCAGCATGGCAACCAGCGAGATCATGTTGGAGATGTAATACTGGGAGTGAGCCAGCAGAGATTCAGCTTCACTGCCCTCCAATAGGCGAGAGGTGCCATTACTGATTAGTCGATACCGCTGTAATGCCTGCCAATGCACTTCGCTGTGGCGGGCCAGTGGATGGTCATGAGGGCACACCACGCCTAATTTATCTTCCCACACCGGCGTAAAGTGCTTTTCGCTCTGGTCATGCTCGTCGAACAGGCTGGCGATACCGAAGTCCACCTGCTGGTTTTCCACCATTTTCAGCACGGCGCCCGAGTTATCGTCAAACACACTGACATACAGTTCGCTGTCACCGATAAAGTTCATCAACAGCTCGGGCAGAAAGCGGCTGGCGATGGACGGCACCGAGGCCAGCCGCAAATGGCCGGTCTTGTGCTCGACCAGCAACGCCATGTCTTCGGCAATGCGGTCGTGATGGGCGATCAACTCCTTGGCCCTGGGCAAAAACTGTTTGCCAAAAGGCGTCAGCTCGGTCTTGGCAGAGCGGCTGTTGCGCTTCTCGAACAGCGCCTCGCCCAGCTTGTTTTCCAGATCGCGTATAGAAAGTGAAATGGCCGGCTGGGTCCGGTGTGCCTTTTCGGCGGCCACGTGAAAGCCTTTCAGCTCGGCCACCCAGACGAAGTGACGCAGCTGTGTGATTTTGAATTCCGGCAACAAGATAAGACTTCCTTATCAATCAATATTATTTATTAATTTTTATTATTAAAGCACAGCTCTTATGATGAATCCAACTTGGTATAGGAGATCTATTATGTCTGTTTCAGTATTTCGCAACTACATTGCCGGTGAGTGGGTTGAAGGTTCAAGCTCAGTTGCCAACGTCAGCCCTTCCGACCTCAGCGATGTAATAGGTCACTACGCCCAGGCCGATGCCGCCCAGACCAAAGACGCCATCGCCGCCGCCGTTAACGGCCAGCTGGAATGGCAGAAAAGCGGTCTGGAGCAGCGCTACGCGGTGCTGATGGCCATCGGTGACGAACTGATCGCCCGCAAGGACGAACTGGGTCGCATCCTCGCCCGGGAAGAAGGCAAGACCCTGGCCGAAGGCGCCGGTGAAGTCTACCGCTCCGGCCAGTTCTTCCACTACTATGCCGCCGAAGTGCTGCGCCAGATGGGCGAAACCGCCGATTCGGTACGCCCCGGCGTCGAAATCGAAACCCGCCGCGAGCCGGTCGGCGTAGTCGGCATCATCACGCCCTGGAACTTCCCCACCGCCACCGGCGCCTGGAAAATCGCTCCGGCCCTGGCCTTCGGTAATGCCGTGGTGTGGAAGCCGGCCAATCAGGTTCCCGCTTCTGCCTGGGCGCTGACCGAGATCATCTCGCGCCAGAACCTGCCCGCCGGTACCTTCAACCTGGTGATGGGCCCCGGTGCCGAGGTCGGTGATGTACTGATCAACTCCCGCGATATCAATGCCCTGACCTTTACCGGCTCGCTGGAAACCGGTCGCAAGGTCGCCGCGGCCACCGCCGTCAACCTGGTCAAGTGCCAGCTGGAAATGGGCTCCAAGAACGCCCTGGTGGTACTGGATGATGCGGATCTGGATAACGCGGTCGAATGTGCCGTGGGCGGCGCCTACGGTGGTACCGGCCAGAAGTGCACCGCCTCTTCCCGTCTGATCGTGACCGAAGGCATTCACGACCGCTTCGTGGCCGCCGTGATCGAGCGCATGAAGAAGCTGGTGGTTGGTAACCCGCTGAAAGCAGGCGTACACATCGGCGCCGTGGCCGACGCCCGCCAGATGGAGTCCAACCTGAAATACCTGGAGCTGGCCAAGAGCGAAGGCGGCAAGCTGGTGTACGGCGGTGAAGTGATCACCGAAGACACCGAAGGCTACTACATGCAGCCGGCGCTGTTCACCGACACCACCAACGACATGACCATCAACCGGGAAGAAGCCTTCGCGCCCATCGCCTGCGTCATCAAGGTGAAGGACTACGCCGAAGCGCTGGCCACCCTGAACGACACCAACTTCGGCCTGACCGGCGGCATCTGCACCGAGTCGCTGAAACACGCCACCGACTTCAAGCGCAACGCCAAGACCGGCTGTGTGATGGTTAACCTGCCGACGGCCGGTACCGATTATCATGTACCGTTCGGCGGTCGTAAAGATTCCAGCTTCGGCCCGCGTGAACAGGGTACCTACGCCAGGGAATTCTACACCGTTGTGAAAACCACCTACATCCGCGCGTAACGGGGACGGGGCCATGAGCAGAGAATTGCATAACGACATGATAGTGATCGACGGTCTCCAGTATTCCAACTGGAACCGTGAGATCTTCGAACAGCTGCGCGAAGGCGGGGTCACCATGGTGCACGCCACCATCGTCTATCACGAGCAGATCCGTGAAACCCTGATGCGCGTTGCCGAGTGGAACCGTCAGTTCGAACAGCACGGCGATCTCATCATGCCGGTACGCAGCGCCGCCGATATTCGGCGCGCCAAGGCCGAAGGCAAGGTCGGTGTCATGTTCGGGGCGCAGAACTGCTCCCCCATCGAAGACGATATCGGCATGGTCGAGGTGATGCGTGATCTGAACCTGATGATCATGCAGCTGACCTACAATAACCAGAGCCTGCTGGCCTGCGGCTGCTACGAAGCGGTCGACAGCGGCGTCACCCGCTTCGGTCGTCAGGTGATCAAGGAAATGAACCGGGTCGGCATGGTGGTGGACATGAGCCACAGCGCCGAGCGCAGCACCCTGGAGGCGATCGAGATTTCCGAACGTCCCATCGTGATCTCGCACGCCAACCCGCTGAGCTTTCACGACGCCAAGCGCAACAAGTCGGACACGGTGCTGAAGGCACTGGCCGAATCGGGTGGTTTGCTGGGCTTCAGCGCCTATCCCTTCCACCTGAAAAACGGCCCCGACTGCACCCTGGAACAGTACTGCGACATGATTGCCGACACCGCCGAGCTGATGGGCGTGGACCGGCTGGGCATAGGTACCGATCTGTGCCAGAACCAGCCGCTGTCGGTGCTGGAATGGATGCGTAACGGTCGCTGGTCCAAATCCATGGATTACGGTGAAGGCTCCAAGTCCAATGCCGATTGGCCGCGCCCGCTGTCCTGGTTCCGCGACAGCCGCGACTTCCCCAACCTGACCCAGGGCCTGCTGGCCCGGGGGTTCAGCCAGCAAGACGTGGCCAAGATCATGGGCCTGAACTGGCTCAACTTCCTGGATGATGCCCTGCAGCCGCAAAGCGCTGGTCGTTAAGGATAACAAGGGGAGCCACGGCTCCCCTTTGCATGATGTTCCATTATGGAGGCGAACATGAGCAATAAAACAGAGGCATCCCTGGCCATGAATAAGGATATCAACGCCAAACCCGGCTTTTTCACCGGTCTCGACCTGCCGGTATTTCTGATCAGCGGTGGCGCCCTGCTGCTGTTCGTCGCCATGGCGCTGTATGACATCGAGCTGGTTTCGGCTTTCGTCAACAGTGCCTTTGCGGTGTCTACCCGGCTATTCGGCGCCTACTGGCAGGTGCTGCTGCTGATGACCTTCCTGATCGGGCTGGCCATGGCCATCGGCCGTGGTGGCCAGGTTCGTCTGGGTAATCTGAGCAAGCCCGAGATGTCCACCTTTCAGTGGATGTCGATCATCATGTGTACCCTGCTGGCCGGAGGGGGCGTGTTCTGGGCCGCCGCCGAGCCCATGGCGCACTTTATGTCAGCCCCGCCCATGTATGCGGGCGAAACCGACAAGATGAACATGGCCATCAACGCCATGGCCCAGAGCTTCATGCACTGGGGATTTCTGGCCTGGGCCATTCTTGGCAGCCTGACCGGTATCGTGTTCATGCACCTGCACTACGACAAGGGGCTGCCGCTGAAACCGCGCACCCTGCTCTACCCGGTGTTTGGCGACAGGGTAATGAAAGGCTGGCTCGGCTCTCTGGTCGATGCCTGCTGTGTGCTGGCGGTGGTCGCCGGTACCGTGGGTCCCATCGGCTTTCTCGGCCTGCAGGTCAGCTTTGGTCTGGAAAAGCTGTTCGGCATTCCCGATGTATACAGCACCCAGGTGGCCATTCTGGTCGGCCTGATCTGCATCTATACCCTGTCGGCGGTGAGCGGCGTGACCCGCGGCATTCAGATACTGAGCAACATCAATGTGGTGCTGGCCGCCTTTCTGATGCTGTTTATTTTTCTGTTCGGCCCGACCGCCTTTATCGTTAACACCTATCTGCATGCCTTTGGCCTCTATCTGAACAACTTCATCCCGATGGCGACGTTCCGCGCCGATCCGGCCTGGCTGGACTGGTGGACCGTGTTCTTCTGGGGCTGGTTCCTGGGTTATGGCCCGCTGATGGCGATGTTTGTGGCACGTATTTCCCGCGGCCGTACCGTGCGTCAGATAATAGTGCTGATTTCCATCATAGCGCCCATGATCACCTGCTTCTGGTTCACCATCATGGGTGGCAGCGGCCTGGCGTTCGAGCTGGCTAATCCCGGCAGCGTGTCCGGTCCTTTCACCGGTTTCAATCTGCCTGCCGCCCTGCTGGCGATTACCGAACAACTGCCGATGGGCTTTATCATCTCGGTGCTGTTTCTGGTACTCACCACCATCTTCGTCGCCACCACCGGTGACTCCATGACCTATGCGGTGTCCATGGTCATGACCGGTACCGACCATCCCCACGCCGGGGTGCGGGTGTTCTGGGGCATCATGATGGGGGTGGTAGCCGCCATCCTGATTTCCATCGGCTCCGGCGGTATCACCGCCCTGCAGTCCTTCATCGTGGTTACCGCCGTGCCGGTATCACTGGTGCTGCTGCCCACCCTGTGGACGGCGCCGAAAATCATCAAAAAAATGGCGACGGAACAGGGGCTGTAAGCCGTCGCCGGCACCGGGAAAATGCCCGGTGCAATCTCTTTTGAGCGGCGCTAGCCGCTCTTTTTTTCACTGCATAAAGTAAAGGAACAATCGATGAAAACAGCCGTAAAAACCGAACTCTTCGCCTCCAAGGCGCCGCTGGAATGGGCCGTCATGGCCAACGGACACTTCTATACCGCCCAGATCCCCATCGATACCGAAGGCAAGGTGGTCGACGGCGGTATCGAAGCCCAGGCCCGCCAGACCATGGACAACTTCAAGCACACGGTGGAAGCGGCCGGCCTGACCATGGCGGACGTGACCCAGGTGCTGATCTACGTCACCGCCCGCGATCAGCTGCCGGTGTTCAACAAGGTGTATGCCGAGTACTTCGAGGCCCCCTACCCCAACCGCGCGGCCATGATAGTAGCCGGCCTGGCCCGGGAAGAAATGCTCTGCGAAATCGTGGCCTACGCCGCCCAGCCCTGAGAGGCTTGAGTCATACCAATTTGAATAAACATCTGATCATTTTTAAACCCGAGGCTCAGAGGCAACACAGCCGCCTCCCACGACGCGCTACGGATAAGTGATACTCACAGCTTCAACCTGCTGCGAGCATTCACCGGATGCTCGGTCAGGCTGAAACTGTTCGTCACGGCGAGACAAGCTCGCCCCATGTAAGCTCGGACATGCCGTCTGACCGCCAGGGAGGGCGGGAATGCCGGAACGGCAGGAGCATTTTCCGGCCATGGCATGCCACGGTCGTGGAAGTCGTTCTCTGTTGCCTCTTCTCGGACACCGAGTTGTCTGTAGACGATGTCAACAGGCAACTCCCTGGCATCAGGGAGGCTAAAGGGAACTGCTCCGCCGACCCTCCGCGCCAGGGATGGCGCGGCGGAGCCCCCAAGGATGGGTTTACGGCGTGTCGGCGGAGCGGGCCCTTTGTCCAACCTTTGCAGAGCAACCAAATAGATCAGTTATTTACTCTGTTTGGTATCAGTCGCTCCCCGGGAGCGAAGAACATCCAGAATAAACAGAGCGACCAGACTGCACCTGGCAGTAGGTCGCCTTTACTTTACCTTGCCTCATCACCACCGAACGGTCACCTTCATCAGCCCCCATGCCTTCCATCCCGGATACTGGTATCATGCCGCCCCGGCAGCGGGCCTGTCGTCGCTCGCCACACCGTTTCCAGAAACAGTCTCATAAAGATATAAGGTATTGATTTAGCTATGAATCAAGACAACATCCAACATACTCCCATGATGCAGCAATATCTGGCTCTGAAGGCGCAGCATCCGGACATACTGCTGTTCTATCGCATGGGCGATTTTTATGAGCTGTTCTATGACGATGCCAAGAAGGCCTCGCGCCTGCTGGATATTTCCCTGACCAAGCGCGGCAAATCGGGGGGTAACGCCATTCCCATGGCCGGGGTACCCCATCATGCGGCGGAAAACTATCTGGCGCGGCTGGTACAGATGGGCGAGTCGGTGGCCATCTGCGAGCAGATTGGCGATCCGGCCACCAGCAAGGGGCCGGTAGAGCGTCAGGTAGTCCGTATTATTACCCCCGGCACCCTGTCGGACGAGGCGCTGCTGGCCGACCGCCAGGACAACTGCCTGGCGGCGGTGTATCACGATGGCCAGCAGTTCGGTTACGGCATCATCGATGTCAGCACCGGCCGTTTCGTGCTTAATCAGTTCGATACCGAAGAGGCGCTGGTCGCCGAGCTGCAGCGCACCCAGCCCGCCGAGCTGCTGTATCCGGAAGGCTTTCACTGGTATGCGCTTATCGAGCAACGCAAGGGGCTGCGCAGACGCCCGGAATGGGAGTTCGATCTGGACACCGCCCGTCACCTGCTGTGCCAGCAGTTCGGCACCCGGGATCTGATTGGTTTCGGCGTCGAGCAGTCCACCACCGCGCTGTGTGCCGCCGGTTGCCTGCTGCAATATGTAAAAGACACCCAGCGCACCGCCCTGCCCCATATCGGCAGCGTGAGCCTGGAGCGCAGTCAGGACATGGTGATCATGGATGCCGCCACCCGCCGCAACCTGGAACTGACCCTGAACCTGTCCGGTACCATGGAAAACACCCTGGCCGAGGTGCTGGACAACACCGCCACCCCCATGGGCAGCCGCCTGCTCAAACGCTGGCTCCACCAGCCCAGCCGGGATATCGACGAGCTGAGCCGGCGTCAGGACATGATTGCCCTGCTGATGGATCAGGGCCGCCATGACGATCTGCGTCCGCTCCTGCGTCAGGTCGGGGATATGGAGCGGGTGCTGGCACGACTGGCGTTGCGCTCGGCCCGCCCCCGGGATCTGAGCCGGTTGCGCGCGGCATTGCAGGCGCTGCCCGACATTCAGGCTGTAGTAAGCGAGGTCACCCCTTGCTGCCTGGATGCCCTGGCCGCGCGTATCGGTCAGTTTCCGGAGCTGGCCGAGCTGCTGGAGCAGGCGGTGGTCGATACCCCGCCGGTGTTGATCCGCGACGGCGGCGTCATTCGCGATGGTTTCAGCCCCGAGCTGGACGAGCTGCGCGAGCTGGCGGCCGGTGCCCATCGTTATCTGGAAGAGCTCGAAGCCCGGGAAAAAGCCGCCACCGGTATCTCCACCCTCAAGGTGGCCTACAACCGGGTGCATGGTTTTTATATCGAGGTCAGCCGGGCCAGCGCCCATCTGGTGCCGGTACACTATGTGCGGCGCCAGACCCTGAAGAACAACGAACGCTACCTCATTCCCGAACTGAAAGAGTACGAAGACAAGGTGCTCAACGCCCAGAGCAAGGGCCTGGCGCTGGAAAAGAAACTGTACGAGGCGCTGCTGGATCGCTTGCTGGAACAGCTGCAGCCGTTGCAGCACAGTGCCGTCGCCCTGGCCCAGCTGGATGTGTTCGCCAACCTGGCCGAGCGGGCCGAAAGCCTGAATTACTGTCGCCCGCAACTGACCGGCGACGAGGTCATCGATATCGAGGAAGGTCGCCATCCGGTGGTCGAGCAGGTGATGAGCGACCCCTTTATCGCCAACCCGCTGTTGATGTCGGAGCAGCGCAAGATGCTGGTGATCACCGGGCCGAACATGGGGGGTAAATCTACCTACATGCGGCAAACGGCGCTGATCGTGCTGATGGCTTACATCGGCTCTTTCGTGCCGGCCCAACGCGCCCGCATCGGCAAGGTCGACCGCATTTTTACCCGTATCGGCGCCTCGGACGATCTGGCCTCGGGCCGCTCTACCTTCATGGTGGAGATGACCGAAACCGCCAATATTCTCAACAACGCCAGCCGTCACAGCCTGGTGTTGATGGATGAAATCGGCCGCGGCACCAGCACCTACGACGGCCTGGCCCTGGCCTGGTCCTGCGCCGATGCGCTGGCCAACCGGCTGCATGCCTACACCCTGTTTGCGACCCATTACTTCGAGCTCACCGAGCTGGCGGGCTTGTGGTCCGACGTGGCCAACGTGCATCTGGACGCGGTGGAGCACGAAGACACCATCGCCTTCATGCATGCGGTACAGGAAGGGGCAGCCAGCCGCTCTTACGGCTTGCAGGTCGCCGCCCTGGCGGGCGTGCCGAGAGCGGTATTGACGCTGGCTCGACAGAAACTGGCCGAGCTGGAAAGCGGCCAGATGCTGCCGGCAAGCGAAGTGGAGAAAACCAGCCCCCCAGCGACAAATGGCGAAGCGCCGCAGCCGTCGTTGCCACTGTTCGAGGCCGAGCCTGAACCGGCGCTGACTCTGCTCGACGAGCTGGATCCGGACGAACTCACGCCACGACAGGCGCTGGAGCAGTTGTATCGGTTAAAGCAGGCGAGAAAGCCGTAAGCGGGAAGAATAGTCATACCAAACTGATTAACTAACTGATCTATTCGGTGCTCTGCAAAGGTCGGACAAATGGTCCGCTCCTCCGACACGCCGTAAACCCATCCATGGGGGCTCCACCGCGCCATCCCTGGCGCGGAGGGTCGGCGGAGCAGATCCCTTTATCCTCCCTGATGCCAAGGAGCTACCTGTTGGCGTTGTTTACAGGCAGCTCGGTGCTCGAGAAGAGGCAACAGAGATCGACTGCCACGACCGTGAAATGCCATGGACGGCATTTCCCGAGCCCCCAGGGGGCAGCTTGCTGCCTGCATCAAGTTTGGTGATGGACCAAACATCCAGTGAATGTTTGCAGCCATCGCCAAGCGCAGATGTCCTTAGCCCATGGCGTGTCGTGGGAGGCGGCTGTGTTGCCTCTGAGCTCGGGTTTAAAAATGATCAGATCTTTATTCAAATTGGTATCACTCCGGCGAAGGCCGGAGTCCATGGCCGTTGCATCCTTGTTTGCGAAAAGATGCCCGCTCGAAATCCAGCATATGATAAAGCCCCGACAGAGCCTGTACTCTGCCGGGGCTTAACTTACAGCTTATGGCTGACAGCTTACAGCTTTCTATGATTAGTCGCTGTAGAACAGGGTATCGATCGACAGCCCCTGCTGGGTCAGCACTTCTTTCAGCCTGCGCAAGGCTTCTACCTGGATCTGCCGTACCCGCTCCCGGGTCAGGCCTATCTCTCTGCCCACATCTTCCAGCGTCGAGGCCTCGTAACCAAGCAGGCCGAAACGTCGGGCCAGTACTTCCCGTTGCTTGGGATTGAGCTCTTCCAGCCAACGCACCAGGCTCAGCCGAATATCGTCATCCTGAATTTCGGTTTCCGGATCCAGATCATTCTCGTCGGTGATCACATCGAGCAACGCCTTGTCGCCATCCCCGCCGATGGGGGTGTCGACCGAGCTGATTTTTTCGTTCAGCTTGAGCATGCGGGACACGTCGGCCACCGGCTTGTCGAGGGCGTCGGCGATCTCTTCGGCGGTGGGCTCATGATCGAGCCGATGGGCCAGCTCGCGGGCGGTACGCAGATAAACGTTGAGTTCCTTGACCACGTGAATGGGCAAGCGAATGGTGCGGGTCTGGTTCATGATGGCCCGCTCTATGGTCTGGCGAATCCACCAGGTAGCATAGGTCGAGAAACGGAAACCGCGTTCGGGATCGAATTTTTCGACGGCGCGGATCAGACCGAGGTTACCCTCTTCAATCAAGTCCAGCAGCGCCAGTCCCCGATTGTTGTAACGGCGGGATATCTTGACCACCAGCCGCAAGTTGGACTCGATCATCCGTTTGCGGGCAATCAAATCACCTCGCAGGGCGCGGCGGGAATAGAGCACTTCCTCCTCTGCCGTCAGCAGGGGGGAAAAGCCAATCTCTCCCAGGTAAAGCTGGGTCACGTCCAGCGTGCGGGCGTTGGGTACATTGAGGACTTCTTCTTCCTGAATACTGTCCTTTTCATCGCTACCGGTCATGACATCCTGTTCAGTACCGGTATTCAAACCCACCTCATCGTGGTGGGTGTTTTTTTTGCTCTGGCTCATGGCAGTTCTCCCTCAATCCGGGTACTACCTGTTTCCCGGAATCTATCGCTTTGGCAGATATTTCATCGGGTTAACCGAAGATCCCTGATACCGTATTTCGAAATGCAAGCGCACATCGGTGGTATCACTACTGCCCATATCCGCTATGTGCTGACCGGCACTCACCGCTTGTTGCTCCTTGACCCGAAGCACCTCATTGTGAGCATAGGCAGACAAGTAATCATCGTTGTGTTTGATGATGATCAGATTGCCGTAACCACGTAGCGCATTCCCTGCGTAAACAACCTTGCCAGCGGCGGCCGACTTGATGGCCTGGCCCCTGCTTCCCCTGATATCAATGCCTTTATTACCGGTTTCGGCCAGCGAGAACCCGGTAATCACCGGACCTGCGGTTGGCCATTGCCAGCGAATGGTGGCATTGACAGCGGCGTTTTTTTGTACTCGTGAACCAGCGTATGCTTTTCCCGAAGCGGGTGCAAGGGGCTTGAGTGCTTTTGCCCGAGTGCTCTTACCAGCGGCTGCCGACGGTTTGGATCCGGCCTTGCCCGAGGCGGGCCGAGGGGTTGTTTTGGTTGTCCGCTGGCGGTTATCGGCCGTAGAAGGAGCGCCGCGCAATGCCAGAGTCTGACCCACATAGATGCGATAAGGTGGTTTAAGGCCGTTGAGGGTAGCCAGGTCGGCCACCCCGTGGCCGGTACGGCGCGCTATGGTATTGAGCGTATCGCCCCGGCGAACCCGATACCGGGCACGCGCGGCACCGGGTACATCCAGCCGCAGGGTCTGACCGGGATAAATGGAGTAAGGAGGCGGAATACGATTATGTCGTGCCAGGGTAGGCACATCGGTACCGGCCTGCCAGGCGATGGAATACAGGGTATCGCCCTTGACCACCACATAATGGCGGCCATTCGCCTTGATTTGGCCACGGGCATGCACCCCTACCACCGGCGCCGGACGAGAGGAAGAGCAGGCCGTCAACAGGGTGATCAACAGCAGGTTGAAACACGCCAGTCTGAATATGCCGCTCCGCCGTTGCATCAGTTTCTCAGTAACAGGTAGGCCACCACCGCCGCCGCCAGACACAGCCAACCGAGGATGTCGATATACTGAATCAGCTTGCGCTCCATTCTGACGCCGCCCCACACCATGAGGCCCGAGACCAGAAAAAAGCGCAGACCGCGCCCGACCAGCGAGATCAGCAGAAAGGGCAGAAAAGCCATCTGCAGCAGACCGGCCGTTACCGTAAAGACTTTATAGGGAATCGGGGTAAAGCTGGCGATGAAAATCACCCAGACACCCCATTCGTCAAACCACTGCCGGGCGATGGCCATCTTGCCTTCATACCCCATGGTCGCGATAAAGGGCTGCACCACCGGCTCCCATAACGCATAGCCCAGCAGGTAACCAAAGGCGGCCCCCAGCACCGAGAAAAAAGTGGCGAGCGCGGCATAGTGCCAGGCCCGTTCCGGTTTCGACAACGCCATGGGCGCCAGCATCACGTCTACCGGCACCGGCCAGAAGATGGATTCGACAAAGCTGTTCAAAGACAAATAAACCGGCGCATGCCGGTGCACCGCCCACATCATGACCTGCCGATACAAACGAGAAAAAATCTTCACTCAAGATCACCCTTCACCAAAGGTACAAAACGCACCGATTCCAGCTCGGTACGAGAAAATTGATCGCCACTGCGTTGATACAACCACAGCGATTGCTGGCTCTGCCCCACCGGTATTACCATTCGCCCGCCATCGGCCAGCTGCGACAACAGGGCCTGGGGCGTTTCCTGCGCCGCCGCCGTCACCATAATGGCATCGAAGGGGGCCTTGCTGGACCAGCCCAGCCAACCATCGCCATGCTTGGTCGACACATTGTGCAAATCCAGCCGCTGCAACCGACGACGGGCCTGATATTGCAGCGACTTGATCCGCTCAACGGTAAAGACCTGCTCTACCAGTTGCGCCAGTACCGCCGTCTGAAAGCCCGAGCCGGTGCCCACTTCCAGCACCCGCTTCGGCTGTTGGGCCAGCACCACTTCCGTCATCCGCGCGACGATATAGGGCTGCGATATGGTCTGGCCACAACCGATAGGCAAGGCACTGTTTTCCCAGGCCTTGTGGGCCATGGCTTCATCGACAAACTGGGTTCTTGGCAGGCCGGCAATGGCCTGCAGTACCCGTTCGTCCCTGATTCCCTGCTGTTGCAGCAAACGATAGAGTTGCTGTCCCGCTAACGTGAGCACCTGTCACTCCACTTCTTTAATCCAGCTGGTCAGCGCCGCCATTTGCGCATAGGCCGTCATATCGATGGTTAACGGCGTGATGGAGACATAGCCCCGTTCCACCGCGTCGAAGTCGGTGCCTTCACCCGCATCCTGAATGGCGCCGGGGGGGCCTATCCAGTAAATGGGACGGCCGCGAGGGTCGTACTCCTTGAGCACCGCATCGCAGCGGTGACGGTTACCCAAACGAGTCACCTTGATACCCTGAATCTCCTCCAGGGGCAAGTCGGGTACATTGACGTTCAGGATCTGGTTGGACGCCAGCGGCGCCCGCAGCAGTCCCTGCACCAGCAGGCAGGCATAATGGGCGGCGGTCTCGAAGTAGCGATCGCCACACAGCGATATTGCCACCGAGGGTAAGCCCAGGTGGCGGCCTTCGGTGGCCGCCGCCACCGTGCCGGAGTAGATGACGTCGTCGCCCAGGTTGGCACCGTGATTGATGCCGGCCACTACCATGTCCGGATCCGGGTCGAGCAGGCCGTTCACCGCCCAGTGTACGCAATCGGTGGGAGTGCCCTTGACCGAATAGAAGCCGCTGTCGTCCAGCTTGTCGGCCCGCAGCGGCACTTCCAGCGTCAGCGAGTGACTGGCTCCGCTGCGGTTACGGTCGGGCGCCACCGTGACCACCTCGGCAAATTCCGCCAGCACCCGGCTCAAGGTACGAATGCCTAAGGCATTCACACCATCATCATTACTCACCAGTATCTTCATCGGTTCCATTATCCTTGATCAATTCCCGCACCAGGCTGGTGGCGTAGCTTCCTGCCGGTAACCAGAACGACAGCGTCAGGCTGTCGCCTTCTCTGTGCCAACTCATCTGCTCGGGCTTGAGCAGCAAGGGCCGCCGTTCCTGCTTGAGGCCGTTAGCTTCCAGCCCCGCACACAGGTCTTGCTGCCCTTCAATCGCCGCCTGTTCCAGCTCGGCGGGGTTACCGCTGCTCGCCAGCCGGCCCCGACCCCACAGCGGGGCACTCAGGCGTACATCGCCTTCGTCAAAACGGGCCTGCATGGCGTCGTCCAGTGGATTGTCTTCGCCCAGGGTAAAGAAAGACTGGCTACCCGCCAGCATCACACAGTCGCCGTCCAGCAACTGCTCACCCAGACCAGCTGCCAATCGGTGGCTGGCGGCCAGGTTGAACAGGTAACTGCGGGCAGAAGACAGGTAAAGGGAGCGCTTGTTGCGGTCTTTAACCCGGCGACCGTTGAACATGGCCCGGGCCTGATCCAGGTTACCGAACTCCCGGCCAAAACGCTGGTCGCCGTAATAATTGGGCACGCCGTGTTCGGCAATGGCCGCCAGACGGGACTCCAGGTCACCCTGCCCTTCCAGCTCGGTGATCCTGAGCTCGAACCAGTTGCCCTTGAGAGCACCGGTTTTCAGCTTCTTGTTGTGACGGGCAATGGCCAGAATTTGTACGTCGTCGTTTTCGAGGCTCGAAAAGTCCGGCATCTCCTTGCCCGGCAGATGTACACCAAACCACTGTTCGGTCACCGCATGTCGGTCCTTGAGCCCGGCCCAGGTGACCTCACGCTGTGTCACGCCCGCCAGCCGCGCCAACTCGCGCGCCACCCACTGGGTATTCTGGCCGCGCTTGCGAATATGCAGCAATATATGCTCGCCTTCGCCACCGGGGCCAAAGCCCAGGTCTTCGCGTACGATAAAATCTTCCGGTGCCGCCTTCAGGCGGCCACGGTATTCGGGTTGTCCGTGCAGATAGTGCCAGTTGTTCATGCTGTTACCAGTAGCACCACGGCTTCTGCCGCTATGCCTTCTTTGCGGCCCACAAAACCGAGCTGTTCGGTGGTGGTGGCCTTGACGTTGATGAGGGTGGGATCTGCCTGCAGATCGATGGCGATATTGGCCACCATGTCCCCGATGAAAGGCGCCAGTTTGGGCGCCTGGGCCAGCACGGTAATGTCCGCATTGCCCAGTGTGAATCCGGCCTGCCTGACCCGTTCGAATACGTCGCGCAGCAGGATGCGGCTATCGATGCCGGCATAAGCCGCATCCGTGTCCGGGAAGTGACGACCGATATCGCCAGCACCGATGGCCCCGAGCAGGGCATCGCTCAGGGCATGCAGCACCACGTCACCGTCGGAATGGGCCAGCAGCCCCTGGGCGTAAGGCACCGCCACCCCGGCCAGGATACAGGGCCCCTGACCACCAAACTTGTGCACGTCAAAACCGTGCCCGATTCGCATCATAGTTTGCTCTCGTTCATCTGCTGCAGAAAAAAGCCCGCCAGGCCAAGGTCTTCCGGGCGGGTTATCTTGATATTGTCGGCGCGCCCTTCCACCAGCCGGGGATGAAAACCGGCCCACTCCATGGCCGAGGCCTCGTCGGTGATGGCGCAACCGGCGACCAGGGCATCATTCAGGGCCTGCCGAAGGGGGGCGGTAGCAAAGCATTGCGGTGTCAGGGCGTGCCAGAGTTCGTCGCGAGGCACGCTGCTGCTGACCGCGCCCTGACCATCACCCCGCTTCATGGTGTCACGCACCCGGCTGGCCAGCAGGGCGCCCTGGGGTTGCCGGCCCGCCGCCAGTACGGCATCGAGATCGGCGCGGTGCAGACAGGGGCGGGCTGCATCGTGCACCAGCACCCAGTCGGTTTCTACATGAGCCAGCGCATTAAGCACCGAATCGGCCCGCTCGCGCCCGCCATTCACTCGCAATATCCGCGGGTCACGGGCGACGGCCAGCCGTTCAAACCAGGGGTCCTGCTCGGCGGTGGCCACGATAATGCGATCGATGGCCGGATGATTCAGCAGCCGAGCCAGAGTCTGTTCCAGCACGGTGCTGCCACCCAACGGCAGGTACTGTTTCGGTATCTCGGCCGCCATGCGGCTGCCGATCCCGGCCGCGGGTACCACGGCGGTAAAAGACTGATCAGGTATCATGGTGATGATGGCTCTTCCGCCAGCAACAGGCGGTAAAAGGTTTCTCCGGGCTTGATCATGCCCAAGTCGTTGCGTGCCAGCTCTTCCACCGCCGCCAGACCCTTGTTGAGATCTTCGATCTCCCGGTATAGCAAGGCGTTACGGGCAACCAATTGTTCGTTATCGGTCATCTGGCGGGTAACGTTAGCCTGGGCTTCGTTATATTCGGCCAGACCGTTTTTCCCCCACCACAGATGGTATTGCAGGGCGCCTAACAGGGCGAGCAGTATCAGCGTCAGGGTGCGCATCAATCCTCCAAAAGTAGCGCGCTAGTTTCCCATATTCGGGAGCCGAACAAAAGAAACCCCGCACGGGGCGGGGTTTCTGTCTTGCGGCATAAGTGGTCTGTTATTGCAGTGTAGGGTCGGACAAAGGGACTGCGCCGCCGACACGCTGTAAATACATCCATGTAGCGCTCGGCAAATGCCATCTGACCGCCATGGATGGCGGGAATGCCGGAACGGCAGGAGCATTTTCCGGCCATGGCATTTGACGGTCGGCTTTGCAGTTCCCTTTTCCCTTCCATTGCGTATCGGCATTACCTGCCCGAAACAGACCACAATATCAGCCGCAAAAGGCAGGTATTAAGCCTGGCCTTTCACCTCGGACAGACCGCGGTACGGGGCCTTGCCTTCCAGCTCTTCCTCGATGCGGATCAGCTGGTTGTACTTGGCAACCCGATCGGAACGGCTCATGGAGCCGGTCTTGATCTGGCCGGCACAGGTGCCCACCGCCAGATCGGCGATGGTGGCATCTTCGGTTTCACCGGAACGGTGGGAAATCACCGCCGTGTAACCGGCGTCCTTGGCCATCTTGATGGCATTCAGGGTCTCGGTCAGGGAGCCAATCTGGTTGAACTTGATCAGAATGGAGTTGGCGATGCCCTTGTCGATGCCTTCTTTCAGGATCTTGGTGTTGGTGACGAACAGATCGTCACCCACCAACTGGATCTTGTCGCCCAGCACCTTGGTCTGGTAAGCGAAGCCGTCCCAATCAGACTCATCCAGACCGTCTTCGATAGACACGATCGGATACTGCTTGGTCAGCTCTTCCAGATAATGGGTAAATTCCTGAGAAGTGAAGATCTTGCCTTCGCCTTTCAGGTTGTAGTTACCCGCTTCCTTGTCGAAGAACTCGGAGGCGGCGCAGTCCATCGCCAGGGTCACGTCTTTACCCAGCACGTAACCGGCCTGCTCTACCGCTTCCTTGATCGCGGCCAGGGCGGCAGCGTTGGACTCCAGATCCGGCGCGAAGCCACCTTCGTCGCCCACCGCGGTGCTCAGACCCTTGGCCTTCAGTACCTTGGCCAGGTTGTGGAACACCTCGGCACCGATGCGCAGCGCTTCCTTGATGTTCTTGGCGCCGACCGGCTGAATCATGAATTCCTGAATGTCGACGTTGTTGTCGGCATGCTCACCGCCGTTGATGATGTTCATCATCGGCAGCGGCATGGAGTACTGACCGGGGGTACCGTTCAGTTCGGCAATCCAGGCGTACAGCGGCAGGCCCTTGGCGGCGGCAGCGGCCTTGGCAGCGGCCAGAGACACGGCCAGGATGGCGTTTGCACCCAGGGTGGCCTTGTTATCGGTACCGTCCAGGTCGATCATGATCTGGTCAATCTCGGCCTGTTGGGTTGCATCCTTGCCAATCAGAGCGGCAGCAATCTGGTCGTTGATGTTGGCAACGGCAACTTGTACGCCTTTACCCAGAAAGCGGGACTTGTCGCCGTCACGCAGTTCCAGCGCCTCGCGGGAACCGGTAGAAGCACCGGACGGCGCCGCAGCGCGGCCCATGACGCCACCTTCCAGGTATACGTCGGCTTCTACGGTAGGGTTGCCACGAGAGTCGATGATTTCACGACCGATCACTTTAACGATCTTAGCCATTCTCTAACTTCCTCTTTGTTGAAGGTAAAAATAGTTGAAAGGTAAAAACGAAATAAAGCACTAAAAAAGACGGCTGAGTCGTTGGCTCAGCCGTTATATCAGATTATTCCAGCTCGCCCTGCTGGTATTGCCCCGCCGCCTTCACGAAACCGGCAAACAGGCCATGACCATCACGGGGAGTAGAGGTAAATTCCGGGTGGAACTGCGCCGCCACAAACCAGGGATGATCCGGGTTTTCGATAATTTCGACCAGCTTCTTGTCGGCAGAGCGACCGGTCACTTTCAGGCCGGCGGCTTCAATCTTCGGCAGCAGACGATTGTTCACTTCATAACGGTGGCGATGACGCTCGTAGATGGTGTCGGAACCGTACAGATCGTGCACCTTGGAACCCGGCTCCAGATGGCACAGTTGGGCACCCAGACGCATGGTGCCGCCCAGATCGGACAGCTCGTCACGCACTTCGACATTGCCTTCTTCATCGATCCATTCGGTGATCAGACCCACCACCGGATAAGGACTCTGCTTGTCGAACTCGGACGAATGAGCACCTTCCAGACCAGCCACGTTGCGGGCGTATTCGATCAGCGCCACCTGCATGCCTAAGCAGATGCCCAGGTAAGGTACGCGATGTTCACGCGCATAACGGGCGGCCATAATCTTGCCTTCTACACCGCGCTCGCCGAAGCCGCCGGGTACCAGAATGGCATCCAGACCTTCGAGCAGACCCAGACCCTTGCTTTCCAGATCCTGAGAGTCGATGTACTTGATGTTGACGGTCAACCGGTTTTTCAGGCCACCGTGCTTGAGCGCCTCGTTCACCGACTTGTAGGCATCGGGCAGCTCGATATATTTGCCGACCATGCCGATGGTCACTTCGCCCATGGGGTTGGCTTCTTCGTAGATCACCTGCTCCCATTCGGACAGATCCGAGGGCGGGCACTCCAGACCGAAACGCTTGACCACCAGCTCGTCCAGACCCTGAGAGCGCAGCAGCGCCGGAATCTTGTAGATGGAGTCCACGTCTTTCAGCGAGATAACGGCCTTTTCGGACACGTTACAGAACAGCGCTATCTTGCTGCGCTCATTGGCGGGAATGGCGCGATCGCTGCGGCAAATCAGAATATCGGGCTGAATGCCGATAGACAGCAGCTCTTTCACCGAGTGCTGGGTCGGCTTGGTTTTCACCTCGCCGGCCGCCGCCATGTAGGGCACCAGGGTCAGGTGCATGAACAGGGTATTTTCCCGGCCCACCACCACCGCCAGCTGGCGCAACGCTTCGAGGAACGGCAGGGATTCGATATCACCCACGGTACCGCCGACTTCCACAATAGCTACCTGATGCCCTTCGGCACCGGCAATCACTCTGTCCTTGATGGCATTGGTGATATGCGGGATCACCTGAATGGTCGCCCCCAGGTAGTCGCCACGTCGTTCCTTGCGCAGCACGTCCGCATAAACGCGGCCGGAGGTGAAGTTATTGCGGCGAGTCATCTTGGTACGAATGAAACGCTCGTAATGGCCAAGATCCAGGTCGGTTTCAGCACCGTCATCCGTCACGAAGACTTCACCGTGCTGGGTCGGGCTCATGGTTCCCGGATCCACGTTGATGTAAGGATCCAGCTTCATAATGGTCACATTAAGACCACGAGCCTCGAGGATGGCCGCCAGGGAGCCGGCAGCAATGCCTTTACCCAGAGAGGAAACAACCCCACCAGTAACAAAAATATATTTAGTCGTCATGCAGAACCTGAAGAAAGCTAGGGAACGAATGAAATGTGGAATTCAAGACGGGGTAAAAGTATACGCAAGATGGTCGATAACGACAATGAAACAATGTGCGGGTACCGGCGGTAGGGCGATTATTCTGTGCCATATTTCCCCTTGTTCTCATGTGAGCGTCCATTCGAACCGGCTGCCGGCGGCAGACTGGAGGCCACTATAGCCGCTTTAGTTGTTTTATTACAACAGAGCGCAGCTTGAATCCTGATGTTAGTGTGCCTCCTTCATGCTCTCGGTTGATATTGCAGGGAAAAACGCCAGAATGGTCACTGTTCATTCGCCCTCGACCGGGATTCAGGCCGGTGAGGGCGTTTTCGGCAACATCCGCAATAAGGACATGAGATGAGCTTTACTTTCAATGACTTGAAACAAGACAACCAGGCGCCTTGGCGGGCTTATATCGAACATGATTTTGTGCGCCAGCTCGGTGACGGCACCCTGGAACCCAGAGCATTTCGTCATTATCTGAAACAGGATTATCTGTTCTTGATTCAGTTCGGACGCGCCTTCGCCCTCGCCGCCTACAAGAGCCCGACGCTGGCCGACTTGCGCCATGCCAAGGCCGGTCTCGATGCCATTATCGATCTGGAACTGGGCCTGCACATCGATTATTGCCGGCAATGGGGCATCGGCGAACAGGAACTGGCCGAGCTGCCGGAAGCCCGAGCCACGCTGGCCTACACCCGCTATGTGCTGGACACCGGCAACAGGGGTGACTTGCTGGATATGCATGTGGCCCTGGCGCCTTGCCTGGTGGGCTATGCAGAAGTGGCACGCTGGTTGATTGCACAGCCGTCTACGGTACGCGGCGACAATAATCCCTATGAAGCCTGGCTGGCCATGTACGAAAGCGCCGAGTTTCAGGCGGCAGCCCAGGCAGAAGTGGCCTGGCTAAATGAAAGACTGGCGGAGGTGTCTCCCAGCCGCTTCAAACAGCTGAGCCGCATCTTCAACGACGCCACCCGACTGGAAATCGACTTCTGGGACATGGGGTTGAATCAGCAGATGTAAGTTAAGTGTGAGGGGTGAGGGGTGAGGGGTGAGGAGCTAAGTGTGAGAGGTAAAATACAAATATACCGCAGCTGCCCGGGCAGACTCTGATGTGTAGATACTCTGTTGGACGTCAAGATTTTATATGCTCTTCACTGAATAATAATGTTGAGTCAAAGGGTGTTTCTGTT
>NZ_CANLZU010000033.1 GCF_947495715.1 uncultured Oceanisphaera sp.
CCCTTAACCTGGAATTTGGCAGAATAACAGCAGGGTGCAAGGCAAGGGGAGGGTTGGGGAGGGGTTGCTGCACCCGGCCAAAAGTGATACCCCCACCCAGCCTCCCCCTGGGGTAGACCCGCCGCTATGCCTGTTATGCCGCAGCCAAGGGGGAGGGGCTGTTTGGTGCCGAGCTGCTCCCTCCCCTTAACCTGGAATTTGGCAGAATAACAGCAGGGTGCAAGGCAAGGGGAGGGTTGGGGAGGGGTTGCTGCACCCGGTCAAAAGTGACACCCCCACCCAGCCTCCCCCTGGGGTAGGCCCGCTGTTATGCCTGTTATGCCGCTGCCAAGGGGGAGGGGCGGCTCGGCGCTCCTCGGCAGAATAACCGCGGGGGTGTAAGTAAGGGGAGGGGTTGTTGTGTGTCTATTGGTCGAATGAATTCGACCCTACGAAAATGAGTTCGCCCCCACGAATAGGCAGGAACGTGGCAACAAAAAAGCCGTAGGCAGTGTTGCTTACGGCTTTTTGTCTTTTCTGTCAGCTTCCGGCTTTACAGCGGTTTTGTCGCGGCTTTCATGTCTTTCACGAAGGCGGTCAGGGCGTCCAGCATGGCCTGGGGGTTGCTCAGGTTCTGCTCGATGATCTTGACCACGGCGGAGCCGGAGATGGCACCGGCGGCACCGGCCGCAATGGCGTCGCGCACTTGCTGCGGGGTAGAAATACCAAAACCCAGCAGTGAGGGCGGCGCCTTATATTGCTTGAGGGTGGCAACCAGGGTGTCGACCGGCTTGCCGGCCTTGGTTTCGGTGCCGGTTACCCCGGCGCGGCTCAGCAGGTAGGTGTAGCCGGAGCCCATTTCGGCCACGGCCTTCAGGGTGGCTTCGTCACCGTTGGGCGGGGCGATGAAAATGGTTTCTACACCGGCCTTGTCGGCGGCGGCCTTGAAGGGCTCGGCCATTTCCAGCGGCACGTCGGCCACCAGTACCGAGTCCACTCCGGCCTGGGCGGCACGGCCATAGAAGCTGTCCATGCCCGGTGCATACACCAGGTTGGCGTACACCAGCAGGCCGATGGGCAGCTCGGGGTACTTCTCCCGCACCCGGGTCAGTATGTCGAAACAGACTTGCGAGTTGGTGCCGGCCTCCCGGGCGCGCAGGGTGGCGGCCTGAATGGTGGGGCCATCGGCCACGGGGTCGGAGAAGGGAATGCCCAGCTCCAGGGCATCGGCGCCACCGGCCACCAGGGCGTCAATCACCTGGAGCGAATGCTCGGGCGTGGGGTCGCCCAGGGTCACGAAGGGCACAAAGGCCCCTTCGTTGCCGGCCTTGAGGCGGTCAAACAGGCGGTTGTAGCGGCTCATTTCATTTCTCCTTGCTGTTCCAGAATATCGGCAACGGTAAAGATGTCCTTGTCGCCACGACCGGACAGATTAACCACCAGCACCTGCTCTTTTTCCGGCTCTGCTTCGGCCATCTTCAGGGCGTAGGCCAGGGCGTGAGAAGACTCCAGCGCCGGAATAATACCTTCATTGCGGGCCAGGGCCTGAAAGGCGTTCAGCGCTTCGTCATCGGTTACCGACACATACTGGGCGCGGCCCGAGGTGGCCAGAAACGCGTGCTGAGGGCCTACAGAAGGAAAATCCAGACCGGCGGATACCGAGTAGGACTCTTCTACCTGGCCGTCGGTGTCGTGCATCATCAGCGAGAGCATGCCGAAGAACACGCCCTTGGTGCCTTCGCCCAGGGTAGCGCCGTGCTCGCCGGTTTCAATGCCCTTGCCGGCAGGCTCTACGCCAATCAGTTTGACGTTTTCTTCATCGATAAAGTCGGCAAACATGCCGATGGCGTTGGAGCCGCCGCCCACGCAGGCGATCACCGCGTCGGGCAGGCGCGCTTCGTGCTCCACAATCTGCACCTTGGCTTCTTCGCCAATCATGCGCTGAAATTCGCGCACTATGGTGGGGAAGGGGTGCGGGCCGGCGGCGGTGCCCAGCATGTAGTGGGTGGTGTCGTAGTTGGCGGTCCAGTCGCGCAGCGCCTCGTTGCAGGCGTCCTTGAGGGTGGCGGAGCCGGAGTGTACCGGTATGACCTTGGCACCCATCAGCTCCATGCGGAATACGTTGGGCTTCTGCCGTTCGCAGTCTTTGGCACCCATGTAGACAATGCATTCCATGCCCATCAGGGCACAGGCCAGGGCGGTGGCCACGCCGTGCTGGCCGGCACCGGTTTCGGCGATAATGCGGTTCTTGCCCATGCGCTTGGCCAGCAAAGCCTGGCCCAGTACCTGGTTGGTTTTGTGGGCGCCGCCGTGCAGCAGGTCTTCCCGCTTCAGGTAGATGCGGGTTTTGGTGTTGGCGGCCAGGTTGCGTACCCGGGTCAGCGGGGTGGGGCGACCGGCGTATTCGCTCAGCAGCTCGCGAAATTCGCGCTCAAATTCCGGATCCTGCTGGGCATCCACGAAGGCCTGCTCCAGTTGCAGCAGGGCGGGCATCAGAATTTGCGGCACATACATGCCGCCAAAGTCGCCGAAAAAGGGGTTAAGTAAGCTCATAATGTGGTTATCCTGCGTCCGTAATGTCTGAGTGATGCGAAGGCGGCGTTCAGCTTGGCCGCGTCTTTCTGCCCGGGGGCGCTTTCTACGCCGGAGTTCAAATCCAGGCCAAGGCAGCCCAGGGCGGCGGCGTTGGCCGCGTTGTTCGGGGTCAGGCCGCCGGCCAGCATGGCGTTGGCCTTGTCGATGTCATTCAGCAGCTGCCAGTCAAAGGCCTGGCCGGTGCCGCCGCTCTGGCCGCCGGTTTGGGTGTCGAACAGCAGTCGGTCGGCCTGTTGCGGCAAGGCCGGCAGGCTGTTGGTGACCGGCACCGCCTTCCATACCGCCACGCCGGGCAGCTGTTGCTTCAGCTCACCGATGTAGGCGTCGTCTTCGGCACCATGCAGCTGCACCGCACTCAGGCCCAGCTCGCGGGCGGTGGCGACCACCTCGGTCTGAGGCTGGTTCTGGAACACGCCCACATAGTGGAGCGGGGCGGCGGCCATGACGATTCTGGCTTGTTCCAGGTCCACACAGCGCGGGCTCTTGGCTGCGAAGATCAGGCCGCCGAATACGGCACCGGCCTGGTGAGCCGAGGCGGCGTCCTGCGGGCGGGTCAGGCCGCACACCTTGTTGTCACCCAAAATCAAGCGGCGCACGGCCAGCTCCAGATCGTCCTCGGCCATCAGCGAACTGCCCACCAAAAAGCCGTCGGCGTGGGCCGACAATGCCTTTACCTGGCTGTGCCGATGAATGCCGGATTCGGAGATCACGATGCGATCGTCGGGGATAAGGGCGGAAAGCTGGCGAGTACGGTCGAGATCGATACTCAGATCGCGCAGGTCCCGGTTGTTGATGCCAATGACCCTGGCGTCCAGCGCAAGGGCGCGCTCTACTTCTTCTGCGCTTATTACCTCGGTCAGCACGCCCATGTTCAGCGACCGGGCCACCGCGGCCAGTTCGCGATACTGGTCGTCATCCAGCACCGACAGCATCAGCAGTATGGCGTCGGCCTGATGATGGCGCGCCAGTTTGATCTGGTAGGGATCGATGATGAAGTCTTTGCAGATCACCGGCTGGCTGACCTGATCGCGCACCCGGGTCACGAATTCGAATTTTCCCTGAAAGTACTTTTCGTCGGTCAGCACCGAAATGGCCGAGGCATGGCGGCCGTAAACGGCGGCAATGGCGTCCAGGTCGAAGTGTTCGCGGATCAGCCCCTTTGAAGGAGAGGCTTTCTTGCATTCGAGTATAAAGGCCGGCTTGCCGGCGCTCAGGGCCGCCTCAAAGGGGCGGTCGCTGGGCACCAGTTCGGCTTCAAAACTGCTCAGGGGCTGGGTCTGCTTGCGCTCGGCGACCCAGATTTTCTTGTCGGCAACAATCTTGCCGAGAACGGTACTTAACATTGGCTCAACTCCGCCAGTTTATTGGCTACTTCCATGGCTTTGCCCGACTTTAACACAGCCAATACCTGGGCTACCGCTTCTTTCAGGGTCTCGGCCTGGCCGCTCATCACCAGTAACGGCGCCACGTTCATGGCAATCACGCCTTGCTGGGCCGGGGTGCCACCGCCTTGCAGCAGGCTTAAGGTAATGGCTTTGTTTTCACTGGGCTCGCCGCCGGCAATGGCGCCGATGTCATAACGCTCCAGGCCCAGCTCTTCGGGGGTGATGCTGTATTCGCTGATCACGCCGTGGTTGATTTCCGCCACCGTGGTGGGGCCGTGAATGGCAATTTCATCCAGACCGCTGCCATGCACCACCATGCCGCGTTTGAGGCCCATGGCCACCAGGGTGTCGGCAATGGGCCGTACCAGTTGCTCGGAATACACGCCCAGCAACATAAAGTCGGGGCGGGCCGGGTTAACCAGCGGGCCCAGCACGTTGAAGATGGTGCGGGTTTTCAGGGCCTGGCGTACCGGCATGGCATTACGCATGCCGCCATGGTAGTTGGGCGCAAACAAAAAGCAGGCGTTCACTTCGTCCAGGCAGCGGCGGGCGCGATCCGGGCTCATGTTCAGGTCGATACCCAGCTGTTCCAGCAGGTCGGAAGAGCCGGATTTACTGGATACACCGCGGTTACCGTGCTTGGCGACCTTGATGCCGCAGGCGGCGGCCACCAGGGCCGAGGTGGTGGACACATTGATGGTGTTCATGCCATCGCCACCGGTGCCGACGATGTCGCAGAAGGCATATTCGGGCCGGGGGAAGGGCGAGGCGGCTTCCAGCAGGGCCTGAGCGGCACCGGCAATTTCATCCGGCGTTTCGCCTTTCATCTTCAGCACGGTCAGCAAAGAGGCCATGGTCATTTGATCCATGTCGCCCTTGATCAGCTCACCAAACAAGGCCTGTGCCTGGCTGCGGCTGATGTGCTCGCCACGATACAGCTGGTCCATGGCCTTGGTTTCCGGTGCGCTTAAAAAGTCCAGACCTTGTGCCAGCAATTGTGCACCCTCCGTGGTCATGATGGATTCGGGATGAAACTGAAAACCCAGTACGCGCTTGGCGGTATCCTGCACCGCCATGGTCATGCCCTGATAGTCGGCAATTACCGGCAGGGTACTGGGGATTTTGGTGCCCACCAGCGAGTGATAACGGGCCACCGGCAGCGGGTTGGACAGGTTGGCAAACACCCCCTGGCCGTTATGGCTGATAAGCGAGGTCTTGCCGTGCCTGATTTCGCCGGCGCTTTCTACCGTGCCGCCGTAGTGCTCCACCAGGGCCTGATGGCCCAGGCAAATACCCAGGATGGGGAAGCGACCGATGCAGGCGCGGATCAAGGCCGGCATGTTACCGGCTTCGCTGGGAATGCCGGGGCCCGGCGAGAGCACCAGAATGGGGCGCTGGCCTTGCTGCTCACCTTGCTCCATGGCGGCGACCAGTTGCGTTACCGGCACCGTGTTGCGATACACCTTGACGGTGGCGCCCAGGGTACGGAACTGGTCCACCAGGTTGTAGGTGAAGGAGTCGTAGTTATCGAGCAGGAAAATGGTATTAACTGAAGTGTTAGTCATGGCTCACCTCCGCCAGTGTGGTGCCGTGGGCCAGGGCGATGGCATTGAGTACCGCCGCGGCCTTGTTGCGGGTTTCGTCGGCTTCCGACTGGGGGTGCGAGTCATACACTACACCGGCGCCGGCCTGCACGTGGGCCACGCCATCGTTAACAAAGGCGGAGCGAATGACGATGCAGGTGTCCATGTCGCCCAGGCCGTTGATGTAGCCCACGGCGCCGCCGTAGCTGCCCCGGCGCTGCTGTTCTACCTGGCGGATCAGTTCGCTGGCGCTGATTTTGGGGGCGCCGGTCAGGGTGCCCATGTTCATGCAGGCCTGATAGCCGTGCAGGGCGTCCAGATCGTGACGCAGGGTGCCGACCACGCGCGAGACCAGATGCATCACGTGGCTGTAGCGGTCTACGCTCAGCAGGTCTTTCACGTAGCGGCTGCCGGGCTCGCTGATGCGGGCGATGTCGTTGCGGGCCAGATCCACCAGCATCATGTGTTCGGCGGTTTCCTTGGCGTCCTGGCGCAGGTCCAGCTCGATGCGACCGTCCAGATCCAGGTTGATGCTGCCGTCCGGGTTGAAGCCGCGCTTGCGGGTACCGGCAATGGGGTACATTTCAACCACGCGGCTGTGGTGGTCAAACTTGACCGAGCTTTCCGGGCTGGCGCCGAACAGGGTGAAGTCCTGATCGTTCACATAGAACAGATAGGGGCTGGGGTTGGTCTGCTTGAGCTTGCGATAGGCGGCCAGCGGATGCGGGCAGGGCAGGCTGAAGCTGCGCGACGGCACCACCTGAAAAATATCGCCCGCCAGAATGTGCTCTTTCAGGTTGACCACGTCGGCCCTGAATTCGGCATCGCTCTTGCTGGCCTGTATCTTGCCTTCGAGTCGTTCGCCGGCCTGGGGCTCGGGGTGAACCTGACCACAGGCGCCGGCCAGTTGATCCAGCCGGGCCTGCAAGCGGGGCTGCTCGGCCGGGTCGAACACGCTGGCAGACAGGCGACCGGTTTCCTGCTTGTGATCCAGGGTGATCAGGGTTTCGGCCAGATAGAAGCAGAAGTCGGGGCAGTTGTTGATGCCCTCGGAAACCACCGGCAATTGTTCGAAAGAAGCAATCAGGTCGTAAGAGAAGGTGCCGGCCATAAACAGGTGCTGCTGGCCCTGGCTGGCGGTAAAGCGAGTCAGAATAAGGCGCAGGGTGTGCAGCACGGACGGGGCCTTGAGGCGGCTGTCTTCGTCCAGGTTGTCATCGGCCCGGGGCAGGGTCACCAGCAGCTGGTGCCCGGTACGCTCGCCGCCCAGCGCCTGTTCAACCAGGTCAAGAGCGGGCAGGCCGTTGGCGTTGAGCGCGGTCAGGGTCACCTGATGGTGGCGGCATACCAAACGCACACAGGCGTCCAGCATCAGCAGGCTCTGGGTGCCGGCCTTGGTGTCGATTTCGGCGGACTCCAGCAGCATGCTGTTGTCGCCCGGTTGGGTTAGGGCTGCGAATAACGCGAGCGGATCGTCGGTATAGGGTGCATCTTGCAATAACACGTGGAGCTGACCATGCGCCATCTTGTTTTCCTTTTTTAGTTAGTCGCGGTCATCAGGTATTTGCCTGATCACCTGGCTGGCAATGTCGTCATCGGTAATGGACACGAATGCCGTTGGTAGCGGCGTAAAACCCGGCCCGGCTTGCCATCGCCAAAAAACTCTTCTGCTCGGTTTCATCGCATCACCTTTTGCTGGATAATAAAAAAAGCCCGCAAGGTTGCGGGCTTTTATGTTCGCTGAGACTTCAAGACGAATACAGCAAATCACACCACCCGAGATTAGGGAGTGTGCCACCACCAGATAATGCGTAGAGTGGAATTTTGCTGAAACATCGCGCTCTTCTCGTTAATCAGAAACTGGATACAGTTAAACGATAATCGGGGGTGCAAGTCAACCCTGAACACAGGATTTTTTATGCGAATCGATCTGCACAGTCATTCCACCGCCTCCGATGGCCAGCTGACGCCGACCGAGTTGATGGCCCGGGCCGCCGAAAAAGAGGTGGATGTGCTGGCGCTGACCGACCACGACACCCTGGCCGGGCTGGAAGAAGCGGCCCAGGCGGCCGAGGCCCATGGGGTTCGCCTGATCAACGGGGTGGAGATCTCCTGTCTGTGGCAGGCGCTGGAAGTACACGTGGTGGGGCTGAATATCGAGCGGCACCATGAAGGGCTGAATGCGCTTTTGGCCGAGCAGCAGGAGCGGCGCGAACAGCGTGCCCGGCTGATGGCCGAGCGGCTGGAAAAAGCGCGTTTTCCCGGTGCCTATGAAGGCGCCCGGGCGCTGGCCGGTGATGCGCCCATTACCCGTACTCACATGGCCAAATGGCTGCTGAGCCAGGGGGCGGCGGACTCGATTCCCAAGATCTTCAAGAAATATCTGAGCCGGGGCAATACCGGCTATGCGCCGCCCAACTGGTGCTCGCTTGACGAGGCGATTGGCGCCATTCAGCAGGCCGGTGGGGTGGCGGTGCTGGCGCACCCCACCCGCTACGAGTTATCCAACAAGTGGGTCAGGAAAATGTTGGCGGCCTTTGCCGAGGCGGGTGGCGATGCGATGGAGGTTTCCATGGCACAGCAGAGCCCGCAAGAACGTGCTACGTTGGGGCAATGGAGCAAGGATCATCGGCTGGAAGCCTCGGTGGGCTCCGACTTTCACTACCCCAGCCAGTGGCGCGAGCTGGGCCGGCAGCTGTGGCTGCCGAAGGAAGCCACGCCCGTATGGACACGCTTTCTGTAAATTTTACCTATTGGGTAAATCATTGGTTCGGATCGTCATCCTGACGAACGTCAGGATCTTTCTTCAGAAAGATACCGGGTCAAGCCCGGTATGACAGGACTTCAAATGTGGCGTCATTTTAAGTGATTGCGTTTGGAGCCTGTCTTTATGTAATTGAAATCATTCCGGGAGGAATTATGAGTCAATATTTTGAACTGCACCCCGACAATCCACAGGCGCGTCTGATCAATCAGGCGGTGGCCATTGTGCGTCAGGGCGGGGTGCTGGTGTATCCCACCGATTCCGGTTATGCCATCGGCTGCCTGGTGGGCGACAAGAGCGCCATGGAGCGTATCTGTCGTATCCGTAAAATCGAAAAGGATCACAACTTTACCCTGGTGTGTCGGGATCTCTCCGAGCTGTCTTTCTACGCCCGGGTCGACAATGGCGCCTTTCGGCTGATGAAAAACAACACCCCCGGCGCCTATACCTTTATTCTGCAGGCCACCAAGGAAGTGCCCAAGCGGCTGCAAAACCCCAAGCGCAAGACCATAGGCCTGCGGGTGCCCGATAACGCCATCAGCCTGGCGCTGCTGGAGGCATTGGGCGAACCCCTGATGTCCTGCAGCCTGATCCTGCCCGGCGAAACCGAGGCGGAATACGATCCGCACCTGACTCGTGAAAAGCTGGAAAAACTGGTCGATCTCATCATCGACGGTGGCGTGCTGGACCCCAGACCCACTACCGTGGTTGAACTGTATGATAATACCCCTGTTATTGCCCGCGAAGGTGCTGGCGATATCCGTCCCTTTGAATAAGTGAATGACATGACTGAAAAACTGCAAAAAGTGCTGGCCCGAGCAGGCAAGGGCTCACGCCGCGAAATTGAAACGCTGATAAGCCAGGGACGGGTCAGCGTGGACGGCAATGTGGCTCATCTGGGCGACAGAGTCACCGGCAAGGAGCAAATACGGGTTGACGGCCACATGGTGGAAACCCAGCCCGAAGGCGACATCATCTGCCGCGTACTGGCCTACCACAAGCCGGAAGGCGAGGTCAGCACCCGCAAGGATCCGGAAGGTCGCCCCACGGTATTCGACCGTTTGCCCAAGCTGCAGGGCTCGCGCTGGGTGGCGGTAGGCCGACTGGACGTGAATACCTCCGGTTTGCTGCTGTTCACCACCGATGGTGAGCTGGCCAACCGCCTGATGCACCCGCGTCATGAAATCGACCGGGAATACGCGGTGCGGGTATTCGGTGAAGTGAACGAAGCCATGCTGCAACGGCTGCGCAAGGGCGTGATGCTGGAAGACGGCATGGCCAAATTCGACACCATCAAGTACAACGGTGGCGAAGGCATGAACCACTGGTTCCACGTTACCCTGAAAGAAGGCCGCAACCGGGAAGTACGTCGCCTGTGGGAATCGCAGGAGATGCAGGTCAGCCGGTTGATCCGGGTGCGTTACGGCAAGATTGAACTGCCCCGCAACCTGCCGCGTGGCGGCTGGTCCGAAATGCCGCTGGATCAGGTGAACTACCTGCGCAATGAAGTCGGCCTGACCAACGAAGAGCAGAGCAAGGTCGACGTACACGCCACCGAGCGTTACAAGCAGGTGGCACAAATCCGCAAGGCGGTACGCAAGCATAACTCCCGGGTGAAAGGCGAGGGCGCAGGCGCCGGAGCGGCGGCCAAAAAACCGGCCCCGGCCCGCGCGCGCAGCACCGGCCAGCGTCAGAAGCGCAAGACCCGGCTGTAACATCTCGTGAGGGGGGAGGGGTAAAGCCCGTGAGGAGTGAGGGGTAAAGCGTGAGGAGATAAAAACGGTGCCGGGGGTAAACCCCGGCGCCGTTTTTTTGGTTTAGCTCCCTCCCCTTTGAATCGAGTGGTCAGAATGACAGCGGGGTGCAACGCAAGGGGAGGGTTGGGGAGGGGTTACGGCACCCGGTCAAAAGTGGCACCCCCTCCCAGCCTCCCCCTGGCGAGAAGCCGCCGTGATGCCTGTATTTTCGCAGTTAGGGGGGAGGGGCCGTTCGGCGCCGTTTGCGGGTTTGCGCCGCATGAAGGGGCGCCGACCATGTTCCGCCTCACGCCTCACGCCTCACGCCTCACGCCTCACGCCTCACGCCTCACGCCTCACCTTCACACCACTTCGGTCGCAAACTCCTTGCGCGAGAAGGTAACCCGCTCTTCCGGGGGCAGGGTGAACTTCTTGCCCAGCTTTTCGATTTTGTGCAGGCGCGGCACCAGGCCGGCGCCGTTGGCGGTTTGAATGGCCAGGCCGGGGCGGGCGTTCAGCTCCAGCAGCATGGGGCCTTTCTGCTTGTCCAGCACCATGTCGGTGCCGATATAGCCCAGGCCGGACATTTCGTAGCAGGACGACGACAGGCTCAGCAGCTGTTCCCAGTAGGGGACTTTCAGCTCCAGCAAATCGCGACCCGTGTCCGGGTGATAGCGGATCGGCAGGTTGAACTGTACCGCCCGAATGGCGCGGCCGGTGTTGATGTCCAGCCCTACGCCCACCGCGCCCTGGTGCAGGTTGGCCTTGCCGTCCGAGGCCTCGGTCGACAGCCGCATCATCGCCATCACCGGAAAGCCCTTGAACACAATCACCCGAGTGTCGGGCACGCCTTCGTAAGAGAAGCCGTCGAACACGTCATCGAAGTTGATCAAGGCTTCAATCAGCGCCACGTCCGGCTTGCCGCCGAGCGAGAACAGTCCGGCCAGAATGTTGGATACGTGTCGTTCCAGGTCATCGATGGTTTCGGTCTTGCCGCTGGGCTTGACGAAGTTTTTCCGGTCGTGATTGACGATCACCGTTATGCCCTTGCCGCCGGAGCCCTTGGCCGGCTTGATACAAAAGCCCGGCCAGTCCTTGATCATGTCCCACAGGCGGCTGACCTGATGCTGAAACTCGATCACCCCAACCAGATCGGGCACGGTCACGCCCGCATTTAGCGCAATTTTCTTGGTCTGCAGCTTGTCGTCCACCAGCGGGTAGAGCCGGCGCGGATTATAGCGGCTGATATAGGAAATATTGCGCCGGTTCATGCCCATGATGCCCATCTTGTCGAGGGCAAAGGGCGAGGCGTATTGTGCAAGCCAGCGCTTAATCATTTTTTCTGCCCGTCAACTTTTTGTTCATCAAGTTTCTGTTCATCAACCAGGGGCTTGAACCGCTTGAGTTCGGTCAGGCGATAACCGGTGTAGTTACCCAGCAGCAGTACCACGGCCATCACGATCAGCTGCAGGCCGAGGAAGTTGAAGGTGAGGTGACGAACCAGCTCGCTGTTCATCGCCAGAAACGCCACCACGGCCACCATCAGCGAACCGCCGCCCTGCTTGACCACTTCCTTGGGGCCTTCCTCTTCCCACAGAATCGACATCCGCTCTATGGTCCAGGCCAGGATGATCATCGGGAAAAAGGTGATCTTCATGCCCTCGGTCAGGCCCAGCTGATAGGCGACGATGCTGAAGAAGCCGATCATGCCGATAACCATGATGATCACCGCCGATATTCGCGCCACCAGCAGCAGGTTGAGGTGCGACAGGTAGGATCGCAATACCAGACCGGTACCCACGATAATCAGAAAACCCACCAGGCCGGTAAGCAGGCTGGTCTGAATAAAGGCCATGGCAATCAGCACCGGCATGAAGGTGCCCGAGGTCTTGATGCCGACGATAATGCGCAGAAACACCACCACCAGCACCCCGATGGGGATCAGCAGTATGCCCTTGAACAGGGCCTGCTCTTCCAGCGGCAGGTTGTAGAGCGAGACGTTAATCCAGTGCGGCTGATCGAATTTATTCGCCAGCGCCACGTTTACCGGTTGCTCTTGCTCCAGCATGGTAAAGGTGACCCGGGAATTGCTGCCGCCCACCAGATCCAGCACGGGGGCGGAGTGATATTCCCACAGCAGCAACTGCTCCTGCCGACCCTGATCACCGGTAACCGGGTTGAAAATTTCGTACTGCCCGTCCTGTTCACCGCTGTACACCTGCACTATGTTGATCAGCGGCTGACGACGACGGCCATCTTCCAGCTGCAGTCCCTTGAGCAGCCGCGCCGGTACATTGGCGCGGTGCAACAGTTCCACCAGCAGCGGGCCCGGGGCCTTGTACTGAGCCAGCAATTCGGCGTTCTGGCCGCGGTTGTTCAGCTCTTTCAGCAGCTCCCGGGTCAGGGTAATGCCATCGGCAGAGCGTTCTTCGGCCAGTGACAGCACCTGATCCATGGCGGTGGCATAGGGCTCGGCCACGTCGGCCTGCATCATGGTCGGGATCTGGGTCGATAGCGGGCCCCTGGCGAAGGGATCCAGCATCATGTCGACCTTGTAATACAGCTCCTGCGGGCCCGAGGCGTTGCGAATCGACCATTCGGCGCGGCTGGTGCCGTTGGCTTCAATAAACGAGAGGCCATAGCCCGGAGAGGCGGCGGATTCGTTCATCAGGGTAAAGCCGGGCTGACTGCCGGGAATGGCCAGCGAGGCCTTTACCGGTTTGCCGTTGGCTTCAAATTCCACCTTGGCTTCGATGGACCAGATCTGGCGCTTTTCGCCCGGCAGCCAGGGCACCTCGTACACGAAGTAACGGTGCAGCATCAGGGCCAGGCCAACCAGAAACAGGGCGGCCACAATCAGATAAAACGGCTTGCGTGAGTACATGACGTTTACTCGCTGGCTGGAGTCGGACGCTTGGGCTTGCCCTGCACGTTCTGGCGGGCAATATCGACCACAGCGATGTCTTTCAGGAATTCACGGCCCAGCAGCACCGGATAGGTCATCTGGCTACGGTCGGTGAGGGTAAATTCGGTTTTTTCGGACAAGCGGCCCAGACGCATGGTCAGTGCCACCACCGGGCGACGCTCTACGCTGTCGGCCGACGCCTGGCGAATGCGCACATAACGAACCAGCGGCGTTTCGACCGACAGTTTTTCATCCACGCCCTCGTGGGCCAGGTTGAAGCTGACCCAGGGCTTGCCATCCCGCTCGAACACAGTGATGTCCTGTGCGCTGAGCGAAGAGGTGGTGGCACCGGTGTCGATACGGGCGGGGAAGCTGTCGTTGACCGCATCCAGCCAGACGGTTTCGGTTTCGCCGACGACCAGTTTGCCGTCCCGGGTTTCATTTTCCGGGTAGTCGGCCGTTTCTGCCGGCTGCGCTATGGGCTGTGCGGCGGGAGCGGGGGCGGGGATCTGCTTTTTCAAATTTCGAATATCCTGTTGCAAGGCTTTCATGAAGGCGTGATGGTTGCTGTTGAGCTGCGCATTTTGCCGGACCATGGTGTCGGTCAGCCGGGATTCCAGGCTTGAAAGGGTAGCATCGAGCCTGGCCTCGGTAACAGGCTGCGGCTCGGGCTGCGCGTCCATCGGTGACGTCTGACTGACACAGGCGGTCAGTAACAGCGGTAATACCAGTGATGTCGCGACCTTATTCATAGCTTCCCTCTTGTTTTTGGTATTGCGGGTCTATCGGCTTGTTGGCGATGATAATCGTCCGTTTGGGTGCCGGATAGCCCTCGATGGTTTTAGTGGGGTCTTCCGGATCCAGAAAGTCCGCCAGTGATTCGTTGCGCATCCAGTCGGTGCGTCTTTGTTCCTGCAGTGTGGTCGCACTCTCGTCCACCACCCGTATGTTTTCGAACCCGCATTTGTTCAACCAGCCGACCAGCGCGGCGGAGCTGGGAATAAACCAGACGTTGCGCATCTTGCCGTAACGTTCGCCCGGTACCAGTACCTGATGCTCGTCACCGTTGATGACCAGGGTTTCCAGTACCAGCTCGCCGCCGCCGCGTAACTGCGCCTTGAGCTGCAGCAGATGATCGATGGGCGAGCGACGATGATAGAGCACGCCCATGGAGAAGACGGTATCGAACGCCCGCAATTCGGGCAGCTCTTCTATTCCCAAGGGTAATACCTGGATCCCGTTATAACCATTGGCGAAGTGTTTTATCGCCTCAAACTGGCATAAAAACAGCTGTGAAGGATCGATACCTACTGCCATTTTGGCGCCGGCACCCATCATGCGCCACAGGTGGTAGCCGCTGCCGCAACCCACATCCAGCACATAGCGGTGTTTCAGCGGGCTGATGTGCGGCACCAGGCGATCCCACTTCCAGTCGGAACGCCATTCGGTGTCGATGCTGATACCGTGCACTTCAAACGGCCCCTTGCGCCAGGGATGAAACTGGCCGAGCAGGCTTTCGATTTTTTTGGTCTCGCCGGAGCTTATCTCGCCGGGGCGACCGATGCTGACGCTGTTGGTCAGCTCGATGCGCTCGGTGCCGATCTTCGGCAGCTTGTGCAGCGCCCGAACCCAGCGTGCCAGATCACCGTGCAAATGGGTTTTCTGCCAGTCGTGCAACTGACCGGGCAGGCAGTGCAACCAGTGGCTGAGGCGGTTTTTGGCTATCTGCTGATAGAAGTCGCTGAAGTCGATCATTTGATGGCCACCATGGATCCGAAGTTGAAGCACTGAAACCACAGATCCACATGCTGGAAGCCGACCCGTTTCAGTCGTGTCTTGTGCAGCTCGGGGGTATCCGGGCGCATCACATTTTCCAGCGCGGTGCGTTTCTGGCTGATTTCCAGTTCGCTGTAACCGTTGGCTCGCTTGAAGTCGTGATGCAGATCGATCAGCAGTTCGTTGACGGTGTCGTCGGCACTGACGAACTTTTCGCTCAATATCAGCACGCCACCCGGTTTCAGCCCTCGGTAAATCTTGTTTAGCAGGGCTTCGCGCTTGTCGGGGTCGATAAACTGCAGGGTGAAGTTCAGCACCACCACGGAGGCGTTGTCGATCTCGATATCGCAGAGATCCGCTTCGGTCAGGGTGACCGGCACCTCCGACTTGAACGCAGCCAGATGACTGGCGGCCCGTTCCAGCATGGCGGCGGAGTTGTCCACGGCGATAATGCGACAACCCGGTTGCGTCAGGTTGCGGCGCATTTCCTGGGTGGCGGCACCAAGCGAACAGCCCAGATCATAGAGCCGACTGTCGGGCTGGGCGAAGCGGGTGGTCATCATGCCGATGGCGGAGATGATATTGGAATAACCGGGCACGGATCGTTTGATCATGTCCGGAAACACCTCGGCGACATTCTGATCGAAACAGAAGTCACCGAGCTGGGCGATGGGGGCGGCGAAGATGTGATCTTTTGATTGCATGGCTTTACTAATAACGACCCTGGCTTACGGCAGCAGGTGGCTGCAGACAATGGGCGCCATTGTAAAATAAGCACCGGGTCTTGTCTTGCAGGCGGCAAGGGGCGACGAAAATATATTTTGGCTGGAAGAGCGGTGAGGAGTGAGGGGTGAGGAGTAAGGGCTATAGCTCCCTCCCCTTGAAACCGTTCCCGTAGAATAACGGCAGAGTGCAACGCAAGGGGAGGGCTGGGGAGGGGTTACTGCACCCGGTCAAAAGTGACACCCCCTCCCAGCCTCCCCCTGGCGATAATCCGCCGTTATGCCTGTATTCTCGCAGTCAGGGGGAGGGGCAAACACAGGCCCGGCGCCGATCTGCTCCCTCCCCTTTGTCTCGGCTTGTTGGAATGACTGCGGGGTGCAACGCAAGGGGAGGGTTGGGGAGGGGTTACTGCACCCGGTCAAAAGTGACACCCCCTCACTCCTCACCCCTCACGTCTCACAGGTTTAAAATAACGAGCCCTGGGGGCCGGGGGCCAGGCCGGGAAAGTCGGGCAGGGGCTGGCGCAGTGCCTGGGCGATTTCTGCCGCCAGCAGCGGGGCCAGTTGGTTGTCGGCGGTATGCACGAACAGGTACACCGACTTGCCCTCATCCAGCCAGGCGTTGATGCGCGGTACCCAGGGCTGCCAGAAGGGTTTGTTCACCTCCGGATCGGGATGGCCGATAAAGCGAATCACCGGCGTCGGCCCGGTGCTGATGATATGCACCGGGACCCTTGGTTTTTTCTGTTGGGCATCGGCCAGCGCCGGTGTGGTGGGCGGGCAGGAAAACACCGGGCGGGAGTCCATGATGATGCGGTTGGCGGCCCGCTCCAGCAGTAGCCGGTTGAGTTGGCGTTCGGCCTCGCCCTTGGCGAAAAAGGCGGGGTGGCGTACCTCTACCCCGTATTGAAACCGATCCGGCAGGGCGGCCAGCAGTTGCTCGAGGCCGTCCAGCTGTTCGGGGCCGCAGGCGGCGGGCAGTTGCAGCATCAGCATGCCCAGCTTGTGCTGCAACGGGGCCAGCTGTTCGATAAAGTCCAGAGCGGTCCTGATGTTGTCGGCCAGCCGGCCCTGATGACTGACGGCGGCGGGAAACTTGAAGGTGAAGCGAAAGTCGTCCGGGGTCTGGCTGGCCCAGCGCTGCAGGCTGTTGGCGTCGGGCACGCCATAGAAGCTGGTGTTGCCTTCCACCGAGTTGAATACGCGGCCGTAGTCGAGCAGATGCTCGGTGGTTTTGAGCTCCCGTCCCAGCAGCTGCCCGGGCCAGGCGGGATGGGACCACTGGCTGAGGCCCAGATATAACGACATAAGCATCCTGAACAGATAAGGTGAGGGGTGAGGAGTAAAGCGTAAGGAGAACAAGAAACAGATGGCAGTCTCTGCGAACGGCACCTGTTTTACCCCTTACCCCTCACGTATCACCCCTCACAATATTTACCAAAAACATCCGATTTTACCGCCCTTCGGGTTTTCCATTATACTAGCGCGCTATTTACTGACAAATTCCTGTCATTCGGCCGCCGGCCGCGTGGCAACATCATCAAAGGAAGACTCCATGCGCACTCATTATTGCGGGCAGGTTGACGCCGCCCTGGTTGGCCAGAGCGTAACCCTAAGTGGCTGGGTACATCGTCGTCGTGATCTGGGCGGTCTGATCTTCATCGACATGCGCGATCGGGAAGGCATAGTGCAGGTGTTCTTCGATCCGGACAAGGCCGAAGCCTATGACAAGGCGTCTGCACTGCGTGCCGAGTTCTGTATCCAGATGACCGGTGTAGTACGTGCCCGTCCCGAGTCTCAGGTAAACAAGGACATGGCCACCGGTGCGGTGGAAATCTTTGCCCACGAGCTGACCATCATCAACAAGGCCGATCCGCTGCCGCTCGACTTCAACCAGAATAACTCGGAAGAGCAGCGTCTCAAGTATCGCTATCTGGATCTGCGTCGTCCCGAGCAGGCTCGTTACCTGAAAACCCGTGCCAAGGTTACCAGCCGGGTGCGTCGTTTCATGGACGATCAGGGTTTCATGGACATCGAAACTCCGATGCTGACCAAGGCCACGCCGGAAGGCGCGCGCGATTATCTGGTGCCGAGCCGGGTACACAAGGGTTATTTCTACGCGCTGCCCCAGTCACCCCAGCTGTTCAAGCAGCTGCTGATGATGAGCGGCTTCGACCGTTACTACCAAATCGTCAAATGCTTCCGCGACGAAGATCTGCGTGCCGACCGTCAGCCCGAATTTACCCAGATCGATGTGGAAACCTCCTTCATGAGCGCCGAACAGGTGCGGGAAGTGATGGAACAACTGGTACAGGATCTGTGGCAGGACGTGGCGGGCGTGGATCTGGGTACCTTCCCGGTGATGAGCTACGCCGATGCCATGCGCCGTTACGGCTCCGACAAGCCGGATCTGCGTATTGCCATGGAGCTGGTCGACATTGCCGATCTGGTGAAGAACGTCGACTTTCAGGTGTTTGCCGGCCCGGCCAACGACGCCAAAGGCCGCGTGGCCGCGCTCCGAGTACCCGGTGGTGCCGCCCTGTCTCGCAAGCAAATCGATGAATACGGCAAGTTCGTCGGCATTTACGGTGCCAAGGGCCTGGCCTGGCTGAAGGTGAACGACGCAACCAAGGGGCTGGAGGGCGTGCAGTCGCCGGTGGCCAAGTTCCTGAGCGAAGACATCGTCATCGAGCTGCTGGCCCGTACCGGTGCCCAGGACGGCGATGCCATCTTCTTCGGTGCTTCTTCCGCCAAGGTAGTCTGCGATGCCATGGGCGCCCTGCGTCTGAAGCTGGGCAAGGATCTGGATCTGATCGAAAACAGCTGGAAGCCGCTGTGGGTGGTCGACTTCCCGATGTTCGAGGAAGAAGACAATCGCCTGTACGCCATGCACCACCCCTTTACCGCCGCCAAGGACATCAGTGCCGAGGCGCTGGAAGCCGACCCGACCGCGGCCGTGGCCAACGCCTACGACATGGTGATCAACGGTTACGAAGTGGGCGGTGGCTCGGTGCGTATCCACAACAACGAGATGCAGCAAACCGTGTTCCGTCTTCTCGGCATCAACGCCGAGGAGCAGCAGGAGAAGTTCGGCTTCCTGCTCGACGCGCTGAAGTACGGTACGCCGCCGCACGCCGGTCTGGCCTTTGGTCTGGATCGTCTGGTGATGCTGCTGACCGGCACCGACAATATTCGCGACGTTATTGCCTTCCCCAAAACCACTACCGCTTCCTGTCTGCTGACCGATGCGCCCAGCCTGGCCAACCCGGATTCACTGACGGAGCTGGCCATTCGCACCGAGCTGCCGGCAGCCAAGGCAGGCCAATCCACAGCTCAATCCGCAGATAAGGCAGACAGCTAAGCCATGGCGCACAAGCACCCGGAATCGGTGCTGATCCTCATTCATACCGAGGATCAGGTACTGTTGCTACAACGCCAGGACAATCCGGATTTCTGGCAGTCGGTCACCGGCAGCCTGGAAGTGGGCGAAACCCGCTTTCAGGCGGCAGAGCGCGAACTGGAAGAAGAAACCGGCCTGCGGCTGAATAACGGCCTGCAACTGGTGGAAACCGGGCACCGGGTGCGCTTTGAAATCTACCCCCGTTGGCGGCATCGTTACCGCCCGGGGGTGACCCATAACTGGGAATACGAATTTTACTTGCGTCTGCCGAGTCCACAGGAAGTATGCCTGACCGAGCATCTTTCCCAATGCTGGCTGCCGCTGGCCGAGGCCAGGGATAAGGCCAGCTCCTGGACCAACAGGCTGGCCATCGACCGGCTGATACAGCGCAAGAATCAAGACAAGCACTTATGCATAAATTCAGGCAAGAATTTATGCAGGAACCAGGGAGACGAGACTGATGGCAGGTCATAGTAAATGGGCCAATATCAAGCACCGCAAGGCGGCACAGGATGCCAAACGCGGTAAAATCTTCACCAAACTGATCCGCGAACTGACCACCGCCGCGCGCGAAGGCGGCTCGGATCCGACGGCCAACCCGAGGTTGCGCGCGGCCATCGACAAGGCGCTGTCCAACAACATGACCCGCGACACCGTGGATCGGGCGGTGAAGCGTGGCGCCGGCGAGCTGGACGGTCAGGTGCTGGAAACCATTATTTACGAAGGCTACGGCCCGGGCGGCACCGCCGTGATGGTGGAATGCATGACCGACAACCGTAACCGCACCGTATCCGATGTGCGTCATGCCTTTTCCAAGAATGGCGGCAACCTGGGCACCGATGGCTCCGTGGCCTATCTGTTCGAGAAAAAGGGCGTGATCAGCTATGCGGGCGTCGACGAAGAGACGGTGATGGAAGCGGCACTCGAAGCCGGTGCCGACGATGTGGTGGTGAACGGCGATGGCTCCATCGACGTGTATACCCAGTGGGACGAATTCGGCAGCGTCAAGGACGCACTCGATGCCGATGGTCTGGAGGCCGAAAACGCCGAAGTGACCATGATCCCCTCGACCAGTGCCGAACTGGACGAAGAGACGGCACCCAGATTCATGCGCCTTATCGATATGCTGGAAGATGCCGACGACGTGCAGGAGGTCTACCACAACGGCGAGATCTCCGACGAACTGGCCGAAAAGCTGTAAGCCGGCCTGGATATATTCGTCTCTCCGGGCTTGCCCCGGAGTCCATGGCAGCTTGCAGCGTTGTTTGCTGAATGGATTCCGGCCTGCGCCGGAATGACGGCCTGTAGGCCCGGCTTTAGCCGGGCAAGGGTGCACCATGTGGCATGGTTTGCCCGAATAAATTCGGGCCTACAGATATTCATCATTCCGGCGAAGGCCGGAGTCCATGCTTCAGGCGGCATAACCTTTATATTTTAACCAATTATTTTCAGCCGGCTCGATCAGCTTATAGCTGACAGCTTACGGCTTACAGCTGTTGAGAGCTGGTTTTTTATGTCCATTATTCTAGGTATCGATCCCGGCTCGCGCATTACCGGCTACGGTGTAGTGCGCCAAAGCGGCAATAAAATGGAGTACCTGGGCTCGGGCTGCATTCGCATGACCGACGATGAGCTGGCGCCACGGCTGAAGAAAATCTACGACGGTGTCAGCGAGATCATCCTGCAGTTTCGGCCCGACCTGTTCGCCATCGAGCAGGTGTTCATGGCCCGCAACCCGGACTCGGCGCTTAAATTGGGTCAGGCCCGGGGCGCGGCGATTGTGGCCGCCGCCAATGGCGGCTTGGAGGTGGCGGAGTATTCCGCCCGCCAGATCAAGCAGGCGGTAGTGGGGCAGGGCGGCGCCGACAAGTCCCAGGTGCAGCACATGGTGGTGAAGCTGCTGAGCCTGCCCGGCACGCCCCAGGCCGACGCGGCCGATGCCCTGGCGGTCGCCCTGTGCCACGGCCACACCCGTCAGAGCCTGGTCAGCATGGCCGGCCAGGTTCGAGGGACGGTGCGCGGAAGGCTACGTTAAATTGTGAGGGGATAAGCGTGAAGGGTGAGGGGTAAAACAAGAGTCGCCTGTCGGTTCGCGCCGCATAAATGTGAGCCTACGGAGACAACTTTTTCGTAGGGTCGAATTTATTCGACCAAAGGTGCTGCTATATGGCCGCATTGGTCAATTAAAATCGCCTCACGCCTCACGCCTCACGCCTCACGCCTCACCGAAAATCTGTTCGACTGGATATCCATCCAGTTATTCATTATTCTTGGCGCAACTCAGATTGGTTAGCGGGGATCCCCAGTGATAGGTCGGTTGAAAGGTATTATCAGCGAAAAACAGGCACCGGACATTCTGCTGGATGTCGGTGGGGTCGGTTATGAAGTGACGCTGCCGATGAGCTGTTTTTACGAGTTGCCCAATATCGGCGAGGCGGCGACCCTGCTGATCCATTTTGTGGTGCGTGAAGATGCTCAGCTGTTGTTCGGCTTTAATACCAAAACCGAGCGTGCCTTGTTTCGCGAGCTGATCAAGACCAACGGCGTGGGCCCCAAGCTGGCGCTGGCCATTCTTTCGGGCATGACCGCCGATCAGTTCATCTATAACGTCGAGCAGGGCGAAATCGGCGCCCTGGTCAAGTTGCCGGGCGTGGGCAAGAAAACCGCCGAGCGGCTGATCGTGGAAATGCGCGACCGGCTCAAGGGCTTTGGCGGTTATGACCTGTTCAACCCGGCCCCCGAAGGCATGGGCTCTGTCGCCTCGGTGGCCGACGGTGCGCGTGACGAGGCCATTGCCGCCCTGCAGGCGCTGGGTTACAAGGCCAATCAGGCCGAGCAAATCGTCAAGAAAATTGCCAAGCCGGGGCTGGATGCGGAACAGCTGATCCGTGAAGCCCTGCGCAGCATGGTGTAAGGCATGATTGAAGCGGACCGTTTTATCAATCCCGCGCCCCAGCGGGAAGAAGAAGTCATCGACCGGGCCATACGGCCCAAGGCCTTGTCCGATTATCGCGGTCAGGATCATGTGCGCAGCCAGATGGAAATTTTCATCGAGGCGGCCCGCCGCCGGGAAGAAGCGCTCGATCACCTGCTGATCTTCGGTCCGCCGGGGCTGGGCAAGACCACGCTGGCTAACATCGTCGCCAATGAAATGGGTGTCAGCATCAAGACCACCTCGGGCCCGGTGCTGGAAAAGGCCGGCGATCTGGCGGCCATGCTCACCAATCTTGAGCCGGGAGATGTGCTCTTTATCGATGAAATTCATCGTCTGAGCCCGGTGGTGGAAGAAATTCTCTATCCGGCGATGGAAGACTATCAGCTCGATATCATGATCGGTGAAGGGCCGGCGGCCCGCTCCATCAAGCTGGAGCTGCCGCCCTTTACCCTGGTCGGTGCCACCACCCGTGCCGGCTCGCTGACCTCGCCACTGCGTGACCGCTTTGGCATAGTGCAGCGGCTGGAGTTCTATCAGGTGGGGGATCTGGCCCACATCATCAGCCGCAGCGCCGACAAGCTGGGCCTGACCATCAACGATGACGGCGCCTTTGAAATGGCGCGCCGAGCCCGGGGCACGCCGCGTATTGCCAACCGCCTGCTGCGCCGGGTGCGCGACTTCGCCGAGGTGAAGGGCAGCGGTGATATCGATGCCTCCATTGCCGCCCAGGCGCTGGACATGCTGGATGTCGACAAGCAGGGCTTCGACTACATGGACCGCAAGCTGTTGACCGCCGTACTCGACAAGTTCATGGGTGGCCCGGTGGGGCTGGATAATCTGGCGGCGGCCATCGGCGAAGAAAAGGAAACCATCGAGGACGTGATAGAGCCCTACCTTATTCAGCAGGGCTTTCTGCAGCGCACCCCCCGTGGCCGCATCGCCACCCCCAGAGCCTACCTGCATTTCGGCTTCGATTTGCCGGAATGAAAAAATGTGAGGGGTGAAGGGAGAAGGGTGAGGGGTGAGGTGCCGTTCGGCGCTGATGGCAAACTCGGCGCCGATCTGCTCCCTCCCCTTGACTCGGAATTGGCAGAATAATGGCGGGGTGCAACGCAAGGGGAGGGTTGGGGAGGGGTTGCCGCACCGGGCCATGATGCTACTAACACCCCCTCCCAACCTCCCCCTGGCGAGAAGCCGCCGTTATGCCTGCATCTCCGCTGCCAAGGGGGAGGGGCCGGTCGGTGCCTCACGCCCTTTCCTGTCGTGCGCTAAAAGCGTTCTCTTCTTTCCTAAATTTGACTCAGGTATAGTAATGCCATCTTTTTAGCCCCTATGGCTGAGCGAATGACGTCTGATACAAGCTTCGACTGGCCGGTGCGTATCTATTACGAAGATACCGATGCCGGTGGTATTGTTTATAACGCTAATTACTTGAAATTCATGGAAAGAGCACGCACCGAATGGTTGCGCAGCCTGGGGGTTGAGCAGGACACTCTGCTCGAACAGGGGGTGGCCTTCGTGGTGCGGCGGGTAGAGCTGGATTTTCAAAGGCCCGCCCGTTTCAATGATGCATTAACTGTCACCGTGACGGTGAAAAAGCTGAAACGTGCCTCTATTGTATTTGAACAGGAAATTCTGGATGATGCCGGCCTTTCGCTGGTTCGGGGAATGGTGCAGATTGCTTGCGTCAAAATTCCTCACATGAAACCCTTTGCCATTCCTGAGCCGCTGATGGGAGTATTGTCAGGTGCACGCTGAAATATCGTTTTTAGGTCTGTTTTTACAAGCCAGCTTGCTGGTGAAACTGGTGATGCTGCTGCTGATGGGCATGTCTATTCTGTCCTGGGCGATGATCCTCAACCGGCGCAAGATACTGACCACAGCCCGGACTGACTCGGCGCAGTTTGAAGACAAGTTCTGGTCCGGTGCCGATCTGAGTCGCCTGTATCACGAGAGCAATGCCCGCCGTGACAATCTGGCCGGCATGGAGCAGATTTTTTACGCCGGCTTCAAGGAGTTTGTGCGGCTGCAAAAACAGGGCCGCTCGCAGGAGAGCATGCTCGAGGGCACCTATCGCACCATGCGCGTGGCGCTGTCGCGGGAAGTGGATCGCCTCGAGACCAACCTGTCGATGCTGGCGACGATTGGCTCCATCAGCCCCTATATCGGTCTGTTTGGTACCGTCTGGGGCATCATGAATGCCTTTATCGCCCTGGCGGAAGTGCAACAGGCCACGCTGTCGATGGTGGCTCCCGGTATTGCCGAGGCGCTTATCGCCACGGCGCTGGGCCTGTTTGCGGCCATTCCGGCGGTGATTGCCTATAACCGGTTCAGCTATCAGGTTGAGCGCCAGGAAAACCACCTGGCCAACTTCATGGATGAGTTTTCTACCATTCTCAACCGCCAGGTGGCGGCGGGTGGCAACTGATGCACGGCTATCAACGCAGACGTCGTAAACGCGTTGCCGAGATTAACGTGGTGCCTTATATCGATGTCATGCTGGTGCTGCTGATTATTTTCATGGCGACCGCGCCGGTGATCACTCAGGGCGTCAAGGTGGACTTGCCGCAGGCCGAAGCTGAAATGATGCCGGAAGACAGCGACAAACCGCTGGTGGCGTCCGTCGATGCCGAAGGACGTTACTTTCTCGACATCGGCGAAAACCGGGACGAGGCGGTAGATTTGCTGGCGCTGGCGAATATGGTGCAGGCTCAGCTAAAAACCACCCCCAAGGCACCGGTGGTGGTGAAAGGCGACGCCAACGTACGTTATGACGCCGTCATTCAGTTGATGGCCACGCTGAAGGCGGCCGGCGTGCCGACCGTTGGCCTGATGACGCAACCGGAGCAGTAACGGACTCATGACGGAGCAAGGCGGTATTCGCAAATCGTTATTGATTTCGCTGGCGTTACATCTGCTGATTGGCGTGGTGTTACTGGTCGGAATCGATTTTAGTGCGCCCAAGCGGCCTGCTCAGGCGGTGTCGATCATCGAAGCCACCATGATCGATGATGGCATGGTGGCGGCCCAGGCCGAGCGCCTGGCCGAGATGCAGGCGCAGCAGGAACGGGCGAGGGCCGCAGAGCAGGCCAGCGCCGAGGCAGAGCAGAAAGCGGCAAAAGAGGCCGAGCGTTTGGCCGAGCAGCAGCGAGCAGCCGAAGAGGCCAGGCGTGTTGCCGAGCAACAGCAGGCATTGGCCGCCCAGCAGACCCAGGCCGAAAATGAACGGCAACAGGTTATAGAGCAAGAGCGCAAGGCCCAGGAAGCGGCAGAAGCGAAGAAACAGGCGGAAGCCGAAGCGGCTCAAAAGGCGGCAGAGGCCAAGGCGGCCGCCGAAGCCAAGGCACTGGCGGCCAAAAAGCAGGCAGAAGCCGAGGCCAGGAAAGCCGAAGAGGCGAAGAAGCAGGCCGAGGCCAAAGCGGCGGAGGCGAAGAAGCAGGCCGAGGCCAAGGCGGCGGAGGCGAAGAAGCAGGCCGAGGCCAAGGCGGCGGAAGCGAAGAAGCAGGCCGAGGCCAAGGCGGCGGAGGCGAAGAAGCAGGCCGAGGCCAAGGCGGCAGAAGCGAAGAAACAGGCTGAGGCCAAGGCGGCGGAAGCGAAGAAACAGGCCGACGCCAAGGCGGCGGAAGCGAAGAAGAAAGCCGAAGCCGAGCAGGCACTGAAGGATCTGGAAGCCCTGATGGGGGCGGATGCGGGCGGCAGTTCACGACCGGCCTCGGCGGCGGAGGTGAACAAGTATACCGGGATGATCGTGGCCGCCATTCGGCGTAACTGGCTGGTAGGGCCTACCATGGTAGGCAAGCAGTGCGTGATTAATATTCGGGTGGCGACAGACGGCTTGATCCTGAACATAGGGGAGGGTCAGGGAGATTCGGAGGTGTGTCGTTCGGCCCGGCTGGCGATTCGCAAGACCGGTACTCTGCCGATGCCCAAGGATCCTGAAGTGAACAAGCAATTACAAAATCTGAATCTGACGCTGATACCGAGGCTCTAGTGATGACAAAACGATGGATATGGTTATGGTTGCCGCTGCTGTTGCTGGCAGGTCGGGCACAGGCGGCACTGGATATCGTGATTACCGGCGGCATCGACAGTGCCCGCCCGGTGGCGGTTGTGCCCTTTAAATGGACCGGCGGCGGTGCGGCCCCGCAGGATCTGGCCGAGGTGATTGGCAACGACTTGCGCAACAGTGGCATGTTCCGCCCGCTGGATCGCAGTCGCCTGCCCCAGCAGGTGGCCAGCGCCGCCGAGCTGAATGCGACTCTGTGGAGTCCGCACCAGGTCGAGGCCGTGCTGGTGGGCTCCATCGAGCCGGCCGGTGGCAACCAGTACCGTATCAGCTTCGAGCTGGCGGATGTATTGGGTAAAAACGGGGCTCAGTTGCTGGAAAGCCGCAGTGCCACCGTACCCGCGGCCCAGCTGCGCCAGTATGCGCATCGAATGGCCGATATCGTGTTTGAAAAGCTGACCGGCATCAAGGGCGCCTTTCTGACCCGCATCGCCTACGTCAACGTGCAGCATGGTGCCCAGTATCCGTTTCAGCTGATGATTGCCGACTACGACGGCTTCAATGAGCAGGTGCTGTTACGTTCGCGCGAGCCCTTGATGTCACCGGCCTGGTCGCCGGACGGACGCAAGCTGGCTTATGTATCGTTCGAGAACAAGAAAGCCGAAATCGTGGTGCAGGATATTTACAGCCAGCAGCGTCAGGTGGTCAGCTCTCAGCCGGGTATCAACGGTGCGCCCCAGTGGTCACCGGATGGCAGCAAACTGGCACTGGTACTGTCGCGGGACGGCCAGCCGGAAGTCTATGTGCTTAACCTGTCCAGTCGACAGTTGAGCCGGGTGACCAATAATCGCACCATAGATACCGAGCCGAGCTGGGCGGCCGATGGCAAGGCCCTTTATTTTGTGTCCGAGCGGGGCGGTCGTCCCCAGGTGTATCGGGCCGATTTGAACTCTGGCGATACGCGTCGCGTCACCTTTCAGGGTGATACCAATTTAGGTCCTCGTGTGACCAATGACGGCAACAGCATGGTGCTGGTCAGCCGTTCACAGGGACAATACCGAATTGCTCGTCAGGAGCTGGATGGAGGTCAACTGCAGGTGTTAACAGAAACCCAGCTGGATGAATCGCCAAGCCCTGCACCTAACGGCACTATGATCATCTATAGTACCACCTATCAGGGGCGCCAGGTGCTGTCTCTGGTGTCTATGGATGGTCGTTTTAAGGCCAGGCTGCCCGCACGAAGTGGTGATGTTCGTGCACCGGCATGGTCACCATATCTCAATTGATCCAACGTGATTTCTAAGGAAATACAATGCAAATGAAAAAACTGCTTCAGAGTCTGGCCGTTGCTCTTCCGATGTTGACCCTGGCGGCATGTAGCTCTACCACCGACTCTGATGCCATGACCGGTACCGACGGCAGCTATCAGAACGGTGGCGCTCAGACTGGCGGTGCCCAGACCGGCGGCGCCCTGTCGGCCGAAGAGCAGATGCGTCAGCAGTACGAAGCGCTGCGTCGCGAGAACGTGATTTTCTTTGAATTCGATCAGGACGAAGTGACCGGCCATTACGCCCAGGTACTGGAAGCGCATGCCAGCTTTCTGCGTTCCAATCCGTCCGTCAGCATTCTGGTAGAAGGCCATGCGGATGAGCGCGGTACTCCCGAGTACAACATCGCTCTGGGTGAGCGTCGTGCCAAGGCCGTGACCAGCTATCTGCAGAGCCTGGGCGTGAGCGGTTCCCAGCTGGCTATCGTCAGCTACGGTGAAGAAAAGCCGGCCGACACTTCTCACACCGAGTCTGCCTTTTCCCAGAACCGCCGTGCGGTTCTGGTCTACTAAGGTTTAATTCGACGTTATGAAATTTAAATTAGCGGCCATTTCGATGGCCGCTGTTTTATCCACATCAAGCTGGGCACAGGCACCTGTGAGCAGTGTGGGTAGCAGCGGCTCCGTCAATGATCGCCTGGCAGAGCTGGAAAGGGCCTTCAGCGCCAGAAGCCAGGCTCAAATAGATCAGCAGCGACAGTTGAACGCCATACAGCAAGAGGTGAGTGAACTGCGTGGTTTGCTGGAAGAGCAGAGTTATCGTCTGGAACAGGTGATAGAACGCCAGCGTGGCCTGCTGATGGCACAGCAGGACGCGGCCGAGAAGCCTCAGCAGGCGGCTTCGGCGGCTCAATCTGGCGCAGAGAGCGCCCAGCCCTCGCCGAGCAAGGCGCCCGCTGCACCGGCCAGCGGCGATGAGCAGGCGGCCTATGATAATGCGGTCAACCTGGTGTTGCAGGATAAAGACTACGATGCAGCCATTCCCGCCTTTGCCCGTTTTATCACCCAGTATCCGCAATCCAGCTATGTGCCCAATGCCCATTACTGGTTGGGGCAATTGTTGTTCACCCAAAAGCGGTTTGATCAGGCCAAGGCGCAGTTTGCCCGCGTGGTGGAAGCCTACCAGACCTCCAACAAGCGAGCAGATTCACTGCTGAAGCTGGGGCTGATCGCCCGTGAACAAAATGATAATGCGCAAGCCAAACTGTATTTTGAGCAGGTGGTAAAAGAATACGGCAACACCGGCGCGGCACGGCTGGCTCAGGAAAACCTCAACGGCCTCTGAATCGGGGGCTGAGTTGTCGATTTTTTGAGAGAGTCGCTTGTTCCTTAATCAAGCAGAATAAAATGATGATTTAGCTGTTGCGCCACAAAATTAAATCCGTATTATAGGCCGCCGTTGGCAGGGTGCTTTAGCAACCCCGCCGAATGGGTCGTTAGCTCAGTTGGTAGAGCAGTTGACTTTTAATCAATTGGTCGCAGGTTCGAATCCCGCACGACCCACCAGATTTGAAAAGAAAGTCCCAGGGCGCTTAGCTCAGCTGGGAGAGCACCTCCCTTACAAGGAGGGGGTCACTGGTTCGAGCCCAGTAGCGCCCACCATTTTTGCTTGCGGTGATTATTCATCGAAGCGAAAAGCGGCAGTAAAGCACAGAAGAATGTGCCCAGCGCTAGCTTACAGGTTAGCGGGTGATTAGCTCAGCTGGGAGAGCACCTCCCTTACAAGGAGGGGGTCACTGGTTCGAGCCCAGTATCACCCACCATATTGAAGTAAAAAATTTGTAGTAGTACCGAGATACTCGGGTCGTTAGCTCAGTTGGTAGAGCAGTTGACTTTTAATCAATTGGTCGCAGGTTCGAATCCCGCACGACCCACCATCTTTAGTAGTAAAAGCAAGTCCCAGGGTGATTAGCTCAGCTGGGAGAGCACCTCCCTTACAAGGAGGGGGTCACTGGTTCGAGCCCAGTATCACCCACCAGTTTTAGTAGTAAAGCAAGTCCCAGGGTGATTAGCTCAGCTGGGAGAGCACCTCCCTTACAAGGAGGGGGTCACTGGTTCGAGCCCAGTATCACCCACCAGTTTGCAGTGAAAGTAGCAGTGCCGAGATATTCGGGTCGTTAGCTCAGTTGGTAGAGCAGTTGACTTTTAATCAATTGGTCGCAGGTTCGAATCCCGCACGACCCACCAGTTTTAGCAGTAAAGCAAGTCCCGGGGTGATTAGCTCAGCTGGGAGAGCACCTCCCTTACAAGGAGGGGGTCACTGGTTCGAGCCCAGTATCACCCACCAGTTTGCAGTGAAAAGTAGCAGTACCGAGATATTCGGGTCGTTAGCTCAGTTGGTAGAGCAGTTGACTTTTAATCAATTGGTCGCAGGTTCGAATCCCGCACGACCCACC
>NZ_CANLZU010000034.1 GCF_947495715.1 uncultured Oceanisphaera sp.
CAGCCGCCTCCCTCGACACGCCATGAACCCATCCGTGGGGGCTCGGAAATGCCGTCCATGGCATTTCACGGTCGTGGTAGTCGATCTCTGTTGCCTCTTCTCAAGCACCGAGCTGTCTGTAGACGACGCCAACAGGCAACTCCTTGGCATCAGGGAGGACAAAGGGATCTGCTCCGCCGGCCCTCCGCGCCAGGGATGGCGCGGTGGAGCCCCCATGGATGGGTTCACGGCGTGTCGGAGGAGCTGGCCCTTTGTCCGACCTTTGCAGAGTAACCAAATAGAACAGTTATTTAATCCGTTTGGTATTACTCGCAGACAAAGAAGCACCAATAAAAACGGCGCTGTACCAGACAGCGCCGTTTTTCTTCCAGCTTAACGCTTACCGCTTGAGGCCGGGTTTAACCCTGGGCGCGAGCGGCGATAAAGCCCAGTGCCATGTCGATTCGGGCCAACACCTGCTCCTTGCTCAGCAGGGCAATCACACCGTCGATGGCCGGAGACTGGCCAACGCCGGTCACCGCCACGCGCAGCGGCATACCCACCTTGCCCATACCCAGTTCCAGCTCGGCGGCGGCGGCGTTGATCTGCTCGTGAATGGCCGGTGCCTGCCAGTCGGCCAGCTCTGCCAGCTTGGCGCGAACCAGCGCCAGCGGCTCTGCGGCCACCGGGCGCAGGTGCTTCTTGGCCGCGCCCGCCTCGAACTCGGCAAAGTCTTCGAACAGGTAACGGCTCTGGGCCGCCAGCTCTTTCAGGGTATTGCAACGCTCGGAGTACAGGGTCACCACATCACTCAGGCTCGGCCCCTTGCCGGTATCGATACCCTGATCCTGCATGTGCCACTGCAGATGCTCGGCTACTTCGGTGGCAGGCAGGGTCTTGATGTAGTGCTGGTTCAGCCACAACAGCTTGTCGGTATTGAAAGCGGAAGCGGACTTGCTGATGGCGTCGAGCGAGAACAGTTCAATCATTTCTTCCAGCGAGAAGATTTCCTGATCGCCGTTGGACCAGCCCAGACGCACCAGATAATTAAGCAGTGCCTGAGGCAGGTAGCCGTCGTCCCGGTACTGCATCACGCTCACGGCGCCATGACGCTTGGACAGCTTGGCGCCGTCGTCACCCAGAATCATCGACACATGGGCAAACTCCGGCACCGGGGCACCCAGGGCCTGATAAATGTTGATCTGGCGCGGGGTGTTGTTGATATGGTCTTCGCCGCGTACCACATGGGTGATTTCCATGTCCCAGTCGTCCACCACCACACAGAAGTTGTAGGTGGGAGCACCATCGGTGCGGCGGATGATCAGATCGTCGAGCTGATTGTTACCGGTTTCGATGCGGCCACGAACGTGATCGTCAAAGACGACAGATCCTTCGGTCGGGTTCTTGAAGCGAATGACGCAAGGGGCATCGGCGGCGTGCTCATGAGCACCGTGGCGGCAGGTTCCGTCGTAACGCGGCTTTTCGCCGTCGGTCATCTGCTGCTCGCGCAGTGCATCGAGGCGCTCTCTGGAGCAGTAGCATTTATAGGCCTTGCCTTCGGCCAGCAGCTGATCGATAAGCGCGTTATAACGGTCAAAACGCTGAGTCTGATAATAGGGACCCTCGTTCCAGTTCAGGCCCAGCCAGTTCATGCCTTCGAGGATGGCGTCGATGGCCTCCTGAGTGGAACGTTCCAGATCGGTATCTTCGATACGCAGCACGAATTCACCCTGCTGGTGACGGGCATAGAGCCAGGAATACAGGGCCGTACGGGCACCACCTACGTGGAGAAAACCGGTGGGGCTGGGAGCAAACCGCGTTTTAACTGTCATTCTTTCTGCCTTAGCTGGTAAATAAAGCCCAAATGAGCTTGAGTGAAACAAAGTGGCGACTATTTTAGCACCCGGCTGTAACGGGTTAAACGCTTTGTCATCGAGTTGGTCGCGTGCACCGTCAACAAACGCTTCAAAAGGAGCCGTGCGACCGCTTGTCGGCCGCACGGCCCGCAGATACACTGGTGGCCACGAGGTGCCTATTCATGACCAGAAGACAATCAACAATGAAACGGAACAAGCCGGATTCTTTCGGCACCAAACTAAATCAACTGACCCTGCCTGCTAGGCGGGGGCTGGGTCAGGCACTGGGGGGCTGGCAACGGCTGCCCCGCATTCACAAAGTCGGCTTGCTGACACTGTTGCCCGCCTGGTTGCTGCTGCTGGCCTGGCAACCCGCGCCGACACCAGCGGCGGCCCCGGTCACCGGCAGCCTGAGTCTGCCGCTGTCTGCGGCCGAAAAACGGGAAATCTCGGTACCCGATGGCGGCAAACGACTCGATCATACCCTGGCCCAGGGCGAAACTCTGGCCGCGCTGTTTCGCCAGTGGCAACTGCCGGGGCATGACCTTATTGCCCTGGTACGAGCCGAGCCGTCCTATAAACCGCTCAGCAACCTGCGTGCCGGTCAGGATCTGACCCTGGTGCTCAACGCCAGCGGCCAGCTGCATTATCTGGAAGTCAGAGACAAGGGCCTGCTGCTGAACGCCTTTCGCCGCATGGGCCAGGAATTCAGCGTACTGACCACGCAGTAATCAGGGATTGGGGATTAAGGATTAGGGATTAGGGATTAGGGATTAGGGAATAGGGAATAGGGATTAGGGAATAGGGATCGGGTTCAGCCTCCCAAATCCCTAGTCCCCAGTCCCCAGTCCCTATTCTTTTTACCGGTGTTCAGCCAACAGCGCCAACAACCCGTCTTCGTCCATGATGTCGATGCCCAGCTCCTGGGCCTTTACCAGTTTGGAGCCTGCCGCTTCACCAGCCACCACGCAGCTGGTTTTGGCCGATACCGATCCCGCCACCTTGGCACCCAGCGCCTGCAGCGCCGTCTTGGCATCGCTGCGCGACAATTGCGTCAGGGTGCCGGTCAGTACGAAGGTTTGCCCCGCCAGCGGCTGGGCCTCTGCGGCCACCGGCTCCATCGCCGGCCAGTGCAGGCCACAACCGCCCTGCTCCCGGGAATTCGTCAGCGCCTGTACGACTTCCAGATTATGCGGCTGGCGGAAGAAATAGTAGATATGCTTGGCGACGATCTCTCCCACATCGGGCACCGCCAGCAGCGCCTCTATCTCGGCGCCGATCACCGCCTCCAGGGTCAGAAAATGCCGAGCAAGGTTGTTGGCGGTCGCCTCCCCGACTTCCCGAATACCCAGGGCATAAAGAAAACGGGCCAGGGTGGTGCTGCGTGCCTTGTCCAGTGCCGTCAGCAACTTGCTGGCCGACTTGTCGCCCATGCGTTCCAGCCCCGCCAGATCCTGGTGACTCAGTCGAAACAGATCCGCCGGGGTCTTGATTCTGTCCTGCTCCACCAGCTGATCGATGAGTTTGGTACCCAGCCCCTCGATATCCAGCGCCTTGCGTGAAGAGAAATGCTTGATCGCTTCCTTGCGCTGGGCGGCACAGAAGAGGCCGCCGGTACAGCGGGCCACCGCCTCCCCTTCGATGCGTTCTATGTCCGCATCGCAGACCGGACAGCAGACCGGAAACTCGATGTTACGGGCATCGTCGGGCCGCCGTTCCAGCACCACCGCCGCCACCTGAGGGATGACGTCGCCGGCCCGGCGCACGATCACCGTATCGCCAATCATCACCCCGAGGCGGGCAATTTCGTCGGCGTTGTGCAGGGTGGCGTTGGAGACCACCACCCCGGCCACCTGCACCGGCTCCAGCTTGGCGACCGGGGTAATGGCGCCGGTGCGGCCGACCTGAAATTCCACATTCAGCAGCCGGGTCAGCTCTTCCTGGGCCGGAAACTTGTGGGCGGTGGCCCAGCGCGGCGCCCGGGCCACAAAGCCGAGTCGCTCCTGCAGCGCCAGCTCATCCACCTTGTAGACCACGCCGTCGATTTCGTAGGGCAGCTGATCCCGGCGGTTGAGAATGTCGTCGTGATATTGCTCGCAACCGGCTCGCCCCTGCATGCGCTTTACCTCGGGGCTGACCGGCAGCCCCCAGCCTTTGAGCCGTTGCAGAATATCGAAATGACGCTCGCCCAGCGGTTCGCCTTCCACCAGGCCAACGCCGTAGCAGTAAAAGGCCAGCGGCCGTTTGGCCGTGACTCGCGAGTCCAGCTGACGCAGGCTGCCGGCGGCGGCATTGCGCGGGTTGGCAAACACCTTGTCACCACCGGCTCGGGCCGCCTCGTTCATGCGCTCGAATCCGGCGCTGGGCATGAAGACTTCGCCGCGCACTTCCAGCCGGGCCGGCCAGTCGTCGCCTTTCAGCCTGAGTGGTATCGCCTTGATGGTGCGTACATTCTCGGTAATGCCTTCGCCGGTACTGCCATCGCCGCGGGTGGCAGCCTGTACCAGCCGGCCCTGCTCATACAGCAGGCTTACCGCCAGGCCGTCGAGCTTGGGCTCGCAGCAGAATGCAATGGGGGCGTCACTGCCCAGCCGGCTATGTAACCGTTTTTCGAAGGCGGTCAGCTCATCGTCACTGAACACGTTGTCCAGCGACAGCATCGGCAGCGCATGGCGCACCTCGGGGAAGGCCGATACCGGAGCGCCGCCTACTTTCTGGCTGGGTGAACTCGCATCCTGCCATTCGGGATGAGCCTGCTCCAGCGCGACCAGCTCGCGCATCAGACGGTCGTACTCGGCGTCCGGCACCGTAGGGGCATCGGCCACATAGTATTGTTCGTTGTAGGTATCGAGCTGTTCACGCAGGGCAAGAATTCGGGCTTGGGTATCGTTCATGAAGTTATTCCGCTTAAACAAAAAATGCGGCCCTCGGCCGCACTTTTATTATTACAATCAGGCTTGCTGGGCACAATCGGGATTATTGGGCCTGGCTGTCGTAGTCTCGCAGCTGCTCGCGGCAATGGGCCAGATAATCGGGGCTGAGCGGGCTGCGCTGGCCGTCCAGCAGCAGGGCATCCAGCTCTTCGGCCATTTTTTCTGCCGTGTGCACCATCAGATTGAAGTGATTCTTGGCCTCACCGGGTGCCGGCAACTGCATGAAAATCGACACCCCGGGAGTGCTGAATTGCCCCATGGCGTTGGGGTTGAAGGTGCCGGGCTTGACCATGTTGATCAGGCTGAACAGCGCCTCTCCCTGATGTGCCGCAGTATGGTGGCGATGAAAAATATCCATGTCACCGAAGCTGAAACCCGCATCGGTCAGCACCCGGGCCAGCTCGCCGCCGGCCAACTGCTGATTGGGCCGTGCCACCAGGTTGATGACATACACGTCCTGCCAGGTTTTGGGCACTTCCCGTCGCGGTGCAGCAGCCACCGGCTCGATAACCGGCTCCGGCTCCGGTTCCGGCTCGCGCTCGGCGAGATTCAACTCGGCTTTTTGGTTCTGCTGCTCAAGCGTGGGCGGCGCCGACGCCTCCGGTTCATCAAACAGGGGATCAATTTCACCCTGACGATACTGGCGCTCGCGTTGCTGTAATTCGGTTTCGGCAACCACCGGTTTGGCCGCAGCAACCGGCTTGGCAGACGAGGCGGCCGGGGCCAGCCCGATGACTGGCTCGTCTTCATCATCGTCGTCGTTGAGCGCCGAAAAATGCGGGGAAGTTTGCCAGTCATTCTCGTCTTCGTGCCGACGACGCGCCGTCTCGGCCTTGCGCGTACCGGCCACCCGAACCTTGCCGATACCATCACCGTCAAAGTCATCGTCACCGGCCGGCCCATTCGCTACCTTGCCTATCGGTTTTTCACGCATCGGCTTTTGACGTGCTTTCTGGCTGGTCCACAGCCCGTGGATCAGCAAGGCGGCAATGGCGACCGCACCCAGAATGATCAAGATAATTCGCAAATCCTGCATTATCGCTTCTCTAAAGTTTTTGCTTATATTCAGCCATATTGCCGACGCAAGCGGGAATCAGATTACTCGAGTCGGAATATTATCAAAGACCCGACAAGGGTATGTTTACCATACCGGTTTGACAAGAGTCATCTCGGTGAGTAATAGATAAAAACTTTCATTTTATACTGGTTTATCTGTCGGCAGACCCTATTCGGCCCTGATGCCGCAGTTTGGCGGCTACGACAAACGGCTTCGCGACCGACTTGCATCCCCCCGGCCTGGCTCTCTAATATATGTTTTTTTTCAAAGGAAGCCTTCATGCCCGCCACTTACCATGCGGCCAGCGGTCCACAATATCTGCTCAGGGGATTGTCGCTTATCCGGGAGCCGGATTTACGCCTTTTTGTATTGATTCCGCTGGCAATCAACCTGCTGCTGTTCGGCGGCGCCTTTTACTGGCTCTATTTACAGCTGGGGGAGCTTTTTTCCTGGTTTGAGGGCGCGGTTCCAGACTATCTGCAGTGGCTGAGCTATCTGCTCTGGCCCCTGGCCATCATCACCATCGCCGTGGTGTTTTCGCTGCTGTTCACCAGCGTTGCCAACCTGCTGGCCGCCCCCTTCAACGGCCTGCTGGCCGAACGGGTAGAACTGAAGCTGACCGGCCAGAAACTGCCCGACAGCAGCTGGGCCGCACTGCTCCGGGACACTCCCCGTATGCTGGGCCGGGAAGTACGCAAGATGACCTACTACCTGCCCCGCGCCATCGGCTGTCTGCTGCTGTTTCTGGTGCCGGCCTTCGGGCAAACCCTGGCGCCGCTGATCTGGTTTGCGTTCAGCGCCTGGATGATGGCCATTCAGTACTGCGACTATCCATTCGATAATCATAAAATCGACTTCGATTTGATGCGCCGCTCACTGGCGCAAAAAAGACGCCTCAGCTGGGGCTTTGGCGCCACGGTTGCACTTTGTTCGGGCCTGCCGTTCATTAATCTGCTGATCATGCCGGTGGCTATTTGTGGTGCCACCGCGCTGTGGGTCGAACATTACCCCCAGCTGCGTACCGGCCCGGTGTCGAGATGAACAAAGTCTGACTTGGGATAGTAGCCAACGCCACCTACCTTGAGCTGCAACGCCGCCTTGCGAACGTCGGCCAGCGCTACGCCGGGCAGGCGAAGATCGATGGCTTTCCCCTGCATATGCAGGCTTTTCTTGGCCACGCCGCTGCTGTTTTGGCGCAACATGGCATTGGTTTTGGGCGAACGATAGCCGGAGATAATCTGAATCTCTCCGGCTTTACCCAGCCGGTGTTGCAGCAGAAACAGCTGATCAAACAGCTTGGGGTCGATGTCATGTACCTCGTTACGGCGAAAGTCGCGCATCACGTGGTTAAAGGTGGTGAGTCCTTCCTTGAGGTAATGGCCTTCTTCCCAGAAGCTGGCCGTCACCTGTTCACCGGTGTGAAGATTATGCAGGCTCAACTTGCGTACCGGAGCAGACAAACTGGCCTGTGCCGGCCGCGCAACCAGTGACGCTACCCCCAGGCCACCCATTCCCATTAAAAAACGACGACGATCTATATTACGTTTCAGCATATTTTCTCTTTCAAACTCATATTCAAATACAACAAGGATGCATCAGCCGGACCGAGGCCCGGTTGACCAGACTCAGCACTACAAGGGAAGGGCTGAACGTAAGGCCGCCAGCACCTGTAGCTGGCCTTGCCTTTCGGTTACCTGATGTCACCGCATGCATAACAAACGGTCGCAAATTATCCTATAACGGATTAAATTATCAACAACCATTGGTTATAAGGCCGCCGTAAACGACGGCCAGAGTGGAGAGTGGATTGAGGCTAGCCGGCGGTAAAGGGATTATGCAGGGTTTTATCAAACTCATAGATGTCGCTGCGATAGCGGGGCAGGCCGTCGCCCCCCAGCCAGCCCGGCCAGTACACCATGAACACCGGCAGAGGCTGAGCCACCCGCAACCAGCGGGTGACCCGGCTGGCTTTCAAGGCTGCCAGTCGCTCCGGGCTCCACTGTTCGCTCAACAACCAGTGGGCCAGTTGCTCGGCACCTTCCACCCGCACACAACCGGAGCTCAGCGCTCGGCTGTCACGGGAAAAAAGGCGACGGGACGGAGTGTCATGCAGATAAATGGCATCATTGTTGGGAAGGTGAAATTTATAGGCGCCGAGGGCATTAAGGGCGCCGGGTTTCTGTCGTAACCGATAGGGAAAGCCGCCCCCGTTATAGAGTCGAGCCTGCCATTCGGCCGCGGGTACCACACCGGCACCATCGAGCACCTCGAAACCTTGTCGTGCGATATAACCGGGATCCCGATACAACTTGGGCACTATGTCTTTCTTGATGATGGAGCGCGGCACATTCCAGGGCGGATTGAGCACCACATTGGTGATCTTGCTGTGCATGATGGGGGTCTTGCGCTCATCCCGCCCTACTATGACATCGCTTTCGAGCACCATCACCTGCTCCTGATAAAGCCGCAGGCGGTATTCGGGAATATTGACCAGCAAATAGGATGACGGCAGATTATCGCCAATCAGGGTCCGCAGCATGCTTCGCATCAGCAGCTGGGCCCGCTGCTGAGGGGCCATATCCAGCCAGCCAAAGGTTTGCGGGCCGATAACACCGTCTACCCTAAGACCGTGCCGCTGCTGAAAATGGCGTATGCCCTGCTCCATAGCCTCATCAAATAGGTCGGGATCATGGCTGGGGCCGACACCGACCGGTGCCGTCTGGCCGGCCTGATGCAAGGCGCCGTCATCGAATACCTCAGCGTCATCGACCGGACTGCTGGAGTAGGTGCCATCTGGTTTTTCACGCTCATCGGACGCGACGGAAAGCGAGGATTCGTCCTCGGCCTGCATGTCGCCCAGCAATCGCAGCCGCTCACGAATATGAGACACCACGGCAACGCGATCTCCGGGGCGAAGGGTGGCGGTACGCAGCACGGGCCAGGGACCAGCATTCAGTGCCAGCAACCGGGCCAGTTGTTGCTGCAACTGCGGGTGATCGGGATAACCCGGCGCCAGCCCCTGCACCAGAACATGGCGCTGGCGCTGCTCCGCCGCCAACTGCAGCTCCAGCTGATCCTGCTCCCGGAATGCAAGCGAAGCACCGGCGGTACGCAGATGCTGGCGATCCACAAAGGATAACGCAGCCCAGTGGCGCCAGAAGGCCTGCATGCCCAGCAACAGCCGATCGTCGGCCTCATCGGAGGCGGTATCGGCCGATACCGCCTGCTGCCACCACAGGGTCAGTTTGGGATGCACATCGGCCAGCGCCAGCTCCAACCCCTGTTGATGCAGTTGCAACCGGGCCTCGGGCTCATCCTGCCAGGAACTTGCCGAAGCGGGCCCAATGACGAGGCACAATAGCAACCACAGTCCGACGACCGCACGATAACCTTTCATTTTACGCCCTACCCTCTTGCTGTCCGTCCATTGCCGGAATCGAATATCCATCGGACTCAACGGTACACCCGAACATACTTCCAGCGATACATCCCTGCTTTATCTCTGTCGCTTTTTTATTTATTGATAATAGACCCGGCATCACTTCATCATCAGCCAGGATTGTGAACAATGGAATATAAAGCTATCACTTAATAACATATAGTTATAACAAATCGTCACTTCTCATTCGAGACGGAAGGGTTAAGCTGACAACATAAATATTTCTGGTGTGACTGAATATTAGGGATAGCCACGATGAGCAAAATTTTTGAAGATAACTCACTGACCATTGGCCACACTCCTCTGGTTAAACTGAATCGAGTCACCAAGGGACGGGTGCTGGTAAAGATAGAGAGCCGTAACCCCAGCTTCAGCGTCAAGTGCCGTATCGGCGCCAACATGATCTGGGATGCCGAAAAACGCGGCGAACTGGTACCGGGAAAAGAACTGATTGAACCGACCAGCGGTAATACCGGTATTGCGCTGGCCTTTGTAGCCGCCTCTCGTGGTTACGCCATTACCCTGACCATGCCCAATACCATGAGCATGGAACGCCGTCAGTTGCTGAAAGCGCTGGGCGCCAATCTGGTACTGACCGACGGCGCCAAGGGCATGAAGGGCGCCATCGAAAAAGCCATGGAGCTGAAAGAAACGGCGCCGGACAAATTCGTGCTGCTGCAGCAGTTCAACAACCCGGCCAACCCCGAAATTCACGAAACAACCACCGGCCCCGAGCTGTGGGAAGACACCGATGGCAACATCGATGTGTTCGTGGCCGGCGTGGGCACCGGTGGTACCCTGACCGGTGTGTCCCGTTATCTCAAGCACACCAAGGGCAAGGCCATTACCTCGGTTGCCGTCGAGCCGGTCGAGTCTCCGGTGATCACCCAGGCCCTGGCCGGTGAAGAACTCAAGCCCGGCCCGCACAAGATTCAGGGCATCGGCGCCGGCTTTATTCCCGGTAACCTGGACCTGTCTCTGATCGACCGGGTCGAGCAGGTTTCCAGCGAAGATGCCATCGAGATGGGCCGTCGCCTGATGAAGGATGAAGGTATTCTGGCCGGCATCAGCTCGGGTGCCGCCGTGGTCGCCGCCTGTCGTCTGGCCGAGCTGCCCGAGTTTGCCGACAAGACCATAGTGGTGATATTGCCCAGCTCCGGTGAGCGCTACCTCAGCACCGCCCTGTTTCAGGGCATCTTCACCGAACAGGAACTGAAAGCCTGATCAAATACGTCACCGGCCACTGACACCCCGTCTGGCGGCCGGTCTCGACGGCAATAATCAAACGGCATTTCCGCTCGCGGGAATGCCGTTTGCAAATGCGGCGCGCAGTAGCACTTCCGTCACGCAGCGATTATTGAGCTCCAGCCTCACACTCCCCATGTACATTGGCGCCTCAGCCCCTACAATGATGGAAGTCTTTGCCCAAGCTTAATTTTTTCGGATCGATTTGCCTGCTTTCGCTTGAGAAAGTCTGTCTGTTATCATCATCATTAAATAATGCCAGGAGCTGATATTATGGGTCTGTTCGATAAACTGAAGAGAATGGTGTCCGACGATGCCGGTGAAACCAGTGGTATCGACATCTTCGCCCCCCTTTCCGGTGAACTTGTCCCTATCGAAGAAGTACCGGATGTGGTGTTCGCCGAAAAAATAGTGGGTGACGGCATTGCGATAAAACCCAGCGGCAACAAGATGGTCGCCCCCTGCGACGGCACCATCGGCAAGATATTCGAAACCAATCACGCCTTCTCTATTGAATCGGACTCAGGTCTCGAGCTCTTTGTTCACTTCGGCATCGACACCGTCGAGCTCAGGGGCGAAGGCTTTACCCGCATCGCCCAGGAAGGCCAGCAGGTGAAGAAAGGCGACACCATCATCGAGTTCGATCTGGCGCTGCTGGAAGCCAAGGCCAAATCCACCCTGACGCCGGTGGTCATTTCCAACATGGATGAGGTCAAGGAGGTCAGCAAGCACAGCGGCGCCGTGACCCAGGCCGAAGACGTGATCATGCGCGTCAAAAAATAACTCTGCTGCGGTTACAGGGCGCCACCGCGGCGCCTTTTTTATTGGCAACGTGATTCATCGTTACAGGAAAGCTCATCACCATGTTCAACTGGTTGAAAAAATGGCTCTCGCCAAACGCCCCAGCCGTCACTCCCGCTTATGAGCCCGAATCTTATCAGGGCTTCGGCATTTACCCCGAGCCCATGGCCGAAGGCGGCCAGTACCGGCTGCACGGTCGCATCACCCGACTCAAGGACGGGGAGCGGCAGGAATACCGGCTGATCCGCTCGGATCTGTTGCCGTCGGCCGAGCAGGCTGCCGAACTGATGGTCGCCAAAGCCAAACGAGTGATTGACGAAAACGGTGAACGCATCTTTGACTGAATGGGCGCACTGGCGCCAACAGCTGCGCCACAACGGCGAACGCCGGCTGCTGGTATTGAGTGGCAGCGAGGCCTGGTGCATGAGTCAGGCCGGCAGGCTGGTCAACGATGCCGACGGCAATGGCCTCTGGCTGGGCCAGGCGCCTGCAGGCCAGGCGTTCTGTGCCACCGGCAAGTTTCAGAGCGCACTCGGCCGGGAATACCATCACCTGGTGTTCAACGCCTATTCCGGCCTGCATCCGGATGCCTTCGGTGCCACACTCGGGACCGTCATGGCCGGTGGCCTGGTGCTGCTGCTGTGCCCGCCGCTGAATGAATGGCCGGCCTATGCGGATCCGGATCTGGTGCGCTACGTGGCCCAGCCGGAACAGGCCCACGGACTTCACAGCCGGTTTCTGCATCGCTTCGCCAGCCTGCTGCAACAAGACCCCTCGGTACTGCTCTGGCAGCAAGGTGGCGTCTTTCCGGCGTTGCCCGCGTTATCGTCGGTTCCCTGGCAGCGCCAGCGTGACCGCCGCGGCTGCCTGAACCCGCAGCAACGCCGGGCGCTAACGATGATGCTGCACGCGGCCCGTCGCCGCCAGCCATTGGTGCTGACCGCCGACCGGGGCCGGGGCAAGTCCAGCCTGCTCGGGCTGGCGGCCGACCGTTTGCTTGGCGCCGGTTATCGGGTGCTGCTGACCGCCCCCCATCCGGGAGCCGCCGCCCAGGCGCTGGCGCACTGTGATCGACCACTGAACTTTATTGCGCCTGACGCCCTGCTGGCCCAGCAGCCGGACGCCGACATACTGCTGATCGACGAGGCCGCCGCCATTCCGGTGCCCATGCTGCTGACGCTGGCTCGGCGCTATTGCTGTATTTTCGCCAGCACAGAGCACGGCTACGAAGGAACCGGTCTGGGCTTTCAGCTGAAGTTTCAACCGGCACTGACCGCACTGGCGCCAAACTGGCAGAAGGTACATCTGGATATGCCGGCGCGTTGGAGTTCGCAGGATCCGCTGGAGCCACTGATCTTCCGGCTGCTGGCGCTCGATGCGGATCCGCTCACGCCGCCTCGGGAAGGCGAATTGCAGATCGCCTGGGTCAGCCGCCGGCAGTTGCTGGACGATGACCGGCTGTTGCAACAGCTGTTTGGCCTGCTGACCCTGGCTCACTATCAGACCCGCCCCAGTGATTTGCGCCACCTGCTGGATGCCCCCGGGCTGAGTTTGGCGGTCGCCTTTCGCGCCACGATTCCGGTTGCCGCCGCCCTGCTGATTCGGGAAGGATCGCTGCCGGCGGAGCTCGAACAGGCTATCTGGCGCGGCCGGCGCCGCCCCCGCGGCCATCTGTTGCCCCAGTCGCTGGCCTTTCATGGCGGTATCAAAGAAGCCTGCCGGTTCAGCTATCAGCGGGTGATGCGCATTGTGGTGCATCCCCATTGCCAGCAGCAGGGCATTGGCTCCCGGTTGCTGCACTGGCTGCAACGGGCGCCACAGCCGGACTCTCGGCAGCAGGAGTACGACTTTCTCGGGGCCAGCTTCGGCGCCAGCACCGAGTTGCTGGACTTCTGGCAGAATAACGGCTTCGATGCGGTGCGTATCGGCCTCGGCACCGATGGCGTGAGCGGGCTGCACGCGGCCATGATGCTGTGGCCTCGTTCTGCCAAAGCACAACAGCTGTTGCCGCTGTGGCGAGGTCAGTTCAGTGCCGATCTGATGTTTTACCGCCGGGGGCTGCTGCAGGACTTGCCCGACGACTGGTGGCAGCGCCTGAAACAACTGCCTCCGGTCTTGAGCGCCGGGCGGGATCGGGATATTGCCCATGATTTCGCCTTTCACCACCGGGATCTGTTATGCGATCAAGCGGCCCTTGCCCGTTTCATACAGGCGAACACACCGCTTGTTGCCCTGTCCCGGCGCCAGCAACAGCTGCTCCATTCGCTGCTGGCACCCGGTGCAACGCCTGCCGCGGTGGCACGGCAACAGGGGCTGGCCGGACAAAAGGCGGCGACACAGCAAGGTCGCCTGCTGCTGCGTCATTTTTTCATGGTTCCATCCGAAACATAAAATCATTATTCATTTATCGAAAACAGCGCTAGTCTAGTACGGTAACGTTCTGTTGATTCAATATTATTTACGCGAGGAGCCACGCAGATGGAACTGCTTACCGAATTACTGACATCAATCAACGGCATCGTCTGGGGTGTGCCCATGCTGGTAGGTATTCTGGGCCTCGGCCTCTACCTTCAGCTGGGGCTCGGCCTGATGCCCATTCGTAAACTGGGTACCGGCTTCAAGCTGCTGTTTTCAAAAGTGGAAGCCGGCAGCGGTGAAATCTCGCCTTTCAACGCACTGATGACGGCGCTCTCTGCCACCATCGGCACCGGTAACATCGCCGGGGTGGCCACCGCCATCTTCTTCGGCGGCCCCGGCGCCCTGTTCTGGATGTGGATGACCGCCCTGGTGGGCATGGCGACCAAGTACGCCGAGGCGGTGTGTGCGGTCAAGTATCGGGAAACCGACAAGCTCGGCAACCACGTCGGCGGCCCCATGTACTACATCAAGAATGGCCTCGGCGCCAAGTGGGCCTGGCTGGGGGTCGCCTTCGCCATTTTTGGCGGTTTTGCCGGCTTCGGCATCGGTAATACGGTGCAGGCCAACTCGGTGGCCGATGCGCTCGACTCCTCCTTCGGCATTTCGCATGTCACCACCGGTGTGGTGCTGATGGTGCTGGTAGGCGCCGTGCTGATTGGTGGTATTCGCTGGATCTCGGAAGTGGCCGGCAAGCTGGTGCCGGCAATGACCATCGCCTACTTCACCGCCGGTCTGGTGGTGCTGGCCATCAACCTTGAGGCGATTCCTGCCGCCTTCGGCCTGATCATCGAACATGCCTTCAGCCCCATCGCCGCTCAGGGTGGCTTTGCCGGCGCTGCGGTATGGATGGCCATTCGTTTTGGTGTGGCGCGCGGGGTCTTTTCCAACGAGGCCGGTCTGGGTAGTGCGCCCATCGCTCATGCCGCCGCCAAAACCGATAACCCGGTGCGCCAGGGCCTGATCGCCATGCTGGGTACCTTTATCGATACCATAGTGGTCTGCTCCATTACCGGCCTGGCCATCATCGTCACCGGCAGCTGGACCAGCGGCGAAGCCGGGGCTTCACTGACCACCCTGGCGTTCTCGACCGCCATTCCCGGTGGGGATTATATCGTTGCCATCGCGCTGGCCATTTTCGCCTTTACCACCATCCTCGGCTGGAGCTTCTATGGCGAAAAATGCGTACAGTTCCTGTTTGGCGTCAAGGCGATAGTGCCGTTCCGTATCGCCTGGGTACTGGCGCTGCCCATCGGTGCCACCCAGTCACTGGAATTTATCTGGCTGATGGCCGATACCCTGAACGCCATGATGGCCATTCCCAACCTGATTGCGCTGGCGCTGCTGAGCCCCGTGGTGTTCCGCCTGACCAAAGAGTACTTCGCCAAACAGTGATCTTTATCACCGGGAAGGATTGGCATTACTACAGCCATTCCCTTCCCGGCTGATATACTGGCCCGAGCCAACTTTCAGGACTCGATGCCATGCACTTACATCCCCACTATTCCAGAGAAGCCATCGCCAACCTCTGCCAGACTCATCCGCTGGTCGACTCGCTGATCGCGCTGCAACCAAGCAACTGGTTCAATCCGGAACGAAAGCCGGTCGAGCAGGCATTACCCGCCGTGGGCCTGACCAGTGGTGATGTGGCCGATGCCAGCCAGCGACTGACCCGCTTTGCCCGCTACTTCTGCGCCGCCTTTCCCGAAACTAAAACCAGCAACGGCCTGCTGGAATCACCGCTGCAGGCCATACCGGCCATGCAACAGGCGCTGGCGGCACGCTATGACCAACCTATCGATGGCACCCTGCTGCTGAAGCTGGACAGCCAACTGCCCATTTCCGGCTCCATCAAGGCGCGCGGCGGCATTTACGAGGTGCTGCAACACGCAGAAAAACTGGCACTGAAAGCCGGCCTGCTGCACCTGGACGACGATTATGCCCGACTGCACAGCGAGGAGTTTCGCGAGTTTTTCGGCCAGTACAGCGTCGCCGTCGGCTCCACCGGCAACCTGGGGCTGTCTATCGGCATCATCAGCGCCAAACTGGGCTTCAAGGCCAGCGTGCACATGTCGGCCGATGCCCGACAGTGGAAGAAAGACATGCTACGCAGCCACGGCGTAACCGTGATGGAATACCAGAGTGACTACTCGGTGGCGGTCGCTCAGGGCCGGGCACAGGCCGAACAGGACCCGAATTGCCACTTTGTGGACGATGAAAATTCGGTACAGCTGTTTCTGGGTTATGCCGTGGCCGGCGAGCGGCTCAAGGCGCAGCTGGAACAGCAACATATCAAGGTCGATAAAGAGCATCCGCTGTTCGTCTATCTGCCCTGCGGCGTGGGCGGCGGCCCCGGCGGCGTGGCCTTTGGCCTGAAGCTGGCCTTTGGCGATGCGGTACACTGTATCTTTGCCGAGCCGACTCACTCGCCCTGCATGTTGCTGGGAGTGTATACCGGCCTGCACGATCATATTTCGGTGCAGGATCTCGGCATCGATAATATCACTGCGGCCGATGGCCTGGCGGTGGGCCGAGCCTCCGGCTTCGTCGGCCGCACCATGGCACCCATGCTCGACGGTTTCTATACCCTGAGCGATGCAGACATGCTGGAATTGCTGGGGTTACTGAACGAGCAGGAAAATATTCGTCTGGAGCCGTCTGCCCTGGCCGGTATGGCTGGTCCTGTTCGAGTGTTGCAAGAAACCCAGGGCTATCGAAAGCGGCTGGGGCTCACCCCGGCACGACTGGCCCGGGCTCATCACCTGGTGTGGGCAACCGGTGGTGGCATGGTGCCGGAGCCGGAAATGGCCCGCTACCTGGCCCAGGCCGCCTCAGCCAAACCAGCCGCTGTTTAAGCTGTCTTTGCACTGCCAGTACTGGCTCGCGTAGCGTTTGGCGCGAGCCTCGACCTTGCGCGAGGTCTTGAGCAGCCAGCCTTTGCGTTGGTGGCTACCGCGACGGTAACCCCCCCAGCCTTCGTGATAGTTCAGGTACTGCCGATAGGCGTCCCACTTCGACACCCCGTTGATTTTACTGGTTTTGCTCATGTACCAGCCCATGAAGTCCATGGCATCGTCGAAGTCGTCCCGGCTCGACCAGCCGTTGCCGCTTTCGCGCTGATAATCGGCCCAGGTCTCGTCCTTGGCCTGGGCATAGCCGTAGGCACTGGAGGCCCGACCGTAGGGAATGAACAGAAAATAACGCATCGGTGGCCGGGCATCGTGGATGAAGCTGCTTTCCTGATACATCATCGCCATGGTGACGTGTACCGGCGCGCCCCATTTTTCCCGCGTATCGGTGGCCGCCTCGTACCAGCTGTCGTGCTGCTCGAAAATGGCGCAGATATTTTCCGGATTACGTGGTGGCGATGTCGCGCAGCCGGTCAGTAATACGGCAGCCATCAGCCAGATACTCGCTTTGCCCATGAGTGACATAAAAGTCCGTTATTATCCGCGTGGAGTGGGTGTCGAATAGTGCCTGCAGTTCGGCAACATTGCCAGCCAACGCGAATTTATCCAGCTCTTCAGTCATTTTTAATCATCTTATGTGCATAACCATTTTTTCACCCGACACTAAGCAGTAGAATAGCCTCTGGACGGGCTCGGCTATCGAGCATCTTTACCGGAAACTCAAGGAAACCCGATGCGCTTTTATTTCCCCATCATCATTATCGATGAAGACTTTCGCTCCGAGAACACCAGCGGCTCGGGCATTCGCGAACTGGCCGCGGCCATCGAGAAGGCCGGTATGGATGTGGTGGGTTACACCAGTTACGGTGACCTGACCTCGTTCGCCCAGCAGCAGAGCCGCGCCGCCGGCTTCGTGTTGTCCATCGATGATGAAGAACTGGCCGGCAGCCATGAAGAAGCCCACTCGGTACTGGAGCAGTTGCGCCGCTTCGTGGAGCAGATCCGCCATCGCAACCCGGATATTCCCATTTACCTTTACGGCGAGACCCGCACCGCCCGTCATATTCCCAATGCCATACTGCGTGAACTGCATGGTTTCATTCACATGCATGAAGATACCCCCGACTTCGTGGCCCGGCATATCATCCGCGAAGCCAAGGGCTATCTGGACACCCTGGCGCCGCCCTTCTTCCGCGCCCTGACCCATTATGCCCAGGACGGCTCCTACTCCTGGCACTGCCCCGGTCACTCCGGCGGCGTCGCCTTTTTGAAGTCCCCGGTCGGTCAGATGTTCCACCAGTTTTTCGGCGAAAACATGCTGCGGGCCGATGTCTGCAACTCGGTCGACGAACTGGGCCAGTTGCTCGACCATACCGGCCCGGTGGCGGCCAGCGAGCGCAATGCCGCCCGTATCTTCAACGCCGATCACCTGTTTTTCGTGACCAACGGCACCTCCACCTCCAACAAGATAGTCTGGCACTCCACCGTGGCCCCCGGCGACATAGTGGTGGTCGACCGCAACTGTCACAAGTCGATACTGCACGCCATCATGATGACCGGCGCCGTGCCGGTATTCCTGATGCCGACCCGTAACCACTACGGCATTATCGGCCCCATTCCGCGCAGTGAGTTCGAACCGGCCCGCATTCGTGAAAAGATGGAAGCCAACCCCTTCTGCCGCGAGCTGCTGGCCAAAAATCCGGATCTCAAGCCGCGAGTGCTGACCATTACCCAGTCCACCTACGACGGCATTCTCTATAACGTGGAAGAGATAAAGCACCTGCTCGACGGTGAAATAGAAACCCTGCACTTCGACGAGGCCTGGCTGCCCCACGCCGCCTTTCACGATTTCTACGGCGACTATCATGCCATCGGTGAAGGCCGGCCCCGCTGCCAGGACTCCATGGTGTTTGCCACTCAGTCGACCCACAAGATGCTGGCCGGCCTGTCGCAGGCATCACAGATCCTGATACAGGACGGCGAGGGCAATCGTCTCGACCGCGACGTGTTCAACGAAGCCTATCTGATGCATACCTCCACCAGCCCGCAGTACGCCATTATCGCCTCCTGCGACGTAGCGGCGGCCATGATGGAAGAGCCAGGTGGTACCGCTCTGGTGGAAGAGTCGCTGGCGGAAGCACTGGAATTCAGGCGCGCCATGCGCAAGGTGGGCGATGAATATGGCAGCGACTGGTGGTTTGAAGTCTGGGGACCGGACGATCTGACCGATGACGGCCTGGATGATCGCGATGCCTGGATGTTGCATCCCGGCGAAGACTGGCACGGCTTTGGCGAGGTAGAGCCGGGCTTCAACCTGCTCGACCCCATCAAGGCAACCATACTGACGCCGGGTCTGAACATGCAGGGCGAATTCTCCGACAGCGGCATGCCCGCCGTGGTGGTCACCAAGTACCTGGCCGAACACGGTATCGTGATCGAAAAGACCGGCCTCTATTCGTTCTTCATCATGTTCACCATCGGCATCACCAAGGGCCGCTGGAACAGCATGGTCACTGAATTACAGCAGTTCAAGGACGATTACGACAATAACGTGCCCTTGTGGAAAGTCTTGCCCAAGTTCATTCAGATCCACCCCAGCTACGAGCGGGTGGGCCTGCGTGATTTGTGCGATCAGATCCATCAGATCTACAAGGAAAACGACGTCGCCAGACTGACCACCGAAATGTATCTGTCGGATCTGGTTCCGGCGATGAAGCCCGCCGATGCCTTCGCCAAGATGGCGCACAAGCAAATGGAACGGGTGCCACTGGACGAACTGGCCGGTCGTACCACCGCGGTGATGGTTGCCCCCTACCCGCCGGGTATTCCGCTGCTGATCCCCGGTGAGGTGTTCAACGAGACCATCATAAGCTATCTGAAATTTGCCCGTGAATTCAACAGCCGCTTCCCCGGCTTTGAAACCTATATTCACGGCCTGGTCGCCGAAGAAGAGCAGGGTGAAACCCGCTACTTCGTGGATTGCGTGGCCTGAAAAATGAAGGCCCCTGCCAGCACGGGGGCCTTCACATCATCTACCGTATTCCAGCAGCGTTACAGATCCGACATCAGCTCTTCGTATTCCTTGATCACATCATCGATCACCGCATTAAGATCAAATGCGTCTCTGCGTGACAGATGCAGACAAATATCATCGATAGAGCTGCAGCCTTTTTCATTGCAGACCAACAGCACATCTTCGCCGCTGAGTTTAAAGTGAACTCGTTCCAGTTCGCTGGTGATATGCTGGTGTTTTTCCGGTATATCTATCTCTATGGTGCCGCAGGGTTGAATGATGATATTGGCATGAAGAGTATCACCACTTTTCAGGGTGTAGCTGCGCTTTCTGGCTAACATCTCGATCCTCACTTATCCCGGTCCTGTTTCACACAAACCAAACCCCCGTCAGGAACAAACCGACGAGGTGATGATATTTTCATCAAGCCAACTAAGGTTAGTTCAGCTTTCATCGCTTGCAAAATGCACCAAAAAAACTGGGCAACGTAGCCAGTATTACCCCTTTTCCCCTTCCGCTAATCTGAGCCCGCTTATTGTGTTTTTGTTGCAACTCGCCTATCGTCTCAGCTGTTTCAGTTCTCGAAATCTGCTTTCAATACTTTGATTATTTGAGTTTTTTACCGATTTAATCGACAACTATTCTGTTCGCCCTGTTAATCGGATTGTCCTGTTCCACCACAACGGTGGCCCTGGAACACGGTTCTTGATGGAGTAAGCGACATGACACGGAAAAAGACGACCCTGGCCATGACGATTCTGAGCGGTACGCTACTGGCCGGCCCGGGCTGGGCCGCCGAGGTACCCGCCGGCGTACAATTGGCCAAGGTGCAGCATCTGGTCAAGGGAAACGGCGCGGAGCCGGCCACTCTGGATCCGCACAAGACCGAAGGGGTACCCGAGTCCAACATTCAGCGCGATCTGTTCGAGGGGCTGGTGGTGTCCGGCCCCAGGGGAGAGACCCTGCCCGGGGTCGCCGAGCGCTGGGAAACCGACGACAACATGCGCTTCGTCTTTCATCTGCGGGCCGACGCCAGGTGGTCCAACGGCGAACCGGTCACCGCCGAGGACTTTGTCTACAGCTTTCGCCGGGCCATCGCTCCCCAAACCGCCTCGCCCTATTCCTGGTATCTGGAAATTCCCACCATCATCAATGCCTCCGCCATCCTCAAGGGTGAACAGGAAGCTTCCACCCTGGGCGTGACGGCGCTGGATGAGCGCACCCTGGAGATCAGGCTGGCACAGCCGGTCCCCTATTTTGTCACCATGCTGGCCCACACCACCACCTACCCGGTCAACCGCAAGGTGATAGAACAGCACGGCGACAACTGGACCAGGCCGGGCAATCTGGTGTCCAACGGCGCCTATACCCTGAGTGACTGGGTGGTGAACGAAAAAATAGAGTTGGTACGCAACATTCATTACTGGAACAACGAAAAAACGGTCATCGACAAGGTCAGCTATCTGCCCATCGCCTCCCAGAACGCGGCCATGAATCGTTTTCTGGCCGGCGAGCTGGATCTCACCAATGAAATGCCCATCGAACACTTCAAACGACTGCAAAAGGAGCACCCGCAAGAGGTCAGAGTTACCGGTTATGTGGGCACCTATTACTACCAGTTCAACACCCGAAAGCCGCCCTTCGACGACGTACGGGTGCGCAAGGCGCTGTCCTATGCCATCGACCGCGACGTGATCGCCAGGCTGGTGATGGGCCAGGGTCAGAAACCCGGTTACACCATGACGCCGGAAATCGTCGACGGCTTCACCCCGCCAACACTCGAGTGGGCCGGCTGGTCCCAGAAAGAGCGGGACAACCGGGCGCGTGAGCTGCTGAACGAGGCGGGCTTCAACAAGCAGAACCCTCTTAAATTCGAGCTGCTCTACAACACCAGCGAAAACCACAAGAAGGTGGCCGTGGCCGTGGCCTCCATGTGGAAGAAACACCTGGGGGCAGAGGCCGAGCTGGTCAACCAGGAATGGAAAACCTATCTGGATACCAAGACCCAGGGCAACTTCGATGTATCTCGTGCCGGCTGGATTGCCGATTACAATGAGGCCTCGTCCATGCTGGATCTGTTGCTGACCACCCACGGCAATAACGACGGCAAGTATTCCAACCCGGAGTTTGACGCCCTGATGAAGGCCTCCCGCGCCATCGTCGAGCCGGAGGCTCGCAATGCCAAATATACCCAGGCGGAAGAAATTCTGGCCGAAGACATGCCCATAGCGCCCATCTACCAGTATGTGACCGCGCGGTTGGTGCAGCAGTATGTGGGCGGTTACCCCGACAACCCGCTGGACAACCTCTATTCCAGAGACATGTATATTCTGGCGCACTAACGGCTTATACCAATTTGAATAAACATCTGATCATTTTAACCCCGGGATCAGAGGCAACACAGTCGCCTCCCACGACACGCCACTGGGCTAGCCATCTTTGCTGGGTAACGGCTGCGAATATTCACTGGATATTCGGTCCATTACCCAACAAAGATATACGGCAGCAAGCTGCCCCATGGGGGCTCGGAAATGCCGTCCATGGCATTTCACGGTCGTGGAAGTCGATCTCTGTTGCCTCTTCTCGAGCATCGAGTTGTCTGTAGACGGCGCAAACAGGCAACTCCGGTGCATCAAGGAGAGCAAAGGGATCTGCTCAGCTGACCATCCGCGCCACGGATGGCGCGGCTGAGCCTCCAGGGAGGGATTCACGGCGAGTCGGCGGAGCGGGCCCTTTATTCGACTTTTATACAAAAATGAAATAGATCATTTGTTTAGTGGGATTGGTATTATGTGGATGATAGTCGCCACTTGATCGGAGCAATGCTGGCGGCCGGTTTGCGACCGGGGCCAGGGAGATACCAAGATGCTCAAATTTATCGTCAGGCGGGTGCTGGAAGCCATTCCTACCCTGCTGGTGTTGATCACCATCTCCTTCTTCATGATGCGCTTCGCGCCGGGCAATCCGTTCAGCTCGGAGCGCAGCCTGCCCCCCGAGGTGCTGGCTAATATCGAGGCCAAATACGGGCTGGACAAGCCGGTGCTGGAGCAGTATTTCGGCTATCTGGGCAGCCTGCTGCAGGGGGATCTGGGGCCCTCGTTCAAGTACAAGGACTTCTCCGTCAACGAACTGGTGGCCCAGGCGCTGCCGGTGTCGGCGGAAATCGGCCTCTACGCCTTCTTCGGGGCCCTGCTGTTCGGGGTGACTCTGGGAGTAATAGCGGCGCTCAGGCAGAACAGCTGGATTGATTACCTGACCATGTCCACCGCCATGGTGGGCGTGGTGATCCCGAGCTTCGTACTGGCCCCCATTCTGGTGCTGGTGTTCGCCATCACCCTCAAATGGCTGCCCGCCGGTGGCTGGAACGGCGGCGCGCCCCAGTATCTGATCCTGCCGGTAGTGGCCATGATGATGCACTATATTTCGGCCATCGCCCGTATCACCCGAGGCTCCATGATAGAAACCCTGAACGCCAACTTCATCCGTACTGCCCGGGCCAAGGGGCTGCCCCTGCGCCATATCATACTGCGCCATGCGCTGCGCCCGGCCATGCTGCCGGTGGTGTCCTACCTGGGGCCGGCCTTCGTGGGCATTATCACTGGCTCCGTGGTGATCGAGACCATCTTCGGTCTGCCCGGCATCGGCCAGCTGTTTGTCAACGGCGCCCTGAACCGGGACTACTCCATGGTGCTGGGGCTGACCATTCTGGTCGGCGCCCTCACCATCGCCTTCAACGCCCTGGTCGATATTCTCTATGCGGTTATCGACCCGAAAATACGCTACTGATCGGAGCAACGCATGGTAGTCAACAAAGCAAAGCGCGAGGCGCTGGAGCAGCTGTCCGCCCGGCTGGCGTCCGGCGAGCCGGAAGTGGAAGGCCGCTCCCTGTGGATGGATGCCCGCCGCCGTTTTTTTGCCAACCGCGCGGCCCTGGCCAGCCTGATTATTCTTGGGTTGATCACCCTGCTGGTGCTGGTGGGGCCCTGGCTGTCGCCATACGCCTTTGATGACACAGACTGGGGCGCCATGATGGCGGCCCCAAGCCTTGAAAACGGCCATTACTTCGGCACCGACTCCCTGGGCCGGGATCTGTTCGTGCGCACCCTGATAGGCGGACGCATCTCGTTGATGGTGGGGCTGATGGGGGCGCTGGTGGCGGTGGTGATCGGCACCCTCTACGGCGCTACCTCCGGCTTCATCGGCGGCCGCACCGACCGTGTGATGATGCGGATTCTGGAAATTCTCTATTCCTTCCCCTTCATGTTTTTCGTGATCCTGCTGGTGACCTTCTTTGGACGCAATATTCTGCTGATCTTCTTCGCCATCGGCGCGGTCAGCTGGCTCGACATGGCCCGAATCGTACGCGGTCAGACCCTGAGTCTGAAACAAAAGGAGTTTATCGAGGCGGCACAGGTGTGCGGGGTGAGCAAAGTCACCATAGTCACCCGCCACATAGTGCCCAACGTGCTCGGCATTGTGGCGGTATATACCACCCTGCTGGTGCCGGGCATGATACTGTTCGAGTCGTTTCTCAGCTTCCTCGGCCTGGGCGTGCAGGAGCCGATGACCAGCTGGGGCGCCCTGCTGGACGAAGGCTCCAAATCGATGGAAATTGCCCTCTGGCAGTTGCTGTTTCCGGCCGGCTTCATGGTCACCACCCTGTTCTGCTTCAACTTTCTGGGGGACGGTCTGCGCGACGCCCTGGATCCGAAAGACCGTTAAGGAGCCGTCATGACCAGACTGTTGGAAGTACAGGATCTGCAGGTGGAATTCACCACGCCGGACGGGGTGGTGGTGGCCGTGAACGACCTCGACTTTTCGCTGAATTCGGGCGAAACCCTCGGCATCGTCGGCGAGTCCGGCTCCGGCAAGAGCCAGACCGCCTTCGCCATCATGGGCTTGCTGGCCAGAAACGGCCACACTCAAGGGTCGATTCGGTTCGAGGGTCAGGAAATACTGACGCTGACCGAGCCGGCGCTCAACAAGATTCGCGCCAAGCAGATCGCCATGATCTTTCAGGATCCCATGACCTCGCTCAATCCTTATATGAAGGTCGGCCCCCAGCTGATGGAGGTGCTGATGCTGCACAAGGGAATAAGCAGGCAGCAGGCCTTCGAGCAGTCGGTGCAGATGCTGGATGCGGTGCAGATCCCCGAAGCCCGGCAGCGCATGGGTATGTTTCCCCACGAATTGTCCGGCGGCATGCGGCAGCGAGTCATGATCGCCATGGCGCTGTTGTGCCGACCCAAACTGCTGATCGCCGACGAGCCGACCACGGCGCTGGATGTAACGGTGCAGGCGCAAATCATGAGCCTGCTCAACGAGCTGAAGCGGGAGTTCAACACCGCCACCATACTGATCACCCACGATCTGGGCGTGGTGGCCGGCAGCTGTGATCAGGTGCTGGTGATGTATGCGGGCAGAGCCATGGAAGTCGGCGCTGTGGACGACATCTTCTACCGGCCCAGCCACCCCTATACCGAAGGACTGCTGAAAGCGATTCCCAGACTGAATACGGGCGGCGAGATGCTGCCAACCATTGCCGGCAACCCGCCCAACCTGCTGAAGATGCCGCCCGGCTGCCCCTTTCAGGAACGCTGCCACCGGGTGCATGACATTTGCCGAAGTGTGTCGCCGCCGCTGACCGCCTTTGGGGAAGGTCGCCGCCGCGCCTGCCACTGGAACAGCCCTGAGCAGTATAAGAACAACAGCCATGAGCAGTATAAGGACAACAGCCATGAGCGATAGGAAACTGTTGCTGGAAATAAACAACCTCAGGGTCCACTTCAATATCAAACCCAGACAGGCCTGGCCCTGGTCTGCCCCCGACACCCTCAAGGCGGTGGACGGCGTCAGCTTCCGGCTTTATCAGGGCGAAACCCTGGGGATAGTGGGCGAGTCCGGCTGTGGCAAGTCCACCCTGGCCCGGGCCATCATAGGCCTGGTGCAGGCCTGCGCTGGCGAAGTGCTCTGGCTGGGTCGTGATCTGACCCGGGTGGAGCACAAGGAGCGGCGGGAAACCCGCAAAGACATCCAGATGATCTTTCAGGATCCGTTGGCCTCGCTCAATCCGCGCATGACCATCGGTGACATCATCGCCGAGCCGCTGCGCACCTTCTACCCGAAAATGCCGAAGGAAGAGATAACAGAAAAGGTCAGGGCCATGATGGCCCGAGTCGGCCTCTTGCCCAACCTGATCAACCGCTACCCCCACGAGTTCTCCGGTGGCCAGTGTCAGCGAATCGGCATCGCCCGGGCGCTGATCCTGAAACCCAGGCTGGTGATTTGCGACGAACCGGTATCGGCGCTGGACGTCTCCATTCAAGCCCAGATAGTCAACCTGCTCCAGGAGTTGCAGCAGGAAATGGGGCTATCCTTGATCTTCATCGCCCACGATCTGTCGGTGGTCAAACATATCTCCGATCGGGTGCTGGTGATGTATCTGGGTAAACCCGTAGAGATGGGAGAGAGCCGGGCTTTGTTCGGCCACCCAGCCCACCCCTACACTCAGGCCCTGATGAGCGCGGTGCCGCTGCCGGATCCGAACCATGAACGCAACAGGCAGGTTCAGATCCTTCAGGGCGAGCTGCCCTCGCCGATCAAGCCGCCATCCGGCTGCGTGTTTCGAACCCGATGTCCGCTGGCAGATGACAACTGCGCCCGCATCAGGCCAGTGCTGGAAGGCAAGGATCGGCATAGCGTTGCCTGTTTAAAAGTCACAATGGATACGGTTATGAGTAAATCCGGAGAGTAATGAAGGGGCCTGATGAGGTCAGGCCCTGAAGTGATTTTTTTATATGGAACAACACAACCAGACTCGCCTTGTTTTTATCAATAATGCAGTATTTTCAATAACATAGAATCGACATCAGCTCTTCATGTTCTGCATGCACTTCATCAATCATCTCACACAGCTTAAGTGCGTTACTGTGCGAAAGATCCAACTGAACATTTCTGGAATTTTCACTGCCTTTTTCATGACAGACTAACAATATCCCCTGTTCGATGAGTTCAAATTGAATAAGCTTTAGCTCACTACGGATATATTCGCGTCTATCCGGTATATCAATTTCGATGGTACAGCATGGATTAATGGTTACATTGACATAAAGAGCAGTGTCGCTTTGCAAGGGAAATCTGCACTTTCTCGCTAACATCATTGTCTCCTTTATTTTTCATTGCTACCGAGGAAAATGTCCTCGGACAACGAGCAAAACAGAACAACTTTTGTACAGCGCATTAAGGCTAGCCGAACTACCGAAGGTTGCAAATATAAGCGGATATTTCATCCTGATACCGGTCTGGGTTACTTAGCTTGCGAGCGAATTGATAACTCCTGCTTTGAGGATTCATACCAACCTACATAAAAATCTGATCTATTTTAAAGCAGGGAACGAGAGGCAACAGAGTCACCTCCTACAACACGCCATAAACTCTCCCTGGCATTTCACGGTCGTGGGAGCCGATCTCTGTTGCCTCTCCTTAAGCACCGAGTTGTCTGCAGGGCGCTCCCACAGGCGACACGGCAGCACAGGGGCGAATGAAGGGTTCTGCTCCAGCGACCATCACATGACAGGACGTCATGTGCTGAGCGTCGCAGGGATGCGGTTCAGCGTGTCGGTGGAGTAGC
>NZ_CANLZU010000035.1 GCF_947495715.1 uncultured Oceanisphaera sp.
GCCCTCAGGGATGAGTTCATGGCGTGTCGTGGGAGGCGACTGTGTTGCCTCTGATCCCGGGGTTAAAATGATCAGATATTTATTCAAATTGGTATTATTCGACCAAAGGCGTTACATGCAGGTTCGGTTGGTCGAATACTTTTACCTAAAATAAGTCGACCCTACGACGGCAGGCTTGCGCCACATAAATGGGCGTCCACAACGCCGCCTCACGTCATTACACCGCCGGGATCTGTTGGGTAATGCAGTGAATATTGCCACCACCAAGCAGAATTTCCCGTGCCGGTATGCCGACGACGTCCAGCTCCGGGAAAATGGTTTCCAGCATTCGGCGCGCTGCTTCATCGGTGCGCTCGTCCAGCAGCGGAAACACCAGCCGGTTGTTGGTGATCAGAAAGTTGACATAAGAGCCCGCCATCCGCTCACCGGCGATGCGAGGCACGCCAGGGCCGGGGGCGACACCGGCGGCTTCCTGCTTGGTGATGAACAGGGGGCCTGGCTGGGGCAGCTTCCATATTTTCAGGGGGCGACCTTTGGCATCCCGGGCCTGACTCAGCACCTTGTAGGCCGCCTGTGAACGGGCATACTGAGGATCATTCCTGTCATCGGTCCAGTGCAGTATCACTTCGCCGGGGCGGGCGAAACAGGCCATGTTGTCGATATGGCCGTTGGTTTCGTCCAGATAGACCCCCTGCGGCAGCCAGATAAAGTGGCTGACGCCCAGGTAATCTTTCAGCTGCTGCTCTATGTCTTCCCGAGTGTAATCCGGGTTGCGGTTGGGGTTGAGTAGACACTCGGCGGTGGTCAGCAGGGTGCCTTCGCCGTCCACGTGAATGGAGCCACCTTCCAGCACCAGCGGTGCCTTGTGCACCGGCAACTGCTGGTGGGCCAGCATGGCTGCCGCCATGGCCTGATCCTTCTCCCAGGGGTAATAGAGACCTTCTTCGTGGCCGCCCCAGGCATTGAATATCCAGTCGATACCGGCGGCCGCGCCGTTACCGTTGATGACCACTGTGGGTCCGGTGTCCCGGGCCCAGGCGTCGTCGCTGTCGATCTCGACCAGGGTGACGGCGGCCGGCATGATCTGGCGGGCCTGGTCCATTTCTTCTGCCGGCACCGCCATATACACCGGCGTGGCGGCGGCAATCGCCTCGGCCAGCCGGGCAAAGGTGGCCTGCGCCGGTTTGCCCTGCTCGCGCCAGTTATCGGGCCGGTGCGGCCAGATCATCCATACCGCCTGCTGGGGAGCCCATTCGGCGGGCATGTGAAAACCCTTCAGTGCATCCATCAGCGGCCTCCCTGTTGCTTGCCGTCCGAGGTCAGCAGTGTCTGATACATGGCCGGACGGCGATCGCGGAACAGGCCCCAGCTGGCACGAGTCCTGGCGATGGCTTCCAGATCGAAGCTGTGCACCAGCACGCCTTCGGTGGTCTTGTCCGCCTGCTGAACCAGCTCACCAAATTCATCGGCGATGAAGGAAGAGCCGTAAAAGGTGGTTTCCAGCCCGTCGATGTATTTGCTTTGCTCGGTACCGATACGGTTGGAGGCGATCACCGGCACCAGGTTGGCGGCGGCATGGCCCTGCTGGGTACGGGTCCAGTGCGGCTGGCTGTTGATGCTGGGGTCCTGGGGCTCGGTGCCGATGGCGGTCGGGAAGAACATCAGCTCGGCCCCCATCAGCGCCAGGCTGCGGGCGGTTTCGGGGAACCACTGATCCCAGCAGATGGCCACGCCGATTTTGGCATAGCGGGTCTGCCATACCTTGAAACCGGTGTCGCCGGGAGTAAAGAACTGTTTTTCCTGATAGCCGGGGCCGTTGGGAATATGGGTCTTGCGATACAGATCCAGCACGCTGCCGTCGGCGTCGATCACCACCAGCGAGTTGTAATAGGCATTACCCGCTTTTTCGAAGAAGCTCAATGGCAGCACCACGGCCAGCTCTTTGGCCAGCGCCTGAAAATGGCCGATCAGCGGGCTGTTATCCACTTCATGAGCCAGGGCAAAGTGCTCCGGGCTCTGATCGATGCAGAAGTAGGGGGCCTCGAACAATTCCTGAATCAGGATGATCTGAGCACCCTTGCCGGCGGCGTCGCGCACCAGTTTTTCGGCACGATTGATGTTTTCTTCTTTGTTCCAGCTGCAGGCCATCTGGGTGGCAGCCACGGTAACCATTGCCATAATCAACTCCTTAACTCGGTAAATTGTCAGCGAATTGTAGATGGGGAGGATAAAGGGATCTGCTCCGCCGACCGTGACATGCCATGGCCGGAAAATGCTCCTGCCGTTCCGGCATTCCCGCCATCCCTGGCGGTCAGATAGCATGTCCGAGCTTACATGGATGTACTCGCAGCGTGTCGGCGGGGCAGTCCTTTGGCCGACGAGCTGCGCGTCACTCATTTATCAACAACTCGACTCTTCAGACCGCAGTGTGCCCCTTGCGCTACCATCCATCAAATGAATAGTATTAATTTTATTATTAATATGATGAATAAAAGATGAAGCTGCACCAACTCGACCTCAACCTGCTGCTGGCCTTCGATGCCTTGATGACCCAGCGTAACGTCACCCGGGCGGCCCGGCAGTGTTTTATCAGTCAGCCCGCCATGAGTCACGCGCTCAACCGGATGCGCCAGTTTTTCGAAGATCCGCTGCTGGTGCGCAGCGCCACCGGCATGCAACCTACCGGGCGCGCCCAGGCGCTGCACCAGACCGTGCGCCAGGCCTTGGAACTGCTGGAGCAGGAGCTGGGACGGGAAGACAGCTTCGTGCCGGCTACTTCCAACCGGCGCTTCGTGATCAGCACCACCGATTATGTGGAATGCGTGCTGATCCCGCCCTTGATTCGCCGCCTGCAGGCCGAGGCCCCGGGGATACGTATCGAAATCGAGATCTTGCGCGACCGGTTGCCCGAGCAGGCGCTGGCCAACGGCGAGGTGGATCTGGTGCTGGGCTTCGATGAATACATGGAAGTGCCGGGGTCGCTCTGTACCGAAACCTGGCTGACCGAACCGCTGGCGGGGTTGGTGGCGCGGGAACATCCGCGAGTGGGTGAGAAGATCCCCCTGGCCCAGCTGACCGAGCTGCCCCATGTGTTTCATTCGCCACTGGGCACCCGGGAGTCCATCGTCGACACCTGGCTGGCGAGCCAGGGTCTGAAACGCAGCATCTCGGTCAACAGCCAGAGCTACATGTCGGCGGCCGCCATCGTCAGCCAGAGCGATCACCTGCTGGTTTTGCCGCACAAGGTGGCAACCATGCTGGCGGCGGCACTGCCGTTGAAAACCGTGGCGTTACCCGAAGATTTGCCTGCCTATCATCTCAACTGCGTCTGGCACCCGCTGCATGATCGCCAGCCGGCATTACAGTGGTTACGGGGGTTGCTGCGATCCTTGATATGACGTGGCGATAGATGTGAGATGTGAGATGTGATACCAATCCCACGAAACAAATGATCGGTGTAAACGTCGGACAAAAGGCCCGCTCCGCCGACTCGCTCAAGCACCTCCTTGTGACGCTCAGCACATGACATCCCTGTCATGTGATGGTCGACGGAGCAGATCCCTTTGCCCTCCTTGATGCTCCGGTGGCGGCTGTTAGTGTTATCAGCCTATGACTCAGAGGTTAAAAAGAGGCGGCAGGGATTGCCTCAGCCGACCGTCAAATACCAGGGATGGTATTTGCTGAGCGGCCCATGGATGGGCTAGAAGCGTGTCGGAGGAGGCAACCCTGTTGCCTCTTTGCACGCCATAAGCTGTGAGATCCGGCTGGCAGAAAAATGCCGGGCAGGGCCCGGCATAAAACGTATAGCTGATTGCTTACAGCTTGATTTAAAGCACCATGGCGGCAACCCAGCCGAAGCCGACCAGCGGCAGGTTGTAGTGCAAAAAGGTCGGGACTACCGAGTCCCAGATATGATCGTGCTGACCGTCGGCATTCAGGCCCGAGGTCGGCCCCAGGGTGGAATCCGAAGCGGGAGATCCCGCATCACCCAGGGCACCGGCGGTGCCGATAATGGCCAGGGTGGCCAGCGGAGAAAAGCCCAGGGCAATACACAAGGGCACATAAATGGGGGCAATAATCGGAATGGTCGAAAACGACGAGCCGATGCCCATGGTGATAAAGAGTCCCACCACCAGCATGGCCAGGGCCGCCAGCGGCTTGTTGTCGCCCAGCACCGAGTCGACCGCCTGCACCAGGGTACCGATGCCATCGGTGGCCTTCATTACGGCGGCAAAACCGGCGGCGGCAATCATGATAAAGCCGATCAGCGACATCATCTTCACCCCCTGGGTAAAGGCATCCTGGCTTTCCTTATACTTGATAACGCCACCCAGGGTGAAAATCACGAAACCGACCATGGCGCCGAGAATGATGGAGTCGCTGTACAGCTGCAGGCTCAGGGCACTCACAATGGCCACCACGGCGATGGCGATGTGGGCAAGGTTGACCTGAATATGCTCGGGCTCGACCGCCAGTATCTTGCTTTCATCGTACAGGCGCGGCTTGCGATAGCTGATAAACAGGGCCACCAGCAACCCCAGGAACATGCCGCCGACCGGAATGGCCATGGCGGTGGGCAGCATCGACTTGCTCACGGCCACGCCGTTCTCGATCAAATTGGCCAGCAATATGTTGTTCAGGAAGATGCCACCAAAACCGACCGGCAGCATCATGTAGGTCGCGGTCAGGCCGAAGGTCAGCACACAGGCCACGGCGCGACGGTCCAGCTTGAGTTTGGCCATCACATGCAGCAGCGGCGGCACCAGAATGGGAATAAAGGCGATATGAATGGGAATCAGGTTCTGGGATGAAATGGCCACCAGCAGCAGGGCGCATAACAGCATCGCCTTGATCCACAGCACGCGGCCGGCGGTGGCGTTCTGGCCCAGGGCCTTGATGACCTTGACCGCCAACAGGTCGGTAATGCCGGAGCGGGCGATGGCCACGGCAAAGGCACCCAGCATCGCATAGCTCAGGGCGATGGTGGCACCACCGCCCAGGCCATCGGCAAAGATTTTGGCGGCGTCGGTCAGCGACAGGCCACCAACCATGCCACCCACCAGGGCGCTGAGCGCGAGAGAGATCACCACGTTGATGCGTAGCAGGCTAAGGGCCAGCATCAGGCAGACGGCGACGACAACAGGATTCATTACTTATCCTTATGGTATTTTAGGCAGAAGAGAATTAAGGGGGGCTAGTTTGCAAACTCAGCCCGGAATGTCGAGCTTTTTTGTCCATAATCTGCATTCACTGCCGGTGTAACTTTGCGCAACCGGTAATATATCCGGTGCGCTGCCCCTTGGGTTTGCCGAACGGCGCCCATATACTGTGTAGTCGAACGACGTGGTTTCCTGGAAACCCATTAGTGTAATCACCAAGGAGAAAGACATGAGCGTACTGGTAGGCCGTCAGGCCCCCGACTTTACCGCTGCTGCTGTATTGGGTAATGGCGAAATCGTTGATAACTTCAACCTCAAGGAATTCACCAAGGGCAAAGCGGCCGTGGTATTTTTCTACCCGCTGGACTTCACCTTCGTGTGCCCGTCAGAGCTGATTGCCTTCGATCACCGCTTTGAAGAGTTCCAGAAGCGCGGCGTGGAAGTGATTGGCGTGTCCATCGATTCCCAGTTCAGCCACAACGCATGGCGTAACACCGCCGTGGAAAACGGTGGTATCGGCCAGGTTAAATACCCGCTGGTTGCCGACGTCAAGCACGACATCTGCAAGGCCTACGACGTTGAGCATCCGGAAGCCGGTGTGGCCTTCCGTGGTTCTTTCCTGATCGACGCCAACGGCCTGGTCCGTCACCAGGTGGTTAACGATCTGCCGCTGGGTCGTAACATCGACGAAATGCTGCGCATGGTTGATGCCCTGCAGTTCCACGAAGAGCACGGCGAAGTGTGCCCGGCTCAGTGGGAAAAAGGCAAAAAGGGTATGGAAGCGTCTAGCGAAGGCGTAGCCAAGTACCTGACCGAGAACGCCAGCGGCCTGTAAGCCTAAGCGACTCGAATGAAAAAAAATGCCGGCAATTGCCGGCATTTTTTATGGGTGACGCGCGAGTCAGGCGGTGGCGGGCTCGCGCAGCAGTGTCAGCAGGCTCTGGGCGTGTTCGCTGGCTTCCCGCCCCAGATCGGTCAGGTAGCCGCCGTCCGGCAGGGTGCACAGCCCTTTGTCATGCAGTCGCCTGGCGGCGGCAATCAGTGCCGGCTCGGCATCGTGATGTACCTTGATGCCTTGCTGAGTGGTATCGAGATTGAAATGCAGCAGCAGATTCAGTTCGTTGAGCAGGTCGGGATGATAGCGCATATGAATTCCTCGATGAAAAAAGACCCTTAAACGTTAGCCTGTTACGGCGCCTTTGGTTGCGCGCTGGCTCACAGTTAACGATTTACCGTGACATTTTGTTGCTTGCATCGAGGCGTCGGGTTGTCGATGATGTGCCTTTTTTGCCATTTATCGAGAAGGAATTTTGATTTTATGACCGCCATTCGTATCAGCCACGCCGACTTCGCCATCAGCGAGCATCATCGTCTGTCCATCAAGGCGCTTGAGTTGAACGCGGGGCAATGCTGGAGCTTTGTCGGCGCCAATGGCAGCGGCAAAACAGCGCTGGCTCGTGCCCTGGCCGGCGAGCTGAAACAGCTGAGCGGCGAGGCCGACAATAGCTTCAAGCGTATCGAATGGGTGTCGTTCGAGCAGTTACAGCAACTGGCCGACCGGGAGCGGGAAGAAGACGAAAGCGATCTGCTCGATTACGAGGATCAGGGCCACAGTGCCCGTCAGATCATGCTGGAAGCGGGCGGCGATGCCACCCGGCTGGCACAGCTGGCCGATCGTTTCGGCATTACCGCGCTGCTTGACCGGGGCTTTCGCTTTCTCTCTACCGGTGAAACCCGCAAGGTACTGCTGTGCCGGGCCCTGTTGCAACAACCGGAATTGTTGATTCTGGACGAGCCCTTCGACGGCCTGGACGTGGATGCCCACGCGAGCCTGATGAGCCTGCTGCAGGAACTGGCGGCGGCGGGGCAGACATTGGTGCTGATCCTCAACCGCTTCGAGGAAATTCCCGACTTTTCCGACCGGCTCGGTATTCTGGCCGAATGTGAACTGAGCCTGGCCGGCCCGCGCGCCGAGGTGGCGGCCTCGGCCGAGTTGCAGCAACTGACGCACCTGGCGGCCATGGAAAACGCCACGCAGGCGTTGCCGCCGGCCGATCCGGACGCACAGCGCCGGGCACTGGATTCGCAGACCCCGCGTATTGTGATGCGTGACATTCGGGTCAGCTACGGCGACAAACGTATTCTTACCGGCCTGAACTGGCAGGTGGATCCGGGCCAGCACTGGCAGATTATCGGCCCCAACGGCGCCGGCAAGTCGACGTTACTGAGCCTGGTCACCGGCGATCATCCTCAAGGATACAGCAACGATCTGACCCTGTTCGGGCATCAAAGGGGCAGCGGCGAAAGCATCTGGGACATCAAGCAGCACATCGGCTATGTCAGCACCACCATGCAGCAGGACTATCGGGTGACGGCCACCCCCAGGGCGGTGATCCTGTCCGGCTTCTTCGACTCCATCGGCGTCTATCAACAGCCGGGAGATGCCCAGCTGGCGCTGGCCGACCAATGGCTCAGCCTGCTGGGCATGCAGGAGCTGGCCAACGAGCCGTTCCGTCATCTGTCTTATGGTCAGCAACGACTGCTGCTGATTGCCCGTGCCATGGTCAAGCATCCGCCGATTCTGATCCTGGATGAGCCTTTGCAGGGGCTGGACAGCTTCAACCGCCATTGGGTGAAGCGCTGGATCGATCTGCTGGTGGCCGAAGGCGGCACCCAGCTGCTGTTTGTATCGCACCATCAAGCCGATGCGCCGAGTTGCATCAGCCACCGATTGACCTTCGTGGCCGAGGGCGAGGGGTATCGGTATGTGACTCGTGAGGTGTGAGGGGTAAAGGGTGAGGCGTGAAAGATAAGCGCCAAGCCAGGCATGAGCCGTCATCCTGACGAAGGTCAGGATCCTGTTTTTCGGACCGCTGTGTTCACTGTGCGAATGTTGGTGTAGTTTGCAGCAAGATACCGGGGCAAGCCCGGCATGACGATTTTTTAGCGCAGACAGGTGAGCATGCCATGCCTGCAAACGCCGAGTCGTTTGCAGGCTTGCGCCTCACGCCTCACGCCGTTTCCTGCTTGACCCAAACGCGAGGGCAGGGGAGGATAACGCTACCCTTGTTTGTCGGGACATAAACCGATGCTGAACATGAACTTTTCCCAACCCCTTTCTCTTAATTACGACGCCAGCCGCTGGCAGCCATCGCCGGCTGCGGGCGTGTGGCGCTATCCGCTGGAGCGACAACAGGCCGAAAGCGGCCATGTGACCAGCCTGGTGCGCTTTGAACCCGGCGCCCGTTTTCCCGAGCATCTGCACCCGATGGGAGAAGAGTTCTGGGTACTCGAAGGCACCTTTTCCGATGAGAACGGTGATTACCCCGCCGGCAGCTATGTCCGGCATCCGCCGGGCAGTCGGCATGGCTCCTTCACCCGCGAGGGCTGCATGATTTTCGTCAAACTGAACCAGTTTGACGCAGACGATATGCGCTGGCTGAAGGTATTGCCCGAGCAGGAGCTATGGATAACCGGCGGGCAGGGCTATCGCCGGTTGCCGCTCCACCAGCACGGCGGTGTACATACCAGCGTGCTGCATTTTCCCGATGGTGGGGCTTTTCCGCCCTGCTGTTATCGACACGGGCTGGAAATTCTTGTCCTGGAAGGAGAGCTGGTAGAACAAACACAGGCGGGGGAGGCCAGTCAGGGGCCGGTACACTATTCGGCGTTCAGTTGGCTGCGCTTTCCGCCCGACAGCCGGCCTCATCTAAAGGCCGGCTCCGGTACCCGCCTGTGGGTCAGAACCGGGCATCTGGGCGCAAAGACCACCGACTAGAAGGCGTCGGCCCGAGCCAGATTTCTCTGGCCCGGGCTGGCGGTAGTCATGATATCGGCGGTGTTATGACGGAGTAACGGCTTGGCTCTGACCATCGCTTTCGCCACCACTCTCGCTGTCGTTCACCATGTCGGTCTCGACGGGAGCGAGGGGCCAGCCGCCCAGCTCTTTCCAGCGGTTGACGATACGGCAGAACAGCTCGGTGGTTTTCTGGGTGTCATAAAGGGCGCTGTGCGCCTCTTTATTGTCGAAGTCCATGCCGGCGGCCTTGCAGGCCTTGGCCAGTACCGTTTGGCCCAATGCCAGACCGGCGAGGGTGGCGGTGTCGAAGGTAGCGAAGGGATGGAAAGGATTGCGCTTGATGCCTGCCCGCTCTGCCGCCGCCATCACGAAACCGTGATCGAAAGAGGCGTTGTGAGCCACTACTATGGCCCGCTGACACTTGTTGGCCTTGAGCCCTTTACGAATGCCCTTGAAGATCTGCTCCAGCGCTTCCTGCTCGGTCACGGCCCCGCGCAGGGCGCTGAAAGGGTCTATGCCGGTAAAGGCCAGGGCGGCGGGTTCCAGGTTAGCGCCTTCAAAGGGGGACACATGGAAATGAAAGGTCTGATCCGGTACCAGCCAGCCGTTCTTGTCCATTTTCAGGGTAATGGCGGCAATTTCCAGCAAGGCGTCGGTACTGGCATTGAAACCGCCGGTTTCCACGTCGATCACCACCGGATAATAGCCCCGAAAGCGCTCGTTAAGCTGAGTTAAAGCTGCTGTTGCCGTCATTATTGTCCTAATTTACCTGAAAAAACCGGGCCGCCATTATGCCAGAGTCGCCCGACGACGTCGCCTGTCTCTGCCGTTCGGCAGCAGGCGGCCGCCATGGTGGCGTAATATTGTGCAAACGATTCAACTGCGGCAAAAAAAGATTGCACCCCGGGAGCGGCTTGCCTACTATACGCCCCGCTCGCCGAGGACGGTAACGGACCGGAAGCAAAAATATGGTGAGGTGTCCGAGTGGCTGCCCAAGGCGAAGCCTGAAAAGGTAAAAAGCCACGGAGCGTGCTCCGTCAGTCCGAGGACCTAAGTCATCAGAAGCACAGAGTGAACAGAACACTCTTAAATAAAATTGAATAGAAAATTATGGTGAGGTGTCCGAGTGGCTGAAGGAGCACGCCTGGAAAGTGTGTATACGGCAACGTATCGAGGGTTCGAATCCCTCCCTCACCGCCATATTGAAACGAAAAAACCCGCTGATTATTCAGCGGGTTTTTTCGTTTTGGTGTTCCCGATTCATGTCACATCCGGCTGATCCTGCTGCCAGTGTCGACCTTTAAATGTTTCCATATAGAGCCTATTCACCTAGAGTGGGACTCGGCCTGAAGTAGACCTCCTACAAATAGCGGTATTAGCCCTGGCCTGGTACACCCTGTCTGACGCGAAAGGAATCAATACATTGAAGCGACATCTTGATTTTATCTGGAACCGTTGGTCACTGCTTACCCTGGCGATCGGACTGGTTGTGAGTGTGCTATTGGCCTGGCAACTGCAACAAAGTAATGAGCAAGGGGTCGATAAGGCGGTAACCGACGCGGCAAATAAAGCCAACACCGCAGTGATCAATCGGCTTGAACTCTACCAGTATGGACTGCGCGGTGCTCGTGGCGCCGTGCTGAGCGCCGGAGATGAGCGACTCAATCGAGAGCTGTTCCATCGTTACAGCCTGAGCCGAGACATCGACCGGGAGTTTCCCGGTGCCCGTGGGTTTGGCTTTATTCGTCGGGTGCCGCAGGCGGGCGTGGAATCGTTTGTCGGGCTGGCGCGTGCCGATGGCTGGCCGGATTTTCGTGTTAAAGCACTGAACCCTCATGATCGTGAACGTTATGTCATTCAGTATGTTGAACCGGTAGCACGTAATATCGAGGCGGTCGGCCTGGATATCGGCTCGGAAAAAAATCGGCGCGCCGCGGCGGATGCAGCCATGCGTACGGGAAAGGTGAGGCTGACCGGCCCCATTACCCTGGTGCAGGCCAGCGGCAAACCACTGCAATCATTTTTGATCCTGATGCCCATCTATCGTGATGGCATGACGCCGGCTACCGAAGCCGAGCGCGTACAACAGGTGTTTGGTTGGAGTTATGCCCCCCTGCTGATGGAAGAAGTACTGTCTTCCCTGCATCTGGACGCCGATACGGTACAGCTCGAGCTGTTTGATGTGACCGAGCCCGGCAACCAGGAAATGTTCTACAGTAACGCGTCAGAGACCAGTGCGGCCGCCAGTGACTATACCGAGACGACTCGGTTTGATGTTTACGGGCGGCGTTGGGAGTCCCGGTTCAGCGTTTCTCATGCCTTCGTCATCGCCCAGCATCGGGGGTCACCGCTGCAATTTCTACTGCTGGGAGCGCTGATCAGCCTGTTGGCGGCGTTGCTCATCGGTACCTCTCACCTTAGTCGTGAGCGTCGTCGACAGGTGCTGGACGAACAGGCCCGTCTGGCGGCGATTGTCGAGAGCTCGGCCGATGGCATTATCGGCAAGACGCTCGATGGCGTTATTACCAGCTGGAATCGGGGGGCAGAACAGCTGTTCGGCTATCCCGCCCGGTTGGCGATTGGCCAGGAGATGGCCAGCCTGGTGGTGCCGGAAGATCGGCAGCAGGAAGAAGCCGATCTTCTTGCCCGGGTTCGCCACGGCGAGCATATCCCCCATTTCGAGACGGTTCGTCAGCGACAGGACGGCAGTCGCTTCCATGTGTCCGTGACCGTGTCGCCCATTCGTAACAGCGCAGGCCAGGTGATTGGTGCCTCCAAAACGGTGCGCGATATCACCAGCCAGAAAGAAACCGAGGCGCGGGTACTCGAGCTCAACAGTAACCTGGAAGCTCAGGTTGCCCGGCGTACGGGTGAGCTGACGGCGGCCCGGGATCAACTGTTGATGGCGGCGGACGTGGCGGAGCTGGGAGTCTGGACCTGGAGTCTGGCGGACAATTCGCTGGACTGGAATGACAAGATGTTCGAACTCTATGGCTACCCTGTCAGTTTGCGTGAGCAGGGGGTGGGCTACGAGCACTGGTATGCCCGGCTACACCCGGACGATGCTGAGTACGCCGTTTCAAGCATGCAAGCGGCCGTAGAGGGCATCGGTAGCTACGACCCCGTGTTTCGGTTGAAGTTGCCCGGTGGTGATGTTCGTTATATGCAGGCGGGCGCCCAGATCGAACGTGATGCCGAGGGCCAGGTCATTCGGGTCACGGGCATCAACCTCGACATCACCGCTCAGCGTGAACTCGAAACCGGATTGCGTCAGGCCAAGGCCCGGGCCGACGAAGCCAGTGCGGCCAAGTCGATCTTCCTCTCCAACATGAGTCATGAAATCCGTACTCCCCTGAATGCGGTGCTGGGCCTGCTGCAACTGGTGCAGCAGACGGCGCTGGATCCGCGGCAAAACGATTACATCGGCAAGGCGTACAAGGCCGCCCGCTCCCTGCTGGGACTGCTCAACGATATTCTCGACTATTCCAAAATCGAAGCCGGCAAGCTGCAGTTGGAGCCGCATCTGTTCGAGCTGGAAGAGCTGATGCAGGAAATGGCGGTAGTGCTGTCCGGTAATCTGGGCACCAAACCGGTTGAGTTGATGTTTGATTTCGCGCCCTCGCTGCCCGGCAGTCTGATTGGCGATCGCTTGCGACTGCAGCAGGTGCTGATCAATCTGGCGGGAAATGCCATCAAGTTCACCGAACAGGGGGAGGTGGTGGTTCGTCTCAGTGAGCTGGGGCGGGGCGCGGAATGGGTGCAACTGCGGGTGGAAGTTACAGACACCGGTATCGGCATTGCCGAAGATAAACTCGAATATATTCTAGAGGGATTCAATCAGGCCGAAGCCTCGACCGCCCGTCGTTTTGGCGGTACCGGCCTTGGGCTGGTGATCAGCAAACGCCTGCTGGCACTGATGGGGAGCGAGCTGCATGTGCGCAGTACCCCGGGAGAGGGAAGCTGCTTCTGGTTCGAGGTGACGTTTGGCCTTGAAGAAACGGTGCCGTCACTGGTGACGGCCGAGGTATCCGAGCGACCGTTACGGGTACTGGTGGTGGATGATCATCAGGTATCAGCCGATATTCTGGCCCGGGTGGTTCGCCAGCAGGGGTGGCAGGTGAATACCGCCAACAGCGGACAGGCGGCATTGCTGGAAGTGGAACAAAATAATCATTATGACCTGGTGCTGATGGACTGGGCCATGCCGGACATGAACGGGATGGAAGTGGCGACGCAGATCCGGACCCTGGTCCGGGATCATCTGCCCACCGTTATCATGATCACGGCCTACGGTCGCGAGCAACTGGCCGAGGCTCAGCAGACGGCGAACCCGCCCTTTACCGACTTTCTTACCAAGCCCGTGACACCGCAACAGCTGATCACCACCGTTCAGCGGGCACTGGCAGGAGATACCCTGGCGTCGGATCACAAGACGTTTCCTGCTCCCTCGCTGCAACGACTCACGGGGTTGCGTTTGCTGGTGGTGGAAGACAATGCCCTCAACCGTCAGGTCGCCGCCGAATTGCTGCGAGGAGAGGGGGCCAGTGTCGAACTTGCCGAAGGAGGCCTGGAAGGGGTCGGTAAAGTGGTCGAGGCGCCGACGTCGTTCGACATGGTGCTGATGGACATGCAGATGCCCGATATCGACGGCCTGGAAGCGACCCGGCGTATTCGGGCCCATGGTTCCTGCCAGGAGTTGCCGATACTGGCGATGACGGCCAACGTGACCCTGGCCGATCAGCGAGCCTGCCTGGCGGCGGGCATGAATGCGCACATCGGCAAACCGGTGGACATAGAGCAACTGGTGGCCGTGCTGCTGTCGTTTGGTGCCGACAAGGGTAACCGGGTCGCTGAGCCGTCTGTTGCGCACCAGGCCGATCCTTGCAGCAATATCGATGCCATTATTCGTCGCTTTGGCGGGGATGTGCGTCTGTATCAACGGCTGCTGACGGGGTTCGAGCAGGATGCCGTTGCCTTGTTTGATGAGCTGGAGCGCCATGTGCTAGAGCGGGATCGGGTGGCGACGGCGGCGACGCTGCACACCTTCAGAGGCGCGGCGGCCACCATGGGGGCGGCGACGTTTGCATCACGGCTGTTGGAGTTTGAGCAGCAGTTCGGCGATCCGAACACAGAACAGGTATTTTCCGTGCTGAATACCGCGGCCCTGTCTGCACTGAAAGCACAGCTGGCGCAGGAGCGGGCGGCCTTGCTGGCGGCCGTTACCGTGCCGGCGCCAGCCGAGTCGACAGCAGATCTCTCACCTGACGCCCTCGAGGTGACAGGTGATCACACCAAGGAGCAATTCGAGCAACTGCTGGCACTGCTGGATGCGGGGAATATGGCTGCCATCGACTGCGTTGAACAGCTGTCTGCAGACATGCCCGATACGCACCGGGAAACACTGGCCGCCGAGGTACAGAATCTTAACTTTACCGTCGCGAGCAACATGGTTCGCGAGTTACTGGAGGCCCTATGAATCTTGAGCAATTACTGGAAGCGTTCCCGCACCCGGTGGGCCCGTTACGCATTCTGGTCGTGGACGATCAGCCGGTGAACATACGGGTGCTGTACGAGGTGTTTCGGGGCGAGTTTGAGGTACTGATGGCGACGAGCGGAGAGCAGGCACTGACGGTTTGCCAGGAGCAACGCCCGGACATCATACTGCTGGACGTGGTCATGCCGGGGATCAGCGGCCATGAAGTGTGTCGTCGGCTGAAAGCAAACCCGGACACGCGGGATATTCCGATTATTTTTGTCACCTCCCAGCGAGAGGAAGCGGAAGAAGCCCGGGGATTTGAAATGGGGGCGGTCGACTTTATTACCAAACCCGTCAACCCGGTGATCGTCTCGGCCCGGGTACGCACGCATCTGGCATTAAAGCTGCAAAGTGACCTGTTGCGTTCCATCGCCATGATCGACGGCCTGACCAAGGTGGCCAACCGGCGCAAATTTGATGAAGCGCTGGCCATCAGCTGGCGTGCCTGCCTGCGCGAGGGACGGCCGTTGTCGCTGGTACTGCTGGATCTGGACTGTTTCAAGCAATACAACGACCGATATGGACACCAGCAAGGAGACAACTGTCTGATTGCGGTGGCCGGCGCACTCGGTCACGGCCTGCGACGGCCCCATGATTTACTGGCCCGTTATGGCGGCGAGGAGTTTGTGTGTATTCTGCCCGGTACCGACCTTCAGGGAGCCATGCAACGGGCGGAGGTGATGCGAAAGGCGGTAAAGGCGCTGGAGCTCGAACATCAGCACTCGACCGCCGGTCCACTCGTTTCCATCAGCCTGGGCATTGCCACTCGAATACCCGATATCGACTCCAGCCCGGAGAACTTGCTGGCGGCGGCCGATAAGCAATTGTATCGGGCCAAACAGGAAGGGCGGGATCGGGTCTGTGCCATCGAATTGGCATAGCGGAGCGCGCCGGTGATTTGTGAAATACATCAATCACCTGGCTATATCACGGCGGATTCTTTCGGCTATGCTACTAAATATCAGATTCACTGTTGCCAAGGACGCCCATGACCGACACTTCCGACAAGCTGCCATTGGAAATGCTGTATCACCGGGCCGAACAGCAGCCCGAAGACGTCTATCTGCGCCAGCCTAAAGACGGCCACTGGCATGAATACAGCTGGTCGCAGGTGCTGGAGCAGGCTTCCCGGCTGGTGGCGGGCCTGCAAGCGCTTGGGCTGGAACCCGGCGACAAGGTGGCTTTGCTGTCCAAAAACTGTGCCGAATGGTTTATCTGCGACTTTGCCCTGCAGATGGGCGGTTTTGTCAGCGTACCCATCTATCCTACTGCCGGCGCCGATACCGTGCGTTATGTGCTGGAGCACAGCGAAAGCCGGGCCATTATCACCGGCAAGCTGGACGATCCACAGGTACAGGCGCCGGGCATTCCCGACAGTATGATTCGTATTGCCATGCCGTATCCGTCCACCCTGCACACCCAGCATGACTGGGGCAGTATGCTGGCACACGAGCCGGTAGCGCAGCCGGCGGCTCCCGCGTCGAATCGGCTGATGACCCTGGTGTACACCTCGGGCAGCACCGGCAATCCCAAGGGGGTGATGATTGAATTTGGCGCCTACGCGGCGGCCTGCCGGGGCATAGTGGAAACCGCGGGATTGAATCACAAGGATCGTGCCTTTTCCTACCTGCCGCTGTCGCACATTACCGAGCGGGTCTATGTGCTGGGGGCCAGCCTTTATGGCGGAGTGCAGGTGGGTTTTGCCCAGAATCTGGACACCTTCATCGAGGATGTAAAAACCATCTCGCCTACCGTGTTTATCTCTGTGCCCCGGCTGTGGACCAATTTTCGTAGCCGTATCCTGGAAAAACTGCCTCAAAATAAACTGGATCTGCTGCTGAAGATTCCGTTTGTCTCGAATCTGGTTAAAAAGAAGATTCGTGCCGGCCTGGGGTTGAATGATGCCCGCATTCTGGGGTGCGGTTCGGCTCCGGTGTCGCCGTCGTTATTACGCTGGTACGAGCAGCTCGACATGCCCATTACCGAAGCCTGGGGCATGACCGAAAACCTGGCCTATTCGACCCTGAACTATCCCTATCGATCCGACAAGGTCGGTACCGTGGGCAAGCCCGGCGTCCATGTCGACATTCGTATCGCCGACAATGGCGAAATTCTCTGTCGTTGCCCGGGCATGATGCGCGGCTATTACAAGCAGGAGTCGGCCACGCGTGAGACGCTGCAGGACGCCTGGTTGCATACCGGCGATCAGGGGCAGCTAGACGAGGACGGCTACCTGACGATTACCGGCCGGCTAAAAGACGCCTTTAAAACCGCCAAGGGCAAGTATGTACTACCGGTGCCTATTGAAGCCATGCTGACCGACAACGCCCTGATCGAGCAGGCCTGTGTGATTGGCAGCGGTCAGGCTCAGCCGGTGGCCCTGGTGCAGCTGGCCGAAGGCACCGACCTGCAGCATAAAGGCCCCATCGCCGAGCAACTGGACGCGACGCTGGGCCATATCAACCGGCAACTGGAATCCCACCAGCGGCTGGGCGGTATTCTGATCATGCAGAAGCCCTGGACCATAGAGAACGACATCATGACCCCCACGCTCAAGATAAAGCGTCATCTGCTGGAGCAGCACTATGCCGATCTGGATCAGCGCTGGCCACAGGGGCGTATCGTGCTGTGGGAGCAGGATCTACCCGAGAAAACGTGATTATTGCAAAAACGGAACAATCGCTTTTTTTATTTTGCGTAATAACGGCTAATTTGCTTGTAAAAGCTATGTTACCGTCGTTGGCAGAATACAGATTAATATCTTTTGTTAGTGGAATCGGGCAGAGGGAAGCTGCCCATTTTTTTTGCCTGCCGTTTATTCCTCTTCGTTTTTCCCCGGCCGTTGCCTGACCCAGGTTGACGCCAATCGTTCGCGCATATGCTGATCGATAAACTCGATAAAGGTATTGAGCCGTACCGGCGCCAGTTCCCGATTGTGATATACCATGTGAAAAGGGCGCTTGCCGCCGAGCCAGCCGGGCAGTACCGGGTGTAAAAGACCGGCCGCCACATGGTGCGCCACATAATGCTTGGGTACGTTGACGATACCCAGCCCCTGAATCGCCACCTTGACCGCCGACTGCATCTGATTGACCGAGAGCCGGGCCACCGGCTTGAGGTGAAAGCGGCGGCCGTCTTCATGGGTCAGTTGCCAGTTACGGTGCGGCCAGCACTGAATGATATGGTGTTGATCCAGTGACTCCGGCTCTTGTGGCATGCCCTCTTGCGCCAGATACCGGGGGGAGGCGAACAGGCCGTACTGCACCTCACCGAGTCTTCTGGCCCGCAGGCTGGAGTCCGGCAGTTCACCACTGAAGAACACCACATCCAGATCCGTATCCAGCAGACTGGTGTAATCGTTACTTTGCAGCAAATCGATGCGTATTTCCGGATATTCAAGGCAAAATTCGGTAATGCCGTCGATCAGGAAGGTGTTGGAAATGGCGATGGGAGCGGCGACCTTGATAAGCCCGCTCATGCGCTGGCGCTGACCCTGAATATCGCCGGTTGTCTGCTCTATCTCGGTCAGCAGCGGGTTGAGTCGTTCATAGTAGCGCCGACCTTCTTCGGTCAGCTGCAGTTTGCGGGTGGTTCGGTTCAGCAGTTTGCAGCCCAGCCCTTGCTCCAGGGCCGAAATGCGCCGGCTGAGGGTGGCGGTGGGCATGGCCAACTGGTTGGCTGCATGCGAGAAGCCACCTTGTTGTACCACCTTGATAAACAGATAAAACGAATCCAGATTCATCATCGGCCTTGTGTATGTTGGTCTTTGGATTGAGGTTGGTATGGAAGGCAGTTCGTCAGATGACGGGCTGCAGATAACGGCGTAGCAGAACAATAAACTCGGGCGCCTCCCGATCAAGATTGGACTCGTGTATCAGCAGATCGTAACCATAAAGCTCGCGCAAATGGGTCATGCGGTGACCCAGCATGGCGGCCAGCCCCTGATAATGTCGGCCGTTGGCCGAGCGATAGTGACTGTCTTCCACCAGCCAGTCTTGCAGATGATGGCGGCTGATGGCGCCATGACGCAAGGCCATGGCCAGCAGGGGCCTTTGTTCGGTCAGCAGATGCACCACCAGTCGTGGCGTCATCAATGGCAGCAATTCATCGTAATCGCGGATCTTGATACCGATGTAGGGGAGCTCGACCAGATCCATTCCGCTCTGCAGCCGGGGCTGATCTACTCGTATGATATTACTCCAGTGCAGGCTCCAGCCGCCGATTTTATGATGAAAATGCAGGTTGTCGGCACTGAGCGAAAAGCTGTACACCGGCTCCCGCAGTTTGAGAATGCCGAGCACCGTTATCACCAGGCCGGCCATAAACAGAAAAATCATCACCAGCCGACCGCGCTCTTCCAGCCAGTAGCCGGCCAGCAGCAGGGTCAGCATCATGGTCATACCCGCCAGCGTCAGCGCCAGACCGTTGCGGCGTGACATGGGCTCTATGTGTTGTGTTTCCCGCACCCTGCCTCCCATTTAGTGCGCGATTCCTTTAAGGTGATAATACACATAGACCGACCGCAAGAGGTAACAATGTCAGCCGCCATCAAGGTGATGCGTCATCACCGCTCCATCCGCAAATTTACCGAACAAGCCCTGAATGACGAGCAGCGCGAGGCGATCATGGCCTCGGCTCAGGCGGCATCCAGCTCCAGCTTTTTGCAGGCATCCACGGTGATTCGAGTGACGGATCCCGAGCTGAGAGCTCGGGTGATGGCCCTGTGTGGCAACCAGGCCTATATCGGCAGTGCCGCCGAATTCTGGGTATTTTGTGCCGACTTTCATCGTCATCTGCAGTGGGTACCCGAGGCCAAAACCGGCTTTGCCGAGCAACTGCTGATTGGCGCCATCGATACCGCCTTAATGGGACAGAATGCCCTGACGGCGGCGGAGTCACTGGGGCTGGGCGGCGTTTTTATCGGCGCTGTGCGTAATCAGCCGCATGAGCTTTGCGATTTGCTGGCACTGCCCACAGGGGTGATTCCTTTGTTTGGGCTTTGCCTGGGTTATCCGGATCAGAACCCCGAGCCCAAGCCCCGTTTGCCGACCAGTCTGATATTTTGTGACAACCGTTATCCGGCACAGTTCGACGAGGAGAGAATGCAGCGCTACGATGAACTGGTGCAGCAGTATTACCGCACCCGTACCGGGGGCAACAAGGACATGAGCTGGACCGGACAGATAGGGGAAACCCTGGCCAAAGAGGCGCGTCCTTTCATGCTGGAATTTCTGCACCGTCAGGGCTTTTGTTTGCGTTGATATCATTGTGAGGGGTGAGGGGTAAGGCGACGATTCACTCCTCACTCCTCACTCCTCACCCCAAAGTCACGCCTTGTCCGACAGCTTGATCACCAGCAAATCACAGCCGTTGATATCGAGAAAGCCGGTCGAGTGAGCAAACAGGTGGCCGAGAAAAGGCCGTTCCAGCTGGCGGCCGCAAATCAGTAAATCCGCCTGTTTTTCCTCTACCGCCTGCTGCACCGCCTGGCGAACATCGCCGTGAGGCAAAGACACACTGCTGGCATTGCGTTGCTCTTCTTTGAGCATCTGCATGATTTCATGGCCACTTTCCAGGCGCAGCTTGTTCTTGAGCTGGCGTAAATCGAGACTCAGGCTCCCCATGTACACGCCGCTCAAATCGGGCTCGACATGAATGATATGCAGCCCGGCCTGATGGCACTCGGCCAGCTCTACGGCCCGCTTCAACAGCGGTTTTTCCCTGTGGTTCAGCTCCAGAGCAACCAGAATATTACGATAAGGCATAGTTCCCTCCTTGGAGCCGATGGCGTCAATACCATCGTCTTGCAACCAGGATCTGGCGTTGTTAGTCACTATTAGCCTTGCCACCATCAAATGCAAGAACAGCTTCTCGACCCGTAACCAGGTCTTGGCTGATCGGCGATGCCGGGCCGGGGCGGCATCAAGGTGCTATGTGAAGTGAATACCAGCCGATGCGCAATAAGCGTGTCGGTGCAGCACGCTCCCCAGACTGACAAGTCGGCGGGGGCTGTGATAATATTTGACCATCAGGAGGTCGGTTTATGATCCTTATTCTTACACTGGCAGCCCCCTTGTTTGGTGGGCTGTTTTACGTTGCTGCATTGCAAAGTGCCTTGCCGCCACGCCGCTGGGCCTTGCTGGGCTGCCTGTTCGGGCCGGCGGTTTTTCCCTTGTTTATGGCCAAACGCCGCTGGTCACTGATCTGTGCCAGAGGCATGGGCTATGGCTTGCTGCGGGCCTGAAAAAGGCTTTATCTGAAGTCGAAAATGGTTATGTATGACCTTGTCGGGACTTGCCGGGAGCATTTATGAGTATATTGGAAACATTTTTCTGGGACGTCCTGGATCATGCCGCCATGCCACTGATTTTTTTACTGGGCTTTGTCGGAATATCGGCAGGGGCTTGTCTGGTACTGATGTGGCTCGATAAACGGCGGCGTTGAGCGCTCCCTTTGTTGATGGGCCAAACTCTTTTCGGATGACAAGGATCAAGCTGCGCGGTGGCCGCAATACCGGTGTTCATCGTGGTAAACTCAGACGCTGATGCACATTCACTCGTCAGTCGGTTGTTTTTTCAACCCCGCGACGGGACTGCTTTTTTTACCTTTGTTTTCATCATATTGTCATCAGGCCGCAGTAGACTCACATCCGTTTTCAACCCGAATAAAGCGCCTTAATCTCGCCTGGATCGTAAAAAACGAACGATTTCCGGTGTAACTGTGTTCTTTATGTTATAGCTAAGGATAAGAACAAAAACAGTGTTCCCGCCACTTCCTTAAAGGGTGAGCTGGATCCTTGAGCACAACAAAATGCAGGGGTATGATGCCCGCCGTTGAACAGGCGGGTTAGCCTGAAAGTGAGGTGGAGATGAATATCTTTATCATGCGCCACGGGCAGGCGGCAGCGGAAGCATCAAGCGATGCATTACGGCCGTTAACCGTACAGGGAAGGGACGAAACCTGTTTAATGGCGCAGTGGTTGGCACCACAGGTACCGACGTTTGATCGTGTACTGGTCAGCCCTTATCTACGCGCCACGCAAACCTGGCAGCAGCTTTCAAATTACATTGTCGGCACCCAGGTAGAAATGTGTGATGAACTCATGCCCAACGCCGATGCGGATATTGCAGCCAGCCTGCTGCTGGCGTACGGCGATCTTCATCCCGATGGCAATCTGCTGGTGGTCAGCCACATGCCGATAGTCGGTTTTCTGGTCGAGAGTCTTTGTCCGGCGACCATGGCCCCGATTTTCGTGACGGCGGGTATTGCCAGGGTATCTTTCGGTAAAGAGCAAGGGGCGGTGTTTGACTGGCTGGAAGGACCGCATAATGTGCGTCCTCATTATCAGCAACATTGCCAGGCACTGGGGTCTTTGGGATAAGACCCTGAATTGAGCGATAACAAGAAAACTGTTACCGGATAAAAAAGCAGAGGTGAAACATGCGTATATTTAACAAGTATCAGCCTTTGTTGATTGCCAAGTATGTAAAAACCTTTTTCAGTGGACGGTTGTACATTCATGGCCGCGGGGCTTTCAACTACGCCAGGGGAATACTGGTGATGCCGGAGCATGCCGATGAGCGGCACCGCATCACGGTACAGGAAGTCAACCAGCTGATCGGCAAGATGCAAACGCCGACCGAGGCCGTGTAATCCCACGTTAACTCTCGAATAGCCCTGTCGCTGCAGCTTCAGTTTGCACAGGGCCATGAGCGCTGTCGGTCTACCGTAACCCCTCCCCAACCCCTGAGGGATCCCCACAATTTTTGGCACTTAATACGCATAATTTTTGCTCATTTCATCATAGGCCTCGGCAAGATC
>NZ_CANLZU010000036.1 GCF_947495715.1 uncultured Oceanisphaera sp.
TTCCGTTTCATGGCAGGCTCCCGAATGTAGCTATATGTAGAAATTATAGATCCACATGGGTTATGCCGTACTGCTTATGAGGCTAAATTTTCTCTCATAGCCAGAAATGGATTTTCCGATTGGGAAAAACTAAATATTTGTTGGTAAAAATCGGCGATTATTTTGCTTTTGCTGTCTTCACTAAAGCTAGATAGTCTCGGGTTTTTATTGAAATATTCATCTGTATGAATGGCTAAGGTTTGGCCAAGAGCTGATCGCTGCCATTCTCGAATTGCCTTTTTTCTTTTCGCTTTTGGAGAAATTCCTTAATCATATTCTCGACCTTGCTCTATTATCGCATAACGCCGCAAGCAGGGGCCGACTGAAAGGAGGTCCCGGCCGCTTTGCGGCCATTCCTGCCTTGCTTTGTTACATTTTTTTAGTAATTTCATTTTTTAATTCATAGAGCCTTTTGTACTCGTCAACCGCAGCAACAATCAGCTCTTTGATTTTTGCAATATCACCGTTTGCCACACCGCGTTTTGATACATTAGAAACTGACTCATCATCCAGGGCTTCTAGCAGCAGGGTAGATGGTTCGGGAAGCGTGAAATTTCCGCGATATTTTGTACCGATATCATCGCTGAACGAACATACCCGGCGAACCTGGCTAGGTAATATTTGATCAATAACCGCGAGAATGTCACCGGCCAATTCCTTTTCACAATTGAAGATGACGATTTGGTTATACAGATCCAGAAAGTCATCAATCCTATCGTCCTTGGGACCTTCCGAAGCCCAGCCTCCAGGAAATCTCTTGGACAGGCTGAGCAGGAATCTAAATGTCTCCGTTCTGGCATCTTTTAGCTCGGCGATTGATTTTTCCGCGTCTTTCTTTACTTCTTTTAGTTTTACTATATTTCCAGCTACAGAAAATTCTTGCACTTCGGAGGAGAAGGCTAGAATAAGTCCGATTATGGCGAAAGCAATAACAAGGGCAACAAATTCGGCACCACTAACGTACTTTTCTATCAGAAGGCAATGTCCAAATATTACACTAGCAAGAAATATCGCCAAACCTAATATTGATAGAAATATTCTCACACTAAACCCTCAGTAAATGTAACGCCCGGCTCACGCGCCGGTTTGGAGCCGCGAAGCGGCGGAAAATTGGTCGCTGTGCAGCCGATTGTTATGTCTGCAGCTCAGGCGGCGATTCTCTGAGGGCCATAGTTATGAATTGAATGTATGCGGCAATATCCTCGGTTAAGCTAATGCCCTTTTTACTGCGATCTGCCAATTCTTGTAGCAGGATCGCATTCCTCTGGACCTCGAGTTTTTCTAAATCAAGATGATCGTAGTCAGGAAAAACGCTGCCGAAAATCACATGCTCTTCAATCATGCCGCGCCACTTTTCAGCATACTCATCTTGATTATCTCTATCGCACGCATAAGCGAATGCACCTGCGATTGCATCAGCAAGCTGAACCCCATGGACCACCTTTGAATCGACTAAATTAAGCGGTTCTTTTAAATTAAATGTTATAGGTGAATCAATGCCTGCAATATGGGTGAACTTTTTGTCCTCGCGATTAATCATGACATTAAATATTTCTTGATCTTCGCTGAGCGGCTTAGATTGATCGCAGTAAGCAGTTAGTTGATCATATTGCTGCCCCCATTCCGCCAGGAGGCTGAATAAAGCAGTATTGGTCAAATCAAGAACCCACTTTCCCGCACCTTCGCCGGCATAGCCGTCTAACTCTCGCACCACTGACTCTTTATTGTGGATAGCAAAGTCGCAAATTTGTTCCAGAACCGGGGATATTCCCTCATCCTTCGAAGTTGAAAATAGCGCCTTCAGCCCATCGAAATCTCCCGTTCTCATTAGTTTTTCAAAGTCTTCAAATATCTCTTCGGCCATTGCGCCCCTGACCGATAGCTCGACATGAAGCATGTTGCTAATGAAACGATGAAAATTTATGTTATAGAATATTGAATTTACACTAGCGATTGCCGGCTCAAATATATACTCAAAGAATTTTCCCGCTAACGCGTATTTTTTATCAGAAACAGAAACTTTGAACCGGCCTTTAAAGTTTTGAACTATTTCATCGACGGCTCTCTTTCCACGAACGCCCTTTAATAGTTTGCCCCCTTTAATTTCTCCATTTTGGATTTGGTACTTACGAATGATGTGCTCAACAAATTTTTCAGCTTCATCATGAGGGCATTCTAACGAAGCGTAGCAAAATATTTTCTGTTGTTTGTGTAAGAGGTTATTTCCAGTAAATCCAGACTCGTCGAAATGTAATATCGCATGAGTATTGAAATCATTTGCACCCAAAGCATTCATCCTTTTCGATCTTCTTCGAACCCGTCGTCGTGCTTTTTCAGCGACAGCCCGATATGTGACAATGCCCGGATAACGTCTTCGCATAGATCTGTAGTTGATCAATTGCTCATTCCTCCGGAGACATAACAGCTAATTCAACGACAAATGACATCTATGCAAACCGCTTCTATTCCGCTGAAGCATACATATCATCATTAAAATTTCTTTTTTATCAATAACCTGAGGCACCATAAGTACAACGCCCCGGGGAATAAGCGTAAAATATCGCTTCTCACGCAAAACGCCTGTTCGCTTATCTATTTTTCACTTATATCAACCATTCCATATTTTTCAGTGGTTTATAAGCTTTGTAGACCAAAAATCACGACGTTTTACGACAATTGTCGCATAACTCCGCTTTGCTCAAGGTGCAATGATCGCAGTCAGGCTCTAGACCACTGTATATTAAAACAGTACAAGGGCTAACACATGATTCTGGATGTACCACCAAGACTGCCAGATAAACCTGTTCGCTTCATGGATCAGCTCCGTTCTCTGATTCGTAGCCGGAATCTGGCCTACAAAACCGAGCAAACCTATTGCCACTGGATTAAGCGGTTCATCCGCTTTCATGGAATGCGACATTCTTCTACCTGCTCCACAACAGAGGTAGAGCAGTTTCTTTCTCACCTTGCGGTTCAGCGCAACAACAGCGTTAGCACACAACGGACCGCTCTGAATGCCATCGTTTTTCTCTTTTGTGGCTTGCTGGCACGCTACCGCCCGAGTCTTGCGGGCGACCTTGCCTCTCCCCCTTCCCTGTGATGAGGCTATGCTGCCGAGATCTTGATGTAATCCATATGGAACTTTCGCATTATAGGCACTGTGGATTGCATATTGGAAGGGTAAACAGCACAAACAGGCGACGTTGGAGCGCCAAAGAGAGCAAAGGGATTTATATGACAATCAAACAATATTGCCGGCGTTGAGTGCCGTCAGCAATGCGGCCCTTGTGGCAGGCGGTTGTTTGGCCAGCACGCAGATCAGCTCGGCCAGGGCATCGTCATCACAATAGAAATAAGCCACTGGCACGCCCAGTACTCCAGCAATACGCCGCAGGGTCTGGTAGTCCGGGCTGTGTTTGCCCTTTTCGTACTGATTCATGCGGGCGCTGGCGGTGTTGTCGTCCAGGCCAAGGCGTTGCCCCAGCTGCATTTGAGTCAGCTTGGCGGCACAACGAGCGGCTTTAAGCCGTTGGGGCAAGGGGTTTTCCATCAGCTGGATTATCCGATAAACGGTTGATAATTCATCTTTTTTAGCACAGCTAGCGGCGGTTAACCAATGTGCAGGATATTTTTTAATACCAACCTTAAGCACCGAGTTGTCTGCAGGCCGCTCCCTCAGGCCACGCCGCAGCATAGAGGCGGATGAAGGGTTCTACTCCAGCGACCATCACATGACAGGACGTCATGTGCTGAGCGTCGCAGGGATGCGGTTTAGCGTGTCGGTGGAGTAGCCCCTTCGTTCGACCTGCACAGGGAAGCTAAACAGATCAGTTACTTAAGTCAGATTTGTATAAAACAGGCAGAGGGTCGTCGGCAAGGCGCAACGAAATGATCAATATAGAGCTGGGATTAAAATGGGTAAAAACTGTATTGGGGAGTATTCGAGGAGGCAGTGCTGGAAATTGGAGGTGACCGCCGCCAGCCACATCCCGGCACTCAGAGGTTCCTGCTTTGGTTGCTCCCTTCCGGGCCTGGCCTGGTAAACAAGATTCTGATGCGAGAGGACCAACGGGGTCACCATCGAAGAAAGGCCAGTTTAGCAAAGATTCGTTTGATTGCAATAAGCCACTGACTGTTTGCGGGTTTATTGGCCAATCAGACAGATCGTGAGGGGTAAGGCGTGAGGTGTGAGGGGTAAGGCGTGAGGTGTGAGGGGTAAGGCGTGAGGTGTGAGGGGTAAGCCGTGAGGTGTGAGGTGTGAGGTGTGAGGGAGAAAACTTCCCCCACTCCTTTCCTTTATTGTGTCCTTAAAACGGAAATATCAGCGGCACCAGGGTGATGACCCCGGCCGAATACAGCAGGCTGATCGGCAGCCCGGCCTTCAGGTAGTCCGTCATGCGATAGCGCCCGGGCGAGTACACCATTAAATGGGTCTGGTAGCCAAACGGGATAAGAAAACAGGCACTGGCACCAAAGGCCACCGCCATGATAAAGGGCATGGGATCGGCGCCAAAGGCGCTGGCGGTAGACAAGGCGATCGGGAATACCAGGGCGGCGGCGGCATTGTTGGTGACCACCTCGGTGAGGATCAGTGTAATCACAAAGACCCCGATAAAGGCGCCATACACTCCGTACCCGCTGCACACACTGCGCACCGCATCGGCCACCAATTGCGCCCCGCCCGAGCTTTCCAGCGCCTTGGCCACGGTGAGGGCAGAGCCGATGATCAGCCATAGTTCGAACGGAAAACGCCGACGCAGCTCGCTCAGGGTAAGAATACGCGTCACCAGCAGCGCCGCCAGCAGCACCAGCAGGCCGTTCAGCAGCGGTACCAACCCTGCCGCCGCCAGGGCGATGACCACGCCAAAGCCGCAAAAGGCCAGCAGGCTCTGGTTTTTGCGCAACTTGGGCCGCTGCAGGCTGCCGCTTAACACGTGAAAGTTGCGGTCTATGTTGCGTTGATCGGTAAAGTCCGGCCCCACCGCCAGCAGCAGGCTGTCGCCTACCCGCAGCGGTATTTGTCCCAGCTTGCCGGTCAGCCGGCGTCTGCCACGTCGTATACCCACCACGCCGGCGTTGAACAGGGTTCTGAAGTCCACCTCACGCAGGGTACGGTTGGCCAGCTCCGACTCGTTGGCAATGACCACTTCCACCAGGTTGGAGGCCAGCAGCCGATCCACCCCGTTGCCAAACAGCTGCAGGCCGGGAAAACGCTGCAACGCCTGCACCTTTTCCACTTCGCCGGTAAACACCAGCACGTCGCCCTGCTGCAGCACTTCGTCTGGCGACACCGGGCTCAGCAGCCGATCGTGGCGCAATATTTCCAGCAGGAACAGGCCGTTCAGGTTACGCAGCTGGTTGTCTTCAATGCTTTTGCCGATCAGTGGCGAGTCGGCCATCACCTGGGCTTCGAGAAAATAGGACTGGGGGGTTTCCTGATCCTGCACCCGGTTTTGCGGCAGCAGGCGAGTACTGAACATCAGCCCCAGAATACAAATCAGCGCCACCGGCAACCCCACCAGGGTGAACTGAAACATGCCCAGCGGCGGCAGGCCGGCGTTGATAACAAAGGAGTTCACCACCAGGTTGGTGGACGTACCCACCAGGGTCGTTACCCCGCCCAGAATGGAGGCGTAAGATAACGGGATCAGCAAGCGCGAGGCCGGAATGTAACGCTGGCGGGAAATGACCCCCAGCAAGGAGCCCACCACGGCGGTGTTGTTCAAGAAGGCGGAAAGAAAGGCGGTCAGTCCCATCAGCCGCAGGCTGGCCATCGACTCGCGGCCCTTGAGCAGGGTGTCCGACACCCGGTCGAGCAGCGGCGAACGCTCCAGCGCCAACGACACCAGCATCAGCACCAGCAGGGTGATCAATGCCGGGTTGGAAAAACTGGAAAGCAGCGCCTGTTGTTCGGCCACCCCGAACAACACATAGCCTACCGCCCAGCTGGTAAACAGCACCGCCGGCGGCACTCGTCCCTGGATCAGCAGGGCCAGCAAGGCGCCAATTGATGCTAATACCAAATATGCTGACATATATAACCACTCGCTCTTTAGCAGGGCTATCATTGTAAACATATATCAAATAAACTGGATATATAGATCATCTATAACATTTGGTTATTAGCATAATCCATAATTGAGAGCGGTATCACATATGAATCTGACGCATCTGCAACGGCTGGAAGCCGAAAGTATCCACATCATGCGGGAAGTAGTGGCAGAGGCCGACAATCCGGTCATGCTCTATTCCATTGGTAAAGACAGCGCCGTGATGCTGCATTTGGCCATGAAAGCCTTTTACCCGTCCCTTCCCCCCTTCCCGCTGCTGCATGTGGACACTCGCTGGAAGTTTCGCGAAATGTACGAGTTCCGCGATCAGATGGTCGAGAAGCTGGGCATGGATCTGCTGGTCCACGTTAACCCGGAAGCGGTAGAAAAAGACATCAACCCCTTCACCCACGGCTCGGCGGTGCACACCGACATTACCAAGACCGAGGGCCTGAAGCAGGCGCTGGACCAGTACGGCTTTGATGCCGCCTTTGGTGGTGCCCGCCGGGATGAAGAGAAGTCCCGTGCCAAGGAGCGTATTTTCTCGTTCCGTACCGAGCAGCACCGCTGGGACCCGAAAAACCAGCGCCCGGAATTGTGGAAGCTGTATAACGCCCGCAAGAAAAAAGGCGAGTCGATTCGAGTATTCCCGCTGTCCAACTGGACCGAGCTGGATATCTGGCAGTACATCCACCTGGAGAACATTCCCATCGTGCCGCTGTATTACGCGGCCCAGCGCCCGGTGGTGGAGCGCGACGGCACCCTGATCATGGTGGATGACGAGCGCATGCCGCTGCAAGACGGCGAAGTGCCGATGATGAAGAATGTGCGTTTCCGTACCCTGGGCTGTTATCCGCTCACCGGTGCGGTGGAGTCGGAAGCCGACACCCTGCCCGCCATCATTCAGGAAATGCTGCTCACCAAAACGTCCGAACGTCAGGGCCGCATGATCGACCACGACTCCGCCGCTTCCATGGAAAAGAAAAAACAAGAGGGCTACTTCTAATGGCGCACGTATCCGACCTCATCTCCTCCGATATCGAGCAATATCTGCAGGCCCACGAGCACAAGAGTCTGCTGCGTTTCATTACCTGCGGCAGCGTGGACGACGGCAAGAGCACCCTGATTGGGCGCCTGCTGTTTGAATCCAAGATGCTGTTTGAAGATCAGCTCGCCGCCATGGAAGCCGACTCCAAAAAATGGGGCACTCAAGGCGAAGACATCGACTTTGCGCTGCTGGTTGACGGCCTGGCCGCCGAGCGCGAACAGGGCATTACCATCGACGTGGCCTACCGCTTTTTCTCGACCGACAAGCGCAAGTTCATCGTGGCCGACACCCCGGGGCACGAGCAGTACACCCGCAACATGGTCACCGGTGCCTCTACCGCCGACGCCGCCATTCTGATGGTCGATGCCCGTAAAGGCATTCTGACCCAGACCCGTCGTCACAGCTATCTGATGTCGCTGCTGGGTATTCGCCAGATTGTGGTGGCCATCAACAAGATGGATCTGGTCGACTATTCCGAGCAGCGGTTTAACGAGATCGTGGAAGAATACGGTCAGTTTGCCGAGCAGCTGGGTCTGAGCAACATCACCTACATTCCGATGTCGGCGTTCAAGGGCGACAACATCGTTGAACCCAGCCCCAGAATGACCTGGTACCACGGTACGACTTTAATGGGCTTTCTGGAAACGGTGGAAGTGGACGACACCCGCATGCAGCGCGCGCCGTTCCGTCTGCCGGTGCAGTGGGTCAACCGCCCCAACCTGGACTTCCGTGGCTTCTCCGGCTCCATCACCAGCGGCGTGATCAAGCCCGGTGACCGCATTCGGGTGCAGCCGTCGGGCAAGGAAAGCACGGTTGATCGCATCGTCACCTACAGCGGCGATCTGCAGCAGGCGGTGGCCGGCCAGTCGGTCACCCTGACCCTGGCCGATGAAATAGATATCTCCCGCGGTGATGTGATCTCCATCGCCGAGGCCCCGGCCGAAACCGCCGATCAGTTTGAAAGCACCCTGGTGTGGATGCACGACGACGCCCTGCTGCCCGGTCGCCCCTATCTGCTGAAAATCGGCACCCAGACCGTGACCGCCAGCGTGACCGACATCAAGTATCAGGTGAACGTGAATACCCTGGAGCACACCGCTGCCAAGCAGCTGGAGCTGAACGGCATCGGCGTCTGTAACCTGAGTCTGGACAGGGCCATCGCCTTCGATGACTACCAGACCAACAAGGACACCGGCGGCTTTATTCTGATCGACCGTCTGAGCAACACCACGGTGGCCGCCGGCATGCTGCACTTTGCCCTGCGCCGCAGCCAGAACATTCACATGCAGCATGTGGACGTGAACAAGGAAGCCCGCGCACTGACCAAGGGCCAGAAGCCGAGCGTGTTGTGGTTTACCGGCCTGTCCGGTGCCGGCAAGTCGACCATCGCCAACCTGGTGGAGAAGAAACTGCACGCTCTGGGTGGCCACACCTACCTGCTGGACGGCGACAACGTTCGCCACGGTCTGAACAAGGATCTGGGCTTTACCGACGCCGACCGGGTAGAGAACATTCGCCGGGTAGCGGAAGTATCGAAGCTGATGGTCGATGCGGGCCTGATCGTGCTTACCGCCTTTATCTCGCCGTTCCGTGCCGAACGCCGCATGGCGCGCGAGTCACTGGCCGAGGGCGAGTTCATCGAGGTGTTTGTGGACACCCCGCTGAACGTGGCCGAAGAGCGTGACGTGAAGGGCCTGTACAAGAAAGCCCGCCGCGGTGAGCTGAAAAACTTCACCGGCATCGACTCGGCCTACGAGCAGCCGGAAGCGGCAGAAATCCATCTGGATACCACCCGCCTCAGCGCCGACGAAGCCGCCGACCAGGTTATCGCCGAACTGCGCAAGCGCGGTATCATCACCGCCTGAACGCTGCGCGTTGAACAGTAAGAAAAAGGAGCCGAGAGGCTCCTTTTTTACACCTGCAGCAGCCCCTCCCCAACCCTCCCCTTGCGTTGCACCCCGCTGTCATTCTGAGTATTCACGATTAAGGGGAGGGAGCAGATCGACGCCTGGTGTCGAGCGCTTCGCCGAACTTCCCCTCCCCCTTGGCAGCGGAACCACAGGGTCACGGCGGAGTTTCGCCAGGGGGAGGCTGGGTGGGGGTGTCATTTTTCAGCAATCCAGAATCACGCAAAAAGGCCGGATTGCTCCGGCCTTTGGTATTGGTGTTTTAGGTGCTGCGCCGATTAGGCGGTGGCGGTCGCTTGTTCTACCTTGCCGACCAGTTCGGCCCAGTGCGCCAGTACCAGTTTCTGATCCGCATCGTTCAGCTCGCCGCTCAGTATGGCCTGGTTGAGGCTGGTGCTGACCCGGGCTTTTACGTCTCGTACGTGGTTGCGACCGGCGATTTCGCTCTGGGCCACCGACAGGGTGATGTGCCCGCGCAGGTAACCACCGGCAAACAGCTGGTCGTCGGTGGCGGTGGCGATGTTACCGTCGATTTCTGCCAGCAGCAGCCGTTCAAATTCAAAGATATTCATTTATTGCGCCTCGTCTTCCGGGTTTGCTACCCGAACCAGAACTTCATCATGATAGCCAGTGATCACCCGCATCAAACCGCCAAGTTCACGGTCCAGTTCGGGCTCATTGGTGTCTACTCGCAACGGGCGGCCTTGCAGCGAATTAAGCTTGGTCTTGGTCGCCAGTAGCCAGATATTGTCGCGCCCCACGGCCTTGATCACCTCGGGGCTCAGCTGCTGATTGCCACGGCCAAAAATATGGCCCTGGCCCCCGATGAGGGTAATCACCAGCTTGCATTTTTTATCCCTGATGTGTTGATACAGACCTCTGGCATCCAAATCCGAGGCAAGCAGGCGTTGCTGGTAAACCAGATCCACGCCCAGCAGAGTATTGTCGAGTTCAAGCCGTTCCATGACCGCCGCCACCGTGCTGCCCGAGCCCATGATGTAATAGCAGTCATCGTGCTCTTGCATGCGTTCGATAATATCGTCGGCAATGTCGGTCAGCACCAGCTCGTCGGACTCTACGCCAGACACCTTGACCGCCTGTACGTAGCTGAGTTCACCCGGTATCAGCATTTCGCCGTAGCGGCGTGCCCGTACCCGGCCTTCGCGAAAGGCGGCTTCATCGATGTCCATCACGTCTGCCGCCATCAGGCTGACCGGCTCGCCGCGCACCAGTTTGGCCAGCAGGCGGCCGGTGCCGGCGGGGGTAACGCCATACACACCGGAGTGAATTTTCACCCCGGCCGGTATACCCAGCACACAGAGGCTGTCGGGGGCGGCGGCACACACATCGCGCGCCGTGCCGTCGCCACCGGCGAACAACAGCAGATCGATGCCCTGCTCCACCAGCCTTGCTACTGCATTGCGGGTGTCGTCGGCGGTGCTGGGGCTGGCAGGCTGATAGCAGGTTTCGAAGGGCAGATTCAGCTGGCGGCAAACGGTTTCACCCATATCGCCACCCACGGTGAACATCATCAACCGGTCGTTAAGGTCGGCAAGCTCGGCCAGCGCCAGTTGCGTGCGCGCCAGCGCCCGGGGCTCTGCACCCAGTGCCCGGGCCTGTTCGGCCATGCCGTCGCTGCCTTTCAGCGCCACGCTGCCACCCAGCCCGGCCAGCGGGTTGATAATCAAACCAATTTTGAACATCTCTGCCCTCTTGTCTCAGCTAAAATCGGCCGCCGTAAGTGCCGGCCGCCGGTAATGACGCCGCAAGGTCGCCATCAGCATCTGGGCGCGAGGCGGAAACCCCTGCTCCAGATAACGCAGCGCCTGCTCGCGCACACGCGCCTTGAAGGCGTGCCGGTCCGGCTCCACACTGCCGTTAAGGTTGTCGCAGCTCACGTTGAAGTGAAAACCGCAACACAGCGACAAGGCCCACTCTATGGCCTGGGGTTTGATCTCAACGTCTTCAAACTGCCGTTGCTGTTCGCCGTCACGGCCATCCGGGCAGTACCAGTAGCCGTAATCCACCTGGGTGCGCCGGGCCTCGCCCGCCAGCAACCAATGCGCCACTTCGTGCAGGGCGCTGGCAAAAAAACCATGCGCAAAAACAATGCGATGATGGTCTACCTCGGCGTCGGCCGGCAGGTAGATGGGTTCGTCATCACCCAGCTCAAGGCGGGTATTGTACGTGGCTGCGAAGCTTTGGTTAAACAGGGAAATCAGATCCCGGTAGCAAAATGACATAATAAAAAGCGGCCCTTACCAGGGTGTATCCCCAAGGGCCGCTATTCTACCCGCTGTCGGCAGGCAAGCAAGGGGTCAGCAGATCTACAGCTTACTCCTTACATTTCACACTTCACGCCTCACAGTTCAACTCAGCTTCGGCGTTCCGGTATGTACCTCGGCGTTTTGGCCGCGATTGAGTAGCAGATGGTCGAGCAGCACGATGGCCATCATCGCCTCGGCAATGGGCACGGCCCGAATGCCGACACAGGGGTCGTGACGACCACGGGTCACCAGCTCGGCGGCGTCGCCATCGGTGTCGATGGTGTTGCCCGGTACCATGATGCTGGACGTCGGCTTGAGCGCTATGCTGGCCACTATGTCCTGACCGCTGGAAATGCCACCCAGAATGCCGCCGGCATGGTTGCTGCCAAAGCCGTCGGGAGTCAGTTCGTCACGATGCTCGGAGCCTTTTTGCTCGACTACCGCAAAACCGTCACCAATTTCCACGCCCTTGACCGCGTTGATGCTCATCAACGCATGGGCAAGGTCGGCATCCAGACGGTCGAACACCGGCTCGCCCAGCCCTACCGGCACGCCCTGGGCCACCACCTGAATTTTGGCACCAATGGAGTTGCCTTCTTTTTTCAGGTCGCGCATGTATTGGTCCAGCTCCTCCAGCTTGCCGCCATCGGCAAAGAAGAAGGGATTGGTTTCAATCAGGCTACGGTCGAAGGCTTCGGCCTTGATCGGGCCGAGCTGGGTCAGGTGCGCGAAAATGGACACGCCGTATTTGGCCAGCACCTTCTTGGCGATGGCACCGGCGGCCACCCGCATCGCGGTTTCGCGCGCCGAAGAACGACCGCCGCCACGATAGTCGCGAATGCCGTACTTCTGGTGATAGGTGTAATCCGCATGACCCGGCCGAAACAGATCCTTGATGTCCGAGTAGTCCTTGGAACGCTGATCGGTATTTTCGATCAGCAGACCAATGGAGGTACCGGTGGTCTTGCCTTCGAACACGCCACTCAGGATCCTGACCTCGTCCGCTTCCCGCCGTTGGGTGGTAAAACGGGAGGTCCCCGGCTTGCGCCGATCCAGATCCTGCTGCAGGTCTTCTTCGTTCAACTCTATGCCCGGCGGTACACCATCAACCACGGCGCCCAGTGCCAGGCCGTGGCTCTCACCGAAAGTTGAAACGCGAAAAAGGGTGCCGATACTGTTCCCTGCCATCTGTGATTTCCTTTATTGATATTTAAAACTGGTCCCGAAAGGGTTCAAGGTCGCGCCGACTGATCACAAAAACGCCGTGGCCGCCGTTCTCGAATTCAACCCACAACAGCGGCAGCTGGGGGTAGGCCTCTTCCATGTGGATCTGGCTGTTGCCCACTTCCACCACCAGGATGCCGTCTTCGCTCAAAAAGTCGCAGGCCTGGGCCAGCAAACGACGGGTAAAGTCGAGGCCATCGCAACCGGAAGCCAGCGCCAGCTCGGGCTCATGCTGAAACTCGTCGGGCAGATCGCTCATGTCTTCGGCGTCTACGTAGGGCGGGTTGGCCACGATCAAGTCGTACTGGTCGCCCGGCGGCAGCGCCGAGAACAGATCCGATTCAATCGGAATCACCTGCTGCTCCAGACCGTGGTTCTGGATGTTGATTTCGGCCACGTCGAGCGCATCTCGGCAAATATCCAGTGCATCCACTTCGGCATCCGGAAAGGCATGCGCCAGGGCAATGGCGATACAACCGGAGCCGGTGCACAGGTCCATGATGCGGCGCGGCTCCAGGCTCAGCCAGGGGGCAAAGCGACCCTCGATCAGCTCGGCGATGGGCGAGCGCGGGATCAACACCCGCTCGTCCACATGAAACTCGTAACCGGCAAACCAGGCGGTGTGGGTAATATAAGGGGTGGGAATGCGCTGCTCGACCCGCATCTTGAGGGCGTCCAGCAGCACTTGCCGCTCGCTTGTCAGCAGGCGGGCATCCCGTACCTGCGGTGGGCAGTCCTGGGGCAGATGGAGCAAGGGCAGTATCAGCTGCACCGCTTCGTCCCAGGCGTTGTCGGTACCGTGGCCATAAAACAGGCCGGCCTGCTGAAAACGGCTGACGGCAAAACGTAACCAATCGCCTACCGTGTGCAGCTCGATGAGTGCTTCATCATTAAAAAGCGTGTCCAAAACCCCTCCGCCTCGATAAAATGGCTGTTTTTTAATAATCGGATACAGACATGTCCCCCACCTCTTACCCAGAAGACGATGAAAAAGCGCTCTTTAAGGCAGCGGTGCAGGGTGTCCGCAAATTGAAGCAGGATACCATAAGTCCGCACCGGGCGCCGGTCAAGGTGAAAACACAGCGGCAAATGGTACGTAAAGACAGGGCCGAGGCGCATCCTTTTTCGGATGTGTACGAGCCTTATCTGGATCAGGAAGGGCCGACCCGCTACCGCGACCCCGACACCTCGGCCTATGAGCTGAAAAAACTGCGCCGGGGCGATTATGTGCCGGAGCTGTTTCTGGATCTGCATGGCTTGACCCAGGAACAGGCCAAGGAAGAATTATCGGCGCTGCTGATAGCGGCCCGGCGCCAGCATGTGAACTGTGTGTCCATCATGCATGGGCATGGCAAGCATATTCTGAAGCAGCGACTGCCCATGTGGCTGGTGCAACACCCGCAGGTGCTGGCCTTTCATCAGGCGACCCGAAGCTGGGGTGGCAACGCCGCCCTGCTGGTGTTGTTGAGAATCGAGATTTAGCGGAACTATCTATTGCCAGACAGCGCTGCGACACCCCCACCCCGCCTCCCCCTGGCGATAATCCGCTGTTATGTCTGCCGGGTCGCAGCCAAGGGGGAGGAGCTATTCAACGTCAATCTGTAAACCCGACGCCGGTTGGCCCCCTCCCCTTTAACTCCGGTTCGTCGAAATAACTGCGGAGTGCAACGCAAGGGGAGGGTTGGGGCTGAAGCATCCCCACAATTATTTGATAAAATTCATGAGGTTATAAATAAAAAGGTAGGAGCATCCATGAAAATCGG
>NZ_CANLZU010000037.1 GCF_947495715.1 uncultured Oceanisphaera sp.
GCTCCCGAGTCCGTTCGTCAGGAGATCGGATCACGGGAGAAGCAGATAGTTCCCTGATTTAGGAAACAACGCCCCTGAGTGCGGCAAAGGGCGAAACAAGAAAGCACGAGCTTCACTTCATGTCGCTTGGTTGCAGCCTCAAGCGGAACTATTTTAATCGCAGCTTTTGTGTGGGTACAACTATTTTAATAATGGTGCAATGCATATTGAGATTGAGTGGGGCGAAAGGTGACGCAGCGTGAGGCTTCCGACGCGAAAGAAAGGCAAGGAAATGGTGGGGAAAGGGCACAAAAAAGGCCCCGTCACTGACGGAGCCTTTTGTCGTTTACAGAACTGATTAACCGGCAGGGAAGTTGGCTTTCAGTACCGCTTCGGCGTGGTTGGCCATTTCGCTCAGGCCCAGTTTGTCGTAAGCCTGGGTCATGATTTGCAGCGCCGGTTGCAGGGTGTCGGTGTCCGGGTAGGACTGCACCACAAACTTGGCACGGTTGGCGGCGGCCAGCCAGGCGCCCCGTTTCATGTAGAACCGGGCCACGGACAGGTCGTATTTGGCCAGCCGGTTTTTCAGCGCCACCATACGGGCACGGGCATCGGCGGCGTACACGCTGTCCGGATATTGGCGCAGCAACTGGCGGAAGTCGGCAAAGGCCTGGCGGGCATAAGCCGGATCCCGGTCGGCCCTGTCTATATCCAGCAATTCCTGAAAGAAGTTGTGGTCGGTGGCCATGTTGGTCAGGCCCCGCATGTACTGTGCGTAATCGATGCTGGGATGATTGGGGTTCAGGCGAATGAAGCGGTCGATATTGGCCAGGGCGCGGGCGGTGTCATCCTGCTTGTAGTAGGCATAGATAAGGTCAAGCTGCACCTGGTTGGAATAGGCACCAAACGGATAACGAGAGTCCATGGCTTCCAGCAACTCGGCGGCACGAATGAAATTGCCGGCCTGCAAGCGTTCCTGGGCATCCTGATAGAGCACTTCGGGCGGCTCGTCCGGCACTTCGTCTTTTTTGGTACTGGAGCAGCCGGTGGCGGTCAGTGCCAGGGCGAGAGTCAAAGTGAGCCATACGCTCCGTTGTTTAGCCATGTAAAGAGTCCATTTTTGCGATTCGGGAACCAAGTAAGCGGAAACTGATTAAGCTCAGCGCCAAGAACCGCTAGAATACCTAATTAAACATCATTTGGTAACCAGTGGTCTCTATGAGCCAGCAAATCGAACTCAACGGCGTTGTTGCCGATCATCAATACGGTCAGCGTTTGGATCAGACGTTGGCAGACATGTTCCCCGATTACTCCCGCACCCGCATCAAAACCTGGATTCAGCAGGATCAGGTGCAGCTGGATGGCCAGGTAGCCAACAAGCCACGGGAAAAAGTACTGTCGGGCCAGCAGGTGGTGATCCATGCCGAGCTGGAAGACGATGTGCGCTTCGAGCCCGAAGACATCCCTCTGAACATCGTCTATGAAGACGATGACATCATGGTCATCAACAAGCCGGCCGGGCTGGTAGTCCATCCGGGCGCAGGCACGCCGGGCGGCACCCTGCTCAATGCTCTGCTGCACTATTGCCCGAGCATTGCCGAAGTGCCCCGTGCGGGCATCGTGCATCGATTGGATAAAGACACCACCGGCCTGATGGTGGTGGCGAAGACCATACCGGCACAAACGCATCTGGTCACCGCGCTGCAGGGGCGGGAAATTACCCGGGAATATGAAGCGGTCGCCATCGGCCACATGACGGCCGGCGGCACCGTGGAGGCCAACATCGGTCGTCACCCCACCCAGCGCATTCAAATGGCGGTGGTGCCCTCCGGCAAGCCGGCGGTCACCCATTATCGGGTGATGGAAAAGTTTCGTGCCCACACTCGCTTGCGCCTGCGGCTGGAGAGTGGCCGTACCCACCAAATCCGGGTACACATGGCGCACCTCAAGCACCCGCTGGTGGGCGACCCCGTCTACGGTGGTCGTCTCAAGCCGCCGCGCAGTGCCAATCCCGATCTGCTGGCGTTCTTGCGCAACTTCAAGCGCCAGGCTCTGCACGCCGTGATGCTGCGACTGGAACACCCGATCAGCGGTGAAATGATGGAATGGCATGCGCCTATTCCCGATGATTTTGTGGCCTTGGTTGAAGTTCTGCGCGCCGACACCAAAGATCATCCGGACGATCTGGTATGGATCTGATCCTGCCCGACTGGCCGGCGCCTACCAAGGTGTGTGCCGCTCAAAGCTCGCGCACCGGCGGAGTGAGTCCGGCGCCGTTCAACAGTCTGAACCTGGGCACTCATGTGGGCGACAAGCCCCAGTGGGTGCAAACCAACCGGGAGCGGCTGGCGGCCTGTCTTAATCTGCCGAGCGAGCCGGTGTGGCTGGAGCAGGTACACGGCACCCGGGTACTGAGCCTGCCGGATAGTTTGTCGGATAGCCTGTCGGATAACACCGGCAACCTTACCGCCGATGCGGTAGTGACCCGCACCCCGGGTCAGGTTTGCGCGGTCATGACCGCCGACTGTCTGCCGGTGCTGTTCTGCGACCAGGCCGGCACCGTGGTGGCGGCGGCGCATGCCGGCTGGCGCGGACTGGCGGCCGGCGTGCTGGAAGCCACCCTTCAGGCCATGGCGGTTGCTCCAGCCGACATCATGGCCTGGCTTGGACCCGCTATCGGTCCGGCTGCCTTCGAGGTGGGTGGTGAGGTGAGAGATGTCTTTATCAGTCACTCCCCGCTGGCGGCGGATGCCTTCGTGGCTCATGGTGATGTGAATGACAACAAGTGGCTGGCCAACATCTATCAGCTGGCGCGGTTGCGGCTGGCGGCAGCGGGAGTCACGCATATTTATGGCGGTAAATACTGCACCTATACCGACGCCCAGCGATTTTTCTCTTATCGGCGCGATAAGCAAACCGGCCGCATGGCGAGCCTGATCTGGCTGGATTAGCCAAAACTTATGTGCCGACTGCTTGAATTTACGTCATAAAACCCCATCTTTAGTATCAGTAATCAATCTTGTGTTCCCGTCAGGTGGCGGGGGTTTTCGAGGAGAATCCTGATGCGTCTCGATCGTCTTACCAGTAAGTTTCAGCTCGCCCTGCAAGATGCCCAATCGATGGCGTTGGGGCGTGATCATGCTTACATAGAACCGGCTCACCTGCTGGTGGCCATGCTTAATCAGGACGGCGGCACCCTGCGCCCGCTGCTGACCACCGCCGGTGTCGACAGCAATACCCTGCGGGTGGAGCTGGATAAATCCCTGGATCGGCTGCCCAAGGTCAGCGGCGGCGACATGGATGTGCAGGTGTCGCCGGTGTTGGCGCGGCTGCTCAACCAATGCGACAAGCTGGCGCAGCAACGCAAGGATGCCTATATCTCATCCGAGCTTTTTTTACTGGCGGCACTGGACGACAAGGGCGAGTTGGGCGAGGTGCTCAAACGGCTGGGCCTGACCAAAGACAAGATGAGCCAGGCTATCGATCAGGTACGTGGCGGCCAGAAGGTGGACGATCCCAACGCCGAGGAAAACCGTCAGGCACTGGAAAAATACACCATCGATCTGACCGAGCGGGCCGAGCAGGGCAAGCTGGACCCGGTGATCGGCCGGGACGATGAAATTCGCCGTACCATTCAGGTATTGCAGCGGCGCACCAAGAACAACCCGGTGCTGATTGGCGAACCCGGTGTCGGTAAAACCGCCATCGCCGAAGGCCTGGCGCAACGCATTATCAATGGCGAGGTACCGGAAGGGCTGAAGAACAAGCGGGTGCTGTCGCTCGACATGGGCGCGCTTATCGCCGGTGCCAAGTACCGCGGCGAATTCGAAGAACGACTCAAGGCGCTGCTTAACGAACTGGCCAAGGAAGAGGGGCAGGTGATCCTCTTTATTGACGAGCTGCATACCATGGTCGGGGCCGGCAAGGGCGAGGGTGCCATGGATGCGGGCAATATGCTCAAACCGGCGCTGGCACGGGGAGAATTGCACTGCGTGGGGGCGACCACCCTCGATGAATATCGCCAGTACGTAGAAAAAGATGCCGCCCTGGAGCGTCGTTTCCAGAAAGTACTGATCAACGAGCCGACGGTGGAAGACACCATCGCCATTCTGCGTGGCCTCAAGGAACGCTACGAGCTGCATCATCATGTGCAGATCACCGATCCGGCCATCGTCGCGGCGGCGGTGCTGTCGCACCGTTATATTGCCGACCGCCAACTGCCGGATAAAGCCATCGATTTGATCGACGAGGCGGCGTCCAGCATTCGCTTGCAGATTGATTCCAAGCCGGAGCCGCTGGATAAACTGGATCGACGCATCATTCAGTTGAAGCTGGAAGAGCAGGCACTGCTGAAAGAAGACGATGAAGGCAGCCGCAAGCGACTGCAGTTGATTCGTGATGAACTGACCGAAAAAGAAGGCGAGTACGCGGATCTGGAAGAAGTCTGGATCTCGGAAAAAGCCGCCATGGCCGGTACTCAGCATATCAAGGCCGAGCTTGAGCAGGTACGCCGGGAGCTGGATGTGGCGCGTCGGGCCGGCGATTTGGCGCGCATGTCCGAGCTGCAGTATGGTCGCATTCCCGAGCTGGAAAAACAGCTGGATCTGGCGGCACAGGCCGAAATGCAGGAACAGCATCTGCTGAAAAACCGGGTCACCGACGAAGAAATTGCCGATGTGCTGTCGCGCTGGACCGGTATTCCCGTGGCCAAGATGCTGGAAGGCGAAAAAGACAAGCTGCTGCGCATGGAAGACAGCCTGCACGATCAGGTGATCGGCCAGAACGAGGCGGTCGAGGCGGTGTCCAACGCCATTCGCCGCAGCCGGGCCGGATTATCCGATCCCAACCGGCCGGTAGGGTCTTTCCTGTTCATGGGCCCGACCGGGGTGGGTAAAACCGAGCTGTGCAAGGCGCTGGCCGATTTTCTGTTCGACAGCCGCGACGCCATGGTGCGTATCGATATGTCGGAGTTTATGGAAAAGCACTCGGTGTCTCGCCTGGTGGGCGCGCCTCCCGGCTATGTGGGTTATGAAGAGGGCGGTTACCTGACCGAGGCGGTACGGCGTAAACCTTATTCTGTGATCCTGCTGGATGAGGTAGAGAAGGCGCATCCGGACGTGTTCAACATTCTGTTGCAGGTGCTGGATGACGGCCGCCTGACCGATGGCCAGGGCCGCACCGTGGATTTCCGCAATACGGTGGTGATCATGACCTCCAATATCGGTTCGGATCTGATTCAGGAGCACAGCACCGATAAGGATTATGATGAAATGAAGGAAATGCTGATGGGCGTGTTGAGCCATCAGTTCCGTCCCGAATTCATCAACCGTATCGACGATATCGTGGTATTCCATCCGCTGGCAGAAGGGCAGATCAAGTCCATTGCCCGTATTCAGCTGCAGGGGCTGGTAGAGCGGCTTGAAACCAAGGGATTCGAGGTCACCATTACCGAACCGCTGCTGGAAAAGCTGGCCCATGCGGGCTTCGATCCGCTGTTTGGTGCTCGCCCATTGAAGCGGGCGGTACAACAGAAAGTGGAAAACCCGCTGGCACAGGCCATGCTGTCCGGCAAGGTGGTTCCCGGCAAGCCGCTGGAGCTGGATGCCGACAGCGACGGGCTGATTCTCAATCAGTAAAGCAAGCTGTAAGGGGTGAGGTGTAAGGGGGAGGGTTTTACACCTCACCCTTCTCGCCTCACTCTTCACCTCATTTGTTTACCCCGGACGGCCGTCGATTCTCGGGCGGGTCAGTATCGGCCAGTATACCCAGCTGAAAATTCCGAAGGCCAACATCCAGGCCAGGGCGCTGGTGTGGTAGGCCATATTGGTCATGCCCGGGAGCAATATCGGGAGTAGGCTTCGTATCAGTGCCGCCAGAAGCAACAAGACGAAGGCGATCACCACCGGGCGACCTATGACCAGTGGCCGACCCGAATGACCAAGCGATACTCGGGCGATCATCCCGAGAATGACCATACCGAGAGCGCCGGTGGTCAGCCAGTGGGTGGCCAGAGAGATGCTGATGCCCCATTGCAATAGTGCCGCCGCCAGAGCCAGTAACCCCAGGGGTATAAAGAGATAGCCCAGGTGAAGTATCCATAGCAGGGGAATATTCGGTGTCAGTTTACTGTTCCAGCGGGCCAGGCGAATAAGGTTGGCAAGCGCGGCAATCAGCAGCATGACAGCCAATACGTTATTAAAGCCGTCGGTACGTGGTAACAGTAGCCAGCCAAATACTCCCAGCCAGAGTGTGCCCAGGCTCAGTTTTTCAAGCCAGGGGCGGGGCTCCGGCTTGTCGGTATTGGTAGCTCGAGCAGTAAAGAAGGGGATCACCCGACCACCCATCACGGCAATCAAACCACTCAGTGCCAGTACGGCGGTAACGAATACTCGCTCGGCAAGTAACCAGTCGCCACTGAAGGCGGCGTAATAGCTGAGCGCATTGAGCAGGGTGAACACGACAAACAAGGGTACAAAGAACAGGTTGCGCCATTGCTTCACTTGTAACACGGGCCGAGCCACCATGCCGGCCACCAGGGGGAGCCACAGTAAGTCGAGCGTGATCACCAGTGGATTTAGTTCTCCGCGTAGTGGCATCAACAGGCGGGGCAGCAGCCAAAGTCCGGCGACTACCGCCAGAGGCCAGCCACGTATACCTGCAATACCGGTCCAGTTTTGCATGGCGGTAAGCACGAATCCGGCGACGATGGCCAGGGCAAAGCCGAAGATCATTTCATGGGCATGCCACCAGATGGGGTTACCTACTCCCGGCAATACGGCCATGCCCGAAAGGCTGAGTAACCACAACAACATGGCCAGAACAGAAAAGAGGGCGCCGCCCAAAAAGAAGACCCGGAAACCAAGCCGGAACAGGGGCCAGATTCTGCTCTCTTTTTCGGCATCGAGTATTTGCATGACGGTTACCTTTATAAGTATCTAATATGCATGTTATGGTTGTTGCGAGAAGAATAACGAGATCAGGATCAAAATAGGCTGATTAAGGGTACTATCCGATTAAATAAAAGTCGCATTGGTCGAGTTGTAGTCAGTTGGCCATCAAAGGCCTGTTTTTATCAAAAAAGCCCTTGCGCAAAATCCGCGGTTCCCTATAATGCGCATCCACTGACACGGGGCAACCGGCCTACGGTCACAAGGGTTTGAAGCGAACAAAACAAAGTTTGATTCAACACTTGACGAACAACACGGAATGCGTAGAATGCGCATCCCTGACCTGAAATAAGGTCAGCGCTCTTTAACAATATATCAAGCAAACTGTGTGGGCACTCGCAGGTAGTTGGGAAACAAAAAATATTGTTTTTCAAT
>NZ_CANLZU010000038.1 GCF_947495715.1 uncultured Oceanisphaera sp.
GGGGGACTTGAACCCCCACATCCATAGGACACTAACACCTGAAGCTAGCGCGTCTACCAATTCCGCCACCCTCGCATACTCAAATTGTCCGGCTGTTTTAGATGAGGCCGTCATCTGTTTTCCTGGCGTCCGTTACCTTGCGGTAACTTGGTGCGAAGGGGGGGACTTGAACCCCCACATCCATAGGACACTAACACCTGAAGCTAGCGCGTCTACCAATTCCGCCACCCTCGCGTTGCCAAGGACTGCGAATTCTATAGATTTTTTTCCGCTCGTCAATACGAAGTTTTCGAGAAAAGTTAAAAAAACCGGCGCTCATGGCCGGTTGGTTAAAAGGTGGGCTAATTACGCACGTAAAGTCAGCGTCTGGCTCGATAGATCTTGAACTTGCCAGTGGCGGCCAGGGTTTCGCAGTGACCAAAGCTCTTTTCTATCAACTCCGGATAGGGCAGAAAGGCGTTGGCGACCAGGATCAGTGAGCCGCCCGGCAGCAGATAATCGGCGGCCGAACTCAGCAGGGTTTCGGTGGTGTGATAAAAGGTTTTCAGGCCGGCATGAAAGGGCGGGTTGCTGATGATGTGATTGAACTTGCCGCTCACCTGACTCAGGCCGTCGGAGGCATAGACCCTGGCGTTGGCGTCGAGCCGGTTTTCCGCCAGTGTCATTCGGCTGGCTTCCAGCGCCAGGGCGTTGATATCGATGCATTCCAGCGTCATGTCGGCATTACGCTTCAACAGGCTGGCGCCGATGACGCCGGCACCACAACCGAAGTCGAGTACCCGCCCCTTGAGGGAGCTGATGGTATTCAGCAGAAGGCGCGAGCCCGAGTCCAGATGGCCGGCACTGAATACGCCAGGCAGGGCACAGATCTGCAGTTGCTCTTCTTCCAGCGGATAACGGCTGATCCAGTCGGCCAGGGCAAAGGGGGCAGGCAGGGTCGTCAGTTCGGCCTGATACAGGCTGGCGCGTCGAGCACTGTCCAGCTTGTTGACCTGCTCGCAGTAGGGGGCCAGTAATTTGGGCGCCGATTTGACGCCTCCCTTGTTGTCTCCGGCGATAAACACCGGGGCACCGACCGCCAGCAATGGCAGGCAGGCGGCCAGCAGGTACTCGGCCTCGGCCTTGGCCTTGGGCATCAGCAACAGCAGGCCGGCAGCGCTACCGGGAGCGGGGCGGGTGCCAAATTCGATATCGGCAAAACCCTGGGCCTGTTGCCACTGAAAATAGCGAAAATCGGTGGTAAACACCCGGGGTGCGGGGCCGGCCTCGGCCAGCAGACCGGGAAGCTTGTCTTCGAGCAAACCGCATACCAGCAAGGGCTGGCGGCTCAGAATATCCAGATTACGGGTCAGCATTTCGCTGACCGGGGTCAAGGCCTCAAACATCTCGGGCTCCGCGGTAAATAAATCAATTGGGCATTATACATGCCACCGGTACTCTTGACATTTGTCGGTCATTAGCAAAAGATGCTGTTCAAGGTCTTTTCAGGTGCAACTCATGGTTTTTATCGTTAAACGTAAACCGGGAAAACCGCTTAAACGAAAAGCGGCAGCCTCTGTTGCGTGACCGACGCCTGATTTTCATCAAGACAAGATGTTCTCAAACCCCGGTGATGCAACAGCGACCGGGGTTTTTTATTTAAATTTTTCAATCCTCTAGCCAGGAGAAGGAGTTTCCATGTTTCGCGGTTCTTTAGTTGCCCTGCTTACCCCCTTTGACGGTGACCGACTCGACGAGGCGGCATTGCGCCGGCTGGTTGACTGGCACATCGAGGAGGGTACTCACGGCATTGTGCCGGTCGGCACCACCGGGGAAAGTCCGACCCTGACTCATGACGAGCATTGCCGGGTGATTGAAATTGTGGCGGAACAGGCCGCAGGGCGAGTGCCGGTGATTGCCGGTGCCGGCTCCAACAACCCGGTAGAGGCGATTGAATACAGCAACTGTGCCCAGAAGGTGGGTGCCGATGCTACCCTGCATGTGGCCGGTTATTACAACAAGCCGAGCCAGGATGGCCTTTACGCGCATTTCAAGATGCTGCACGATGCCACCGAACTGCCGATTATCGTTTACAACATTCCGCCGCGGGCGGTGGTCGATATTCAGCCCGAGACCATGGCGCGCATCGCCGAGCTGCCGCGCATCGTCGGGGTGAAAGACGCGACCGGTGATCTGGCGCGCCCCTGGGCCGAACGTCAGCTGATCAAGAAGCCGTTTGCCTGGTTGTCTGGTGAAGACGGTACTGCCGTGTCTTACAACGTGGCCGGTGGTCAGGGTTGTATCTCGGTGACCGCCAACGTGGCCCCACGCCTCTGTGCTCAGCTGCAGGAGCTGACCCTGACCGGCAAATGGGAAGAAGCCCGCGCCTTGCAGGACAGATTGCTGCCGCTGCATCAGGTGATGTTTGCCGAGCCTAATCCGGCCTGTCCCAAATATGGTCTGTCGTTGCTGGGGCTGGCCAGCGAGCACTGTCGTATTCCCGTGGTGCCGCTGCAGGAAAGCACCAAGGCACGCATTCGCCGGGTGATGGAAGAGCTGGAACTGATTTAACCTTGGTGGCCGCGTAAGCGGAAATCCGGGAGCGGGGAGACAAAAGCCTCCCCGTTGATAACAAAAAGGTCAGCTTGAGCTGACCTTTTTGTTATTGAGCAACGAAAGCAATTAGCCCTGATCGTCGTCGTTGGGGTGATCGTATTGATCATCCCGGCGATGATTATCTTCTCGCGGCGTCTGATGGCTTTCGTAACGGGGGCGGCGGGGCTTGTTGAGAATAACCCCGGTACGCGGCGGCCGGCGGGTCGCGGGAGAAATAGTGGAAATCTTGGCTTTATAAATCAACTGCTGCTGACCGCGGGGGTCAGATAGCAGAATGCTGTATTGATCAAAGGCACTGATCATTCCTTCCAGCTTGATGCCATTGGTGAGGAAGATGGCGCAATGAGTCTGATTCTTGCGCAACCAGTTCAGTGCCGCATCCTGTCCGTTACCCAATGAAAAAGCCTGTTGAAGCGATTGGGGGTTTGCTGGTTGGGCAGTCATGTAGGCAGTCCTGTTTGTTATTTTTCAACCTTGATTGTGCTTAATGAATACCCGACTTGTCAAAGTAAAGCTCACTTTAATCCTGCAGCCCTGATCCCATTACCATAATCAGAGGAAGATGCGTGGCAACATCCACTACGACGACCCATACCCTTGTTCTGGCCTGTCTTATTGTCAGCATGGGACAATTGAGCATTGGCCTGTTGTTACCAGTGCTGCCGGCCATCAGTCAGACCCTGACCGAAGATCCGGATCGAATACAGTGGCTGGTTTCTGCCTATCTGTTTGCCTTTGGTCCGGTACAGTTGTTGTATGGCCCCTTGAGTGATGCCCGGGGGCGTCGCCCTGTGCTGCTGGCGGGACTGGCACTGGCGTTGCTGGGAGTAGGTCTGTGTCTGTTGCCCGGGGCATCATTCGAATGGCTATTGCTGGGGCGGTTACTGCAGGGGTTGGGCGCCGGCTGTGGGGCCGTGGTTTCCCGTGCCATGCTGCGCGACCGCTTCGAGGGCGCGGCCTTGCGCAATGCGCTGTCTTATGTGGCTATGGCGGCGGCCTTTACGCCGATTGCGGCACCGGCGGTAGGAGGTATTCTCGGTCACCACCTGGGGTGGAAGAGTGTATTTGTGGCCATGTTTATTTACCTGCTGGGTCTATGGATATTGCTGCTGGCCGGCTTTAAGGAAACCCATAACGGCGAACGCCGCTCGATGAAGCTGAAGAGCATTATCCTCAACTACCGCCACTTGCTGGGGTTACGCCACTTTCTCGGTTATGGCGGCATGTTGTGGGGGCAGTTTTCATTGATGATGGTGTCGGTGTCGGTAATGCCTTACGTGATGCAGCGGCAAATCGGCATGAGTGCGGCAGAATATGGCAGCTGGGCACTGCTGCCGGCGATGGGATTATTGCTGGGAGGGATTATCAATAATCGGATTCAGCACCGGGTATCGGCCGAAGACATGCTGCGCCTGAGTCCTTTTGTTCAGATGTCTGCCGGTGTCTGGATACTGGTGATGCCATTACAGCCGGTCTGGGTGATCAGCGCCATCTTTACTCAGGCTCTGGGTAATGGTATGGCTTTCTCCAATGCGATGAGCCGCTTGCTGGAGCCCTATCGGGATCTGGCCGGTGCCGCCGCCGCCCTGTCCGGCGCACTGCAAATGCTGACCGCCAGTCTGCTGACCGCCGGACTGGTCTATTACGGTGTGGATACCGCCTTCAGTCTTGGCCTCTGTATTCTGAGCGGAGCCGCGTTACTCAAGTTACTGTCCTGGTATGCCATCGGCCGGTTTTAGCCGTAATGGAGGGATAGATAACGTAGAGGGGTGAGGCCGGGCTGTTATCGGTTGGCGATATCGGCCTTATCGAGCAGGGTGGTAAACAGAGGAGAGTTGAAAAAAGGCAATAAAAAAGCCGCGCCCGGAGGCACGGCTTAGGAATTCTTGGTGAGGTAGTCTCTTACAGAGGAACTACGTTCTCAGCCTGAGGACCTTTCTGACCTTGAGCTACAGTGAACTGTACTGCTTGGCCTTCGGCCAGAGTCTTGAAACCCTGGCTCTGGATGGCGCTGAAGTGTACGAACACGTCAGGACCTTGCTCTTGCTCGATGAAACCAAAACCTTTGGACTCATTGAAGAACTTTACTTTACCTTTAACGATATTAGACATACCTAAATCCTGTAAACAAATCTACCATAAATAAACGAGCTTGGAAAAATACAGATTTAACTTATGAAATACAGGACGAGGTACTACTAGAACATCGTAACAAGAACATAAATATAGCCGTATTTTTCGAGCTGCGGTCACTCTAACCGGTTACCCGATGAGGGTCAACAGGTATTTTGGGCGGAATGTTCGATTGAAGGAAAAAATACGGTGGCGCCGGGCGAGGGGGCCGGACTGTGCAGGCGGGGCCGGTATGTATTAGCATATCGGCTTTATTCTTACCGAGAGCCGATGATGTCTGATTTATATTGTGTTGCCCGTTTTAACGCCAAGCCGGGCAAGGCCCAGGAATTACAACAGGCGCTGAAAAGCCTGATCGCCAATACCCACAGGGAAGATGGTTGTCTGCTGTATCAGCTGACCGAGGAAGTGCCTTATGCCGGTGCCAACGGCGAGCCCTGGGATTGTGTGTTTATCGAACAGTGGGCCAGCAGAGAAGCGTTTGAAGCTCATTGTGCCCAGCCTTACATCAAGGAGTATTTCGAGCAGTTGGCCCCGGCCCTGGTGGCTGACGCCGATGTCCGGTTGTTCCGCCCGCTTTGAGTCTGTGCTTGCTCAGCGTCTAAACACCAAATCACCCTTGAACATGACTTCCAGCCGAAGCGTCACGCCGAACTGGGGGTCATAATCCTGATCCCGGGGAAAATGCAGCTCCGGGATAAAATCGACAAACAGAATTTCCCGGTGCAGATTGCGTCGATAGTGGCTGTACAGGTAATAATCATGCAACCTCGGATCCGAGGTGCTTCTTCCCACTGCGGCGATGGCGTAACGCATGACGCTGCGTTTGCCCAGTATCTGGTTCAGCTCCACCGACTCGGAATATTCCAGGGTATCGACTTCTTCTTGCCACTGAAAATTGGTGATAAAGCGCAGGTGATGGTTTTCATCCAGCGGCCGGCCGACATCCCATCGGCTGCGTATGGAATAGCCTTCCTCGTTGAACCAGGAGGCGCGATTGTAGGACTCCAGCTGCCATGGTGACTCGAGTTGCCACAGCCGTTCACCGGTAAAACGCACATAAGGATCCGGCGGCCAGCGTACCTTGACCCCGGCTCCGGCCTGCAGGTTCCAGGCTTCTCTTTTATCCCGTTTGCCGAGTCTGTTCAGACCGAGAATGGTGCTGCCGAGGCTACGCTGATCGGTACGCAGCCGGTTGGAACCTTGTTCGGCCAGGGTGCCCTCGGTCTCTTCCGGATCGCTTTCGATAATGAAGCGTAGTCGCTCTTTGGTGGTAGGCAGATCGAGGCGAAAACGCGCCGCCGTTTCGGCGCTGAAGTCTTCTGCGTCACTCCATTCGAGCTCTTGGCTCAGGCGCAGGTAGGAGCCGTTTTCTACATGCAGGCTGTCGTCGGTACCGAAAAAACCGTCGATATTACGAGAATTGTTGGTAACCCAGTGAGAAATGCTGTCGTGCATGGGCGTGATCCTCTCCACGGCCCAGCCCGGCAAGTCGGTGTCGTCTTCTATTATCTCTGTCTCGGCACTGGCGGCGGCAACGGCCAGCATGGCAATCAAGTATATCTTCTTCATGGCAGCATCCTTTTGCCGTTTGCTTAAGACTATGTTTATCGCAAGCAGAATGCCAATTGGTCGGTACAACCATCAGCCGATCTCGGCAACCAGAGAGAGGAGGCTGTGAGGAAGTCGTGCAGTGAGTCATACCAATCTAAGTAAAAATATGATCTATTTTAAAGCTCGGAACGAGAGGCAACAGAATCACCTCCCGCGACACGCCATAAACCCATCCATGGGGGCTCGGGAAATGCCTTCCTTGGCATTTCACGGTCGTGGGAGCCGATCTTCTGCTGCCTCTCCTTAAGCACCGAGTTGTCTGCAGGGCGTTCCCTCAGGCGACGCCGCAGCACTGGGGCGGATGAAGGGTTCTACTCCAGCGACCATCACATGACAGGACGTCATGTGCTGAGCGTCGCAGGGATGCGGTT
>NZ_CANLZU010000039.1 GCF_947495715.1 uncultured Oceanisphaera sp.
GCCCTGATGGGCCTACAGCGCGAACTGGGTTTGCGCTTCCAGGAAAGCGCCAAAATCGACGCCGCCAGGGCATTGGCTCAGGCCGAAAAATCCGGTTCCGTGGCGGTGCGGGACGGCACCAAGGGGGGAAGGCCTCGCACCGTTCCCATTACCCGACCTGAACAGCTGAACGCGCTCCGGGCCGCCGCTACTATCCAGGGCCGTGACCGCAGCATGATCCCGGCCGACCAAACCTATTCCCGGTTTCGAGCCGAGGCATACCAGGCAATCGAAAGATCGGGAATCACATTCCACGATTTACGCCATAGCTACGCACAGGCCCGGTATCACGCCATTGCCGGTGCTCCCTGCCCCGTGGTCGCAGGAGTACCACACCGGCAACACCATCAGCACTTGAGCCGTGTCCTGGACGTTTCCATCAGTGCCGCAAAAGAACTGGATCATGCCGCCAGAATGCAGGTTTCGGCCGAACTTGGGCACGGTCGAATTGACGTTACCAACGCTTATTTGGGGTAAGCCATGAACGCAGAAATATGGGCCAAACGCCAGGCCGACACCTACCTAAGACACGGGGGTAAAACCAGCCGCAGGGCTACCGTTCGTCGGCTGATCGCCATTATCCAGGACATTCAGCATCACGAACCAGGAGCCAACAGACCAGAACAAATCGGCAAGGCGCATATACACCGCTATTACGCACGGCATGAGCATTTGGCCCCCAGCACCATGCGGGATCACTACTATGCCGTCAGGTTGTTTTGGCAGTGGTTGGGTCGCACAGGAAGCCCACCGAAACCTAGCTAAAACGCCCTTATTGCTAAACCATCTTTTTCCATCAAACCCGTACAGAGTAAAGGTTTAGCACCGAGTCGGCTTAGGGGAGGTCGCTCAATGCGGGGACATCTGACTACGCCAGAACGCGGCACAGGCTATGGATAACAAAAGGCCGTTACCCACAGCCTGCACCTGCTTGCCCTCCGCAACCGCTCCCCAAAGGTGCAAGCTCTCTCTTTAGTTTTGGAAAGACAGGGCTTTCCGGCTACGCCGGACCCCACCCCGAAACGATGAAAATCGTAGGGTGTCTGGGTCCATTCTCCGTCGCGTCTACGTCAGGGATGACTCCCCCTTTCCGTCGTGCCCTACGCTGCAACGTTGGCGCTACCACGGCATTTTCAGCCGTCACAACGTCCCCCACAGTGTTGCCTATCGACCCGTATTATCATTCCGGTATCCCCCGCGCCTGGCACGTGAAGCACGGTTCCGCATTACGTCATTTCGGGGTCGATCCGTTCGCTGGCCGCCTCTGGTTACCTTGATCGGCGACAGTACGCTGCGCATGTCCAAAACATCTTGATTCCAAACATGCCACAGAGCCATCTGGCCCAGCAGACGCAACAAAGCGCCGCTACGTCATTACAGCGGTAACAGGCATTTAGCGGGAATTTGCTTGAAGGTAGGGAGGTCTACAGATAGACTTTACAGGACTTCGGGTAGCTGCATCCCGCTAATGATGCCGTTACCTTGGTTAAGTTGGTGCCAGCCTTCTTAACCCTCGAAAAACCGCCTGCCAGGGCGGTTTTTTCGTATCTGAACGGAGCTAGATTACGCTGAACGACACTCAACCGTCAACCAACCAACGTTGCCGCTAGATAAGCCCTAAGAAACTAGAAAAGTGAAATGAAAACGGAACGCCACATACACCGACAAGGGGAAGCCAAATCCTCAATGAACGGCACGCAAAGCTAGCACCAAAACGGTATGCTAAAACGGCAATTATAAAGACAGGTATCAACTTAAGTGGGGGCTGATGTGATACCACCAGCCAGGCAACAAAGTATCCCACCCCTAAAATGCCGGCGAGAGAACCCAACGCTGATACTTCGAGGGTTGGTTGTTCTTCTCCACCACGAAGGGAACCTACCTTTTGACCTAGCCCCATGAAAAAACTGCACGCACAAGAAAAGAACAACACCAGAAGAAACACATCCAACTCACTCATCAAGTAACCCTTATTATTAAATGGATAAAATAACCTTGGTGAGACAGAAGAAGAGCCGCCAACATCCTCCCAACTCTCCACCCTCTCCTATGTATATACTTAGATAAAAGCATTCTGTGACAATTGCTGCGTAAAATAGCCATTACGTTAAATGGCCCAGTTTTCACGTAAAACCCCCCCGTTAGCCAGAAAAAACGCCCCCTGAGCGCCGTTCTGCGCACGTTCGACACCCTACCCAGGGCGATTCCTTGCTGAAAGTTTGCAACGCTTTCAGCGGCTTTTGAGGGCGTAAAACATGCCCCTCCGATTTCAGATGAAATGATGACCGAACGGGCCAAATTTCCACATGTGTAAAAACGGAGCCAGGGCAGAACGCCGCGATTTATCCGGCGTTCTGCCCTGGCCGGCGAAGCCCGGCGAGGCAGAGCTGGACGACTCCGATCTGGCGGCGTACACTGCTTGAGACCTACGGCACTAAAGCCGTGACATGACGACAAGGGCTGAAAATCGTCACCAGCGCCCCCGCACCAACACCAGCCGCAGCCCGGCACTTTCACACTTAATGCGCGCATCGCGCATGATCGTTCCTGCATGGCACGCGCTATCGCAGGCCGGTATCTAATGCGCCCGCTATGGGCATATTCAACCAGCGGCCACTGCCGCAACCTGAAAAGAATCCTGGGCGCAGGATAACTAAAACCCGGGCCCATATTTTTGGCCCCCCCCTCATTCGGAACCGATCCTGGAGTGGGGAGCAACGCAACTTGAAAACACCAAATACACCTACCGGCCTACGCCGGATTTTTTGTTACCCGTCTCTGTCCACGACAGAGACGGGTATCTGAAACGCCGCGAACGCCGCGCAAGCCCTGGGTTTACGGGCTTTCAACCGAGAACGAAATCAAACAGAAACACTCGATCTGTGCCAGCCGGATCGCCCAGCAGCCCCACCAACGGGGCCAGCTGGGTGAGCGCGACACCCCCGCCATAGCAGCCTATCGAATCCACACTCCCGAGGGGTCGGGTTATCCCCCATACCGCCGTCAGACGGGCTCTGACATCACGCAGCCAGGACACGCGCAGTCCCCATAACACGCGCATTAACACTCAACATTGCATCGGGGCAGGCTGCCGAACAGGACAGGTTATGAGACAGGAACAACGGAATATCGCAGCCCGAAATTACGGCCTGCGAAGCCGCAACATGATCGACGCCGGCCGTCATGCTCTTCAGGAGGGCATGCAGTCCCATTCCTCCATTGCGACCATGACGGATCGCTGGCGGGTATTCGCGGTTTACGTTCGGGACGAACTAGGGGTCAGGGATATGCGCCGCATCGAAACCGCACATCTACAGCAGTATGCCGCCACTCTCCGCGAGCGCTTTGAACGGGGCGAAATCAGCCCCGCCACAGCCCAAAATTATTTGAGTACCGTTAATCGCGTTTTGGAGATCGCCAGAGGCGATAAGGCCGTGCGCCTCGACCCCGTTCGTGGCGCCGGTCTGCCCCAGCGGAGCGGTATTTGCCAAGAGTCCCGGGCCGTTTCCCAGGAACAACATCAGCAGGCCGCAAAGACCGTAACTGAGCGAATTTCAGCCCTGATGGGCCTACAGCGCGAACTGGGTTTGCGCTTCCAGGAAAGCGCCAAAATCGACGCCGCCAGGGCATTGGC
>NZ_CANLZU010000040.1 GCF_947495715.1 uncultured Oceanisphaera sp.
ACAGAAACACCCTTTGACTCAACATTATTATTCAGTGAAGAGCATATAAAATCTTGACGTCCAACAGAGTATCTACGGGAGTGATGTTCCGTAGGCGCTATTTATGCGGGGCAAATCTACAGGCGATGAGGAATTTTCAGGCACTGTGTATGGCTAGCAGAACCGGCCCTGCCAGCTGAAGCGGCAGCTACAAAAGCACCCGAACCTCCCCCCTCACTCCTCACAATTTAAACCCCGGGTTCCGGCAAGGCATTCGAACTGGGGATCAGCAGCCAGGCCACCAGTCCGGCAAAGGCCAGCAGCAGGCCGCCCAGCACCGACTGGTTCATTTGTGGCAGGGCCCCCTGAACCAGCAGAAAGATACCACCGCCCAGGTTGGCGCTGCCGCCGAGCAGGGCACCGGCGGTGCCGCTGTGTTGCGGGAACGGCGCCACCGCCCTGGAAGTAGCTACCGGAAACAGCAAGCCGGCACCGGCAAAGTAAACGCCGCCACCCAGTACCAATCCGGCCACGCTCCAGCCGGGCTCGAAGGCGGATGCCATCACTATGCTCGCCCCCAGCAGCAAGGCCACCGTGGACACCCACTGCAGGCGGTTAATCGACCAGGTTGCCGCCTTCAGCGAGGCCAGCATGGCACCGGCAAAATACAACGGCAGCGGCAGAATAAACAGCAGGCTGATTTCGGTGCTGGTCAGCCCGCTCTGCTGGCTGACCAGTACGCCGAACACCGCCTCATAGAGAATGACACCGGCGAAGGCGGCCATCAGCATGCCAAGCTGACGGCAGAAGGCACCGTTGTGCAGTACGTGCTGATAGGCTGGCAGCATCGGCTGGGCATGACGACGTTCCGCCGGCAGGGTTTCCCGAAACCAGCACACCATCACCAGGGTGATCAACAGGCCCACCACCAGCAAAAACAGATACATGGATTGCCAGCCGAAGTGCAGGTTGAGGTAGCCGCCGATCAGCGGAGCCAGCAAGGGGGCCAGCATGATGCCCATGGACACATAGCCGTTGTAGCGAATCAGATCGGCGCCTTCAAACTTGTCCCGCATCAGGCTCCGGCACAGGCTGCCCGCCGCCGCCGTGCCGGCACCCTGAATAAAGCTGCCGAGCAGCAGCATCGGAAACACCGGCCAGGCCAGAATCAGCGCCGAGCCCAGTACGTAGACGGCAAGCCCGGCCAGCAGCACGGGGCGACGGCCAAACCGATCCGACAACGGACCATAGATAAACTGGAACAGACCATAGGGGATAAGATAAAACGCCATCACCAGCGGCAGGCTGCTGCCGGCCACCTGCAATGCCTCCGCCATGTCGCCCATGGCGGGCACATAAAGGGTTTGGGTCATCTGACCCGAGGCCACCATCAACACCGTAAGTAATACCAGGGACAGGCCTGACATGGCCGCGCACTCCAAAAGGTGCCCGAACGGGCAGACTGTGATTTGGATCGCATCATAATCAACAGAGGGATGAACTGGCAATAGCGAGCAGAACGACCTTTTGTAATAGCCAGGCCCAGTTTTTCTAATCAGAAATCATAACGATAGATAATATTCCAGCTGCTTATTCCATCGTTGGGCTCCTTGATGCCACCATTGGACAGATGCCAGCCTTCCAGTGCCAGACTATGGTGCGCAACCGCCACCCCTACACCGACCCGACTGCTGAACTGAAACCGGCTGGACAGATCCCGTGACCCAAGCCGGGTCTGGCTGATCCAGGCCGGCCCCACGCCGGCAAGCAGGAAGGGAGTCCAGCCGCCCTGGTGCTCGACACTATGGTGTTCGAAACGATAATGCAGCATCGGCATCAGGCTCAGCTGCAGCAGATCATCGTCATCGGACTCCCAGTAACTGCCATTGATACCCACGCCGTACCACAAGTGCCCGCCCCCCAGACTCCGCCAGGCTTGCCGCCACTCCAGGCCCGCATGGTAAGAGTCGGCACCATCGCCACCACCGCCGCCCAGCATCAGGTTGCTCTCGGCACAAACCGGCATGGATAACATCAACAAGGCAAACAGACTCGGTTTGTTCATGCGCTTGATCTCTGGTGACGACCTCATTTAACCATAGCCGTTTTATGCGCCGAGCCGGAATAAGGGAAGCAGGATCACTCGCTTTCATCACCTCTCTTCACACGGGTATTATCGATGTCCGGTCGGCTGACGGAAATTTAGTCCTTGCCTGGTTCGGGTTCACAGGTATAATACGCCGCTCAAATTTCGTTCTTTAACATCAAGTGGGTTCACTCATATGCATCCGATGCTGAATATTGCGGTGCGCGCTGCGCGCAACGCCGGTCAAGTTATCGTCAAGGGTTTTGCCAATCCGGATAACACAGAAGCACGCCAGAAAGGCCAGAACGATTTTGTTACCAATGTCGATCTGGACGCAGAAAACGCCATCGTCAATACCATCCGCAAGTCTTACCCGGAGCATACGATTATCGGCGAAGAATGTGGTGAGCTGACCGGCAGCAATCCGGATTACCAGTGGATTGTCGACCCGCTTGATGGCACTGCCAACTTCGTAAAAGGCATTCCCCACTTCGCGGTTTCCATCGCGCTGCGTGTCAAGGGCCGCACCGAGCAGGCCGTGGTGTACGATCCCATTCGTGACGAACTGTTCACCGCCAGCCGCGGTGCCGGTGCCCAGCTGAACGGTTACCGTATTCGTACCGGCAAGGCCAAGGATCTGAACAATACCGTTCTGGCTACCGGCTTTCCGTTCAAGCAGAAGCACCAGGCCGACGCCTACCTGGCCATGTTCAAGGACATGTTCATTCAGTGCTCCGACATTCGCCGTGCCGGCGCCGCCAGCCTGGATCTGGTGTACGTGGCCGCCGGTCGTGTCGACGGTTACTGGGAGCTGGGCCTCAAGCCCTGGGACTTCGCCGCCGGCAGCCTGATCGCCCGTGAAGCCGGCGCCATTGTGACCGACTTCGTTGGTGGTCATAACTATGAGCGTAACGGCAACATAGTGTGTGCCAACCCCAAGGTGTTGAAAACCATGCTCTCTACCATTCGCGAGCATCTGCCGGAATCTCTGTCCGTTTAAGAGATACACGCGCTATCAAGCCCCGCCCAGGCGGGGCTTTTTTGTGCCCGGCGTTTACGGTTGGGGATTGGGAATGGGAAATGGGGATTGGGGATTGGGGATTGGGGATTAGGGATTAGGGATTAGGGATTAGGGCAAGAAAAGCACAAACCTGCCCGCCGCGTAGGGTCCAATTCATTGGACCGGCCCAACCACCGTGATACGCCATTGGTCGAATACATTCGCACGGCCCCCGTAGGCGCCCATTTATGCGGCACGAACCTGCATGCAAATCGGAACATTCAGGCTCGACGCATGATCTGCAGGTTCGGCGTTATGGGTATTGCCCTGCTACGCAGGGCCTGCCAAGCTACAAAAACACAGCTCAGCCCGTAGGGTCCATTTCAATGGACCGACCCAGCCAGGGTGTGCCACACCACCGGTCGAATGAATTCGACCCTTGTATGTTTAAGTTAGATGAGTTGATAGAGTATTTCACAGTTACTGGGGAGGCCGTT
>NZ_CANLZU010000041.1 GCF_947495715.1 uncultured Oceanisphaera sp.
TGTCATGGTGAACGGCGGGGATCCGTTCATGGGACGGAGCCGGTTACACGTCCCTTTTGTCCGGAGTTCCGGAATTTTGCCCGTTTTTTGGCCTTGTTGGGTTCCGTTTCGCGTTCACCACCAGGTACTCGCGCTGATCTTGATTCGGATCGGAGGCGGGGCCACTGGCCCCACTTTGCCGTGTCCGGCCGCGCGGGACACCTTGGCGGTGTTTGTTCGTGGGTAAAAAACCCTAGTATTGGAGGACTGAGATCGCGCCTAAAACCGTTTTAAGCGCGTACCCGTACCTCGATGAAGCCGATTTCCCGCGCCGCCTGGAACGCCGCGTCCAGGGAATGAAACACCCGGGCCTGCTCGACGCCGTTGCGCTTGCGGTTCAAACAGAGCGCCACCAGGGCGCCGTTGCGGCGTTTGACGTGCAGGCTCCAGCGTGGGGCAGGCCCCGCTTCCAGGAGCGCCGGCAATAGCGTACAGGCCTGCAGATCGCCGGCTTCAAACAGTAAGCGGAGTTGGTCTACGCGCATAACGGGGGTTTACCTGGGCAAATTGGAGATTTGAAGTGTCAGTGTGGAGCAACAAGCGGGTTTTGCAAGCGCACCAGGGCGGCGGCGCGGTCATTTATTGAACATAACGTTCGTTATCGGCATAAGAACTAATGTTCGCAGAGAACGGACACTCACTCTAAAATCTATGTTCATTAGTTTTTGAGTTTCTACCGCGAATAAATGAAATATCACTTTAATTTCATCGTTTTCTATTGGCTCTTCCTGTTAACACGGAGCGTGTTAGATTTTTCGGGTAATACGGAGCGTGTTAACTCTTGTTAATTCATGATTTTAAGGTTTTTACCTCTTTCGGATGGAGATAAGAATGGACCTTTCGAAGGGGGGGGAAATGTGCTCTAATTTAACAATCACGTTAGTTGAGTGATAAAAAAAGCCCCACAAGGGGGCAACCTTGTGGAGCTCTCATATAACCCAAACCAAAAAAGGAGGGCTCGTGGAACTGATATCAAAAACGCTTCAGATCCTGGCTCTTTTAATCGAAGTCGGCGCTTTGATTAAAAGTATTTTTTTAGAGAAGTAATTTAACCCGCCCTTCGGGGCGGTTTTTTATTTACCTGAAACATAACAGGTGAAGTTAGCTTACAACTAATTTCACCTGTTATGAAGGATATAAACAGACATAAGTGGACATGGAGTGACAAGGTTAGCTTGTTGGTTTTGTCCGTTGACTCGAATAGGTACGAAGGATTAACCTGTTCGACAGAAACGAAAAAACCGCCTGGCAGGGCGGTTTAATCGAAGGTTCAACAGGCTGGCAGGCCCTTGAACCGTGGGAAACATCTATAGGGGATGCTTCCGAAACTGTTCTAATAGTGTAGCTGGCCTTGCCGCCTCACTTCAACACCTTTCAAAACCCCCCTATAAGAGTTTCCCTTGGCCGTCACCATGGCGTGAAAACGTGGCCGGAGGGATTGGATTCAAGTCGTTGTTACCCTCCTTGCCGTGACGGTTAGACCGAACGGGGAAATCTCACATACGGTCTAGCGTGCGACGCGCACCACTGCCTTCCAGGACGTCGCGGTTCTGGAGTATCTGCACACAGAGCGTAACGGGGAACCAACCACGGCCAGCTCTCAAAAAACGGCGCGGCAGTCCAGCCCACATGGCGGGGACGAAAGCAGATACAGCAGGCCGAAGGTGTGTCTCTGGAGCGCGTGAGAGGGGCAGCTGCAGCAAGCAGTGCCGATAGTCCAGAGCAAGGCGGATCATCCTGTAACCCACTACGTGGCCAGGAGGGCTTGCCTATCTTGAAGCGCAGCGAAAAGATAGGCAAGACCGACGCTGAGGCCGTAGGCCGATTTCCTTTTTTCCTCGCTTAAAATCATTTTAGAGAGCGGATCCTGGCGAGGTGGGTAACGGCGTCTGTCCGTCCATCGGGCCCGTGTTTTTGGGCCTGTGGGCGGCAGCCGTTATCCACGGAGCATGGTTTTGGTTTTTAACCCCCGATTAGCGCAAATGTTTACGCTCTGCGCCCCCGGAAAATTGTCACACCCGATGCAGTTAACACTGCTTGCGCAAACCCAGGCAGGACGCGGGCTCTGGGTGTTTACACCCAAATCACAGTTGTAAACACCAACGGGCGCGAAGCCTTGTTCTACCTGGGTTTACAGGTGTTAACACCCCCTTGTTCGAGATCACCAGGAAAGCGGCTTTTGCCCGGATGCTGTTAACAGCTGTAAACAAGGCTGGAGAACGTGCCCAGGGTGGGTTTTGTGGCCTTTCCGCTTCCTCGCTTTGGCCTGCGGCCGACGCTGCGGCGAGCGGTTTCATGATCGGCTTTTGTGGGTACGGCATTCCCCTAGGCGATCCCGCCGGGGCACGAGAAGGGGAATGTCATGGTGAACGGCGGGGATCCGTTCATGGGACGGAGCCGGTTACACGTCCCTTTTGTCCGGAGTTCCGGAATTT
>NZ_CANLZU010000042.1 GCF_947495715.1 uncultured Oceanisphaera sp.
GAATCACTCTTAAATGCTTTGTTGAACTAAGCCGCTTCGCGGCAGAAAAATGTCGCTCCTTATCATACTGATCTCAGAGCCCTACCAGGGTGGTAGCGGACTGGAGATAGCATGATGAATAGCCAACAACAACGCCACTTCGATGCGCTGTATCAGCAGCATCTCAATAATTTAACTCTGCAGGGCAAACGACCCGCAACCATTAACGCCTATGCCCGTGCCGTGAGGCGGATCGCCGCGTTTTTTGACTGCCCGCCGGACAACCTGACAACTAGCCAGCTCAAACAGTACTTCGTCAGCCTGATTGACAGCCATTCCTGGAGTACCGTCAAGCTCGACCGCAATGGCCTGCAGTTTTTTTATCGCCATACGCTCGATAAACAATGGCAGTGGCTCGACATCGTCAAACCACCGCAGCTCAGCACCTTGCCCGATATTCTCTCACCCGCCGAAGTCGGCCTGCTGATCAGCATGACCCGACAGCGCCGCTACCAGATGTTCTTCTATACCCTCTATAGCCTGGGACTGCGGCTTGGCGAAGGACTGTCGCTCACCGTGGCCGATATTGACAGCGCTCAGCAGCAAGTGCATGTTCGCAATGCCAAGGGCGGCAAAGACCGCCTGGTCCCCTTGCCCAACAGGACATTGCGCGCCTTGCGTTCACATTGGCAATCCCACCATCATCCACGGCTGCTGTTCCCCGGCACAAGAAAAGGATCCGAGGCACCAATGGACCGAGGCGGGGTGCAAAAAGCCATGAAACAGGTCTGCCGCGACTGCGGGATCCGCAAATCCGTCAGCCCGCATACCCTGCGCCACTGCTATGCTACCCACCTGCTGCAACAGGGGCTGGATCTGCGTTCACTACAAACGCTGCTCGGTCATGCCAGCCTCAATACCACCGCTCGTTACACCCAGCTCACGGCGGCCAAACGGTCGTGTGCGATGACCGCAGTCAATCAATTGGCTGACACGCTGGCGGTCATGTGGGAGGTGTCATGAGTACTTTTATCTCGCTGCTGCGTGCACACCATGATGCGTTGATGACGGCCAGCCACGCGCCGGTGTCGCCCGACATGAAACGGGCGATCGCGGCGATGGAAAGCTGTCAAACCGAGGCCGCAGGCTGGTCGCAGTGGTACTGCCGGCATTGCCATCATCACGACCAATCCCCGCTCTCGTGCGGACACCGGCTCTGCCCCCAGTGCCAACACCGAACCAGCGCCACTTGGCTCGCCCGTCAGCAGGCCAAGTTACTGCCGGTTCACTACTTCATGGTCACCTTTACCTTGCCGGCCGAGCTGCGTGGCCTCGCCCGTGCGCAACCCAACGCCCTGTATCGCATCATGTTCTCGGTTGCCGCCTCGTTACTCAAGGACTTCGCCCAGCGTCGCCATGGTGGTCGCAGCGGCTTTACCGCGGTACTGCATACCCACAGCCGACGACGGGATCTGCATCCTCATCTGCATGTCATGATCCCGGCAGGCTACTATGACTCCGCACGGCGCCAGTGGCACAAGGGCCCCAAGCGTTACCTCTACCCTGCTGCCGCACTGGCCAAAGTATGGCGGGGCCGGCTACTGGCCGCCATTCACCAGCACCCCCAGCTCTACCTGCCAGCCAGACTACCGGCGCAATGGGTGGTGGACTGCCGCCCTGTGGGCCGGGGCCTACCCGCCCTGAAATACCTGTCCCGCTATCTGTACCGCGGGGTACTGCCCGACCGGGATATTATCGGAATAGACGGTGACCAGGTGACCTTCCGCTACCGCGAGGGGAAAACCAACCAGTGGCAGCACCGCACCTTACCCATCGTCAGGTTCCTGGAGCTGATACTGCAACACGCCTTGCCCAAGGGGCTGCAACGAGTACGGGACTACGGGCTGCTGCACGGTAGCGCCAGGACGGTACGCTTGATTATCCAGTTGTTGTTGATGCGACTGGGATGGCGAGGACTACCAGGCGAGCCGGCAACGATGACCAAAGCCAGCCGCAGCTGCCCGCACTGCGCACAGAGCATGATGTGCACCGGCATCATCCGAACGGGATAGCCGAAAGGCGGGCACAATAAGGATAATGGCCTCAACAACAGCAGGAGAAGAACGACCATCACTCACAGATCACTGTAACTAATTGAAGTTATTAGTCTTCTAATCGCTTAGCGGCCAGCTATGCCTGCAGAAAATAGCGGCCTCACCGCCCACCCCATGCTCAACCGAGCAATTTACTTAATAAAGGCAGCTTCGGGCTTGTTCAACACCCGGATGAAGTGTCGGCTGCGCGACACT
>NZ_CANLZU010000043.1 GCF_947495715.1 uncultured Oceanisphaera sp.
CCTAAGAACACATCCGCGGCTTCGGTGCATAGTTTAGCCCCGTTACATCTTCCGCGCAGGCCGACTCGACCAGTGAGCTATTACGCTTTCTTTAAATGATGGCTGCTTCTAAGCCAACATCCTGGCTGTCTGAGCCTTCCCACTTCGTTTCCCACTTAACTATGACTTTGGGACCTTAGCCGGCGGTCTGGGTTGTTTCCCTCTTCACGACGGACGTTAGCACCCGCCGTGTGTCTCCCGGATAGTACTTTACGGTATTCGGAGTTTGCATGGGGTTGGTAAGTCGGGATGACCCCCTAGCCCAAACAGTGCTCTACCCCCGTAAGTATTCGTCCGAGGCTCTACCTAAATAGATTTCGGGGAGAACCAGCTATCTCCCGGTTTGATTGGCCTTTCACCCCCAGCCACAAGTCATCCCCTAATTTTGCAACATTAGTGGGTTCGGTCCTCCAGTTGATGTTACTCAACCTTCAACCTGCTCATGGCTAGATCACCGGGTTTCGGGTCTACTCCTAGCAACTCGTCGCCCAGTTAAGACTCGGTTTCCCTACGGCTCCCCTATACGGTTAACCTTGCTACTAAAAGTAAGTCGCTGACCCATTATACAAAAGGTACGCAGTCACCCAACAAGTGGGCTTCCACTGCTTGTACGTACACGGTTTCAGGTTCTATTTCACTCCCCTCACAGGGGTTCTTTTCGCCTTTCCCTCACGGTACTGGTTCACTATCGGTCAGTCAGGAGTATTTAGCCTTGGAGGATGGTCCCCCCATGTTCAAACAGGATATCACGTGTCCCGTCCTACTCGATTTCACTGTAAGTGACGTTTGGTGTACGGGGCTATCACCCACTACGGCCGGCCTTTCCAGGACCATTCCACTACACCACAAACAGCTTAAGGGCTGGTCCCCGTTCGCTCGCCGCTACTAGGGGAATCTCGGTTGATTTCTTTTCCTCGGGGTACTTAGATGTTTCAGTTCTCCCGGTTCGCCTCGTTAAGCTATGTATTCACTTAACGATACTGCACTGAATGCAGTGGGTTTCCCCATTCGGATATTACGGACTCAAGCGCTTCTTACCAGCTCATCCGTACTTAACGCAGGTTAGCACGTCCTTCATCGCCTCTGACTGCCAAGGCATCCACCGTGTACGCTTAGTCACTTAACCATACAACCCCAAGAAGTGTGTTTTTTATGGTACCTTCTTAGCTACTTCTGCGTTGTCGCTTCCACTCATTCAATCACATAGCGGACTATGCTCATGAAATTCGTTCAAGCGACGCCTTGAATTAGCGTCGAATGCACTCATAAAAACAATTCTTCTCTAAGCGGGTTGCTGCATCAGTGACTGATGCTTACAACATATTTCGCCAAGAAGTTCCAAGACACTTGCGTATCAAGAACTACAAATTATTTCTATCAGCTTTCCAGATTGTTAAAGAGCAAGAGTAGTTAAACTCTAAGCTGTGCACACTAATAATGTATACAGCTTAAGGTTTACGGCTTTAATGGCGTCCCCTAGGGGATTCGAACCCCTGTTACCGCCGTGAAAGGGCGGTGTCCTAGGCCTCTAGACGAAGGGGACAAAATTCACGGTTGCGAAGCTTCGCTTCGCAGTGAATTTTGTAAAGGCGAGCGGTGAGCTCTGCGAACCCGAGCGGCAAGAAAGATAACTTTCATATCGCACCGGCTCAGCACTCTCAAGGTTCAGACTAAATCAGTCTTTCGCTTAAAGGATGCACCTTTCCAAAACGCACATTTACTGACAAAGGTGTGTGATTGCAACCAGCTATAGGCAAACTGGCTGCCACGCCCTTATCAAAAGCGCTCTACTCATATCAAGCAAACTGTGTGAACACTCAACAGACGTTGAGATTAAGGTAAGGAGGTGATCCAACCCCAGGTTCCCCTAGGGTTACCTTGTTACGACTTCACCCCAGTCATGAATCACTCCGTGGTAAACGCCCCCCCGAAGGTTAAGCTATCTACTTCTGGAGCAACCCACTCCCATGGTGTGACGGGCGGTGTGTACAAGGCCCGGGAACGTATTCACCGTGGCATTCTGATCCACGATTACTAGCGATTCCGACTTCACGGAGTCGAGTTGCAGACTCCGATCCGGACTACGACGCGCTTTTTGGGATTCGCTCACCATCGCTGGTTGGCAGCCCTCTGTACGCGCCATTGTAGCACGTGTGTAGCCCTACCCGTAAGGGCCATGATGACTTGACGTCGTCCCCACCTTCCTCCGGTTTATCACCGGCAGTCTCCTTTGAGTTCCCGGCAT
>NZ_CANLZU010000044.1 GCF_947495715.1 uncultured Oceanisphaera sp.
GTTCGTCAGCCGTTCAGTTAAGGGCGGAAAGCCCTGTAGGGACAGGCTGTCTCGGCTCTGATTTGATCAACAACGCCCATTGAAGGCCGTCCCTTTGAGTTGAGCTATACTCGTTTAATCGAACTAAAGCGAATAAACAGCTCAACTCGGGTTTTGTCATTCCGCAGTATTTGTAAGGGGTGGCTCTGAATGAAACTATTTGGCCTGCAGGTACTGTTATGAATGTTTTTCTTAAGTTTAAATCCTTGGTGTTTATTTCAAAGTTGATAGCAAGGGAGCCTAAATATTCACTGAAGCCGTACCCAGTTGAAGGCTCCTGTCTTCCTGAAATATTTATAAAACAGTGTAGGGCTATTCTATTAAGAGAGTTTGTATATTCAAGCCAAATACAACGAATAAATGATTGTGATATGGTTTCATTTAATACCACTTTTGGATGGTTCAGGCTGAGATGTTTTATTCTCGTTTTTATTTTTGGAGTTGCTCTTTTTTCTCCTCAATTGGCTATCGGTGAAGAAGATGACTACAAGCAGTCTATCTCCGAGTTCACGTCAACGCCAGATGGTCTGATCCAATTACTAATGGTGGGCGTTCTTACGCACGATCTGGAACTGATTGAAGCCAGCATAGCCCATGAGGTGGACATCAACGCCATCACGGCCCAGGGTGAAACTGCATTGTTTATTGCAGCAAGTTTAGGCCACCCGGAAATTGTTCGAATGTTGCTGCAATATGCTCCGCCCCTGGAAATTGATAAGGCCAATTCAGAACAGTGGACTCCCTTGATGGCGGCAGTGGCATCAGGTCATACCGAGATCGTGTCGTTGCTTCTCAACGCTGGCGCTGAGCCTGATCGAAGAGTCCCGATGTCAGAGGAAAAAAACTCCAGCGCCAGACAAGTGGCATTGCTCAGCGATGACCCTGACATGATTGCACTGTTTGACCCTCAGGCTGCCAAGGCTCTGCAACAGAAGTACGAATTGACGTTAAATACACTGGCTCTGTTTGAAGGTGCCGTTAGCGGAGACTCGGCCCTGATTGAGACAGGGCTCTCGGCATTGAATGCACTAGGCCACCCCGATACAGTTATCGACGAAAATGGCTGGACGCCGTTGATGCATGCCGCTGCGAATGGGCATGTCGACACTGTGAGTCAGTTGATTAATGCCGGTTTTGATGTCAATCAGCGTTTGGGGGAGGAGGAAATGACTCCTCTGATGGCCGCTGCCGCCAATGAAGATGTCCCCATGATCAAGCTGTTGATTCAGTCCGGTGCCGACATAGTGCTTAAGCAACGTAATGGTATGACGGCACAGGATATCGCGAAAGCAATTGGTGCCCAGCTATCTGTCCTTGAGTTTTTGGGCGCACCTCCCGAACAAATCGATCCCATTATTACGTTGCGTAACGGTAATATGACTCAGGTCATGGCGTTGCTGGATACCAGGCGTCTTACAACGAATTGGCGGGATGAGCAGGGATGGACGGCGCTGATGCATGCCGTTGACGGCAACAATCTGCGTGCAGCAGCCCTTTTGCTCGATAAATTTGGCGGCAAGCAGGCACAACATATTACCAGAGACGATCAAAGCGCACTGACCATCGCTATTGCCAGGGGGCACGATAAGATGGTTAACCTGCTGATCGAACATGGCGCACCAGTCGAGCAGAAGATACGGGGAAGAATGAGCCTGGATGCGTTCGCCAGGGCCAGAAAACAGCCAGCAATGGCAAAACGGTTGAAACAAGCGATTCAATCACAAACCTTGGCGTTACAACAGGAATTGTTGCTGTCAGGGTTTGATGTGGGGCGTCCGGATGGTGTATCAGGAAAAATGACTAAAGCGGCTTTTAATAAGCTGAAAAAATCACGATCGTATATAGGTTCTTATGCTGAAGCTGTTCAGGTTTTAAAAAGAAAAAGACGTTCCAATATGGTTTGGTTTTGCAATGTTAGTAAGGAAGATGAGATTTATTTTTCAGTTGGATACACTCATCGTGAAGTTGTTGAGGGCCATTGGAGCGTAAAAAGAAATACATGTCGTGATTGGGAGCTTAAACGGAAAGTACCTGGCCTTTATGTATATAAGCAATCACGTATAACGTATGTGGAATTCACTTCCTACTCCCTTTAGCAACATTGAAACTTCAGTCAGTAGCTG
>NZ_CANLZU010000045.1 GCF_947495715.1 uncultured Oceanisphaera sp.
TAATTTGGGGTCAGGTCTCACATTTCACATGAGCCTTTACGGCTCGACTAACTGTCATGCGGCTTACACCAAAATGATTTCCAACTTCTTCAAGCGAATAATGGCCACTGAGGTACGCTCTGACCATTGCCTGCTTGGGATCAGTGTAATGCGTCGAATACCAATCAAGCTCTCGCCTGGGAGCCTGTTTTTGTACACGAGGTACATCACGCAAAGGCTGATCCGGCTGTAATCGACATTGTGTCTCTTCCACAAACTGATCAGAGCCAAGATAAATTTGATTTTTCAGCTGATTCCAGGGTGCCTCTTTATCAATACCTGCCAGAACAAAAGAGCGGTATCTGTAAATCGCTTCCTTTCTATGACAAGAAAAACTTGCCAGCAAGTAATCAAGGGTCAGCCATTCTGGTGATGGAGCGGCGCCTGAACTTGCCTGGAAACTGCTCCACGGCCATTGCTCCGGCAGGCTAACCATGCCTGCTCTGACCGGGTTCAGAACGATATAGCGTGAAAGTTCAAGGAGGTAGTATTCTTTTTCGACCAAGATAGCTTTGTAGCGCCCTTGAAAAAGATGGCCGACGCGTTTGTGGCGAATATTATGAAACTGAGTATAAACACCATTCAGCTGACGCATTCCTTTCGATAGTGTTGGAGCTGCTGTTTCGATCAAAAGATGGTAATGGTTACTCATCAAACAAAATGCATGACAGTGCCAGTTGTATTTCTGAATGCAGTCTCCAAGAATGCTCAGAAACTGCTGCCGATCGGTATCATCACGATAAATGTCCTGCCGCTCATTGCCACGACTGGTAATGTGGTAAAGCGCACCCGCAAATTCTATACGTAACGGTCTTACCATCATCCGGCCTCGCTACTATTGTTTAGTACAACGTCAAACTAGATTAATATTCAGAAAAAGTAGCACCAACTGTCAGTGTGAAATGTGAGACCTGACCCCGTGATCCTTTGCGGGCTGCTGCACGGTAGCGCCAAGGCGGTGCGCTTGATTATCCAGTTGTTGTTGATGCGACTGGGATGGCGAGGGCTACCAGGGGAGCCGGCAACGATGACCAAAGCCAGCCGCAGCTGCCCGCACTGCGCACAAAGCATGGTGTGCACCGGCATCATCCGAACGGGATAGCCGACAGGCGGGCACAATAAGGATAATGGCCTCTACAACAGCAGGAGAAGAACGACCATCACTCACAGAACACGGTAACTAACTGAAGTTATTAGTCTTCTAATCGCTTAGCGGCCAGCTATGGCTGCAGAAAATAGCGGCCTCACCGCTCACCCCATGTTCAACCGAGCAATTTACTTAATAAAGGCAGCTTCGGGCTTGTTCAACACCCGGATGAAGTGTCGGCTGCGCGACACTTATCCTTATTTGTTAGGCATGTGCCACCAAATTTTCTTTAAACACTTCAAATACAGGAGACATAACGTCAAGTATGTGGAAACCATACACCAACGCAACAGGTATTGTGTTGTCGAACTTGAACATAGACTTATTGTCGATTGGCACAGGATATTTCGGTGACCACTTAACTGAGTCTGTTAGATGAGCCAACACAATTCTCAGAGCTTTCTCATCACTTTCATATTTATGTAAGCCAAGCTCAAAAATGCCAGCTTCTTCGGCTAAATCAACTAGATTGTGGCTTAATTTCTGCCTATCGCCTAAGCCTTTTAGGCGAACCTTGTCTCCATTAATTTGGAATTTGACTTTGTCAGGGTGCCTAGAAACCAGCATACCTTTAAAGCCATTTTCCAAGGCTATGCCATAATGATAGTGTGCGTTACCCCAAAGGTCTTTGAATAGCTCTGAATTCCCGATAATCTCATCGTCATCAAGCATTAGCTTTAAAATTTTATCCGCAACTTTCTTTTGTACAAACGCACACTTAAACCACTCATCAGGGTTTGAAGCTTTACTTATATATTCTTGTTTTTCCATTGTGAGCCAAACCTTTCGAAAGATGCCTAACGCCGCATTAAGGTGTGAGCAACGCAACGCCGATACCTCTGCAAACCACCTTAATCACTTAACGCAACGCATACTAAAAATGCCACGCGTTGCGAATCACTCTTAAATGCTTTGTTGAACTAAGCCGCTTCGCGGCAGAAAAATGTCGCTCCTTATCATACTGATCTCAG
>NZ_CANLZU010000046.1 GCF_947495715.1 uncultured Oceanisphaera sp.
CCTGTTAGTGAATGAAGTCTCAACACTATTCAAGGGAGTTGGGAGTGATTTCCACATAAGTTATGCGTGATTACTTATTAATAACCATCCAAGCGTAACCACTTGATAAAACCGATGGAAATATTACGATGAAATTGATTTTCGAGGATGAGGTCAGTAGTTGGGGTGATGACTTCTTGGTCTAATTACTCTCTGGTTGAGCTGCCATTTGACTATGCTCGAAGCCTGTATAAAACAGTTTCAATCACCTGCAATTTTGATTATACCAATCTCTATTTGACCTCACTCCCATGCGTGCCAAGTTGTTAGTTTCACGGTGAGCTGAGCTTACATCTACATATGGTTCGGTTTCACGTATCGCTTTTCTATACTCATTGATTTGAGCAATTATTTGCTTACATTTAACTGAGCCCCCCCTACCTGATGGCTTGTTAACGATTCGTGCCCGCCCAACATTACCTTTTGATTGCTTACTTCTGGCTGATTTTTTTTGCGCTGCTATCCTGGCTTGCTCCCGGCTGTAGGCAGAAAAGGAGCTTGTTATCAGAGAATTTATTTCACTGGAAGGGTGTTCTATAGAAGCTAAGTCAGCTTGCTGTACTATGTCATCAACACTTTTCGTCAAACCAACCTTGACATCATAAACAAACGAAGCTGTTCTCATTACGTCTACATATGCGGTTGATGCAGAAGAGAACGGAACTCTATCAAAGCCATCCATGGCCTCATTTAACTGCATTACCAAGCTACGCGCATGTTCCGTGATAATATCAATACTTCCGGCGGTAAGTTGCTTTGACAGCATCCCCCCCGGGCGAAGGCCATTCAATTGTTTGGTACTGTTGCTGACAAAATTGAGCCGTTCGTTCCAGCTACCGTTACCGTTAATTAATTTCCATGCCTGCTGAGCCAGACCCAACTGGCGCACTTTACGTTCAGCTTGCTTTTTAGCGTGCAGCGCTATCCCGGCGCTACGCCACTTACGGCCCGCATACCGCTCGGCCTGCCGTCTGGCATTGAACGTTAGCAACTGCGCTGACTTTGACCGCGCGGCATTAGCCACCTCGTTTTTTTCTATTTTCCTAACCGACTTATTAAAGGCTCTGACCTGATTCAGGCACTCCTGCCGCTCTTGTCCTGCCCTTATTAATAACTCATGGTGCTGTTCACTTCTACGCTTATTTCTCTCGGATAGTTCTCTCCATGCTCTTTGATACTCCTTGTGAGAAAGCCCACCTTTTTTATTTAAAAAACCTCTATGCTCCTGATTATTCTTATCTAGAAGTGACTTCAATGTTGGTTGATACCGTTCGTAATGACGATGACACTCCTCAGTGCTTTTCGGATCTATTGGTGGAGATGGCACATACATCTGTGCAGAGGCTAGGGGCACCATGACAACAGAAAAAAAGAGAGCTATTACTTTAAAGGAAATAAATTCTGATTGAAACATCATAACTATTTTCCTTCAATCCAGACTACTATGCCGTCTTTGCTGGCTGGATAGTAGTTGTACGGCTTATTATTACTTCCGCAATCTTCTGAAAATTTCTTTTCAAATATAGAGTTGGGGGCGCATAGCAATTTAGCGCCAGCTCTTGCATTACTATCTCTGCTAAGCAGTACGGCATAACCCATGTGGATCTATAATTTCTACATATAGCTACATTCGGGAGCCTGCCATGAAACGGAA
>NZ_CANLZU010000047.1 GCF_947495715.1 uncultured Oceanisphaera sp.
TGCTGCTCCCGAGTCCGTTCGTCAGGAGATCGGATCACGGGAGAAGCAGATAGTTCCCTGATTTAGGAAACAACGCCTGTCTGTCCATGTCTCAACTATACTTGGCGATTTCAGATTGTGCGATAAGCACTTCTGCATGAGTCCGTGCGTACCGGTTGCCATCAGCCGGGAGCAGAATCGCCTGACATTTTCGCCGTGGAATACAATGTAGTGGGCGGTCTTCTGGATGTTTTTTTAAATTTCAGCTGTTTAACTTGTATCTCCGTGTTTTTGCGTGAAAGATTGAGACCCAATTGAGTTATTGTATTGACGGGAATCTTCCCCAAAATGATAAATAAGTTTCTGAATTTAAAGATATTAATCTTCACTCGTTAAACCTGAGAATAGGTCCGAAATGACTGATAACCAACTGAAAAATAACGAAAAATCTAGTGTACTCATAGTCTGCATGGGCAGCACATTCCATTGTGATTAAGTTCATAAATATCAGTAACTTAAAATCTTCCCCAAAATCTCTCCAAAATTCCTCCCCAATTTGTGAGCGCCTGGCTCAAACTTTGACTACCAACCATTCATGCCCGCGATTGTCTCTGTACTCTTCGGTTGTTCTTAAATGCTTATGGCCCAGGAGGATCTGCGTATCGATCCCTTGAGCGTGATAGACACGCCCGGCCAGGGAGCGTTGCTCGTGAAATGATGGCGGGGTTGCATCCTTAGCCCAGCTAATCCCCGAAAGGTCTCGTATTCTGGCAAATTGTTTCGTGAGTGCGTTGATGTGGATCTGGGAACCGATAATTGCACCTTTAATTCTGTTGGTGCGGTGCACGAGAAACTTGCTCACCACCCGAGTGGCACGACACCGTGCGACGACATCACCCAGCGTCATGTCGATGGCGTCGCATCGCAAGGCCAACGGAATGGCAAGTCGGGTGCCGGTCTTGCCCTGCACTACATGCAGGTGGCCATTGCGAATATCGCTAAACCGCATTTGGCTGATATCTTCCCGTCGCTGACCGGTGACAAGAGCGAGCAGCATGGCATTAACAATCCAGGCATGAGAGTGAGCCTCAGCATATTCAAACATTCGCTGCCACTGTTCAAGGCTTAGTCGAGCGCGAGTTACTCTCACACGCGGCTGTTTTGTGGCCAGTGCCGGGTTATAACCGGCTGAAACCTCACCACTATTTTGAGCTTCTTTGTATAAATCTATCCATACTGAATGCAGGCTTTGTGCCATGCGTTTTTTGCCTTCATCCTTATATTCACCAATGATTGTTGCAAGCGTTTTAACGTCAAGATCCTGCAAGGAAATTTGTCCACACCTTTCTCTTAACACTTTCACACAGGACCTTCGTGTCTTTACTGTATTGTTTGATAGCTCCCCATCTTTTAATCTTTCTTCCTGAATTTTGTTATATTCATCGCACCAGGATTTTACGCTAATCCCTCTGGATTTCTTGATGTCGGCGTTGTCTTCCAGAAGGACGCCGTATTGTGCAGCAAGCTGTTTGTTAATTAGCTGGTTTAATTCCTCGGCAACAGCGTGTGCTCTGGTGCTATCACTACCAAGACCATGAAAAACACCTGAGCGAGGATCACGGTATTGGTAATAAGCAGTACGGCATAACCCATGTGGATCTATAATTTCTACATATAGCTACATTCGGGAGCCTGCCATGAAACGGA
>NZ_CANLZU010000048.1 GCF_947495715.1 uncultured Oceanisphaera sp.
GTTCGTCAGCCGTTCAGTTAAGGGCGGAAAGCCCTGTAGGGACAGGCTGTCTCGGCTCTGATTTGATCAACAACGCCAGTTCCAGGCGCAAAGTATCGGTATAGCCTTCCAGCGCAAACTTGGAGGCGTTGTAGGCACCTCTATATTGCATGGCGACCAGTCCCAGTACCGAGCTGTTTTGAATAATACGGCCTTCACCGGCCGCCAGCATGGTAGGCAAAACCAGGCGGGTCAGATGATGGGTGCCAAACAGGTTGGTATTGAACTGCTCGCGCAGCGCCGTGGTCGGCAGGTCTTCAAGCGCGCCCGGCTGACCGTAAGCACCATTATTGAACAGGCCATAAAGACGACCATCGCTCAGTTGTAACGTTTGCTCTACTGCGGCCTCGATACTGGCCTCATCATTGAGATCCAGCTGAACGGCGTCCAGTCCTTGTTGTTTTAGCGAGTTAACATCAGCGGAATGCCGGGCCGAGGCGATGACCCGGAAGCCTTTCTCCTTGAGAAAATGGGCTGCCCTATGGCCGATGCCGGAAGAACAGCCGGTGATAAGAATGTTTTTGGACATCAATGACTCCTGAGTAACGAAAGACTCACCCTGTTTGTGGCGGGCCCGGCTACACGCAGGGAGAGGCTACAAACAAGGAACAAGACGGGTCATGGCACCTTCATTCCTGGATCCGGAACGACAGGTCGCTATTTAATAACAATCAAATCAACAACTTAAATTTATATTCAGAAAATATACATCGTTAATGATGTTAAAGATGGGGCTGTATGGAGCAGTATACGAAGAGAATCACGGAGATACTGGCGTCCCCAGCAGGAATCGAACCTGCAACTAAGTCTTAGGAGGACCTTGTTATATCCATTTAACTATGGGGACGGATAATAGGTGAATACTACATTTTATCCTGTTCAAAGCACAAGACACCTTTGGGTTGAGTGCGTGCAAATTGACCAGAACCAAGATCTATCTATAGTTACAAGCTCGTCGCGGCAGGGCGCCTGCCGGTTATGTCACCAAGATCGGGTGTGGGCCGAGTATGTAGTGGATAATCGGTATAGTTGAAACAAAGTAAGATAAAGAAACAAAAGCCGATAATAGTGGTGGTTCAGCAAGGCGTTTTTTAATCGCACTGTGCTAATTGCCATGTGTTCTGTGGGTATATCTGTGGTTAAGTTGTGTTTTTGCTGGGTGTTTGGGCTATCAGTAACCAAGTGCCTGTTTTTGTCAAAAAAGCCCTTGCGTAAAAACGGGCACTCCCTATAATGCGCATCCACTGACACGGGGCAACACGCCAACGGTCACAAGCAGAAAAAAGAAAGTCATTTACTGCTTGACGAATTAAACGGGAAGCGTAGAATGCTTACCCCTGACCTGAAGAAGGTCGACGCTCTTTAAGCAGCCCTGAGCTGTGGAGCGTAGCTCTTTAAAAATTAGTATCAAGCAAACTGTGTGGGCACTCGCAGGTAGTTGGGAAACAAAAAAATATTGTTTTTCAATGTCTTGTCGAAGTG
>NZ_CANLZU010000049.1 GCF_947495715.1 uncultured Oceanisphaera sp.
CCCTGAGGGATCCCCACAATTTTTGGCACTTAATACGCATAATTTTTGCTCATTTCATCATAGGCCTCGGCAAGATCTTGTTCACTGAACTGGTAGCGATCATCTTTGACAATCTCCTTGCCGAGGAAGAAGTATGACAACACGGCGCGATTGCGCTCGGTATTGGCCTGGAAGTGTCGATGATACTCCTTCAGATAGGCTGCTTTGCCAATAATTAGCAACGTTAACTGGGTCAGCATGGCTATCAGCAGGAGAATTTGCAGTCGCGCCACATCGCGCGTACCACTGAGTCTCAATCCCAGGCCGGTTCGATAACTCTTGGTATCTCTGAAGCCTTCTTCAATCTGCATTCTTTTGGCGTAGAGTCCAACCAGCTGCTCTGCTGGCCACTGGGCAGCGGGCAAATTGGTGACTAACAGCCAAGGCTCTTTCGCTGCCCGGGCATACTCGAGACTGCTGCTTTCTTTTGAAACGCCTCCACTCCATACCTTCTTGTGGCGTCCCTTGGACTCCCGCTTGTTGAGGGCCGCACGGCAAGGGTGTTGATGCGCTTTGGTCAGGAGGATCGCACCAAGCTCTTCCGGCATCAGGGGGGCTTGCTGGTACAAGGCCGCGACACTTTGCCAACCCCCGTTGGCATGCACCAGACTGTTTCCTCGAAGGCGAGACAGCCAATACCAGCCTTGTTCTTCCACCGGCGTGAACCAGGGCGTATAAAATCCGGCATCGGTACAAATGACTGGCTTGCATCCCTCCGGCAGGATGGCGGCAAGCTTGGTAATAAACGAGCGGTGTGACTTCACACTGGCCAGGTCTCGTTCAGGAAAGACCTGTTCATAAAGGGTGAAGGCTCGCCCTCCGATGGGCAGCGAGGCACGCAGGATCTGAAAGTCGACATGATTGACCGGCGACCAGTCAACGATGATCAGAGGGTGCTTATGTTGTTTGAGCAGCCAGTGGGCAACGCCGTAATAAACGGAGATCCGCTCGGCATGCAGGTGTGGGTTGCTCAGCAGACGATCCATGCGTTTGATATTGTGCTTGCATCGCGCCTGGCTGTTTCGCAACCCTCGACCGAGGCCGGTCACTGTCAGCTCCTCGCGCTGTACAAGGGAAGTGACGGCAGCCGAAAGGGCCTTTTTACGCCGCGGATCCTTGATAAAGGAAGATTTTAAGGCTTTATGTTGTAAAATGTTCACAGCATCCATGATGTCGGCTCTCTTGTTAGTTTGGCGACTTCAATGATCGCCGATTTTCATGGATGCTCCTACCTTTTTATTTATAACCTCATGAATTTTATCAAATAATTGTGGGGATGCTTCAG
>NZ_CANLZU010000050.1 GCF_947495715.1 uncultured Oceanisphaera sp.
GTCGCCTGGTTGCTCAGGGTCACGGTGAAGGCCGTGCCCGCCGGCTGGCTCAGGGTGCCGGTCACGGTGGCGGTGCCACTGCCTTCGGCCACGCTGACATCCGCGAAGGTCAGGGTGGTGGTGTCGGTGCTGTCGCCGATCGCGGTGGTCACGGCCGTGCCGTCGAAGCTCAGGCTCTCCAGGCTGCCCGCATCACCGGCATTGGCTTCGCTGATGGCGGTGATGGCGTTGCTGACGGACCCGCCGTCCGCATAGACATCATCGCCCTGCACTGCCACCGTCAGGGTACCGCTGCTCGCGCCGGCGGCGATGATCACGTCGCCCTGGCTGGTGGTCACGGTGATCGCGTTGTTGGCGATCACCGGCTTACCGTCCGCGTCCTTCAGGGTCACGGTGTAGGTCAGGCTGCCGTCCCCTTCGGTCGCCGTGTTGCGATCTACCGCCAGCTCGGCTGTTACCGGGCTCTCGGTGTCTGTGACGGTGACCGTGGCGTCACCGGTAGTCAGCTGTTCGAAGTTATGTGCGCCGGCGTCACTGACGGTGAGGATCTGGCTCTCGCCATCCACATAGACGTCGTCGCCCTGAATGGCGAACGGCGTAGAGACCGCCTCGGTCGCCCCCGCCGCAAAGAACAGGGTCGCCTGGTTGCTCAGGGTCACGGTGAAGGCCGTGCCCGCCGGCTGGCTCAGGGTGCCGGTCACGGTGGCGGTGCCACTGCCTTCGGCCACGCTGACATCCGCGAAGGTCAGGGTGGTGGTGTCGGTGCTGTCGCTGACCACGGTGTCTACGCTGGCATCATCAAAGCTCAGGCTCTCCAGGCTGCCTGCGGTCCCCGCATTGGCTTCGCTGATGGCGGTGATGACGTTGCTGACGGTGGCCCCGTCCACATAGACGTCATCGCCCTGCACCGCCACCGTCAGGGTACCCGTGCTTTCACCGGCGGCGATGGTCACCTCGCCCTGGCTGGTGGTCACGGTGATCGCGTTGTTGGCGATCACCGGATTACCGTCCGCGTCCTTCAGGGTCACGGTGTAGGTCAGGCTGCCGTCCCCTTCGGTCGCCGTGTTGCGATCTACCGCCAGCTCGGCTGTTACCGGGCTCTCGGTGTCTGTGACGGTGACCGTGGCGTCACCGGTAGTCAGCTGCTCGAAGTTGTGTGCGCCGGCGTCACTGACGCTCACGCTGAAGGTATCCCCGTCCTGATACACGTCGTCGCCCTGAATGGCGAACGGCGTAGAGACCGCCTCGGTCGCCCCGGCCGCAAAGAACAGGGTCGCCTGGTTGCTCAGGGTCACGGTGAAGGCCGTGCCCGCCGGCTGGCTCA
>NZ_CANLZU010000051.1 GCF_947495715.1 uncultured Oceanisphaera sp.
AATTCGACCCTTGTATGTTTAAGTTAGATGAGTTGATAGAGTATTTCACAGTTACTGGGGAGGCCGTTCGACCCTGGAGGCAGCACTTGCTGACCTCGTGTGTAGATGGGCTCCCCGCCTCATTGCCAACCTCGAAGAGTATCAGGAAGCCGACAAAGATCGGACTTCGCATCACAAGGATGAGGCAGCATAAAGTGCGAGGTCGGGGAACTGGTAACCATTATCTAACAAAAAACAGCTTAAAGGAAAGGCCATGAACGTCTTTGTGGGGATTGATATTGCTGCAAAAACATTCGATCTCGTTATCAGAAAAAATAACCGTTCACTTAAGGTTGAGCAGTTCAAACAAACACCACAAGGGCATGAAAAAGCAGTTAAACGACTGCAGGCGCAATCTCCCTCACTAATCGTGATGGAGGCGACGGGTATTTACTACTTTGACCTGGCCGTGGCGCTAGTGAAAGCGGGGTTACCCGTCTCGGTCATCAACCCTAAAAGTTTCCATCACTTTGCGACGCTCAAGCTGGCCGGCAGCAAGACCGATGGTATCGACGCCGCCTTGCTGGCGGAGTACGGTGAGCGTATGGAGCCTCGGCGCTGGACACCACCGAGTGAGGCCAGGCTTGGGCTGCGTGATATTGGCAGGCAGATCAATCGACTTACCGCTACGCGTACCCAGGCTAAGAATCGACTGCACGCACTGCAATCCAAACAATCGACGATGCCAATGCTCATCGAGGATGAGCAGGATGGTATTGAGACTCTGAATAAGCGAATTGAGCGGCTCACTCAGGCGGCTCTGGTGCTAATAGCGGAGTCAGATACGTTGTCTCTGCACCTAACGAATATGTGTGCAGCTAAAGGAGTAGGAAGGGCAACCGCACTGATTGTGTTGGCTGAACTCTGTGTCCTGCCCAAAGAGCTAAAAGCACCGCAGGTCAGTCGTTTTGCCGGGTTAGATGTACGTTTAACACAATCAGGAACGAGTATTAATCGCCCTGCAAGGCTCAGTAAAGCAGGCAATGCCTACCTGCGTGCGGCATTGTATATGCCGGCGATGTGTGCCGCTCAGCACGACCCTAGAGCCAAGGCTTTTTCTGACGCTTTAGTGGCACGAGGTAAGAAAAAAATTCAGGCCCAATGCGCGATAATGAGAAAGTATCTCACTGGCTTATGGGCCTGTATCAAAACAGAAACACCCTTTGACTCAACATTATTATTCAGTGAAGAGCATATAAAATCTTGACGTCCAACAGAGTATCTAC
>NZ_CANLZU010000052.1 GCF_947495715.1 uncultured Oceanisphaera sp.
CTTAGCCATCCCCTCATATGAACTAGAGCTGGCGCGGCCTGGCGGGTAGACTACCCGCCTTTGAACCAAACTCGATGACACGGCAGCCCATGATCACCCGCGAAACTATATCTGAACACCTCCACGACATTTTCGGCCAAGATATGCATGCCAAGCGGGTACTTTCATTAGCCAATGCCACTCACGGCGTTATCGAATCCAGCTCGTTGGCTATTCATGCCATCGGTAATGGCCTCGCCCAAGCAAATGGCCTAGAGAGAAAATACGCCATCAAGCAAGTGGATCGTTTGCTGAGTAACATCAAGCTCAATGTCTGGTCACTGTTCGATGATTGGGTGCCTTACGTGGTGGCTGAACGCAAGGAAATCGTGGTCTCCATGGACTGGACCGAGTTCGATGCCGATGACCATAGCAGCATCGTCCTGAGCATGCAGACCAGCCATGGGCGCAACACGCCACTGCTGTGGAAAACCCACCAAAAATCGCAGTTGAAGGGCCAGCGTAATGACCATGAAGACGAGCTGTTATGGAAGTTGAAAACCAGCTTGCCAGATGATGTGACAGTGACGGTGGTAGCCGACCGCGGCTTTGGCGACACAGCCTTGTTCGCCTTGCTGGAAGATGCGCTGGAGTTTAACTATCTCATTCGTTTTAAAGACAATATTCTGCTCTGTCCGGTCGGTGGAGACCTCAAGAAAGCCAAACAATGTCTGACGCCCAGCGGTCGTACCCGCACCCTGAAAGACGTCGAGCTGACGGCGCAGCGACAGCCCGTCGCCCGAGTGTTCTGCTGCAAGAAAGCCGAGATGAAAGAAGCCTGGTTTCTGGCCTGCAACCGGCGAGATTTGGGTGCCGCTGATGCCCTCAAGCTGTATGGCAAGCGCTGGGGAATCGAGAGCAGTTTCCGTGATATCAAGGACTACAAGTTCGGCATGGGCATGGCGGACACGCATATCAGTTCAACCAAGCGTCGCGACCGTTTGTTCCTGTTCAGCGCCCTGGCCATCGTGCTGCTGACCTTATTAGGCAAGGCCGGTGACGCTGCCGGACTGGAGAAGACGATAAAAGCCAATACCAGTAAAACCCGCACCTATTCCTTCTTCCGACAAGGCTGCATTTATTATCAAATGTTACCGAAGATGAAAGAAGATAATGCCATCAAGCTGATGGCAAAGTTTTCTTACTACCTGTCACAACATCGTTTATACAAGCGGATCTTCGGGATTATTTAAGTAATTAAAATGAGGGGATCTCTAAG
>NZ_CANLZU010000053.1 GCF_947495715.1 uncultured Oceanisphaera sp.
TAAGCAGTACGGCATAACCCATGTGGATCTATAATTTCTACATATAGCTACATTCGGGAGCCTGCCATGAAACGGAACTTGTTAGGTCAGTCACTCACGGCCGAAGAGGCGATCACGCTGGATGAGATGTCAAAACATCACCCCTTCCCGGACTTCAGACGGAGGGCACTGGCCTTGCTCGCTCTGAATGATGGCACGTCCGTGGTGCAGATTGCTCAGCTATTTCGGATAAGCGACCAACCAGTGTACAACTGGGCAAAGGGTTGGCGAACCCAAGGACTGGCAGGTATTTTAACGGGCCATAAGGGGGGCAGACCGCCCAAGCTGACCGCCGACATGTTGGATGCGGCTGCCGATATCGCCCGTTCTGAACCCATGACGCTGGCCAAGCTCGCAGCCCGTCTTCACGAGCTCTATCCTGAGGCCCCTTCGTTTAGTTTGGATCGGCTTTCTGCTGGGTTAAGAGCCAGAAATTTCTCTTTCAAACGAACCCGTCTCAGTCTCGAAAAAAAAGAGATGAGTCAGCCTTCCGAACAGCACAAGGGCGCCTGGCAACGTACCGAGAAGGCGCCAAAGCCGGCAAAATAGAGCTGCTTTACTGCGATGAAAGTGGCTTCTCATGTGTTCCGAATGTCCAGCGGGCCTGGTCACCGCGCGGTGAGACGCACTTGGCCGACGCCAGTGTCGGTCGCAAGCGGGTGAATGTGCTCGGGGTACTGAATTATGCGACGTCCCAGTTGCACTTTGAAGTATTTGAACACACAGTAAAGCGGCAGCATGTTGTCCCCTTTCTGGACAAGCTGGCCAAATCATCCAACCGGGAGAAATTCACCATTGTGGTGATGGACAATGCCTCCATCCATCACGGTATCGAGCCAGCGATGCGCGAACAGTGGCTGTATGAACACCGGTTTGTGTTGCTTTATCTACCACCTTACAGCCCGGAACTGAACCTCATTGAGCTCTTGTGGAAGCAGGCCAAGTACCACTGGCGCAGCTTTATTTCCTGGAGAAAAGATCAGCTACTGACTGAAGTTTCAATGTTGCTAAAGGGAGTAGGAAGTGAATTCCACATACGTTATACGTGATTGCTTAT
>NZ_CANLZU010000054.1 GCF_947495715.1 uncultured Oceanisphaera sp.
GGCGTTGTTGATCAAATCAGAGCCGAGACAGCCTGTCCCTACAGGGCTTTCCGCCCTTAACTGAACGGCTGACGAACAGGCATACCAAGTCCTATGACTTTGTTCATGACCTTAACACCGGCCAGAATTTCACCGACCTGGCCGTTGTAGTTACGCAAGCTCAACTTGGGATTCACCAATTGTTTGTATCGGGACATCGCCGTTTCCGCCAGTGACCGCTGATGATAGCCAGACGTGGTTTTCCAGTCGGACAGGTGACCTGATTTCAGCGCAGCAACGGCCTCGTTCCTTGGATGTCCTTCATCCCAATAACCGGCATTCTTGCGAGGTGGAATGGTCGCTTTGCTGCCTTTCCGGAGCAGTAACTGATGGCACTCCTTGGTATCGTAAGCTCCATCGCCCGAGACCTGGTGCAACCGGCGCCGAAGCGGGTTGAGCAGCGTCGGCAATACCTCGTTATCAGCCACGTTTTCCAGGCTGACTTCAGCGGCAATTACCTCGTGGGTACGCGCATCGACTGCAAGGTGTAACTTACGCCAGACCCGGCGCTTACCCTTGCCATGCTTGCGCTGTTTCCATTCGCCGTCACCGAACACCTTCAGACCGGTGGCATCAATGACCAGATGAGTGACCGCGCCTTTACTTGGCAAGCGGTACTTCACGTCCACGGTCTTGGCTCGTTTGCAGATACTGCTGTATCCCGGTGAGGTCAGCGGCACATCCATCAGCTGAAAAACGGAGTTGATAAATCCTTCCAATGCCCGCAACGGCAAGCTGAAGAAGGCTTTGAGCATCAGCGCCGTTTCAATGGCACTATCGCTGTATTGGAAACCGCGGCCTCTGCGGCCATGGTGTTCATGGCAATGCCACTGTTCGATGGCCTGTTCATCGACCCAGAAGGTGAGTGAACCACGATTAATCAAAGCTCGATTGTATTGCCGCCAGTTACTGATGTTGTGTCGTGCCTTGCCCATTGTGCTGCTCCCGAGTCCGTTCGTCAGGAGATCGGATCACGGGAGAAGCAGATAGTTCCCTGATTTAGGAAACAACGCC
>NZ_CANLZU010000055.1 GCF_947495715.1 uncultured Oceanisphaera sp.
TTCGATGCCGACGACCATAGCAGCATCGTGCTGAGCATGCAGACCAGTCATGGACGCAACACGCCGCTGCTGTGGAAGACGCACCAAAAATCCTTGCTGAAAGGTAAACGCAATGACCACGAAGACGAGCTATTGTGGAAGCTGAAAAACACTCTGCCGGACGATGTGAACGTAACCATTGTGGCCGACCGGGGTTTTGGCAACACCGGTCTGTTTGCCCTGTTGGAAGACACGCTTGAGTTCGACTATCTCATTCGTTTTAAAGACAATATTCTGCTCTGCCCGGTGGGTGAAGACCTCAAACCGGCGAAGACATGGCTGACGCCCAGTGGTCGTACCCGCACCTTGAAAGAGGTGGAGCTGACCAACCAGAGACAGCCCGTCGCCCGGGTCTTCTGCTGCAAGAAAACGGACATGAAAGAGGCCTGGTTTCTGGCCAGCAACCGGCGTGATCTGAGTGCCTCCGACGCCCTCAAGTTGTACGGCAAGCGTTGGGGGATCGAGAGCAGCTTTCGGGACATCAAGGACTACAAGTTCGGCATGGGCATGGCTGACACCCATGTCAGTTCAACCAAGCGTCGCGACCGTTTATTCCTGTTCAGCGCCCTGGCCATCGTGCTGCTGACCTTGCTCGGCAAGGCCGGAGATGCCGCCGGGCTGGAAAAGACGATAAAAGCCAATACCAGTAAAACCCGCACCTACTCCTTCTTCCGACAAGGGGGCATCTATTATCAAATGTTGCCAAAGATGAAAGAGGA
>NZ_CANLZU010000056.1 GCF_947495715.1 uncultured Oceanisphaera sp.
GGGGAACCTGGGGTTGGATCACCTCCTTACCTTAATCTCAACGTCTGTTGAGTGTTCACACAGTTTGCTTGATATGAAAGAGTGACTTATCGCATGAGTGAAAGCTGATGCGATTTTGTGATGCTAACGCATTACAAAACAGGTTTGGGTCTGTCGTTCAGTTGGTTAGCACCCCACTTCCCTTGAATAGAAAGTAGGGTGAGGTCGACTAACAACAAACCACAACAGGTTTGGGTCTGTAGCTCAGTTGGTTAGAGCGCACCCCTGATAAGGGTGAGGTCGGTGGTTCAAATCCACCCAGACCCACCAAATCTTGTCGATACAGCGTCATGAGCATCGTCGTTTAGCAGGCTAAACGTCCTCAGCTCATTCCTCGTCTCGCCGTCGATTTGGTGTCTAGCTAAACACAGTATAAAAAGTGTTAAAACTAGAAATAAAGCTAAGAACTAAATGGGGCTATAGCTCAGCTGGGAGAGCGCCTGCCTTGCACGCAGGAGGTCTGCGGTTCGATCCCGCATAGCTCCACCATTTAGCGCCCTGTATCAACCTGAGTCAAAGAATTCAAAGTCATATATTGCTTACTTTACATAGCAATCTATCACTTTGACTTTTATGAAGTCACGCTCTTTAACAATCTGGAAAGCTGATAGAAATAATTTGTAGTTCTTGATACGCAAGTGTCTTGGAACTTCTTGGCGA
>NZ_CANLZU010000057.1 GCF_947495715.1 uncultured Oceanisphaera sp.
AGGCGTGAGGCGTGAGGCGTGAGGCGTGAGGCGTGAGGCGTGAGGCGTGAGGCGTGAGGCGTGAGGCGTGAGGCGTGGCAGCATAAGGGCACATTGCCAAACTACACCAGAAAAACATCGAGGCTGGCAGCACCGGTGTTGTTCTCCTCACGCCTCCCTCTTCACTCCTCACTATTTTTCAGACATGAAAAAAGCCCGACTCTTTCGAATCGGGCTTTTTTGTATTGGGTGCCTGGCGTGGCCCGTCCCCTCGCAGAGCTCGGGTCGCGAAGCACTGAAAAAGCGCTGCTTTTTCCGGGCGTGCTTCGCCCTACTTTCACTGTTGAGAAGTCGCTGCGCTCCGCTGTTCTACCTTGCCATGTGAAAAAGTGTAAATTGCAGACGTAAAAAAGCCCTTCACATCGGTGAAGGGCTTTTTGTATTGGGTGCCTGGCAGTGACCTACTTTCACATGGCAGCTGCCACACTATCATCGGCGCGGGTGCGTTTCACTTCT
>NZ_CANLZU010000058.1 GCF_947495715.1 uncultured Oceanisphaera sp.
ACATCCGCAAAGGTCAGGGTGGTGGTGTCGGTGCTGTCGCCGATCGCGGTGGTCACGGCCGTGCCGTCGAAGCTCAGCTGCTCCAGGCTGCCCGCATCACCGGCGTTGGCTTCGCTGATGGCGGTGATGGCGTTGCTGACGGTGGCCCCGTCCACATAGACATCATCGCCCTGCACTGCCACCGTCAGGGTACCGCTGCTCGCGCCGGCGGCGATGGTCACCTCGCCCAGCGTGGTGGTCACGGTAATCGCGTTGTTGGCGGTCACCGGATTACCGTCCGCGTCCTTCAGGATCACGGTGTAAGTCAGATCGGTACTGCCTTCTTCTGCCGTGCTGCGGTCCACCGCCAGTTCGGCTGTTACCGGACTTTCGGTGTCTGTGACGGTGACCGTGGCGTCACCGGTAGTCAGCTGTTCGAAGTTATGTGCGCCGGCGTCACTGACGGT
>NZ_CANLZU010000059.1 GCF_947495715.1 uncultured Oceanisphaera sp.
CAGGGCGACGACGTGTATCAGGACGGGGATACCTTCAGCGTGAGCGTCAGTGACGCCGGCGCACACAACTTCGAGCAACTGACCACCGGTGACGCCACGGTCACCGTCACAGACACCGAGAGCCCGGTAACCGCCGAGCTGGCGGTGGATCGCAACACGGCGACCGAAGGGGACGGCAGCCTGACCTACACCGTGATCCTGAAGGACGCGGACGGTAAGCCGGTGATCGCCAACAACGCGATCACCGTGACCACCACGTTGGGCGAGGTGACCATCGCCGCCGGCGCGAGCAGCGGTACCCTGACGGTGGCAGTGCAGGGCGATGACGTCTATGTGGACGGCGGGTCCGTCAGCAATGCCATCACCGGCATCAGCGAAGCCAATGCGGGCAACGCGAACAGCCTGGAGAGCCTGAGCTT
>NZ_CANLZU010000060.1 GCF_947495715.1 uncultured Oceanisphaera sp.
ACACGTGGTAGGGGAGCGTTCTGTAAGTCTGCGAAGGTGTGTTGTGAAGCATGCTGGAGATATCAGAAGTGCGAATGCTGACATGAGTAACGATAATGGGGGTGAAAAACCTCCACGCCGGAAGACCAAGGGTTCCTGTCCAACGTTAATCGGGGCAGGGTGAGTCGACCCCTAAGGCGAGGCCGAAAGGCGTAGTCGATGGGAAACGGGTTAATATTCCCGTACTGACGTGTATTGCGATGGGGGGACGGAGAAGGCTAAATGGGCCAGGCGTTGGTTGTCCTGGTGAAAGGGTGTAGGCAGAGTGTTTAGGTAAATCCGGACGCTCAATGCTGAGACCTGAGACGAAGTCACTACGGTGGCGAAGTCATTGATGCCCTGCTTCCAGGAAAAGCCTCTAAGCTTCAGAT
>NZ_CANLZU010000061.1 GCF_947495715.1 uncultured Oceanisphaera sp.
GACGTCATGTGCTGAGCGTCGCAGGGATGCGGTTCAGCGTGTCGGTGGAGTAGCCCCTTCGTTCGACCTTTACAGGGCAGCTAAATAGATCAGTTAGTTTTACAGATTGGTATAACGCCGTTGAGCGAACAAGGGGATCCTTTTTTGGTGGCCATTTTGAATACCGGTCAAAACAGGTGGCTGGTCACCAAATGGTCACGGTTTGGTCACGAGGGGTGGAGTTGGCAAAAGGGAATGGATGGATTTACTGAACGACAGACAGCAAAAAGCCCTTAGCTTTCAAAAGCTAAGGGCTTCTCTAATAATGGCGGAGTGGACGGGACTCGAACCCGCGACCCCCGGCGTGACAGGCCGGTATTCTAACCAACTGAACTACC
>NZ_CANLZU010000062.1 GCF_947495715.1 uncultured Oceanisphaera sp.
TGGGGTATCGCCAAGCGGTAAGGCAGCGGGTTTTGATCTCGCCATTCCCAGGTTCGAATCCTGGTACCCCAGCCATTTTAAAAACATCGAATAACTTCGATGCTGATGTGGCTATGTAGCTCAGTTGGTTAGAGCACATCACTCATAATGATGGGGTCGCAGGTTCGAATCCCGCCATAGCCACCACTCTTAGCGGGAGTGGCGAAATTGGTAGACGCACTAGATTTAGGTTCTAGCGCCGCAAGGTGTGCGAGTTCAAGTCTCGCCTCCCGCACCATTTAAGAAAATTGGGGTATCGCCAAGCGGTAAGGCAGCGGGTTTTGATCTCGCCATTCCCAGGTTCGAATCCTGGTACCCCAGCCATTTTAAA
>NZ_CANLZU010000063.1 GCF_947495715.1 uncultured Oceanisphaera sp.
TGGTGGAGCTACGCGGGATCGAACCGCGGACCTCTTGCATGCCATGCAAGCGCTCTCCCAGCTGAGCTATAGCCCCGCTTATCTTTCTTCCCGGACCATGTCCGTTCAGACGAGGCGCATAATAGGCAGGGGGCCTTTTTGTGTCAACCAGAAAATAAAAAAAAACCACCCAACCAGTCATTTTTCGACCTACCTGATGAGATTGCCGCCAATTCTACATAAGCCGTAAGCCAGTATTTATACCAATTTAAATAAAGGTCTGATCATTTTAAACCCGAGCTCAGAGGCAACACAGCCGCCTCCCTCGACACGCCATGAACCCATCCGTGGGGGCTCGGAAATGCCGTCCATGGCATT
>NZ_CANLZU010000064.1 GCF_947495715.1 uncultured Oceanisphaera sp.
TTCATCGCCTCTGACTGCCAAGGCATCCACCGTGTACGCTTAGTCACTTAACCATACAACCCCAAGAAGTGTGTTTTATGAGGCTTCATCTTAGTGATTTCGTCGTTGCGGCTTTCGCTCGCTCCATCACATAGTGAACTATGCTCAGGAGGCTCGTTCAAACCGCGCCTCGAACTCACGTCGATGACGCTCGCCTAAATATATTGCTATATAAAGGCAGCATAAAAACAACTCGCTCAAAGCGGGGTTGATTGCATCAGTGACTGATGCTTACAACATATTTCGCCAAGAAGTTCCAAGACACTTGCGTATCAAGAACTACA
>NZ_CANLZU010000065.1 GCF_947495715.1 uncultured Oceanisphaera sp.
TTGGTGGAGCTACGCGGGATCGAACCGCGGACCTCTTGCATGCCATGCAAGCGCTCTCCCAGCTGAGCTATAGCCCCAAAACAATGCTGTTTTACTGGTTTTTTCTGCCATTTGGTGGAGCTACGCGGGATCGAACCGCGGACCTCTTGCATGCCATGCAAGCGCTCTCCCAGCTGAGCTATAGCCCCGTTTGGCAGATATTTCTGTTTTCAAATGCGATAAGTGGTGGAGCTACGCGGGATCGAACCGCGGACCTCTTGCATGCCATGCAAGCGCTCTCCCAGCTGAGCTATAGCCCCG
>NZ_CANLZU010000066.1 GCF_947495715.1 uncultured Oceanisphaera sp.
GCCCTTGCGCAAAATCAGCGGTTCCCTATAATGCGCATCCACTGACACGGGGCAACACGCCAACGGTCACAAGGGTTCGAAACGAACGAAACAAAGTTTGATTCAACACTTGACGAACATAACGGGAAGCGTAAAATACGCATCCCTGACCTGAAGCAAGGTCAACGCTCTTTAACAATATATCAAGCAAACTGTGTGGGCACTCGCAGATAGTTGGGAAACAAAAAATATTGTTTTTCAATGTCTTGTCGAAGTGCACTAGAAATAGCAAAACTTCAGTAATTCAT
>NZ_CANLZU010000067.1 GCF_947495715.1 uncultured Oceanisphaera sp.
CGCAAGTGTCTTGGAACTTCTTGGCGAAATATGTTGTAAGCATCAGTCACTGATGCAATCAACTCCGCTTAGAGAAGCCTCTTTTTTATGAGTGGTTTCGACACAGATTCTAGGCGTCGCTAGTGTGAGTCTCCTGAGCATAGTCCGCTATGTGATGGAGCGAGCAATCGCGACAACGACGAAGCTGTTAAGAAAACACCATAAAAGGACACTTCTTGGGGTTGTATGGTTAAGTGACTAAGCGTACACGGTGGATGCCTTGGCAGTCAGAGGCGATGAAGGACG
>NZ_CANLZU010000068.1 GCF_947495715.1 uncultured Oceanisphaera sp.
CGCCAAGAAGTTCCAAGACACTTGCGTATCAAGAACTACAAATTATTTCTATCAGCTTTCCAGATTGTTAAAGAGCAGATTTCCTGAGAAATCAAAGCTAAAGAAGCTTTAGCTTTGGATTCTCGAGCTAAATTTGATATAAACGAAGGTGGACTCTATAAAAATCTCGCTTTTCTTGGCTTTAGGCACACAAGAAAAATGCTTCTATCAAAAGCGCTCTACTCATATCAAGCAAACTGTGTGAACACTCAACAGACGTTGAGATTAAGGTAAGGAGGTGAT
>NZ_CANLZU010000069.1 GCF_947495715.1 uncultured Oceanisphaera sp.
TTCATCGCCTCTGACTGCCAAGGCATCCACCGTGTACGCTTAGTCACTTAACCATACAACCCCAAGAAGTGTGTTTTCTATGGCGTTTTCTTAGCGTCTTCGTCGTTGTCGCGATTGCTCGCTCCATCACATAGCGGACTATGCTCAGGAGGCTCACATTCACGACGTCTAGAATCCGCGTCGAAACCACTCATAAAAACAATTCTTCTCTAAGCGGAGTTGATTGCATCAGTGACTGATGCTTACAACATATTTCGCCAAGAAGTTCCAAGACACTTGCG
>NZ_CANLZU010000070.1 GCF_947495715.1 uncultured Oceanisphaera sp.
ATGGTGCCGGCACCAAGAGTCGAACTCGGGACCTACTGATTACAAGTCAGTTGCTCTACCAACTGAGCTATGCCGGCGTTTGGCACTTGCGTTAAAATGGTGCCCAGAGACAGAATCGAACTGCCGACACGGGGATTTTCAATCCCCTGCTCTACCGACTGAGCTATCTGGGCGTTGGACTTTTATATAAAAGCACCGAAAATGGTGCCCAGAGACGGAATCGAACCGCCGACACGGGGATTTTCAATCCCCTGCTCTACCGACTGAGCTATCTGGGC
>NZ_CANLZU010000071.1 GCF_947495715.1 uncultured Oceanisphaera sp.
ATAGCTCAGCTGGTAGAGCACAACCTTGCCAAGGTTGGGGTCGCGAGTTCGAATCTCGTTTCCCGCTCCAAATTGAAAACATGGGTTACCAGACCGGTGTTTTAAAAAGTTAAGAAGTTTTGCGGGAATAGCTCAGCTGATAGAGTTTGACCTTGCTGAAGTTGATGAGGGTCGCGACGCGGCCCCATGCACAGAGTTAGAAGATTACTGCGGGAATAGCTCAGCTGGTAGAGCACAACCTTGCCAAGGTTGGGGTCGCGAGTTCGAATCTCGTTTC
>NZ_CANLZU010000072.1 GCF_947495715.1 uncultured Oceanisphaera sp.
AGAAGTGAAACGCACCCGCGCCGATGATAGTGTGGCAGCTGCCATGTGAAAGTAGGTCACTGCCAGGCACCCAATTTCGCTGATATAGCTCAGTTGGTAGAGCGCACCCTTGGTAAGGGTGAGGTCCCCAGTTCGAATCCGGGTATCAGCACCAGTTTTAGATTAGAAAAACCAGTTTTGTTTGACTGCCATAGCGTTGTGGTCCCACCTGATCCCATGCCGAACTCAGAAGTGAAACGCACCCGCGCCGATGATAGTGTGGCAGCT
>NZ_CANLZU010000073.1 GCF_947495715.1 uncultured Oceanisphaera sp.
GCGCGGGTGCGTTTCACTTCTGAGTTCGGCATGGGATCAGGTGGGACCACAGCGCTATCGCCGCCAGGCATAAATTGTCATCTGGAAAGGTGAATCAAAATCGGTCGAATACTTTTCTTGAAAAATAAGTCGACCCTACAGAACGTTATTTATACCTGTTCTGTCTGTTTGATTTGAAATAATTTGTTGGTTCTCGACCGCAAGGTCTCACACTTCTTGGGTGTTGTATGGTTAAGCCGCACGGGTCATTAGTACAGGTTAGCTCA
>NZ_CANLZU010000074.1 GCF_947495715.1 uncultured Oceanisphaera sp.
CCCTAGGGGATTCGAACCCCTGTTACCGCCGTGAAAGGGCGGTGTCCTAGGCCTCTAGACGAAGGGGACCAAAAATCAATCTTGTCGAAGCAAGCTTCGACGATTTTTGGTAAAGGCGAGTGGTGAGCTCCGCGAACCCGAGCGACAAGAATAATGCTATCCCTGTACGCTGTGTTGCTTTACTCGGTGTGCAGTCAGCTATAGGCGAACTAACTGCCACGCCCTTATCAAAAGCGCTCTACTCATATCAAGCAAACT
>NZ_CANLZU010000075.1 GCF_947495715.1 uncultured Oceanisphaera sp.
CCCTAGGGGATTCGAACCCCTGTTACCGCCGTGAAAGGGCGGTGTCCTAGGCCTCTAGACGAAGGGGACCAAAAATCGTTTTTGCGAAGCAAGCTTCGCAGATTTTTGGTAAAGGCGAGCGGTGAGCCTGCGAACCCGAGCGGCAAGAAGAATGTCTTCCCTTGGCTTGGCTACAGAACTCGGTGTGCAGTCAGCTATAGGCGAACTAACTGCCACGCCCTTATCAAAAGCGCTCTACTCATATCAAGCAAACT
>NZ_CANLZU010000076.1 GCF_947495715.1 uncultured Oceanisphaera sp.
GACGTCATGTGCTGAGCGTCGCAGGGATGCGGTTCAGCGTGTCGGTGGAGTAGCCCCTTCGTTCGACCTTTACAGGGTAGCTAAATAGATCAGTTAGTTTTCCAGATTGGTATAACAAGAGGAAATGCAGTTGGTAAAACGCAGACACAAAAAAACCAGCGCTGAGGCTGGTTTAAATGGTGCCGGCACCAAGAGTCGAACTCGGGACCTACTGATTACAAGTCAGTTGCTCTACCAACTGAGCTATGCCGG
>NZ_CANLZU010000077.1 GCF_947495715.1 uncultured Oceanisphaera sp.
TGAGCTAACCTGTACTAATGACCCGTGCGGCTTAACCATACAACACCCAAGAAGTGTGAGACCTTGCGGTCGAGAACGAACAGATTATTTCAGAGAATCAGCAGAAAATTGCTCCTGCATTTTCTGCACTTCCGCCCTCCATGGCGGTCGGCTTTCCAGCGTTTGTTAGCCTTGGCTGACAAACACCAGTTTATGCCTGGCGGCGATAGCGTTGTGGTCCCACCTGATCCCATGCCGAACTCAGAAGTGAA
>NZ_CANLZU010000078.1 GCF_947495715.1 uncultured Oceanisphaera sp.
CTTGCGCAAAATCAGCGGTTCCCTATAATGCGCATCCACTGACACGGGGCAACACGCCAACGGTCACAAGGGTTTGAGAGACAGAAAATTAAGTCGCTTTAAACGCTTGACGAAACATAATGGAGTGCGTAGATTACGCATCCCTGACCTGAGACAAGGTCAACGCTCTTTAACAATATATCAAGCAAACTGTGTGGGCACTCGCAGGTAGTTGGGAAACAAAAAA
>NZ_CANLZU010000079.1 GCF_947495715.1 uncultured Oceanisphaera sp.
GCGCGGGTGCGTTTCACTTCTGAGTTCGGCATGGGATCAGGTGGGACCACAGCGCTATCGCCGCCAGGCATAAATTGGGTTTGTCAGCTAAGGCTAACAAACGCTGGAAAACTGATGTTCTGAAATAATCTTTTTTGTAGTCGCCTTGAACGCAAGGTCTCACACTTCTTGGGTGTTGTATGGTTAAGCCGCACGGGTCATTAGTACAGGTTAGCTCAA
>NZ_CANLZU010000080.1 GCF_947495715.1 uncultured Oceanisphaera sp.
GCCCAGATAGCTCAGTCGGTAGAGCAGGGGATTGAAAATCCCCGTGTCGGCGGTTCGATTCCGTCTCTGGGCACCATATTTCAAGCAATAAGTTCGAAAGCAGTTTGAATGTGCTCTTGGTAAAAGATCACGTTAAGCCCAGATAGCTCAGTCGGTAGAGCAGGGGATTGAAAATCCCCGTGTCGGCGGTTCGATTCCGTCTCTGGGCACCAT
>NZ_CANLZU010000081.1 GCF_947495715.1 uncultured Oceanisphaera sp.
ATAGCTCAGCTGGTAGAGCACAACCTTGCCAAGGTTGGGGTCGCGAGTTCGAATCTCGTTTCCCGCTCCAAATTGAAGACATGGGTTACCAGACCGGTGTTTTGAAAAGTTAAAATACGATAAGCAGTATCTGCGGGAATAGCTCAGCTGGTAGAGCACAACCTTGCCAAGGTTGGGGTCGCGAGTTCGAATCTCGTTTCCCGCTCC
>NZ_CANLZU010000082.1 GCF_947495715.1 uncultured Oceanisphaera sp.
TCACTTCTGAGTTCGGCATGGGATCAGGTGGGACCACAACGCTATCGCCGCCAGGCATAAACTGGTGTTTGTCAGCTAGTGCTAACAAACGCTGGAAAGCTGATGTTCTGAAATAATTGTTAAGTAGCCTTGACCGCAAGGTCTCACACTTCTTGGGTGTTGTATGGTTAAGCCGCACGGGTCATTAGTACAGGTTAGCTCAA